>NZ_CP156674.1:2400000-3600000 GCF_039851965.1 Pseudalkalibacillus hwajinpoensis | reverse complement strand
TTAGTGAAATCCGTAAGGTCATTGCCAGTTGCTTCAAGATAAGTTGAAACTGAAGCATCAACCGCAGGCTTAATATTAATTGTTACGGTATGATCTGGTTTAATAAATTTCAAAGCAGCCTGTGCATCTTCTTCATCCTTCTGCTCGCCATACGGAAGACGCACAGAAATAAATGAAGCATCCGTTCCTTCCTCACGCAACTCTTCAACTGCAAGCTGTGCGAATCGTCCAGCTAGAGAAGAATCCTGACCGCCTGAAATCCCGAGAACAAACCCCGTCATCCCACTCTTTTTAAGATAATCCTTTAAAAAAGTCACTCTTTTGCTAACTTCCTCATTCACATCAATCGATGGCTTTACCCCAAGCTCATCCACAATTTCTTTCTGAAGCTCTCTCATTCTATAACACTCCTTTTCTTACCACTCTTTTTATTTTATACATTCTGCTCTAGTTATCAATACCCATTCAACCTTTTTTAAAAACTAACGAGAAAAGCGAAGACGAGCGTTTAGAAACGGAGATATTGGAGCTCTTGAACGGGAACACGCTTTTGTGTTCCTGTGAAAGAGTGAAATATCAGAGTTTCTGCGAGTCGTAGCTGGATCACGAAAAGCGAAAGTGGCCGATTAGACCCGGCAGGCACTGGAGGCATTCAATTTGAACACGTTTTTTGTGTTCCTATGAATGAGTGAAATATCGGAGTTTCTGCGAGGCGTAGCTAGATCTGAAAAGCGAAGACGATGCGCTTCTCGACGTTCCTATCATTTAATTTTTCTATGTAAAAAAGCAGGGAAGCCCCTGCCTTTCAAATTAACGATGGATATAGAAGCTCTGTTTATATTCGTTTGCTTCGATCAGATTTCTTCTTCGGATACCGTCCAACTCCTGTTCAAGCGATTTCCGATTGCGCTTGATTGAAATCGTGATGGTTGCAAACAATAGATTTAAAGTCATTCCACTCCACTCCTTTCCTTTAAAATCCCTTCAGGTCAAGCCTTTCTCTACTGTGATCCATTCTTGAATAGCTAACTGATTAGGAGCTCTCATCATTGTCCTCATCCTTCCTTTTCTTTGAATTAATACAACCAGGGCTGACTTTCGGCTATCCGCTCAGCTTGACAAGCCATGTGCCCTTTTACATTTAAATAATGCTCTTCTTCTCTTAGTGTTTTTTCATGTACACGAATACCAATTGTGACAAATACTAAATGAATCGTTAACATGATCATTTCTCCTTTATTTTTTAGATTAGGACAGCCACATCGAAGCGCGGTTTCGTTTGGCTTCAGTTTGTTCCAAACGATTTTTAATTGAGCGCTGATGGAGTTCGGAAGATAGGCTTCGATTAAAGACACTCTTCACTCTGGTTATGATCACTAAGTGGAATGACAACATGTTAACGACCTCCCTTCTTTATTAAATGATCAGGGGACCCATTTTCTCCTCTGGTGTTCCTTTTCTTTCCTCGTTCTTACGTTCATTATCTTTCCTCCTCTCAATTTTTGGACACAAAAAGCCGCAGGTCATGTGCCCGCGGCTAAAAAAGCATAGAAATACCGCAGGCGTCGACCTGCGGCTTTTCAATCCGTTAGTAAAAAAGGATTCCTCTTATCGAGGCGCTGGTCGAACAAAATTTACATATTCAGTTACAGCTACTTTGGTGTTCATCAGACTCTTCATCATTCTGTTCGACCTCCTTTTTTCAAATTTGATTTCATAGGTAAGTATATCCATCACTTTCCACTTTGTAAACCTTTTTTACTAAATTACCTAAATATTTTATAAAAAATATGATTTCCGACAATTATCATCAATAATCGATTCCGTCAGGTTCGTTAGTTAGAAAGGAAGAAAGTTCTGATAAAAAAGGACATACATATATACAAAGCGGAGGTGAATATATGCTGAACGTCACAAGTATCGTTCTCTTTATTATTGGGTTTCTGGCCATTTTTGGAATAACAGCCACCATTCAAATAAGTCTTCAAATGAAACGGTGGCTAAGAGATATTGAAAATGCAGAAGTCCAGCAAGAGACAAGTGTCCATACCGCCCCATGGATTCAAAACGTTATGAAAGAATACACGACTTATCATCTAGCAGGGGTTTCACCAGTTAATACTCAAGCACTGATTGAAAAACACTTTTTCAAAGAATCAGTTCCGCTTTTCGGGTTTGCTCGTGTACCTGCAGGTGGAATGATGCGATTCATGCAACAGCTGCCACCGACTTCTATCATCATTGGTATTCTTGGTACCTTTATTGGATTAACGATGGCCATCTCTTCTATGCAAGAAACGCTCATGTTTTTGTCACAGAAACCTGATGATGCTAATCTGAACCTTGCTTCCGTCATTGAAGCCATTTCAAGTCCATTTCAGGGTATGAGTGTCGCTTTTATTACGAGTATTGCCGGCATAGGCAACGCGCTATTTTTGACATTGATACAGAATGGCGTTTTAACAGGAGGACGAACCACTGCGTATTATCTCGAGAAAATCATTTCCGATTGTGAATCGCTGCTTGACCACAATTTAAATGCCAGTCTTAGTAAGGAAAAACCACACGATGAAATGGAACGAATTTTAGACCGACTTGCTGGTAGAATTCAGGACAGTTTTCAAGAAACTCTTGGTGACTTCTCTACGAGTATGGTTACTTTCACGGCAGGGTTAGAGCAGGCTATGAAAGATGTTCAGGCCACTCTCTCCTCACAGCGAGCGTATACCGAACAGTTTGCTTCAAGCACATCAACATTAGAAGCTTTTGGTGTGAAACTTCAGGAATCTTTTACACAGCTTGATGGGGTTCAAGAAAAAGCAACAAATGGTGTCATTGAGCTTGGAAATCGTTTAAAGACGCTCGAAAATCAGCTCCAAGCGTTATCAAGACATCATGAAACCGGGCAGCGGAAATTTGAACAGCTTGTTCAACGATCTGATCAGCTTATTAAAGAAACTCAGAAGAAAGCGGAAGAATCAGGTCAGAGCTATTTAAGAGGACTCGATGAGCAGATGCAGCGGTACCAGGGATCACAAGAGGAACTGGAAAGGCGCGTTCATCAAATGCAAGATGAATGGTATTACCGTTATCAAGAAAAGCAAAATCAATATGGAAGGGCTTCCCAGGAATTTGCTGAGTCAGTTTCACAGCTTGAAAAAGCATGGTATACCTCATTAGATAAAATAAAACGAGAGGCGCTTGAACCCATAATGTATAAAATGGAGCGAGATCAACGAGACCAGCCACTTCAGCATGAACTGAGGGCTCTTTCAACTAGCATTGATTCGTTATATCAGGGGCTCGCGCGTGAGTTGAAAGATATTCAGCATCAGCTGGCTGAATCTCACCAGATTCAACTTCGTCTTTATGAAGAACAAATGAGACGTCAATCAGCAGAGCAGCATATTCAATCCCGAATGATCGGTGATAACCGATGAAAAACCGAAAAAGACGATTTCAAATAGAGAGTGATGAAGAGCATTACTGGCCCAGTTTCGCTGACATGATGGCGATGATCGTGCTTGTTATGCTTTTCATTGCCATTATTGCCTTCGTACAAATGATTTATGACGCTTATGATCAAACTGTCATGAAAGAGGAGCTCGCTAAAGTAGCCGATGTAAAAAAGCATATTAGTGACTTAATTGAACAACAGCTAGAAGAAAATGTAGGAAAAGATAAAATTGTTCGCGGACCAAATAACACAATTTCCGTTGAGGGAGACATTCTTTTTGATACGGGGAGTGCAGAAGTTAGTCCTGAAGGGAAAAAAGTATTAAATGAACTGGCAGATGTGTTTGCAAGTTTAGTAGAGGAAGAAGACATCAGTCAATATCTCTATATTATTTTGATTGAGGGGCATACGGATAAAGTTCCATATGATAATTGGACACTTTCCGCCGATCGCTCTGTTGCCGTTGTAAAAGAGCTAATGAAAGCGAATCCGACACTTGCCACTCCAGAGTATGCAAAATACCTTGCAGCTACTGGCTATTCAGAATATAAACCTGTCGTGGCTGAAGAAACGGAGGAAGCCTTTAAGAAAAATAGAAGGATCTCTTTTCAAATCATTCTTGATGATGAGAAATGGCAGGGTAGGTTGAAGGACATAATGAAGTATTAATTAAACTTACCGTTGACTTCAAATGATTTAAAATAAGTAAATAAGAGGCCATTTCCGAATGGAAATGGCCTCTTATTTAAATGCTTATATTATACAGAATCAGAGCGTAGTCGAACTGACCCGTAACTGCAATCTTTATTTCCCTGCATCTTCATGCTCATTTAATTTCTTTTGGATGGCAATTGCACGCGAATAAAAGAACAATGCAATACCAACTAGAAGGAAGCCTCCACCTGTCAAAATCAGCGTTCCAGCATCCGTTTTCCCCTGAACTGGAAGGAATGAACCAATGTATAAGAAAACACTTAGACTAAGCAAAACAAACGCGAAACGTTTATAATCTGTCATTTTATCTTGTAGTTGTTTCATAACGCGCTCACCTCTCCTGTCTCTTATTCTATCATACGAAGGGCTATTCTGAGAGATGTAACTCTTTCCAGTAAAAAGGAAAATCCCCTTTTCCATTGCCTGAAGAAAAGGGGATTAAAACCATTATTTTAGTGCGTTTGAAAGGTCTTCAATTAGATCATCCGCATCTTCAAGTCCAACAGATATACGAACTAGACCTTCCGTAATACCAAGCTCATTGCGACGATCTTCAGGAATAGAGGCATGGGTCATTCTTGCAGGAACGGAAATTAAACTTTCCACAGCACCGAGACTTTCGGCTAATGTAAAGTATTTTATTTTACTTAACAGTTCATCCGCTTTTTCAGCACTGCCAATATCAAACGAGATCATCCCGCCGAAGCCTCGAGACTGATTAACCGCAATATCATTTCCGGGATGTGTGCTTAGTCCGGGGTAGTATATTTTACCGACTGCAGGATGATCACTTAGAAACTGAACGATCTTAGCCGTGTTTTTCTCATGCTCTTCCATCCGAACTCCGAGTGTTTTTAAGCCACGAATTAACAGCCATGAATCCTGTGGCCCTAAAATAGCACCTGCAGAATTCTGAACAAAATGCACTTCTTCTGCAAGCTCTTTCGAATTAACAACAACGAGTCCAGCAACGACATCACTATGTCCACCCAGGTATTTGGTTGCGGAGTGAAGCACAATATCTGCACCGTGATCAATTGGATTCTGCCAGTATGGCGTGTTGAACGTATTGTCGACAATTGATAATAACTCGTGTTCTTTAGCAAGGTTTGAAATTGCCTGAATGTCAGTCACTTTCAACAGGGGATTTGTGGGTGTTTCTACGTATATAGCTTTTGTGTTTTCTTTAATAGCCCCTCTTACAACATCAAGATCCGTTGTATCCACGAATGTTGATTCAATCCCAAGACGGTTTAACACTTTCGTCATTACGCGATACGTTCCGCCGTATACATCATCTGTCATTACCACATGATCACCGGAACTAAATAGCATCATAACTGAAGAAATAGCTGCCATCCCTGATCCAAATGCAAAACCAGATTCACCATTCTCAAGATCTTTAATAAGTTCTTCAAGTGCATGACGTGTAGGGTTCCCAGTACGTGAATATTCATAGCCGTTGAATTTTCCAACTGCTTCTTGTTTATACGTGCTTACTTGATAAATTGGCACAGAAACCGCGCCCGTTTGTGGGTCACCGGTAATGCCCCCATGAATAAGTTTTGTTTTTGGCTTCATTAGTCAAATGCCTCCCTGATAAATCTTCTTACTTAAGTAACGTTCACTACTATCTGGAAAGATGGTAGCAATATTCGTTCCAGGACTTGCTTGCTGTGCTTCAATAAGTGCTGCCTCAAGTGCTGCACCTGAAGAGCTTCCAACGAGAAGACCTTCTTTTGCAGCAAGTTCTTTAACTCTCCCGAAAGCAACTTGATCCGTAATAGTATGAATACTGTCAAAATATGCAGCGTCCATATATTCAGGTAAAAATTCCATCCCAATTCCCTCGGTTTTATGTGGACCCGAATCTCCCCCATTTAAAATAGAGCCTTCAGGTTCGACAATAACCGTTTTTACTTTAGCGTTCTGTTCCTTCAAGTATCGGGCTGTCCCCATAAAAGTACCCCCCGTTCCAGCACCTGCTACAAACACATCAAGTTCCCCATCAAGCTGATTCCACAACTCAGGACCTAGTGTTTTATAATAGGTAAGTGGATTCGCCGGGTTACCAAACTGCTGTGGCATATAGGAATTCGGGGTTTCTTTATGAAGTTCTTTCGCTTTAGCAATGGCGCCTTTCATACCCAGCTCTGTTGGCGTATTCACAATGACCGCACCGAGCGCGCGCATCAGATCCTGTTTTTCCATACTGAACTTCTCAGGTACGACGAACATCACAGTATAACCACGGTTAACTGCAGCAAGCGCAAGACCAATACCAGTATTGCCTGCAGTCGGTTCGATAAACGTTCCGCCTGGTGCTAATCTTTTGTTTTTAATCGCATCTTGCAACAATTCCTGTCCTAAACGGTCTTTAATACTTCCGCCCGGGTTATAGAATTCAAGCTTTGCGAAAAGTCGAACCCCATCAGGTACAGCAAAATGATTGAGCTCGATGACCGGAGTGCGGCCGACGAGCTCATGTACATTACGAAAGATTTCCATCTTACTAAATCCTCTCTATTCAGCGAATACGATGTTCCATTCATTGCGGTGTGAAAGCATATCTTCAGCGATTTCCTTTGCACCTTCTAAGCTATGGTTTGCAGCCCATCCGCACTGGACTTCATTGCATGCTGGAACTTCATCAGCTTTTAAAACATCCTGCAATGTTTTCTCAAGCACTTCCAGGATTTCATCATAGTTTGAGTGATTTAGAACGGCTAGATAAAAGCCAGTCTGACACCCCATTGGCCCAATATCTACAACATTTTCCATATGATTACGGATATTTTCAGCCATCAAATGTTCAATGGAATGTAGTCCAGCCATTTCCATGTGTTCCTTGTTTGGTTGTTTAAAACGAATATCATACTTATAGATCTCATCACCATTCGGTCCTTTTGTAACACCTACAAGACGAACATATGGCGCAACCACTTTTGTATGATCAAGATTAAAACTTTCTACGTTCATTTTTTTAGCCATTCTTTCTCAACTCCTCCACTAGATTTAAAATTAGGTTTGCTGAATTAATTGCCGCAGTATCAAGAAATTCTTCAAATGAAATGTTAGATTCTTTTCCTGCAATATCAGATAACGAGCGAATGATGACAAATGGTGTACCAAATTGATAGCACACCTGCGCAATCGCTCCCGCTTCCATTTCTGCAGCATCAAGGTTCTCAAGTTTCGACCTAACGTACTCCACTCGTTCAACGTCATTCATAAATGAGTCTCCTGTAGCGATCATTCCTTTTATCACTTTATGTTCTGTCACTTTCTCAGCACTTCTTTCAGCAGCTTCTACAAGCATGCTGTCTGGTTCATAAAGAGCCGGCATTTGTGGAACCTGGCCGTATTCGTAACCAAAGATTGTAGCATCTACATCATGGTAACGAACCTCAGCAGAAATTACGATATCGCCTACTTTTAACTCAGGATTGAATCCACCTGCAGAGCCCGTGTTCAAAATATAATCTGGTTTAAACAGCTGGTTCATTAAAGTGGTTCCTATCGCCGCATTCACCTTACCAATTCCGGATTTAAGGAGAACAATCTCCTGGCCATCTATACTTCCAGTGGTGAATTCCGATCCTGCAATCACCTGTTCTTCGCGATGATCAAGGCGATCCCGCAAAATTCTAACTTCTTCTTCCATAGCTCCAATAATACCGATCTTCATGACGTACTCCTTTACAAGTTCAATTTTTTACTGCTTCCATCAGCCATACAAAATCATTCAATTGGCGAAATGCCACTTGAAATCCATGCTTCTGAAATAATTCCTCAAGCACCGGAATCGTTGTATAATATTCCGTTTGTAAGTCCTGAAGCAAATTGTAAAACCCTTTTGCCTTCATTTTCTCTTGCATCTGAGTTCTGGCATTCTCATCTTTGAACACCGTATCTGCAAATACAATTTTATCATTTTGAGCCAGCAGTTGGCTATATTTGTGAATGGCCTTATCTTTCTCTAGGTCAGTCAGGTGATGAAATGCATAGGTACTCACGATCGTTTGAACCGACTGCTCAAGTTCCGGATAGTTCATAAAATCACCGTCTAGCAAAGCAAGATTCGGAAAACGAGTCTTCGCTTTCTCTCTCATTGCTTTAGATGGCTCTATACCGGTAACGTTAAGTCCTTTTTTTAATAGAACAGCAGTTAGGTTACCTGTTCCAACTCCAAACTCCAAGACATGGCCTGAGGAAGCTTGAGCGACCGCAGATAGAATCCCATCGTAATCTTTAAATACATCACGATATTCTTCATCCTCACCGGATACTGTGGTGTCATATGAATCCGCCCAGCGCTCAAATAAATCAATAAACTCTCTTCCCATTTCTGTCACATCGCTTTCCTGATTTTAATTCATACTATTAAGGTATGAATAATATGCATTATAGTTCTAACTTATCACATTCTTTTTTTAATATCAATTTGTCTGATTCCATATTTATGTGTAAACTATTACCTATATATATATAAGGGGGAACAAAAATGGGTTTTTCACTCGAACGTATAGATGATAAAGTAGAATTTTTCGAAGGATTCTCACTCGAAGAAATTGAAAAAAAGATTCAAACGCAAATTGATAACAATCGTGCCCTCCTTCTGCAAGTGCACTCGGTTCAGCATCATGCACTAACACATGAGAAAACAGGTAGACCTTATTACTCAGTAGTAGTGCATTTTAAAGCAAAATAAACACAAGAAGGAGCACCCCTTATGGAGTGCTCCTTCTTAGTTTATTGTTCAGTTGCACTAACTGCTTTCCAGCCTTTTCCGTCTACCCACTCAAGTTCAACAAGGTACTTAGTGTCGTTAGCACCTTTTTGGCTCACAGTAGCCTTTGACTTCTGGGGACCACCATTCCCACCTAACCAATGGACAACCATTTCTTGAGGTGGAAATCCAACAACCGATTCAACAGCTTTTAGCTTTTCGTTCCAGTCTACGCTACCCTGTGTATAATCTGATGCATGAGGACCAGACTGTGAAGTTCCAACAGGTTGCCATGGACCTTCCAAATTCGGTTCTCCAGGACTAGCTTGTTCTGATTCTTCTTTTTCTTTTTCTTTCTCTTGTTCTTTCTCTTTTTCTTCATTTTCTTTTTTTTCTTCTTTTTCTTTAGCCTTTTCCTGATCTTTATCTTCGTCCTTACTGTCTTCATTCGCACTATCTTCACCAGCGTTCTCGCTATTAGCTGCTGATTCATCTGAAGCTTCTGAATCAGCTTCATCAGATGTAACAGCATCTTCGCTGTTGCTATCGCCTGAATTAGTAGAAGACTCGGATTGCGTTCCCTCTTCTTCACCGGCTGTTTGTTGCCCATTACCAGTAAAAACGATATTTGCAACGAGAACTAGTATAACTGCAATAACAATTCCAATTAAACTATTTAAGATAATATTTTGTCTTCTCTTTGAATGACGGGCACCATACCGCGATCTCACGTCCATCCACTCCTCTATTTAGCTGTTGTGTTTATTCTATCATCTCTAGAGGATTCGTAGAAGACTTGACTTTTATTTCGTTCTTGACCTGTTTTTCATTTAAACTTCTGACGATTTTCGCAAATGCCTCGTAGGTCCTGTATTGCTTATCTTTTCGTTCGAAATCAACAACAACGAGCGCATATTTAGGCGACTGAAATGGAAAGTAACCTGCAAACCACTGATGGTCATAAGGGACTTTTTCTCCGAGCTCAGCTGTGCCGGATTTCCCTGCAACAGGTAAGTCCTTTAAGTACGAACGTCCCGTGCCGCTAAGCACTACTTCTCGTAATGAATCCTGTAATAATTTCACAACGTCAGACGATAACGGATTGGATCCGATCTTCTTTTCATTGAAACTCAAAAAAGTAGTTTGATTTCGATATAAGATATCAGTAACAGTTCTAACTTGCTTCGCCTCTCCCCCCCTCCCGATCGTAGCCATCATGTTCGCTATAGCAAGAGGGCTCAGTTTGACATTTAATTGGCCAATAGCGGTCTGATCAACAGCTTTTTTGATTTGTTTATCTTTATCATCTTTAAAGAAAACTGGATCAGATTCTTCAGGAAATTGTTTAAAATTCTCATAGTGATAAAGGGAATCATTCCATCCAACTGTTTCAGAAATCCCGAGTTTTTCCGCAGTCTTTTCAATAATCATCGAATCTTGCTTTATTAATTCCTCCGCAAGTTCCGTAAACGTAGCATTACAGCTAGCTGCAAAGCTATCCTTAACATTCAGTTTGCCTAGTTGACGATCACCGGGCCCTTCTCGATATAAATTTTGGTTACAATCAAACATTCGCTCGTTCGAAATTCCTTTTTCATATGCAGCAGCAAGAATGACCGTTTTAAATACCGAGCCAGGGAAATAACCTTTTAGCATTTGATTAACAGCACCATTCCCAAGTGGATCTTCCCGCTCAAACATTGGGCGACTTACCATACCAATCAAATTGTTTGTTTTAATATCTACTAGGACTGCTCCACCGTTCGTTATCCCAGCCTCATCAATTGCCCGCTCTAGCATTTTCTGAATATCTAAATCAACCGTCGTCTTAACTTGGAGTGGATAAAACGAATCTGTCGTCGAAAATAGTTTCACATCGAGGCCAAGGAGGGGGTTTCCCATTCGATCAGCATGAAAAAGAAGTTTTGTATCCCCTTCTGAAATCAGGAAAGGATCAAAAGCCCGTTGAAGACCTGATATCCCCAATTTTGTATCCTTGTTAACAAGACCTTCATTCCATTTCTCGGGATATGTTGCTTTTATAAGATGAGGGTTTGGTCTCACACTTCCAATAATGTGAGACCCTATTTCTTCCTCCTCACCGGCTTTAAACACCGCATACACGCCAGGTATACTTAATTGATTGATCTTCTCCATTGCTTCTATTGATAGTCCCTGTTTATATGTAAACGGCTTCTTTTCGCCTTCAAAAGCTTTTTCTATTTCTTCAGGTGAATCCTGTAAAATGGAAGCTACTTTGTCAATCGGCCACTCTCTTTCCTTTAAAAACGGAAACAAAATAAGAGATGGAATAGAACTGGTCATCGGTATACCATTTCGATCGAGCAGGATACCTCTTCCTTCATTTAGAACATATGACTGTGTCCGCTGCTCGATGCTCGATGCAATGAGGTTGATGTTGTGAGTAGAGTAGGACTCTGTATCAATGAGCTGTAGTTGAACAAGACGACCGATTAGTACTAGAAATCCAAATAGAAAAATGATACCTATCCCTACTATTCTTTTCTTCCTCATGCTCTTCACCTCAGTAAGAGTGTTGACGGATGTAATTATTTTCAAACTTAGCAATAAAAATCGAGTAGGAGGGGGTGACTAACCCCCGACCTCTCACACCACCATACGTACGGATCCGTATACGGCGGTTTCATGAAAATCTAACGTGCTTCTAACGATTTTAATCCTAACTGACGCCACTACTTGTCATTGAAGGTACGGTGGAGGATCGGGCTACTGGCAATTCGCCAGTAGCCTTTTCTTGTGTTGCTCCATTCAAAAGCTTTCGCTTTTGTAACACCTAATGAAAGGAGTTCTTTCCTTCTTGTTTTAGGTGTTTTCCATTCCTTCCACCGGATCATTCGTAATCTCCTTCTCAACCATGCCATTAATTCTCTAAAAGTTGATGTCGTTTCAGCGAGCTGGAAATAGTTTCGCCACCCTACAATGAATTTGTTTAATTTCTTGATTCGATCGGACATCGCTAAACTCCACTTTCGTGATGTTAAGCGTCGAAGTTCCTGTTTTGCTCGTTGGATTGATTGTTTCGCGACCCTGATTTTCGAGTCTCGGTGGAGCGTGAAACTAAACCCAAGGAACGTTCGTTTCCACGGGCGGTCAATCGCACTCTTTTCCTTATTAACTTTTAGTTTTAATTTCTTCTTGATAAACTGGCTGATATTTCAAAGGATTCGTTCGGCTGCTCTTCTTGAGCCTACGTAAATCTGACAATCGTCGGCGTATCGAACGAAACGAATACCTCTTGACTCCAATTCCTTATCCAGTTCATTTAACACGATATTTGATAGAAGTGGACTTATAGGACTTCCTTGCGGTGTCCCTGCTTGGTTCGTCTGTGTTAGGCCGTTCTCCATAACCCCAGCCTGGTCGGAACCCGTAGCTTGAGTTGGAAAACGACGGATCGTAGATCCGTTGAAGATAAAGGTTGATAGCTTGTTGGATGAAGCGATCCATGGCTGTTGGAATGCCTAGCTTTCGTTTGCCTCCGTTCGGTTTCAGGATTTCGACACGACGGACGGGTGACGGTTGATAGGTTCCATCCAGAAGTTGGGCTTCAATCTCATTCCAGGACTCCGAGATCTGGGATTTCAGTTCACCATCTCGAGTTTGGAACGGTACTATGACCTCGGCTGACTTCTGATGGTTCAGTGACTTCTCTTGAAGACAGTTACCATAGGTGTATGGCGTGACCGTCAGACCTCCCCGGGTAAGTGCACAAACTTCCTCTCCATTTACCCGCCTCATTTACTGCCATTTCCTTTGGTCATTTGGACTTCGATGTGTGTTGCCATCTCATCCAAAAATGACAGCCTTGTATGAGATTCGTGTTCCTCGGGTCGGAGATTTGCCTCTGGCTTCCTTCAGATTCCGAGTCGCCTCGGACACCCTTGCCTTTGGCTAACGGCTACAATGACCTTTGCCGTTCGGGACTTGAACCCTATAGCGTATGCACATGCCGGGCACACAACTAAAGAAGGACAACCAGAGCTGGTTGTCCTTCACAGTTAATTTATATTAGCTTACTTCTAGAATCTCAACACGAATTTCTCCGCCCGGTGTTTGTACATTAACCTTTTCACCAATCTGACGGCCAAGCAGGCTTCTCGCCATCGGTGAATCGTTAGAAATTTTACCTTCAAACGGATCGGCTTCTGCACTACCTACGATGATATACTCCTCTTCATCACCATCAGGAATTTCAACAAATTTAACACGCTTACCAATTGAGACAACATTCGAGGAACTATGATCCTCCTCAATGATTTCAGCGTTACGAATCATGTTCTCAACTGTCTGAATACGAGCTTCTACAAATGCTTGCTCATCCTTCGCTGCATCATATTCAGAGTTCTCAGAAAGATCACCAAAACTACGTGCTATTTTAATTCGTTCGACTACTTCTTTTCGTTTTTCGGTTTTGAGAAGATCTAATTCTTTCTCAAGTTTTTCTTTCCCATCCTGGGTCATATAATACTTTTTATCCGTTGCCATTTCTTTCACTCCTTCATCTATTAAGGGCATCAATCGTAATAAACTGTATGAAAAAAAGAGGTAATTATACCTCGTTTTATCGTTATAGCATTGCTTTTTCTTCTAGAATTGTATGAATCTTTGTAACCATAAGATCGATGGCTACGATGTTTTGGCCACCTTCAGGGATAATAATATCAGCGTAGCGTTTCGTTGGTTCAATGAATTGAAGATGCATCGGGCGAACAACTGATGTGTACTGTTCTACTACAGAATCCAGCGTTCTTCCACGGTCTCGGATATCCCGGACCATTCTTCTCAAGATTCGAAGATCAGCATCAGTATCAACAAAAAGTTTAATATCCATTAAATCACGAAGACGTTCATCTTCTAAAATAAGGATACCTTCCAAAATAATGACATCTTTTGGTTCGACAGGGATAATTTTATCAGATCTTGTGTGAACTGTATAGTCATAAACTGGTTTTTGAATTGAGTTATATAACATTAACTCTTTCACATGCTGAATTAATAAGTCATTGTCAAAAGCGAGCGGATGATCATAGTTTGTTCCCAGTCTTTCTGGCATTGATTTCTCACTCTGGTCTTTGTAGTAAGAATCTTGTTCAATAACTAACACTGACTGATCAGCAAACTGTTTAAATATTTCTCTTGTAACAGTGGTTTTGCCTGAACCTGAACCACCGGCAACACCAATTACTACGGGTCTATTAACCATAATCCTTCCCCTTCTATTATAGAAAAACCGCTCGTACAGAAGTACGCCGGCTTTCCATCATCATGAGTTTCTACGCTGACTAACAGCAAGTCCATCTCCGACTGGATAAATAGTTGTATCCAGTTCTGGATGTGATATTAAAAATTCATTATATCGACGGAGCTTCTTTACCATCGATTTAAACCGCTTTTCTTCAACTTCTTCTTCCGCTACCATACCGCGAAACAGAATGTTATCGGAAAGCACTATTCCCTGCACTTCTAGAACAGTAAAGAATTCGTCAAAGAATCTCTGGTATTGTCCCTTGGCCGCATCAATAAATAGTGCCTGATATGGACCATATTGCTTCAGTTCATCTGCAAGCTCGAAAGCATCTCCAAATAATACTGTTATTCGATCAGAATATCCCGCTCTTTCGATATTTTCTACAGCTTCTTTATAGCGTATTTCATCTCGTTCTACGGTTATTATAACAGTTTCAGGTAGAGTCTCAGCCATCCTTATGGCTGAGTAACCAATAGCTGCTCCTATTTCCAAAATACGTTCAGGCTTCAAAAAAGTGAGAATCTGTAGCATCACATCAAGGCTAGTTTGTTCCATAATTGGAACATGATTCTCAATGGCATACAATTCCATCTCTTTTATTAATCCTTCCCGTTTTGGCCGCAAAGATTCCAGATATTGTTCCACATGATCGGATATCATGATCGCTCCTCCTTCATGTAACCCGAATAATTTTATCATAATCAAAAGGGGGATGGTAGTATAACTCCCCCTTCCTCTGCAAATTTCTTATTCCTCACTATCTTCTTCTTTCTTCTTGTAGTACACGTCCCATTCTTCTTTGTACTTTGCGACTTTCTTATTATGTTCCTTATTCGTTTCTGAAAACAGGGTTTCGCCGCTTGGACGAGCGTAGAAATACAAAGCATCTGTTTTAGCAGGCTCAATTGCCGCTTTAATGGATTCTTCGCCAGGGTTCGCAATTGGTCCTACCGGAAGACCTTTTTGCTTGTACGTATTGTAAGGTGATGCTGCATCAAGGTCCTTCTGGAAAATCTCACCTGATTGTTCACCTCTAGCATACAGAACCGTCGGATCGGTTTGTAAGAGCATATCCTCTTCGATGCGATTATAAAACACTTTAGAAATTTTTGTGCGATCCGCTTTTGCTGATGCTTCCTCTTCAATCAGTGAGGCTAACGTTATCAATTCATGGATTGATAACTTACTATCTTCAACTTCAGAACGATAATTTTTCAATACGCTATCGGTTTTATCAAGCATTTCTTTCACAACTAATTCAACTGTAGGCTCTTCTTCGAAATCGTAAGTAGCTGGAAACAGGTAGCCTTCTAGAGGATGGCGTATGTCATCTTCTAGAACGGCATCCGTTAAGAACCAGTATTCATTAATCAATGCCTTCACATAATCTTCATCATCAAGCTTGGCCATGACATCCTTTTGTTTCATATCAAGCTCTTTTGCAATTCGGGCTGAAATGTCTTCAAGCCAGATTCCTTCTGGCACAGAAATCTTTGCAACCGTTTCTTTCATCACTTTCCCGCTTTTTATGATGGCAATGATTTCATCCATCGTCATTGAAGGTGAAAGCTCATACTCCCCTGCTTGAAAACCACTCTCGTTTTTGTATTTCACATAGTAGCGGAATGCAGTACCGTCTTTGATAATCCCCTCTTCTTCAAGCGTTTGACCAATTGATGAAGTGGAAGAACCAATAGGTATGGAAACAGCCGTCTGCTGATTGCTTCCCGGTTCAACGGGCTCAAGAATATTTTTTATGTAGAAATAGCCACCTGTTATGATAGCAGCCACTGTTATCGTTAATAACAGTAAAATAATAAAAACGATCTTTCTCACTGTTTTATTCTCATTCTGGCGCTTTATAAGCTTCTCTTTGTACAACTCTTTAAAGTCAGGCAACGCCCTGTCCCCCTTTCAGTATTCTCCCATTATACTATAAGTCGACATATTGTCAGCTGTAATGCCAACGTTCGTCACTTTTTCCCCATTAAGTATTATACAAGGTAAGCAGTAAGGTTTGTAGTCATTTCCTAATAATAGATAAGGAAATGATCCATAAAGTGAAACTACCATTAGTGGTGGTCTTACTGCCCTTAAGGGTGGGATCAAGAAAAAAAGCTACCGATGTATTTACCGGTAGCCTTCTGTTCTATTATTCGTTTTCTTCTTCCTCTTCAGAGAAAGTGTTTAGCATTTCTTCAACCATTTCCCACTCTTTGTCAGACTCAATTGGGAATAGTTTATAATCACGATCTTCATTATCTTCTTCTTCATAACGGAAAGCGTAAACTTCGACTTCTTCCTCGCTGTCCGCTTGATCAGCAGGAACAACTGTCATATAAGATTGTCCATTTTCTGCTACATCGAATGTAAAGAGAACTTCAAATAGATGCTCATCGCCGTTTTCATCTGGAATTATAATGCGTTCTTTCTCTTCCATGTTTTCACCTCATTAATTTTGCTTGCTGTCTAAATATCCTTGCAGAATCATAACAGCAGCCATTTTGTCGATCACTTTTTTGCGCTTCTTGCGGCTTACATCAGCACTAATTAGCATGCGTTCTGCTGCAACGGTTGTAAGACGTTCATCCCACATTTCGATAGGTAAGCTGGTATTCTCCCCGATTAGGTTAGCAAAAGCTTTGCACGCTTCCCCACTCGGACCGATCGAACCATTCATATTCTTCGGGAGTCCAACTACAATCTTGCTGACATCATTCCCGTTAATGATTTCCATTAAACGGTCAGGGATTACATCCTGTTGATCAGGATCACGTTTAACGGTTTCTAATCCCTGAGCCGTCCAACCCATCGGATCGCTTAAAGCAACGCCAATTGTTTTTGTACCGACATCCAAACCAAGTGTTTTCATGCTGTCTCCTTATCCTTGATGATGAGTAAGATACGATTTCACAAGCTCTTCAATCAATTCGTCACGTTCAAGTTTACGAATTAAGCTTCTCGCATCATTGTGTCTCGGAATGTAAGCCGGATCCCCAGAAAGGAGGTAACCCACGATCTGGTTAATAGGATTGTAGCCCTTTTCTTGAAGAGCGCTGTAGACAGTGAGCAACACTTCCTGGACATCGTGATTGTATGCGTCGTCTGGAAAATTAAATTTCATTGTTTTGTCCATCGAACTCATTCCTTACACCTCTTTCTTCGATCCCCATCTAGAATCGTAACTAGTCATGTAATTCTTATTGTACACTACTGAAACCGAATTAGGAAATGGATTTCACCCATTCAGTTGTGTAAGCCAGGGCATCATCTAATTTCTCTGGATTTTTACCACCTGCCTGGGCCATATCAGGACGACCGCCGCCCCCGCCGCCGCAGCGTGTAGCAAGTTCTTTAATCAACTTACCTGCATGATATCCTTCTTTTACAAGGTCATCAGTAATTCCTGCTGCAAGCTGGACTTTTCCTTCAGAGCCGCTTCCGAGTACGACAATCACGCTGCCGATCTGTGCTTTCAAATCGTCTACGATACTGCGCAGGTTGTTCATGTCTGTGTCAATTCGTTTTGAAACAACTTTCACGCCATCCACTTCCTGAACATCACTGGACATTTGCTTTGCTTCTACATTTGCAAGCTTCGATGTTAGCGAATCGTTTTGTCGCTGTAAGTCACGAATCTGACCAAGCAATGCTTCTGTTCGTGTTGGAACATCCTTCACATTTGATTTTAACAAGTCAGCCGTGTTTTTCAAAATCGACACTTGTTGATTCAGAACCTGATATGCTCCCTCACTTGTGACAGCTTCAATTCGGCGCGTGCCTGCTCCGATTCCGGACTCAGATACAATCTTGAAAAGACCGATTTCAGCCGTGTTTAGCACATGCGTACCACCACATAACTCTAGGCTATAATCACCGACACGGACTACTCGTACAGTATCACCATACTTCTCACCAAACAGAGCCATTGCTCCCATTGCTTTCGCTTCAGCAATAGGCTTAACCATTGTGTTAACCGGTATGTTAGCCCAGATCTGGTCATTCACCCGCTTTTCAATCTCTTCAAGTTCATCAGTCGCTATCTGACCGAAGTGTGAGAAATCAAAGCGTAGACGTTCGGAACCAACAAGCGATCCCGCCTGATTAACATGATCACCAAGTACATCTTTTAATGCTTGATGAAGCAAGTGTGTAGCGGTATGGTTTTTCACTATAGCAGAGCGGCTTGTGCGGTTAATTTCTGCTGTTACCTTTGCACCTGTTTTGATTGAGCCAGACTCTACAATAGCTGTATGCACATGCTGCCCGTTTGGCGCTTTCTGTACATCCGTTACTCGAATTTGAACGTCTTCTCCATGAATCACCCCAGGATCTGCAACTTGTCCGCCACTTTCTGCATAGAAAGGCGTTTGTTGAAGAATGACCTGAATTTCATCGCCTTCAGAGGCTTCTTCTGTTAGCTCTTTGTCTTTTACAATTGCAACGATCTCGGTTTCAATCGAACGCTCTTCATATCCAACAAAATCACTTGCAACCGAAATATCACCAAGTGCACCACCCTGGACTTGCATTGAACCCATATCCTGCCGTGCTTCTCGTGCCCTTTTGCGCTGCATATCCATCTCTTGCTCAAATCCAGTGCGGTCAATTTCCATGCCCTCTTCTTCTGCATATTCCTCAGTAAGCTCAACAGGAAATCCATAAGTGTCGTATAAACGGAAAACATCACTACCTGAAATCACTGTGTTTCCAGCTTCTTTTTCCTTCTTCATAATTTCAGAGAGAATCGCCAGTCCTTCATTCAAGGTTTCGTAGAAGCGATCTTCCTCGTTTTTGATCACTTTCTGGATGAATTCCTTCTTCTCTGTCACTTCTGGATAGAATTCAACCATGATATCCCCAACCACAGGAACGAGTTCGTACATGAATGGACGGTTAATTCCAATTTGCTTTGCAAATCGAACGGCACGGCGGAGAAGTCTTCTTAGAACATACCCTCTTCCTTCATTTGACGGAAGTGCTCCGTCACCAATAGCAAAGGTTACTGTTCGAATATGGTCCGCTACAACTTTAAATGCTGTGTCTCCTTCTCTAGAGTCGCCATATTTTTCCGTAGCCATTCGTTCAGTTTCTCGAATGGTTGGCATGAAAAGATCTGTGTCATAGTTTGTTTTTGCATCCTGAATAACAGAAACCATGCGCTCAAGACCCATTCCTGTATCAATGTTTTTCTTTGGAAGCGGTGTGTAAGTCCCATCCGGATTATGATTAAACTGTGAAAAAACAAGGTTCCAAATTTCAAGATATCGCTCGTTTTCACCGCCAGGATATAGCTCTTCTTCAGGGTCCTCTAAACCGTATTCTTCGCCTCGGTCGTAGAAAATTTCTGTATTCGGTCCACTTGGCCCTTCACCTATGTCCCAGAAGTTCCCTTCCAGACGAATGATTCGTTCTTCAGGAAGACCAATTTTTTCTTTCCAGATTGTATAGGCTTCCTCATCTTCTGGATGGATCGTTACTGATAGCTTATCTGCTTCAAATCCGATCCAATCTGTGCTTGTGAGAAATTCCCATCCCCATTCAATAGCCTCTTCTTTAAAATAATCTCCAATTGAAAAATTACCAAGCATTTCGAAGAACGTGTGGTGTCGTGCCGTTTTCCCGACATTTTCAATGTCATTTGTTCGAATCGATTTTTGCGCGTTAACAATTCTCGGGTTATCAGGAGTGACGCGACCATCGAAGTATTTCTTTAGCGTTGCGACACCACTGTTGATCCAGAGCAGTGTTGGGTCCTCATGCGGCACAAGTGATGCACTCGGTTCAACCGAATGATGCTTTTCTTTAAAGAAATCGATAAACATCTGCCTTACATCAGCTGAAGTTAGGTTTTTCAAAATAAACATCCTCCTCTAAAAATGGTTTATGATTGGTCCTTTCAATAGGTGGGGTGTATTTTTCCATACAAAAAAACTCCCATCCCTGAATATATCAGGGACGAGAGTTTTATATATGCTCACGCGGTACCACCCTGGTTATAGGCAAACGACGCCTATCACCTCTAGCGACCGTAACGAGGTCGAAACGGCGGGGATTAATCCGCACTCAGGATTAGCGTTCTGCTGTACTTGTTCCTAAAGCTCTTCCAGCCAGTGGAGCTTCTCTCTGATGAATACATTCGTACTCATAGGAAAAGATTCAACATACTCGATCCGTCAATGTGTTCAATTCTTAATCTCTGCGATTATTATAGTCAGAGCATCATTCGTTTGTCAATCGTTTGTATCATGCTCATTGCGGTAAAGAACAAGGGCTTTTAGTATTGCAAGCACAGGCACCGCAAGAATAAGGCCAATCACTCCAGCTATTTCACCACCAGCGAGAAGTCCGAAAATAATAATAACCGGGTGAATATGTAGACTTCTACCCACAATATATGGTGATAGAATATTGCTTTCTATGAACTGCAGTACGATGATCACAACTAGTGTAATAATAACCATCTTAAAGGAAACAGTACTGGCAATTAATAGTGCAGGGGCAGCACCAAGGAATGGCCCGAAATAAGGAATGATATCAGTGACGCCAATGATAACACCAAGTAAAATACCGTACGGCAGCTTAATAAGCCAAAAGCCAAGGGCGGCAAGAACGCCCAGTACGGTAATGACAAACAATTGGCCTCTAATGTAATTGCCAAGTGATTCATCAATCCTTACCAGAAGATCTTTTCCTGGTTTACGCCACTTAGAAGGTGTTATTTTCCATGCCGTTTTCTTCAGTGTTTCAAAATCTTTAAGAAGATAGAAAACGATGAACGGGATAATCATGATAATAAAAAATGAGCTTAAAAGTTTTTTCGCCAGCTCCACTGCTAAGGTTAGTGTGTTATTTACTGCTCTTTCAACATCTTGAAACACCTGGTCAATCTTCCCCTGAAGTGCAGGCGGTAAATTGGACGTGTAATCATACGCTTGATGAACGGTATCACGATACAGATCCATAAACATCGGCACGTTCTCCATTAGCTCTTGAGACTGCTTTACGATGTGCGGTACACCTTTGAAAATCGCATAACCGGTTCCACCGAAAAACAGAAAATAGATTAAGAGAACAGCGATTGACCGTGGAAGGCCTTCTTTATGAATCTTTTCAACGATCGGGTGGAGTAAATAAGTGATGAGTGAGGCAATCAGAAAAGGAACTGTAAGAACAGTGATTACATCAATTACCGGCTTCCAAATCGGTGAAAGCTTTAAAAGCAAATAGATGCACAGAAAAACAAGTAGAAGGGTAGTTAAATAAATAAGCCAATTAAGATTCCATTCTCTTTTCACTGCCGTTCCCTCCCGCAACAGGGGTGCCTACAACTCCGCTCGCATATCATACTCTTCGAATAAATCGTCAAGTGATGTTAGAGAACCGTCTTCTTCCACCTGGTGAAGAGAAAGCATCCCTTTCACAATCGACATCTCGACGAAGCAGTTCCAACAGTAGAACTGATTGGCTCCGATTTTACCTATGTTTTTACTTTTACAATTTGGACATCGCATCCTCATATGCCTCCTAAGTCAGCTATTTAAGACGATATACACAATCCTGTCCAAATTAAACATTTTCTATACTGAGAACAACATGAAGATAGAGAGTTATCCTGGAAATAAAAAAAGCCAGAGTAATCTCTAGCTTCTAAGTCAGTTCTTCAATTGCAGAATTATTACCAATCATTTCTTGCAATTTTTTAGTTAGGCGGGTGTTCCTAACCTGATCGTCTTCTGTCTGAATCGCATGCTTAATCGCATCTTCTTCTCCACATAGAATTAAGAAGTCTTTACTGCGTGTAACTGCCGTATAGAGAAGGTTCTTACGTAGCATTCGATAGTACCCTCTTATAATCGGAAGAACAACAATCGGAAACTCGCTTCCCTGTGACTTGTGAATGGAGCAGCAGTAGGCATGAGTTAATTGATTGAAATCAGGTCGATTATACACTACTTCCTGCCCATCAAACGACACAACGAGCTGATCCTGTTTTTCTACATTTTCTTTTGCAAAGAAAATTGCTACCACTTCTCCCATGTCTCCGTTATACACGTTTTCCTCAGGATTATTTACGAGTTGAAGGATTTTATCGCCAACACGATAGACTAGATCACCATGAGAAAGCTCTCTTCTCTGATCTGAGTGTGGGTTAAAAAGTTTTTGAAGCTCCTGATTCAAACGATCGACCCCCGCCGAACCTCTGTACATCGGTGCAAGGACCTGGATATCTCTAGGTGAATAGCCTTTTTTCAAAGCATTATCACATACCTGGGACACAACCTCGACAATTTGCTGCTGCGAACAGGGAAAGAACCTTCGATCAGGTGTAGGTTTTCGAAACGCTTCAGGCAGGTTTCCATCTTTAATCGAGTGAGCGAGATCAATAATGGAAGACCCTTCAGCCTGTCGATAAATATCAGTCAGCTTACTTACTGGAACAGCGGCGGAATCAATCATATCTTTCAGCACCTGCCCTGGGCCGACTGAAGGAAGCTGATCTTCGTCACCAACAACGATCACCTGAATTTGTTCAGGTAAGGATTTGAACAATTGATTGGCAAGCCATACGTCCACCATTGAGACTTCGTCTACAATAAGCAGTCGTCCTTCAATCGGATTATTTTCATCATGTTCAAACCCTGCCTCACCTTTCCATCCGAGTAGCCTATGTATCGTGAAAGCAGGCAGTCCTGTTGCTTCACTCATTCGCTTTGCAGCCCTTCCAGTCGGCGCAACAAGAAGGACCGGAAAAGGATTGTCTTTCGAGTAATCTTTCGGATCAAGCGATAGACCATTCAACTCGGCATACAATTCTACGATTCCTTTAATCACTGTCGTTTTCCCTGTACCCGGTCCACCTGTTAGGATCAGAAAGGGGGAAGAA
Source organism: Pseudalkalibacillus hwajinpoensis (assembly GCF_039851965.1). Lineage (NCBI taxonomy): Bacteria > Bacillati > Bacillota > Bacilli > Caryophanales > Guptibacillaceae > Guptibacillus > Guptibacillus hwajinpoensis. The sequence goes on along the minus strand of NZ_CP156674.1, from coordinate 3,576,923 downwards.
ATCGCTTTTTGTATCGCTTTACGCTGAGACGGCGCATATTGAATACCAAGCCGTTCTTCAAGCTCGCCGAGCGCTCGATAGAATTCAGATTCCGGAAAAGAATCAGTATATTCCGTTTGTCCCATAACTTTATTGAGCCCTGTCACAAGACCTTTTTCAGCATAATAAAGCGAGTGAAGATAGATCCGTTCTCGATCAAGAATCAATTTATCATCTTCATAAAGGGAGATAAGCTCACGAGAAATATCAGCTTCATCCATTTGTTCACCAAGCAGTTCATTGACAGATTGAACAAGCGCATCGTATTCAAGATACACATGCCCCTCCTGAAGCGTTTGCTCATTTAGGGTATGCAAGCATGCAGCTCTAATGCGATCAGGATGCTTCCCCTCTATACCAATGGAACTTCCAAGGACATCAGCGCGTCTGAAACCTATTCCTTCTACATCTTGAATAAGCTGATATGGATTTGATTCAACAATCTCAAGCGTCTCCTGTTTATAAGCTTTAAAGATTTTCATTGATAGCTTAGGACCAAACCCAAGTTCTGTGAGGCGAATCATGATTTGATCAAGTCCCTGGTGCTCCATAAGGGAATCGTACAAACCCTTTGCCTTTTCTTCTGAAAGCTTTGGTACTTGACTAAGAACAGATGGATCGCGCATGATTTTAGCTATAGCACGTTCACCAAGCTTATCAACGATTGCTTCTGCCGTTTTCTCCCCGATCCCATGAAATAAATCGCTTGATAAATATTGAATGAGCCCTGGCTTGGATTCAGGCAATTGCCTTTCAAACGATTCAACCGCATACTGTTTTCCATAGCGAGGATGGTCGGTAAAACGACCGTAGAAAATATATGTCTCGTCTTCAAGTAGCCGAGGAATCATTCCATTAACGACGACTTCACGCTCATCATATGCTTCATTCGTCTTTGCGATACGAAGCCTGGCCACCCCATACAAACTATCTTCGTTGAAGAAAATCATTTGAATCGGTCTTCCTTTGATATATCCTTTTTGCGGCTCAACCATAAGATCTTCTCTCCAATAACATAAATTTTAATCGTTATTGTTCATCGCTTGTTCCATTTGCTTCTTGCCGTTGCCTGCGAGGAGATGATCTGGTTGAATAGCAAGTGCACGGTCAAAGCAACTTATTGCTTTTGTTATATCCTCCTGATAAGCATAGCTAACACCGAGATTAAACCAGGCATCGGCATGATCAGGATCTTCTTCCACTACTTTCTCAAAATGAGGAAGGGCTACTTCGACTGCACCTTCTTTTGCAAGACAGAGGGCATATTGAAAACGGGCTTCAGTATCTTCTTCGTTAAGTTCAACCGCACGCTGGAAGAACGGGAGTGCTAACCGCATTGCATCCTGCATTACGAAGCATTGCCCAATCATGAAGTGAACATCGCTTTGATCAAGACCTTTTTGAATCGCGTTTTGATACATCTCAGCTGCATCTTTGTACTGTTCAAGCTCGAAGAAAGCATTACCTGCACCGAAATAAGCCGTCGCTTGAGTCTCATCAAGCTCAATTGCTTTTTCGAAATACGCAATAGCTTGCTTAACCTCCCCTGCCTGTGCAAGTAAATTACCTACATTCGTATATGCAATGGGATCTTCAGGATTCTCTTCAATTGCTTCATAAAGAAGTGTAACTGCCTTTTCTAATTCACCATTGTTCATTGCTTGTATTGCAAGTTCATTCTTATTACTCATTGTAAAACTCCTTATTTCTTATTCCTATTGTCTAGTGTAGCATAGCGAATGGTTTCCTCACATCATTAGAAAACACTTGACTTATCGCCAAGTTCTTAAAGACGAAAGCCTTAGTTTACATTATATTTTCATCCTTTAATATAGTTAAACGGCATTAAGTATAAAACAGCCTCATTTCACGTTGAAATGAGGCCAGATGCTAAACATATGTGAGTTCAGTTGCATTTTTGTATACTTGATCGATTGTAGCACCACCAAGACATACATCACCGTTATAAAAAACAACAGCCTGTCCTGGTGTAATCGCACGAACGGGTTCATCAAACGTAACCAGTAAGCGATCTTCATCAATCTTCTTCACTGTCACTCCTGAATCTTTTTGACGGTAGCGGAATTTCGCAGTGCATGAAAACTCATCCTGAATCGGAAGATCTGAAACCCAGCTGGAATTCAATGCAACAAGTGAATCAGAGTATAGTAGTTCATTATGGAATCCTTGATCAACGTAAAGCACGTTGTCTTCAAGGTTTTTACCAACCACAAACCATGGTTCACCATCGCCCCCAATGCCCAGGCCATGACGCTGTCCAATTGTGTAGTACATCAATCCATCATGGTTACCTTTCAATTCGCCGCCAAGCGTCATCATCTTACCGGGTTGAGCAGGAAGATATTGCCCAAGAAATTCTTTGAAATTTCGTTCGCCAATGAAGCAAATGCCTGTGCTATCTTTTTTCTTAGCAGTAGCGAGTCCTGCTTTCTCAGCAATCTCACGAACTTTCTTCTTTTCAATGCCTCCAAGTGGGAACATCACTTTAGAAAGTTGATCCTGTGTAAGCTGATTTAAAAAGTACGTCTGATCTTTGTTATCATCGACGCCTCTTAGCATTTTGATTTCTCCATCCCGTTCCACTACCTGCGCATAGTGACCCGTTGCAAGATAGTCGGCCCCAAGTGTCAGCGCATGATCAAGAAATGCTTTAAACTTGATTTCTTTGTTACACATCACATCTGGATTCGGTGTACGTCCACCTTTATATTCATCTAGGAAATAAGTAAACACTTTATCCCAGTATTGCTTTTCGAAGTTGACTGCGTAGTACGGAATGCCGATCTGGTTGCATACACGAATGACATCATTGTAATCTTCAGTCGCTGTGCATACCCCGTTCTCGTCGGTGTCGTCCCAGTTTTTCATAAAAATGCCGATCACATCATAGCCCTGTTCTTTCAACAAAAGGGCAGCAACTGATGAGTCGACGCCTCCGGACATTCCAACCACGACTCGTGTGTCTGCATTGTTTCGTTCTGTCATGGTTGCACCTCCTCTTCATTAACACAAAATGTGTCCTGACTATTTTATAACTTCTTTAACCGATTGACAATTTTAACGACTTCTTGTGCTGTACGAGCTGCATCTTCAATCGTATTGCCAAATCCAAAACTAAATCGAATCGCCGTTTGCGTACGCTCGTTATCTCCAAACATTGCCGTTAAGACGTGTGAAGGTTCATGTGATCCCGCTGTACAAGCGGAGCCGCTCGAGACAGCTATCCCTGCAAGATCGAGGTTCATTAGCATTGGTTCCACTTTAGCATCAGGAAAGCTGATATTAAGGACATGTGGAAGACAATGATCCCCATCACCGTTCACAGAATATGCGATCGCTTCTTTATCAAAAAGAGCCAGCATTGTTTCTTTCATTTGACGATAGAGTGCTACTTTCTCTTCTCGATCTGCTTGCATTAATTTCACTGCTTTTTCCATTCCTACAATACCTGCCACATTCTCAGTTCCCGCTCGTCGCTTTCGTTCTTGATCCCCGCCGTATGAATAAGGCGCAACCTTCGTCCCATCTTTCACATATAAGAAACCGACACCTTTAGGGCCATTTATTTTGTGAGCAGATACAGACAGCATATCGACACCGAGTTCGGTTACGTCAAGTTCAATTAATCCGTAAGCTTGAACAGCATCCGTGTGAAAGAGAATCTTCTGTTCCTTTGCAAGCTGAGCGATTTCATACACAGGTTGCAATGTTCCTACTTCATTGTTGCCGTACATAACTGTTATTAATACCGTTTCTGGACGGATAGCGCTTTTTAGATCCTCGATAGAGATTCTACCATTGATATTAACAGGCAAATATGTCACGTCAAACCCTTCACCTTCAAGACCTTTGCAGGCATGAAGTGCAGCGTGATGCTCAATTGAGCTTGTAATAATGTGATTTCCTTTTGCCTGATTTGCTTTAGCAGCACCAATAATAGCAAGGTTATCAGCTTCAGTTCCTCCACTTGTGAAAATTATTTCATTCGAATGAGCCTGAATGCTTTTAGCGATATTACTTCTTGCTTCATCAAGCGCATGTCTGGTTTTGCGACCGAACTGATGAATGCTCGAAGGGTTTCCATAATCATTCTGTAACGAAGCTACCATGGCTTCAATCACATCGGGATGAACCGGTGAGGTCGCAGCGTGATCCATATATATTGAGTTCATTATTCTTCACCTCTTCAATACTAGCAAAAGCCATTTTCATTAAATATAGAACATATAGCTATCCTGCTCGCCTTCACCTTCATAGTTTGCAAGGTCCTCAAGAGTAGTCGAGTCCAGTACATCTTTAACGGCATCTCTAATTTTGAGCCAGAGATCTCTCTTTGCTGGTTCTTCATCATCCATTACTTCAACAGGGCTAATAGGACCTTCAAGGACACGAATAATATCCCCTGCTGTAATCGTATTTGCCTCCTGAGCTAGAATATACCCTCCGTACGCCCCGCGAACGCTTTTGACTAAACCCGCGTTTCTAAGTGGTGCGACGAGCTGTTCAAGATAGTGCTCAGATAAGTCTTTGCTTCGTGCAATAGATTTAAGCGAAATCGGGCCATCACCGTGCTTTTTTGCTAATTCCATCATAATTGTTAATCCGTATCTTCCTTTTGTCGATATCTTCATTACTTCCACCTCTTTCTATCAATCGAGCCACAAGGTTTTTGCATTGAGGCAAGGAATAGCCCACAATGGGACCGATCGTTAAACAAAACAGCAACGTTCCGACATTAACCGGTCCTTTTAAAATCCAGCCAAGAGTAAGCACAACAATTTCCATTGATAATCTGATGTGCTGTACTTTTAAACCTGTTCGCTCTGTGAGCACAAGCATAAGGCTATCTCTTGGACCAGCGCCTCTGTCTGCCGCAATGTACAATCCAATGCCATACCCCATAGTAAGAATTCCTATAACGAGCATGACTACTTTCCCTATTAGATGATCTGGGGTAGTCATAATCGGAAGCCATAGATAAATATCAATAAACAATCCGACCAGGAGCATATTGAGAAAAGCACCAGGTTTTGGCCATGCACGCTCCATAATTGACGTTGCGCCAATAATGAATAAACCAATAATGATTGACCAGGTACCGATGGTTAATCCAAACTGCTGATAAAGTCCTATATGAAACACATCCCACGGTGCGCTCCCCACTTCCGCTCGAATCATGAGCGCAATTCCGAAGGCCATAACGAGTAGCCCAACTGTGAAAATCAACCAGTTTAGCCAAAATGTAGAGTTGCTTTTGATACCTGGTTTCATTTTATCCCTCTTAACTGATTATTAACTCCTAATCCACGAATCATTCTGTTAGTAAACCTTCGCTATTATAGCATGAACGGCTTTTTCTTGCATTTCAAAAAGCCATATAGTATGTTTCAACTATCTATGAAAGGACGGGTGTTTTATGGATTTATTTGATTATTCTTCTAAAAATAACACAACTTCCTCAGGACCACTTGCAAGCAGGATGCGTCCAAGATCCATTGAAGAATTTATCGGCCAGGACCATATAATTGGTGAAGGAAAGCTTTTAAGAAGAGCCATTGCGGCAGACCAGCTAACACCGATGATTTTTTTTGGACCTCCAGGCACTGGGAAAACAACACTCGCACGAATCATAGCTAACACAACTTCCGCTCATTTCGAGCAGTTGAATGCTGTTACTTCAGGTGTTGCTGATATTAGACGTTTAACATCAGAAGCGAAAGATCGATTGAAGCTTGACGAAAGGAAAACGGTGCTTTTTATCGATGAAATCCATCGATTTAATAAGTCACAGCAGGATGCCCTCCTGCCCTTCGTGGAAGATGGAACCATCGTATTGATTGGGGCTACAACCGAAAGCCCTATGTTTGAAATCAATCCGGCTCTGCTTTCTCGTTCAAGGTTATTCCGATTTGAACACCTTACTGAGGCGACCATTAAAGAGATAATTGAACAGGCCATACATGATGAAGAACGTGGATTTGGTAGATATGATATTGAACTTCTTGACCCTGCAATTGATCACCTGATCGACGTTTCAAATGGCGACGCCCGAACTGCCCTAAACGCACTTGAACTTGCTGTATTAACAACAACTCCTGATAAGGATGGCAAGCTTATTATTACGCTTGCCATCACAGAAGAATCGATTCAGCAACGCGTTCTACAATATGATAAAGATAGCGACAATCATTATGATACCGTTTCAGCTTTTATTAAAAGTATACGAGGATCAGATGCCGACGCTACTCTTTACTGGCTTGCAAAGATGATTTATGCAGGCGAAGATCCCCGCTTTATCGCAAGAAGATTATATGTTCATGCGGCTGAAGATATTGGTCTAGCTGATCCAAATGCCCTTCTGGTGGCGCATGCAGCAAGCTATGCAGTCGAATTTATTGGAATGCCTGAAGCGCGCATCCCTCTCGCAGAAGCGGCGCTCTATCTTGCCACAGCACCAAAAAGCAACGCTGTGATTAAAGGCATTGACACTGCTCTTGAAGCCGTTAAAAAAGAAAAAAGCGGAACCGTACCTATTCATTTGAGGGATTCTCATTATAAAGGTGCTTCCGAACTGGGGCACGGAATAGGCTATAAATTCCCGCACGATTACCCTGGAGGCTATGTTCCTCAACAGTACCTACCGGATCATATGGTCAGAAAAACGTTCTATAAACCTACTGACCGAGGACATGAACGGACTGTTCAGAAACGGCTTGATTACTTTGCTGATCGAATCAAAACAGATCATAAGAAAAGCTAAAAGCAGTGCAGATGCACTGCTTTTTGTTTACTAACTCTCCCAATCTACCTCCTTTTACAAGAGTTCTGTATAAATTCTTTCATACTGGCAAAGCTATTATTACTTTCAAAAAAGCTATGAAGTTAACAGGATAAAGGAGCTGAATTTATATGAAAGTTAGACAGGATGCATGGTCACACGAAGATGATCTACTTCTTGCTGAAACTGTGCTCAGGCACGTTAGAGAAGGAAGTACACAATTGAAAGCTTTTGACGAAGTGGGTGATCGACTCAGCCGCACGTCAGCTGCCGTTGGTTTCCGCTGGAATGCGATCGTACGTGACCGATACGAGCAAGCTTTAAAGCTAGCTAAAAAACAACGAAAAGAAATGAAACGAGCCGAACGCAGACAGCCAGAATATGTACAAAAAGAAAACAGAACAAACATTTCTCAAACTGATAAAACAATCACTCAACCCGCGGCCATAACACATACTTATCAACAAGAGCAGCCAATCAACCAGAAGCCAATGACAATAAAAGACGTGATCTCATACTTATCAACTCTAGAACAATCCGCCTCTTCAACAAGTAGACTAAAATCAAATCTCGAGAAACTAGAATTGGAGAATCAACACCTAACAGAACAAAACACCCTTCTCCATCAGAAAATAAAAACCCTCGAGAACGAACAACAAGTCATGAAAGAGGATTACCAATCTCTCATACAAATCATGGACCGAGCCCGTAGAATGGTCGTCCTAAACGACAACGAAGAACAAAACGTCCCAACCTTCAAAATGGATAAGAATGGAAATCTAGAAAAATTGGCTAGGTAATACCGAAAAGCGAAGACGAGCGTTTAGAAACGGAGATATTGGAACTCTAGAATAGGAACACGTTCTTTGTGTTCCTGTGAAAGAGTGAAATATCGAAGTTTCTGCGAGTCGTAGCTAGACACGAAAAGCGAAAGTGGCCGGTTTAAATCCGTTGGGCGTTGGAGCCCGTGAAAATGAGACGTTTTGTGTCTCAATCGAATGGGTGAAACGACCGAAGGATTTGACCACTGTAGCTGTATCTCATAAAAAGCGGAGACGAGCTTAAACCGCAAAAAAAAGCATCAGTTCGATCGAACTGATGCTTTGTTCATTTTAATCAAATAGAAGAGCCCCAACTGTGCCGTCCTTTCCATAATCGTTGAACCTGCATTGGCAGGTGGGTGCCCTATTCCATTCTTCGTACGTCCTCAGCTACCGAGGCATGTACTCTGAACGGAAAGAATCAGGCTCCCGTTGTAAAAGTGTTGGCTCAAATTATTATGGAAGTAAACGAACACTTCAGGACTCTTCGTTAACTTGTAATTGAATTATAGCAGACCTACAAAATGATTTCAATCATCTCGTTTTAGGTCCTTTTAATTATTTTAAAATCGATTTAGAGCGCTATTTCTACTTTTTTTCAGCAGCGACAGGCTTTTTAGCAAGCTCAAGATTCAGCTCCTTAAGCTGTTCTTCACTGACAGGAGAAGGTGCCTCTGTTAACAGACAGCTTGCACTCGCTGTTTTAGGAAACGCAATAGTGTCTCGTAAATTCGTTCTTCCTGCGAGCAGCATGATAAGACGATCGAGCCCAAATGCAATTCCTCCATGGGGTGGTGTACCATATTCGAAAGCTTCAAGAAGGAAACCAAATTCTTTTTCAGCTTCTTCTTTTGTAAATCCTAAAGCTTTAAACATTTTCTCTTGAATGTCGCGCTGGAAGATTCGCTGAGAACCGCCACCTAGCTCATATCCATTCAACACAAGATCATACGCATCAGCACGGACTTTACCTGGCTCGTCCTCAAGAAGGTGAAGGTCTTCTTTTAATGGCATTGTAAATGGATGGTGCTCTGCGAAATAACGATCCGCTTCTTCATCATAGCTCATTAACGGGAAGTCCATTACCCAGAGGAAGTTGAATTTCGAGTGATCGATCAGATCAAGCTCTTTTCCAAGCTTCATACGGAGGGAACCTAGGCTGTCAGCTACAACAGACTTGCTGTCAGCTACAAACAGGAGAAGATCTCCCGCTTCAGCGTCAAATACATCCTTCAGCTCAGCAGCAAGCGTTTCATCAAAGAACTTAGAAATAGGCCCTTTCAAACCATCTTCTTCGACTTTCAGCCACGCGAGTCCTTTTGCTTTGTACGTCTTCACATATTCAGTTAATGCATCAATGTCTTTACGAGAGTAACGACTTGCTGCTCCCTTGGCATTAATCCCTTTAACTGCTCCGCCTGATGAAACAGCTCCTGAAAACACTTTGAAGTCAGAGTCTTTTACAAGCTCAGATACATCAACAAATTCCATTTCAAAGCGCGTATCAGGCTTATCAGATCCATAGCGACTCATCGCTTCGGCATATGGCATACGCTGGAAAGGCGCTTCAATTTCTACACCCCTTGTTTCTTTTAAAACAGCTGTCATCATTTCTTCCATCATTGAAATCAGGTCTTCTTTCGGAAGGAAGGAGGTTTCAATATCCACCTGTGTAAATTCTGGCTGACGATCAGCCCGAAGGTCTTCATCACGGAAACACCGGACGATCTGATAGTACCGTTCAAAACCAGAAACCATCAACAGCTGTTTGAAAAGCTGCGGCGACTGTGGGAGCGCGTAAAATTCACCCTCATGCACTCGACTTGGTACAAGATAATCGCGCGCGCCCTCTGGCGTGCTTTTCGTCAGCATCGGTGTTTCAATTTCTAGAAATTCGTTATGATCAAGAAAATCGCGAATCACCTTCGTTGCGCGATGGCGAAGTTTAAACGTCTCCTGCATCACTGGACGCCTAAGATCAAGGTAACGATATTTCAGTCGAATATCTTCACCAACCTCTACATCATTTGCAATGCTAATCGGCGGGTTTTTAGCAGCATTAAGAATTTCTAGTGAATCTGCATGCACTTCAATTGCTCCAGTTGGAATATTCGGATTCACGGTTCCTTTCGCACGTTCTATTACCGTTCCTGTAATTCCTAGAACGTATTCACTTCTCACTTTTTCGGCAAGCTCAAGTGCTTCTTTTGAGAGATCCGGGTTAAAAACAACCTGTACGATACCAGAACGGTCTCTAAAATCGATAAAGATTAAGCCACCGAGGTCACGTCGTTTTTGCACCCACCCTTTTAGTTCTACTTTTTCCCCTACTTCACTTTCACGTAATTCTCCGCATGAATGGCTTCTTCCGATCATTCTCCATCTTCCTCCTTTAATTTCTCTATAAGATACGTCGCTATGTCAGTAAGACTAACTGCTTGCTGTTCACCAGTGTCCATATCTTTTACATTAATTTCATTTCGTGCGATTTCTTCATCACCAAGAATGGCGACGTACTTAGCTTGAAGACGATTTGCCGTCTTAAACTGGCTTTTCATTTTCTTATTGAGATAATCACGTTCTGTTGAAATCTCAGCTTTTCTGAGTTCCTGAACGAGGCCATTGGAAACCGTCTCTGCTTCATCGCCCATAGTCACAACATAGCAATCGATCGTTTTTTCAATCGGGAGTTCGACACCTTCCGCTTCAAGAGCCATTAACAATCGTTCAATACTCATCGCAAAACCGATGCCAGGTGTTGAAGGGCCACCCATTTCTTCTACTAGACCATTATAGCGACCACCACCGCTAAGTGTTGTAATCGCACCAAAGCCGTCAGCGTCACTCATGATTTCAAATGCTGTGTGATTATAATAATCAAGTCCGCGTACTAAACGATCATCCAATACGTAATCGATGTTCATATGATCGAGCGCTTCTTTCACTTTCGCAAAATACTGAGCTGATTCCTCATTCAAATAATCAATAATGGAAGGAGCTGTGCCCATTAATTCGTGATCACGGTCTTTTTTACAATCAAGAATGCGAAGCGGATTTTTCTCCAGACGATTCTGGCAGTCACTGCAAAATTCGTCGATGCGAGGTTCAAAATGATTGATTAAAGCTTTACGATGAGCTTCGCGACTTTCTCTATCCCCAAGACTATTTAAGTAAAGCTTGAGCTTCTTAAGTCCCAACTCTTGATATAATCCCATTGCAAGCGCAATAACTTCCGCATCAATTGATGGGTTGTTGCTTCCAAGTGCTTCTATACCAAATTGCACAAACTGCCTCATTCTTCCTGACTGTGGACGTTCATAACGGAACATCGGACCAATGTAATAAAGTTTAACCGGCTGTTCAGGTAAACCGTACATTTTATTGTTTACATACGCCCGAACCGCTGATGCGGTTCCTTCAGGGCGGAGTGTCAGACTTCGATTCCCACGATCTTCAAAAGTATACATTTCCTTTTGTACGATATCAGTTGTGTCTCCTACCCCACGCTGAAACAACTCTGTATGTTCAAAAATTGGTGTGCGAAGTTCATGATAATTATATCTACGGCAAATGTCTCTCGCTTTATCTTCAACGTATTGCCATAACTCAGATGTACCAGGGACAATATCCTGTGTACCTCTAGGGATTTGAAAACTCATCTCTATATTTCCTCCTTTAATCACTACCGAGAAGCCTACAGTCACGTTAGATTAAGTTCATATTCTTTTTTTGCGTACAAAAAAACTCCCATCCCTGAATCGAAATTCAGGGACGAGAGTTACCCGCGGTGCCACCCTAATGGAAGAACTAAGTCCTTCCGCTTAAACAGTTAACGCCTGTTTACGTCGTTCCCTACTGAGCTAACTGTTCGGAAACGATCCTTGGAAGTGTCTTTCAAAAAAGCGGTATCGAGAAATGCTCTCAGCCTAGCGGCATTTCCTCTCTGATCAACCCGGTGTTTTTTTACTTTTCTTCCTCATCGGAGCTTCGTATCGATTTACTGAATTGTTTTCTATAATACGAGTCGGCGATTTTTTTGTCAAGCCTTAGCGCTTCATTTTTTGTTTCATGATTTTTATGCTTTTTAATGAGAGACCAAATTCTTCCGCTAGTTCCATGTTTGACAAACACTGTTCCTTTTGCAGAAAATCTTGAAAGTTAACGCCAAACTCTGGCTCGGATAAATTGTAACTCATCATTTCTTTATTCGTTGATCTCATAAGTGTCATCCTCTTTTATATGAACTGTTTTTCTAGCTTTTCCAAAAAGAGAACGTTTTACAACTAAACGAAGGATTCTTTTCAGCCGATAAAGAAATTATCTTGTATAACTTGATGAACACCATGAGAATTCGAGAGGAGTTTCAAATTGAAAAAAACCATCGTTATTCTGTTATTTATTTTGATAGTCGGAATTCCTACAAAAACACTCGCTGAGAAGAAAGCCAATATTACCACTATCTCATCCAACATAGATGATGATTTGGCTTCGATTGAAGCTACAGTGACTGACCTTCATGTTCGTTCAGGTCCAGGTAGCAATTTCAGCGTACTCGGAAGCATTAATCCAGGTAAGCACTGGACCATAAACAGGAAAGGAGCGGGACTGGATTGCACTTGAATATAACGGTGACACAGGATCCTCCTGGCTTGTAACGAAAACCAATGCCCCAACCAGTACGGCGACTCATCTCCACACAAAAGAAGTTCAAGCGAACATACTAAATGTCCGCGAATTTCCCGGGACAGAGAATCTAATCCTTGCTCAGCTCCCATCAGGCTCAATTGTTAAAGAAATGGAGAAAAAGAACGGCTGGAGCCTTATTAGTTATCATAATGGAAAAGCAGGTTGGGTGGACAGCAAGTATATACGTGGAACAGACAAATCAGGCGGCGGATCAGCCTATGTCACGATTCTTTATCAGGCAACCAATTTACGAAGCGGTCCTGGCACAAGCTATAACGTTATATCCCAGGCACCTATTAAGAAGCGCTTCAAAATAATTGGTAAAGAAGGTAAATGGTATCGAATCCTTCTACGTGATGGCTCTACTGCATATGTAGCTGATTGGGTTGTTTCTACTGCTTCTAATCTATCTATCCTGCCACCATTACGAACTGGGAAAACCGTCGTTCTGGATGCCGGTCATGGCGGCCATGATAGCGGGGCACTTGGTATCTCTACTTTTGAAAAAATTCTTACGCTTCGAACATCGGACGCCATAGCAGAGAAGCTCAAAAATGCTGGCGTCCGCGTTATCACAACGAGAGACAGTGATACGTATATCTCTTTATCGGAGAGAACTCATCTCCCTGAACGGTATCAAGCAGATGCATTTGTTAGTATTCATTTTAATAGCACCGTAGACCCTACTGCGAACGGCGCGACGACTTATTATTACGATCCGAGTGATCTATCTCTAGCATCATCTATCCACAGGGAAATTGGAAATGAAACGTCTTTACAGGACCGTGGCATTCGCGTTGGGAATTATTATGTACTACGAAATAACGATCAGCCTTCTATATTACATGAACTTGGCTTTTTATCTAACCCATGGGAAGAACAGCTCGTAAACCGTATCGATTATCAGGCCAAAATTACTACTGAAATCTCTAATGGAATTCTTGCCTATTTAAACTAATGCAAAAAAAAGCCCGGTTCATTCCACCGCGGCTTTTTCCTACACTATTCCCTGCTATCAATTACAAGAGTAACAGGTCCGTCATTTGTTAGCTGAACATCCATCATGGCTCCAAAGACACCTGTCTGGACTCTAAGACCTTGATCCTGCAAAGACGCATTAAATTTCTCATATAACACGTTCGCTTCATAAGGCTTAGCTGCCTTCATAAAGTTGGGGCGTCTCCCTTTACGGCAATCCCCGTATAGAGTGAACTGTGAAATTGAAAGAATGTCACCTCCAGCTTCCTTGACAGAATGGTTCATTTTCTCGTTTTCATCCTCGAATATACGAAGGTTGGCTATTTTGTCAGCAAGATAGGTTGCATCCTTTTCTGTGTCTTCATGTGTTACGCCTAGAAGCACCACAAGACCAGATTTAATCCTTCCGGTTACATCACCCTCCACGGTAACAGACGCCTGTTTTGATCGCTGTACAACGACTCTCATGAAGAACTTCCTTTCTACTCTACTGCATAATTCTGCGAACAGCATAAATGTCAGGAATTCGTTTTACTCGTTCAACTACTTTTTGTAAATGAGCTGTATTACGAATCGAGACGGTCATGCTAATTGTTGCCATTTTATTATTATCAGATCGCCCTGATACGGACGTCATATCGGTTTTGGTTTCTGCCACGGCCTGAAGTACTTCGTTTAACAGGCCTCTGCGGTCAAAGCCACTGATCTCAATGTCAACATTGTAATTCTTAGGGGAATCGCTTTCCCATTCTACTTCAAGTAGACGCTCCTGTGCATTCTCCTCATTCACATTCGGGCAATCTTTCCTGTGAATTGAAACACCACGGCCTTTTGTGATGTATCCAACTATATCATCCCCTGGAACAGGATTACAGCACCTTGAAAGTCGAATCAACAGATTATCAATGCCCTTCACACGGACTCCAGACTCCGCTCTTTTTGGAGCACGAGATGGCGTATGCGTTTTTCCTTCAATAATTGATCTGGCTAGTTCTTCTTCCTGTTCTTTCGTCCGTTCTTTCCTGGCCTTATCAGTCAATCTTGTCGCAATTTGTGCAGCTGTAATGCCGCCATATCCCACGGCTGCATACATGTCCTCTTCACTTGTGAAATTGAATTTCTTCGAAACATTAGCAATGTTATCTGCTGTTAAGACTGCCTTTAACTCAAAGCCATGACTTTTAATTTCTTTCTCAACAAGCTCTCTGCCTTTATCAACATTCTCTTCGCGTTTTTCTTTCTTAAACCATTGCTTGATCTTGTTTTTGGCATGAGAACTCTGACTAATTTTGAGCCAATCTTTACTCGGGCCATAGGAATGTTTGGACGTTAAAACTTCGACGATATCACCTGTTTTCAATCGATGATCCAGCGGAACCATTTTTCCATTCACTTTCGCACCAATACAATGATTTCCGATTTCTGTATGAATGCGATAAGCAAAATCAAGTGGTACTGAACCAGTAGGCAGCTCAATGACATCACCTTTAGGAGTAAAAACAAATACCATATCGCTGAATAAATCGATTTTGAGAGACTCCATAAACTCTTCGGCATTAGAAACGTCATTCTGCCACTCAAGAATTTGTCTGAACCAGGAAAGTTTCTTCTCAAAAGAGCTATTAACCATATTCTCGTCGCCCTCTTTATAAGCCCAGTGAGCGGCAATTCCGTATTCAGCTACTTTGTGCATATCAGACGTTCTAATTTGAACCTCAAGCGGGTCACCTTTTGGTCCAATAACCGTCGTATGAAGAGACTGGTACATATTTGCTTTTGGCATTGCAATATAATCTTTAAAACGACCCGGCATCGGCTTCCAGCAGGTGTGAATAATACCCAAAACAGCATAACAATCCTTAATACTGTCAACGACGATCCGCACGGCAAGCAAGTCATAAATTTCATTGAACTGCTTATGCTGCTTAGCCATTTTACGATAAATACTGTAAATATGCTTTGGGCGTCCAGAAATTTCTGCATCGATCGAAACATCTTTAACACGCTCTTGAATTTCATCCACGACTTCATGAACAAATCCTTCACGTTCTGCTCGCTTCTTCTGCATCAGATTTACGATCCGGTAATACTGCTGCGGGTTTAAATAGCGAAGTGCCGTGTCCTCTAACTCCCACTTAATCGTTGAAATACCGAGACGATGAGCAAGCGGGGCAAAGATTTCAAGCGTCTCATTCGCCTTTTGAAGCTGCTTTTCCTTCGGCATATGCTTGAGTGTACGCATATTATGAAGACGGTCAGCAAGCTTGATTAAAATGCATCTGATATCCTGTGCCATGGCAATCATCATCTTCCGATGGTTCTCGGCCTGCTGTTCACGCTTCGATTTATATTTGATTTTCTTCAGTTTTGTTACACCATCAACGAGCATGGCAAGTTCAGGACTGAATTCATCAGATATTTGTTCGAGCGTCACATCAGTGTCTTCGACGACATCATGAAGAAAACCCCCTGCGACAGTGACTGGGTCCACTTCAAGATTAGCAAGAATGCCAGCAACCTCAATTGGATGAATAATATAGGGTTCACCCGATTTGCGGTACTGGCCTTCATGTGCGTTTCGCGCGTATTCATAAGCTCTATTAAGATAGGAGAGATCGTCCGAAGACAAATACTGCTCCGCTCTTTCCATTACTTCTTCTATGGTCATCAAATCACCTTGATTACTGTTGGTATATTGGTTCTATTATCGTTAAAAAAAGTCAGCATGTAAAGAGATTATGAAAAAAATGTCGTTTTCCCTAACTTGTAAGCACTGGATAAGCATTCATAAAGAGAAAGAGCGTCCGGCAATTCGGACACTCCATTCTATTAGTATGTCATTAATGTGAAAATATCATGACGGTCAAGGTTTTTGCGTCCTTCGAGATAGGAAAGTTCAATCATGAAGGCAAGACCAACTACCACACCACCAAGCATTTCAACTAATTCGATCGTTGCGTTGATCGTTCCTCCAGTTGCAAGCAGGTCGTCAGTGATTAACACTCTTTGTCCCGGCTTAATAGCGTCCTTATGAATGGTAAGGACATCTTTCCCGTATTCAAGACCGTAGTCTACTTTTGCAACTTCACGCGGAAGCTTTCCTTCTTTACGTACAGGTACAAAACCAATACCGAGAATGTAAGCAACAGGACATCCTACGATAAACCCTCTCGCTTCTGGTCCAACAATAACATCGATGTTTTTATCTTTTGCGAAGTCCGCAATGTCATTAACGACAGCGCTATAAGCTTCTCCGTTTTGCATAAGAGGAGTAATATCTTTAAAACGAATTCCCTCTTTCGGATAGTCTTCAACTACTGCAATATAATCTTTATAATTCATTTACTTTATGGCCTCCTCAGTGCTATTGACACAGTTAACTGATTGATCGAACCAACTTTTCAAAGCATGATAGGAGGAATAGCAAAAATCATTTTCAAGTTTTGCCTGTTCTAGCTTACTCCTATAAGTTTTAGAAGAAGTTAATTCACTTTTTACAGATTGTGAATTCAGAGAAATCAGTCCATCATCCATTGTAACAAAATTCAACTCAAAAAACACCTCTGACATAAAGTGAACCGTTTCTTTCGACCACCCTTTATGCTTAGCAAGCCTTTCAGCGTCTCTTAAGTGAAAGCTCTCTCGTTTCATTAAAAATGCATAATACCATTTAAAATCTTCTCGTGATGGTAAGGTTGAAAAGAAATGATCTTCTTCATGTTCAAAAACGGCATACGTCCGATCAGGCAAACCACCGAATCGAAATAGCTCAATTAAATCTTCTTCTAAATCTGGAAGATCCAGTAGCATGACATATTTGTTTTGGAATGCAAGGTTTTGACCCTGGAAAGGTGGGCTTATAATATATTCCTGCCAATTTTCAAGCTTAAGCTTACTAACTGTATTCTTCTGAAAGGAGACCATTATAAGCTTGTTGAGCAGAAGTCCCTCGAGTCGTTTTTTCAAGTCTCGGATGCCTCGATAGTCAAAGAGCTGCCACTCATTAACAGCAATATCTTTCACAAAAATTTGCGGTTTGCGCAGTCCATTCCATTCGTTAACTGAAAGCTGGCCAATCACACTGACTGCAGCCCTTGACGCAATCTCCTCAAACGCATAGCCAAAATGAAAACCAACACCATCAAGAGTAGAGCCATTCTCTTCAAGTGCTACCTTCAAATGATTGTCTTTGCTACCAATTCTTCTGATTTGGGAAAGATTAACTTCTTTTAACATAACAATTGGTTTAGGATTACTAACACCAAATGGAGCCAATAGATTCATCTCTTCAATTGTTTCAAGAGTTACATCTTCAACACGACAGTGCAAATCCACTTTTGTAAGTGGAGTTAAGTCTTCTTCCGTTAACTTCTCTAATGCCTGCTCATTCAATCTTGAACGGAGACTTTCAAGATAATCAAGGTCAATTGTCATACCAGCTGCCATTGGATGACCACCGAAGTTAGGAAGAATGTCTCTACATTCAGAAAGGTTGGCAAACATATCAAAAGCTTCAATACTTCGAGCAGAACCTTTAGCAACCCCTTTCTCACGGTCAATACTCATCACTATCGTAGGTCGATAATATTTTTCAACGAGTCTTGAAGCAACAATCCCGATCACACCTGCATTCCAACTCTCTTTAGCAATAATAAGGACACGATTGTTTTCATCAGAGAGGTATTTTGATTCTACCTCTTCAATCGCTTCCTGTGACATTGTATTCACAAGTTCCTGACGGGTTTTGTTCAGTGCATCTATGTCAGTTGCTAGTTGTTCTGCAAGTTCAGAGTCATCGGTTGTGAGAAGTTCTACTGCCGGATCTGCGCTATCAAGTCGCCCAGCTGCGTTTAGACGCGGACCGATTCCAAAGCCCAGGTGCTCTTCGTTCAGCTCCTGTCCTTTCAATCCGCAGACTTCTAGAAGTGCTTTAATCCCCGGCTTCGTTGAATTCTGCAATGCACGAATGCCTTCACTGGCAATTAAACGATTCTCATCCTGAAGGGGCACAAGATCAGCAATTGTACCCATTGCGGCAATTTCTAGCAAATGCCCTGGAATGCGTTCAAGGAGTGCCTGTGCAAGCTTAAATGCAACACCAACGCCTGCCAGTCCTTTAAAGGGATACCCACAGCCTGGTTTCTTCGGGTTGATTGTAGCAAAGGCGTCCGGCAAAACTGGTGGTGGCTCATGATGGTCAGTAATAATAAGATCAATACCTATTTCTTTTGCCACTTCCGCTTCATGAACACCCGAAATACCGGTATCTACAGTGACAATTAGCTGATATCCCTCTTCCTTCGCCTGACGAAAAGCTGCTTCATTTGGTCCATACCCTTCCGTAAAACGATTAGGGATGTAGTAATCAAATGTTGCACCAAGTTCTTTTAATGTATATACGAGCACTGTCGTACTACTAACACCATCCGCATCGTAGTCACCGAAAATCAAAATGCTCTCATTATTCGTTATCGCCTGTTTAATCCGATCAACAGACTCTCTCATTCCGTCCATTAGAAATGGATCATGATAGGAGAGGTTTTCCTTATATAAAAATTTGCGTGCTTCTTCCTTTTCAGTAATTCCTCGATTTACTAACAGCGAGGAAGCTAGTCGGGAAACTCCCAGTTCACTCTGGAGCCGATCGATGCTTGTTTCATCAGATTCAGCAACTCTCCATCGTGTTTTAGATCTTAACATCGAATCACCTCTTAACCTGTTCATTATATATAGTTTAAACATTTTTGACTATAGTTTAGAAGGAGGAATCTCTTTCCGTTTAATAGATATAACATTCGCAGTATTAATAGGCGAGAGAAAATATCGTAGTATATATCCTGGTCTGAACAATAATTATCATAGCCCATTAAAAAAACCCCGGTCATCATCTTCGGGGTTTCTTACTTTGTCTATTTTCCAGTTTCAGAAACTGTTTTTTCTTCAGAAGCTTCAGTTGTATCTACCGGAGTAACAACTTCCGGTTCAGTTGTAGTGGTTTGAAGCTTTACATTTTCCTTCTTCAGAGCTTTGAGCTCTCTTTTCAACCTGTAATATTTCACCATACCAAACCCAAGTACAAGAATAGCACCCATTAATACTGATCCTAATATAACGAGTACAAGCGGCCAATCTGATGTACCGAATACATAGTTTACTTGTACCGGGTCAACGTTCACTACGGAAAAGACTGCAATAATAAGTGCAAAAGTAAGAGCAACTACAAGTCCCCACTGTCCTTTCATTCACATCTACCTCCCCTTCTTCAAATACTTTATTTCATTAACTTTTTTTTATGCTCTTTGGTTCATAGGGATTAATATGGACAAGTACATCGTGTACTTCTTCCTCTTCTAGCAACCGTTCTTTTACAGACTTCCCGATGTCATGTCCTTCTCTTACCGTCATATCTGGATCGACACCTAGTTTAATATCAATAATAACATAGTGGCCGTGCTCTCTCGCAAAGAACTCATCAAGGTTTACGACGCCAGGCATGCTTTTAATCACTTCTTTGTACACTAGCGTATCTTCTTCATGCAATACATGATCAAGTGTCGTATGGATCGATTCAAATCCCAGTTTGACTGCCATTTGAGCAATGAGGATTGAAACAAAGATGCCCGCTACTGGATCTGCGTAAACGAGCCAGGGCAAATTGAATTTACTCCCGAGGATAGCACCTGCAATTCCGATTAAAACTGCTATAGAAGAATACACATCTGAACGGTGTTCATAGGCATTAACAATTAATGCATCACTCTTAATCTTTTTACCCAAACGATACTTATATTGAAACATGACTTCTTTTGTAATGATGGAAATAAGCGCACCATAAAGAGCAAGAGTCCCTGGAGCTTCAATGGGTTCAAAAAGCGCCTTACCTGAACTAATACCAATTTCAACCCCTACGAGGAGCAGTAGCACAGCTACAATAATCGCTGCGATCGATTCAGCTTTTCCATGACCATAAGGGTGATCTTTATCAGGTGGAAGTTTGGCAGCTCGAAGCCCAACAAAAACAGCGAAAGATCCGGCAACATCTGAAGCAGAGTGTGCTGCATCAGCAATTAAAGCCCGACTATTCGCGATCGAACCGAGAACACCCTTTAAGACCGCAAGCGCAATATTGCCTAATATCCCTATAATTGCGGCAATTTCAGCTTTTCGAAATCGTTCTTCTTTGTTCATCTCTTTCACCTCATACCATTCCAGTTCATTATAGCTTCTCCCATATTCAGGTATCTAAATCAAGGATATAGACATGTAAAAGCCATGGCGTGGCCATGGCTTTTATCTCATTTCATCCACCTTAGCTTTCTTGTGGAACGCACACTTTATACTTCACTTTCAACAGGCGTGAATTTCTTCTTTTTTAATTGTTTCCCTTTCCAAACTGCCCATAACTGAGAGGCAATAAAGAGAGAAGAATACGTTCCGGCAACAAGACCGATCAACAGCGCAATAGCAAATGGACGGATAGCTTCTCCACCAAAAATGGTTAGTGCAAGGGCCGCAAATACAACTGTCAGTACGGTATTAATTGAACGGGCAAGCGTCTGAACAAGGCTTTTATTTACAACACGTGCAACATCTTCAAACGTTTTCACTTTCTTCTCAAACTTCATGTTCTCTCGGATACGGTCAAACGTTACGATGGTATCGTTAATGGAGTAACCAACAATTGTGAGCACCGCAGCAATGAATGTAATATTCACTTCGATTTGCAAGATGCTGAATACTGCAATAATAAAGAATGCATCGTGAAATAATGCAACAATAGCAGCAAATCCCTGCAACCACTCAAACCGAAGGGCAACATATAGGATAATCCCAACTGAAGCAATTGCGACCGCAATAAAGGCATTTTTAGCAAGGTCTACTGCTACATCAGGTGATACGGTGCTAATACTTGGTTCAGTACCGTATAAATCTGTAAAGTGAGTTTTGATTTCTGCTACTTCATTCTGTTCAAGTTCATTTTTGAACGCCGCTACCGCAATATCTCCGCCACCTGCGAGCGTCACTGACTCTGGTTCAAACCCAAGTCCGTCAAATTCATCGGTCACTTCTTCCACGGTTAACTTACTGTCTGATTGAATGTCCACACGTGAACCACTTGAAAAATCAATCCCAAGATTCAAACCAAAGATCGCAATAGCCAGTCCACCAAGAACGATTAGCGCAAGCGAAATCGCAAAGAACTTATTCCGATGTTTAACAAAGTCAAACGTGATATCTCTCACTTTAGAGCTCATCGATTTCACTCTCCTTCACGCCAAAAAATCCAGGCTTCTTATTTAAAGCCCTGCTCTTGACCCACAGTCCGAGAAGAATTCGTGAACCCCAAACAGCAGTCAAAAAGCTAACAACAATACTTGTAATCAGCATTACCGCAAATCCTTTAACTGAGCTAGTCCCATAAGCAAAAAGAACTCCTGCTGCAATTAGGGTTGTAATATTAGCATCGAAAATCGTTGTAAATGAACGTCTTCCTCCGGCTTTAAATGCGGATATCACTGACTTACCTGAACGAATTTCTTCTTTAATCCGCTCATATGTGATGATATTTGCATCAACAGCCATCCCTACACCAAGAATTAGAGCAGCGATACCAGGTAGGGTAAGGACTGCATTCATCCAGTTAAATACAACAAGGATGAGGTAAATATAAACGCTAAGGGTGATAACCGCAATAACGCCTGGTAATCGGTAGTAAAACAACATAAATAAGAAAATCAAGCCGATACCAATAAATCCTGCGATTACCGTTTTATCTAGCGACTGTTCACCAAATTGAGCACCAACAGATGTTGAATAAATTTCTTCAAGTTGAACAGGAAGAGAACCTGCGTTTAATAGCTCTTTTAAGTTTTCTGCTTCTTCTAGCTGAAACGGAGGTCCAGAAATTACAACGGTATTTTGTGACAGTACCTTGTTTACAGCAGGATCCGAAATGAACTTCTGTTCATCCGCAGGTTTTGTGATTTCCTCTTTATAGGAATCCCCTTCTTCATAATCAAGCCAGATCACAAGACGATTGTCTGGTGGTGGTAATTGACTTAATTCTCGGGTAATATTCGCAAATTGCTCAGGATTTTTAAGCGTTACCTGAACAACAGGTTGGTTATTATCAAATACAACCTTTGCTGCGCCTTCCTTCAAGTCAGCGCCACTCATTTTCTCTTCATCATCAGTAGTTCTAAACGTGAGCTCTGCCTGTGTGGATAGAAGCTCACGCGCCTGGTTCTGATCTTTAACGCCAGCGAGCTGGACGCGAATGCGATCGTCTCCTTCGATTGTGATTCGCGGCTCAGATACACCGAGAACGTTAATACGTTTATACAGTGCACTCACTGTACTGTTTAACAGATCCTGACTGATCTCCTGGCCTTCGTCAGCTGGCTTCACTTCATAAAGAACTTCAAATCCGCCCTGCAAGTCAAGACCGAGCTTGATGTCCTTTGTTACACCCATAACCGTTGTTCCGATCAATCCACCAAGTAAAAGGACGATCAAAAAGAACGCTACAATACGGCCTTTTTTTACCATGGAACAAAAACTCCTCTCTAAACCCCTGGCATTCATTCTTATGTACGTTGAAATGACACAATACTACTTATTATACAGAAATATGAATTTTTCTGTCAATTTCAGTCTAAGCGTCCTGCTGCTTACTGAACATATCAGTTCCTTTATAGGCGTGTATCGTCAGCCAATTCATATATTCATTAACAGAAAGCCTCATAATCTCATTAACAAGACGGTGCAATTGGATTTCCTCTAAATCTTTGTTTCGTTTCAGACGTGCAAGGAGACAATCCCAGATCTCATCCATGCTTGCCCCATTGTATCCCAAAAAATGAAATTCGTCCTGCTTGCTTTCAAGGGCAGGATAAACTTCCTTCTTCCACTCTTCCATCCTAACGTCTCCTCTTTTAGAAAATTGAATAAATCGCCGCGCCAACCCCGAGTCCAGCAATAATGACACCGGTAAGGATCGATAGAAAGGCGTATTTAAATCGAATAGCAAAAAGCGCAGCAGCAACACATGCGCTGTATGCACCTGTCGTTGGAAGTGGCACAGCCGTAAATAGAATGAGGCCGATCGCTCCATATTTATCTACATTCTTACTTTTGCTAAGCGTTCTTTGATAGAGCCAATCATAGAAACGATTGTACCATTTAAATCGCATTAACCAGTTACTGAGCGGTTGAAAAAGCAACAGCAATGGGATGATTGGCAATGCATTCCCCAACAAGCTTAAAAGAAAAGCCTTAAGGAAAGGAAAATCAAAGGTATATGCCAGTGGCAATCCACCTCGCAACTCCAATATTGGAAGGGCAGATACAATAACAACGACCGCTTCCTGTGGAAGAAAACCAAGGTTATCTACCACAAAATGTTTAATCTCTTCTTTCATAGAAACACTCCTATATGCCTGTCATGCTTTGTCCCCTAATAAGCATATACATAGTGATAAAAAATATCTAGACTTTTCTACAATTTTGAAGGTGTACTCTGGATGGAAAGTAGGGTAAATATGTCAAAGCAAACCTTTTTAAGAGGGACGCTCTTTCTCATTCTTGCTGGCTTAATTACGAAAATCCTTGGATTCATTAATCGAATTGTGATGTTCCGTATCATGGGTGAAGAAGGTGTTGGTCTATACATGATGGCCGTCCCAACATTAATCTTAACCATCACCCTAACACGTCTCGGACTTCCTGTCGCTATTTCTAAAATGGTTGCGGAGGCAGATGCGGAAGGGGATAGACAAAAAATCAAACGTATTCTGATCGTTTCCCTTTCAATCACTACCGTATTGAGCATCATATTCACCACAGTGATGGTGCTAGCTGCACCGATTTTATCAAATGTGTTCTTTACCGATGAACGTACCTTCTATCCTTTAATTGCCATTGCCCCTGTTGTGTCCATCGTGGCTTTATCCTCCGTTTTAAGAGGCTATTTTCAAGGGCTTCAGAACATGCGTCCATCTGCCTATTCTCAAGTCATCGAACAAATTGTCCGCATCTGTCTCGTTGCGCTTTTAACTGGTGCTTTTCTACCTTATGGCGTAGAATATGCTGCAGCAGGCGCAATGATCTCAGTCGTACTTGGTGAACTCGCTTCCCTTCTCTACATGTTTTCAATGTTCAAAATGAAGAAACGAATCAAAATCCGTAGCGATTTCTTTCATTATTTAAAAGGTGGCAGAAAAACATTTAACGATTTAATGAAAATTTCATTGCCAACAACTGGAAGTCAATTAATTGGATCTATTGCTTATTTTTTCGAACCCATTATGGTCGCAAGAAGTTTAGCTGTAGCAGGTGTGGCCACTACTCTCGCTACCAAGCAATATGGACATTTATCGGGACTAGCGATTCCGCTACTCTTCCTTCCAACATTTATCACATACTCGCTACAGGTTTCCCTGGTTCCGGCCATTAGTGAAGCACATGCCCAAAAGCAGTACAAGCAAATCCAGCATCGCTTAAGTCAGGCCATTCGTCTTTCGATGGTCGTGGGAGGACTCTCAGTAGTTGTGACATATATTTTTGCAGTTCCTCTAATGGACATCATGTACAACGCTCCACACGTGGCGATCTATGTCCAGGTCATGGCCCCTTTCTTTTTCTTTTACTATTTCCAGGGGCCACTCGCAGCCGCTCTTCAAGCACTTGATTTAGCAAAAGCAGCTATGATTAACAGCTTTATTGGAGCAGTTGTAAAACTTCTGGCCATTTTCTTACTTGCCACAAGACCAGAGCTTGGCATTATGGGAGCAGCACTTGCGATTGTGATCGGCATACTACTCGTGACCCTTCTTCATTTCGCTACGCTAGTTAAAGCGATTGGCTTTTCAATTGTTGTTAGCGACTTATTAAAAGGGGTGATCATCATCATTCTCGCTGCTTTTGCAGGGCACCTTTTCTATCAGACATTGACAAGTTCATCCTCTGATATTATTGGTACGACGTTAGCAATCGCATTTACTTCGGTGGTCTATGCGATCTTACTTTTGCTACTGGGACTTATTAACCGTAATGATCTCAGAAGACTTCCTGTTATAGGGAAATTTGTTCATTGATCCGCATACTGACGATCTGGAAATAAAAGCATTCAGAAAAAGTAACCATAACGGTTACTTTTTCTCGTTTTTCAAATCAATAAAGAAGCTGCCGTTTCGATGAAGGGAACAAAAGGAGATGCGTTTAATATCTTTATGTCCAACTTTCCTCAACTCCTGACGAAGCCATAACGCCGTCTTACCAATACGCTCAAGATGTTCCTCCTGTACTTTCCCATCAAGAATGAGAGGTAGAGGCATGAGCGTTTGAGGATCGTTATTCTTGTTATCATTTTCTTTTTTAATAACGGATAGCTTTCCAGAGGGCTCAAGTATAGCAAATTCCACATCGGAGACTGACGCAATGTTGTTTTCCCTCAGCTGAACGAGCAGATCATCAAAGTTATACCTCTGTTTCTTCATTTCAGTCTCATCTATTTTGCCTCGATCAATTAAGACAGAAGGTTTCCCATCAACAATCTCTCTCACTTTCTCGCTTTTCAGTGAGATAAAAGCCATTAGGATTTGAATCATCACGAGAATGCTCATTGGGATAATCGTATTTAACATCGGCGTCTTTGGGTCTTCAATTGACATCACCGCAAGCTCCGCTATCATAATGGATACCACAAAATCCAGGATGCTTAGCTGACCAATTTCTCGCTTCCCCATAATTCGAAACACAATGATGATGACAAAATAAAGAACGAGTGTCCGTGAAATTATTGTCATATATTCCATTTCCGAGCCCTCCCTTCATCCTTCTTTTGCTTAGTGTGACCATGAGAATGGATGAGCATGATGGAAGGTGTTGGAAATAGACAAAAAAAGACTCCCTCTAGTAATAGGGAAGTAAATAACGAAAGTATATGTAGATGGTACTGATGATGAGAGATAAACAAACAATAGGGATACCAATCTTCATAAATTCAATAAAGCGCACTTCCTGCTTTTCCTTTAATGCCAGGCCCGCTACAACGACGTTAGCAGATGCACCGATCAGCGTTCCGTTCCCACCAAGGCACGAACCAAGAGCAAGTGACCACCAGAGCGGATCAAGGTTTGTCATGCCGTATCCTGAAAACTCTGTTATCACAGGAATCATTGCCGCAACGAATGGAATATTATCCAGAAATGCAGATAGAAAGCCCGCACCCCATAAAATGACCAGTGATGTTTTTGGCATATCTCCATCCGTATATAGTAATATTCCTCTTGCGATTTCATCTATTATACCTACCTCTTCCAATCCTCCGATTAAAATAAATAGTCCGATGAAGAAGAACAGTGTCACCCATTCAATTGATTCAAACACTTCCTCGATTTTATGCTCATTCTGTGTCAATAATAAAAGAAGAACTGCGCCTGCCATAGCGATGTTGGTCAGCTCTGTATGGAGAATAGGATGTAAAAGGAACCCTGCAATTGTCATAAGAAGTACGATTAAAGACTTATAAAGAAGTGGACCCCTTCTCAAATAGTCTTCAGCATTCAATAGTAACAGTGCTTCTCGATGCCGATCATTTACAGTAAGACTTTTCCGGTAGAAGAAGACAAGACCAGCTATTGTAATGCCATAAATGATGACAACAATTGGGGCAAGATTATATAGAAAATCATTAAAATCAAGATGGTCTACCGCCTGACCAATCATGATATTCGGAGGATCTCC
Source organism: Pseudalkalibacillus hwajinpoensis (assembly GCF_039851965.1). Classification (NCBI taxonomy): domain Bacteria; kingdom Bacillati; phylum Bacillota; class Bacilli; order Caryophanales; family Guptibacillaceae; genus Guptibacillus; species Guptibacillus hwajinpoensis. The sequence goes on along the minus strand of NZ_CP156674.1, from coordinate 3,549,854 downwards.
GATTAGCGTAGCTGTGCCACCAATATTAGAGGATAGAATAACCACTACGAGAAATGGGAGGCTCGTGACTTTCAAAATCCTAGTAAGCGTTAAGGTGACCGGGACGAGAAGTAGCACTGTTGTAACGTTATCAAGGAGGGCAGATCCTAAAGCGGTTAGCGTTCCAATAACAGCTAGTAGCGGCAGAGGCTTTCCGTGTACCTGCTGAGCAAGTTTAATGGCAATATACTCAAAAATACCGTTCTGGCTTGTAATGGATACAAGGATCATCATTGAAAATAGAAGAGCGATAGTGTTCCAGTCAACGTGGTTCGTGAAGGCTGAATTTGTAGTTGTTATTCCAGAGAGCAGCATGAGTAACCCGCCACCGCAGGCAACAAGGGCTCGATTTATTTTTTCTGTAATGATGCCAACATATGCAAGAACAAATATGGTGAGTGCGATGATCATTTCCAATCCCTGCTGCCCCTTCCCTGTCCTGTTTCTAACATCGTATGACGGGCTGTCCGAAATCATGATTGGACTTCTATTTCGATCTTGAATGAATAGAATGTACAAACCATTCATAATAAGGGGGAGTTCGATGAGGTCTAAACATGCACTCTCAAGTATGGGATCAGGTTTACTCGCAATCGTCGTTATCGTTCTAGCGACAGGTGTACTTTTCTCACTTATTCTTCGGTTTACTTCCGTTTCAGAACAGGGTATTAGTCCATTTGTCATTGTCGGTTCTGTTGTCGCCTTCTTTGTAGGAGGATTTATTTCGGGTGGTAAAGGCGGAGAACGGGGGTGGATGCTTGGTGCTGGTACAGCCTGTTTGTATGTCCTCCTTCTATTTTTGATTCAATACCTTGGCTATCGGATCAGTTTGAATCTTGAACAGCTTCTCTATCACGCTGGCTATGGTGCCGTTTGTGTACTTGGTGGGATTATTGGAGTTAACGTAAAAGGTGGAAATCATCGAGAAGGCTAATAAAAGAGCGCCCTCAAACTGAGGACGCCTTTTGCATGTCTTACTTTACTTGCTATATTCAGTGATTGATTCGCGAATTGCCGCTCGGTCAAACACCATCTTTGTACCGTCAGTTGTGCGGATTGTGATTGTACCTTCATCCATTGCATCAATAATTCCGTGCATACCACCGATGGTAACAACTTTATTACCTTTTTCAAGGTTTGCTTGCATCTCTTTCGTTTTCTTTTGACGCTTCTGTTGCGGTCGGATCAAAAGGAAATAAAAAATCGCAAACATTAAAAGAAGCGGAATTAAATTCATTAACGTAGAACCCATACTCATTTCACCCCTTTCCAGCAAAAAACAAATCTATGGATTAAAAGTTTTTTGCGTTCGGCTTATTAAAACCATACTGTTCAAAAAACTCATCCTTAAAGTCCAGGAGACGATCATCCATAATCGCCTGCCTAACTTGCTTCATCAAGTTTAACAGAAAATAGAGATTATGGTAAGTCGTTAATCTGAAGCCGAATGTTTCGTTGGCTTTAACTAAATGTCGGATATATGCTCTTGAATAATTACGGCACACATGGCAATCACAATTTTCATCAAGCGGTCGAAAATCACGGGCAAACTTTGCATTTCTCACAACAAGACGACCGTTGCTTGTCATAAGTGTTCCATTCCGTGCAATACGCGTTGGCAGTACACAGTCAAACATGTCAATTCCGCGAATGGCACCATCAATCAATGAATCTGGAGAACCAACCCCCATTAAGTAACGAGGCTTCTGGCTTGGAAGATGTGGCGTAGTAAATTCTAGCACACGGTTCATGACATCTTTCGGTTCACCAACCGAAAGACCACCAACCGCATAACCTGGAAAATCTAACGAAACAAGATCCTGTGCACTTTGTTTTCTTAACTCTTCATACTCTCCACCTTGCACAATACCGAACAATCCCTGGACATCCTTACGTTCATGAGCAGTCAGACATCGTTCCGCCCAGCGGCTTGTACGTTCTACAGAGCTCTTCATATAATCAAATTCAGCAGGATATGGCGGGCATTCATCAAATGCCATCATGATATCAGAACCAAGAGCGTTTTGAATTTCCATTGCGCCTTCAGGAGAAAGGAACAGCTTCTCTCCACTAAGATGATTTCGGAAGTGAACCCCTTTCTCTTCAATTTGTCTGAGGTCACTTAAACTAAATACCTGGAAGCCACCTGAATCAGTTAAAATCGGCTGATCCCAATTCATAAATTTGTGAAGTCCGCCTGCCTCTTTTACAATATCGTGACCCGGCCGAAGCCAGAGATGATACGTATTACTTAAAATCACGCCTGCGCCCATTTCTTTTAACTCTTCAGGACTCATCGTTTTAACTGTCGCAAGCGTTCCGACAGGCATAAACATCGGCGTTTCAAACGTGCCATGCGGGGTGTGTAGCTTACCGAGACGTGCTCCGCTTTGCTTACACGTTTTAATTAATTCATAGCGAATTGGATCTGTCATGCTTTTAAACTCCCTTCCAAGATCAACATCGCATCACCAAAACTGAAGAAGCGATATTCTTCTTCAACAGCAGTACGATAAGCGGAAATGATAAACTCTCTTCCCGCAAGGGCACTTACGAGCATGATCAATGTTGACTGAGGCAAGTGGAAATTTGTAATCAGTCCATCGATTGCTTGAAAGGTGTAACCCGGGTAAATAAAAATATCTGTCCATCCAGAAGCTTCTTCAAACTGACCTTCATGTGCTGACGCAACCGTTTCAAGTGTGCGGGTTGAAGTGGTGCCGACCGAAATAATTCGTCCGCCCTCTTCCCTCACTCGATTTAATAGCTCAGCCGTTCCTTTTGTAAGTTGATAAAACTCTCCATGCATTTCGTGCTCAAGAATGTTATCTACTGACACCGGTCGGAATGTGCCAAGACCTACATGCAACGTAATAAAGGCTACATGAACGTCTTTATCTTCTAAGCGCTGCAGCATTTCTTCTGTAAAGTGAAGGCCAGCTGTTGGCGCAGCAGCGGAACCACGGTGCTTTGCAAACACCGTCTGATACCGCTCCTGATCATCAAGCGTTTCTGTAATATAGGGTGGTAATGGCATCTCCCCCAGCTGGTCAAGCACTTCATAGAAAACCCCATCATATTGGAATTCAAGAACACGTCCACCATGCTCAAGCGACTCCTTACACACAGCAGTAAGCCTGCCATCGCCAAACGTAATAACCGTACCTGGTTTCACGCGTTTCGCAGGCTTCACTAGCGTTTCCCACTCGTCTTCTTCTAACTGTTTCAGAAGAAGCACTTCAATTTTAGCTCCTGTTTCTTCCTTCATTCCATAAAGTCTTGCTGGCATCACTCTTGTATCATTCAGAACAAGACAATCCCCTGGCTCTATGTAGTCTTCGAGATTGGAAAATTCCCGGTGTTCCATCTTCTCATTCTGCGGATCAAGTACCATCAAACGGGACTTTGTACGTTCTTTTAACGGCGTTTGAGCAATCAAACGTTCTGGAAGTTCAAAATCAAAATCATTTACGTTCATTTTATTCACCACTGTTCTTCAAGTATATCAACTTTTATGATTTTACCACAGCTTACATGGATAGAGAAAATTTCACTCTATCGGAATTTACCGATGATAAAAAAGAATAAGGTAAGCAGTATGCTTACGACAATAGATGTAACGATTGGAAAGAAAAACGTTGTGTTTCCTTTCTTAATAACAATATCTCCTGGCAATTTCCCAATAAAGGACCAGAGAATTCCTATAAGGAGAAATGCAATTCCAAGGACAATAAATAGCTTGGATATGCCCATCGTTAATCAGGCACCTCCATACCAAAATGATCATAAACGAGATGAGTAACCATTCTACCACGTGGCGTACGCTGTAAAAAACCGATTTGAAGAAGATACGGTTCATACACGTCTTCGATGGTATGACTTTCTTCCCCAATTGTAGCGGCAATCGTATCAACACCCACCGGGCCGCCGCGAAACTTTTCAATAATAGAAAGGAGAAGCTTATGATCAATGTGATCCAGACCTAGAGGATCGACCTGCATCATTTCTAAAGCCTGTGAGGCAAGTTCAAGTGAAATAATGCCATCCCCTTTTACTTGAGCAAAGTCTCTTACTCTTTTAAGTAATCGGTTCGCAATTCGCGGTGTTCCCCGAGACCTTCTCGCAAGTTCTACTGCTGCCGCTTGTTCCATCTCAACTTCAAATATATCTGCTGTTCGCATTAGAATCATCTGCAACTCATCTTCAAGATAGTATTCGAGTCTACTGAGAACGCCAAAGCGATCTCTTAGAGGGGCTGTTAACAGACCGGCCCGTGTTGTAGCACCAATCAATGTAAATGGAGGAAGGTCCAGTCTCACAGAGCGAGCCGTCTCCCCCTTCCCAATCACAATATCAAGACAATAATCTTCCATCGCAGGATATAGAACTTCTTCTACACTCCTCGGCAAGCGATGAATCTCATCAATAAAAAGGACATCGCCTGGTTCTAGTGCTGTCAGGATGGCCGCAAGATCACCCGGACGTTCAATGGCGGGACCTGACGTTGTTCTAAGATTGACTTCCATTTCATTTGCGATAATGGCAGAAAGGGTTGTTTTTCCAAGACCAGGAGGACCGTAAAGAAGCACATGATCCAGTGGCTCATTTCGCATTTTGGCTGCTTCAATAAAAACTTCAAGGTTACGCTTAACCTTTTCCTGTCCGATGTACTGACTTAAACGCTGAGGACGGAGGCTATATTCTACGGAAGAGTCATCGCTGAGCTGCTCACCTGATAGAATTCGATCTTCCACGTTGCTCCCTCCTTATTGCTTCAGCATAAGCTGAAGTGCCTTTTTAATATATTGATCTGTGGTAAGAACCTCAGCATCAAGCTGTGGCTTGATTTTCTTAATTTCACGCTCAGCATATCCGAGTGCTTTCAGGGCTTCTATCGCTTCGCTAAGCTCATGAACACCTTCTGCTTGCGTTTCCTCCACAGCAAAAAGTCCTACTTCAGAAGCGCCAAAACCTTTTAATTTCCCTTTCAAATCAAGAATTATCTGCCGCGCTGTTTTCTTACCAACGCCAGGAAACTTTGTTAGAAACTTCTCATCTTCCATTTCAATCGCACTGACTACCTTATCAGGTTCACCAGTCGCCAGGATTGCAAGCGCCCCCTTAGGACCAATCCCAGAAACGTTCAACAATTTTTCAAACAAAAGACGCTCTTCCCGTGTCGGAAAACCGTAAAGTGCAATCAGATCTTCTCTTACATAATGATGCGTGAAAATCTGAATCGATTGATTTCGGTATTTCTGAAACGCAAAAGCGTTTCCACAATAGATTTTATACCCAATCGCATTTGACTCAACTACGATATACTCTGTATCAATATACTCAACCGTACCTTTAACATATTCAATCAAAGCTTCTCTCTCCCCTGTACATACGAACGTGTATTTCTATCTCTCCATTCTACCACAGGGTTAACGAAAAGCGTAGACGAGCGTTTGGAAACGGAGATATTGGAATTCTTGAATGGGAACACGCTTTTGTGTTCCTATGAAAGAGTGAAATATCGGAGTTTCTGCGAGTCGTGGAGCGGTGGGGCCAGGCACTGACCTGACCCCTCTCGCACTTGAACAATACACAAAAAACCTGTCCTATCGGACAGGTTGCGCTGTTTTCACTTTATAAAACGATTGAAGCATATCCTCGAACTGATACCAGGATTCAACAGGAATCCCGTCCATGAGCTGATCGCGTCTTTTGCTTTCTAATCTTCCAACGTCAATTTGAAAAAATGTTTGAATGACTTTCTTATCTGAAGGGTTTCCATCGAAGATTGTTATGATTCCATCCTTAGTTAATCCGAAGTACCCGTTCTCCTTACTAGCAGGAGAGATATCCTCAATATTTTTCTCGAAAATCATTCGACCCTCTTCTTGATCCACGAGTTGCCAGTCCATATACTGACTCCAGAAGTCTTCCATTGCCCAGATGGTTTCATAAACCGTTTGGTCTACAGATATGCCATCCGCGTAATTTGTTCTTAGAATGACTTCAACTTCAAGAGGGGCGTTCACACTAATTTGCGACCGGGTAACCTTTTCCGATTGCTGCAATCCTTCGTAAGCTAATCCAGAAGCTTCTCCATAAGTTAAGAAAAGCGCTAAACAGAGGATCAGATAAACGTTTTTCATCACGCCTTTATCCCCTTTCTTCCATATTAAAGAAGTTTATTTTGTTAGCGTAACCTACTTATGGATAACTATTCAGCTTAAATTTGATCATAAACATGATCGCTTATTTCTGCATTATGATACACTTCCTGTACATCATCATTATACTCAAGCATGTCAATCAGCTTCAGCATTTTTAAACCATCGCTATCTTCAAGTGGAGCGTAAGTTTCTGGAACCATCGTCACCTCAGCTGAAGAAAATTGAAGGCCGCTTTTCTCGAGTCCATCTTTTACTTCCTGAAACTCTTCTGGACTTGTATAGATTTCAAAGGAGTCCTCATTCGTTATCATTTCCTCTCCCCCAACTTCAATCACTTGAAGCAGTAGCTCCTCTTCATCGCTCTCATTTTCTAAACGCTCAATAACAAGCAACCCTTTCCGATTGAACATAAAGGAAACGCACCCATTTTCACCCATGTTCCCATTGTTCTTACTAAACGCATGACGAATGTCGGCTGCTGCTCGATTTTTATTATCGGTTAGTAGCTGCACCATAACCGCGGCACCACCTGGTCCGTAACCTTCATAGGTTACATTCTCATACCGCACGCCATCTAAATCGCCTGCGGCTTTCTTAATAGCACGTTCAATATTTTCATTCGGCATATTCGAGGATTTCGCTTTATCAATCGCAAGCCTTAATGATGGATTTGTTTCCGGATCGCCTCCACCATTTTTCGTAGCTACAAAAATCTCCTTTGCAAGCTTCATGAAAACTTTTCCACGCTTCGCATCCTGTGCATTCTTTCTCCGCTGGATATTTTTCCACTTTGAATGTCCTGCCAAGACTATCCTCTCCTTCCAAATGTTCAATTTCCCCACTATAGCACAGAGCTAATAAAGGAGAAAAGAATCGTGCATAAAGGAAAAAGAACAGGCATCTGCCTGCTCTTCTTAAGGTTACTTATTGTTTTCAAATGGTCTTTTTGCAGCATTTCCAATGTCATTTAAAATGCCATTGACGTCTGTTTGAACTTCTTCAAATCCATCTCCATTTTCTAGACGATCATTTACATTTCCCATTCTGTCAAAGACATCTTCGTCTGTTGAGATGGAAACATTTTTTTGCTTCGTGACTTTAGCGACTTCACTGCGAACTTCATCTTTGACGTCAGCATCATTTTTATCACCTGTATCAACGCCGATCATAATTTGATCACCATACACGATCACACGGGCATCTTCTATATTTTTAATTTTTTCAATACGGTCTGTAAGGCGTGTAGAAAGCTCATTATCATACCCTGAATAGTTATCATCTGTTCGCATATATCCAGGACCATTCATGCCGTTCCGCGCATCAATTTGTTTTTTATCCGGTGATTTTACACCGTTCGTATAATCGCGATCAACCATATCGGTCACAGGACCTTCACGATAGTCACCGTTATTGTCCTCACTCGTGTAATACCCAATCGGTCGTGAAGAATCATTGTAACGTGTATCCATAGCTTCATCATCGGCAGTACAGCCCATTAAGCCACCTGCGAGTAGCAAGCCTGAAAGCGCAAGCGTTGATTTAGTCATCTTTTAAAACCTCCTTTCATCCTTAGAATGTCAGGAGGCCAACTGTTTTAATCTGTTAGATACAGGTAACAAAGGAACCTATTGAAGCATGCGCCACATAAATTTAGATCTAAGCTCATCTTGTTGTCCTGTTTGTCGTAAAAGGAGTTCTCTTCCGTCTGGATCCACCAACCATTCCCTGTAAAAATCGGCTGGATAAGCAAGTAAACGCCGCAGGGAAGGATTTGTCAAACAATGTTTTAAAGGAGGGATTTCAAATGCCATCCATTCATCAAGTGACCAGTCACAATAGGGCAGCATGCGGATGATAAGCTGTAAAAAGTCATATTCATGTGGGCCATAAGTAAGAAGATCGCCATCTATTAACCGCAAGTTATTACAATGAAAGATAAAATTATGATGTGCTGGATCACCATGAACAATACGTTTATGGTGAAAAGCTGATATTTCTAATTCATCAAGAAAGCTCATCTTAGCTAAAACTTCTCTACCTGTTTCCACATATCTTTGGATAAGCTTATTATGTTCGGAGCAAAATAACGATGACTGGATACTCTGCTGAAAACGGATAAAGCGGTTCATCCACTTATGCTTAAGAGAAATACGAGGAATGAATTTGCTATCAAACCCCTCTGTTTCCTGATGAAAATGCGCAATCTTTTCAAACGCAAGCTGCCGTTCTTCTCGCCTTGAAAAGTTGAGAGCTCTTCCACTCTCAAATTTCATGCATGCAAAGTAAACACCGTCACTCTCCTTAACCCAATCACCATCAGAAAATGGTATGAATTGAATAAAAGAAACTGACGTGTTCATCGAAGTTTCGATTTGTTTCCAGATTACATCTTTTTTCAAGAAACCTTTTACGATTATCCTCGTCCCATTTTGATACTGTACCAACCAGACCATAGGCTTTATACACTTCATACCAAGAAAGAAAGGACGTATTCCTTTCAGGAATCCGCCCCTATCCTCTCTATCGTGATTCTGCATAGCTACTTTCCATTCCCATGTAGTCCATCATCGGAGCTTTGCTTGCCCCCTGCACATATCCTGGATTCGCATAATTCGGCATTTGCTGCTGATAAGGGGACACCTGATTATTTCCTCCACATCCACAATCATGCTGCTGATACGGAGAAACCATTGGCTGGTTCGGATAACCAGGCTGCATCATTCCTCCTACTTGCTGGTTTGGATAGCCAGGAAGCATCATTCCTCCTACCTGCTGGTTTGGATAGTCCATCATTCCTCCTACTTGATCATTAGGATAGCCTCCGTAAGCTCCCATAACAGCTTCCGGATATTCTTCGTTGCCTTTATTAGCATATGGAGATTGCATTCCGGCAACCCCCGGATATCCTGGATTACCATAGCCATTCATTGAAGCCCCCGCCACATTGCCCGGATACCCCATGTTCATCGAATTAGAAGAAGCTCCTGCTACAGATCCAGGATAGCCGGTGTTCCCATAACCCTGAGTGGTTCCAGCTACATTCTGATTTGGATAACCAGATTGTGCTCCTGCGACTGAACCAGGGTAGCCTGGCATAGCATTATAACTGTTATTAGCATAGGTACCCGCTACATCTGGGCTTTCCTCACCTTTTTGACCGTAATCATTCATTTCAGCACCGGCCACATTCTGATTCGGACCATTTCCGTAATCATATGTCCCCATTACTGACCCCGGATAGCCTCCGTTATTTCCTTTTTGACCATAGTCACTCGCGCCGGCCACATTCTGATTTGGACCATTTCCGTAATCATATGCCCCCATTACTGACCCCGGATAGCCTCCGTTATTTCCTTTTTGACCATAGTCACTCGCGCCAGCCACATTCTGATTTGGACCATTTCCGTAATCATACGCACCCATTACTGAACCTGGATAGCCTCCGTTATTTCCTTTTTGACCATAGTCACTCGCGCCGGCCACACTCTGATTCGGACCATTTCCGTAATCATACGCCCCCATTACTGAACCTGGATAGCCTCCGTTATTTCCTTTTTGACCATAGTCACTCGCGCCGGCCACATTCTGATTCGGACCATTTCCGTAATCATATGCCCCCATTACTGACCCCGGATAGCCTCCGTTATTTCCTTTTTGACCATAGTCACTCGCGCCAGCCACATTCTGATTTGGACCATTTCCGTAATCATACGCACCCATTACTGAACCTGGATAGCCTCCGTTATTTCCTTTTTGACCATAGTCACTCGCGCCGGCCACATTCTGATTCGGACCATTTCCGTAATCATACGCCCCCATTACTGACCCCGGATAGCCTCCGTTATTTCCTTTTTGACCATAGTCACTCGCGCCGGCCACATTCTGATTTGGACCATTTCCGTAATCATGCGCACCCATTACCGAGCCCGGATAACCTTCATTGTATGCTTTATTAGCATAACTCTGAGCTCCTGCAACCTCTGTATACCCTTGATTCATAGGCATATTTGGTGGTGGTGGCATTTCTATCGAAGACGATTCATACTCGCTCAATACTTCTTCATCATTCATCGGATAGAATAAGTTCTCTGCTTTACCTTTTGCCTTCTCTACGGGTTTCTTCTCTGATTTCTTTGCTTCCACTTTCTTCTCAATTGGTTTTGCTTTCTCTACAGGCTTTGTTTCTTTAGGTTTTACTTTCTTTGGTTTTTCTTCAGCTGGCATCATGTTCATGTTCATATTTAATCCCATATTCAATTCATTGTTAATAGGCATATTAATAGATGGCTTTTCTTTTGGTTTCTTCATTGGCGCTTCTTTTTTCTTAGGCATTTCTTTCTTCATTTCTTTAATCGGCATTTCTTTCTTCATTTCTTTCTTCATTTCTTTAATCGGCATTTCCTTCTTCTTAACTGGCACTCCGCCTGAAGGTATTTTCACTTTCATACCCGGCATAATCATATCCGGATTTTTAAGCTGCGTATTAACAGCCTTAAGTTGTTCAAAGTTAACGCCATATTTTTGGGCGATTTTCCATAACGTATCGCCTTGTTGAACGACATGTATTTTCAAGCTAAAAAACTCCCTCCTGTACAATATCAGTACATTCAAATTCAGTACATTGTATGCATGACTAGGCAGATTGCTACCTTTTTTAAAGGCTAATATCATCACATTAATATGCAGGAGGGACCTTTACTATGTGTGACAGAGATTGATTGGAATAGAAAAAAGAATCGGACTAACTGTCCGATTCTTTGCATTTTCATGCCCGTTCAAGCATTCGATCCAGTGCTTTTATCGCATACAAAGAAGTGTCACGATCCACTTTAATTTGATTGGTTTTCCTTCCATCCAGCACTTCTTCAAGTGCCCATAATAAATGAGGAAGATCAATTCGGTTCATTGTAAGACAAGGGCACATATTGGGGTTTAAAGAAACGATTTCTTTATCAGGATGCTGCTGAATAATACGATTTACTAAGTTCATTTCAGTCCCAATTGCCCATTTCGATCCTTGTGAAGCTTGTTCAATCGTTTCAATAATCATTTTCGTTGAACCGGAAAAATCTGATTGCTCAACGACCTCATAACTGCACTCAGGGTGAACAATGACGTTGATGCCCGGATGCTTCCTACGTATATCTGAAATGTTTTCCAATGTGAACTTCTCATGAACGGAGCAATGCCCTTTCCAGAGAATCACTTTTACATCATCATAGTTTCCTTCATACTCAAGCGTATCGTTAATGGGATCCCACACTGCCATAGCTTCAAGGGAGACGCCGAGTTCATAAGCTGTATTGCGGCCTAAATGTTGATCCGGTAAAAAGAGAATTCGTTCTTTTTGCGTGAAAGCCCAGTCTACCATTGCCATTGCATTTGAAGAGGTAACAGTTGCCCCACCATGCTTCCCAACAAAAGATTTAATTGCTGCTGTTGAGTTTACGTAAGTTAGTGGCAGCATCGTATTACCAAAAAGAGTTTTAAGCTGTTTCCAAGCCCGCTCCGTTTGATAAATATCTGCCATGTCTGCCATAGAACAACCGGCTCGCATATCAGGAAGAATAACAGTTTGATTGTCTTCAGTCAGAATGTCAGCTGTTTCTGCCATAAAGTGAACACCACAGAATACAATCGTTTCTGCTTGTTTATTTTGAGCCGCGAGCTGAGCTAACTGGAGTGAATCCCCTGTATCATCAGCGAACTGAACCACTTCGTCTTTTTGATAATGATGGGCAGGAAGATATAACCTGTCACCCATTACTTTCTTAATGGTTGAAATCTGCGTTTTCATTTCCTCAATAGGTAATTGCTTGTATCGTTCAGGAAGGCCACTTGGGACTGTTAACGTATCCAGAATGCTCATTCTACTTCTCCCTTCATTCGAAGACTTATATCAAGACTATTAACCGAGTGTGTCAGACAACCGAGTGAAATATAATCAATGCCTGCCTGTTGATAAAAGGCGAGATTCTCAAGTGTGATGCCCCCTGATACCTCGGTTACAATGTGATCCGGTACAAGTGTTGCATAAGCAGCTGCGTCTTTCGGTATGCAATTATCAAACATAATAATGTCTGCATTAGCTTTAACTGCATCGTACACTTCAGCTTCAGACCCTGTTTCCACCTCTATCTTTGTCATGTGTCCAAGCCGGGCTCTCACATGGGCAACAGCTTTCTGAATGCTTCCAAATTGAGCAATGTGATTGTCTTTTAACATTACTCCTCCATCTAATGTGATTCGATGATTAAAGCCACCACCGCACCTGACTGCATATTTTTCATACATTCGAAGACCTGGAGTTGTTTTGCGCGTATCACAAATCCTTGTATGTTTACTATTTAACGTTTCTACAGCCTTTTTCGTCATCGTTGAAATCCCGCTCATACGCTGAATCATATTAAGAATCACGCGTTCTGCTGTAAGAATGGAGGAAACACGCCCTTTTACAGAAGCAATCACTTCTCCTAAATGAACAGGGTCACCATCTTCCACGTAAACTTCGACGGATAACTGATCATCTATTAAAGAAAACCCTTTTACAATGACGTCTTTCCCACAAAAGATCCCGTCTTCTTTAACAAGAACTTCCGCTTCAGCCTTTGTATCCCCTGTAAACAATAACTCGCTGGATAAATCGGTGCATCCAATATCTTCAATAAAAAACTGCTCGAGATCTTTCTTAAGTTTGAACCCAATCATCCTGTGAAACCCTCCTGATTATACGTTTTTTCTTAAATTCCTGTTTAAGATTAGGATAATCTTTCCGAAAATGTCCGCCCCGACTTTCGATCCGGAGATAAGCAGAAGTAGCGATAAGCCAGCTGACTTGAAGCATATTGTAGCGAAGGATTTCTTCACTATTACTTGCATTTTTACGTGCCTGTATGAGTGGAGCTTCAAGTTTTTGAATGGCCGTGTTCAAACCAGCCCCATTACGGATGATACCAACTTTCCTGTTCATCAGTTCCTTTATGTAATTCACTTCTGGCATGTCTTCAGGAACTTGAAGGCTTTGGGCTATAAGGTTGCATACTTGTTTCCTTGTATCGTTTTGAATCCACCGTGCGGCTGCATTTGCAAAAACAACACCTTCTAGAAGAGAATTACTCGCAAGGCGGTTTGCCCCGTGAACACCCGTATTCGCCACTTCTCCAAGTGCAAGTAGACCATCTATGGACGTCCTGCCATGTCGATCAGTCATGACACCACCCATCAAAAAATGAGCTCCTGGCTTTACTGGAAGCTTCCCATCTGAAAGAGATAAACCATGCTCATAGCATAAAGACGCAATCGTAGGGAAACGCTGATCAAACTGATTAATCATTGAGATATCGAGATAAACATCGGATTTTTCCTGATAGATCGCTCTTGAGACAACATCTCTCGGGGCAAGCTCCATCTGTTCGTGCTTGCCCTTCATTAACCGATCCCCCTTAGCAGTAACTAGTATTGCACCTTCTCCCCTGACTGCCTCGGAAATCAAAAACGACTGATTCCTATCTCCTGCAAACATCGTTGGATGAAATTGAATAAATTCTAGATCAGATAAAATGGCTCCTGCTCTGTAAGCGATAGCGATCCCGTCTCCCGTGATTGATGGATCATTCGAGGTGACAGGATAAAGCTGCCCCGCCCCTCCTGTTGCAAGAATCGTATGAATAGCGGTTATTGATAGTGCCTCATTATCCCCATTTAGTACAACCGCTCCGTTACAAACCCCTTCATCCATTAGCAAATCCACAGCAAAATGGTGCTCTAATATGGTGCATTTCATTTTTACGCGATTGATCAGCGTTTCGATTATTTCCTTACCAGTCGCGTCACCACCTGAATGAAGAATGCGTGATGTGTTGTGTGCTCCTTCCTTACATCTCAGATAGGTGCCATCTGACCCTTTATCAAACTGCACTCCAAAATTGATTAGCTGTCGGATTTGTTCAGGTCCACTTCTAACTAGGAGTTCTGTTAGCTCTTCATCATTATGGAATGCACCCGCACGAATCGTATCAAAAAAATGATTAGTCCAGCTATCATCCTTTGTCGTTACGGCTGCAATCCCTCCCTGCGCCAGCCGAGAATTACTTTGACCTAGCGCTGACTTTGTGATAATTGTCACATTCTTTTTCGCAGAAAGAAGGTCAGCAGCCATCAAGCCGGCAATCCCACTTCCAATGACTAGTACTTCTGTCGTTAATTGTGTCATGAAACCCCTTCTCTCACAGACGAATATAAAGATATTGGTTCCTATGTGTTAACATGTGTCTTGACATCTATATTTACATATAATTAAATAAATGACAAGACTGAATATTTGTGAGGAGAAATGAATGATCTATTTAGACAATGCTGCATCTACCCCAATGTCTGATAATGCGTTACTTGCTTATACCAAAGCTGCTAAAGAATATTTTGCTAACACCCAAAGTTCTCATGACGCCGGCACGAGAGCAGCCCAACTTCTTGAATCAGCTCGTACATCCATCGCTCAAATGCTTAATGGAGATCCTTCCGGTATCTATTTCACTTCCGGCGGAACAGAAGCAAATGTTCTTGCGTTAACAGGCCTTGTTAAACGCTATCAAACAGGACATCTTATCACCGCTCAAGCAGAGCACTCCTCTGTTCTTCACACATTCGAAAAACTAGAACGTGAGGGATACCGCGTTACTTTCCTTTCATATGATGCTGAAGGTCACATTCGAATAGAAGAACTGTTAGAAGCTATTTGCGAAGATACCATTTTAGTTTCCCTTGCACATGCGAACAGTGAAACGGGAACGACTCAACAGATTAAAGAAATTGGTGAAGAGCTTTCCAAACGAAATATCCTTTTTCATACTGACATGGTTCAGAGCTTTAGCAAAATCCCAATTGATGTTCGCCAGATGAAGATCAATGCCCTATCCATATCCTCTCACAAGCTTCATGGTCCAAAAGGGGTGGGCGTTTGTTACATCTCGCCTCCTATTCCATGGGTCTCGGGCCTTCCTGGCACAATCCACGAAAAAGGCTTCCGTCCGGGAACTGTTAACGTTCCTGGTATATGCGCGTTTATCGCCGCCGCAGAAGAAGCGGTTGCCCTAATGGAGGATGAAGGGAAACGATTAATGAACTTTCGAAATTACCTCACCAATGCACTCGCTCATCCGAATATTGTATTCGAAGGACATCAGGGGCTTCCTCATATTTTAGGAGTTCGTGTTAAAGGCCTTGAGGGCCAGTATGTCATGCTTGAACTTAATCGGAGGAATATTGCAGTTTCAACTGGCTCTGCCTGTTCGATCGGGCAGCAAAAGCCTTCCAAAACGCTTCTTTCAATGGGAAGAACCCTTGATGAAGCGAGAGAGCTTATTCGAATTAGCTTTGGAAGAGAGACAACACAGGACAATCTTGAAAAAACAGTGAGCGTTTTTCACGAGATCCTTACACGCTGTTCCTCAACAAAGCTATAATAGGAATACACATGAGGTTGATGGAAAGGGGTTTTCTTGATGGGACAAGAAGGAGAAAAAATACTCGGTGAAAACAGGAGAATGCTTATTCTGAAATGGCTTAAAGAAAGCGAAAAGCCTTTGACAGGTAGTGATTTATCTAAACGAACAAAAGTGAGTCGTCAAGTGATTGTACAGGATATATCCCTATTAAAAGCGAGAAACGAACCGATTATTGCGACATCACAAGGATATATCCTTTTCGATGTTGAAAGAAAGGAAACGCAAAAAGAACAGGTAATTGCCTGCCAACATACACCTGAGGATACGAAAAATGAATTGTATACGATCGTGGATAACGGAGGAACGGTAAAGGATGTCACCGTCGAACACCCCCTTTACGGCGATCTAACCGCCTCACTTTTCGTGAGCAACCGTCTTGAAGCCGATCAGTTTCTTGCAAAGCTTTCGGTAACAAACGCATCACTATTGTCAGAGCTTACCTCTGGTGTTCATCTTCATACGATAGAAGCAAGCTCCACTACACAGCTGGCTGCAGTTTGTCAGGCATTAAAAAAAGAAGGTTTTCTGTTGGAAGATTAGAAAAGAACGGCGAAAAACGCCGTTCTTTTCTTTACTTAGCTGTTACTACGAAGCAAGGATACTCACCAAGAACGGTTATCCCTATTCCAAGTGCCTGTATTTCTTCCATTACGCCCTGAAGAAGTACTTCACGATTTGGTCGTTCTACATCAATAATAAAGAAATAATTTCCAAGACCTGTTTTCATAGGACGGGATTCAATCTTCGTTAGATTAAGGTTTCGCCACGCAAAGGCAGCAAGTACCTGGTGAAGGGCGCCTGGATAATCGGATGGGAGAATGATTTTGTAGGTAACGCGATCTTCACGAAATAAAGCTGTGCGAGGAAGGGCAGCGGCTGTTTTATGTAACACAAGAAAACGCGTATCATTATCTTCTGTGTCATGGATATCGGATTGGGCGATCGTTAATCCATATTTTTCCGCAGCAAGCTCATTCCCAATCGCAGCTTCATACACTTTGTCAGAACCCTGAACATATTCTGCTGCTGCACTTGTTGACGCTGCATTGCTGAGTTCAGCATTAGGCAGCTCCTTTTGCAGGAAAATATGGCATTGTGCAATCGCATGAGGATGCGAAAGAACACGTGTAACTCGTTTCCAATCATCTAATTCTGGATGAACGAGTAAATGTTGGCGAATTGGTAAAACAAGCTCTCCAACGATTGGAAGTGATACTTGCTGAGACAGGAGGTCAAGTGTCATATTAACAGAACCTTCAATTGTGTTTTCAAGAGGCACAACGCCGTATTCAACAGTTCCATCATCAACTGCTTCAAGGCAGGCTCTGATGGTTGGAAACGGCATTCTCTCCTCCTCTTGAAACAGCGTTTTTGCTGCGATTTCTGTGAAGGTCCCTTCTGGTCCTAAAAAGCCAATTCTTTTTTGATTGTCCATTGTTTTTCCTCCTATGCTCCTGATCCGATAATTTCCGCATTGTTTACTGCTTCAATTTCTTTTATTTTTTCAATTAGACTGCTCAGACGTAAATTGGCTTCACCGATTTCCATTGTTAAAATTACCGTAGCGTAGCCCTGTAGTGGAATGGTCTGGTTAATGGTCAATATATTACACCGTAAAGAAGCTACCTTACTCAGCACCCGTGAAAGTGCACCGGAACGATCCTCCAGATGTACAGATAGTGTGACGATCTGTTCAATGATCATGGTATGAAATGGGAGAATCGTGTCGCGATATTTGTAGAATGCACTGCGACTGACCCCGACTTCGTCGATCGCTTCACGAACAGATTCTACCGTCCCACTCTCAAGTAACAGCTTGGCCTCGAGCGTTTTTATCATTGAATCTGACAAGACATCTTCTCGCACAAGATAGAAATTCTTATCTTCCTTACTCATTACTCCTCTCACCTCCATGCCGACCAAACGCTGGCCATATAGTTTCACATGTGCTTTAACATCCTGTACAAAAAAGACCGTCCTTTTTTTAAGGACAGTCTTCTCCGATTATCAGTCTACGAACTCAAATTCGAACTCCAGAATTCGAACCGCGTCTCCATCTTCAGCTCCACGCTCTCTTAACGCATCATCAATTCCCATGCTACGCATTTGTTGCGCGAATCTACGGACGTTGTCTTCCCGGTTAAAGTCTGTCATCTTGAATAGCTTTTCAATACGAGGTCCATTAACGACAAATGTTCCGTCAGAATCCCGTGTAACAAAGAATTCAGGTGCACCTTTTTCATGACGATACATCACTCGAGTTTCTTCTTCTTTATCTTCATCAAGAGGGAACTCAGGAGTTGTTTCTAGCTTGTCAGCAATTTCAAACAACACTTCTTGAACACCTTGACGTGTCACAGCTGAAATTGGATAGATTGGGAAATCGTCCTCAAGCTGCTCCTTAAAGATCTCAAGATTTGCTTCTGAATCCGGAAGATCCATCTTATTCGCCACGATAATTTGTGGTCGTTCCATCAGCCGCATTTTGTACTGCTTCAATTCATCATTAATTTTCAAATAATCTTCATAAGGATCGCGGCCTTCCATGCCGGACATATCAATCACGTGGACAATAACACGTGTACGCTCAATATGACGAAGGAACTGGTGTCCCAGTCCAACACCTTCATGGGCGCCTTCAATAAGTCCCGGAAGATCAGCCATAACAAAACTACGCCCATCTTTCGTATCAACTACTCCTAAATTTGGAGCAATTGTCGTAAAGTGATAAGCTGCAATTTTCGGTTTTGCTGCAGAGACAACAGAAAGAAGCGTGGATTTTCCAACACTCGGGAAACCTACAAGTCCAACATCCGCAAGTACCTTAAGTTCAAGCGTAACGTCTTTCTCTTCTCCTGGCTCCCCATTTTCTGATAGCTCTGGAGCAGGGTTCGATGGTGAAGCAAAACGGGAGTTCCCGCGTCCACCACGTCCGCCACGTGCAACAGTGGCACGCTGGCCATGCTCGGTGAGGTCAGCAATGACTTCACCGGTTTCTGCATTTGATACGATTGTACCAGGTGGAACTTTGACAACCATGTCATCTGCGTTACGACCGTGCTGATTCTTCGAACGTCCATGTTCACCTGTTTTGGCTTTAAAATGACGATTGTAACGAAAATCCATTAACGTACGCAATCCTTCTTCAACTTCGAAAATGACGCTTGCGCCTTTTCCGCCGTCTCCTCCAGCTGGTCCACCGTCCGGTACATATTTTTCTCTTCGGAATGCTACCATCCCGTTACCGCCATCGCCTGCTTTTACAAAAATTTTGACCTGATCTACAAACATTCTTTCACCTCATTTAATCAAAAACGTACTAACTAGCTCCTGATCCGTTTGCTCTAATTCAATCAATTTAGCGCTATTAACACCAGGATTTTCAAACGCCAGTTTCAGCCTGTTTTGATCGGAAACTTCACCTTGAAAGTCAAAGACAAGACGAATTTCTTCGTGGTACAACTGAAGCGTTAATAGCAAATGATGATCGGAAGGTACATGAACCTGTGAATCGATCACCTCTGTGCATCGAGCAATTAACTCGATTAAATCAGCTTCATAAGCGCAAATATCATACTCGTCTCCGATCACTTCAAAATCCAACTGAAATAAATGGTTACACCAGTTAAACGTTAATATATATTCTGCAAGTTTCGGAGCATTTAAATTCGATAATTTTGCTTCCTGTCTCGACTGAATAATAATTTCTTCAATAATCTCCTTTGCCCTGTCTACATGATCGAGAGCAATGTTTCCTTTGATTAACTGCAAACGATTTAACCAATCATGTCGAGAATGGCGCAGAACGTCAAAGGTATTCCACTTTTTAGACATAATTGCACTCCCAATGCTCTAACCATTTCCTTCATTATAACAATTTATCATTTCTGTATGTTATTTCCCCTAAAAGAAAACGATCTAATGCGAATTCTTTGTGCGTCGTCATTGATCTATTTTGCTTCGTTAACAGCCTGTTTTAATTTTAAACTCATTTCTCCATAAGGCGATTGAGTCTAAAATCGCGCTTTCACTAAAAACGATTATCAAAAGCGATTATCCGAACCATGCCTAACCAATTCCATTATATCAAAAAACTCTAACCGAACGGTTAGAGTTTTTCTTAGGTTGCTTATGCTTCCTTAGCAACTGGATATACACTTACTTGTTTACGGTCACGTCCAAGACGTTCGAATTTCACGATACCGTCGATTTTCGCATATAGAGTGTCGTCTCCACCGCGGCCAACGTTAGCACCAGGGTAGATCTTAGTTCCGCGTTGACGGAAAAGAATAGAACCGCCGGATACGAACTCGCCGTCTGCGCTCTTCGCGCCAAGACGCTTGGAGATTGAATCACGGCCGTTTTTTGTACTACCTACACCCTTTTTAGATGCGAAAAACTGTAGATTCATTTTCAACATGTTGTCCCACCTCCTATGTGTGAGTAATTTGGATATGCTTGCCGTAATCTTCGGCAATAGCAGAAATGGAAACTTCCATTCCCTGAAGGAGAAGTTGAACGTTCTCATCCGTACGCTGCTCCAGACGTGCTGGAACGGCACAGCTGAGATAGCCGCCTTCATCCTCCATATCAATTATGAGTTGTACATCGCAGAGGGATTCAATCGCATTCACAGTCCCAATCGACACGGCAGAAACACCTGCACAGACTAAATCATAACCGTATGGTCCTGACTCAGCGTGACCTGAAAGAGAAAATGAGATAATGCGATTGTCAGAATCTCGTTTCAGCTTGAAACGTATCATCTTAATAACCCTTAAGCGTTAATTTTGTCGATAACTACTTTAGTGTAAGGTTGACGGTGTCCTTGCTTACGACGGTAGTTTTTCTTTGGCTTATATTTATAAACCGTGATCTTCTTACCTTTGCCGTGCTTGTCAACTTTAGCAGTAACAGTAGCGCCATCTACGATAGGAGAACCAACTTTAACGTCATCTCCACCTACCATTAGCACACGGTCAAAAGTAACCGTTTCACCTGCTTCTGTGTTAAGAAGCTCGATGTAAATTTCCTGACCTTCAGTAACTCTAATTTGCTTACCACCAGTTTCAATAATAGCGTACATTACGTGCACCTCCTCTAATACTAAGACTCGCCATTACAGGTGCTAGAAACTAGCTTGAAAACCTGATTTTGAGCGGTTGTAGCTCTTTGGGTGCTTCCAAACGAACTAACCACTAAATCATACCACAGCGAAAATTACTGTGTCAATGTGATAAAATTTCTTTTTTTATTCGTCGTTTCGAGTAATTTTACTTAAAGGAAGTCCAGCCTTCTTTCTCTGCAATTCAAACAGGCCAAGTTTTGTAAACCCTACTACCTGAAGACGGGGGTCGTTTGTTTCTTTGCTCTTCATCAGTTCAAATAGAATAGCCTGATCCTCCCGCTCTACGCGAAGAAAGTCTATTACAATCATTCCGCCTATGTTTCGCAATCTGATCTGTCTTGCAATTTCATCTATCGCTGCTATGTTAACGGCGTAATGCGTTTCTCTTTTACTTCCAAAATCTGCCCCGCCTGAATCAACATCTATTGCGGTAACGGCCTTTGTCTCTTCGATATGAAGGTTGGCTTTGGCAATTTTCACCGTTTGCTGCTGCAAGCTTGCTAATGTCTCTTTAAGCTTTCCTGTTTTCTTTTGATGATGGGGTGGCAGTGAAACCTCCACTTGTTTTGGAAGATATGGCATAAACGCCGTCAGTGCATCAGGGGAATTGGAAATGAATCCAGTAACGTGATGAAGTGGAAACAGGTTACTCACTTGTTCGCTTAACCCTTTACCTTTCTTTAGTAAAGCTGGGGGAAGCATACCTGTCGACATCTCCAGAAGACGATTAAACTCTGCACGATGAGTTTCTAGTTCTCGATTTAACTGTACGTCATTCGCCTGACCTGAACTCGTTCGAAAAATAAGACCTTCCTGCTCTATGCAACGCTGCTCGGCAAAAGACAAAAGACGCTCTCTCTTCGCAGTAAGTTGTTTAGAAACTCCAGAGTACCCCGCATAAGGCATGTAAACAAGTTTTTCACCTGTAAATGTGATTAGTTCAGTAAGAATCGGACCCTTACGATCAGCACCCGGATATTTAACTTGAACAAGAACAGGCTGTCCTTCTTCAAGACAGTCTGAAACAGCCGGCTTTGATTTCCCGACTGTCTTCTGGCGCTGCGAAACCACTAACTCATCTCCATTTAATAACCCCGGTTTTCCACGGCCGAGGGATACAAAGGCTGCATTTTTACCATCCAGCACCGCTGAAACTTTCCCGAGGATCAGATCTCCATGACCAGGTTTCCCCATATCTATTTGTTCTGCCCAAATATCTGTAATTCTGTTTTCTATTTCAATAGCGGCTGCCCACCATTTCTTTTCTTCAAGGACGATTAACTGCATAGCTTTCTCCTTTAATGCGTTTTCTCTATTTTATCGAAATAATGATCCAACTGCACATCCGACCTGATTATTCTTGAAATATGCTTCGAGCAAGAGGTGCTCATCCGCTATTATATCCATGTTCTGAACGAGAATTTGATAGTGCTTTCCACGAGAAAATTTTGAAAGTACTTCATTTACCTTCATATCCGGCAAGACGGAAAGTGTCTCTTTCTTTCCAACATATGATTTTGAATACCGTTCAAGCAAAAAGCGCAAATAAATATAAGGATGATGTTTCCATTCTTTAAAGTGAGCAGTGCATAGAAATACGATAACCATCCACAAATTCAGGTGGAAGGGGAAGAAATAGAAAGTCATCACTATCATAATGAAGAGAAATATAATTGAGGTTCGAAGCATAAGACGATGTGCAGCTTTAAATGGATAAAACAATGTGATCAACAGAAAAAGCAATTTGCCACCATCAAGGGGCCAGATTGGTAACAAGTTAAAAAGTAAAACCATAATGTTGTGAAGGATAAAGAGGCTATACATGTCGTCCATCATACCGATCCGATGAAGATACATAGCCAGACCAATCATCCAGACATGCTGCAAGGGGCCTGCAAGAATCACAATAAATTCTTCTTTAACTGGACGATTTCCATGTTCATCCACTACAGCTACACCACCAAAGGGTAAAAGGACAATTTCTTTTACCCGCCACCTAAAATAAAGTGCAGCTGCTGCATGACCACCTTCATGAATGAGGACAACTAAAAACAAAAGCAGCATCTCACGAAACCTACCCGTTAGAATAGAAAGTCCAATCGTCATCCAAAACAATGGATGAATCGTTACCATTTTCAGCATTATTCAATAGGGACAACTTGAAGCGGATCGATGAAGGTCTCGTTCTGCTTGATAGCAAAATAGAACGTCCCGGTCTTTCCATCTTCAGAGTTTGTCACGCTTCCAAGTTTGTCCTTTGACTTAACAAAGTCATAAAGCGCTACATCGATTGAATCCAGCATACCATACCAGGATTCACTTCCGTCAGTGTGCTGAATAACAACGGTTTGACCGATTCCTTCCTTATTTGCTGCATACGTCACAACACCGGCATCTATCGCTTCGACTTCAGTACTTAACACGGTTTCGACCATTATCCCTTTCCCTGTCGTTTCAAAATTCTCTAGAACTTTCCCACTTGCAGGCAGCGCATAAAGAGGCTGTTCTCCCGCGGTATCCTCCGGTGCTGTTGGAAACAAAGCGACCGGGTTTCCGAATTTCCCTTCATACCAATTCTTCACAGCAGCAAACTGAAATTCCTGCTCCATCATATCGGAAACATAACCCTGCACAGGAGCAAGACGTTCACTCTCTGCTTTAAATAAAATTCCCGCAGCAAGAAACAGGCAGCCAGCCATCATCGAGCGAATTAAGAAACTTTGCTTGTTAAATAGAGGATGTATTTTCACCTCCGTATTTTGATAGGAATAAGAATGATTATCTTCTTTTTGATCAAGACGTTCCACCATACGAAGCGGTTGACGATGCTTTTTTCTTGAATGAAGCCGCTTTCTCATTTCATCCAGATCTTTCCCCATTGCTCACCCTTCCTTCCTGTAGGTAGTATACAGTTTATGACTTGTCCGGAAGGGTTATGTCACCAGCATCCCTTTGCAATAAAAATGAAAAAAATCTCGGCCAATTGGCCGAGATTCATGAACGCATCCCAAAAAACTTTTTCACCTTACTTAACATGCCTCTCTCTTCTTGCAGAGAAAGAAGTGGTACAGACTCGCCAAGAATTCGTCTTGCAATATTTCGATAGGCGATCGATGCTTTGGAGCTCGGGTCAAGTGCAATTGGCTCCCCTTTGTTCGATGCGGTAATCACTGTGTCGTCGTCCCCTACAATTCCGAGTAAATCAATCGCAAGTATCGATACGATTTCATCGACGTCCAGCATATCTCCACTCTCCATCATATGGTTCCGAATTCGGTTAACGACAAGCTTTGGAGCTTCAATACCCTCTTCTTTTTCAAGAAGTCCAATAATCCGATCCGCATCACGAACGGCAGATGTTTCAGGTGTTGTCACAACAACTGATTTATCAGCGCCGGCGATCGCATTCTTGAAGCCCTGTTCAATTCCTGCAGGACAATCAATTAACACGTAATCATAATCCTGCTTTAATTCATCTATAATCCTCTTCATCTGCTCGGGTTGAACAGCAGACTTATCTTTCGTCTGAGCTGCCGGAAGCATATAAAGAGCTTCAAATCGTTTGTCTTTAATTAAAGCCTGGTGAAGCCGGCACCTTTCCTCCGCCACATCAACGAGGTCATAAATGATCCGATTTTCAAGTCCCATGACAACATCGAGATTACGAAGTCCAATATCCGTATCTACCAGACATACCTTTTTCCCCGATAGTGCAAGAGCTGTTCCGATGTTTGCTGTCGTTGTGGTCTTACCCACACCACCTTTTCCGGAAGTAATTACGATAGCGTCTCCCACACAACATTCCCCTTTCTGTCTACAACCTTGTCAAATTCGGTCTTACTTTAGTCAGTATTTGAATTCGATCAACGCTAATTTCTGCATAACCACCCCTAACGAATGCACATTCAGCCTCATGAACTGCTGTCCCCGCTTGATCTGGGGGTCTGCTGATTAACTCTGAGATTCTTAGCTGTGAAGGTTTCATGACAGCTGCTGTAATTACAGCTTCTAATTCACCATCAGATCCTGCATGTGCAATGCCACGGAGGGAGCCCATTACAAAAATGTTTCCAATTGCTTTTACAGTTCCACCTGGATTGACATCTCCAATTAAAAGGAGGTCCCCTTCCACTTCAAGAACCTGTCCAGAACGAACTGTCCTTGTTATCGTTGTAACCGTCGATCGTTTTCGTTCTGCTTCCGCTTCTTCCCTTGAAATCACATTTGAATCAATGCGGTCCACGGCAAGGTTCTGTTTAGAATGGATCATCGAGCGAAGCTCTTCTTCCTGTTCGGTCGTTAAATAGCGATTACCGAGTTTAAGTGTGACGGTAATCGTGTAGCCTTCCGTCTGCTGAATATGACGTGCGGAAAGCTTTTCATCAAGTTCATTTATAACATCACGAAAAGCGCAAGAATCATCTAAAATCAGATTCAAGCCGTTTTTCGTTCCTTTAATTGTGACAAAATGCTGTGTTTGCTTTTGTGCCATAGACAATTTCATTCACCTCAACATAGAATAATTCAACGCTGCTAAAGGAAACTCCTCTTTTTGGACTGATTTTCTTGTCTACGGCTTTCCGATAATTCTTCTAGCAACCGCTTAACAGGATAGTAAACAATAAGTAAAAAGACACCATTTAGGATTAAAGAAGGCAGATAGCGCTTATAGAAAAATGAATCGAATGCAAGGTCAGTCACATTAATCAGAGCAAACAGTTCGTACACATAAAATTCCACCATTGATACCCCAAGCAAACCTAGAATGAGCGTTGTAAACCAATTCAGGTGAAAAGCTTTAGAGAAATACCCGATTATGTAAGCTGCTACCGCAATTCCAAACATGTACACACCAACGAGATCTGTATAAATTAAGTCGTGGAGAAGGCCAAATATGATGCCATATAGAACTCCATATGCAGGACTGAGAATCATACCGATCATCACAACAATCACGGTTACAAAACGTGGAATAAGTTGAAAGCCGAAATCATACTGTTCAGGGGCAAAGACCTGAAATACGGTACCCTCGATTAAAAAGAGGACGAAGAGCGTTCCGGATAAAAGAAGGCGCTTCATTCCCCTTCACCTTCTCCGCTATCCGGCGTTACATTTTGTGCCCCACGATCAATAACCATTACATTGTTAATATCGTACAAATCGGCCGCAGGTTTTACGTGAGCTGTTTGTGTTGTTCCTACGTTATCTGTTTCCACATCAACAATTTCACCGATCACAATGCCTCTAGGAAAAATCCCACCATTCCCAGCAGTAATTACGGTCTGACCCTTTTCAACTTTAATGTCAACTGGGATTTTCGAAAAAAGCAGAACTTCTTTTTCTGTATCGTACCCTTCAATGGTTCCGAAAACATTCTCATCTTCCTGCGTCATTGCCGCTATCCGATTCGTACGATCTACGTCACTAATAAGTTGGACAGTGGAAGAAAACGGCTGAACGTTCTTTACCTTACCGATAAGCCCATCAGCAGTAGCAACCGCCATATTTGCAGCTACACCATCTTGTTTCCCTTTATCAATGGTTAATAAATCATTCCATCGGTCTGGTGAGCGGGCGATCATATTAGCGTGATAGGTCTCATAATTCGATAACCCTGTCGATGAATCTATATTTAATTCACTTTTCAGTTCTTCGTTTTCATTTTTAACAGTTTTCAGCTCTTCAGATAATGATACGAATTCATTAAGCCTGGATTTCAGAAGCTTATTTTCTTCGTACATATCTTTCATATCACCTATACTCTCAAATAAACCCGCTACTGAATTAGCGGGTTTATAGAAAATCGATTGCAGCCAGCCAACTGAATCTTTGAAAAATTGCTCTGGCATCGTTAATGCATCGCGTTCTTTCATTGACGTTCCAATCAGAGCAACGAGGATAATGATGCTAACTAGTAATACAATTAGTCGTTTATTCGAAAAAAATTGTGGCATGCCTTACACCTTCCAACTACTTCTGTTTTGAGCGGGAGGTAATACCAGCTCTAGATTTGAACAGATGAATATTTTCGAGCGCACGCCCTGTACCAATCGCCACGCACTCAAGTGGATTTTCAGCAACAATGACAGGCATTTTAGTTTCATCACTAATCACCTGATCAAGGTTTCGAAGTAATGCACCGCCACCGGTTAAGACAATGCCACGATCCATAATGTCAGCAGCAAGTTCTGGTGGTGTTTTCTCAAGTGTCACTTTAACTGCTTCCATAATGCTGTTCACTGTATCGCGAAGAGCGCCGGAAACTTCATCAGCTGATACGCTAATGGTCTTGGGTAGCCCCGTCACCAGGTCTCGTCCACGAATATCCATCGCTTCAATACCTTCAGTTGAACCTGCAGATCCAATTTCTAGCTTAAGTTGTTCAGCTGTTCGTTCACCAATCATCAAATTATATGTCTTTTTCACATACTGAATAATAGACTCGTCCATCTCGTCGCCCGCAATACGGATCGACTCGCTTGTAACAATTCCACCAAGTGAAATAATTGCAACTTCAGTTGTTCCTCCACCAATATCAACAACCATGCTTCCTGTTGGTTCCCATACAGGTAAATCAGCACCAATTGCTGCCGCAAAAGGTTCTTCAATTGTATAAGGTTCACGAGCGCCTGCCTGACGTGTCGCATCTTCTACAGCTCTTTTTTCGACTGCCGTTATTCCAGAAGGGACACAAACCATAACATTTGGCTTGCGGGCAAATACTGAACGATTCTTTTGTGCTTGCTGAATGAAATACTTCAACATTGTTGCTGTTGTTTCAAAATCGGCAATAACGCCATCTTTCATTGGACGAAGAGCTACGATATTTCCCGGTGTACGTCCAATCATGTTCTTCGCGTCATTCCCTACAGCCTCGATAGAGCCAGTATCTGTTCGAAAGGCCACAACTGAAGGCTCCCTAACAACGACGCCTTTACCCTTTACATAAGCCAGCGTATTTGCTGTACCCAAATCTATTCCCATATCTCTTGAAAATCCACCAAACATTTATGTTAAATCTCCCTTCAATTCAAGCAAAACTCATAACTATGATTATACTGCAACAATACGTAAAACGGTAGTGGGAAAACAAATCCATATCCGATTTATACATACCCTTTTTCTTTTAAACTAACAAACTTCTGATCTCCAATAATAATATGATCTAACATATCAATTCCAAGCATTTTACCACATTCAGTTAAACGTTTTGTCACTTCAATATCTTCTCTACTCGATGTAGGATCCCCACTTGGTTAGTTATGAAAACAAATTAATGATGCTGCTGATCGTCTAAAGGCCTCACGAAAAACCTCCCGTGGGTGCACGATTGAAGCATTTAAACTGCCAACAAACACGGTTTGTCGATGAAGCACCTGGTTTTTCGTATTTAAGTATAGGCAAACAAAATGCTCTTGTGAAAGAAATCGCATATCTTCCATCACATAGTTTGCTCCATCTTCCGGTGAGCGTATGGTATAACGTTCCTCCTGCTGAAGCCGACTTACTCTTCTGCCAAGTTCCATTGCAGCAATAAGTTGTACGGCCTTCGCAGGACCGACCCCATTAAGAGCGGTTAACTCTTCAATACTCGCATCTTTAAGGAGACGAAGACCTTCAAAATTCTGAATGATGCGATAAGAAAGCTGCAGGACAGATTCCTGCCTTGTTCCAGTCCTGAGTATAATCGCTAGTAGTTCCTGATTAGAGAGCGTCTCAGGACCATCCTTCACAAGACGCTCTCTCGGACGCTCTTCTTCAGGATAATCACGAATCATTAATGGTGTTTTCAGCAACAAACTTCCTCCCTGGATTCATCTTCATGTCTGACTAACGCTGAATCTCCGGTACTATTCCGAACGACGCAAGTTCACGTAGCGTTCTGGAAATAGGAAGCCCTACCACACTATAATAATCGCCATGAATACGTTTCACAAAGGCGGCACCAAAGCCCTGAATGCCATAACCTCCCGCTTTATCATAAGGTTCTCCGGTATCAAGGTAATTTTCAATTTCTTGATCAGTTAGTTCCCAGAAAGTCACTTCAGTCGCTTCGTGAAACACAGACTCTCTTTCCTTCGAAAGAATGG
This sequence comes from Pseudalkalibacillus hwajinpoensis, assembly GCF_039851965.1. NCBI lineage: Bacteria > Bacillati > Bacillota > Bacilli > Caryophanales > Guptibacillaceae > Guptibacillus > Guptibacillus hwajinpoensis. Next base: position 3,520,927 of record NZ_CP156674.1, on the reverse strand, counting down.
CTACACCTGAATAAACGATGTGTTTACGGCCAGAGAGTGCTTTTAGCATCTGCCTCGCATGCTCGCGACTTTCTGGCTTTACTAGTACATCATGATCAAGTGTAACGACTGTATCTGCGCCAATAATAACAGCATCGATCACGCGAGACCGGACATCGTTTGCTTTACCAGCTGCAAGCTGTTTCACGAGTTCTGAAGGAGGAATGGTTAGAGAAATATGCTCTTCAAAGCGGCTTACCATGATATCGAAATTGAGGTTCATTTGCTCTAGAAGTTCTTTTCTTCGCGGAGACCCTGAGGCTAAGACGAGGCGCTTCATTATACCACCCTTTTTTGTAAATGATTCACAAGTGGGAAAAGGGCTTGATAACAGCTTATCAAATCCCTTTTCTTTCCACAATTTAAATTTTGACGTTCCTCTACATTTTTCGTTCAATGCTATGCATGTATGTGCATAAAGAATAAATTTCTTGTCATAACTTTTCATATCTTTCTATTCGTTTAAAAAATTCATTCAGGAGGGTCCTCTTCCACTCATATCGTACCTTTAATTTCATCGCTCCGCAAATAACTGATTATTTCATACTTTCTACTAGTTCTTGATAAGCGCTCAGTCCATCAAGTAAGTGCTGCTGCGCGATCCAGAGAGAAGAAACTGTTTCTTCTGAAGAATAAGCTTGCACTTCTTCCAATCCACCATTAATCGAATCTGATAATTCCTGACCACCATTTTCCTCCCATTGCTCAATTCCAGCGCCGCCTTTTTCCTCCCAGGATTGAATCGCTTCAGCCGTTCTCTTAAGATCATCCTCTGAAAGTCCGTTATCAGATAAAGCAGCTATATCAAGGGCTGCAAGTTCTTCAAGAAGTACCTTACCTTTTAAGAGATGCTCACCTTCTTCGCTACTTAAAACAGCATCTTCTCCATTGATACTCCACACTTTCTTGTAAACATCCTGACCCTTGCTTGTAAAATAGTCACCAAGCGCGTCCTGACCTTCTACAGTAGACGAGACACCAATGAGCAAATAGTACTTTTCACCTCGAAAAACGGCTGCAGGAATTCCTTCACCTTTTATCTTTTGTTCAAATTCTTTAGCAGATTCTTCTGTTTCATACGCACCGGATTGAACAACATGGAGATCAAGTGATAGATCCGTTTTTGACCCTGTTACTGATCCCATATCTTCCTCTTTTGTTGCTGTAATTGTAGGTACGGCATGATCTCCAGCGAAAACCATTAGCAAGCTTGCTCCGAATAAAACGCCAAGAACAATGGCAAGGCCGGCTGAGGCGATCACCTTTTTCTGAAGTGTTATAACGGGCTTGCTCGCTATGGGGGGCTTTTTCTTCTTCCGCTTCACCGGGAGTTTTGAGCGCTTCTTTGGAAGGTCATAAACGGAATACGTTTTTTTCTGAAGATGACGTCTTTTAAATTCCACTACCTTTTTCGAATCACGTCGTTCTGGAAGAATCCACTCAAATTCCTTCTCTTCAGCCGCTGCGCTTTCTTCTTTATGTGTTGAGGGAGGCTTCTTCACATCCTCACCATTTAAACGAATTGAAATCGTCCGCTTCTCATTGTCCATAACCATCCTCCTCGTTTCAGGCTTGTACTATAGTCTATGAAACGTGCGGAAATGCTAGAACGAAAGTTACTAGATTTGTTGATTACTTTATAAAGATATGATTTTCTTCATAAAAAAAGCGACCATAACAGGCAACTTTTCCCTTATCCTATCGAAAAAGTATACTTGATATATCGCTAAAGTAAATTCACATACCATTCTAAAATTCGGCTGGAAAAGTAATAGGTAATAAGGCTTCCAATTGCAATAGAAGGACCAAATGGTACCGGTTGTTTTCGCTTTACTTTTCCAGTTAATAATGCCCCTAAGCCAATTATTGTTCCGCATAGAGTAGAAAAGAAAAACACCAGCAACAGTTGTTGATAACCAAATACTAAACCCAGGACTGCAAACAGCTTGATATCTCCCCCACCCATACCGCCTTTACTTATAATAGCAATTAGTAATAGAAATATGAATCCTACAGCTGCTCCAAGAAACGGACTATACCATAAATCCAAAGGAACAATAACTCTAACGAGAATAAAGTAACCGCCAAAAAATAATAACACCTTATCTGGTATTATCATATAAACAAAATCAGAAATTGAAACTATTATTAAAAGTGATAAAAGACCATAAGCAACCAATAATTCATGAGACCATCCGATTAAATGTGGTGTGATCATAAAAAGAAATGCTGTTATAAATTCTATCACAGCATATATGGGAGAAATTTTTGATAAACAACCTTTACATTTTCCTTTTTGAAATAGAAAAGAAACAACAGGAATTAATTCAAGGGGACCCAGATTTCTCTTACAGCGGGGACAAGAAGAGCGTGGTCTCACTATGGATAGTTTCTTCGGAACACGCAGGCCCACAACGTTAAAAAATGACCCCATAACCAAGCCAGATAAAAATAAATAACTGTATATTATACCCAAACCAGGTTCAGTCCTTTATCAGAAATTATTAGAAAGAAATTATCACTATCTCTGAATGAATAACATTGTAACTTTCTTAAATAAATGAGTGAAAGCATCAATTATACCTATCCAACGTATCCAACGTAGCTTGCAACACGATTGCGCCCTCGTTGCTTCGCACCTGTGTACATGGCCCGATCCGCATTTCGGATCAACGTTTGAGCGTCGTCTCCCTGATCAGGAGCGGTTGCAACTCCAATACTCGCTGTAATATAGATCACCTGTAGGTTCCCGTTTCCAAGATCGTTAAAAATTTCAAATGGGCGATCTGCTATTGTACAGCGCAGCTCCTCGGCTTTTTGTAGGCTGTCTTCATGCGAGTGGTTTTCTAACAGAACAACGAATTCTTCTCCCCCAAATCTCGCTACCGTTCCTTTAGTCCCTATCTCTTCGACAAGACGATTGGAGAGCCCGCATAGCACTTCATTTCCACTATGATGTCCGAATGTATCATTCACCTTTTTAAAATGATCTAGATCAAGAAGAATGATTGAAAATGACGATGGCATTTCATCCAAACACTTGTACTTCTCTTCTAACAATTCACTAAAGAAGCGGAAATTATATAAGTTGGTCAAAGGACAGCGTTCGCTTCTTCGCTTCGTTTCTTCGTAATTTTTTGCATTATCAATGGCAACAGCTAGATAGTTGGCTAAAATTTGAAGGACGAGAATGTGGTGTTTTTCGTAAGAACGGATTTTATCTGAAGCCAGTGTAATAATGCCCACAACGTTTTTATTACGCTTCATTGGAACTGAAATAACCGAGTTGGTTGACTCAGGCAGTACTTCAAGAGTTATGTTTTTCCATTGTGAACGTTTTGTATATAATCGACTTCTTCCACTTCTCCAAACTCTCGAGCTAATTCCTTCTTGAACGTTGCTACCTACAGGACCAGCTATAACGCCATAATCCTTATCAAGGCATTTAATAATAGATAGCTTCTTCACATACTCAGCATCCATAATATAAGCATAGTCGACAACAAACATATCTTTAATTTCATCTAAGAATAAGTTTAATATTTCGTCAGTATCAAGAGATTGGGTAATCTGCTGACCGATTTCACTTGTTTTCTGCAGAAGATCGTTTACTTTTTGGCTTGAGTAATACAAACGAATCATTAAAGAAGCAAGAACAAATGGAACTCCAACAAAAAAGATGGCGATTGCACCTAAGTATGTATGAAGCATGTAAAGCAGAAAACCAACTGGAAGAGTAACGGCTGTTGATATCGCTTCCCAGAGCATGTCTTTTCCAAAAAACTTCGTATTGGTCTCTTTATAGACGTAAATCCTCAAGAAGTGAAGCAGGATCTGGTTAATAAAAATTAGAGAAAAAACATACATGATTGACGGTACTAGCTGGGAAACGACATTTCCTGAGAACTCCCCTGTTGACCCACCTACCAAGTAGAAAAGACCACCGGATATTAGTGATATCAACATAAACATTAATAGATTAACAGGATAGCGATAACTATCTTTTCGTGTTACGCGAAGATTCATTAGAAAGACAAGTATGGAAAGCTGGGTCAGGAACATCTCGATAAACAGACCATACCTCAAGAATACGGCTAGAGAAATCCCCTGTATAAAAAAAAGATCTGTCCCCTTAACATTAATAGGCATCATCGCAACGACAGCAAGTAACCCAAATAAAGCGAGAACATCTGCAAAATTTCCTTTAAAGTCCGGGGGAAAGAAATAGAAGGTTGCAAAAATGAGTAGTGGCCCAAACAAAAGCCATACAATCCAAACAAGCCGCTTCCTAGTTGCAGTCAATTGTTTCCCCCTTCATCTTCCCTCTTCCGGAAGAATATTTTTCCATATCCGCAATGGTTAACTATCATTTTAGCAATAAATGGCGAGAAAGTCCTAGTTTTTTACGTTTTATTCTAATTTTTTAGATAATTCCTTATTTCAGAAACGAAGTAGAGAGATCCTGTAATTAAAACCAGGTCATTTTCTTCTGCACTTTCACAGGCAGATTGAATGGCCTTATGCCAGTTTTCTTCATAAGATTTATCTGAAGCTGTTGAGCGGTCAAATAAAGCTCTCGCTGAAATCGCTCTCGGGAAATCAAACGTAGTAAATGTGATAGATCGAATGAGTGGGTATAATGGTTGAAGCATAGACTCAATATCTTTATCTCCTAAAGCGCTGAACACAGCATGAATATTGGTATCAGGATAGTGTGTCCTCAAAGTTTGCGCAAGACTTTCCACACCTTCAGGATTATGCGCTCCATCCACAACCACATCTGGATGTGACTTTAACTTTTCAAATCTTCCAGGCCATGCAGCGCGAGCAAGTCCTATTTTGATCATGTCTTCTTCAATATGCAGCCCATAAAACACCCTTAAGTATTCAAGTGTCATGAGTGCAGCTGAAGCATTTTTAACTTGATGATCACCTTTCATTCCGATGGAGAGATCTTCAATCGTTCTGTAAGGAGATTCGAACGTAAAACGTTCTCCCTCGTTTGTGCTTGAGATATGACTCACTTTAAATTCGTTATTCATGCGATAAATTTTCGTTTTTTGCGTTCTCGTTGTTTGCTCTAGAAGGGCGAGCACCCCTTCTTTTTCCGCTGTGGTGATCAGTGCAACACCTGATTTAATGATTCCAGCCTTTTCAAATGCAACCTGCTGAATATCACTACCTAGAATATGTGTATGATCATATCCTACGTTCGTAATGACAGAAACAAGAGGATGGATGACATTGGTTGAATCCAGACGTCCACCAAGCCCTACCTCCATAACAACAAGATCCGGATAAGAGATGGTCCCGAAGTAGAGCAAAGCAATAACTGTAATGACCTCAAACTCTGTTGGGGAACCAAGCGGTGAGGCAGCCGCTACCTCGACAAGAGGCTGAACCTGGTTGCATAACTTGATAAGATCTTCTTCGCTAATAGGTTGTCCATTCAATGAGATACGTTCTGTAAATGTTTCGATATAGGGTGAAGTAAATGTTCCTACTTCGTACCCGGACTCTTCAAGTACTGTTCGGAGATAGGTGACGGTTGAGCCCTTTCCATTCGTTCCGCCAACATGAATGGTTTTGAGACGACGTTCTGGATTTCCGAGCTGATCCAGCATCCATTCCATTCGTTCAAGTCCTGGCTTCATGCCATGATTCAGCAAACTATGGATCCAACCAACTGCTGCATCGTAAGAATGAAACATATTCTAAAACCCCTTCCTTAAAAGAAGACGAACCTCCTTTAGAGATTCGTCCTATCCTTATTTTTTTAATTCGTTGATACGACCTTCAACGTTGCTTCTTCTTTCAAGATAGTCTTTTTCTTTTGCTCGTTCTTCGTCAACAACCTTCTCAGGTGCTTTGCTTATGAATTTCTCATTCGCTAGCTTTTTCTGAACACGCTCTACTTCTCCATCCAGTTTCTTCAACTCGCTTTTAAGGCGTTCAATTTCTTCGTCAATGTTAATTAATCCTTCAAGTGGCAGGAACAATTCTGCACCTGACACAACTGCTGTCATCGACTTTTCAGGAGCCTGAAGATTAGCGGAAACTGTTAGTGTTTCAGGATTACAAAAACGCTCGATATATTGACTGTTCTGTTCAAGCTTGCTCTGGGCTTCTTCTGACTTCGGCTTAATCCGAAGCTCAATCGGCTTGCTTGGCGCAACATTCATTTCAGCACGAATGTTACGTACAGAACGAATTACTTCTGTCAATAATGCCATGTCAGCTGCTGCCTCAGGGAAATGCAGCTCTTCATTTTTCACAGGCCAGCTTGCAACTGTAATTGACTCGCCTTCATGTGGAAGGTGCTGCCAGATTTCTTCCGTTAAGTACGGCATGAATGGGTGCAAAAGACGCATCGTTTGATCAAGTACATACGCTAGAACCGAACGAGTGGTCTTCTTCGCCGCTTCATCTTCACCGTATAGAGGCAGCTTAGCCATCTCAATGTACCAATCACAGAAATCATCCCAGATAAAGTTATATAGGTAACGTCCAACTTCACCGAATTCATAGTTATTAATGAGACGGGTTACCTGCTCAACCGTTTCGTTTAAACGAGTTAAAATCCATTTATCTGCTGTTGTTTTTTTCCCAGTCAAATCTAATTCTTCATACTTAATCCCGTCCATGTTCATGAGCGCGAAACGAGAAGCATTCCAGATTTTATTTGCGAAGTTCCAAGTTGATTCCACCTTTTCCCAGTAGAAACGAAGGTCCTGTCCTGGCGAAGATCCTGTTGATAAGAAGAAGCGTAGGGAATCAGCGCCATACTTCTCGATAACATCCATTGGGTCAACACCGTTACCTAGCGATTTACTCATCTTGCGGCCTTCAGAGTCACGAACAAGTCCATGAATCAAGACATCGTTAAAAGGACGCTGCTCTGTAAATTCAATGCCCTGGAAGATCATACGTGCCACCCAGAAATAAATAATGTCGTATCCAGTTACTAGAACATTAGTAGGGTAGAATCGGCTGTAATCTTCTGAGGATTCATCTGGCCAACCCATTGTTGAGAAGGGCCATAGAGCTGAACTAAACCATGTATCAAGCACATCTTCATCCTGTTCCCAGTTCTCGATGTCAGCTGGTGCTTCTAGCCCAACATAAATTTCGCCTGTTTCTTTATGGTGCCATGCCGGAATGCGATGACCCCACCACAGCTGTCTTGAAATACACCAATCACGAATGTTCTCAATCCAGTTTAAATACGTTTTCTCAAAACGCTCTGGTACAAAGTTAACCTTGTCTTCCGACTTCTGTAGCTCAATTGCTTGATCTGCAAGAGGTCCCATCTTTACAAACCATTGAGTTGAGAGATACGGTTCCACAACTGCTCCGCTTCGCTCTGAGTGACCAACTGAATGCACATGTTCTTCAATCTTGAAAAGAATTCCTGCATCCTCAAGATCCTTAACAAGCAGTTTGCGGCACACGAATCGATCCATGCCCTTATATTTATCCGCATTCTCATTCATTGAGCCATCTTCATTCATGACAAGAATGCGCTCAAGGTTGTGACGATTACCAATTTCAAAGTCATTCGGGTCATGTGCAGGTGTGATTTTTACAGCACCAGAACCGAAATCCATATCTACATAATCATCAGCAACGATTTCAATTTCCCGCCCGACGATTGGAAGAATCGCTTTCTTTCCAACGAGATGCTTGTAACGCACATCTTTCGGATGAACAGCGATGCCGGAATCCCCAAGCATTGTCTCTGGACGTGTTGTCGCGATTTCTATATGCCCGGATCCATCTGCAAGAGGATAGCGCATATGATAGAAGTGACCCGTTACTTCCTGGTGAATAACCTCAATGTCTGAAAGAGCTGTTTTCGTCTGAGGATCCCAGTTAATAATGTATTCTCCTCGATAAATTAAACCTTTTTCATAAAGTTTAACAAATACTTCGCGAACTGCACTTGAAAGCCCATCATCAAGTGTGAAACGCTCTCTTGAATAATCTAGAGATAGACCAAGCTTCGCCCACTGACTTCGAATGAAATCTGCGTACTCTTCTTTCCACTCCCATGATTTTTCAAGGAATTTCTCGCGACCAAGCTCATAACGGGACGTTCCTTCCTCGCGAAGCTTTCCTTCTACTTTCGCCTGCGTTGCAATTCCAGCATGGTCCATTCCAGGAAGCCAGAGAACATCGTATCCCTGCATACGCTTCACCCGCGAAAGAATATCCTGTAGCGTTGTATCCCACGCATGTCCGAGATGAAGCTTTCCTGTTACGTTGGGGGGTGGAATAACGATTGTATAAGGATCTTTCTTCTTGTCAGCTGTTGCTTCAAAAAACTCTCCATTTACCCAGTAAGGGTACCATTTCTGCTCAGTTGCCTTTGGGTCATACTTTGTAGGCATTGTTAACTCATTGTTCACCATCGTCACTCTTCCTTTCTCTTCTATCAGTCGAAGACAACAAAAAAAACTTCTTGCATCCCTATAAAAGGACGAAAGAAGTTTTTTCGCGGTACCACCTTTATTTACAGCTAAATAAGACCTTTAGCTGTACGCTTCGTTCGAATAACGGGTTTACCGGTTTCTCCTACTCCTCGTTCAGAGAAACAGCTCAAGGGCGACTTCGAATGCTATAATCCTGAGAAATCTTTCAGCGGATGATTTCTCTCTCTAAAGGGTTCACATTCTACTACTCCCTATCTTTGCCTGTCGACTATTTGTATACATAAGTTTACCGTTTTGATACATGACCGTCAAGATACGAAAAGCCCTTTTTCTTATAATAGCCAGGTCGATAGAAACCTAATCACCCAAATTCCTCTTTATACATACCCTAGTTGTATCTAAATTTCATGAAAAGAGTTGATCCCATATGAAGAAACGTTTTGGAGGATTGAATCGTTACCAGCTTCCACCGGCGGTTTATAAATTTAGAGATATATGTGCACAATTCGTACCGCCATTTATTGTATTTCAAACGATACGGACAATTTTGTTTCCAACATCCGTAGACGTATTGATTCTTCTAATTCTTGTTGCACTAGAAGTATGCTTTTATTTCGAATGGATTTAAAGCGATTGTAGTAAGTTGCTAATTCCATTCATGACTTCTATTTTTTTTGTGAATAACCGGACATGCTTAATGTGAGGCAAATTGTATCTATTTTCTTGAAACATCGCAACACTATTGAAAATTGTTTCTGGAAAATACAAATAGCTTGCAAGAAGCGCTTTCTCCTCTTCATATAACGAAAATTGATCTTCATATCTCGCGAGATGCCCTGTTGTTGTAGCTGGATTATATTGAAAAGGACGAATTGATGAGCGAACAAAATAGGCAAGATCTCTAACGGGTGTGTCCGCAACAGATTTCTCAAAGTTAATAAAATAACTCCCACCAGGACCAGTTAAGAAATGAGAAGGTGAACATTTCCCATGACAGAGGACACTTCGATAGCGCTTTGCATCAAGCACCTGAGCATACCAATCATCAAGACTTGATTTTGCGAGATCACAATTCTTCATCATCTGGTGGAATTGTGTAACAAAAGCCAGCTCAAATGGAGAAAGGTAAATTCTTTTCTCAATGGACCCAACGTATTTCTCCATCTCAAATTGGCGACTCTCTCGCAATAGCACCATCTTCTGATAAGACTGGTTTATTACTTCTTCTGAAAAAGATTGTTCCTTCACTGTGTATCCGTGCAATTCAGCCAGGCTGTGAACCATAAGTTCCTCTTTTTGAGCTGGATTGATTTCTCTTTCCTCAATCCACGGCGTTAAGTAGGCAATTCGATCACCTGTGAAAACAAAGGAGTCTCCATATTTTGTTTTCACTAGTGGAACGTAGCCCTGGAAATGAAGCTGCCTAAACCAATTTTCAAGATGAAGCATCCAGTCCATCTGATTTATTTGAAGTTCAGTTTCTTTTATTGCAAAGGACCCACGCTTCGTATCAACTCTAGTTACCTTGCCATGTTTCGATATATGCTCCGGATATAAATCATACTGAAATAGCAGTTCCTCATTCAATGACAACCCCCCTCTTTCTCACGGAGAGCCGCAGGACTTCAATAATCTCCTTTGAGCCTCCCACTCTTTTGTAAACCGATTCATGGTAGATTCAACATCAGCGGACGCTTTTAATGCTAAAATACAGGATCATCATTACTACGGGTCAAACAAGTCCTGTTCTAACCTTTCTTTACATATCCCCTCACCACAGGTAAAAGTTACTTTGATGTGGAGGATTCCTTGTGCTTCTAGCATCTATTAATGTAGCGATAAATAACCACTTTTCTCAGGATGTCGTTCAATTGATTAAGGTTCTTTAATAAGGTCATGGACGGACAGATAACCATCTTTAAAGGAGCTATACGGTCTCCCATCGAGCGTACGAATCATCCTGTTACATAGACTCGCTGATTGTAAAAAAAGACGGTCACGGAAGTTGAGATGATACTCAAGCAAATCCCGCTCCCGCCAATATGATAGCTTCTTTTTCCTTGAATCTGTTATGAATGTATGTGGTCCATCCAACCATGTTAATTCCCAAAAACCATACTCCTTCGCCAGTACGTCTTCTACATCCATTTCCATTACTCCCTATTATCTTATCGACTGCTAGCGATTTACAGGAATGTATAAGATCTGCCCTTCCTTTACCTCATCCTCCTCTAATCGATTTACACGTGCAAGATGACTCGGTAAAACCCGATACCGTTCAGCTATTTCTGTTAAAGAGTCCCCGGGCTGAATAATACACATTTTCATTCTTGAAAACTGCTCTTCTTCTTTTGTAAGCATACTCGTTAAATAAAGTGCATTTTCTTCACGCTGACTTCTCTTTTTCTCTTCTTCTTCAATTCGTTCGTCATCAGGTGACTCTTCATATTCAACCTCATCAACGTCTTCCTGGTTCTGACCAGCATTATAAAAGTTTGAATCCTCTATTTGTCTTGCCATTCGAGTTAAAAAATCATACGAAGGTTCTTCTGTTCCTTCTGCATTTTCATAATCCAGAAGATTAGCGATGTACCGCTCATCCCTTGTTTTAAAATCAACCTGTGGAGTACGAATCACATCTGATGACTCTTCTATGCTTTCATCAACATATTTAACATCTGTTTCCCAGGTGGTTTCATCAGCCTCCTCACTGGCTTCGTCCGTTTCATCAGAAGATACTAGCTCTTGCTCTTCATTGTATGCTTCTCCTTCTGCACGACCTTGATCACCTTGAATACCACTGATTGAAATGTCTGCCTTCAATTGAAGACAATTTGCTTCAAGAAGGGTGTAATCGAATGTATCGACAGTGACGTAAATATCCTCGAGACTTCGAACTCTACTTGAAGGGATCGTAATGTCAACCGGAAAACGGTGTCCAATCGATGCAGTCCCATCTTCTCTAACGTCTACTTCATGAATGGAGCGATAAGCTGATGCCTCATTGTCTTCCTCAGCCTCTTCATCTTGTTCACGCTGTAAATACTCCCCGGACAGGTATAAGCATCCTTTAACAGCGACATAGTCTTCATATTCCTCAATCGAAATGTCAGGATCCAGCGAGATGGACAACACTTCTTCAACTTCCTGTCCTTTCTTTAACCAGACCTGCTCCTCTACGGAGAAATGCAAATATGGGCCATCAGGCATGCTTTCTCCTCCTTTCAAACATTATCCATACATTACACATTTATGACCAATTCAAAGGATTATGTCTAAAACCTTTATTAATACAAAGAACAATCACTCTTGAAGCATTAAAAAAGCTGTCAGCGAAAGACGCTGACAGCTTAGATTATACAAGCTTCGAAAACGCTGCTTCGGCAGCTGCGATTGTTTCATCAATATCATGCTCAGTATGAGCTGTGGAAAGGAAAAGCCCTTCAAACTGTGATGGAGGAAGTGAAATTCCCTGATCAAGCATCTCTTTAAAATAACGTGTGAAATGATCCAAATTAGATGATGATGCCGTTTCAAAATTAATCACATCCTGATCAGTAAAGAAGAAACCAACCATTGAGCCTGCACGATTAACTGTATGTGGAATATTGTACTTACCAGCAGCTTTGGAGAGACCCTCTCCAAGACGCTCTGCTTTTCGTTCAAACTCCTGATAACTTTCAGGTGTTAGTTGTGATAGCGTTTCATATCCAGCTGTCATTGCCAGCGGATTACCGCTGAGTGTTCCAGCTTGATAAATTGGACCGCTCGGCGCGATATGGTCCATGATTTCCTTTTTACCACCGTATGCCCCAACCGGCAGTCCGCCACCGATCACTTTTCCAAGGCAGGTTAAGTCAGGTGTTACATTGTAAAACCCTTGAGCACAGTTATAGCTAACACGAAATCCTGTCATAACCTCATCAAAAATAAGAAGCGTCCCGTTTTCTTCAGTAATACTTCTAATTTCTTCCAGATATCCTGGTTGAGGTGGGACAACACCCATATTGCCAGCAACAGGTTCAATAATAACGCCCGCAATGTCATCACCAAATTCCTTAAACGCATATCGAAGGCTCTCAAGATCGTTGTAAGGAACCGTAATCGTATTTTTAGCAATGCCTTCTGGAACTCCAGGGCTGTCCGGGAGACCAAGTGTAGCAACACCAGAACCTGCTTTAATTAAAAGGGAGTCCCCATGACCGTGATAACATCCTTCGAATTTCAAGATTTTGTTACGTCCAGTATACCCACGTGCAAGGCGAAGAGCGCTCATTGTCGCTTCTGTTCCTGAATTTACCATCCGTACAATTTCAATTGATGGAACACGTTCAATGACAAGCTCAGCCAACTTCGTTTCATAAGTACTAGGAGCTCCAAAGCTTGTACCAAGCTCGGTGACACTCTTAAGACGTTCGACAACTTGCTCATCTGCATGCCCGAGAATCAGTGGGCCATAAGAGAGCACATAATCAATGTATTCATTTTGATCTATATCGTAAATTTTGGATCCTTTGCCCTTTTCCATAAAAATCGGATCCATTCCAACAGATTTAAATGCCCTCACAGGACTGTTTACCCCGCCCGGCATCACTTTGGATGCTTCTTTAAATGCTTCTTTTGAACGATCATAGTTACCCATTTTATAAGCCCCTTTCACGATACTATTGATCTAACCAGCGAGCTGCGTCTTTTGCAAAGTACGTAATAATAAGATCCGCTCCAGCACGCTTCATGCTAGTTAGCTTTTCGAGCACAACCTCCTGCTCATTTAACCATCCATTCTGACTGGCAGCTTTTATCATTGAATATTCCCCACTTACATTATAAGCAACCATTGGAAGCGGGAAGCGATCTTTTAACTCACGAATGATATCAAGATAAGCTAGAGCAGGTTTCACCATCAAAAAGTCTGCTCCTTCTGCAATATCGCTTTCTGCTTCTCTAATCGCTTCAAGACGATTTGCTGGATCCATTTGATAGGTTTTACGATCGCCGAATTGTGGTGTGCTGTGAGCAGCATCACGGAATGGACCATAGAATGCGGATGAGAACTTAACAGCATAGCTCATCACAGGAACGTCAACAAAACCTGCTTCATCTAGCCCCTGGCGGATCGCTGATACAAAACCATCCATCATATTAGATGGCGCAATAATGTCAGCCCCGGCCTTGGCTTGAGTAATGGCTGTTTGCGTAAGCAATTCAAGGGACTGATCATTCTGCACGTAACCGTCTTCGATTACGCCACAGTGGCCATGATCAGTATACTGGCAAAGGCATGTATCTGCAATTACTGTTAAATCCGGAAATTCTGCTTTAATTTGTTTAATAGCCCTTTGAACAATTCCCGTATCACAATACGCTTCAGAACCAATAGCATCCTTATGATTCGGCACGCCGAACATCATAACTGACTGGATTCCTAGCTCAACGACTTCTCTAATCTCCTCATTCAGGTGATCTAAAGAGTAGTGATAAACTCCAGGCATTGAAGGTATTTCACGTTTTACATTTTCTTCCTCAACTGCAAAAATTGGATAAATTAAATCTTCTTTATGTAAGTACGTTTCTCTTACCAGAGATCTCATTGATTCTGATCGTCTTAATCGACGATGACGGTGAAAATTCCCTTTTTCCATTGTTCTAGTCCTCCCTATTATTGAAAGTACTTTTCCAGACTCTCAAGCATGCCTTCTATCGTGTATTTATCAGGAACCACGTGTGCTTTAATACTGTAAGACTGAAGTGTTTTTTCCGTGATGGGTCCGATTACCACTATTGCGATCCCTTTAATCTGGTCTTTCAAATTCTCCGCTTCAAGAAGGTGAGCAAAATGATGTACAGTAGAAGAAGAGGTAAAAGTAATCACATCAACCGCACGGTTTTGGATCACTTTCTTTAATTCTGAACCTGAATCGTAAGGAATCACTGTATCATAAAGAGGCAAATCAGTAACATCATATCCTAATTTCATTAATTGCCTGGGTAATTCTTTCCGACCAAGATTCCCTCTTGGCAGCAAGATCTTCTCGTCCAATAATGCATTACGAGACAGGGCTGCAACAAGGCCTTCGCCAACAAAGTCTCGTGGCAGAAGATTAATTTGGACACCATGATCGTTAAGTGCCCTGGCTGTTTTACTTCCTACTGCACCTACCTTTACGTTATTAGGTAGAAAGGCCTCTTCGAAGAAAAATCTCACGCCATTCGCACTTGTAAATAGAATCCAGCTATACTGATTCAATTCAATCGTATCAAGTATATGAGGGCGTGGTTCGAACGAAATAAGAGGGATTTCAATTGAAAGCCCTCCGCGTTCCTCAATTAATTTCGTGAAAGCTGCCGCCTGCTCCCGAGCTCTCGTGACCAGTACACGCTTTCCTGAGAGCGGGGTTATCATTGATCCAGTTCTTCCTTAACACGGTCTAAAATATCTTTAGCTCCCTGTTCTTTCATTCGAAGGGCAAGCGTATTTCCTACTTGGATTGAATCATTTCCAGATTCCATTTCCTTAATAATGATTGAACCGTCAGGCTCACCAACAAGACCAGTAATTGTAATAGAATCATCTTTTAGCACTGCATGACCTGCTATCGGTACCTGGCATCCACCTTCAAGAGTATGAAGAAACGCCCTTTCTGCCATAACCGTTTTAGTCGTATTCTCATCTTTGAATTTCTCAATAATTTCAAGCAACTCATCATCGCTTTCGCGGCATTCAATGGATAGTGCTCCCTGACCAACTGCTGGTAAACAGAGATCCGGATCAAGGTATTCCGTCACAATATCTTTCGACCATCCCATACGATGAAGGCCTGCAGCCGCCAGAACAATCGCATCGTAATCTTCATCAGTAAGCTTACGAAGGCGTGTATCTATGTTTCCACGAATCCATTTAATTTCGATATCAGGACGGATGGCTTTCAACTGTGCACCACGCCGAAGGCTGCTCGTTCCAATCACTGCACCCTCGGGTAGTTCCCTGAATGTTTTCCCGGATTCAGAAATAATAACATCTCGGTGATCTTCACGCTCAGGAATACAGCCAATGATAAGTCCTTCAGGAAGAACGGATGGCATATCCTTCATACTGTGAACCGCCATATCAATCTCACCTTTAAGCATGGCGTCTTCAATTTCCTTAACAAAAAGACCTTTCCCCCCAACCTTCGAGAGCGTAACATCAAGAATTTTATCGCCGCGAGTTACGATTTCCTTTATTTCAAAATCGACTCCTGGATTCAATTCCTTCAGTTTACTAATCACCCATTTCGTTTGTGTGATTGCAAGCTTACTTCTTCTAGAACCAATAATAATTTTACGCATTCATTATCCTCCAAACTGTTATTTATCCGCTTAAACATACCAGAAATGGAATTCAGAAAATGTTCCTGATAAGAACACATTAATCAGAACAAAACAGAAAGCTGCGACGTTCCACCAGGCTAACGATTTCCCTTCAATATCTCTAGCTACTTTTTGATATAAGTAAGTGCTATAAACTCCAAGCACAAAAAACGAAATAATAACCTTCGCATCAAACAAGCTAAATTGCTCAACTTTTAACATTGCCCAGACGATTCCGAGAATTAAGCTCAACAAGAGCAATGGCACGCCAAGAACGCTACATAAGTATGAAAGCTTCTCAAGCTGAGATAAGTCTCCAAATCTCCTAAGTCTTTTACTCCATTTCTTTCCCTTTAGCATTTGGTAAACGATCAAATACATAATCGAGAAAATAAACGATAAAGAAAATGCCCCGTAAGATAAAAAAGCCATCGTAATATGAATAATTGAAAGCTCAGACATAAGCTGTTCTGTCAACATGCTAGAAGCCTGCTCCTTTGTTGCAAAGAGGTTAATAGCCATGATGCTGAAACCAAGTACATTTGCAAAAAATACAAAGAAATCAACCCGGAAAAACCAGTTAATCAATAGGGAAAGCGAGACAATGACCCACGCATAAAAAAATAACCCCTCAAAAGGTGTCAAAATCGGGAAGCCGCCAATCGTAATGATCTGCATTATCAAAAACGCACTTTGTAGAACCCATACAATAGAAAGCAACCAGAAGGCAAACTGATTTGCCCTCCGGTTGTTTTGCAAGAAATCAATAAAATATCCCAATACACTAAGGGCGTAAAGTAAGATGGTTACGTCATAAAGCCAGCTAGCGTTCGTCACAAATCAGGTCTCCTCTCCTAGGAGCGCAACTGCGATGCCTGTAATAAAGGGGAGTAAGCAACGGATTCATGGTGTCTTTTCTCTTCGTTTTCTTTCACTCGCTGCTTGTGGAGTTCTCTTTCAATCTCTTCCTCTATCGCAAAAATCTTCGTAAAGATTTCAAGTGACTCTTCTGCATTTGGTTCTGCAGCCATTTCCTTCACACGAACAATCGGATCTCTCAGCAGCTGGTTCACTATACTTTTCGTATGTTTACTTAGCACTTTACGTTCTCGGTCAGTTAAATCCGGAAGCTTTCGCTCAATACTCTTCATCGTCTCTGCTTGAATAGAGAGAGCTTTCGAACGAAGCGCTGTAATCATCGGAACAACACCGAGCGTGTTAAGCCATTCTCTGAATTGAACAAGATCCTCTTCAATCATAAGCTCAACCTTCTCAGCTTCCTTCTTTCGCTCAGCGAGGTTTGTTTCAACAATACCTTCAAGATCATCGATATCGTACAAGAAAACAGAGTCCATGTTGTTTAAAGATGGATCAAGGTCTCTTGGAACTGCAATATCCACCATAAATAGCGGACGGCCTCTACGTTTCTTGAGCAACGGTTTTACACTCTGCTCTGTTAAAACGTAGTTTGTTGAACCTGTAGAACTGATCAGAATATCGGCATCAGCAAGAGCAACATCCACCTCATCCATCGACCGAGCTTGTCCACTAAATCGAGATGCAAGCTCTGATGCTTTCTCAAGAGTACGGTTTACTACAGTGACTTGATTTACGCCGTTGCTCTGCAGGTTCTTCGCTGTAAGCTCACCCATTTTGCCTGCTCCAAGAATAACAACATGCTTATTCTGAAGGCCACCAAAGATCTTCTTTGCAAGCTCAACTGCAGCGTAGCTTACTGAAACAGCATTTTCCCCGATTTCTGTGACAGAATGAGAGCGCTTAGCAAGCGTAACAGCCTGTTTAAATAACTGATTAAAAATCGTTCCAGTCGTTTGCGACTCCTGTGCAAGTAAGAAAGCGTCGCGAACCTGTCCTAGAATTTGTGTTTCCCCCAGTACGAGTGAATCAAGTCCAGCTGCCACGCGATAAAGATGCTCAGTTGCAGCGTCATTTTCACGAATTACTAAATAAGGTGAAAAACCTTCTTTTTTAATTCCGAACCATTCAGATAGAAATGCTTTTGAATAATATCTCCCTGTATGAAGCTGATCAGCAACCACATATAACTCTGTACGGTTAC
Organism: Pseudalkalibacillus hwajinpoensis; assembly: GCF_039851965.1. Taxonomy (NCBI): domain Bacteria; kingdom Bacillati; phylum Bacillota; class Bacilli; order Caryophanales; family Guptibacillaceae; genus Guptibacillus; species Guptibacillus hwajinpoensis. The sequence continues at coordinate 3,503,026 of NZ_CP156674.1, read as the reverse complement.
ATGTCGATAAAATCACAGCTTCTAGAATACTTTTAGAGTGACGCAACTTATCTAATGCTTCAGGAAGATTGTTCTCCTGAAATGAAAGTTTCTCCCGTATTTCAACAGGGGCTGTTTTGTGGTTCAACCCTACGACCAGGATGTGCATCGTTCCACCCCCCAAAAAATTGTTAGCCCAAAATCTCCTGCTATCATATCATTACTAATAATTGTAACATGTGACAAAACTCACAGAGTTAGTAAATGTGAACAGACTATGAAAGCAGTTATGATATGATAAAGTAAGTATTTTCTTTGCTTATTATTAGTAGTCATACAACTATTAATGTACCAGAAAATCAACAGTATAGCAAAAAATGAGTTTTTTTGACATTAGGAGGATTTCCATTGAAACGTCAAAGTGTTTTTCCAGGAGTATTATTTATTGGAATTGGTCTTTTCTATCTAATTCAAACGCTGAATCTTCCCTTCTCTGCTCAGATCACAAACTGGCAAATCATTTTAATCTTAATCGGAATTGCCATGATCATTCAGGGGCTAATTGCTAAAGAAGGACATATGCTTTTCCCCGGCACTCTATTACTGGGACTTGGATTGCATCTCTATTTCATCAATAAACTCTCGATTTGGCCGGATACATGGGGAATGTATGCCCTTATTCTGGGTGCAGCTTACTTAATCACGTATTACAAAACGAAAAAAACAGGGCTTGTACCGGGACTAATATTGCTTGCCATTGCGATTATCGAGCTTCTCTATACTGGCTTAGAAATCTGGCTTGCCTCTACTTTTTCTTTCATTGGTGAATTCTGGCCAATCGTTTTCATTGTTCTTGGTATTTATCTTGTCACGAAAAAAAAGTAAGGAGTCTGCTCCTTACTTTTTTTATCATTTTTATAGAATCGAACTTAGGAAATCCTGTGTTCGTTGCTCTTTAGGGTCATTGAATATTTCATTTGGATGACCTTTTTCTACAATTTTACCATCGTGCATATACACAACCCAATCACCTACTTCTCGCGCAAACCCCATCTCGTGCGTTACAACTACCATTGTCATGCCTTCTTTAGCCAGAGACTTCATCGTAGCGAGAACTTCTCCAACAAGCTCTGGGTCAAGGGCGGATGTTGGCTCATCGAAAAGCATGATATCCGGTTTCATCGCAAGAGAGCGCGCAATGGCGACACGTTGCTTCTGGCCACCGGAAAGCTTATTTGGATATACATCCGCTTTATCCGCTAGTCCAACCTTAGCAAGCAGTTCTTTTCCTTCTTTGACTGCATCAGCACGCTTCAACTTCTTCACCATTAATGGGGCTTCAATAACATTTTCTAGAACCGATTTATGTGGGAATAAATTAAAGTGTTGAAACACCATTCCGACACGCTGTCTAACTTTATTAAGATCGTTTTTCTTCGGGTCAATTGTATCCCCTTCAATAATGACATTTCCGCTATTTTTGATTTCAAGAAAATTCATGCATCGTAGTAGGGTGCTTTTACCTGAACCACTAGCACCAATCAACACGACAACATCACTTTCATTCACTTCTAAATCGATATCTTTCAGTACATGAAGATCACCGAATGATTTATTTAGTTTCTCAACACGAATCATCTGGGCTTTTTCTGTCATCGTCTACACCTCACTTCTCACTTAATCACTTGCGGATAATCGTTTTTCAAGCAGGTTAACCAGCATCGTAAAGATTAAAACAAGAACTAGATAGTATACTGCTACGATTAAAAGATAAGTCATTTCATCAAATGTTCTGGCACCCTGCGTTGTCGCTATGCTGAACAATTCCGGTAGAGCAATAAAAGCAGCTAGAGAGGAATCCTTTAAACCAATAATAAACTGATTTCCTAACGGTGGTAGAGCTCGTCTAAACGCCTGTGGGAGTATAATTCTTCTCATTGCAAGCGTATGACTCATCCCAAGAGAGCGCCCCGCTTCCATCTGACCTTTATCAATCGATTGAATTGACCCTCGGAAGATCTCCGCAATATAAGCCCCGTTATGCAGTGCTAGACCAATCGATGCTGCCCAGAACTTCGGGATGTTAAACTCGGTTAAACCAAAGTAGAAAATAAAGATTTGGACGATAAGGGGCGTCCCTCGAATAACTGCAATGTAAATATTCGCAATCCAATTCAAGATTTTTGATTGTGATATTTTAAAGAGTGCAAAGAAGAGTCCAATAAAGACTGCGATTAGAACAGAAACGAAGGTAACCCTTATAGTAAGCCATAGTCCTTCGAAGAAAACCGGATAACTATTTAATAATGTCTCAAAAAAATGAGCAAAAGTTGGCAAGTGCGATCAGCTCCTTAAGAGTTTGATAACAAACAAGGTTAAAAAGGAATGTGCGCATCGCACACATTCCTTTCCCTTACTCGCTGTCAGGATTCTGGGTGATGTCTACTCCGATGTATTCCTCGCTAAGTTTCGTTAGTGTTCCATCTTCTTTTAGTTCGGTAATAGCTTCGTTTACCGCCTCAAGAAGTTTCGAATTCTCTTTCTTGATTGCAACAGCCTGTTCACTTGTACCAAGCTGTTCAATCTTTTCAATCTTAAAACCTTCTTCTATTGCCTGCTTACCTGTAATATCATCTGTAATAACTGCATCATGCTTTCCTTCGCTTAATGCACGAAGAGCTGTCTGATCACTATCATAATTTGAGATTTTATCTGTATACTCCTGTGCAGATTTCTCGTAAGTCGATCCCTTTGATACCGCTACGTCCTTACCAGAAAGATCTTCTATACTTTTAATGTCACTTCCAGGCTGAACATAAAGAACTGGGCCAGAATAATAGTATGGTTCACTGAAATTCACGGCTTTTTTACGCTCGTCAGTAATCGTATGACTGGCTACCGCTGCATCATAGCGACCGGATTGAATGGCTGAAACCATCCCACTAAATTTGAATTTTTCAACTTCTGGCTCAAGACCTAACTTTTCGGCAATAGCTTTACCAACGGCTACGTCAAAACCTGAAAGATCCCCGTTCTCATCAACTGTACTGAATGGAGGAAATTCACCAGACACTACGAAACGGAACTTTCCGTCCTCCGTCAATTCAAGACCATCTTCCCCTTCTGATCCTGATGACTCACCACCGCTGTTTTCATTACTACCACATGCAGTAAGAACAAGAACAAACATTAACAAAATTACGGTAATAAAATTCCATTTTCTTTTCATCTCATGTCCCCCTTAAACGACTTTTTCATTGCAGTTATTAATTATGTAAACTGCGATACTACAATAATACCAATTTTTAGACATTTCTTTCAATTACAATTGAACCTTACTACACCCCCTAATCCCCCCTTTTTTTTGGATAAGCGCAGCTGAGCTCATCCGCTCTAGGGTTTCCTTCATCTTTCTTCAATTCCCTTTCTAAATGTTATTTAAACCAAAGATTTCAGAATAATCAAAACCAAAAGAAAAAGAATCAGTCCGACTTTTATGCCGGACTGATTCGAAATTATAGATAAGATCTAATTGCACTCCATACGTCCTCTTTCCCCTGCCCTGTATGGGAAGAGAAGGTTACGAGCTTGTCTGTTGGTTCAATCTTAAGCGTCTGGCTAACCACTTTTAGGTGCTTTGCCCATTTGCCTTTAGGAATTTTATCGGATTTCGTCGCCACAACAATGACTGGAATTTCATAGTGCTTTAACCAATCATACATGACCACATCATCATTTGAGGGTGCATGTCGTAAATCAACGATTTGAATGACAGCCTTTAACTGATCTCGATCAGTTAAATAGGTTTCAATCATTCGCCCCCATGCCTCTCTCTCTTTCTTAGACACTTTGGCAAACCCATAGCCAGGTACATCAACAAAATACAAGAACTCATTAATCATATAGAAATTGAGTGTTTGCGTCTTACCTGGCTTTTGAGACGTTCTAGCAAGATTTTTACGATTGATTAGCGTGTTAATTAAAGATGATTTTCCTACATTGGATCGGCCAGCAAGACCAACCTCAGGAAATCCATCTACCGGATACTGTTCAGGCTTAACAGCGCTAATAATAAAATCTGATTTTGTTACTTTCATTTATTTTCCCCCACAAGTGCGGTTTTTAACACTTCATCCAAATGTGAAACTGGAAGGAATGTTAAATCTTTGCGAATGCTTTCTGGAATATCGTCCAGATCTTTTTCATTTTCTTTCGGCATAATAATGGTGGTCAACCCTGCACGATGAGCACTTAATGACTTTTCCTTCAACCCTCCGATTGGTAAAACCCGTCCTCGAAGTGTGATTTCACCAGTCATACCGACATCTCTTCTCACAGCTTTTCCAGTCAACGCTGATACGAGTGCCGTTGCAATCGTTATTCCTGCCGAAGGCCCATCCTTAGGCGTAGCTCCTTCAGGAACGTGAATGTGAATGTCATTCGTTTCATGAAACATCGGATCAATTGACAGTTCCTCTGATTTCGAACGAATATAACTGAATGCTGCCTGAGCAGACTCTTTCATGACGTCACCAAGCTTACCCGTTAAAATCAGTTTGCCTTTACCGGGTGATAGTGAAACTTCAATAGCAAGCGTATCCCCACCTGCCGTGGTATAAGCAAGACCTGTAGCAGTTCCAACCTGATCTTCTTTTTCAGCTTCCCCGTAACGGAATTTTGGGTGACCAAGGAGCTCTTCAAGCATAGCTTCTGTTACAATCACGCGCTTTTTCTTACCTGACACAATTAGCTTCGTTGCTTTTCGGCAAACAGTAGCAATCTGTCGTTCCAGATTACGAACACCAGCTTCTCTTGTGTAATGACGTACGAGCTTATAAAGACTTTCTTCTCTCATTTGCAGGTTAGCTTTTTTAAGACCATGGTCTTCTAACTGCCTTGGCATCAGGTAATTCTTCGCAATATTCACTTTTTCAATTTCAGTATATCCTGCAATTTGAATAATTTCCATACGATCCAGTAGTGGTTCTGGAATCGTAGCAAGATTATTTGCTGTTGTAACAAACATGACTTTGGAAAGATCATAAGGCTCTTCAATGTAATGATCACTAAATGTATTATTCTGCTGGGGATCCAATACCTCAAGGAGGGCAGATGATGGATCTCCTCGGAAATCATTCGACATTTTATCAATCTCATCCAGTAGAAAAACTGGGTTGATTGTTCCAGCTTTTTTCATCCCTCGGATGATGCGGCCTGGCATAGCACCAACATAGGTTCTTCTGTGTCCACGAATTTCAGCTTCATCACGAACACCACCAAGGGAAATTCGTACAAATTCACGGCCAATTGAACGAGCTACTGACCTCGCAAGTGACGTTTTCCCGACGCCAGGAGGGCCAACAAGACAAAGAATAGGACCTTTTAATGACTTGGTTAGCTGTTGAACGGCAAGATACTCAAGTACTCGTTCCTTCACTTTCTCAAGTCCATAATGATCTTCGTTTAGAATTTTTTCTGCATGATTAATATCGAGATTATCCGTCGTTTCTTTCGACCATGGTAGTTGGATCAGCCAATCGATATAGTTGCGTATAACGGAACTTTCAGCAGAACTCTGCGGGATTTTCTCATAACGATCAAGTTCTTTGTAAGCCATCTCCTCTACGTTCTCAGGCATATTCGCTTCTTCAATTTTCTCCTTGAGTGTCGAAATTTCTCCAGTTTTTCCTTCTTTTTCTCCAAGTTCTTTCTGGATCGCTTTCATCTGCTCACGAAGATAATATTCTTTCTGCGTCTTTTCCATTGAACGTTTCACACGCTGACCAATTTTTTTCTCGAGATCAATAACATCCTTTTCATTTTGAAGAATCTCGATTAGCTTATTTAACCGTTCCTGTGCGTTGTAGGTTTCAAGGATTTCCTGCTTCTGACGAATCTTGAGAGATAAATGAGAAGCAATGATGTCTGCCAGTCTCCCGGGCTCTTCAATATCGCTTACAGAAGCGAATGTTTCAGCCGTTACTTTCTTGGAAACTTTAATGTATTGCTCAAATAAATCAAGAACCGTACGCATTAATGCTTCATCTTCCACATTTAAATCCGCGCTCTCATCAATTTGTTCGATTTCTACTTCATAAAAATTATCCGTATCTTTAAAATCAATGATTTTCCCGCGCTGAAGTCCTTCAACCAGGACTCGGATCGTTCCATTTGGCAACTTTAGCATCTGCTTTACCGTAGCAAGAGTTCCAATTTCATAAATATCTTTTTCCTCAGGCGTTTCAATCTCAACCTCTTTTTGTGTAGATAGAAAGATCTGTTGATCATCCATCATCACCTTTTCAAGTGCTTGGACAGACTTATCACGCCCTACATCAAGGTGTAGCACCATTGAGGGATAGACAAGTAACCCTCTTAAAGGGAGCAGCGGTAAGGTTTTATGTTCATTCTTCAATCTAGGCACCTCCAGACAACAAACTATAAAAACGTTATCTTGACTCGTTAAAACCCGAGCTTATATTGTTAATAAGTTGTACTTCATTGTATCCTAATTTTCTTATACTTGTCTAATCATCCTTGCTCAATCATCAAAAAAACTTATCTACAAAAAGAAAAGCCCAGCCCGTTAACTACCGGGCCGGGACTGACCTATAACAATAGACGGGAACTCCTTCGGTTTTTCAATTAAGAAGGCTGCATCAAACACTTCTGATAGGTGTTTAACAGGAACAACTTTAATTCCCTTAATTCCTTTTAACATTTCCTCAAAATTTTCTTCCGGAATTAATGCGACTTCTGCTCCAGCATCTCTTGCAGCAGTGACTTTAGCGAACACACCACCGACTGGCTTTACCGATCCATGAATACTAATTTCACCCGTCATAGCTAACTTATTACTGACCGGACATCCTTTTATAGCAGAATAGATTCCCGTAGCAATGGCGACGCCTGCGGACGGCCCATCTACCGGCACACCACCTGGAAAATTAATATGTAGGTGATATGAATCAGCCGGAATGCCCATGGATTTTAGTACAGTCATCACATTTTCAACTGATGATTTGGCGAGACTCTTTCTTCTGATCGATTTTGTTTGATTTCCGATGCTTTCCTCTTCCACGATACCAGTGATGGTTACTGATCCTTCTTTTTCTGTTTTGACAGCAGTCACTTCTATTTCGAGCAATGCCCCTGTATTGGGCCCATAGACAGCAAGTCCATTAACAAGTCCGGTACTTGGATGAAGCGGGATTTTCCTTTCAGGTCTTGGCGTTAATCGACTAGCATGAATTACCCACTCCATATCAGCCGCTGTAATGTTTTCTCTGTTTTCTGTGATCGCAAGTCCGGCTGCAATTTGCATTAAATTAACTACTTCCCGACCATTACGCGCATACCTACTAATTCTTCCGATTCCTTCTTCATCGATTGTAAGGTTTAGTTTCTTTGCTGCTCTTGAAGCAATCTTTGCAATCTCAACCTGACTGAGTTCTCTAAAATAAACTTCCATACACCTTGAACGAATAGCAGGCGGGATATCATCAGGAGTCCTTGTTGTAGCCCCAATCATTCTAAAGTCAGCTGGTAGTCCATTTTGAAAAATGTCGTGAATATGAGTCGGAATATTTGTATTTTCTTCACTATAATAAGCACTTTCGAAAAATACTTTTCGATCCTCAAGTACTTTTAGAAGTTTGTTCATTTGAATCGGATGAAGCTCTCCGATTTCATCAATAAATAAAATACCACCGTGTGCATTTGTCACCGCTCCCTGTTTTGGTTGAGGAATCCCAGCCTGTCCCATTGCGCCAGCCCCCTGGTAGATCGGGTCGTGGACAGAACCAATTAGCGGATCGGCAATGCCTCTTTCATCAAACCTAGCTGTTGTAGCATCCAATTCAACAAAAACAGCTGATTGCTTGAATGGCGTTGTTCGATTTCGTTTTGCCTCCTCAAGCACCAGACGCGCAGCTGCAGTTTTCCCAACACCTGGGGGGCCATAAATAATCACGTGCTGAGGATTAGGGCCACATATGGCAGCTCTAAGTGTACGAATCCCTTCTTCCTGACCGACAATTTCTGAAAAACCTGAGGGTCTAATGCGTTCTGACAGTGGTTCGCTGAGCGAAATGCTTCTGAGCCTTCGTAACTGCTCCATCTCTTTTCGTGATTCCTTATCTATTGAAATTTTCTGGGTTCGCTGATTACGGAGAAGGTTCCAGAAATATAATCCTATTACAATTCCAAAAAATAATTGTATCGCTAGTGCAACGCCTGTCCAATTCATTATCGTACCTCCTGGAGAATTTTCAATAGCTTTAGTATCTCCTGAGGCGTTGTTCCATAAACCGGAAATTCATAATTTAGAGATTTGATTCAATTATAAAGAGCCAATCACCCGGGGGGTGATTGGCTCTTATATTAAGCACTTTCTTTTGGGGATTTTTTATCTTCGTCAATGACAGAGCCATCTTCGAGGATTAAGCGCGGAGTTGATTTCTCACTTACAGTAGAAGCTGTAAGTACGCATTTCTTAATTTCATCACGAGACGGAAGATCGTACATCACATCGAGCATAATACCTTCAATGATAGAACGAAGTCCACGTGCACCTGTTTTTCTTTCGATCGCTTGTTTTGCAATTTCTACTAATGCATCATCTTCAAACTCAAGCTCAACATCATCAAGTTCGAGTAGTTTCTGATACTGTTTGACAAGCGCATTTTTTGGCTTAGTCAGGATTTCAACCAGTGCTTCTTCATCAAGCGGTTCAAGACTACCAATAACAGGAAGACGACCGATGAATTCAGGTATTAGACCGAAACGAAGGAGATCTTCTGGAAGAACCTTACCAAGGTATTCGCCTGGTTTCAGATCTTCTTGCTTAGCTTCACCGCTAAATCCGATGATCTTCTTACCGAGTCTACGCTTAATAATTTGCTCGATTCCGTCAAACGCTCCACCGCAAATGAAGAGGATGTTTGTCGTATCGATTTGAATAAATTCTTGATGAGGGTGCTTACGCCCACCTTGCGGGGGAACGCTTGCTGTCGTCCCTTCAAGAATTTTAAGTAGTGCTTGTTGAACACCTTCACCGGACACGTCACGTGTAATGGAAGGGTTCTCAGACTTACGAGCCACTTTGTCAATTTCGTCAATGTAGATAATGCCTTTTTCAGCTTTTTCTACATCATAATCTGCTGCCTGAATAAGCTTAAGAAGAATATTTTCAACATCTTCACCTACATAACCAGCTTCTGTTAAGGAAGTAGCATCAGCAATAGCAAATGGCACATTCAAAATTCTAGCAAGCGTCTGTGCAAGTAGGGTTTTACCGCTACCTGTTGGGCCTATTAATGCGATGTTACTTTTCGCAAGTTCTACATCGTCCGGCTTAGCAGACGCATTAATGCGTTTATAATGATTATAGACTGCGACAGATAAGGATTTCTTTGCCTTCTCCTGACCGATTACATAATCATCTAGTATCTGACAGATCTCATGAGGTTTTGGTACCTCTTTGAAATCCACCTCTTCTTCTGTTCCTAGCTCTTCTTCTACTATTTCAGTACATAGCTCAATACATTCGTCACAGATGTAAACACCTGGTCCTGCAACAAGTTTTCGCACCTGATCCTGCGTCTTACCACAGAAAGAACACTTAAGTTGTCCTTTTTCGTCGTTAAATTTAAACATGAATTCACCCCTAACCGTTGATCTCGATGAAATCCGAGTAGGTCTATCTGCAAAGGATCTAAATGTTTCAAATGAACAATTGATCACTTAATAAGCAATCCTAACGGGCATCCACCATTGGTTTCTCATCCTATTTATGTATTGAAATTGTATCATATAAAGCAAAAGGATACGAAGTAAAACGACTTTTTACGTGTAATATGTATCTTAGTATTTGTCTTACTAATATGTTTAGCTAAATCACGCGATTTCATTACTACTTCTTTTTTGTAAAAACAAGGCGCGATTAAGCGCCTTGTTTCAGATAAGCCAAATCATTAGCTTTTATTAAGCTTTTTTGCTGTTATTTACAAGTACATCAATTGCTTTACGGATGCGAAGGTCACCTTTAAGTGCATCTGTGCCACCTTGCATCATAAGCATTTGGCGAATTTGTTCTTCTTCCATGTTGTACATAGCTGCCATTTTAGAAAGTTCTTCATTAACTTCTTCTTCAGAAACTTCTACATTTTCAGCGTCAGCAATAGCTTCAAGAGTCAAGTTCGTGCGCACGCGCTTTTCACCGTCTTCTTGCATTTGCTCACGAAGTGCTTTTTCATCCTGTCCTGAGAACTGGAAATACATCTCAAGATTCATGCCCTGCTGCTGTAGACGCTGTTCAAATTCTTGAAGCATCCGGTCTACTTCTGCATCTACCATTGCAGATGGAAGATCAATTTCGCTATTTTCAGTAGCTTTTTCAATCAACGTATCTTTCTTTTGAACATCAGCATCTTCTGCTTTTTGTTTTTCAAGATTTTCTTTAGTAGTTTTCTTAAGTTCATCAAGCGTTTCTACTGATTCATTTACATCTTTCGCAAATTCATCGTCAAGATCTGGAAGCTCTTTGCGTTTAATGTCGTGAACTTTAACTTTGAAAGTCGCTTCCTGTCCAGCAAGATTTTCAGCATGATACTCGTCAGGGAAAGTAACAGTTACTTCTTTCTCAGCTCCAGCTTTCTCGCCAATCAATTGCTCCTCAAAGCCAGGGATAAATGTGTTTGAACCGATTTCTAGAGAATAGTTGTCACCTTGTCCACCTTCAAATGGTTCTTCACCAAGGAAGCCTTCAAAGTCAATAACAGCAGTATCGCCTTCTTGTAGCTCACCATCTTCAACAACAACAAGCTCCGCTTGCTTCTCTTGAAGTGATTTAAGCTCAGCTTCAACTTCTTCGTCTGTTACATTTGTATCCTGTTCTTCAACTTCAAGACCTTTGTATTCGCCAAGCTTCACTTCAGGCTTAACCGTTACAGTTGCTTTGAAGATCAAGTTTTGACCTTTTTCGATTTGCTCTACATCTACTTCAGGACGATCAACAGGGTCAATTCCTGATTCTTCTATAGCTTCTGAATAAGCTTTAGGAAGAATGATATCAAGAGCATCCTGATATAGTGATTCTACGCCAAAACGCTTTTCGAAAAGTGAGCGTGGCATTTTACCTTTACGGAATCCAGGTACGTTTACCTGTTTAACTACCTTCTTAAATGCCTCGTCCAGTGCACTATTTACCTCAGTAGCGTCCACTTCAACTGTAAGGACACCCTGGTTACCTTCAAGCTTTTCCCATTTTGCAGTCATTTACACATTACCTCCAACAATAAATATATTTCCACTAATCGAGCGTTTAAAAAAGATGACGCCTTTTGGAGTATAAAAGCGTCTCTAGTCTTTTAAACGATCTCTTTTACTAGTAAATATTAGTTTGCAACCACTATATTATAACATAGAATAGGCGTTTATCAACACTTACGACATGGGGGGCAAACCGTTTCACCAATGAACAGCTTAACGACCTTCTTTCTAACTCGCAAGCATAATTGTTTCATTACCAGGTATTTCTAGTCAAACGGACGATAAAATGGTTGTTTTTCAATGTTCATGATGCGATTTGCAGCTACCTCGAAATCCGCTGGCTTCACTTCATAATAGTCGCCAAGCTCCTGATAAGTCATCTCCTCACCATTCAACCCAGAGGCTACTTTATGAACAGCCGCTGCCCAGATCGAGCTGTTCGCAGGCTCTGCTTCAAATGGTGAAATGGCGAATAAGTAATGCCACCAGATTTGCATACACATCTCAAAAAGAACCGGATTTTCTTGCTCAACAATATCGGAGAGCTTTTTCTTAACACTCAAAGAGAACTCCTGTAAAAAAATATCTTCTAACTTCGAAGGATTAACATGAATTTCTCTTCCAAACTTATGTACGGTGACTTCTTGATCTAGCTCTTTCTCCATTAGCACTTGCAGTACCAGGCTTTTTAAAAGAGGATCTTTGTCTGTAGCATTTAAATATGTAAGGTAAACAGGTATCGACTTTTCTTCATTTACAGAACTTAATTTCTGTATAGCAAGCCATTGTTTTTCCGTCTTATCGCTTTCAAGGAACTCAATCAGCTTTTCTACATCTTCTTCATGAATTGGGCCATCGTCGTCATGGTGGTCAATGTCATAACTTGTCATTTGTCTGCTAAAATGCAGAAGCTGATAGAGCGATTCCGCAACACTTGACGGAAGCTGGTTTTCTTGCAGTACCACCTCAATCATCGTAACTACTTTCTGATACTTTCCAAGCTGAACTAATATCGATATGTATACTTGAAAAATGTCGTAATAATCCCCGATACCCTGCTGCATCATTGTTTCACAGCGTTCAGAAGCTTCGTTCAACTCTCCCATTTCCACCAGACTGAGCACCATCCCGAAATGCCCCTGGGGATGATCCGGTTCAATTTCAAGAAGCTGACTGAAGTGTTCATGTGCATCCTTTATTTCCTTTGCTTTAAGGGCTGCCATTCCTTTTTCGACAAGCTTGCCTGCCACGTTTGGAAAATAAACTACTTTCCTTTCATGCTTTTCTTTATCCATGACGTAATCGCTCCACTCTCTTATATTCTCTATTAAAAGAGTTTACAGCAGGAAAGGCGCAGCTACGATTAGATATCAGTTTATCAGTATCCACATGTAAACTCAAGCTGAAGCATGCGGGGCGCTTTCAGTACAGTCACTTTCTCGCTTAAACTACTCCATGAAACATTAAGATAATGATACCTCAAGCTTCTAAACACACAAAAAAAGCCTTCCATCAAAGTGATAAAAGCCTTACTAGAAATTAGATATGGTGTCCCAGGAGAGATTCGAACTCCCGACCGACGCCTTAGAAGGGCGTTGCTCTATCCTGCTGAGCTACTGAGACACTATGTAAATACATTGAATTACGAATATAACTTACGCTAATTCAAACTCATTTTTGCAGAGACAAATATTAATATAGCGAACTTGCAATGTAAAGTCAATAGTCTTTATTTCAATAAAAGTAAAACGAACCATCGGTGAAGGAAGCAGTCATCCCTCACGGATTGTTCGTTAAACTAATCGGAGCCTTGCTCGCTGTTATCGATGTGTTACTTCTTGCTTCTCAAAGGTTAATTTAAAGTGAACGTTCTGGATATATCAGCTACACTTTCTCCCGTTTCATCGTAAAACGTTACCCTAACTTCCCTTTCAGACCAATCGACGATGGCATAGGTTTTGATCGCTGGTTTTCTAGGAAGGCTAATACTACCCGGGTTTAGAAAAAGTGTGCCTTCTTCATACAAAGCGAATGCCTCGTGAGAATGTCCGAAACAAACCAGATCAGCATTCGTTTCTTCCGCTTTATAAGCAAGTTTCATGATCGTCATTTTCACATTATACAAATGACCATGAGTTGCAAAAATCGTTTTTTCACCAATGAATTCTGCGATTTCATTAGGATACCTGCTGTCGAAATCACAATTCCCTCTTACTCTCAATTGAAACGGAGCCATTTCCTCCGCATCATAATTGAATTCAGAGTCACCGCAGTGAATCATGCCAGCCACATCATTACCGTGTCTTTTCACTAGAAGATCAAGTTCTTCATTTGATCCATGATTGTCACTTACTACTAATACTTTCACGTCTCTCACTCTCCCTGTCTAGAGTAACGTTTTCAATCCTTCTTCCAACCGATCAAGCGCCTGGCCGCGGTGTGAGATCGCATCCTTTTCTTCTGGCGAAAGCTCTGCCATTGTCTTTCCGTGCGTCGGCAGATAAAAAATCGGATCATATCCAAAGCCAAAATCCCCTGAGCGCTCAAATGCAATTGAACCCATGCATGTACCAGAGAACACTTCTGTTCCCTTACCAGGAATAGCAACCGCTAACAGGCATTGAAAAGAAGCTGTACGTCTTTCTTTGGGAATATCTTTCAGCTCCGTTAAAACCTTATCGATATTTGCCTGATCATCTTTCTCAGGTCCCGCATAGCGGGCAGAATAAACGCCAGGATCGCCATCAAGAGCATCAACGACAAGACCGGAATCATCTGCGATCACGATTTGATTCGTTAAACGCATAATAGCTTCTGCTTTTAAAACAGCATTTTCAGCGAACGTACTTCCCGTTTCCGCTACGTCCGGTGCTTCATCAAGATCCAACAGTGATTTAACCTCAAGGCCAGCTGATTCAAACCTGCGCTTAAATTCCTTTACTTTCCCTTCATTTTTCGTTGCAATAAGAAGATTACGCATTTTTGGGTTTATCCCCCTTGATCGTCGTAGCAAATTCACCTATGACTTCCTTTTGCTTTTGAATCAATTGTTCTACCCCTTCTTTTCCAAGAGAGAGCATGTTATTCAATTGGTCCATTGAGAAAGTTGCTTCCTCACCAGTCCCCTGTAATTCAACGAATTTCCCTGCACTTGTCATAACAATATTCATATCAACCTGTGCAGATGAATCTTCTTTGTAACACAAATCAAGGATCGCTTCTCCATTTTTATCAATTCCAACAGAGGTTGCTGCTAGAAAGTCAGTCAGCGGCATCTTTTTGAACTGCTTTCTAGTTAAACCCTTTTCAACCGCAAGCGCAAGAGCAATAAAAGCACCTGTGATCGAGGCAGTCCTAGTGCCTCCATCCGCCTGAATCACATCACAATCAATCCAAATTGTGCGTTCCCCAAGGGCTTCTAGGTCGACAACGGTTCGGAGAGCTCTCCCAATCAACCGTTGGATTTCCATCGTTCTCCCCGCTACTTTTCCTTTACTGGATTCGCGAATATTCCTCTGTTCTGTAGCCCTCGGAAGCATTGCGTATTCAGCAGCAATCCATCCCTTTCCCTGCCCTCTCATAAATGGTGGCACACGTTCTTCAATCGAAGCAGAGCAAATAACCTTTGTATCGCCTACTGATATTAATACAGAACCTTCAGGATGTTTAATATAATCTTTTTCAATATGTATCTCTCGCAATTCATTAACTTCACGTCCGTTAACTCTCATAATCGTCCTCCTGTTCACCATATTCTTTGACAAGCTCCAGAATAGATGAATGATATTCGTCATTTTCTTTCGTCTAAAACGAAAAAAAGAGGCAGTATTCCTGCCCCTCCATCCTATCATATTCTATTTTAAAAACCTACTTTGTTCACATCCACTGGCCTTGAAACAGGCTCTGAGAGAACGTTCCCGGCTTCATCAACCAGTTCTGAGTGACCGTCCACTGTAATCGCCACTTCGCTTACATCTTTTTGTTCAGTTAATGAGAGAACTAAACTTTTCAATAACTCCTGCTGGAGAACTTTGTCTTCAGCTCCTGTTAAAATGGCCTCATTAAATTCGAGCGTTAACAGACCATCTTCCTGATCTGCATTGAGAAGTTTAAGATCTTTTGAAAATTGACTGAACAACCCGGAGTGAACAGGCGGACCTTCCATCAACCCTTTTAATACGCCGCTAACATCATCAGATACCCCCTCCATCCGTTTCGTCACTGGTACATAATAAGCATAATCCTCACTTTGTGCCATAAAGTACACCGTAACATCAGTACTGTTTGAAACGTCAACTACATTACCCATTTCGTGATTAATACCATTTGATCGACTAAAGCTGTCCCCAATCGGTGTGCCATTCACTGGCATTTCCATTTGATCATAGCCATTAATTTGTATTTTAACCTTTTCTACCCCATCAAATTGAGTTAGCGTCCACGTTACCGCTTCAAGAATTTGCTTTTCGTTTTCAGCTGCATAATCCCCGAACTCTTTAGAAAAATCAACTACTAGCGTATCATCCATCTGATCAATTCCATTCACAACTGTTCCGGCTGGCAATACTGCTTGAAAACCATTAGGAAGCATTTCGGTAATAGGTCCATCTACAACAAGGTACTCTAGAGCCTGTTTAGCAGCACTTTCAACAGCAGGAAGCTGGAAACTTTGTGGTACAACCATGCCATTTGCGTCAAGCAGATAAAGCTGGCGAGTGGTCACCCCTGTCGTAGCATCAGCAGATTGATCCTCGGTCGCTTCTTCTGAGCTACTTTCCTCCCCTACAGCCTCCGTCTCTTCCCCATCCGATTGCTCACCTTCTTCAACATAATCGACCTTAGGAGGATCGATTTCTTTCAATGATTTTTCAAAACCAAACCCACACCCTGATATTGTCAGTATGCATGAAAGCAACAATAACGTGAATCCAATCCCGCGTAAACGCATAGCTATCCCTCCCCGGATGGTTTGTACTACCATTTATACGAGTTATATTAAAATTTATAACCAACGATGGTGAAAGACTTTATAAGAATAAAAAAACTCCAGTCCTCTTTTTGAGGGCTAGAGTTTAATTTGTTTTACGGTTAGAACTGGATAATCAAGCCAGTGACTGGCGATCTTCGAGAAATTATCGATTGATCCAGTGGTCAAAAAGGTATGGGAAGGTTTCTCATCACCAATGTAGAGAAGGGAGCTGTATTCTAAAATACCACTCACCTCATAAGCCGTCTCATCACCCGAGCAAATAATCGCTGTTTCTTTTCCCATTACAGACTGGATGACAGGTTCCAATAAAGGATAATGGGTACATCCTAGTATGAGCGTATCAATCCCTTTATTAAATAATGGAGAAAGAGTAGAACTAACAATTTCATATGTTTCCTTACTATTAAGGTTTCCTGTCTCCACAAGGGGGACAAAGGGTGGGCAAGCAAGACTTTCTACTTTTATCTCATTATTTATTGCTTTAAGTGAATGCTCATAAGCTCCACTCTTAACTGTTCCTAACGTGCCTATTACACCAATATTTCTGTTCGTTGTTTCCTTAATGGCACTTCTTGCACCTGGAAGGATCACACCTCGTACAGGAATATCGAGTTGTTCCTGAATTTCTTTTAATACAACTGCTGTCGCTGTATTACAAGCGATGATCAGCATTTTAATTTGGTATTGCTCCAGAAGGTAGTTTGTCATCTCCCAGGTATACTGCCTGACCTCTGTTGCTGACCTTGGACCGTACGGACATCTTGCTGTATCCCCAAGGTAAACAATCTCTTCCTTTGGCAGCTGCCGCATGATTTCTCTTGCAACAGTTAATCCCCCTACTCCTGAATCAATAATCCCTATCGGTTTCTTCAATATATTTCGCCTCTCAGTTACGGGTCCAGTTAGTTCTTTTTCATTTCGTCGTAAAGTAAATGCAAACTTTCTTCAAGAGCTTTTACTTGATCACCAGAAAATCTTTGTGTGATGTTTTCCAAATAGACCTGTCTTTTGTGAATAACTTTTTTAATAATGTCATTTCCCTTATCCAATATATGAATTCGAACCACACGTCGATCATGTGGGTCTTTTACCCTTTTAACTAAATCAGTTTTTTCCATACGATCAACAAGGTCCGTCGTTGTACTGCAAGCAAGGTACATTTTATTAGAAAGTTCACCAATGGTTAAATCACCATGTTCAGAAAGCCATTGGAGCGCAAGAAATTGAGGAGGTGTAATTGAAAATTCGCTAAGAAGTTCACGCCCGTGTTGTTTAATAATACCTGCTACCATACGGAGTGATTTCTCTATATCAACAATTGACGCTGGTTCTCTCGTTAATTCTTCAGGCATCTGTTATCCCCCTTAATGATTCTTACTCTCTATTTTGATTGTAACTCAATTGAAAAGCAAGAGTAGCGCTTTATGTAAAATAGCCAGTATTTCGTCGGTTTAAACGTTCGCCCGCTAAGTTTGAAATGAGGTGTGCCTAGCTTTCAGCACCACTTGTAATATCAAAAAAAGAGCTATAGTTACCTATAGCTCTTCCGTTGCAAAATGCTCTTGTACATAAGCGATCACTTCTTCGTTCGTAGCGAGCGTAAGTATATGATCAATATGAGAAGCGATTTCTTCTTTAGATAGCTTTGTCATCTGGCTTCTAGCTGGCAGAATGGATGTTGCACTCATACTGAACTCATCCAGCCCGAGCCCAAGCAAAATTGGGATTGCAATTTGGTCGCCTGCCATTTCTCCACACATACCTGCCCACTTGCCTTCTTTATGAGCTGCGTCAATAACCATTTTCACAAGTCGCAGGATAGCAGGGTTATATGGCTGGTAAAGATAAGAAACTTTCTCGTTCATCCGATCAGCCGCCATTGTATACTGGATAAGATCATTTGTTCCAACACTAAAGAAGTCAACTTCTTTAGCAAAAACGTCTGCCATGGCAGCCGTCGCTGGAATTTCAACCATCATACCAATTTCAATGTCGTCTGAAACTTCAACTCCTTCCCCAATTAGCTCTTCCTTGACAGAAAGAAGCATCTCTTTCGCCTGACGGAATTCTCCAACCGTCGCAATCATAGGGAACATGACTTTTAAGTTACCATGTACGCTTGCGCGAAGAAGAGCCCGAAGTTGAGTACGGAAAATTTCAGTTTCTTCCAGGCAAAGACGAATCGCACGGAAACCTAGAAATGGATTCATTTCTTTTGGAAGGTTTAAGTATGGTAGTTCTTTATCTCCACCGATATCAAGCGTTCTGATGACAACCGGCTTTCCTTCCATTTTCTGAAGGACTTCTTTATATGCATTAAACTGTTCTTCTTCTGAAGGCAACTCATTTCTACCCATATAAAGGAATTCTGTACGGTAAAGACCTACTCCTTCTCCACCGTTCTCAAGTACACCTTTCACATCTTCAGGAGTTCCGATGTTTGCAGCAAGCTCAACGTGTTTCTCGTCTTTAGTCGTTGTTGGCTCGTTAACAAGCTTGGCCCATTCTTGCTTTTTGGCTTCGAAATCTTCCTTTTTCTTAGTATAATGAGCCACTTCTTCTTCAGAAGGATCAACAATTACTTCGCCATCAATGCCGTCAATAATAATCAGTTTACCTTCCACTTTTTCTGAAGTAACTGTTTTCGTTCCAACGACTGCTGGAATTTCCATTGAACGGGCCATGATAGCTGAGTGAGATGTTCTACCGCCAATATCAGTTGCAAATCCTTTAACAAACTGCTTGTTAAGTTGTGCAGTGTCAGATGGCGTCAAATCTTCGGCAAGAACAATCACTTCATCCGTAATCGCTCCTGGAGAAGTAAATGTAACACCAAGTAAATGTGCAAGGACACGCTTGGATACGTCACGGATATCAGCAGCACGTTCTTTCATGTACTCGTTATCCATGTTCTCAAACATGCTAATAAACATATTTGAAACATCGCTCATTGCACTTTCAGCATTAACTTTTTCATTATTCACTTTATCTTTTACTGCATTCAACAACTCTGGATCAGATAAAACGAGAAGATGAGCAGCGAAAATCGCTGCTTTATCTTCCCCGAGCTGTTCATTGGCATGATTTTTAATAACTTCAAGTTCTTCTTTAGCACGGTGAACCGCTGCTTCAAAACGTTCGATCTCAGCACCTGCATCGGTAATTGAAGATTTTTCAATTTCAAGTGCAGGATTTTCGAGAACGAATGCTTTTGCAATCGCAATCCCCGCAGAAGCGCCAATCCCAGTTAATTGGATAGACATTACTTGCCCAGACCTTCGTTTTCCATAACTTCAGTTAGTCCCGCAATCGCATCGTCAGCATCTGATCCTTCTGCTTTGATTGTGATTTCAGAGTTTTGTTGAATACCAAGGCTCATAACACCCATGATTGACTTAAGGTTTACTGATTTACCGTTATATTCAAGAGCTACGTCTGAGCTATATTGACCAGCTTTGTTAACTAGTGCTGTTGCTGGACGTGCATGAATTCCTGATTCGCTTGTTACTGTGAAATTTTTCTCTGCCATTTTTAATTCCCTCTTTCAATTTTTATATTTTATTTGGATATTGTAATAATATCTTTGTCTTCCCGAGAAACAGAACCTTCTTTTGCCAGGTCAATTGTCTCTCCTTCTTCAAGGTTTGTGAAAACGATAGGCGTGATTGTTGAAGTTGCATTTTCTTTAATATAAGCTAAATCAACTTTCATCAGCTTCTGTCCCTGCTTAATTTCATCGCCTTCATTGATAAATACCTCAAAACCTTCTCCTTTGAGGTTTACCGTGTCAATACCAACATGAATGAGAATTTCGCGACCATTAACGGACTCAATACCAATTGCGTGCTTTGTCGGGAACACATTCATTATTTTGCCATCAACTGGTGCGACAATCAAGCCATCAGTTGGTTCAATCGCAAAGCCGTCTCCCATCATCTTTCCAGAGAATACCTGATCAGGTACTTCTGTGATCGGTAAAATCTTTCCTTCAATCGGTGCAATAAGATGATCCTCGCCTTTAGGACCTGCTGATTCTTTAGGCTTCTCTTCTTTTTGCTGATCCTGAATCGGCTTTGGTGTTTTGCCACTAATAATATCTCTAATTTGTCCTTTCAAACCATCGGACTGCGTCCCAAAAATAGCTTGAATGTTGTTACCTACTTCCATAACACCTGACGCGCCAAGACGTTTAAGTCGCTTCTTGTCAACTTCGCCTTTATCCGCTACGGATACTCGGAGTCGAGTAATACAAGCATCTAGATTCGTAATATTGCTTTCTCCACCAAGAGCTTGAAGAACATTATAAGCTAAGGCAGTATTCTCTTGACCATCATCAGCGATCTCATCTTCTTCGTCTTCTTCACGTCCCGGAGTCATCAAATTGAATTTGCGAATTGCAAACCTGAAACCGAAGTAATAGATTACAGCAAGCGCTAACCCTACTGGAATAACAAGCCACCAGGCTGTTCTACCCTGGAGAACCCCGAAAAGGAGAAAGTCAATAACGCCACCTGAGAATGTCATACCAATTTTAACATCAAGCAGTGCCATTGTCATAAAGGAAAGCCCTGCAAAAATAGCGTGGATTCCAAAAAGAACCGGTGCTACAAATAGGAATGAGAATTCAAGTGGTTCTGTAATACCTGTTAAAAATGATGTTAGTGCTGCGGAACCCATAATACCAGCAACCACAGCTTTTTTCTCTGGGCGTGCTTCGTGGTACATAGCAAGTGCTGCAGCTGGAAGTCCAAACATCATGAATGGGAATTTACCAGTCATAAATGTACCTGCAGTAAGTTCCGCTCCATCCTTCAACTGTTCAAAGAAAATCTTCTGATCTCCTCGAATAATTTCACCAGCATCATTTGTATATTGACCAAATTCAAACCAGAATGGTGAATAGAAAATATGGTGAAGTCCGAATGGAATAAGAGATCGTTCAATGACACCGAATACAAATGCAGCAAGAGCTGGATTAGCATCAAGCATGTTATGTGAAAAAGCATTTAGTCCAGATTGAATTGGAGGCCATACAAATATCATGATCACACCAAGTATCAAAGCTGAAACCGCTGTCGCGATTGGAACAAAACGTTTCCCAGCAAAGAAGCCAAGATATTGAGGAAGTTGAATATTATAATACCGCTTATACATATATGAGGCAAGAATACCGACGATAATTCCTCCAAATACCCCTGTCTGTAGAGTCGGTATACCAAGAACATTGGCATATGATGCGCTTTCAGCTACTTGATCAGCAGATACGCCTTCAAGAACACCCATTGTAACGTTCATTACAAGGAAACCGACGATTGCAGCAATACCTGCTACTCCGTCTCCATCTGACAATCCAATTGCTACCCCTACCGCAAATAGTAATGCAAGGTTAGCAAAGACAATACCTCCAGATTCCTCCATAACAGTGGCAAGAAGCTGGAACCACTCAGCTGACAAGATCGGTAGTCGTTCGAGCAAGGTTGGATTTTGAAAAGCGTTACCAAATCCGAGCAACAAACCTGCAGCTGGCAGAATTGCAACTGGGAGCATTAGCGCTTTACCTACCCGTTGTAAAACCCCAAAAGCCTGTTTAAACATGTTTTTTCCTCCTTTTTTCTTTTCCCAAATAATGATTAAACATAAAAAAGACATGAGTGGACGGTATGACAATTCAATCAGGATATACTATACCCCAATAAGACTGTGTCATTCCGGATTCACTCATGCCTGATCGTATCAGTAACACGTTACCGTAGTATTAAATTATTTAGGAGAAAGCCTTTGCAAGTGCATCGTTAAATAGACTGATTCTGCATCGGGAAATTTCGTTTGAAGATCCTTCTGCATAATTCTAATCAACTTCCAAGAGAGATTATAGCACAGTGGATACTCCTCTTTCAACACTTTTTCTAATCGCTCATGTGCTTCAACAGGCTGATTGAGCTCACTTCGTTCTATCGCATGTCGAAGATGGCGAACGAGCCGTAAATAATCAATTCCAGTTCGAGTTATTTGTATAGTTAGAGATTCTTCAATCACCATAACAAGTCGGTTAATTAACTCAGAGTATTTATTTAACTTACCAATACTCCGATTCGTTATCGCACTGTGAATGTGAAGAGCCACGAAACCAATCTCACCCTCTGGGAGGGCAACATCAAGCTTGTGATTTAGTAACTGAATAACTTCCTCCGCAACCGTATATTCTTTAGGATACATGGTTTGCGTTTCAATCAGGAATGGATTTTTAACGTCCATGCCCTGACGAAGTCTCTTAATCGCAAATGAAAGATGATCAGTTAAGGAAACATGAATGTGTTCATCTAAGTCCGCATCCAATTTCTCTCCTATATATGCAATCGCATCGTTCATAATACCAATAAAAGATTCTGGTAAATGTGGGACTAATAGCTTGTACTGTTCTTGCTCATGTTTATCGATCAGCACAAAATATTTATCTACTTTTGACTCATCCAGTCTCTCGCCCTGTTGCTGATTGAAGCCAATCCCTTTTCCAGTCAGTACAACTTCATTATTCCGCTCTGTAAGGGCAATCACAACATTATTATTTAGAATTTTTTTTATTTCAAATGGACCATTCATGTTCAAATTCCCCTTATTAAACCGGTTTCATTTATGGTTTGAACGTATTAATAATAGTAAATAACACATGGATCGTCAATGAGAAAACGTTCCAATCCTATGTAAACATTTGTTAGCATCAGCTACTCACAGTAATTCGCTAACTTAATTGACTTCCATTCATGCTGACTACCTTGGTTTAGTTTACTACCATTGTCAAAAAAAAGATAGTGCTCTACTACACATTCAATGATATAACTAAGTATTTCAAGATAGTAAATAGTAACTTTTTATGGCGTTTTTAGAGAAGATAAAAGGCCGGCTTTTAACCCAGCCGGCAATTCTAAATTTCTAACTCTCCCAGTCGAAGCAATTCGACAACAGCCTGGGAACGCCCCTTTACCCCCAGCTTTTGCATCGTATTGGATATATGGTTCCGAACTGTTTTTTCACTAATAAACAGCTCTTCTGCTATTTCTCTTGTTGTTTTGTCCTGTACAAGTAATTCAAATACTTCTCTTTCTCTCTTTGTTAATAGCGGCTTCGGTCGGTAGTGGTTACCTTTCAACATTCCACCCTCCTCGATAGGGCAACAAAGCAACTTCATCTGAAATTATATAGTCCATACAATATATGTATTTCACTCCGACGTGTTACAGATAAACAGTAGTCTTTTACGTTCACTTCGATCGCTTCCTTATCCTGACATGCTTCTTGTGCATTCTTCATTTCCTGAGAAATATTTAACATCGCTACAAAAGTACTCTTTTTATCAAAGTTTTTAAGTAGCCGCCATAAGGAAGCTCGGCTATAAATGCAAAAAAAGGATCCCGAAGTGGGATCCTTTTTCTTAATGATCACTTCCGAAGAAGTTCTTAAATGTTTGTAGAGATGTTGCTCTATTCATTGCAGCGATTGACGTTGTAAGTGGAATCCCTTTCGGACAGGATTGCACACAGTTTTGTGAATTACCGCAATTCGCTAGTCCTCCATCCCCCATCAATCCTTCAAGACGTTCTTCTTTGTTCATCGCACCAGTTGGATGAGCATTAAACAGTCGAACCTGTGAAACAGCTGCAGGTCCAATAAATTCTGAACGACTATTTACGTTAGGGCATGCTTCCAAACAAACACCACATGTCATACATTTTGAAAGTTCATAAGCCCATTGTCGCTTGTTCTCTGGCATTCTTGGTCCAGGACCCAGATCATACGTACCGTCAATCGGAATCCACGCTTTAACCTTCTTCAGAGCATCGAACATTCTGCTTCGATCCACCGCAAGGTCTCTGACAACAGGAAATGTTGTCATCGGCTCAAGACGAATAGGCTGTTCCAGTTTATCGACAAGCGCCGTACACGATTGCCTTGGCTTTCCGTTGATCACCATTGAACACGCACCACATACTTCTTCAAGACAACCCATTTCCCAAACAACTGGGGTTGTTTTTTCCCCTTTTGCATTAATCGGATTCCGTCTAATCTCCATTAAAGCAGAGATCACATTCATATTCTGACGATAGGGAATTGTAAACGTTTCTTCATATGAAGAGGATTCAGGTCCATCCTGCCTTTTTATCTTTAGTGTAACAGTACGTTCTTCACTCATTAATTTTTCCCCGCTTTCTTCTTCGAATAATCACGTTTACGAGGTGTAATTAATGATGTATCAACTTCTTCATAGTAGAATTCTGGTTTATTGTTTACTGCATCGTATTTCGCCATTGTTGTTTTTAGCCATTCATCGTCATTTCGCTCAGGAAAATCAGGTTTGTAATGTGCGCCACGGCTTTCATTGCGGTTAAGTGCGCCTATTGTAATCACTCGTGCAAGCTGCAACATATTTGAAAGTTGACGTGTAAACGACGCTCCCTGATTGCTCCATTTTGATGTATCATTAATATTGATGTTCTCGTAACGTTCCATCAATTCCTGGATTTTATTATCTGTTTCCTTAAGTTTCTCGTTATTTCTTACAACCGTAACATTAGCCGTCATCCATTCGCCAAGCTCTTTATGGATTTGATAAGCATTCTCTGTTCCATTCATTTTTAAAATAGCATCCTGCTTTGACTGCTCTTCCTGCTGATGCTTCTCGAATAGCGTTGATGAAAGATCTTCAACTGTCGTTTCAAGCCCATTAATGTAATCAACTGCATTAGGTCCCGCAACCATTCCGCCATAGATAGAAGATAGAAGTGAGTTTGCTCCAAGACGATTTCCACCATGCTGAGAGTAGTCACATTCTCCTGCTGCAAATAACCCTGGAATATTGGTTTGTTGATTAAAATCAACCCATAGACCACCCATAGAATAGTGAACTGCCGGGAATATCTTCATTGGAACTTTTCGAGGATCATCACCCATGAATTTTTCATAGATTTCAATAATTCCGCCAAGCTTTACATCAAGTTCTTTCGAATCTTTATGTGAAAGATCAAGATAAACCATGTTCTCACCGTTAATACCAAGTTTTTGACTAACACAAACGTCAAAAATTTCTCTAGTTGCAATGTCACGTGGAACAAGGTTTCCATACGCAGGGTATTTTTCCTCAAGGAAATACCATGGCTTGCCGTCTTTATATGTCCAAACACGCCCACCTTCTCCACGTGCCGACTCACTCATTAGTCTTAATTTATCGTCCCCAGGTATGGCAGTTGGGTGAATTTGGATAAATTCACCATTAGAATAGATCGCACCTTGCTGATATAATGCTCCAGCAGCTGAACCAGTATTAATAACGGAATTTGTACTCTTACCAAAAATAATACCTGGTCCACCGGTTGCCATAATAACAGCATCTGCTTCAAAACTTCGAATTTCAGAAGTTGTAAGGTTCTCACCTACAACCCCACGACATACACCTTCGTCATCAAGAATGGCAGAGAGGAATTCCCAGCCTTCATATTTTGTTACAAGGCCTGCTACCTCATGACGACGAACCTGTTCGTCAAGTGCATAAAGAAGCTGCTGACCTGTCGTTGCGCCTGCAAACGCAGTACGGTGATGCTGTGTACCACCAAAGCGTCTAAAGTCAAGCAGGCCTTCAGGTGTTCTATTAAACATAACACCCATCCGGTCCATCAAGTGTATGATCCCCGGTGCAGCGTCACACATTGCTTTTACCGGAGGCTGATTTGCAAGGAAGTCTCCTCCGTAAACTGTATCATCAAAGTGCTCCCATGGAGAATCCCCTTCTCCTTTTGTATTAACAGCCCCGTTAATGCCTCCCTGCGCGCACACAGAGTGAGATCGCTTAACTGGAACGATCGATAACAAATCTACATTCATTCCTGCTTCTGCCGCTTTGATGGTAGCCATCAGCCCGGCAAGGCCGCCTCCAACTATTACTAATTTACCTTTACTCATAAGAACGGTTCCCCCTTAATTGCTGGCTCTGTCTGAAAGTTATGTATCAGACTTGGTGGTGAAGACTGTTCAATTTCTTATACAAATGCGAATAGTGCGCGAATACCAACGACTGAAAGGGCAAGGAAAATCACCATTGTCACATAAGTCATTGCACGCTGTGATTTCGGTGTTACTGTAAAGCCCCAGCTTACGAAGAATGACCATAAGCCATTCGCAAAATGGAAGACCGTACCAACGACACCAATGATGTAAAAGATCATCATTCCTGGATTAGATAGAATATCAGTCATCATCTGGAAGTTAACTTCTGCTCCCATTGCAGCCTGTATCCTTGTCTGCCATACGTGCCAGGTGACAAAAATAAGCACGATCACACCAGAAATCCGCTGTAAATAAAACATCCAGTTTCGTAAATAGCTATAGCTGCTTACGTTATTTTTGGATTGAAACGCGATATATACACCGTATATCGCATGGAATAAGAGCGGTAAGAAAATGACAAAGATCTCAAGAAGATACCGATAAGGGAGGCTCTCCATAAAATGTGCTGCGTCATTAAATGCCTCGGGGCCTCTTGTTGCAAAATAGTTTACTGTAAGATGTTGCGTAACATAGAGTCCGAGTGGTATTACTCCAAGAAGCGAATGCAATTTTCGGCTTACAAAGTCTCGACTTGCGGCCATGTTTAGTGTGTCCCCCTTTTAAGTTGTTAAGCTACCATCTGTCAGTGCATTTTCTACTATTAAAAGTCTTTGCATGCACAGAAATCATCGCTTTCTGTCGATTATATTTGACATAACCATTGTACTCTCATCATTTAGGAGCGTCAAGAAAACGCGTACATTTAGACTTTTCAAAATTGGTTTAATTGACACCATTTTTTCTCATTTTCTTTCTTTAGAACTTTTCTTAATTTATATCTATCGTGCTATAGAGCATTTTGCAAGTAAACGTTATAATTGAAGCAGATAAGCTAGGAGGAATCTATGTTTAAGAAGCGTACAGACACAATTGATTATAGTCATGAAATCGAAACAACAGCGTTCGGCTATGAATTTTATAGAGAGATTCTACTGCCAGAACTTCTTGGTACCGAACAGGCCGCTGTCCTTTATTGGACCGGAAAAGAAATGGCCAGAAAGTTTCCGCTTTCTTCAAAAGAAGAAATTGAGCAATTTTTCATGAATGCAGGATGGGGAAAGTTAGAAGCTCAACAAGAAAAGAAAAACGAAATGACTTACTCGCTCCAGTCTCCATTAATTGATGAACGCATGAAAACAAGTCGAACAGGTTGTTATCAGCTTGAAGCCGGCTTTTTAGCAGAACAGTTTCAAAATATGCTGCGTTGCATCACTGAAGCCTATGAAACTGACAAAAAGAACGATGTGCAGTTCACCGTTAAATGGGACTTAAAAGATAAAATCGAGTAAATAAGGAGACCAAATCTGGTCTCCTTTTTGATTACATTTGCTTTACCGGTGTTCTCTCATCAAGCTGAAATTGATCGTGAAGTGATTCAATTGCATAAATCATTTTTTCTTCAGGTACGATGGTTGAAACTTTGATTTCAGAAGTGCTAACCATTTTCATTTCAATTCCATGATCTGCAAGAACTTCAAACATTTGCGCTGCTACACCTGGATTTGAAATCATTCCAGAACCAACAATCGATACCTTTGCCAGATTAGATTCATGGAAAATATTTTCATACGGTAATTTAACTTTAATGCGACGAAGAACATCAAGAGTCAGTTCAAGAAAAGCTGTTTCAATTGAAAACGAAATACTTGTTGTATTCTTTTCATTCGTACTCTGGATAATAATATCGACATTTATGCCATTCGCTGCGAGTGAAGAAAACAGCGAAGGAAGCGTTGTAATTTCATTTGGAAGTCCCGAAATGGTAATTTTCGTAACGTTACTTTCAAATGCCAGACCTCTTACCACTAAATTTTGTTCCATTGATACAACCTCCTCGATTAACGTACCTGGTTCATCCGTAAAGCTTGAGCGTACCTCAAGCAAAATGTTGTAATTCTTGGCAAATTCAACAGCTCTCGGGTGTAATACACCAGCTCCAAGATTTGCAAGTTCAAGCATTTCATCATATGAAATCGTAGAAAGTTTTCTAGCTGCTTTTACGTAGCGTGGGTCCGTTGTGTAGACCCCATTAACATCTGTATAGATTTCACAGCGATCTGCTTGAAGGGCTGCGGCGATAGCAACAGCCGTTGTATCTGACCCACCTCTTCCGAGCGTTGCAATATCATCTGTTTCGGTAAGTCCCTGAAATCCTGCAACAATGACAATCTTACCTTCTGCAAGGTGCTTATTCATTCGTTCTGCCTCAATATCAAGGATTCTTGCATTACCGTGAAGCGCTTCTGTTTTAATTCCAGCCTGCCAGCCTGTTAATGATATCGCATCATAACCAGCATCATTTAGGGCCATTGAAAGCAGTGCTGTTGTCACCTGTTCCCCTGTTGTAAGAAGCATGTCAAGTTCCCGAGAAGACGGTTTAGCTGTGATTCCTTTCGTTAATCCAACAAGTTCATCAGTTGTTTTCCCCATAGCAGATACGACGGCTACTACTTCATCACCTGCATTTACAGCATCAATCAGTCTTCGCGAAACATTTTTAATTTTCTCTACATCGCCAACAGACGTACCTCCGAATTTCAATACACGTAGTCCCACTCTCTCAAATCCTTTCTCTCCTGTAACTGGTTTCTCTTTTTTCATAAAGTGCCTGAGCACTTCTACAATACTCACTTAACAAGAGTTGAACTGGATATTTCAGAAAGCGATGGAAAACTATTCGCTTTCCTTATACTTTGATCCTTTCTTAATAATTCAGGATGCTTAAGTACAAAAAAACAACAATGAGAAGAACCTCACTGTTGTTTTCAAAACAAATCCAAGAAAACGCCCTTATGTGAGATAGTTCTCCATCCATAACCCGGGTTGGCCCTGGATGACAGCCCTGTATTTCTTCAATACAGGTCCAGCTTCAGACGTATAAGCGCCTTTCTGCTTCGGCAAATTCCCCTTTCAGCTTCTATCACGGAGCCTTATCACTCTCAAGTAAGCATACTATTGGTTTTTGCGCCTCTACCATCACTTCAAATATCGAAGTGTTGGAACTATTAAATTTCACTCATTATAACGGACTTATTAGAAAGCCGCAAGATGTTCTCACAAATTAGTTCGTTTGATTTTCAAACCGTACTACTAATTCCTCTGCTACACTTTTTGGTAAACCAGCTTCCTGTAGATCATTTACGCTTGCTTCCTTCATCTTCTTAATCGATCCGAAATGATTGAGAAGCTTCTTTTTACGTTTCTCACCAATCCCCGGGATATCATCAAGGCTTGATTTTAACATCGATTTTCCGCGAAGCTGACGATGAAACGTAATGGCAAATCGATGGACTTCATCCTGAATGCGTTGCAGAAGATAAAATTCCTGACTGTTTCTTGGAAGATAGACACCTATGGGGGGATCGCCAATGAGAAGGTGAGATGTTTTATGCTTCTCATCTTTTGTTAAAGAACACACCGGGATATCAAGCCCAAGCTCATTCTCAAGCACATCTTTCGCAGCCTGTATTTGAGCAATTCCTCCATCAATTATAATCAAATCAGGAAGTGGACCGCTCTCTTTTAACATTCTTGAATACCTTCTCCGAACGACCTCTTTCATTGAACCAACATCATTAGGACCTTCAACCGTTTTGATTTTGTACTTTCTATACTCGTTTTTCTTTGCTTTACCGTCCAAAAATACAACCATAGCAGAAACCGGGTTTGTTCCCTGAATATTAGAGTTATCAAATGCTTCAATGCGAAGTGGTGCATCAATTCCGAGTTTTTCCCCCAGGTTTTCAACAGCATCAATGGTTCGATTTTCATCACGCTCAATTAATGAGAACTTTTCATTTAACGCAATCGATGCATTTTTCATTGTCAGTTCCACAAGTTCTTTCTTTTTCCCACGCTTAGGCTGAAGTACTGGTGTTTGAAGAAGCTCTCCAACCATTTCAGCATTCACTTCATGTGGCAAAAGTATTTCCTTTGGCTTTGGATGGTTCTTTTGAAGATAGAACTGTCCAATGTACGTTAGGAAATCTTCTTCAGCTTCATTATAAAATGGGAAAAGCGACACATCCCGCTCAATCAGCTTCCCCTGCCTCACGAAAAAGACCTGAACGCACATCCAGCCCTTATCAAAGCTGTATCCAAAAATATCTCGATCAATTCCATCATTTGTTTGGATCTTCTGTACTTCCATCACTTTATCAATATGAAACATCAGATCACGGTATTCTTTCGCTCGCTCAAAGTCCATATTTTCAGAAGCGATACCCATTTTGTGCTCCAGATCCTCCTTTACTTCCTGATGGCCACCATTTAAAAAGCGCGTAATTCCTTCAATCATTTCCTTATTCTGTTCTTCAGAAACGTCTTTCACGCACGGGGCAAGGCATTGACCGATATGGTAATAAAGACAGACACGATCGGGCATCTTTCTGCATTTTCGTAATGGGTAAAGTCGATCAAGTAACTTTTTCGTAGCACTTGCAGCATAGGCATTAGGATAAGGACCAAAGTATTTCCCTTTATCTTTCTTAATCTTTCGAGTTGTAATTAGCCGGGGGTGTTCTTCTGAAGTAATTTTTATATAAGGATAGCTTTTATCATCCTTAAGCATAACGTTATATTTTGGATCATGTTTTTTAATTAAGTTTAGCTCGAGAATAAGTGCCTCTAAATTAGTGGATGTTACGATGTATTCAAAATCACGAATTTCACCTACGAGGCGCTGTGTTTTTCCATCGTGTGATCCACTAAAATATGAACGTACTCTATTTTTTAACACTTTAGCCTTTCCTACATAAATAATCGTTCCCTGGCGATCTTTCATTAAGTAGCACCCGGGTTGATCGGGAAGGATGGCTAGCTTGTTTTTAAGATGTTGTTCCATGCTGACTCCCCCCACTACTCTCTTTTAAGGCGTATCTATGTTCCCCTCTGATTGTAACACAATTCCTGTTCGTTCTTTAACGGATATACTCGTACAAAACAATTTCATTGTAGACTGGATCATATAGCGACGATGAATGAAATTCTGCTACCTTCTTTATCGAGTCTTCGATTGATACTCCTGCAGTTGCCATTTTCTGGTGGTACATATGGAGCTTGCATGTTGCCTTCAGACGAAAATCTTACAAAAGTGTGCTCGTCTCATCATTTCTATTACTTGTTTCATAAATCCTTCTACAACTCGATCAGTTATAAATACGCGTTCATTGTTGTAAGGCTTCGCTCATCGGCTGAATTGCCATCACATTCAGAAAGCCATACTTTGTAATAAAGCCGCAATAGCTATACTTCCTGTTCGTGACAGTATGGATCGACTAATCGAGTACACCGGATATAGTGATGAGATGACCAGGAGAGAGTCGTCTGATATCCTGCATCATTGAGATGCCCTGAACAAATAATGCACCAGCAATTAACACAATGATAATTCCTGTTACTTTAAAGAAAGCTTTACGCATGGTTCCTTTGAAGAACAGATATGATACTACTGCAGCAATTTAAACTCCTGTTATTGCTCCCCAACCTTCAAAACCTTTTCCCATATCTCCACCTGTGATCGCAGCGAAGAAGAAGGCTGTCACTACTCCTTCACGAAGGACAACAAGGAAGGAATGAATAACCATACCAACAACCTTTCCGGTTGTGATGTACTCGGTCATTTTCCCCTCTGTCTTGCCTTTCAGATTCCGCCTGTGCGAAGCCATCCAGAAAACCATCTGCGTTAGCAGCACCGCAGAGATAAGCATAATGGAAAATCTTCAGATAAATCTCGCTTCCCATTGCAGCAAATCCAGTAAAGACTACCTGGAACAACATGGCGACACCTACGCTTGCAACAACGGCAAGCCAGACAAACTTATTGTACTGATAGCGTTTCCAAGTTCAAACGTCTGAACTAAAAAAATCACCCTGCTCTCAAAAGAGGACAGGGTGATTTTCAAATTATTTACTGATGTTTAGAAAGCGTTTGTGCTAGAGCTTCTTTTGGTTGGAAACCAACAACCTGGTCAACAACTTCCCCGTTCTTAAACACTAGAAGTGTTGGAATGCTCATTACACCAAACTTGCTTGCTGTTTCCTGATTTTCATCAACATCAAGCTTTACAACTTTTACGTCAGCCATTTCAGCGTCAAGTTCTTCAAGAACAGGCGCAATCATTTTACAAGGGCCACACCATGGTGCCCAGAAGTCAGCAAGAACTAAACCTTCACTTGTTTCTTCATTGAAACTTTGATCTGTTGCGTGTACGATAGCCATTTGTATATTCCTCCTTAAAACATTTATCACTTGAGAATACCAGGTTAAGGCCGGTTGCCTCAGTGTAACTGCCAGATTGATGACTGGCACAAATTGAGTATATCATTAATACTCTTACGGATTCCATTTTTTTGACTCACGTTCATTCTTCCCTAAATTCAAGAAATAAAACGATTAGTAATAACGTATTGCTATCAGTCTTCATTAAAAAAGCGAGCTGAATTCAGCTCGCTTTTCCGTTAGTTTGTTTGAAGCACTTTCTTGAATTCTTGAGTTAGAAGGGGCACGACTTCAAAAAGATCCCCAACAATTCCATAGTCAGCAACATTAAAGATACTTGCTTCAGGATCTTTATTGATAGCTACAATGACTTTGGAGTTTGACATTCCTGCTAAATGCTGAATTGCACCAGATATCCCACAGGCAATATAAAGATCCGGTGTTACAACTTTCCCGGTTTGCCCAATTTGTAGGGAATAATCACAGTAGTCAGCATCACATGCGCCGCGAGAAGCGCCTACAGCAGCGC
The DNA here is from genome assembly GCF_039851965.1 of Pseudalkalibacillus hwajinpoensis. Classification (NCBI taxonomy): domain Bacteria; kingdom Bacillati; phylum Bacillota; class Bacilli; order Caryophanales; family Guptibacillaceae; genus Guptibacillus; species Guptibacillus hwajinpoensis. The sequence goes on along the minus strand of NZ_CP156674.1, from coordinate 3,469,942 downwards.
CTAAAAGATCAGCAAGCTCTTGAAGAGGTTCAAATCCCTCTTCACTTTTAACGCCGCGTCCACCTGCAACAATGATTTTTGCCTCGGAAAGATCCACTCCTGAAGTTGATTTACGCACAACTTCTTTCACAATCGTACGGAGGTCTTTGATGTCGACACTTTCTTCATATACCTCACCGGATCGAGACTCATCTTTCTCAAGCGCAGCGATATTATTTGGACGAATTGTTGCCAGAATAACACCTTCTTTAACCTTCTTCTTCTCAAACGCTTTACCAGAATAGATTGGTCGTGTGAAAATCACTTCATCACCATCAATCTCAAGACCAGTTGCATCTGAAACAAGCCCTGCATCAAGCTTACTAGCAAGCCTTGGAGCCAGATCTTTCCCCATCGACGTGTGAGGCATGAGGATTGCATCTGGATCAACAGACTCAACAACCTGCATAAATGCCTGTCCATATCCATCACTTGTATAGTTTTTCAACTTTTCATGTTCAATTTTTATCACACGGTCGGCTCCATAGTGGAATAGGTGATCCGTAAAAGCACTCACACTATCTCCTGCTATTGCGACGATAACTTCACCGCCCGCTGCGATTTCTTTACCAGCACCGATTGCTTCAAATGATACATTTCGTAATTCATTATCACGAGTTTCTGCGAATACGAGAACTTTTTTAGCCATAACTGAACCCCTCCTATATAACTTTCGCTTCCTGACGAAGCAACTTTACTAGTTCTTCTACTTGATCCCCAATTTCACCCTCTAGAACTTTCCCAGCTTCCTTCTTAGGTGGTAAATAACGCTCAACTGTCTCTGTTTTTGCCACAATTTCGTCGTCATTTACGTCAAGATCATCATAGTCAATTTCTTCTAATGGCTTCTTCTTTGCCTTCATGATTCCTGGAAGCGACGGATAACGCGGTTCATTAAGACCCTGCTGTGCTGTAACGAGTAGTGGAAGCTGAGCTTCAACAACTTCCATGTCCCCTTCAACATCTCGCTCCATTGTCACTGTCATTCCATCAATATCAAGTTTTGTAATCGTCGTCACGTAAGCGATTCCAAGTTTCTCTGCAAGGCGTGGTCCAATTTGCCCAGTACTGTTATCGTTGGATACATTTCCCCCAAGGATAATATCGTATTCTTTATCCTCGAAATAAGATGCAAGAAGTGCAGTTGTTGTATACTGATCACTATCATCGAGCTCTTCATTATTGATTAGGACAGCTTTATCTGCTCCCATTGCGAGGGCTGTTCTTAGTTCTTTTTCAACCTCTTCATCACCAATACTAACTACCGTTACTTCGCCACCATGGTCGTCGCGAAGCTGAATCGCTTCTTCAATCGCGTACTCATCATAAGGGTTAATGATGAACTCGACACCTTCTTCACTGATTTTCCCGTTTTCGATAACGATTTTTTCCTCTGTATCAAAAGTTCTCTTCATGATTACATAAATATTCATGTATTTATCCCTCCCTGAAATATTTCTGGTTATTTGTCTTTAAAATCTGGCTTTCGCTTCTCAATAAAAGCACGAATTCCTTCCTGTCCATCGTGAGAAGCAAATGCTTTGCCAAAATACTCTCTTTCTTTCCTAACACCTTCATCAAAATGCGCAGATTTTGAGTAGGTGAGAAGCTTAAGTGCATAGTTGATTGCCACAGCGCTTTTTAAGGCGATCTTTTCAGCAAGTTCTTTTGCCTTTGGAAGGAGTTCATCCTCACTATAAACTTGATTAGCAAGTCCAGCTGATACCGCCTCACTACCTGAAATCGGATCACTTGTGAGAAGCATTTCAGTAGCCTTTGCTTTACCCACAAGGGCCGGTAATCTTTGTGTCCCCGCAAATCCCGGAACAAGACCAAGTTGAAGCTCAGGAAGTCCAAGCTTTGCACTTTCTGTCACCAGACGAATGTGACAGGCCATCGCAAGCTCAAGTCCACCCCCAAGTGCAGCGCCGTGGATAGCTGCTATTATCGGTTTTGGGAACGCTTCCATTTTATCGAAAAGCTGCTGGCCAAAACCACCTAAATCAGCAAAACCCTCTTCACTGTCTACAGTTGTAAATTCTTTAATATCGGCCCCGGCTGAAAAAAACCTTCCTTCACCCGATAATAAAATAACTTTTGACTCGGGATCCTGCTCAATCTCACCTAGAATCTCTGATAACTCTCTTAAAACATCAGATGCAACCGCGTTAGCTGGTGGGCGATTCAAGGTGACATGCGCTACCCGGTTCTCTTTAGATAACTTAATAAATTCCACTTCTCCACTCCTCTCACATCGTGATGGTCCCGGTCAACGCCGGGACATCATTTTATTTGCTCAAGCCGTTAATCAACAAATTGTGAAGCGGCTTTGCAAGTGGTTCCAGTTCGAACTTATGATCCTTCATGACCCAGTTGGTTACAGTTTCATCTAACGTACCGAAAATCATCTGTCTGGCCAGCCGAATGTCCAGCTCTTCTATAAACAGCCCTGATTTAATGCCTTCATAAAGAATGTGATCAACCAGAGTAAGATATTTCTTCAACACTTCACCGATCTGGGCTCGAAGCGCTTTGTTCGTTTGCCTTAACTCCAATTGAGTAACAATAGCAAGCTGATAATCAGATCCAAGGTGTTTGAAGTGCATATCAATCAGCGTAAATAATTTATCCATTGCATTATCTTTACGTGAGATTTGCTCTTCTGTTTTGTCGATAAAACTGCCCATTTTCTTTTGGAATAATGAAATCAGCAGGTCTTCTTTATTTTTGAAGTATAGATAAATGGTGCCATCTGCCACACCGGCTTCCCTTGCTATCTTTGATACCTGCGCCTGATGGTAACCATTTTGTGCAATAACCACGACAGCGGCATCAATGATTTTATCGTACTTCGGACCCCTTTTTTTTCCCTTATCTACCATGTGAGTTCTCCTTTATTCTTTTTCCGCCACTCGCTCAAAATGAATGAGTATTCATTCATAAACTATTTATATTGTAGCGATACAAGAGTGCTGCTGTCAATATAAGATTTCTGAACGAGCGCTCGATTAGAATACGGAGTTTTTCGCAAATTCATCATACCACAATAAGCTGAAATGTGCGAATTTTTCCAGAATATTAATTTATTTTTCTGTGTAGCATAAATGGTGAGAAACCAATCGCTAAAGCGATTGGTTTCTGTTTTCCTTCTCCTCATCGACAAGAACGCGGCGCAGAATCTTCCCAACAGTTGTTTTCGGAAGTTCATTACGGAACTCATAGAGACGCGGGACCTTATACGCAGCAAGAAATCGACGACAATGCTGATTCAATTCTTCTTCCGTTACAGTTGCTTTATTTTTCAAAACGACGAATGCTTTGACTGTTTCTCCCCGATAGGCGTCTGGTACTCCGATAACCACTGTTTCCTGTATAGAGGGGTGCTCATACAGGATTTCCTCAACCTCACGTGGATATATGTTGTAGCCTCCCGCGATAATCATATCCTTCTTACGATCAACAACATAAAAGTAACCTTTTTCATCACGGTAGGCCATATCACCAGTGTAAAGCCAGCCGTCTTTTAATACCGCCGCAGTCTCATCTGGGCGATTCCAATAACCCTTCATCACCTGAGGTCCTTTTACAATAAGCTCCCCAATTTCTTTCAGGGCAGCTTCTTCATCTGTTGGAGTGATAATTTTTGCGTCAGTGTCGGGCCATGGTACCCCGATACTTCCAATAACCGTACCATCGAGTGGATTCGAATGCGTTACAGGGGATGACTCTGTTAACCCATACCCTTCTACAAGACGGCCACTGATTTTCTCCTGAAACTTCTGTTGTACTTCAATAGGAAGTGGTGCCGAGCCGCTAATACAGGCTTTAATTGATGATAAATCATATCGATCAATTTCTGGGTCATTTAATAGTGAGATGTAGATGGTTGGAGCACCTGGGAATAGCGTCGGCTTTTGCTTTTGTATAGCCTTTAAGGTATCTTTCGGTTCGAATTTAGGAAGGATAATCATTTTGGCAGCATACATGATCGATAAATTCATAACACACGTCATACCGTAAACGTGGAAAAATGGAAGAATACCTAGCACACGTTCCTCACCATATTTCGCATCTCGAATCCAGCTCTTGCACTGCATCGTATTGACTACAAGGTTGTAATGGGTGAGCATAACCCCTTTTGCTAAACCTGTCGTTCCTCCAGTATATTGAAGAAGGGCAAGATCTTCTTTCGGATTCACGTTAATCTCAAGGTCATCGTCCCTACCATTTGTAACCCAATCTTGAAAGGTGTGTATCTCATCAGTGGAGGGCAACTCAACAAGCAAACCCTGCTTCTTCTGCTTTTGAACGAGCGGGTAAAGAAGGTTTTTAGGAAAAGGTAAATAGTCTTGAATTTTTGTTACAATAATATGCTCAAGTTCTGTCTTCTCTTTTACTTTCAATACTTTTGGTAGCACAAGATCAAGACAAATCATCATATTCGTTTTCGAGTCTGTTAGCTGATGCTCGAGCTCACGTTCCATATAAAGTGGATTCGTTTGAACAACAACACCACCTGCCATTAACACAGCATAATAGCTAATGACAGCCTGGGGACAATTCGGTAGCATAATTGAAACACGCCCACCTTTTACTAGACCATGATCTCGCAAGGAATTGGCGAGACGCTTTGAGCGATTAAGTAGTTCATGAAAAGTAAGTTCTTTTCCAAGAAAATGAACGGCTTTTTTCTCAGGGTGCTTTGAAGCGGCATCAATTAAATAAGCATGAAGCGGTTTATCTTCATAGTCAATTGACGTTGGCACCCCATCCTGGTAATAGTGAAACCATTCTTTTTCGGTGATTTTCGTCATCAATCGTCAACCTCCCTTTCACTACTCCTTCCAAACCCTAATTCTCTCTATATGATAATTATAATGAAAACGCTTAAATTATCCTATCTTTTTTTGATTTTTTTGAATACATTGGCATTTTTCGTCGGAATATTAGTGACAAGCTTTCAAACTAATAATAAAAACACCAATCAAAATACTTTTTCTCAACATAAAAAGACAGGCTACTCACCTGTCTTTTGCATTAAACAAAATAAATTAAATAAATTATACCGGCAATAAAAAATATGCCAGAGACAACTATTAGAACTTTCCATAACGTTTCCATTCTATGCTCCCCTTATGAAATGCCTGCCCCAATCACAAAAGATAGGCCAATCGATATTACCATAGAAATAAAACCAACGGCACGATTATCTGCCGCAATTTCTTTATCAATTCTAAATTTAGGCGTCAAAAATTCGAAAGTAAAGTAGCCAATTAAAAGTAGAACAAAACCAAATACTCCCCAGCCCATCATTGTTACAAGAGAATCATTGTGCTCTATTGAAAATCGAAAGATATTGGCGATTCCAAAAATTTTACCCCCTGTAGCCATCGCTACAGCAAGATTTCCTTTCTGAATTTCCTCCCAGTTTCGATAGGAAGTAACAAATTCAAATAATGAAAGAAAAACAATCATGCAGACAATCACAACACTGTAATTTGCGGCTGTTTGAAAAGCTACACTCTCCCATAATTGTTCCATTATGATAATTCCTTTCTCTACTTCAATTCCACAACGGTCACGCCACCGCCGCCTTCATTCATACCACCCATTCGAAGGTTTTTCACTCGAGAATGCCGTTTAAGCCATTCATGAACACCTTTCCTAAGGGCCCCTGTTCCTTTACCGTGAATAATGGATACCTGATTGTATCCAGCTAGAAGGGCATCATCAATATAACGTTCCACTTCTACCTGGGCATCTTCGTATCGTTTCCCTCGTAAATCAAGCTCGGTTTTTACCCGGCTATCACTACCCCTTACCGTAACGAACGGTTTACGTTCTACTTCAGGTTTTGATTTTATTGGCTCAAGATCTTTCGCTTTTACATTCATTTTCATTATTCCAAGCTGAACCTGGTATTCATTTTTCCCGACCGGTTCAACGATATGGCCTTTTTGATTAAAGCTGATGACCTTTACTTCATCACCAGGTTGATAAGATTTAGCTTTACCTTTACCTTTCTTTTGAGCCGGCTTCTTGGATCGAAGTTCTGGCTTAGCATCTTCAAGCTGCTTCTGTGCATCAATCAATTGATGTTCCTTGACATCGCCGCGCTGGAACGTCCGAAGATCATGAATGATTTTCTTCGCCTGCTCTTGTGCTTTTTCAACCTCTTCAGCCGCCTTTTGTTCTGCTTCTTCAAATAGACGTTCACGCTGTTTTTCAAACTTTGCAAGTTGAGTTTTAAGGTCGTCCTTCAACGACTCTGCTTCTTTTCGAAGTTCAGATGCACCCTGTCGATCCAACTCGGCTTGTTTCTGGCTATCCTCAAGAGAAGAAATCATTCGATCTACCTTATTGCTTTCACTTGAAATCTGAGAACGTGCATCTTCAATAATATCATCCATCAAGCCTAGGCGCCTTGAAATTTCGAACGCATTGCTTCGGCCGGGAACACCAATGAGGAGACGATAAGTTGGACGAAGCGTCTCTACATCAAATTCTACACTGGCATTCATTACCCCTTCTCGATTATAAGCATAAGCTTTTAGCTCACTATAATGTGTTGTCGCAATTACTCTTGCGCCTCGGTTATAGACATAGTCAAGTATGGATATAGCAAGTGCTGCCCCTTCCTGAGGATCAGTTCCGGCACCAAGCTCATCAAATAGAACAAGGCTGTTTTGATCAATGTTTTTCAAAATATGGACGATGTTCGTCATATGAGAAGAAAACGTACTTAAACTTTGCTCGATTGATTGTTCATCACCAATATCAGCAAAGATTTGTTGAAATACAGACATCGTCGATCCTTCATCAGCAGGGATATGTAAGCCTGATTGTGCCATCAATGTTAATAACCCTGCTGTTTTTAAAGTAACCGTTTTACCACCGGTATTAGGCCCCGTAATGACAAGTGATGAATAATCTTGTCCTAGATAAAGCGACGATGGTACTACTTCATCCTGTGGAAGGAGTGGATGTCTCCCCTGTTTAATCTCAAATTCTCCTTCATCGTTCATCGAAGGCTTCGTTGCTTTCAATTCGTTGGCGTATCCTGCGCGCGCAAAAATAAAATCAATATCCGCCAGAATGTCTACATTGTGACGCAACGTTTCAGAGGATTCTGCAACATGTCCTGTTAATTCGGTTAGAATGCGCTCAATTTCAAGCTTTTCTTTTACCTTCACTTCTTTCAACTGGTTGTTTATTGATACAACAGATTGTGGTTCTATAAACAACGTCGCACCAGAAGAAGATTGATCATGAATCATACCGCCAAACGAGCCTCTGTACTCCTGCTTAACAGGAATAACGTAGCGTTCATTACGAATGGTTATGAGTGCGTCAGATAGCATTTTCCGGGTGCTTGAAGATCGAATTAAGCTTTCAAGCTTTTCACGAACGCGTGATTCAAAGCTTCGTAACTGTGTACGGATCCGGCGCAGGGCATCACTTGCTGAATCGAGCAGTTCACCGTCCTGGTCGATACAGGCATTGATTTCCTGTTCTAGCTCAGTTTCATTCATGATCTGACCGACAAGATCTCCAAAAAGAGGGAGTTCCACTCCATCTTCAATCATGTTTTCAAGGAAGGTTTTTAACCTGCGTCCACCATAAATAGTACTGGAAATATCCAATAATTCTGATGGATTAAGCATGCCCCCGATCTCAGCTCGTTTAACACTCTGACGGATATCTCGAATTCCACCTAATGGTGCGTGACCACGTAAGCGAATAACCCTTCGTCCCTCGTCCGTACCCTCAAGCTGATGTTTTACTTCCTCAAGCGTAAAAAGCGGGACTAACTGTTCAGTTTTTTGTTTCCCTAGTGAGGATGAGACGTGTTTACCAAGTCGTTCTTTAACTTTGTCATATTCAAGTAACCGTAACACTCTTTTTTGCAATGGGCGTTCCTCCTAGAAGCAATATTTATCAAGTTATTGATGACGGTTAAAAAATGCTTCAAGATCTTTTACCGTATAGGTGTTTAAGACACTCTCCGCTCGGAGCCATCCTCTTCTGCCCGCTGAAACACCAATTTCCATATGTTCAAGCATGTCCATGTGATGGGCATCCGTATTAATCATTATTTTAACATTTTCAGTTTGAGCTTTTCGAAGCCATTCGGCAGCTAGATCAAGACGATTTGGATTCGCATTCAGCTCAAGGGCTGTACCCGTTTCTTTTGCAAGCTGAATAAGTTTTTCATGATCAAGCGCATACCCATTCCTTCTTCCAAGGAGTCTTCCCGAGGGATGGGCGATTAAATCTACATGATGGCTGCGGAGAGCCGTCTCAAGACGTGCCATAATGGTATTCTGATCCTGTGAGAAGGAAGAATGAATTGAAGCGATAACGAAATCCATTTCCGTTAGTAGTTCATCATCATAATCAAGCGACCCATCAGGAAGAATGTCCATTTCAACACCTGCGAAAATTTTAAAATCAGTCCATTTCTTATTTAAGCGCTCCACTTCATTTCTCTGTTCGCGCAGTCTTTCAGCAGTTAACCCATTTGCTACCTTTAAGTACTGGGAATGGTCCGTTATGGCTATATAAGAATACCCTTTTTCTCTCGCGCGCTCAGCCATTTCCTCAATGGTATATGCACCGTCACTCCAGGTTGAGTGCATATGGAGATCACCTTTAATATCCTTCAAATCCACTAACTGAATGTCATTTCCCTCTGCTTCCTCAATCTCACCATCATCTTCACGGATTTCAGGAGGAATATAAGAAAGTCCGAAATGGTTATAGAATTCCGTTTCACTTTCAAAAGTAAGGACCTCACCTGTTTCGAGTGACTCGACGCCATATTCGCTAATTTTCTCGCCCTTTTTTTTCGCAATCTGTCTCATTTTCACATTATGAGCCTGAGAGCCAGTAAAATGATGAAGAGTTGATGTGAATTCATTCGGCTTCACGATTCGAAAATCTACAGAAACTCCGAATTCATCGTTTAATTCAAGCGTGATTTTTGTTTCTCCCTTGACAACGATCTTCGAAATTCCTTCTATCTCCAGAAGCTTCTCAGATACGCTGGCCGCATCATTCGTGGCAATAATAAAGTCGAGATCTTTAATCGTTTCACGAATGCGACGTAAGCTGCCCGCTCTCGCATAGCGGTCAATGCTTTCTATATGATTCAATTGTCTTTCGATTTTTTCAGCGAGTGGAAGCATATAAGCAATGGAAAGTCGATCAGGTCTCTTACCGGCTTCCTCAATAGCTGCAAGGATCTTTTCCTGGCTTTTCTTCCCGAATCCTGGCAGTTCTTGAATTTGATCTTTTTCACACGACTTCTTTAAGGTAGCCATATCGACGACGTTCAGTTCCTTATAAAGCTTTGCAAGCTTCTTTCCGCCAAGACCGGGCAATTTCAGTAGTGGCACGAGTCCTGCCGGGACTTCTTTTTTAAGAGATTCAAGTGTTTCAGATTCCCCATTTTCAAGAATTTCCTTTATTACAGCAGCTGTACCCTTTCCGATGCCAGTAAGCTCAGCCGGGTCCTCTATTTGATCCATGTTTCTATCATCCGTTTCGAGCGCACGAGCTGCTTTTCGAAAGGCGGATATTTTAAAAGGATTCTCACCTTTCAGTTCCATATAAACAGCTATTTCTTCAAGAAAATGAATGACGTTTTTTTTATTCATTGAATTCTCACCCTTCTTAAGGAATACATTAATTCTATCGTATCCATATTTGGAACGAAATCCAATCATTTACGCTTGATTACAACAAACAAATAACCCTTCTAAGAGAAGGGTTATGCTACGTGCGTGCTCCAGAGATCTTTAATTTGTTCAGTCAGCACTGGCGTATGCTTCACGATACTCTCTGCAAGAATGGAATTGGATATAGTGGATTGGACTGTTTCATTCGGAAGAAGCGCAGCAAGAAACAAGAATAGGAAAACCACAATATAGACTTCTACAAAACCAAGAACGCCACCGAGCCAACCATTAACAGTTCTGAGAATGGGCAAATCGGCCAGAAAATCAAGCATTGATCCAATAATTTGCATAATAATTTTTGTGCCAAAGAACAAAAGCGCAAAGGCAATTCCACTATAATATGTAGCTTCGAGATTGATGGCATCAAAAACCATTGCTGATGCAGCAGCCTCATTACCAAAGGAAGGATATGGAATCCAGAGCTTTAAATGAGGAGCGAGATCACGAAAGTACATATAAGCTACAATAATTGACACAATGAATCCTGTTAAATGAACTACTTGTAAAATAAGACCTCTACGAAGTCCGATAAGAAAGCCACCAACTAATATGATTAAAAGAATAAGATCAACCATGTTACGTTATTCCTCTTCTCTCAGTTTTTTCTTCAATTCTTTAAGTTCTTTTTTGATCATGACATATTCATTCACTATATTTACAGCGGTCAATACCGCAAGTCGCTTTGTATCCAAATAAGGGCTCATCCCTTTAATTTCATTCATCTTCTCATCGACTAAATTTGAGACTTCGCGAATATGTTGATGACTTTTATCGCCGACAATTGTATACTGCTCTCCATGTATTTCCACAGTTGTACGTATTTTTCCTTGACTGTCTGCCACCCATTAAGCCTCCTATCATGAGAAAGAATTCCACCTTATATCATAGCATGAAAATATACCTTTGGAAATACAGTGGCACTGCCCCATTCTATTTCACTTGTCCAGTCTGATATAATAGGATGCAAGTATCGTTCACAAAGGGAGTTTTGTTATGCCACAGGTAGTTCTAACTGTATCACCATCCATTATGAATGAAATAAAAAAGAAATACAACAGTGACTTAAGCGACAAACAGCCGCCAGGAAGCGTTTTTGTAGCAAAGACCTCTTCCTGTACTATTACAGGATATAAATCGGGAAAAGTTATGTTTCAAGGTTCAGCAGCAGAATCTGAAGCAATGCCCTGGCAGTCAAGTGGCGTTTCTTCATCGAGAAAAGCTCCTGCTAAAAAAAAGGTTAGCGATCATAAATACGCACCTCCAGCTCACATCTCATCTCTATCAGCAATTGGAAGTGATGAAGTTGGGACAGGTGATTTCTTTGGTCCGATTACTGTAGCCGCAGCTTACGTTGATCATAGTCACATTCCACTCTTAAAAGAACTCGGTGTAAGAGACTCGAAAGGAATGAAGGATCCAGAGATTATTGAGATTGCAAGGAATCTCATTAAAACCATTCCATATAGTCTACTGATTCTACCTAATGAGAAATACAATGCGATGCAGAAAAAGGGTATGAATCAAGGGAAAATGAAGGCTCTATTACATAACCAGGCCATACAAAACGTTCAACGAAAAATCGCTTCATATGATGCCATTTTGATTGACCAATTTGCCAAACCAGATATCTATTTCAATTACTTAAAGGGACAATCCACGATTGTGAAGGATAAAGTGTACTTTGCGACTAAGGCCGAAGAAATCCATCTTGCAGTGGCAGCAGCCTCAATTATTGCCAGGTATTCATTTGTAATGGAAATCGATCGTCTTGGAAGAGAAAACAACGTAAAACTACCAAAAGGAGCAGGAGCAGCTGTAGATCTTGCAGCCGCTAAACTCATTCAAAAATATGGAGATCAGGTACTTGGTAAGCTCGCCAAGCTCCACTTCGCAAACAGCTTGAAAGCAAAAAAACTGGCTGAACAGTCGGACCGTTCATAAGCGATTGAATAAATAAAGCTGGCTCAAAAGGGCCAGCTTTTATTTATTCAATCGCTTTTTATAAGTATAATTGTCGGGCGCCGACTCTTCGCATATAGGAGCTTCAGTGCTATTTTCACTAAGTACTTAAGCATATAGCCCCTACTGATTCAACACGTTTTTTATCGTACGCTTACATTTCAGGAGTGAATTTTGGAAAGATTCCTACTATCATAATAGGTCTTGCTACCTACCAATTATTTTGCTAAATTGATGAATACAACTTCACATTTATCTCTATATAATTTTGGAAATAGGGTCCAAAGAGTTTCTACCCGGCAACCATGAATTGCTGGACTATAGGGAAGTTAGGCATCGTAAACTATAAACACGTATGTTTTGTTTATCATTTTTATGTCTCAATTCTTCCTGTATTATACCCGAACTTACCAGTTCGGGTTTTTTATATTTTAGATAGCATTTATACATGTGGAGTAACAACTACTTAACAGGGGGATTGAGTCATCATGAATATTATCACCGGCCTTTTATCAATTGCAGGAGTACTAGCAATCGCCTGGCTACTTAGCAATAAGAAAACAGTCGTTAGATGGAGAACGATTGGAATTGGACTTTTAATCGAGGGACTATTTGTCCTATTCGTTCTTAAAGTAGATGCCGGAAAACGGTTACTAGAAAAAGCGTCTGAAGCTGTACAAAATGTGATCAATTATAGTAACGAAGGTATTCAATTTGTTTTCGGTGGACTTTATGAACAAACGGATTTAACGTTTGTGTTCGCAATTAACGTACTAGCGGTAATTATTTTCATATCAGCTCTTGTTTCAGCTCTTTATTATTTGCGTGTGATCCCTCTTATCGTACAGGCGATTGGCGTTACAATCGGTAAACTGATGGGAACAACCAAAGTTGAAACCTTTAACGCAGTAGGGAACTCATTTCTAGGATTAGCCGAAGCGCCTTTACTCGTTAAACCATATTTAAAACTTCTTACACGATCTGAAATTTTCGCGATTATGGTAGGTGGAACAGCCTCTGCAAGTGGAGCTATCCTAGTTGGGTATTCATTAATGGGAATTGAACTGAAATATTTGCTCATCTCCGTCTTCAGTGTTCCTTTCGTCTCTCTTGTTATTTCAAAAGTGATGGAACCAGAAACAGAAGTATCAAAAACAAATGACAATGTGCGCATGAAAAAATCAGAACATGCTAATATTTTTGAAGCCATTGCTGATGGTACCGTTAGTGGTGTGACACTTGCCCTAAATATTGGTGGACTTCTAATCGCATTTATAAGTATTCTAGCTGTTTTGAACGGCTTACTTGGAGTTGTCGGCACTGATCTAAGTTCGATTCTCGGCTATATTTTCTATCCGTTTGCGTTACTCGTCGGTATCCCAATCGATGAAGCCTTCCGTGCTGCCTCCATTATTGGGACAAAAATGTCGATAAATGAATTTGTTGCCTATCAAAACCTTACCGCTATTCAAGCTCAATTATCTGATAAAACAGTCGCTATCCTATCTGTTGCTCTTTGTAACTTTGCAAACTTCTCGTCCATAGGTCAGCTTATTATCGGACTGGGATCACTGGAGCCTTCAAAGCGGTCACAAGTATCAAAATTAGGATTAAAAGCGATTGTTGGCGGTACACTTGCTTCCTTCATTACTGCAATCTTCGTTGGCATGTTTATGTAATTCCATTATAACCTAAAAAACACTCCCTTCTTAATAAAAGGGAGTGTTTTTGATTACTTACGCAGCGCAGCACCAAATTGTTCTTCAGCAGCTGTTAGCACAAGATCATGTGCTTTCTTTACTTCTTCTTCTGTTAGGGTTTGTTCAGGGTTGTAGTAACGTAATGAGAAAGCAAGTGACTTCTTACCTTCTTCAAGATGCTCACCCTGATAAACATCAAACAAATTAATTTCTACAAGCTTCGCTCCACCTGCATCTTTCAGAACACGTTTCACTTCTCCAGCTTCAAGTGACTCTTCTACGACGAGAGCAACGTCACGCGTCACAGAAGGGAACCGAGGGAGCTTTTTATATTGAAGATGAGCAACATCTGCTTTCAACAATTTCTCTAGATTAATTTCAAAGACGTACGTTTCACTTAGATCAAGTTCCTTTTCGACTTCAGGGTGCAGTTGGCCGATATAACCAAATAACTCCTGATCAAGGTAAACGGCTGCGGTTCTGCCAGGGTGAAGCTTAGGCTCTTCGGTACGGGCGAAGGTCAGACGATCTTCGACGCTAAACTCTACTGCAAGCTCTTCTAGAATACCTTTTACGACGAAGAAATCAGCCGGTTTCTTTTCCTTCTGCCAGAGATGCTCCTGCCAGAGGCCGGATACGACACCAGCAAGATGTTCCTGCTCTTCAGGAAGTTCTGAGCCATTAGGCAAGAAAACTGAAGCCGTTTCATAGAAAGCAAGGTTCTCAAGCTGGCGGTTTCGGTTATACTGTGCCACCTCAAGAAGATGTGGTACCAGGCTCGTTCTTAGTTCACTTCGATCTTCACTCATAGGCATTGCAAGACGAATCGCTTCAGCTGACTCGTCAGAAAAGAACATACGCTTAGATGGAGAAGTAAGTGAATAGGTAACTGTTTGATATAGGCCTGCTCCTTCTAGCGTGCGACGAACGCGGCGACGTTTCAACTGATAGTCGGAAAGCTGTCCAGGCGTACTTTCTGTAATCGGTAGTGTAGCAGGGACATTGTCATAGCCATATAGGCGGCCTACTTCTTCAATCAGATCTTCTGAAATCATAATGTCAGGACGACGAGGCGGAACCTGAACTGTAAATGTCCCACCAAAATTCTGATAAGAGAAGTGCAAGCGTTCAAAAATCGCAGCAACTTCTGTTTCAGAAATTTCTGTACCTAGCACTTGATTAATTCTTGTTACTTCAATGCTTACGTCTTTTGCTTCTACTGTTCGATCTCCCTGCTCAGCAATTCCTTTTAAAACTGTACCACCAGCAATTTCCTGTATAAGCTGTGCCGCACGTTCACTGGCGCTAACCACGCGATTTCGGTCAATTCCTTTTTCGAAACGTGCACTTGAATCACTACGCAGACCGAGATCCTTCGATGCTTTACGTACAAGCTTTCCATTAAAATAAGCAGCCTCAAGCAGAATTGTCGTAGTATCCTGTTGCACTTCAGAATCTGCTCCACCCATAACACCCGCAACAGCAACTGGTTTAGAACCATTCGTAATCACAAGGTGCTCACTTGAAAGTGTACGCTCTGTATCATCTAGCGTTACGATCTTCTCACCGTCTTCAGCGCGGCGAACAACAACCTCTTTCGATCCAAAACGGTCATAGTCAAAAGCGTGTAATGGCTGGCCGTATTCGAGTAGGACGTAGTTTGTAATGTCTACAACGTTGTTTATCGGGCGAATTCCTGCAGACACCAGTCTATTCACAAGCCACTGTGGAGATGATTGAATGGTAACGTCTTTAATAACAGTTGCCCCGTAATATGGATTATCTTCTTCATTTTCTACACGAACCGTCACATAGCTATCTGTATTTTCCTCTGAACGGACAAGTTCAGGAGATGGAAGTGCGATCGAACGATTTAGCACAGCTCCAACTTCATAAGCGACCCCGATCATGTTCATCGCATCTGCACGGTTAGGAGTTAAACCGAGTTCAAGAACTTCATCATTAAGATTAAGATAATCAAGTGCATCTTCCCCAGGGGTTACGGCATCACTAAATACGAAAATACCATCTGCAAATTCTTTCTGCACAAGCTTACTTTCGATACCAAGCTCCTGTAACGAGCAGATCATACCATGGGAAGCTTCACCACGAAGTTTCGCTTTCTTAATTTTGAAGTTTCCAGGAAGGACTGCTCCAACCTTCGCAACTGCCACGTACTGTCCCTGTGCGATGTTAGGGGCTCCACAGATAATCTGGACGGGTTCTTCTTCACCAATATCGACGCTACAAATATTAAGCTTATCTGCATCAGGGTGTTGGTTACATTCGTGTACATAGCCAACGACCACGCCACTAATTCCTTTATTTAGCTTTTCAACTGTTTCTACCTCAATACCGCCCTTTGTGATCAGGTCAGCAAGCTCATCAGCCGAATAACTATCTAGATCGACATACTGTTGAAGCCAGTTCATTGGTACAAGCATACTTTCTCCTCCTTACAATCAAATCGTTTATAGTGAATTAAATTGTTTTATGAATCGGCTGTCATTTGTATAGAAGTGGCGAATGTCGTCAATGCCGTATTTCAGCATAGCAATTCGTTCAGGGCCCATACCAAATGCAAAGCCTGTTACTTTTTCAGGATCGAATCCGGACATACGAAGCACGTTCGGATGCACCATTCCGCCACCTAGGATTTCAATCCAGCCGGTTCCTTTACATACAGAACAGCCGTTTCCACCGCAGTTAAAGCATGAAATATCCATTTCAACAGATGGCTCAGTAAAAGGGAAGAAGCTAGGGCGCAGACGAATTTCACGTTCTTCACCGAACATTTTCTTTGCAAATGATTGCAGCACGCCTTTCAAGTCACTCATACGAACATTTTCTCCGACCATTAAGCCTTCAATTTGCATAAACTGGTGCGAGTGTGTCGCATCATCTGTGTCGCGGCGATATACCTTACCTGGCACGATGATCTTAACCGGGCCTTCGCCATTTAATTTTTCCATCGTTCTTGCCTGCATCGGAGACGTATGTGTGCGAAGCAGCGTTTCATCTGTAATATAGAAGGAATCCTGCATATCACGAGCTGGATGATCCTTCGGAAGGTTCAAGGCTTCGAAATTGTAGTAATCCGTTTCCACTTCAGGTCCTTCCGCAATTGAAAAGCCCATTCCAAGAAAAAGATCTTCGATTTCTTCTATGACCCTTGTTAGTGGGTGATGATTTCCCCTCTTAACCGGACGGCCTGGAAGAGAGATATCAATCGTTTCTTTCTTTAGCCTTTCTTCTACTGCAGCTTTTTCTAAACCAGCCGTTTTTTCATCAATTTGCTCTGAAATTGCTGAACGAATTTCATTTACGAGCTGCCCCATCTTCGGACGCTCTTCAGGCGATAATTTACCCATTCCTTTAGAAATTTCA
The DNA here is from genome assembly GCF_039851965.1 of Pseudalkalibacillus hwajinpoensis. Taxonomy (NCBI): domain Bacteria; kingdom Bacillati; phylum Bacillota; class Bacilli; order Caryophanales; family Guptibacillaceae; genus Guptibacillus; species Guptibacillus hwajinpoensis. The sequence continues at coordinate 3,453,117 of NZ_CP156674.1, read as the reverse complement.
GTAATTGGCCCTTTTTTCCCTAAGTATGCAACCCGAATGTCCTGAACTTCTTTTATGGAAGAAGCTTGCTGAATCTGTACTAGTGCTTCTTCTTTCAACGTTTGCAATCGCTCCTGCATCGTTTCAACCTCCAAACTTTTTTGTGCAATAAAAAAATCCTCGCTCCCCATAAGGGGCGAAGATTTGATTTCGCGGTACCACCCTAATTCACTAATAGAAGAATTCCATCAGCCTTAAGCAAAGAATAACGGTTTGTAACCGATCCGCTTTTATAGGAAGCGGCAACTCCAGAGCGAATTCAGCGGCGTCCCTATAGAAATGCTTCCAGTCACGGCATTTCCTCCCTGCAAAGGCAGTGGCAACTTACTACTCTCTATCATTGTTTTTATCATATATAAGTTGATTCTAATTATAGAAAAAAATCGATCAATCTGCAAGCCCGATTATGAAGGCAGTAGACCGTACATGAGTATTCCTGCAGCAACGGCTACATTTAATGATTCAGCTTTACCGAAAATCGGGATGTATACATTCACATCGACTAAATTTTGAAGCTCTTCTGAAACACCGTTAGCCTCGTTCCCGAGAATAATGGCGAAGTGTGCGTGGCGTTCAAGTTCTTGATATGGGGTACCACCACTTACTTCTGTTGCATAAATGTACATGCCCGCTTCTTTTAACCTTTTCACTTCTTCGAATAAATTCGCTTTCTTCACAGGTAAATGAAAAATGGATCCCTGTGTGGAACGAAGTACTTTACTATTGTATGGATCAACGGTTCCGTGACCTAATAAGATCCCATCATATCCAGCACTATCGGCCGTACGAATAATCGTCCCCAGGTTCCCCGGGTCCTGAATCGCATCAAGCAATAGAAGTTTGCCATTCTGAGGAAAGACAGGCTCTTCCACCTGACAGACAGCCATAATTCCCTGCGGCGTTTCTGTATCTGTTAGTTCCTGCATAATTTTCTCAGTAACAGTATAGACAACAGGTCTTTCTTTAAACGGATAATCAGATAAGTCGGTACCTTCTGATTGAATCACTTCTAATATTGGGGTTTTTGCTTTTGCTGCCTCTTCAACAATATGAGGACCCTCAATTAAATAAGCGCCTGCCTTTTCTCTTCCTTTTCGTGTTTGAAGCTTTTTCCAGTCTTTCACTTTTTGATTCTTTATGGATTCTATAATCATTATGGTCTCCTTCAGTTTTCAATGTTTTCATTATAAAGGGTCCCACGGCAAGATTCCAACAAAACTCATGAAATTTAAACGATTCGCTCATACTAATGATGCTTGTTCTAACAAGCGAATCAGAAAGGCGAGGTGGAAAGCATGGACCTTAACTTACGGAAAGCGATTCTCGCAAACATTAATGGCAACAATGAGGAGCAGATTGAAGCTACGATCCTCGATGCTATGCAGAGCGGTGAAGAGAAAATGCTCCCAGGACTCGGTGTTCTTTTCGAAATTCTCTGGAAAGAAGCACCAGAAAATGAACGCGAGCAAATGCTCTCTTACATGGCGCAAGGCGTAAATTAACAAGCAAAATCCGGTGGCAGAAGCCACCGGATTTTGTGTTTTAATTAAAGATAATTTCTTTTACTGTATTAGCGTCAAGTTTCTTTATCACTTCTACAATTAAGTTAACCGCGTTTTCAAAGTCATCACGATGCAGGATAGCTGCATGTGTATGAATGTAACGTGTTGCTATTGTAATCGATAGTGCAGGTACACCGTTTGCTGTAAGGTGAATTTTACCTGAATCAGTACCACCACCTGCAATTGCATCAAACTGATAAGGAATGTTCTTCTCGTCAGCTGTATCTGTTACAAGATCACGTAGCCCTTTATGACCTACCATTGAAGCATCATACATGATGATTTGTGGACCTTTACCCATTTTCGATTGAGCATCTTTATCACTCACTCCAGGAGTATCACCAGCAATACCAACATCAACGGCAAAACCGATATCTGGCTTAATCATGTTTGCAGCCGTCGTAGCGCCACGAAGGCCAACTTCTTCTTGAACAGTACCAACGCCGTATACAGTGTTCGGATGATCCTCACCTTTCAACTTGCGAAGAACTTCAATCGCAATTGCACAGCCAATACGGTTATCCCAGGCTTTTGCCATAAGCATTTTCTCATTGTTCATAACTGTAAAATCACAAACTGGAACAACGGAATCGCCTGGTTTAACGCCCCACTCCAACGCTTCTTCTCTACTTGAAGCACCGATATCAATGAACATATCCTTCTTGTCCACTGATTTCTTACGCTGTTCTGCTGGAAGAATATGTGGAGGCTTTGATCCAATTACACCCATAATGTTGCCTTTCCGTGTCATCACGTTAACACGTTGCGCAAGCATTACCTGCTCCCACCATCCGCCAACAGTTTGGAACCAGAGGAATCCTTTATCGTCTATACGTGTAATCATAAAACCGATTTCATCGAGGTGGCCAGCTACCATAATTTTAGGGCCTTCTGCTTTACCTTTTTTAACTGCAATTAAGCTTCCAAGGTTGTCATACATCAACTCGTCAGAAAGAGGTTCGATGTGCTTTTTCATAACCTCACGAGGTTCACGTTCGTTGCCCGGTACACCATTAGCATCAGTTAATTCTTTAAGCATTTGCAATGTTTCATCAAGCTTCACCATATGTATTGCCTCCTTGATATGTATTCAATTTTATTATAACGGTTCCCGAATTTTTTCACAATTGAGAGCGCTTAATATCCCTGGTCCTGCCTATTATGATTCACTTCGTTTTTCTTCAAATAAGCTTCATAAATATCGTCTATATTTAATCCGATTTGCTTCCCAAGTAGGAGATAATGGTTAAGTAAATGGAGATAGGCCTCTTCATTTCTTATTTCAGCAACGTGATCAATGGCTTGATAGACGTGATGAAAACACTCTACTGTTGATAATTCATCCGCAACTTCAGATGGAACTTTCCTAGGAGTGATGCCGATTTCTAGTCCAAGTGATAGAATAAAGTGAATGCCATCAACATATTCCTCGAGAATCGTTTCGATTGGAGAAGGAGCTTTTTTGCTCCAGTATTTGAAACATCTTGTCTCATTTGCTAGTTCACCAACTTCTACTTTAAGTGCGAGAAGTTTATTTTGAAATAAATCCAAGCCTTCAAGCCCGTGTTCGTTTACAATGCGATCATCCAGTTGTTTTTGGAGCGCAAATAATTGGTTGAAATCCAACGTCATCTCCCTTTCTAAATTGACCAGCTAGTCTTAAAATTGTCATTTAAAATGAAACCTTTCTTTATCATAAACGTATAGAGAATAGAAGCATAGTGAAAATGAGGTGCTGACTAATGATTATTATTCTTTTTCGTCTTGTCATTCTTGCTGCCATGGTATTGATTGCTTATTCTGTTATTCGTTTTTTTATCGATCCGAAACGCAAGCTCGAAAAAGCCTATGACCATAAAAAGTACTATTTCCTTGATGACTCCTCCAATGTTCGAAAGAACTTTCTTGTTACTTATAAGGGTGCTCTATTTGAGGGCGAGAAATATCTTGGAACGACAGAAAATTCATTTGACATTGTTACGATCTCGGTTGGAGTTAAAAATGCATCAGAGCTTTATATGCTCGAAAAAGAAGATTTCTATTTCCTAGAAAAAGAAATGGACCTCCGTTATCCAAGTGCAAAAATCGAATGGAAAAGTCCCGTTAAAGAATTTTTACGTCACCGTGAAAACTCCTAAAGTGAAACTTCCATCAGTATGTTTGGCTTCCCCCTCTGATGGTTATTCGAACCAATCTGCCCTTAAGTATGGAATAGATAATAAACTCCCCCTGGCCCCCAGGGGGAGTTTATTATCTTACAGGTTGGAAAAAATCCTCCCACTTCATAATCCATTCTCTTCTCCGTAATAAATAGAAAAGAACCACAAGACCACAAAGCAATAAGACGATAAGCACTGGATCAAAACCTTTGATAGCTGTTCCAAAGAATGAATACATCAAGGCGAGCGGTAAGTTAGAAATGATTGATGACTTCAAGTAATCCTGAAAGTCTTTTGAGACTTCAATTAAGCAGAGTGAAATGAAATGGAAATGCACGAAAGGGACTAATCGCAAAATCGCTATTTGTCCCACTGACATCGGCATCCGTTTTCTCATCCATTTCTCCTTCATTCGGGTAATTTTCTTAAAAAATACCGGTGCTCGCTTTACGAATACATAGAAAACTGTGCTTACTACCGTAATCCCGATCACTGAATAAATGGTACCATAAATCGCTCCAAACATGACTCCTCCCGCTATGCAAACCACACTCACCGGAACAAAGACAAACTGCCGTATAAAATGAAGAACAATAAAATAGAACGGGGCGTAGATTCCACTGTTCGACACAACCTCGACAAACGGCAGGACGAGCTCATCCATGATGTTCCCCCCTTCTCCTAACGTGTATGACAGAAGACGAGCTGTTATGTCAAAACGCGCACCGGAGCAGAATATTTTCTGGTAAAAGGTGGACAATAAGTGGGGATTTAATAAGAACGGTAATAGGAGGAAACTTATTATGGATGAGCTGGTTCTTGCCCGCTCCCTGTTCGGTATGACGATGGGCGTTCATATTATCTACGCAACCCTTGGCGTAGGAGTGCCTCTAATGGTTCTTGTCGCTGAATTAATGTATCAAAAGACGAAAGACAGGGATTATGCTGTAATGGCGACAAGATGGACGAAAGGGTTTGCTGTACTACTTGGTGTCGCTATCCCCACTGGAACAATTGCTGGCGTTCAACTATCTCTTTTGTGGCCTGGGTTTATGGAGGTAGTTGGCAAAGTCATTGCCCTTCCTTTTCAAATTGAAATTTACGCTTTTTTCCTTGAAGCTCTCTTTATGTCCATTTATGTATATGCCGCTGATAGACTTTCCCCAATCATGCGTATTGTTAGTGTAACGCTTGTTGCAGTTGGCGCAAGTGCATCAGCTATTCTTATTACAAATGTTCATGCTTTTGAAGGGACACCTGCTGGTTTTGAAATCGTCGATGGCGAGTTTGTCAATGTTGATCCATGGGCTGCATTCTTTAACCCATCGTTCTTAGTGACAGCAGGTCACGTTACGGTTTCCGCCTTAATGACGGGAGCATTTGTGATTGCATCTATTGCCGCTTACAACATGCTCCGGAGAAGTAAGGTTAAAAGAGAATACCACTTTCATCAAAAGGCATTAATGATGGGGCTTGTCATTGGTGGGATCTTCTCCATTCTAACCGCTTTAAATGGCCATGAATCAGCTCAACTGCTGCATGTTTATCAACCAGAGAAACTCGCAGCAGCAGAAGGGTTGTTTGAAACGCAAACATTCGCACCACTCGCAATCGGAGGATACACAGATAAGGAGGAGCGTGAAGTAAAATGGGCAATTGAAGTGCCATGGGCACTCAGTTACCTCGCTGACGATTCTTTTGATACGAGAGTAATTGGATTGGAGGAATATCCTGAGGATGAGTGGCCACCGTTATTCGTTCATACCCTCTTCAATGCTATGGTCGGAATAGGCTCTCTCTTAATACTGCTTTCTGTAGTTGGGTTTGTCTGGCATCGACTCTTAAAACGAAAGGGATTTCCTCGATGGCTCATGTGGTTATTCATTATAGCTGGACCACTTGCAATCATGGCGATTGAGTTCGGATGGATTTTCGCATGTACAGGAAGACAGCCATGGGTTATTTACCACATGTTGAAAACAGAAGACGTTGTCACAACTTCAGGTAACATCGGGCTTCTATTTATCCTATTTTTAATTGTCTATGTTATTTTGATGATTTCAACCGTTCTCGTTCTTCGCTACTACTTTAATCGAAATCCAGTTTCAGAGGAACTTGACCAATAGACTAACTACGAGGTGAAGGAAATGACAGAAGCACTCTATGCTATTACATTAATATGGGGAATTGTGTTTATCTACGCAGTTATGGCTACCATCGACTTTGGAGCAGGATTCTGGTCGATGATCTATTTAAATAAAAACAATACAAAAGCAACAAGTATCGCAAACAGGTACCTCTCTCCTTCATGGGAAGTAACGAACGTGTTTATTGTAGCCATTGTTGTTGCTCTTTTCAGTTTCTTTCCTGGTGCGACGTTTACACTGGGGACCGTTCTACTCATTCCTGGCAGCCTGATTATTCTCCTACTGGCACTCCGAAGTGCTTTTCTCGTCTTTTCACATTCCGCATCTGAGAATTATAAACGAATTCTCACGATCATTTCTGGGATTACTGGTTTTTTAATACCAGCGCTTCTGATCTGTGTTCTCCCCATTACACAGGGGGGCTTTGTAGAATTTGTGGATGGAAAGGAACAGCTTTTACTTGGTGAGCTTTTCACCAGTCCTAGTGTTTATGCTTTTATGGCTTTTGCCGTTTCAAGCACGCTCTTTCTTTCCTCCCTTTTACTTGCTGATTATTCAAATGTAGCAGGAGACCAGGAAGCCTATACAATCTATCGCAGAGACGCTATCATGGTCGGACCTGTCTCACTTGTCATGGCTGGATTACTCGTTCTGACAATGCGGAATGAAGCGCTCTGGCTATATGAGAATCTTATGAACTATGTTCCCTGGCTAATAGGATCGGTAGCTACTTTCTTAATTGGGTATGTAGCACTATGGATCCCAAGGAAACGAGGAGCTGGGATCCCAAGACTCGCTATGATTAGCGTTGTCATTCAATATTTACTCGCAAGCTACGCTTATGGTTCAGCACATCTACCTTATATCGTATATCCCGAGGTAACGATTGAAACAGGGTTCACAAATCCTGCGACATTCAGAGCGCTTATCATTACCTATATTGTTGCCTTTTTCATTTTAACTCCTGGATTCATTTACTTCTGGCGGCTGTTCTTGAAGGACAAGCGCTATTTAAAACAAAACGAGTCATGAGCGATTTAAAATGTAAAATCCCCCTGCGAACAGAACGAGTTGGATCGTTACAAGCACAGGAATGCCTATTACAAATTGCCTGTGCTTTGTTTTATGTCTAAAATGCTTCATGCCTGCATATCCGCCAATGGATCCTCCTATAATAAACAACGTCCACAGATTTCTCTCTGCAATTCGATTTCCACGCTTTCTAGCTCTTCGTTTATCCCAACCCATTGCAGCATAACTCCAGATGTTAAGGAGAGCGATGTAAACAAAGAAAAGATAATAAATACTCATTTTTCATCTCCCTATCAAAAAAAGCCACTCTCAACCAGTGAGAATGGCTTCATACTTATTTCAAGTTTTCTTTAGCTTTAGATGCTAGTTCAGCGAACGCTTTTTCGTCGTTGATTGCAAGCTCTGCAAGCATTTTACGGTTGATGTCGATTCCAGCTGTTTTAAGACCGAACATCAAACGGCTGTAAGAAAGTCCGTTCATACGAGCTGCCGCGTTGATACGAGTAATCCAAAGCTTACGGAAGTCGCGTTTTTTCTGGCGACGGTCACGATAAGCATACATAAGTGATTTCATAACTTGCTGGTTAGCAACTTTGAAAAGCAAATGCTTAGATCCGTAATATCCTTTTGCGAGTTTTAACGTTCTTTTACGTCTACGACGTGTTACGTAGCCACCTTTTACTCTTGGCATACTAAACCCCTCCTAATTTCTGTGTCAAAATAGTATAAATGCCGATTACTTCTTGTTGTAGATTAGAGTCTTAATGCGCTTGAAGTCACCTGCGGAAACAAGAGAAGCTTTGCGAAGCTTACGCTTCTGCTTTTGAGACTTGTTACCAAACATATGGCTAGTGTAAGCACGGCTACGCTTAAGTTTACCTGATCCAGTTTTCTTAAAACGCTTTGAAGCTCCACTGTGAGATTTCATTTTTGGCATGAGTGAGTTCCTCCTTCAAGAATTACTTTTCTGCGATAGGTGCCAAGATTAGGAACATGCTGCGTCCTTCCATTTTTGGTTTGGACTCAACAGTTGCAATATCTTTACAATCTTCTGCCAGGTGCTCAAGCACCTTTTTACCGATGTCAGAGTGTGTGATCATACGACCGCGGAAACGGATCGATGCCTTCACTTTGTCGCCTTTTTCAAGAAACTTACGTGCATTACGAAGCTTCGTATTGAAATCATGCTCTTCAATATTCGGGCTCAAACGAACTTCTTTAACGGTAATAATCTTTTGTTTCTTACGCGCTTCTTTGTCTTTCTTCTGCTGCTCATAACGGAACTTTCCGTAGTCCATAATGCGACATACCGGCGGCTTCGCGTTTGGAGCGACCATAACAAGATCAAGATTTGCGTTTCGAGCCATATCTAATGCCTCATTTTTTGATTTCACACCAATTTGGTTTCCGTCTGCACCAACAAGACGTACTTCCCGGGCACGAATGCCCTCATTGACGTTCATATCTCTACTAATAATCAGCCACCTCCATGGTTATTGTTCGATGATGATCATCTAAACATGTTGTCCTTAATTGAATTATATTCGGTTCAAAGCATAAAAAAAGCGTCGGCGCATACGACACCCACACATTACACAATTATAAACAGTGTACCTGCAAACTACCAGTAACGGCGTCAATCAGGTGAGAAGCGGGCGCTTCTGCTTGCTTTGTTTCCGATATTTAATTACCTAAGAAAGTATACCATGCTGACCAAATTTATGTCAAGGTGATAAGATTCCTTCGAAGTGCACTTGATTATCATAACGAATCTTTCGCTTTGTGACAAGTGTTTTTTCATATTTCTTTTACATCATTAATAAAAAGCCGGCCTTCAAGCCGGCTTTCCATTAGTTCTTTTCTTTAATTTCTTGTTCGATTCTTGAAGTAAATTCACTGAGCGATACAGTCTCTGAATTCTGCTGGCTGTATCGACGAACGTTAACAGCTTCGCCTTCTACTTCTTTGTCACCTACCACAAGCATATAAGGGATTTTTTGCATTTGAGCTTCACGGATTTTGTACCCGATTTTTTCGTTACGCTCATCAACTTCTACACGAATTCCTGCACGTTGAAGTTTTTTCTGAACTTCCTTTGCATAATCCAGGTGAACTTCAGAAACCGGTATGATTTCAGCTTGTACTGGAGAAAGCCATGTAGGGAACGCACCTTTGTATTCTTCAATTAAGAAAGCAACAAATCGTTCCATTGTTGATACAACACCACGGTGAATAACAACCGGGCGGTGATGGTTGCCATCCTCCCCAATGTAAGAAAGATCGAATCGCTCTGGAAGAAGGAAATCCAATTGAACAGTGGAGAGCGTTTCCTCTTTACCAAGTGCTGTTTTCACCTGAACATCCAGTTTAGGACCGTAGAACGCCGCTTCACCTTCTGCTTCAACGTACTCAACGTTAAGATCGTCCATCGCTTCTTTAAGCATCCTCTGAGCTTTTTCCCACATCTCGTCATTGTCGATATATTTCTTCTTATCTGCCGGGTCGCGATACGAAAGACGGAAGGAGTAATCATCGATACTAAAGTCTTTATAAACTTCCTGGATGAGCTCAACAACTTCAATAAATTCTTGCTTGATTTGATCCGGCCGACAGAAGATATGCGCATCATTTAACGTCATCGAGCGTACCCGTTGAAGTCCTGCTAGTGCTCCTGACATTTCATATCGATGCATTGTTCCAAGCTCTGCAACACGATATGGAAGGCTACGATAGCTTTTCAGATCATTTTTGTAAATCATCATATGGTGCGGGCAGTTCATTGGACGAAGAACTAATTCTTCTGTTTCATCCATTTTCATTGGAGGATACATATCTTCTTGATAGTGCTCCCAGTGTCCGCTAGTTTTGTACAATTCAACGTTTGCAAGGTGAGGAGTATATACATGGTTGTAACCAAGACGCTCTTCGAGATCGACGATGTAGCGTTCAATCGTACGGCGTATCGTTGCCCCTCTTGGTAACCAGATTGGAAGACCCTGTCCTACCTCTTGAGAAATTGTAAAGAGTTTTAGCTCCTTACCGAGTTTACGATGATCGCGTTCCTTAGCTTCTTCAAGTAAGTGAAGATATTCTTCTACCTGAGATTGCTTTGGAAAGGCAGTTCCGTATATACGCTGAAGCATTTGATTCTCGCTATCACCGCGCCAGTATGCTCCCGCAATCGAGAGAAGCTTGAAGGCTTTAATCTTGCTAGTTGAAGGTATATGCGGTCCACGGCAAAGGTCGAAGAATTCACCCTGTTCATAAATTGTCACTTGCTCATCAGCAGGAATCGCTTCAAGCAGTTCTAACTTAAGCTCGTCTCCGATCTCCTCAAACATCTTCTGTGCTTCATCACGACTTACAACGTTACGCTTCACTTCAAGGTTTTCATTTACGATTTTCTTCATTTCCTTCTCAATCCTCGGAAGGTCTTCAGGTGTAATCGAAACCGGGCAATCGATATCATAATAGAAACCACTATCGATTACTGGACCAACACCAAGCTTTACATCGCTATATAATCGCTTGATAGCCTGCGCCATCAAGTGTGCTGTACTATGCCGAAGGACTTCAAGTCCATCTTCGCTTTCAGGTGTTACGATCTCAATTGAAGCATCCTTTTCGATTTCACGTCGCAAATCAATTAAGGCTCCATTCACTTTACCAGCGAGCGCCTTCTTCTTAAGACCCGGGCTAATTGAACTTGCGATTTCTTCTGTAGTCGTTCCCTTTTCAAATTCCTTTACAGAACCGTCGGGGAAAGTCATTTTTACCATTTCAGCCATGCTTCTTCACTCCTTTTTTGCATATAAAAAACACCCGTCCCAAAAAGGGACGAGTGTTAATCTCGTGGTTCCACCCTGCTTCCCGCTTTGAGAAATCCTAAGCGGCTCAGACTGCTGTAACGTAGCAGAAACGCCACCCTATTTCCAGAGCAGAGTTCAAAGGTGGTAAGACTGCTTATCACGCTGGGAAGATCGCACCATTCCTTCCCTCTCTTAAAGCTGACAAAGCATCTCATGTCCTTATCGTAACGATAACGTATATGCGTGTATGTAGGTATTATAAATAGTGGCTTTCTTAAAATCAAGCCTATTTTTAATGATTTCCCGAAAAATGTATTTTAGACATACGATGCGAAAAAAAATGAAGACGCTCTTCAAAAACATTCCGAATCGTTTGAGCAAGACCCTCTTCCGAATGATCCGTGTATAAATAAATTTCCTCAGGAGCGAGAATTAATAGTGGTAACAAAATATCAGGATCGATGTCATCCACCCTAAGACCGTCTGGTAACTCACCTGACAGTTGTTCCATTTGAAGAGGTAAATCCCTTCCCTGACTGTCGTACAGACGATAATCACCATCAAATACAAGAACAACACGCTTCTCGATTGGTTCCCTCTTTTTAAGGAAAAAACGTAACGCATCAACGAAGTTCTGATATTCCTGTTCAAGTTTATACTCATCAATCGCCTCACCAACTAAAGCATTAAGCAGACTTCGATACGGACGCATGCGGAATCTAATAAACGAATCAAACGAAATGGTTCCTCCCTGTTCAATACAGGCATACGCAGCTTCTAGAACTAATTTCTCGCGATTGGTAAATCGCATCGCACCCGGTACATCTTCTCTGTCACCCTCACCAATACTACGAGCGATGGCAGATATTTCAGCAATCTCATCATCATCTTGAAAGAAATAAGTTGACCTTAACAGCTGATCCATCCATTGATTTTCATAAATCGTTGTCACACATAGGGCCAGGCACTTAGAAATGTTAAAGCACGTTTTCGTATCGTATGGTTCAATCGCCACCGAAACCATCAATCCGCCTTGATCAACGATTAGCTGCTTTTTACTATCCAGTACCTTCTGTAACTGTTCCTGTACAAATTGAAAGTCGCTTGTGCTATTGAACGTTATCGATATCAACACTTCCCCCTCCTGTCCACCTTCTCATTAGCAACTATATGGTCATTTGCCAAAATTGATGAATAGAAGATTCAAAGGAGCTTTCACTAGAGGAGTTTTCCCTTCAGATAAAGATAAAAAAAGCCCTCCAATACGGGAGGACTTTACACTCTGCGATTTTTCCCTTCAAGAAAGACAGGGGTAGTAAAATGCTTAATTCTTTCCATAATTCGTTTTGCTTTCGTTTCTTCAATTCCGCTTTTGTGAGAATAAGCAAGATGCTCCTCAAGCAGTGTGTAATCAAGGTTAGATGAGTAAAGCGTCGGCAGTCCTTCAGTCATTCGATACTGAAGAAGCGCTCCGAGAATATCATCACGAACCCAGCTCGAAATACTCTCAGCACCTATATCGTCAAGAATTAACAGAGGGGTTTCCTTCAAATAATCGAGCTTTGCATCAATGGACTGATCCTGGATGGCACTTTTCATCTGACGGAAAAAATCCGGTGTGTAAATAAACTGCGAACGGACGCCTTTATCTTTTGCAAGCTGGTTTGCGATGGCCCCAAGAATAAACGTCTTTCCAACACCAAATCCACCATGGATATAGAGGCCTTTTGTGGTTTCTCCAGGAACGAATTGTTCTACGTATTGAATGGCCGTTCCAATCGCTTCTACCCGCACAGGATCCTGATCATCCAAATCAGCAAAGGTGGCCTGAAGTATTTCCTTTGGAATGTAATAGCTCTGAATCATTTGATTCCGCTTTTTATTCTCATCTTCTTCCACTCTTGTCGGACAGCGATTGTAACGGATATCAATAACAGATCGATTCATAAAGAGCTCAGGTTCATAGCCGTCCATCATGTTAATACAATCAGAGAGACCAGGACATCCTTCGCATCGCTTGGCCTGTGTCGTGTATTCGTACAACCTGGCAAGACTTCGATCGATAACTTTATCATCCACCTCTTCATGCGCTTCACAAAAAGCCTGGATATCCGCATCAGCCATTATCGCTTTTTTCATTTCCTGGTACTGCTCTTGAAACTTTCTATTAGCAGGCATTTTGTTAAATGATTCCTGAATGGATTCCATTCCATTTCACCCCGCTTTCATCAACTTATTTTTTGTATTTGCTCAGCATCTTCTTGAGCTGGTCCTGTTTTTCTGAACGCTCTTCTTTTGACATATCAGGTTCTTTCTGATCGGAAATCCATTCAGGCACTTTATCTTTCCTTGCTGCTCTTGTTGGATTTCCCTGGTTCCCTTGTTTGCCTGTTTTCTTCTTAGAAGGCTGCTCGAGTTCTTTTATCGCAAGATTCATGGCTTCTCTTACAGTTTTCACCTTTGATCTTGCCCAATGACTCGCAAACTTTTCCACATAGTTTTTGGAAAGCTTCTTGTCCTGTGTTTCAAGTATAAAATCAAGAAGAACATTCATCACACCTGGCGTTAGTTTTTGCTCATCCATGATCCGCTCGACCATTTTCATATCTGCCTCAGATGGTTTCCCGCCCTCTGCAGCACGTTGAAGGATGTCATACGGTGTCATCTGTTCATACCTCTGAGCAGCTTTTTCTTCTTCTGTTGTCGGTTCTTTCGTATGAAATTCCTGAAGAGATGCTGGCTGCCTTCTATATTGAAGTGCAGGGACTTTCCCTCGATTTTCAAGGGCAAACCAACTGCTAACCTCTTTTCGAAGCAGGTCATTTGAGAGCTCCTCATGATGAATGGCAGCCTGTTCAACAATTCGTCCCATTTCATATGGCTCAATTTTATACACAAAAGCAAGTCGTTCAATGGTTTTCTTGACGGAATTTGTTAACATTCGATCTGATACAATCATATCAGAGATATGCTGATTCATCACGTCAAAGTCAAATTGAGACGAAGTAAAAACAAGTCCTTTATTTTCATTCCGCTTCTCAATATTCTCACCAGCACGAAGGTCTTCTTCACTATTCAGTGAAGCCATCTCTGAAGGATGAAGGGAATCATAGACTTCATTAAACGATGCGGTAATGTCACTGTACTCAGTCAGATCTGATTTTTCAACTGTAAAGTACTGCTTCAAGTCATTGTATCGGTTACGACCGAGTCGATTGAATAAATAGATATTAAGGACACCATCATTAAAGAAGAGTTCAGGCGTCAGTGGGGGTTGAAGCTCATACGTAAAGTGCCTTGGATCGTCTCCGTTTTTTAATAACGTTTTGAGCAAACCAATTCCTTCTAGCTTTCGCCGTTCTTCTAGTACCTTCTTTAAGTCCCATCTCATCATAATCAATAAATTATGATGGGTCATGCTTGTTGCAATATTCTCCCGTTGCTCATGAGCGCTCCATAGCGTCATATAAAGGCTGTAAGCTTCAGCACCTATCAGGGGCTGATACAATAGTGTAAGGACTTGCCTATCATATTCATGCAGTAGTCCTGCCGCCTCAACCTGAAGCGTATCAACAGGAAGCAGTTCTTTCCAATGCATATGCTTCACCTTTGTACTCTCTAATAAATTTTTACCACTTTGACTCATCATTAACCTATCTTTTTCTTGGACGTCACGCTTTCTCAAAGTTACCCTTTCTTGAAGTACAAAAAAAGAGCTTATAGTAAGCTCCTAATCTGTTACTCCGCTCTGTTAATTAGTTCTTTCAACTCCCGTATAAACACATTTATATCCTTGAATTGACGATAAACGGAAGCAAAACGAACATAAGCTACTTCATCGACTTTTGCCAGATGATCCATCACGAGTTCACCAACAACATCACTACTGATTTCTGATGCACCCTGATTACGGAGATCCCGTTCGATTTCATTGACAATCGTTTCAAGAGTCTCAAGCGGTACAGGTCTTTTTTCACAGGCTTTTATTAAACCCCTAAGAATCTTATCCCTGCTAAACTCTTCTCTGGTTCCCTCTTTTTTCACTACAATGAGAGGTATTTCTTCAACTGTTTCAAATGTCGTAAAACGATACGTACAGGACTCACATTCCCGGCGCCTGCGGATGGATCGGCTTTCGTGAACCGGTCTGGAATCAAGCACTCTTGTACCATTATGATTGCAGTTGGGACAGCGCATTAGATCATCTCCACTAAACGAACAAGATTTCTACTTTCTATTTTATCATAGAATATGTGACGACACACACATCTCTAAAATTGTTCAGAAATGCCCGTACCAATTAATGTTAATTTCTTTTTTAGATCGTCGTAAACAGTTTCTATTACCTTCTTGCTGAATCCAAAATCAACCGGAAGCGGCGTCTCAGTTGAAACCGAGAAATCGACGGCCGTTTTGTATGCTCGAACGTTAACCACAGTTACAACGATAAGTGCCTTTTTGGCACCCTTCACTTGATAAACGAACTCTCCACGTTCAGGAGAATTTGTAACAATTTCACCTTTATAATGTTTCTGAAGTACGGCTTTCGCTTCAGTAAACGCCTGTTCTTTTGACGCTTTAAAATAATGAGTTTTAAGCCTATCGTTAGAATGCCTTTCTGCTGTTTCAGAACGGTTGCTAAAAAATTCTTTAATTCCCACCCTGTTCCTCCTCTATTTTTTTTAAGAATAGCAATAAATGAACGATAAATCAATTACGTTATCATATATCAAAGACATGAGAAGGTAATCGAGTAGGAGGGGGTGACTAACCCCCGACCTCTCACACCACCGTACGTACGGATCCGTATACGGCGGTTTCATGAAAATCTAACGTGCTTCTAACGATTTTAATCCTAACTGACGCCAATACTTGTCATTGAAGGTACGATGGAGGATCGGGCTACTGGCAATTCGCCAGTAGCCTTTTCTTGTGTTGCTCCATTCAAAAGCTTTCGCTTTTGTAACACCTAATGAAAGGAGTTCTTTCCTTCTTGTTTTAGGTGTTTTCCATTCCTTCCACCGGATCATTCGTAATCTCCTTCTCAACCATGCCATTAATTCTCTAAAAGTTGATGTCGTTTCAGCGAGCTGGAAATAGTTTCGCCACCCTACAATGAATTTGTTTAATTTCTTGATTCGATCGGACATCGCTAAACTCCACTTTCGTGATGTTAAGCGTCGAAGTTCCTGTTTTGCTCGTTGGATTGATTGTTTCGCGACCCTGATTTTCGAGTCTCGGTGGAGCGTGAAACTAAACCCAAGGAACGTTCGTTTCCACGGGCGGTCAATCGCACTCTTTTCCTTATTAACTTTTAGTTTTAATTTCTTCTTGATAAACTGGCTGATATTTCGAAGGATTCGTTCGGCTGCTCTTCTTGAGCCTACGTAAATCTGACAATCGTCGGCGTATCGAACGAAACGAATACCTCTTGACTCCAATTCCTTATCCAGTTCATTTAACACGATATTTGATAGAAGTGGACTTAAAGGACTTCCTTGCGGTGTCCCTGCTTGGTTCGTCTGTGTTAGGCCGTTCTCCATAACCCCAGCTTGTAGGTATCTCCGAATGATTCGAAGGATGCGACCGTCCTTAACCCGACAACTCAATGTGCGCATTAGTCGGTCGTGGTGAACGCGATCAAAGAATTTCTCCAGATCGATATCCACCACCCACCGGTATCCGTCATTGACATATTCTTGGGCTTTTCGGACCGCATCGTGTGCTCGTTTTCCTGGTCGGAACCCGTAGCTTGAGTTGGAAAACGACGGATCGTAGATCCGTTGAAGATAAAGGTTGATAGCTTGTTGGATGAAGCGATCCATGGCGGTTGGAATGCCTAGCTTTCGTTTGCCTCCGTTCGGTTTCGGGATTTCGACACGACGGACGGGTGACGGTTGATAGGTTCCATCCAGAAGTTGGGCTTCAATCTCATTCCAGGACTCCGAGATCTGGGATTTCAGTTCAGACGTGGGAATGTGATCAACGCCGTGACTCCCTTTGTTTCGGACCACTCGTCGATAGGCTTCGTTTAAATTGTTCCGATGAAGTATCTTTTCCAACATGCTTTCTTCCTCCACGTGACAGGTTTCTTTCCTTGTGTGGCACCAATTCTCCACGCTCCATATGCCCTCAGAGACTTCACTCCTACCTCATATGTTGAGCTGAAATGTTCTGTGTCATCGAACGATGCGTACTTCGGTAGAACCTGTTCTCTATTCATGATTCGGTCCTTCCCGTACCATCTCGAGTTTGGAACGGTACTATGACCTCGGCTGACTTCTGATGGTTCAGTGACTTCTCTTGAAGACAGTTACCATAGGTGTATGGCGTGACCGTCAGACCTCCCCGGGTAAGTGCACAAACTTCCTCTCCATTTACCCGCCTCATTTACTGCCATTTCCTTTGGTCATTTGGACTTCGATGTGTGTTGCCATCTCGTCCAAAAATGACAGCCTTGTATGAGATTCGTGTTCCTCGGGTCGGAGATTTGCCTCTGGCTTCCTTCAGATTCCGAGTCGCCTCGGACACCCTTGCCTTTGGCTAACGGCTACAATGACCTTTGCCGTTCGGGACTTGAACCCTATAGCGTATGCACATGCCGGGCACACAACAAAAAAGGAGTGCAGGCGCACTCCTTTAGACTATTGTTATGATTATGAAGTAAACGCTGACTGCTCTTCTCTAACTTTAGGTTTAACAGGGCCCATACCACGTGGAAGTTCAATATTCTCACGAGTGTCTGCCATAAGCGCATCCGCAATATAGTTAGCCGCAACGTTCGGGTCAAGATCACCGCATGTATAAACATCGATGCTTGCATAACCATGCTCAGGAAAGCTGTGAATAGTTAGATGCGATTCAGAAATAATAACGACACCACTAACTCCCTGTGGTGCGAATTTATGAAAAGCAACTTCTCGAACCTCTGCACCAGATTTTAAAGCAGCTTCTACAAACGTTTCTTCAATAAATTTCATGTTGTTAAGTTTTTCAATGTCACAGCCCCATAGTTCAGCAATGACGTGTCGTCCCATTGTATCCATAGCAAAATTCCCCCTTTAAATTTACTCATGCATATATCAGCATGCGGTATTGAAAATCCACCACGGGGGAAAGTTAGTCCGATGAGGTCCTAACCCTTTAAGTAGTTTCCAATGCCAAATTGCTATAAAAGAAGTTCACGAAAAATAGTATAAAGCTTTTAATATGGTTTTGCAACAAAAAATTGTCCAATATCAAATTTCTAATAAAGATGAAAAAAGCAGGAACCCGTGGGCTCCTGCTTTTTATCATCTTTATTAAACGCTAACCTTCAGCCTCCCGGGAATTCTCTCACCCACATACTTTGCCATATCAACCACACGGCAAGAATATCCCCACTCATTGTCATACCATGCAAGCACTTTAACTTTCTTGTTCTCTACTACCATCGTTGAAAGCCCGTCAATAATCGACGAATGGTCATTTCCATTATAATCAATGGAGACAAGCGGCTCATCAGAATAGGCAAGAATTCCGCGTAACGGTCCTTCAGAAGCTGCTTTCAAAGCATCATTTACCTGTTCAACCGTCACTTCTTTCTTTAAATCAACTACAAGGTCAACAAGCGACACATTCGGTGTCGGTACTCGAAGTGACATGCCGTTCAATTTACCTTCAAGATGAGGCAACACTTTTGAAATGGCTTTCGCTGCCCCAGTAGAAGTCGGGATAATAGACTGACCACAGGCCCGCGCTCTTCTTAAATCTTTATGTGGATTATCGATATTTTTCTGATCATTTGTATATGCATGCACTGTTGTCATCATACCTGATACAATACCAAAGGCTTTATCAAGCACCTGCACGACAGGCGCCAAACAATTCGTTGTACAGGATGCATTTGACAAAACGTGATGTTTTTCGCTATTGTATTCGCTTTCATTAATACCCATGACAATTGTAAGATCCTCATTTTTCCCCGGTGCCGTAATGATCACTTTTTTAGCACCTGCGTCTAAATGGTATCCGGCTTCTTCACGAGAACGGAATTTCCCAGTCGCTTCAATAACGACATCAATTCCCATCTCCTTCCACGGGAGGTTCTTTGGATCACGGTTGTTTAGGACAATTATTTTTTTATTATTTATCTTAATTCCATTTTCACAAGGCGTAACGTCCCCATCAAATGTACCATGAATGCTATCATATTTAATTAAATGGCTGAGCGTTTCCGGCGGATAGCTAGCGTTAATTGCTACAACTTCCAAGTTTTCTTCCATCATTGCCTTTCTAAATACCATACGCCCAATTCTTCCAAAGCCATTAATCGCTACTCTTGAGTTCATCCAGCGTTCCTCCTACCATATATGTGTTATACTGATTTCCTTTATCACAAAATTAGTATAACATATTATATGCAAATGAAAAGATATATTTACACTATTCATGAATAATCATGGTAAACAGGATGAATGCCCCTATAAAGTGAAACTTCCATCAGAGGGTTTTGCTACCCCTTATAGTGAAATAAATGAAAAGAAACACGCCTATTAGACGTGTTTCTTCTAAATTACTTTCCAGTTCTTGAGAAGTGAGTTAAGCTGTTCTTCGGTTCGTTCCCTCGTACCGGTATTATCAATAACGGCATCAGCCAAAGCTTTTTTTTCTTCAATCGACATTTGAGATTGGATGCGCTTAGAAGCTTCCTGCTCTGAACTTCCATCTCGATTCATTAATCTTTTCAGCTGTGTTTCCCCGTCTACATATGCAAGTAACGTTTTCTCAACCATGTGAGTTAGTTTACTTTCAAATAACAGAGGTATATCGAGCACAACATGAGGATAACCCTGTTTTTTATAAGAAGTGACTTCATCTAACATTCGCTTACGAATGGTTGGATGAAGGATACTATTTAGCAGAACGCGTTTTTCTTCATTTTCAAATACAACTGACCCCAACCTTTTACGATCAAGTCCACCGTCTTCTGCTTCCATTTCTGATCCGAATAAACGAAATATCTCCTTAAGCGTAGACTCACCAGGTTCAACCACCTGTCTTGCAATCACATCTGCATCAACAATTGGTATATTGTATTTTCTTATCATATCCGCAATCGTACTTTTTCCGCTAGCTATTCCACCGGTTAGCCCAATATCCAAGGTACCCCTCCTTTGCAGCTACATTCTCATAAATCCTAGAATAATTAATAAACAACCTGGTAAATAAGCTAATTTATCCATCCATTTAATATTAGAAGCTATGTTTCCAAACTTGAGTCCAATCAAGACAAAGAACGAACTCATACAGGCAATCAATAGTGACGTTCCAATTGGTGGATAACCGATCATAGAGGCACCAACACCTGCCCCAAATGCATCAAGAGAAAGGGCCGCCCCTAACATAATCGCTTCGATGCCAGTTATGGTACCAGAATCATCAAAATCAGCCGTTGTAGGCTTTCTCAAAATACTAATGACGACCCCGATTGATCGAATTTCAAAATGGAGGAGAGTACGATCTGAAATTATTTTCTCTCCTTCTTTGTTATTCCGAATCATTTGATACAATACCCAGCCACCTAGAGCAATAAGAATAGCTCCTCCGATTCTCTGAGCCACTATATCTGATATCCAGAGTTGGAGCATGGATCCAAGTCCCATTGCGATTAACATGGAGACCGCCGAGCAAATAGATAAAATAAGAATTGACTTAAAAGGAATTCTCATCCTTCGTAATCCATACGTTAAGCCGACCCCAAAACCATCGATACTTACAGCAAATGCTAAGAAAAAAAGAGAAACCCAGTGCATTGGCGAACTCCTTTCATACTAAAATCTTAAATAGTATATGAAAGGAGCCCATCCAACGCTACGCCTTAAAAACTCACCTGACAAGTTGGACAAAAAGTTGTCCCTCGTCCACCAACAACCTTTTTCTCAAGCAGGGTGCTGCATGCTTTACACGCAAGACCGGATCGTCCGTATACAAAAAGATTGTCCTGGTAAGTACCGACTTTCCCCTGGCTATTCACATAGGAACGGATTGTGCTCCCGCCTTTATCAACAGCCTGCTTTAGTGTGTTTATAATCTCAGTGTGTAAGAGCTGAAGTTCTTGGTCGTCCAGTGTTGAAGCTAAACGTTCAGGATGGATAAACGCCTTGAACAACGCTTCATCAACATAAATATTCCCAAGCCCCACAACAAGCGTCTGATCAAGCAGGACAGTTTTTACTTTTCTGCTTGTCTTTTGAAATCCTTTTCTCAAAACATCTACAGTAAAAGCTGAAGAAAAAGGTTCTTGACCGAGCTTTGCAAGAGGTAATACATCTTCTTCTGTTCCAATAGGAAAAAGATGCATTGTACCAAATTTGCGCACGTCATGATAACGAAGCTCAGTACCGTCATCAAAAGTAAAGAAAACGTGTGTATGATGATCCGATTCATCTTCTGTTTGAGCTACACGATATTTCCCTTCCATACGCAAGTGGGAAACAATTACGTCTTCTTCCAGTATAAGTTTCAAAAATTTTCCTCTTCGTTCCACACTTTTAAACGATTGTCCAATAACTTTCATTCTGAATTCTTCTATATCGTCTGGTCTCTTAATGATTTTGGGCCATTTTACAATGACATCCGTAATTTTCTTTCCAACAATTAATTTCTGGAGCGTTCGTTTGACTGTTTCAACTTCTGGTAACTCAGGCATACTCTCTCTCCTTTAATGCCTACTTCGCATCATACCAGGTGGAGCCATATTCATAATCAACCTTTAATGGTACATCAAGTTTGATCGCTGCTTCCATCACTTCAGGCACAATACGTTTTAACGTTTCGATTTCTTCTTCAGGCGCTTCAAAAATAAGTTCATCGTGTACTTGAAGCAGCATTCTTGTCTTCAGGTTATCTTCTTTAAGTCTTGTATCCATTTGGACCATAGCTAGCTTAATGATATCTGCCGCTGTTCCCTGAATTGGTGTATTCATCGCCGTACGTTCTGCAAAACTACGCTGATTAAAGTTTCTTGAATTAATTTCAGGCAGATATCGTCTCCGTTGCAATAACGTTGAGACAAACCCATCTTCTTTTGCCTGTGTAACGACATCCTCCATGTACCTTTTTACACCAGGGAAACTTTCAAGATAGCGATCAATAAACTCTCCCGCTTCTTTTCTTGAAATGCCTATGCTTTGAGAAAGGCCGTAATCACTTATCCCGTAGACAATTCCAAAGTTAACAGCTTTCGCGTGTCTTCTCATATCTGACGTTACATCCCCTTTGGAAACCCCAAACACATTCATTCCCGTTTTCGTATGAATGTCTTCACCATTTTGGAATGCTTCACTCAAGTTTTCATCCTGTGCAATATGAGCAAGTACACGTAATTCGATTTGAGAATAATCGGCCGCAAACATGACCCACTTTTCTGAAGAAGGTATAAACGCACGACGTATTCTTCGACCTTCTTCAAGACGAATTGGGATGTTTTGCAAGTTAGGATCTGTTGAACTAAGTCTGCCGGTTTGCGTAAGGGCCTGGTTAAATCTCGTATGGATTTTACCTGTATCAGAATAAATAACTTTAAGAAGACCTTCAATGTAAGTGGAATTCAACTTTCCAAGTTGGCGGTATAGAAGAATTTCCGGGATTACCTCATGCTTACTCTCAAGCTTTTCTAGCACATCAGCAGAAGTTGAGTATCCAGTCTTCGTTTTTTTCACAACTGGTAATTGAAGTTTATCAAATAGAACTTCTCCAAGCTGCTTAGGAGAGTTAATGTTAAATTCTGCTTCAGCTAGCTCAAAAATACGAGCTTCAATGGTACTTAGCTTCTTATTTAACTCCTCCCCCATCTTCTCGAGGTATCGTGTGTCTACAGAAACGCCTTTTGTTTCCATTTCTCCAAGAACAAGAGTGAGTGGCATTTCAAGATCCTGGAACAGCTCGAACTGCTTATTATTTCGAAGCTGTTCTTCAAGCGTTTCTTTTAACTGATACACAGCATAAGACTTTCTTACAAGATGATCAGAGAGCTCCAGCTCCTCAGGCAGCTTACGCTTTGCACCTTTGCCATAAACGGCTTCATCTGATGAAACGATTGAAAATCCTTCACGTCTGGATATAGCAGATAAATCATGCGTAGACTCTGATGGATTGAGCAAATAAGATGCTATGACTAAATCAAAAGTAATCCCTTTTAGCGCAATTCCCTTCCATCCCAGGGCCACAACAGCTCGCTTCGCATCAAAGACCCACTTTTTCTTGCTTGAGTCTTCAAGGAACGTTTTAAATGACTCAGAGGACATCGCAAGTTCAGTTGGGATGTAAAAATTACCTTTTTCATTCACTAACGAAAATCCTTGAATTTCCGCATTATGATAATTCTCTTCCATTACTTCTACAATAAGAGCGGATGGACTGACGAGATGATGTTCTTCAATTTCTTCAAGGGTATCGAACTTTAATTCATCAATCTCCTCTACTTCGTTACTTTCACCACCAATACGAGTTAGAAGCTGCTTAAACCCAAGCTCTTTGAATATTGCGGAGACAGGTTCAACATTATACCCACTGTAGGCAAGGTCTTTTATCTCAAGATCGAGCGGTGTTTCTTTATAAATTGTAACGAGTTCTTTGCTCATCATTGCCTTGTCATGGTTCTCTTCAAGCTTTTCCTTCAGCTTTTTACCCGATACGTCATCAAGCGATTCATACACCGCTTCTACCGTTCCAAATTGCTTCAGAAGTTTTAAAGCAGTCTTCTCACCAACTCCGGGAACACCGGGGATGTTATCGGAATTATCCCCCATCAGCGCTTTCATATCGATGATTTGATCAGGAGTAAGCCCATACTTCTCGTTTAGGAACGCAGGATCGTATGTATCAATATCTGTTATCCCTTTTCTCGTTAGCGCAACGTGTACTTGATCGGAAACGAGCTGAAGTAAGTCTTTGTCCCCTGAGAAGATCTTTACGTCCCAATCTTCTTTACTTGCTACCTGAGACACTGTCCCAATAATATCATCAGCTTCATAGTTTTTGATTTCGTATCGTTTAATCTTAAAAGCATCAAGAACTTCACGAATAACTGGAAATTGCTCACTTAGTTCAGATGGCGTTTTTTGGCGACCACCTTTGTATTCTGTATACGTATTATGTCGAAATGTCGTTTTACCTGCATCAAAAGCAACGAGCATATGCGTTGGCGATTCGTTTTCGATGATTTTTAAAAGCATTGTTGTAAAACCAAGCACAGCGTTTGTGTAAACACCTTTATCATTGTTTAGCAGCGGTAATGCAAAGAATGCACGATATGCGATGCTGTTACCGTCAATTAATACCAGTTTGTTTTTCATAAAGATCCTCCCGTTCAATTCAAATAAGCGTTCTACACTATAAAAAAACGCCTGCTCCTTCCATTTTACCACGATGGCAAAAAGAAAGAAAAACAAGCGTTTTTAAGCGGTCTTCATTACTAGCATTCTAGACACGAGCAATCTGTACATTTCTGTCCTACCATAAAAAAAGGAGACGAGATATACTCGTCTCAAAATATGCTCTCGTCATGATGAAGGGGTCAATTGTTACTTTACAGAAATAATATAAAGTGAATATAAACAGAATGTAAAGATAACGTAAAGATTAAACGTGCGGATCGCAAAGGCTTTTATACTTTCTTAGAAAATTAAAATAAGCGATTTTTTAGCAGGGTGATTTTAAAGGTTGTACCCTGACCCACTTCACTTTCTACTTCTATTTTTCCATTATGGGCCTCCACAAGGTGCTTTACTATAGCAAGACCGAGTCCGGTCCCCCCTGAATTCCTGCTTCTAGCTTTATCCACTCGATAGAAACGTTCAAAAATCCGAGGTAATTCTTCCTTTTTTATTCCAATTCCATTATCTGAAATAACAAAGGCAACCGCTCCACTTTTTTCTTTGACCGATATAGCAACTTTTCCTTTTTCAGGTGTATATGTAAGGCTATTTGCGATCAAATTCAGAAAAACCTGTTTTAATCGATTACTATCACCTTTTACCTTGAGATCCCCATCATAATCAACCGTTACCTCTATGCTCTTTTTTTCTGCTTTACTCTGAGTCAAAAGGATACAATCCGCAATAAGTTCTTTTAACTCAACATCCTGCCAGTTTAAAGAGAAATGCTTTTGTTCCATTTTGGATAAATCCAAAAGATCTTGAATCAAGCTTTGTAGACGATCACTCTCATCAAGAATTATATTTAGAAACCGCGTGCGGAATGCTTGATTTTCCATTGCACCATCTAACAGCGTCTCAGCAAAACCCTTTAGCGAAGTCACAGGAGTTTTTAATTCGTGTGAAACATTGGCAACGAAATCCTTTCGCATTTGCTCGAGTTTTTTGAGTTCAGTAATATCGTGAAACACAAGAACGACACCTTTTAATTTATTATCCTGATCCAATATAGGCGCACCAGAAACGTCGAAGTGACGCATTTCTATACCTACCTGTAGTTCAACCTGTTTTCGAACCGTTTGTTCGGTGAGAAGCGTCTCTTCGACGAGACGCACTATTTCTTGATATGGAAGAGCCTCATAATAAAGAACATCTAGATAATCATCTGAATCAACTTGAAACGTTTCTTTATAAAAACGATTAACCAGATTGATGTACCCCTTGGGATCAATTAAAACCAATCCACTATCCATGTTTTCAATCAATGTCATCAATCGATTTTGCTGCATTTCGTAAGAAGCTGTCATGTTTTGTAAATTCCTTGCCAGAATATTTAATGCATGACTCAATTGCCCAGTTTCATCGAGCTTATACTCATAAGTCCTTGCCCTAAAATTTCCAGAAGCTAGCTCATTCGCCACTTTAAGAGCTCCTTCAAGTGGCTTTGTTAACTGATTTGAAATACGTAGGTTGATAAAAATAATAAGTAAAAAAGCTGTTGCAAATGAGAAAATTAAGATGAGCCACATATTAGATAAAGCTTCTGGATTCGCTCCCTCAAATAAGATCCCTTCAAATAAATTGCCCAGAAACACAACCATTATAATGAATACAAAGAAGAGAATAACGAACTGAGCGTTTAAAAAACGCGAACGAAACCGTTTCATTAGATTGACGGCTCCTCTAACTTATAACCGAGTCCTCGTATTGTTTTAATGTATTCAGGTTTGCGCGTATTCTGTTCAATTTTCTCTCGAAGATGACTCACATGGACATCCACAATTCTCGTGTCTCCAACAAAATCATAATTCCACACAGCACTTAGAAGCTGTTCTCTCGTAAGAACACGCCCTTTGTGACGAATAAGGTAGACAAGAAGTTCAAATTCTTTAGGCGTAACTTCCATAATCTGGCCCTGGAAGAAAGACTCATAATTATTAGGATAAACCTCTAACTCACCAACCTGAATCTTTTCTGATTCTTCCATTTGAAATGCTGATTTCGATTCTTCGAGCTGCTTCACCCTCCTAAGAATAGCCTTCACACGAGCGACAACTTCTCTTGGACTAAACGGTTTAGTCATGTAGTCATCGGCACCAAGCTCAAGACCAAGTACCTTATCAAATTCATCGTCCTTAGCAGTAAGCATTAGGACAGGTGTATGAATGTGACGCTGTCTCAGTTCTTTACACACTTCAAGGCCGTCCATTTCAGGCAGCATCAGATCCAGGATGATGCAATTAGGCTTTTCTGCCACTACAATTTCCAGCGCTTCTGCCCCATTCTCAGCGGTTACGACCTCGTAACCTGCCTGTTCAAGATTAAATTGAAGTAATGTCAAAATTGATATTTCATCGTCGACAACTAGAACTTTTTGAGCCATTGTAAAATCCCCCTAACGAATTTCCCCATTCATCAATGCCGATACCGAACGCCAGGCATGTTTTTTATATGTTTACCTGATTACCATCATCATACTATTTTTTTTGTGAAGGCAAAAGAGGAACTTATTCAAAAAGAGTTTTGGAAGCGGTTACCTGCCAAATACATATTTTGTTCCAGGAAAGGAAGGAGGAAATGAGCTAAAAACTCAAAAAAAAAAAAAAAAAGAGCCCTATAAGCTCTTTAGAAATTATCAAAAGACGTAGTCTTCGTCAACGACTTAACAGGATATGGTGGACTTACTGTAAACTGCCCTTCTAATATAGCATCTCCCTTTTCGTTTGTACCATTAACGTTAATCACAACCTCGTGATTTTCTCTCAAAACGTCAACTACCTCAAATTGAAAATGAAGCGTTTCATAATGATGAACCGGATTAGCATAAGTAACGTTATGTTTCTTTATACTGCTTCCCGGTCCAGGTAAATATTTCGATATGGCACCTGTTACAATCGCAAGAAGCATAATTTGTGGAACAATTGGCTTTTTAAATGGTGTCATTGCCGCATAGTCGTGCTGGATAAAAAGAGGATTATTATCGTTGGAAAGCCCCAGATACAAAAGAAGATCCCGATCCTCTATTTTCTCTGTCACTTCCAATTTTTCTCCAGCAGTTATTTCTTCAATCATTCGGCCGATTTTTCTTTTTTTACCTAAAAGCATAGCTACTCCCCCTTTTCTCATTAAAGAAAGCGCTTTCTATGTTTTTGTAAAAAGAGATCCGGTGTAAACCGGATCTACTTAACTTAACTTAATACAGTCAATACTTTACGTACTGAATCAGCTGATTTGTCTAGTTCTTTCTTTTCATCATCTGTTAGATCCAACTCGATAATGTCTTCAATTCCACTGCCACCAAGAATCGTCGGAACTCCAAGGTACAATCCATCATAGCCATACTCGCCTTCTAAGTAGGCAATTGTTGGAAGAACACGACGCTGATCTTTAAGAATCGCTTCAGCCATTTCTACTAGAGAAGCAGCAGGTGCATAGTAGGCACTACCATTTCCTAAAAGACTAACAATTTCTCCTCCACCCTTACGTGTACGTTCAACAATTTCACCCAGACGCTCTTCAGATATCAAGCTTTGAAGTGGAATGCCGCCTGCAAATGAATAGCGTACAAGTGGTACCATGTCGTCACCGTGACCGCCTAGAACAAAGCCAGTAATATCTTTAACGGATAGGTTTAGTTCCTCAGCAATGAACGAACGGAAACGTGCAGAATCAAGAATTCCTGATTGACCGATCACACGGTTTTTAGAAAGACCAGATTCTTTATAAACAGTGTAGGTCATTGCATCAACCGGATTAGTTAATACAACAATAATCGTTTCAGGAGAATATTTCACAATCTCCTGCGTGACGCTTTTCATGATCTTGGCGTTAGTATTTACAAGATCATCACGACTCATTCCGGGTTTTCTAGCTATCCCTGCAGTAATGACGACGATATCAGAACCAGCAGTATCCTCATAGTTAGAGGTACCTGTAATTTTAGAATCGAAACCTTGCACTGGACTTGCTTCAAACATATCAAGCGCCTTTCCTTTAGTAGGACCTTCTTGATTTGGAATGTCAACAAGTACGACATCAGCTAGTTCTTTTTGAGCAAGTAGAAAAGCTGTTGTTGCACCAGTAAATCCTGCACCGATTACAGAAACCTTTTTACGTTTCATTGTCATTTGGAAGCCACTCCTTTTAATCCAGTTAATCTGGTGTCCTATTTAATATTAATCCATGTTGTTTATTAGTTCGTCACCAAACTCAGAAGTTTTCACTTCGGTTGCACCGTCCATCAGACGGGCGAAATCATAAGTTACGACCTTATTGGCAATGGTTTTCTCCATTGAATCAAGGACAAGCTTTGCAGCCTCATTCCAGCCAATATGCTCAAGCATTAGAACTCCAGAAAGAATAACAGATGAAGGGTTTACTTTGTCGAGACCAGCATATTTCGGAGCAGTACCGTGAGTTGCTTCGAATATAGCATGTCCAGTTTCATAGTTGATGTTCGCACCTGGAGCAATCCCAATTCCGCCTACCTGTGCTGCAAGAGCATCAGAAACGTAGTCACCATTTAAGTTCATGGTTGCGACAACATCAAACTCTGCAGGACGAGTAAGAATCTGCTGTAAGAAGATATCAGCAATCGCATCTTTTACGATAAGCTTTCCTTCACCTTCTGCTTTTGATTGTGCATCATTCGCAGCATCTTTTCCTTTTTCTTCAACGATACGGTCGTATTCTGACCATGTAAATACTTTATCACCAAATTCTTGCTCAGCAACTTCATAGCCCCAATTTTTAAATGCGCCTTCTGTAAATTTCATAATGTTTCCTTTATGAACAAGCGTAACATTTTTGCGACCTTCATCCAGTGCATACTGAATAGCTGCACGAACAAGACGTTTTGTCCCCTCTTCAGAAACAGGTTTTATCCCAATTCCAGATGTTTCCGGGAAGCGAATATTTTTTGCACCCATTTCATTTTGAAGGAAAGAAATGATTTTCTTAACTTCATCTGTTCCTTTTTGGAATTCGATCCCTGCATAGATATCTTCAGTGTTCTCACGGAAAATAACCATATCAGTATCTTCAGGACGCTTTACTGGTGAAGGAACGCCTTTAAAATAACGCACTGGGCGCAGGCATGTAAACAAATCCAATTCTTGACGAAGTGCCACGTTAAGAGAACGAATACCTCCTCCAACAGGAGTAGTAAGCGGACCCTTAATCGCAATTATGTATTCACGGATCGCATCAAGAGTATCAGCAGGTAGCCATTCACCTGTCTTATCAAATGCTTTCTGACCAGCATATACTTCCTTCCAAACGATCTTTTTCTTTCCGCCGTATGCTTTATCTACTGCACCTTCAAGAACTTTAGATGCTGCTGCCCAAATATCAGGACCAGTGCCATCTCCTTCAATAAATGGAATAATTGCATGATCTGGAACGTTTAGTACACCATTATTTACAGTAATCTTCTCTCCATTTGCCATTCTGTATTCCTCCTACTTAAGTTAAAATTTCATTATAAGAAGGGAAGAAAGAAAACCTCTTCCCAAATCTCTTTTTATCGGTCTTCGACTTTCACATAAGTCTGATCTGTCGCTCCTACGTAATCTGCACGAGGACGAATGAGTCGGTTATTGCTGTATTGTTCAAGAATATGTGCAATCCAACCTGAAACACGACTTACTGCAAACAGTGGAGTAAACAGGTCGTGATCAATACCGAGACTGTGATAAACCGAAGCGGAATAGAAGTCAACATTTGGTGGAAGTCCCTTTTCGCTCGTCACGATTTCTTCCATTTTCGTAGACATCTCGTACCATTTTGTTTCACCAGTTAACTCAGTTAGCTTTCTTGACATTTCTCTTAAATGCTTCGCCCGGGGATCGCCTGTTTTGTAGACCCTGTGTCCGAAGCCCATAATCTTTTCTTTATTCTCAAAAGCGTTTTGTAAATAGGATTCAACATTGTCAACGCGATCAATTTCACTTAGCATCGCCATAACGCGCTCATTCGCACCACCGTGAAGCGGCCCTTTAAGAGCTCCAATCGCAGCCGTTACACCTGAATACATATCAGAAAGAGTAGCTACACAAACACGAGCAGTAAACGTAGATGCGTTCAGCTCATGGTCAGCATGAAGTACGAGTGCTTTATTGACTGCAGTTACAGCTACATCTTCTGGTAATTCGCCTGTTAGCGTATACAAAAAGTTTGCTGCGAAACTAAGATCTTTCTTTGGTTTAATCGGATCTTTTCCTTCACGAACACGGGAAAAGGCTGTTACGACAGTAGGGATTTTCGCTTGAAGCCGAATTGCCTTGCGGTAATTTGCTTCTTCGCTCATATCGTCAGCTTCCTCATCATACAGTGCAAGTGTAGAGACAGCTGTACGAAGAGCAGCCATTGGATGCACCTTATCACTTGGATAAGCTTTCATCTGCTCAACAATTTCTTCAGGAATTGTCGCATTTTCTGCAAGTTCTGCAGTAAACTGCTCAAGTTCTGTCTTATTTGGGAGTTTATCATTCCATAATAAATAAATCACTTCTTCAAAACTTGCATTTTCAGCGAGGTCATCGATATTGTAGCCTCTGTATGTTAAGACATCGTTCACAATGGAACTAATCGATGATGTTGTTGCAACTACGCCTTCTAATCCGCGTGTAGTCGTCATACGTTCCCCTCTCCTTTTCCATGTTATTGGTTCGCATATTTTCTAAAAATTCTGCTTTGATAACGCTTTTAAAACACCCTGAAAAAATAGGAACCTATGTATAAAGATGGTGTATCAGTTCCCATTATAAACAATTATCTGATATTTGTGAACGAATATGCATGATTTCGTCCTTTCCTTTTTTTTCTGAAATGTCATAAATAGCTTATGAGCATCGAAAAAAATAGGAGAGTAAAGGTTCTGACTGAACGGATGTTCAGGTGAAAAGTTCGACAATTTTCATAGCCATATACGCAATGCCTGCCCCAATAAGGGGACCAACAGCAATCCCCTGGAAAACTGCCACAGCAAAGATTGTGCCGAATACAAGAGCAGTTGTGATATGAGGATCATTCTGTAGCAAAATGATGCCTTTCGATGCAATAATTGCTACAAAAATGCCTGACGCCATGGCAATCCATGCATACGAAGACTTTATCGCTTCAGTTAGTTGTTTAAACCCAATTTCGCCGGTAGCAATCGGAATAAGAACTGCGATCGTAATGATCGTTACTCCCCAGGAAATCCCCTTTGCCTGAACGACCGGAAAGATTTTCTCATCTAATCCAAATATCTTCACAACTAATAACGCAGCAACCGCAATAATGAGCGAGCTGTTTTTCGCAAGAAGTGCAATACCTAACAGGATAAGCAAGAATATGGATGACTGCGAAATAATACTCATACATTTCCCTCTTTCACATTAACAGAACACTATTAGCATAACAAACTTTAGATAAATAAGCACGAAATTGACAGAACGCAATTGCTTGTATGGAATTGCGGAGTGTAAAATAAAGGGAAGACTACTTGAAAGGAGGCTCTCAATGAACTGGAAATATGTACATAGAATGCTTCGCTTTCTGCTTGTTATTGCGATCATTATTCTAGCTATCATTTCATTTTACTATGTATGGCATCTGGCCTATCCTTTTGTGATCGCATTGTTCCTTGCTTTTCTCATAAACCCACTAGTTGACCTTTTAGAAAGAAGAGGCAAAGTACCGCGAGCGTTTTCAGTGGCATTGTCAATTCTGTTCTTAATGGGAGTACTTGCTGCTTTAATCGCTCTTCTCGTTAATGAGATTGTCCAGGGAGTTGTCTACATCGCAAATGTACTACCTGGTAACTTTCAGGAAATCGTTACGTTTATTGAAGACCTTTTTGTTACTCATGTTATGCCACTTTACAATCAACTTGAAGACCTTTTTAAAGACCTAAATGAAGACCAACAAACTACCATTCTTGATAACATCCAGTCCATCGGTACGACTGTCACTACAACTGTCACTAATATTTTACAAGCAGTTGTAGAGGGAATTCGTTCAACAATTGTCAGCTTGCCAACGATCCTGACTGTTCTCATTTTTTCAATGCTAGCTACTTTTTTCATCAGCAAAGATTGGTATAAATTTATAAATTGGTTAAAGGGTAAGGTTTCTCTTGAAGTTCAAAGAAGTATTGGCACGGTTTACAAAGACTTAAGAAAAGCGCTATTTGGATTCCTGAAAGCTCAGCTCACTCTCATTTCCATGACAGCCGTTATCGTTCTAGTAGGTTTACTCATCCTTCGAGTCGATTACGCGATAACAATCGCCATCATTATAGGACTCGTCGATCTTCTTCCATACCTTGGCACTGGTGCGATATTTGTTCCGTGGATGATTTATTCCTTTCTTACTGGCAATTATGGGCTCACCATAGGTCTTTCCATTCTATATGGGATAGTTGTGATTCAGAGACAGGTCATGGAGCCAAAAGTTCTATCCTCAAATATCGGGCTCGACCCTCTTGCAACACTGATTGCGCTATTTGTCGGGTTTCAACTGTTTGGATTTCTAGGATTAATTATTGGCCCGGTATTACTTGTCGTGCTTAAAACATTATTCCATGCTAATGTATTTAAGGATGTCTGGCGATTTATTGTTGGTAAATAGGCCACTTTTGCTTCCAAATTATTTTCGCCATAAAAAAGCTGACGGCTATTAGAGCCCTCAGCTTTTTATTATCTTCTTATAAACATAAACTGGCCATTATTCATTCTACGTTCAATGAACTTTTTCATCCACCGCTTGAAAGGTTTTCTCGTTGCTGGAATAAGTAGTAAAAACCCAACAGCATCTGTAATAAAACCAGGCGTAAGTAAAACAACGCCTCCAACAAGAATGCACAAACCATCTAATATTGCATCACCGGGCATTTGGCCGGTTTGCATCTGCCGATTCACCTTTTTAATTGCTTCAGATCCTTCTCTACGAGCAAGCCAGGCCCCAAGGATACCTGTACCAATAATTAAGAGAACGGTTGGGATTAATCCCAGCGTCTTTCCTGACAGAAGCAATAGTGCAACCTCCAGTGCCGGTACAATTATAATAAAAAGCAATAAAATACGAAACATCACGAAAGCTCCCTCAACCATAATCGGGATATTCTGTCCCGTTATCCCTATTATACGCGATTTCACTTTTTTTTCGAACTATAAAGCATAAAATGGACCCAAGGCGTTGCGTGTACGCAAAAAGACTGCCGATCGCTCGGCAGCCTTCCTTTTAAAGAATACTTGCTTTACCGTTGTAGATAATTCCGGTCGTTGCATCTAGAGTAACCTGTTGACCTTCTTTAAATAGCTCTGTTGCATTTTCAAGGCCAACTACTACCGGAAGTCCAAGACTAAGACCAACAACTGCTGCGTGGCATGTCAGGCCGCCTTCTTCCGTAATAAGTCCAGCTGCCTTTTCAAGTGCGGGAACCATATCTTTGTCAGATCCAATTGTTACAAGGATAGTATTTTCATCTGCTTTTTCAATTGCTTCTTCTGCCGATCTAGCAATTGCGATTCTTCCAGATGTAGACGTTCTTCCAATGCCCTGAGCTTTAGCGATGATGTCACCGATGACGTGAACCTTCATCAAGTTTGTTGTACCTGATTCGCCAACAGGTACACCTGCAGTAATAACAACTGTGTCACCGTGATTAACAATACCTGATTGAATTGAAGCGTCTACCGCTATTTCAAGCATTTCATCAGTTGTTTTTACTTTGTGCCCTTCTTGAGCATGTACACCCCATACAAGGGCAAGCTTACGGCAGACACTTGCCGTATTTGTAACGGCAACAATTGGGGCCTTCGGACGATATTTTGAAATCATTCGTGCAGTATGACCGCTTTCAGTAGCTGTAATAATAGCTGGAACGTTCAAGTTAAACGCTGTAAAAGCTACTGATTCACTAATCGCGTTTGTTGTATTCGTTTCTGTTTCCTTACTTCTTACAGAGAGAAGCTCACGGAAGTTTAAGGATTTTTCAGTGTAAGAAGCAATGTTGTGCATAGTTTGTACAGCTTCTACAGGATATGATCCTGCTGCTGTTTCACCAGAAAGCATAATGGCATCCGTACCATCAAGAATGGCGTTCGCAACGTCACTAGCTTCTGCCCGAGTTGGACGAGGGTTACGCTGCATGGAATCAAGCATTTGAGTAGCTGTAATAACCGGTTTTCCAAGTGCGTTACATTTCTTAATCAATTGCTTTTGCACAAGTGGTACTTCTTCAGCTGGAATTTCAACACCAAGATCACCACGTGCAACCATTAGACCGTCAGAAATTTCAAGGATAGAATCAATGTTATCTACACCTTCACGGTTCTCAATTTTCGGGATGATTTGAATGTCCGTTGCTTTGTGCTTCTCAAGAAGCTTACGAATATCAAGAACATCTGATACACGACGAACGAAGGAAGCAGCAATGAAATCTACGCCCTGTTCAATACCAAACTCAATATCCGCCGCATCCTTATCTGTAATTCCAGGTAAGTTCACGCTCACATTCGGCACGTTGACGCCCTTTTTATTTTTGAGAGTACCGTTGTTAAGTACTTCCGTATAAAGTTCATTCTTCTCAATTTGCTTTACTTCAAGTTCAATTAGGCCATCGTCAAGTAAAATTTTAGAACCTGCATGTACATCGTTCACAAGATCCGGATACGTGACAGAGATCTTCTCGTTCGTTCCAAGTACTTCTTCCATAGAAACGATTAGCTGTTGACCAGCTACGAGATCAATTCCGCCATTTTCCATGTTATTCGTACGAATTTCAGGACCCTTCGTATCAAGAAGAATAGCTACGTTCTTACCGAGCCGTTCTGATACAGATCGAATGGTCTTGATTCGGTTTCCGTGTTCCTCAAAGTCACCGTGTGAAAAATTAAGACGAGCAACGTTCATTCCAGCTTGAATTAATTTCTCCAGTGTTTGTTCGTCCTCACTTGCAGGTCCTATCGTACAGACAATTTTAGTTTTACGCATGGGTCTGTCTCCTCCTAAATGCTGATCTTCAATTAGTTTTCATCATAACATGACTGTTATTCAACATGTTATTTAGACATAACGATACACTCCTTCTTAAAGGAGTGAACCGTAATAAGTTTATTAAATGGATAGTTCTTTTGCTAGCTGACACATTTTCTGGTTGACTTCGTGTGGAAGAGCCAGTGCTTCGTTAATATCCAAATCAACAATCTGATTATGCTGGATGCCGACAGTTCTTCCTTCTGCTCCCTCAAGCAGTAATTCAACGGCTCTTGCACCAAGTCGACTTGCAAGAACGCGATCGGATGCTGTTGGTGATCCACCGCGTTGAACATGTCCAAGTACAGTTACTCGCGTCTCCATGTTCATTTCCTGTTGAATCTGCTTTCCAATTTCAACACCACTTCCAACACCCTCAGCTACAACAATAATGCTATGGCGTTTTCCGCGATCATGCCCGCGTTTTAAACGGCTAAGAATATCGGACATTTCAAACTTTTCCTCTGGAATAAGAATCGACTCTGCACCATCAGCAAGACCGGACCAGAGAGCAATATCTCCAGCGTCTCGCCCCATTACTTCAATCACATATGTACGCTCATGAGATGTTGCTGTGTCACGAATCTTATCAATTGCTTGAATGACTGTATTTAATGCCGTATCGAATCCAATAGTGAAATCTGTTCCTGGGATATCATTATCAATCGTCCCTGGAATCCCAATTGTAGGGAAGCCATGTCCAGTAAGTTTTTGAGCACCGCGATAGGAGCCGTCTCCTCCAATTACCACTAGTCCTTCAATTCCAAACTTCTTCAGATTCTCTACACCTTTAAGTTGTCCTTCAAGCGTCTTAAATTCTGGACAACGAGCAGAATAGAGCATTGTACCGCCACGATGGATAATATCAGCTACTGAGCCAATTTCCATTTTCTCTATATTTCCATTAATCAATCCGGTATAACCGTGATAGATTCCATAAACTTCGATACCATGATAAATTGCCTTACGAACGACGGCACGAATCGCCGCGTTCATTCCCGGTGAGTCTCCTCCGCTGGTTAATACACCAATACGTTTCATCCCTGATCACCTCATTAGTTCTTTGTGTTATTAAAATATCAAATACAACCGTTGAATACAATAGCCAAGCTTGTTCATAAAAAGTGCTTTCTCTCTTCAGAGAAAGCACTTTCCTTATTTTAAGCCAATGGCATCGGTTACAAACGTATATTGTCCAATATTTCTGTATTTTTCATAGCGCTGTTCAACAAGCTCATCTTTGGAAAGTTGTGTCAGTTCTTCAAGAGATTTGTTGAGCACGGACTTAATCGACTTCGCCTGAACTTCAACATCACGATGAGCACCGCCTTTTACTTCAGGGATAATCTCATCAATTACATTTAACTCCTTCAAGTCAGGAGCCGTTATTTTCATTGTGTCAGCAGCTTGTTGAGCAAGACCTGAGTCTTTCCATAGAAGTGCTGCCGCCCCTTCTGGTGAAATTACAGAATACCAGGAGTTCTCTAACATATGAACGTGATTTCCTACGCCTATAGCAAGAGCTCCTCCACTTGCCCCTTCACCAATAACTATACAAACGATCGGTACTGTTAAACCTGCCATTTCGATTAAATTCCTGGCGATTGCTTCGCTCTGACCTCTTTCTTCTGCCGCTTTACCAGGGAAGGCTCCTTTTGTGTCTAATAAAAAAATAACTGGTCGATCAAATTTCTCAGCCTGTTTCATAAGGCGAAGGGCTTTACGATAGCCTTCAGGATGAGGCATACCAAAATTCCTACGAAGATTTTCTTTCGTATCCTTTCCCCTTTGATGACCGACCACCGTTACCGGTTGTCCTTCAAAAGTAGCGATTCCTCCAACAATAGCTTCGTCATCACCAAAAAGGCGATCACCGTGAAGTTCAATAAAATCATGAAAAACGCGATCGATGTAATCAAGAGTAGTTGGGCGTTCGGGATGACGAGCAAGTTGAACTCTATTCCACGCTGTCAGCTTCCCATATATTTCTTCTTCCATACTTGAAAAGCGTTTTTGGATACGTGAAATTTCATCGGAAAGATCCACGTTTTTTTCCTCCATAAAAGAGTTTAACTCGTTAATTTTGTCTTCTAACTCTTGCAAGGGACGTTCAAAATCAAGTCGATGAACCATTATTTTCCACCACCATTCCCATGCATCATAACTACTTTACTAAGCGTACTCTTCATGTCTGCGCGATGAATGACGCGGTCAAGTTGTCCATGATGCAATAAAAATTCTGCCGTTTGAAAATCTTCAGGAAGATCTTCTCTAATCGTTTGTTCAATGATTCGTCTTCCTGCAAATCCGATCATTGCCTTAGGCTCCGCAAAATTAAAGTCACCTACAGAAGCAAAGCTAGCAGAAACACCACCAGTTGTTGGATGAGTCATAATCGAAATAAACAGGCCGCCATGATCACTGAATCGCTTTAAGGCAACGCTTGATTTCGCCATTTGCATCAGGCTTAACACACCCTCCTGCATTCTAGCTCCACCTGATGCTGTAAAAATGATAAAAGGAATCTTTTCTTTATCAGCATATTCGATGGCTCTCGTTATCTTTTCCCCAACAACAGATCCCATACTCCCCATTCGAAAGCGAGCATCCATTACTGCAATAGCAGTGCGATAACCTTCTATTAAACCTTCACCAGTTACGACCGCTTCATTCAAAGAAGATTTCTTTTGATCTTTTTCAAGTCGTTCCATGTAATCAGGGAATGAAAGTGGGTTTACAGAAATCATGTCAGCATCAAGTTCCTTAAATGAGCCATGATCCAGCGTGTTTTTCAAACGCTCATGTGCCGTCATTTGATGATGATATCCACATTTCACACATACTTTATGCGACTTCTCCAACTCTTTCGTGTAGATTATGCTTTTACACCCTGGACATTTTGTCATAATGCCTTCAGGGACATCCTGCTTTATTTTTTTAGAGGGAACTGTGGCATACTTTTTTTTCTTATTGAATAAATCTTTTAACAATATTAACCATCCCTTTCACCATTAATTTCATGCTGTTTAGTTTTCTGTGTTTTTCATTTCATACTTGTCCAGTAAATGAATGGCTTTCTCCTGATTACGAGATGTGAGTGCATCTACAAGTTCCTCATAGTATTGCGTTGGGCGGAAAGTTAGATGATGCCAGATCGTCTGATGGTAGTCTGCAAGCTCTCCCCACAGTCTCATCAACAAATAGTTGTTGGTAGAAGAGACAATGATTCTGAAAAAGGCTGTATCAAACTCGGTTGAGAAGATCTCTCTTTCAGACGTATCGTCTTTATGTTCCATCATAGATCTTAAACGTGAAAGATATTCATGAGAGATTCGTTCACATGCCACTCGCAAAATATCTTTTTCGATTAATTTTCTAGTTTCAAGCAAATCTTCTCTGGACTTTGTATCTTTCAAAATAAATGAAGCAATCACTTCAACCAGACGGTGGTCTTTAGCATTCGCAATAAACGTACCTTCTCCTCGTCTTGTTTCGATAAGCCCCAGCATTTCCATGGATCTCAAAGCCTCTCTTACAGACGATCTACCTGCATTTAAGCGCTCAGAAAGCTCCCTTTCAGAAGGGAGCTTATCACCTGTTTGTAAACCGTCATTATAAATAATCGCTTTAATTTTCTGTAAGATATTCTGGTAGACTTTCCCCTGTACGGTCACGTAAAGCAACACCCTTTCTTAAATCCTAACAACTCAGAATGTTGGAGGAAAACCGCTGATCTTTTAAGTGTAAACGTAAGCCGCTTTTTCTTATCTGTCACGTCTGAGTGACGATTCTTTAATTAAAAGAAAAAAGTGAGAAAGTCAAACTCTTCCCACTCACTCGTTATCTTCTTCAATAATAGCAAGAGAACGCGTCTTTTCTCTAACGTCTTCGGGATCAACAGTGATACGAGCAACACCCGTATCCATAGCTGCCTTCGCAACACTTGCAGCAACAGCAGGCGCTACCCGTGGGTCAAATGGGGCAGGAATCACATAGTCCGCATTTAGCTCGCTATCCGCAACAAGTTCAGCTATCGCTTGAACTGCAGCAACCTTCATATCTTCATTGATGTGCGTAGCTCTAACGTCCAGAGCCCCTCTGAAAATGCCAGGAAAGGCAAGTACATTATTAATCTGGTTTGGAAAGTCCGAGCGTCCTGTACCCATCACCTTCGCTCCTGCTTCTCTAGCATCGTCAGGCATGATTTCTGGATTCGGGTTCGCCATCGCAAAAATGGTTGGATCTACATTCATTGATTCGACCATTTCTTTCGTTAAAGCTCCTTCAACAGAAACACCAATAAAGACATCCGTGTTAACGATCACTTCTTTAAGTGATCCTTCTGCTTTATCACGGTTTGTATATTTTGCTACTTCTGCTTTAACGTCATTCATCCCGTAAGAGCGGCCTTCATAAATCGCTCCTTTAGAATCGCACATAATAATGTCCTTTACTCCAAATCGATTTAACAGCTTAATAATCGCTATACCTGCCGCCCCAGCACCATTAATAACGACTTTTATTTCACTCATTTTCTTATCCGATAATTTAAGTGCATTGACGAGACCAGCTACTGTTACAATCGCAGTACCATGTTGATCATCGTGGAAGATCGGAATATTGGTTTCTTTTTTAAGACGCTCTTCAATCACAAAGCAGTTTGGGGCTGCAATGTCTTCCAGGTTTATTCCTCCAAAAGTAGGTTCCATTAACTTAACCGTCTGAACAATTTCATCAACATCGGTTGTATTCAAGCAGATTGGAAATGCATCAACACCAGCAAAGCTTTTGAAAAGCACTGCTTTACCTTCCATGACAGGAAGTGCTGCTTCTGGCCCAATGTTTCCAAGTCCAAGAACAGCGGTGCCATCTGAAACAACTGCAACCATGTTTCCTTTCATTGTATACTCGTATACTTTACTCTTATCATCATAAATTTCTTTACATGGCTCGGCTACACCTGGTGAATAAGCAAGGCTTAAATCTGTTGCATTTCTAACGGGTACCTTTGATTTGGATTCTAGTTTCCCCTGTCTCACTCTATGAATATGTAGAGCTTCTTCTCTCGTAATGGACAATAAACCCACTCTCCTTTTTTCAGAAGCATTTAATAATATAAGCATTTTCCCTGGTACATTTGGCGGTGGTCAGACCACTCTATTTTCACCATTATAACAAATCACCAAATGCTGTAAAGATTTTCATGAAGACTTTTTCACAACATTGCTATCCCCGAGTAATTCTTTCAACTTAGAAATACAGGCGGCATCAGGGTTTACAAGCCAGTCCTGTCCAAGCCTCATTGTTTTTTCTGTTTCACTATAATAAACAACGACAGGGATATCTCCCTGAAAATCGTGCAGCACTTCCTTCACATCATTAAGCACACCAGTCTGCTTATGATGAGGCTCTATTTTTAAATACAGAGTGATCGCTCGCTTTTTGGGAGAAACATCTTCTAATTTCATCACTCTGGATAAAATAATATTCGTTTGACCATTTCGATTTTGACCGGAGCCATCGACATAGACAAATTCTCCCTTAGATAGAATACTAGATGTTTCCTCCCATACATCAGGAAAAGCAACAGCTTCGATTTCACCTGTTTCATCTCCAAGCGTGATAAATGCCATCATTTTCCCTTTCTTTGTTCTTATACTCCTCGTCTTAAGCACCTCTGCTGCCAGCCTTAAGGGATGCCGATCATGCGCGTTTAGCGCATCAGTGATTAACGTTCTAGGATAGCCTTTTAAGTTCTCTAAATAAGGATCGAGTGGGTGTGCCGTTAAATAAAATCCAATCGCTTCTTTTTCAAAAGCAAGCATTTCTTTCTCGTCAAAAGGGGGAACACTTTCATAAGCCGGTTCAAGATCACGATCCTGAAAAAATCCTTCCTGATCACTTTGTTCCGAACCATAATTCATTGCACCTTCAAGTGAAGCAAGGAGTGAGGAACGACTTGCATTAAATTCATCCATTGCTCCTGCAAAAATCAGTGATTCCATCGCGCGTTTGTTCACAATTCTAAGTGATACTCTTGCACTTAAGTCAAATAAACTGTTAAAAATATTTCCATTCCGCTTTGATACAAGTTCTTCGATGGCGTTTCGACCCACATTCTTAATTGGTAACAATCCAAAGCGTAAACCATTTTCTTCAACCGTGAACGTTTCAAAACTCCTATTAATGGATGGCGGTTGAATGATGATTCCCTTTTGTTTTGCTTCCGATAGATAAACAGCTAGCTTCTCTTGATTTCCAATAGCTGAGGTTAACAAGCTTGAGAAGAAATAACGTGAATAGTTCGCTTTTAAATAAGCAAGCTGATAGGCAATAACACTATAAGCAACAGCATGGCTTCTATTAAAGCCATAGTCAGCAAAACGGACAATGTATTCATACACTTTCAGAGCCGTCTCCTGCTCATAGCCATTCGCGAGACATCCGTTTACAAAGTGCTCCCTTTCGGACTCGAGCACATCACGCTTTTTCTTCGATACCGCTCGTCTTAAAAGATCAGCTTCCCCAAGTGAAAAGCCAGCCAGTCTAGATGCAATTTGCATGATTTGCTCTTGATACACAATAACGCCGTACGTTGATTGTAGGATCGCCTCGAGATCCGGATGAAGATATTCAATAGATCGATCACCATGTTTACCAGAAATAAATAGAGGGATGTTTTCCATTGGTCCTGGACGATAGAGCGCATTCACAGCTACAATGTCTTCAAATTCAGTCGGTTTAAGCCGCTGAAGAACCTTGCGCATGCCATCAGATTCAAGCTGAAAGACACCAGTTGTATCGGCTTTTCTTAACATTTGAAATGTTGATTCGTCATCCGGCGGAAGTTCTGAAAGATTCGGGCGATGACCCGTTTGTGATTCTATGTCATTTAAAATGCCTTCGATTAGAGTTAAGTTTCTAAGACCAAGAAAGTCCATCTTTAAAAGACCGATTTCTTCCAGATCATTCATTGGAAATTGCGTTAGGCTTATGTGATGACCACCAAGCAGTGGAACATAACTTGTCAACGGCTCGGCTGAAATCACGATTCCTGCCGCATGTGTTGAGGTATGTCGCGGCAACCCCTCAATTGTGCTTGCAATGTCAAAAACCTGCCTCCCTTCTTCTGACGAAACAAGAAGTTTTTGAAGTTCTTTCGATTCCTCTCTTGCCTGTTGTAGTGTCGTCCCTGGTCTTGAAGGAATCGCTTTTGACATTGCATCGAGTATGCTATTTTCCACTTCCAATACTCTTCCCACGTCTCTGATTGCTGCCTTAGCTGCAAGTGTACCAAATGTTACGATTTGAGCAACTCGATCATTGCCATATTTCTCGTGAACATAATCAATGACCTCGTCGCGCCTGACATCGGGAAAGTCAATATCGATATCAGGCATGGTGACGCGTTCAGGATTAAGAAAACGTTCAAATAAAAGGTTATGTTGAATGGGGTCAACATCCGTTATATTCAATAAATAAGCAACTAAAGAACCAGCTGCTGATCCTCTACCAGGTCCAGTAATCATCTGATGGTCATGTGCATACTTCATAAAGTCCCAGACTATTAGAAAGTAATCGTTAAACCCCATTTCGTTAATAACGGAGAGCTCGTAATCCAGCCGTTCCACTACAACGGAATCCGGGTTTTCGTAGCGCTTCGGAAGATTATTGTGGCAGAGTTCCTGAAGATACTGTGAAGCAGTGAGCTGATCCGGGACAGGGTAAACTGGCAAGTGAGTATGACCGAAGGAGATCTCAACGTTACAGCGCCTTGCAATTTCTGCCGTATTTCTTAAGGCGTCTTCATATCCTTTAAATCGTTCTTCCATCTCTTCCCTTGCTGTTAAATAGAACTCATGGTTCGGAAGCGCTACTTTTTCTTTTTCTTCATATCGCTGTCCAGCTTCTATACATCTGAGACAGTCATGT
Source organism: Pseudalkalibacillus hwajinpoensis (assembly GCF_039851965.1). Classification (NCBI taxonomy): domain Bacteria; kingdom Bacillati; phylum Bacillota; class Bacilli; order Caryophanales; family Guptibacillaceae; genus Guptibacillus; species Guptibacillus hwajinpoensis. The sequence continues at coordinate 3,409,997 of NZ_CP156674.1, read as the reverse complement.
GCATCTCCATCGCTTTTTTCAATATAATGAACCGCATTCGAAACGGTTAGAGGAATATTCATTTTTTTTGCAAATGATGAAATCAAATAATTAAGCTGCTTCTCTTCACGAAGAGAATGATCCTGCATTTCTAGATAGAATCCTGAGGTGAAAGCTTTCTTATACTCGATTGTTTTTTGAATAGCAGCCGTTTCTTCACCGTGTAGCAGCTGCTGACCAATTGTACTTTCAATCGTTCCTGATAAAGCAATTAATCCACCTGTTAACTCGAATAACTTTGATTTTTCTATGTAAGGCTGTTTACCAGCATGCTGCATATGCGTACTGATTTTCAGTAAATTTTCGTAGCCCTGAAGATTTTCGGCAAGCAAAACAAGGTTATCGTAGTGATCCGCCTTTTGATGCATCGCTAATTCAGCGCTTCCAACCCGTATATCTAATCCTATAATGGGTTTGATTCCTTCTGCTTTACAAGCTTTGTAAAATGGAATCGTTCCGTACATCGTGCCCTTATCGGTCAGGGCGAGAGAGTGATATTCCAGCTGTTTTGCAGATTTAACAAGCGATTGAACTCGACTTGGACTATCGAGAAGGCTATATTCGCTATAAACACGAAGATGAACAAAATCCATAAGTAATCCCACTTTCACTTTACTATTACTTTCTATTATAGATACTTGTCGCTTCTCAAACAAACATTATCAAGCATAACTGACTCTCCTTTTCGCATAGGCTTTACTAGAAGTGGACAATCATAGGAAAGAAGGAATTCCAATGGAGAGAGTAACACTCGTAACACTAATTATTGCATTTTTCGTAGCATTTGGTGTAATCGTCGGTGGCTCATTAATTGGTGGCATCGGTGCTTTCCTCTCCGGTGAACCGCCATTACACTGGATTTTCGTTGTTGCACAACGCCTTAAAATCTGGGCAATTGCAGCGGCTATTGGAGGAACGTTTGATACCATAAATAACATGGAAAGAAGTTTTCTGAGCGGTTCTCCCGATGAAATCATGCGGCAGTTCCTGTGGATTTTCTGTGCCCTCGGAGGCGCGCAGGCCGGAATGGAAGTGATTAACTGGTTCACACAGGAACGATCTTCTTTATGAGAGTGCCTCCTATCTACTCAAGAAAAGGCTGGCAAAGATTTCTTGCTGGTCTTTCTGTTGGTGTTGTGTTCGGATGGCTATTTTTTCTCATGTTATTTGGAATCATGTATGAAAAGCAGATAACAACGATGAAAGAGCAAAAGATTGAAATTTACGACCTTAAAATACAGAATCAGACTTTACTCGACGATCAGAAAAATTACGATAATAAAGACCTTGAGAAAACCTTACTTATTAAAAATATCCAGGTTACATTTGAAAAAGATAAGGATCTACCATTAAATTCATTAACCCGTCATGAGCTTAAAAAGGATATCCAGGCTGAATTAAACGATCTCCTGAACAAAGATTTAGGATCTGTGTCAAGGACAAGGAGCTTTATCATTCATTCTCTTGAAAACAAAACATTGATCATTGATGACATCAAATATGGATTTGAAGTAAAGCAATTCGTGCTCTGGACTTCTGTAGAAGTCGTATTAACGGTGCAGTTAATTCAGTAGTGAAGGTTTTACTATTTTATGAATATTTATTAGACAAGTCGCAATTTTTATTCATCTGGTATATGATAAGAGTACATAAAGTGAAACTTCCCTCTCAGGAGTAGTTGTCCCACACCCTAATCGTTTAACATACGTTTTCAGGTGTGGGTTTTACTTGCCTCTTAAGAGGAATGAATTTTCGGAGGTGGCGCAATGGTTATCGATCGCAAACAGCTTGCTCGAACAAAAGTTGCCGATTTACAAAATGGACGTTCCGCATATGCGGAATCTCAAGAGATGACTACTCTCATCAAGAAGGAATTACAGTCACTTAACATCGATGTTCACGAGGACGTGACGAACTTTGGCTCCTGGTTCATTCCAAAATCTCAGGATCAAGTGTAATTAGAAAAGACCGACCATCTCGTTTACAACGAAGATTGCCGGTCTTTTTTTTTTGAAAGATGAGCTTTCAGGAGGTTTGCGAGTCAGGTTCCTTATTCAGTGCATGCTTTTTCAAGATCAACAAGAACGGCATCCGCTTCTTCCCACGTATAAACCGTCGCACCGGCTGCCATTGGGTGCCCGCCGCCATTATACTTTGCAGCAATCGTATTGACAACGGGGCCTTTCGAACGAAGGCGCACGCGAATTTGATCCTCTTCTTCAATGAAAAATACCCAGGCTTTTAAGCCGGTCACATTTGAAAAAGTATTTACGAGTTGTGAGGCTTCACTTGCTGAGACTCCATAGGAAGCCACAATATCTTTCGTAATTTTCATCCATCCAGCACCGTTCTGTGAAGCTTCAAAATGCTGGAGCACATATCCATTAAGTCGAGCGATGTGCTGCTCCGTTTTATACAATTCGTTATACAAAGCGCCCGTGTCTACTTCAAACTTCATAAGTTCTCCTGCATATGAAAATGTTCGTTGCGTCGTATTGGAAAACATAAATCTTCCTGTATCCCCAACAATTCCAGCATACAAAAGAAAAGCCCCTTGATGAGAAAGGTTGTAACCCCGAGCTTTTGCCGTTAGATACAGGTCAACAATCATTTCACTAACTGAACTGGACGCAGTATCAACCCAGAGTAGATCACCATAAGGATCCTCATTAGGGTGGTGGTCGATCTTTATCAGGAGTTTCCCATTTCTATAACGATTATCGCTGATACGTGGCTGATTTGCCGTGTCACAAACGATAACTAGTGCATTTTCGTACATATCATCGGATATGTCATCCATTTTATTCAAAAACATAAGGGATGGCTCTTCCTCACCAACTGTCAACACCTTTTTACTAGGAAAGGATGTTCTAATTAGTTCAGCCAGCCCTCCCTGTGATCCAAGCGCATCCGGATCCGGTCGGACATGACGGTGTATAATAATCGTTTCGTAGGCTTCAATTGCATCTAAAATTTGTTCTTTCATCGGGATCTCCTTTCGACCGCTTATACAATTGGCACACTTCAGACATAGATTTTCATCCATATCTTCTATACAATAGAAATGAACCTTTAATCTGGAGGAAAGCAGCCATGCCTATCTTTGTTATTTTAATTGTATTTTCTATTGTCTTCTACTTATTTTACCGTGTGAAATCGTTTCGAACGAATGGTGTTGCTACAAAACAATGGCTTAACTCTAAAGCAAGCATTGCGCTTGGTTTATTCTTAATCTTCTTTGCCATTAACACTTTCACAGTTTATATCACAACAGTAACCTACATAGTTGGTGCAGCATTTATTTTACTTGGTGTAGCCAATGTTGTTGTCGGATACAAGAAATATCGCCATTATCTGCCTTTTGCTATTGAGGAAGCGAATGAAATGAATCAGCTTTAGCAACAGAACCTCCATGAACTTTTTCATGGAGGTCCTTATAGTTTAGCGATCGATTAGCTGCGCCATCATCAGCGCTTTCCCAACGACTGATCCTTCATGATGAATTTCTATATCCACCTTCCCAAATTTGCGGGACACTTCTAACACTTTCGGAATGATCACTATCTTATGATCAATTTGGACCGGCTTAATAAAATAAAGCGTGATATTCTCAACAACCAGATCGCCTTTTTTATATTTCTTTAAGACCCTGCTCCCGGCTTCTGTTACTAACGTTGTAAAAACACCATAAGATAACGTTCCTAGAAGGCTAGTCATTTGAGGAGTCACTTCACAACTGTAGCGACTCTCAGACCCTGTTGATATATCTTTAATTTGGCTTGTAATCAAATCATCGAACGTCTCACCAATTTGTGGTTGCTGCTGGATCATTTGCAGAGCTTTCAAAACGTCCTGCCTGCTGATAATTCCAATCAAACGCTGATAATGATCGAGGACTGGTAACATTTCGATTCCTTCCCAAATCATCGTGTGAGCAGCAGAAGCAACCGACGTCTGTTCATTAACGGTTAAAGGATGCTTTGTCATCACCTTAGAAATTGACGTCTCATGTTGTTCTCCCAGAATGTCCTTAGATGTGACAATCCCCTGTACCTTCATATTAGGATCTACAACAGGATAGCGGCTGTGCAGTGTAGACTCATTTAATTCATGCCAGCGTCCGACATTTTCAGTTGTGACGAGGAAGCTCGTCTTAGTAAGAGGCGTTAAAATATCACTTACAAGAGCGATTTCTTTCTTAATCAATCGATCGTAAATGGCTCGGTTGATCATTGTAGCTACAGTGAAGGAATCATAAGAAGTTGAAATAATAGGAAGATCATACGCATCCGCCATTTTCTTTACATCATCTTGCGCATCAAATCCTCCTGTTATGAGAACTGCAGCCCCTGCTTCGAGAGCAATCTTGTGAACATTATCTCGATTCCCTACAATTAATAAACTTCCCGGATCAACATAACGCATCATCGCTTCAAGCTTCATTGCGCCGATAACAAATTTATGGAGGGTTTTATGTAGGCCGTTCCGTCCTCCAAGCACTTGTCCATCGACAATGTTAACGACTTCCGCATAAGTTAGCTTCTCAATATTTTCTTTTTCTTTCTTCGTAATACGAATCGTTCCTACTCTTTCAATAGTACTGACTGTTCCTTTGTTTTCAGCATCCTTAATCGCTCTGTATGCTGTTCCTTCACTCACCTTCAATTCCCTTGCAATTTGGCGCACAGAGATCTTGCTTCCGACCTCTAGTGTCTCAATGTATGCTAGAATTTGCTCATGCTTTGTTGTCAATTTCTTTCACCATACTTTCTACATGCACATCTGTATCAGTAGCTAAACTAATTCTGTTATAGTGGTGTTTGAATTGACTTCATTATACATAACTCATCTACCTAACTTCAACGGCTATATTGTTTTTTTCGTAATTCTTTGGAAGAATGCTCAATTGATTGTGCTTTTTCTTCACGAGATCCAAAAAATAATCCTGCCAGATTGCCGCCAAGTGCCATGATGGCAAAGACGAGCCATAGCGAAAAGAAGGCTCCTTCAAGTGTAAGATCAATTTGGAACATTGGCATTGCGTCATACATTAGAAACAGGATACATAATACCGATAGAAATAGACGCTGTCTCACAAAATCCCTCCCAATCATCTTTACCCCACCTCTTGAGCGGTAGTAAATCCCCTCTACTGGTAGTATAGCTTTAGTAAAAGGTATGTCGGTAAGGACGGTTTTAACACGTTATTCAAACGAAAAACCGATGCAATGCATCGGTTCTTTTTTGTGCTGCTATAGCCCAATTGATTCTCCCGGATTAAGTACCTTTCCTTTTTTTCCTTCAAGACTTTCAACAAATGAATGTGGATTTTGTTCAATTAAAGGAAAAGTATTGTAATGAATAGGTACTGTTAGATCAGCATTAATCCACTTGGCTGCAATTGCTGCATCCTCTGGTCCCATCGTAAAATTATCACCTATTGGTAGAAAAGCTAGATCAATTTGACGATTTGATAATAATTTCATATCAGAGTACAATCCTGTATCTCCTGCGTGATAGACTGTTTTACCATCTGAAGTGAAAAGAATTCCTGCAGGCATACCAGTATAGATAATTTGCTGGTTTTCTTCTTCTGTATAACTTGAACCATGAAATGCCTGGGTGAGCTTGACAGTTCCGAATTCAAATTCGTGAGCGCCGCCAATTGCCATCGGATGAGCGTTCACGCCCTTAAAGCCAAGGTATGTAGCAAGTTCAAACGGAGCTACAACAAGAGCATCATTCCGTTTTGCAATCTCAACTGTGTCACCAACATGGTCATTATGTCCATGTGTTAAAAGAATAACATCGCATGTGACCTGGTCAGCATTAAGATCACACTGACCGTTACCTGAAATAAATGGATCAATTAAAATTTTGGCTTTGTCAGTTACCACTTCAACTACAGAATGTCCATGAAACGTTACTTTCATTTCTATCGCTCCTTTAGCTGCTTGAGATTTCTCCCACTCTTTAGGGGCATTAACACCCCTATTTCTAAATGGAATTTTTGAGTTTATGTATAGTTTATTCCCTCTGTCGTACGAACTAAACTAATAATACAACCATGCTTTTTCATATTTCTCAATTAAATGCGGTCGTATCAATGTATTGGGCTCAAGCATTACTTCCTCCCCATTTTTAACAATATACTCATCTTCATCTTTTCCAAAAGCCGTGAGGGCAGGAATCATATTTGATGATAAGTATTCTGTTTGAACCGCAAATTCTAAGTCCTGTTGATTAACAGGGTTTCTCGTTCCCAATACAAAACCCCAGTTTCCAAAACTCGGAATATCAACATGATAATTTGCGGTCGTTAAGCCCGTTTCTTCAATTGTTCTTGAAATGGTCCAGTAGGCTTCCGTAGCGAAAACTGGACTAGTAGCCTGTACCATCAGTGCACCATCACGTTTAAGATGGTTTCGCAGCATTGAATAGAATTCCCATGTGTAGAGCTTATTTAACGATTCGTTATTTGGATCTGGTAGATCTGCGATGATTACGTCAAACAACGTTCTAGTGTCTTCCATATACCGAAATGCGTCTTTATGAATGGCTTCAACCCGTTCGTCTTCAAATGCGTGCTCATTTAATTCAGTTAACATGTGATTTGTACTCGCGAGTTCAACTATCCTCGGATCAAGATCAACTACCGTAATAGACGTAATCGTGTCGTATTTAAGGATCTCTCTCACAGCTAGACCATCTCCTCCTCCGAGAATAAGAATATTCTTCGGATCAGCTGAAGCTGCCATCGGAATGTGGACGAGTGGTTCATGGTACCGGTGTTCATCACTTGAACTGAACTGAAGCTGACCATTTAAAAACAAACGAAGATCTCCCTGTTCCTTTGTTAAAACGATTTTCTGATATGGGGTCTCTTCAGAATGGATAATCGGATCTTTGTATAGTCGCTGTTCAAATGAAAAAGCAATCTCCTCGCCAAAAATGGTACCAGCAATCATCAAAACAAAAATGAATAAAGCTACACCCATGTACGCTGCTCGATGAATGATCTCTTTTCTAAAAGAATAAATCATCCAGAAAGCTACACTGATGTTAACGAGCGCAACCAAAAAGGCGGATTTTACCAGTCCAAACTCCGGTCTTAAATAGAACGCAAATAAAAGACCACCAACAAGACCACCTGCATAATCTGAAAAAAGAACGCGCGCTGTACTTTTATTCATTTCAACCCCAATCTCATTCGCTTTGCGAATAAGAATGGGTAATTCAAGTCCCGTTAGACCACCGATCACAAGAATAATAGAATAGAGAACAACAGCAGTTGCCTCTTCACCTGCAACTGCTGTTATTCCAAATACAGTAAAGCTCGATAATCCACCAATAAAGCCAATAAGAAGTTCAATCGCAATAAATCTGGTGATCAGACTTTTAACCACTCTCTCACTTAAAGAGGCACCAATCCCCATTCCTGTTAAGAAAAGTGAAATTGTTAACGTATATTGTTTTACGCCGTCTCCTAGTATGTAAGAGCCCAGCGCGCCGAACAATACTTCAAATATAATACCGCAAATAGATACAATCCCTGAAGCCCAGTACAGCTGACTACTCTTACTTAATTTGTTCCCCATACCATTTCACCTACAGCTGTTAATTTCAATTACGTGATGGACGCTCCAACAACAAACCCAAGACCTATAGATACACACATCGACAAAATTCCTACAGCAACCATCCCATCGTGGAGCTTTTGTTCGACTGAGAATCGTCTTGTAAGAAAGTCGAAGATGTAATACGCAATAAGCTGAAGGAAAACGCCATATGCGCCCCAGATAATGGTTTCAAGAACATCTGCACTATGATAGATTGAGAACGCTAAAATTAAACAAATCCCAATTATTTTTCCTCCAATTGATAGCGCGACTGCTGTGTTCCCTTTTTCAATTTGCTCCCAGTCTTTATATTTAGTTGTAACTAATTCAAATAGAATAAGTCCGACCGCAACGACCACGATAGCCGCAATAAAGTAAGTAAGTGTTAATAAAAATGGCCCCATGTTTATACTCTCCTTTAATTATTTTCCGGTTCCCGGTCCGCCACCCCGACTGCTTGATCCTCGAAACGAGGGGATGGTTGAAGGACCCTTATATGTCCCACCAGTTGCACGATAACCTCCATAGCAATTACCGCTGTTACTCTTACAACGCTCTTTCTGCTTTTTTCCCCAATCATCAACATCAAGAATTTCGTCAAGTATGTAATAAGCTAATAAACCGTCAAAAAAATCTGGTTGATAATTGTCTCTTACAAATCCAACTGTTGCTACTTCCACAAGAGTACTCGATTCATCTTCTCCTTTTAACAACGTCACAATGTAATCATCGTATACTAGAATTTGTTTTCCATCTTTTACTTCACTGACTTCATTCGGCTTTATTTGTTCCTTAAGATACGAAGCAACAGCTGGAATATCCTCACCAGCCTGATAGACTCTCGAAAAGTCTCCTTCGTCTACGCTGCTCTCTACTACATCTTCAAGCTGATAGCGGTCCTCCACGATTTCTTGAATGTCCTTCGTGATTCCGCAAGCTGATAAGAGCAGAACGAAGGCGATCAGCAATCCAGTTAGCCATTTCATCCTTCCACCCCATTGAAGGGGAAAGTGCTATTCTTTCCCCATTTTTTTCTTAAGCTCTGCTAGCTCATCATCGATTCCATCGTTCTTATCAAGCGCGTCAAGTTCATCATCAAGTGAACGAGATTTCATATCCTCACTGGTTTCAGCTTCTGCTTCGTATTGGAGGACTTTTTCCTCCATTCGATCAAAGCCACGTCTGGACTCATCGCCACCAATTCCTGACATGGCACGGTTTATCTTCGTTTTTGTTTTTGCTGATTCTGCTCGCGCTTTTAGGCCATCCTTCTTCAATTGCATTTGACGATATTCTTCTTTCATTTCATCAAGCTTAGAGCGCAGAGAATCAGCATCCGTTTTCGCTCGATCGTAAGACTCTTTTAACGTCTGCGCCTTTGCTTCATGATCTTTCTTATCCTGAAGTGCCCTGCGTGCGAGATCATCATTATCAGATTCCAGGGCTTTGACAGCCTGATCCTGACGTTTCGTAACCATTGCGTTTGCATCATCCAATTTTTTCTTAAGCATTTTCTCATTCGATATTTGCTTCGCAACTGCGGTTTCAGCCTCACGAATATCTGCTTCCATGTCTTTCATAAATTGCTCCAGCATTTTGACCGGATCTTCAGCTTTATCCAGTGCAGCATTTAACTCAGATGACATAATGGTTTTGACGCGCTTAAACATGTTAAACATGAACACTCATCCTTTCATTTACTACCCGCGAGTATTTTGATTTCGTAATCTTCAATTTCGTATCCTTTGCTAACTTCAACTTCCGCACCCCAAATTTCGACTGAGAGAAATTCGGTATCTTCATCATTGGAAAATTCGTAGTATGCCACTTCCTGTCCATTCAGGTTGCTTCCTCGTCCAGTCCCTGTCACTTTTGCTACACCATTTTCCTCTCTGTAATAAACGACGCCATCAACTGTTAGCTTTTCAGGTATAGGCTGTGAGAGCTTTTCTTTGACTGTTCTATAGATGGCGAGTTCTAGTTCATCATCCATTTCGACGCTAAGCCAGATAGAAGAACCGCCTGATTGAAGTTGATAAGCATACCACTTATATCCTCCATTTTGATAGGTCAATGTCCCAATCACTTGATAATCTTCAAGGTCATACGTAATAATATCTCCAACTTGAATGTTAAACATCGTTCTCTCTTCAATGTTCTGGTCTTCCTTTTTTCCAAACAACTTTGATAAAAAGCCCAAGCTCGCACCTCCTCTCTCTTTATTACGAATTCAGTCTGTAAAAGTTTCACTTTATCCCACCCTTAAGGAGACTTTATCTTACAGGTTTGCGGTGTGAAACCATTTGTTCCTGCTCTGTTAAGTAGAAGTCAAGTGGAGGCCTCTCATGCAAAAGTGCCTTCTTTTCAAGCTTATAAAAACTGATCTTACGATAAGGGTCACCTTCGATAACAGGTGTTTCTTTCTCCGAACGCACATAAGAATCCACGGCCCTTTGCATTGAATCAATCCAGAATGGGATGTGCCTCTCATGCTTTTCAAAAAGCTCGAACGTTTCTTTCGACATAAAATAGGGTTCTGAAGGAATGCCACCAAGATAGGGAGCAAGGAGGGTGGTGTCAATCTGATTATCGTCCTGCACAAGCACTTTCAGAGATATGCCTTCCCTTTTTTTCTCTGCAAATGCACTAACTGCTTTTCTAACCTCATGAATTGTAGCATCAATGATCGTTGTTGAATGATCTATTTTCTTTTCCTTTGCTTTTTTATTCCAGAATGCCTTCATGATTTCACCTCCCTTTCTTTTTGTTCGAGTATGATTGACAACATTCCTCTCTCTTTAGAGGAATTTTAATTTCTTTAAATGTCCAAATTGTTCATCTTATGAATAAGGTTAACCACATTATAAAAAAATAAAGCAGCTATTATTAGCTGCTTTATCACCATTCTTATTTGTTCAGCATTATACGAGCACTCTTATATTCAAGTTCGTGTGCCTGTGCAACCGCTTCATATGTGACAAATCCATCCATCGTATTGATTCCTTTTAACAATGGCTCATTTTCAAGACACGCTTTTTCATAACCTTTGTTTGCAAGCTGAACTGCATATGGAACAGTTACATTAGTTAAAGCAATCGTTGAAGTACGCGGAACGGCACCAGGCATGTTCGCAACTGCATAATGTACAACGCCATGCTTCGTATAAGTTGGATTATCATGAGTTGTAATTCGATCTGTCGTTTCGAAAATCCCCCCCTGGTCAATCGCTACATCAACGATTACAGCTCCAGGTTTCATCTCCTTAATCATTTCTTCCGTAACAAGCTTCGGCGCTTTTGCACCTGGGATAAGAACAGCCCCGATCACTAGATCAGATTCCTTCACAGCCTCTGCAATGTTTAGCGGATTTGACATCATCGTATTAATCTCAGTACCAAAAATATCGTCAAGCTGACGCATACGTTCAGGACTCAAGTCCATAATCGTAACATCCGCTCCAAGTCCCATCGCAATTTTGGCAGCGTTTGTACCTACCACACCACCACCAATTACGGTTACTTTCCCGCGCTTCACGCCAGGAACACCGCCAAGAAGGATACCAAGGCCCCCTTTAGGCTTTTCAAGGAATTGCGCCCCAATTTGAGCTGACATCCGTCCTGCTACTTCACTCATAGGTGTTAGTAGGGGCAGGGATTGATTTGGGAGCTGGACCGTCTCATACGCAATGCCGATGACTTTCTTCTCAACAAGAGCACGTGTTAGCTCAGATTCTGCTGCAAGGTGAAGATATGTAAAGAGGATCAGTCCTTCACGGAAGTAGTCATACTCCTGAGGAAGAGGTTCTTTGACTTTCATCACCATCTCCATCGACCATGCTTCTTCAGCTGTACTTACAAGATGAGCACCAGCCTCTAAATATTGCTCATCAGTAAACCCAGAGCCAATGCCAGCACCCTGTTCGATGTAAACCTCATGTCCAAAACGAGTCAAACTTAACACACCCGCTGGTGTCATAGCGACTCGATTTTCATTATTCTTGATTTCTACAGGTACTCCGATACGCATTGTATTCCTCCTTTATATCCTAGTAAATCCTAAAATGTAAGGGTTTTAACAAAAACCTCTATCATCATAACACTCTAACAGCAGTTATTAAACCACAAGTTTCTCCGCTTTGAAAACCTTTTCAAAGACCTTCATTTACTTCACCATCATATACCCACCTGAAACCATTAACAACCCGCCAAATAAGCTCAGCATTATATACAACAGGGAGAACCATACTTTATCAACGCCTAAATCATAGGCTTCATAAATAAATGTCGAAAAAGTCGTAAGGGCTCCAAGAAATCCGGTTGTTAGCGCTGGCCCCCACTCCCCTGATCCATAGGCGATCCCCATTAAGAAACTACCAAACATATTCACAATAAAGGTGGCAGTTGGAAACCGTGATTTTACTCGTATGAATGTCGCAATTAGATAACGTACCCATGCCCCAATACCCCCTCCTACGGCAATCATTACCCATTCCATTAGTCCATCTCCCTCCTTTTACGCGCTATTGTCACACCGAGTATAACCCCAATCATGCCAATTATTAGACTTCCGCCACCGTAAATGAGGGCATGAAAAAAAAGTCTTTCTCTTAAGAAGATGAAAAGGTCGAGCGAATAGGTTGAAAACGTGGTGAATGAACCAAAAAAACCTGTTGCAATAAATTTCTTAGCTGTTATAGATAGTAGACGATTCGATTTCACATGTTCATAAAAATACCCAAGAAGAATAGAGCCGATCACATTGACAAGAAACGTGGCCAGAGGGACCCCGTTCATTATTGTTCCTATAGCTGCTCTAAGCGAAGCCCCGAGAGCTCCTCCAGCAGCTACAGCTAGACTATTTTTCACTTTAAAGCGGCTCCTTTCATATCTTTCATCATAATAAACGAAACCGCCTTTTAAAGTCTACTCGTCTACTTCATCCCATACCCATGTATACAACCTACCGCTGGCATCCATCCATTTCAGTTCAAATCGCTCTACATCATCAAAACCATAACTCTTTATACTTTTGACGAGATCTTCTGCCCTTGCTAGTTCAGTAACTTGAAGATGTTGAAATAGTGCAATAACTTCTCGCTCTGCTTTCTCACCCTTCACAACTTCTCTACCGCTTTCGACTTCAAATTCATTCGGACTTGAAAATTCCCATTCATGTTCAACCCCATTAACCATAACCATGCATTTAAAAGAAAAACTATTTTCTAGTGAAGATGCTTTAACAGCGTGAGCGTGCATTGATAAAAGACAAACCAGAATAACGATCCATATACTATTTTTCACCATTTTCATCACCTCCAACTTAGACTGACTGAAAACGATGAAAATTATTCGCTTAATGGCCAAACAGGATTGCATCCTTTCACCACTCGAACTAAAATAGAAGTATACCCCTTTAAGGAGTTGCTATGAGTACATTAAGCAGACAATCTAACATACAAATTGAACGTTACGGTCTTGAATCCATTCCAGAAAACTTACGAACTACCTCTTGGTATGTGCCATCATTCAAATGACCGTTTCAGTAAATGCAGGTAACTTTCTCGTTCCTGCTCTCGCCGTTCTTGAAGGCGAACTTTCATTCATTTGGGCTGTCCTTTCCATCATCTTAGGAGCAACAGTCGCTTTTTTATTTGTGTCGCTTCTCTCCTTCCCAGGCGCTAGAAAAGGGATCCCTTCACAATATGCTGTTCGGTCTTTCTTAGGTCAAAAAGGAGCTCAGTATTTTGCCTCACCCGTTAGAACAATCACATCTTTGTATTGGTTTGCTGTACAAACCATTGGAGGAACTTACATGGTTGTTGAGCTAATGAGGCGTGTATTTGGGGTCCATCTTCCTTCCAGTTTATCCTGCTGCTCTTTTACTCGCAGCAATTATGGCAGTACTCGCTTTAGTTGGTTTTAACACGGTCAAGAAGGTGACAAAATATTTTCTACCACTTTTGTTTGCAGGCGGTGTCGCCATGTTTCTTATTTACATGACAACACCTATCGACGGGAAAAGCTTCTCGTCGATCACGGCTTCAACTAAAATACCAGAACTATCATCTTTTCTCTTTTTTGCAAGCCTTGCATTTGTGCAGTATGTATCAGGCGTCAGCAGCTCTTCCGATATGGCCCACTATGCTAAATCAACCGGTCATGCTTTCTGGGGATTATTTTCAGGAAATACAATGGGATTTACACTAACCGCACTACTTGGAGCCTATAACTGCTGAAGCAGCGGGACACAGAATCTATTCTGCTACTTATTCTTATTTTCTCAAGCGCCCTTTCTTCTATGATTATGATTAATATCAGTAATGCTTACACAGGTGGCTACAGTCTTCTAAACATATTTCCATCCCTCGGAAGAGTAAAAAGTGCCCTTCTTTTAGGATGTGCCGCCATTGCATTAAGCACCTTTCCAGATGTTGTTGACCAGGCAGAAACGTACATTTCATTTTTAGGTGCTTTGATCATACCGCTTTCTGCAGTTATCGTAGCGGATTTCACCATCATAAAGAAAGGAAGATTTACGACAGACATGCTACATGCGATGATGAAAATGAGCAACAAACTGAATCGTGCTGGATTTGTAGCCATTTTTGTTGGTGTATTGTTCTACATTGCTCTTCCAGCATCCTATTCCCCTGGCTTCCTTGCTTTCTTCTTTACAGGAGCTATCTACCTTGCATTCAAAAGAAGTTCTCTAAATTAAAGCAATAAAAAAAGTCCATGCGGAACGCATGAACTTTCAAATCTCTAATAGTAACTTCTTCGATCTGGCTGGCGAGGCATTTTTTTCGCTTTTCCCTCATTCTCTTCCTGTTCAATCACACCACTTTGATAGGATTCACTAATCTGCTGATGAACAGCCATCTCACCGTTTTCATCATAAATTAGTTCTTTTTTCTTATCTGCCATACGAGTAACCTCCTGTCATATCGGACTTGCCTTCATATTATTTCCCATTGTCCGAGTGTTTACTTATTGGATATCCACATTAAGAAATAAAAGGAGATGATTAAGTATGTACTCGTTTAAGCACGATGAGCGTTTACAAATTTCGGTTCCAGTACTTGAGGGTTATTGGGAGGATCTCCCTCATACCGTTCAGGCAACCATTTTATTTAAATGGGAACAAACAAAAAGCTCAATCCCTGATCGAATTGCTGAACTTGAACATTTTATTATTGAAAAACAAGAACAGTTAAACAGAGAAGCAGATTTTCAACGTTCTTGTCTTTTGAACGCCCAAATAGCAGAGCTAGCCTCCATTATTAATGATCTATGGATCTGGTACCGGAAGCAAATGTTACTCACGAAAAAGGATTGAAATGCGATTATTTATTAAGCTCTCTCACGATATGAGGAAGTTCTGGTAATAGAAGTCTCGACATCGCAAGTTTAACTGCACCTGATGACCCTGGGAGGGCAAAGATAGCTGTCCCTCCCGCAACACCGCCAATAGCTCTACTAAGCATAGCAGGCGTGCCAATATCATCCGTATAACTAATCATTCGAAATAGCTCGCCAAATCCAGTTAACTCTTTTTCAAGTACACCTTCCACAACTTCATATGTAACATCTCTTTTTGAAATGCCAGTACCGCCATTCAATATCACAACATCAACCAGAGAAAGATCAATGCCACTCTGTATGGCCATCTGAATCTCGCTAGTTTCATCTTTAACGATAATCCGGTTAGAAACAGCATGCCCATCTTCTATTAGCATTGAAGCAATTAATTGTCCGCTCTTATCTGTTTCAAGCGTTCTTGTATCACTTACCGTTATGATTAGCGAACGAATAGAAGATGGTGCTTCTTTTTTATGTTGATTGACACTCATTGTTATCCTCTCCATTCCATTTCAAGCTCCATCAAAAACCGTTTTTGATAAAATTTATGAGCAGTCTCACTAACAGATCGAGCAAATCTATAATTCACTCCCGCTCCTATAGCTATACCAAATAGCGGTAGACCCTGAATCAACTTTTTCCTGAGCATCATCAGGACTGTCCCTTTAGCAATTTGCTTTAATGGTCCCTGCAGCCAATATGCATCAGCAACTTCTTCTGGGCCTTCGTAAAAATATGGATGCTCCTGCTCATTCTTTAATTCTTCTTCTATCGTATTCCATGCTTGCTCTTGAAGACCTTTCGGTAGCGTTGCCATATGAAATACCTTCAGAGCGATCATCATTTCAGTCGGGTAATTTACAGGATATCCATACGTTTGCGCAATCAACTGAACCGTCCTTAAATTAATAGCAAGTACTGCAGGCAAATCAATTCCAAGCAAAAGAATACTTCCTGTGCCAGAGAGTCCTCCCTGCGCAAGTGAAACAAGGCGCTGTCTCGCAATTTGCTGGTCAGCTATATAACTTAACTGGTCAATAGATAACTTCTTCATATCCTGAATTTGTTCTATTTCTGAATGGAACAATCGCGCTTCGGTTAACAATCGGTGAGTAGCATCTACCTGTGATTGGGAATTCTGAATAAATGAATGCATATGAAAGAGGGCAGCGTCTATGATGGCATAAACGCGATCTTTAATTGGAGATTCAATCTGACTTAATTGATAATCATACCATTTTTGAAATGTTCTTTCGAAATCTGTCGCATTTTGAGCAAAATGCTCCTGTTCCCACTGTAAAATGGCATTCAGCCGATTTTCTTCTCTTTCTGTCCATGCCAATAGCGTTCGCTCCCTTCAATATCTTGCTTATATTGTAGCTTTTCCAATCAAAAACTTCCAATAGAGGTTAAAAAATAACAAAAAACAGAGCATCAATATGACGCTCTGTTTCTTGTTATTTTGAAAGTCTTACAGTATCTCTTGCAATAACGACTTCTTCATTTGTAGGAATAATCATAACTTTAACCGGTGAATGAGGATAGTTGATAAACGCTTCTTTTCCTCTCACCTGGTTAAGTGCTGGATCCCAATAGACGCCCATAAACTCAAGCCCACGAAGAACACGAGAGCGAACAGCATCGCTATTTTCACCAATACCAGCTGTGAAAATGATTGCGTCAAGACCAGACATACGCGCTGCATATGAGCCAATGTATTTATGAATTCGAGAAGTAAAGACTTCTAGCGCAAGCTCAGCACGTTCGTTTCCAGCTTCAGCTTTGCTCGTGATATCACGAAGGTCACTTGAAAAGCCAGATACGCCAAGAAGACCACTTTTCTTGTTTAATGTATTCATAACCTGTTCAGCTGTTTGACCAGTTTTCTCCATAATAAATGGAATCAATGCAGGGTCAATGTTACCTGAGCGAGTTCCCATTGTTACACCAGCAAGTGGTGTAAAGCCCATGGATGTATCGATTGATTTGCCGCCTTCAATCGCAGCAATACTTGCCCCATTACCAAGGTGGCAGGAAAGTAAGCGAAGTTGATTTAACGGACGACCAAGCATTTCTGCAGCTCGTTCTGAAACATACTTATGTGATGTACCGTGGAAACCATATTTACGAATCCCGTAATCCTCATAATATTCATAAGGCAGACTATATAAGAATGATTGCTCTGGCATTGACTGGTGGAAGGCTGTGTCGAAAACGGCCACAGAAGGAACGTCTGGAAGAATTTCGCGGAATGCACGGATCCCAACAAGGTTTGCGGGGTTATGCAATGGTGCTAGTTCAGAAACTTCCTCAATCCCAGCTAATACGTCATCCGTAATCATAGCAGAGTCATTAAATTTCTCACCACCATGGACCACTCTGTGTCCAACCCCCTCAATTTCATCGAAAGAAGAGATGATTGAGAAATTAATAAGCTTGTCGAGAAGCATTTTAACTGCCACTGCATGGTCAGGAATTCTTGTGATTTCTTCATTTTTCTCACCGTTCACTTCAATCGTGAAAATGGCGTCATCAAGGCCGATTCGTTCGACGAGTCCTTTAGTGATAACTGTTTCTTCCGGCATATTTAGAAGTTGAAATTTCAACGAAGAACTACCGGCGTTGATCGCGATTACTTTCGCCATATGTGACAGCTCCTTTTATTCTTTTATTCATTAATAGCTAAACGAAAATAGAAGGGAGGCACCCTTCTATCTTTTTACACCTTTATAATTTAAACACCGACAGACACTTTATTCAAGCCGAAAACCGCTTACATACAAGTATTCCGCCAATTCAGATTTGTAAACGTTTCATATATGTTAGGACAGCTTCGAAAACCAGCCATTGATCTGTTGCATCATGTTCAACATTGCCTCACGGTTTGAGAAAGAAGGCATTTTCGCCATCATAACCTGATCAGGCTTCAACGTATGCTCTCCTTTTTTCTGTACGACAAGAATGCTTTTCGCCTGTGATTCATTCGCAAACAGGCTTGTTGGAAGTTGTATAATTCCGTGAATAACGGCTCTCTCATTTATTAAATTCCTTACCTTTTTTGCTCCATCATCACCGAAAAGAAAGTTCGGGATCATGAAGAAGAGCATGCCAGACTTTTCCGTCATATTTAAACTCTGTTCAATAAGAAGATGGTGGACATATGACATTCCTTCTTCTGCCTTCAATTCATAATTCGCAGCTGCTTCTTCATGTGGATAATACCCTACAGGAAGATCAGTTACGACCGTATTTACCTGTGACACATAAAGGGGCTTTACGCTATCCTGGTGAAGAAACTCAACCTGGTGTTTTTGTAAGTTTGCGTTGGCAAAGCCAAGATGAAGCAGCAAGTCATCTGGTTCAGCTCCGTAAGCGATGACTTTGTCCTCTTCTAACTGATTAAGAACAGATGTTAGTAGGTTTCCTGTTCCAACAGCAGGATCAAGAATTTTCATCTCTTCAACTTGCAGAACCTGTTTGTATTTCTTCACAAGATAACCAATTAAATGTGCAACGCTATCTGGCGTCATCGCGTGATGTGGCTGTATGCCTTTTTTCATTCCTTTAAGTAATGCAAGCTGCATCCCTTTACGAATAGTCTCTTTCGCCACATTTTCTAGATCACAGGACGCATAGAGCTTTTTAAGTCGTTCGACCGTCTCCGTATCAAGCTCTTCTTGAAGAACAGTATTTTCAAACAAATTCAATCCAGTTTCAACAAGCGCTTCAAGATAAGTTATCTCTAATTTATTTTGAATAACAAGTGTCGATTCATCAAGAATCTTATATAAATTTTCTACATTCATTTCAGTCATTATGCGGCCTCCTATAAGTTCGCCGTCTCTATTGTAAACAGTCTGCACGGCTTTCGCAAGAATGCCGAATAAACTTCATGTTGATTGGCTTTAAAAACTCATCCTAAAAAAGGACTTCGATGAATTTCACCGAAGTCCTTTCTCACGTTATTCTGCTTGTTTAGCAGCACTTAATGCTTGATCATAATTGGGATGATTCGTCGCTTCGCTCACATATTCTGTGTAAACAACTTCATTCTTACTATTGATAACAAATACTGCTCTCGCAAGTAACCGGAGCTCTTGCATTGCCACACCAAACGCTTTACCAAAAGAAAGATCACGATGGTCTGAAAGAGTAATGGCATCTTCAATACCATTGGCACCGCACCAGCGTTTTTGTGCAAATGGAAGGTCAGCACTAATCGTTAATACTTTTACATTGTCAAGATTAGCTGCTTCTTCGTTGAATTTGCGCGTTTGTGCGTCACATACACCTGTGTCAAGTGAAGGAACGACACTGATTAAACGGACTCCTGCATAATCATTTAGCGTCTTTTCAGAAAGATCGTTTGCTAGAACGGTAAATTCCGGTGCTTTGTCTCCCACTTTAACTTCTTCACCGAGAAGTGTCATTGGGGTTTCTTTAAAAGTAATATTAGCCATATTCATACCTCCTTCATAATTGGTCGTATGTACGACTGACTTCATCATATATGTGAGAGGATGATATTTCAAGAAATCAGCCAAATAAACCTAATTACTATAAAAACCACCCTATTAAGAGTGGTTTAAAAATTTAAATCCTGTTTATCGTCTTCCTGCTGGTTTCGTTGTTGGAAACGAAAGTGGTTTTTCGATTGAGATTTATTTCTAGACTGGTTTTGGTCATTACCCTGTTGCTGTTGATCTGACTTGTTCTTCTTCCCATTAGATTGCTGATTCTGATTCATATTTTGAAGAATACTCTGCACTTTTTCGATGGCTTGAGGTGCTAGATCAAGCAACCGCTCATAAAGATGTGTAGTGTTATCAAGGTGAATCATCTTGATGTCGCCCGCACTAACAATTAGAAATGCTATTGGTGTGATTGAAACACCGCCACCACTTCCGCCTCCAAAAGGTTCACCTTTGCTCTGATTTTGATCACGCTGGTTCTGCTGATTCTGCTTCTTTAACATAAACTCGCTTCCACCAGCAGCGAACCCGAAGCCCACCTTGGATACGGTTAGAATAACACTTCCATCAGGCGTCTCAACCGGATCACCAATAATTGTATTTACATCAATCATATCTTTGAGGTTCTCCATTGCTGTCTGCATAAGCCCCTCAATCGGATGTTCAGACATACGTTTTTCCTCCTTCACCTACTAGACCGTTAAGTCCCCTGTACATTCTTTTGAGACTTCATTAATTTAATTACTGCGATCATAGCATGCCCGAGTTTGAACGTAATCATGCATTTAATATACGTTTGGATCGTTTTCATTTCGTAAATTGGTGTGACGATCAATTGAGGAACCGTTAGAAAATTAGAGTAGTGGGAGAGAAGGGAAAACATGGCTACTTTCAAATTATGTAGTAGCTCCGCACCTACGGCTGTGCTTGCTGCATTTCCCATGCCAAAATTTGTTTCCCACTGAACATCTCTTACTCTTGCTTTTCCAATAAAAAACAAAACAGATTGCCTGGCACTAAGAGTTTTGTTGACCACTCTTAATATGTCCTTTATCTCTCCATTGCGTAGCTTATTACTCGCTTTTTCTTCAACAACCTCTTCTCCTCCTTCTAACAATTCCTTGAGCGGGATTGTAGTCGTGTAAGTGAAGAGACCAAAAAGCGCTTTTACGTCCACCCGCAATTCTTCCACAAAACTTGAGTGCTCCATCGTAACAGTCACTGCGACAGTAGAAAAGATGATAAGGAGGAGCGAAGCAATCAGAAG
This sequence comes from Pseudalkalibacillus hwajinpoensis, assembly GCF_039851965.1. Taxonomy (NCBI): domain Bacteria; kingdom Bacillati; phylum Bacillota; class Bacilli; order Caryophanales; family Guptibacillaceae; genus Guptibacillus; species Guptibacillus hwajinpoensis. The sequence goes on along the minus strand of NZ_CP156674.1, from coordinate 3,389,242 downwards.
CAGGACAAATGCACAAACAATAACAACAACCACAGCATAGCTCCTCCCCTTTTTACACATATGGAGTTAACGTTACCTTCATTACGTGCAAAAAATCAATATAAAATAAACCTGCCCAGTATGGACAGGTTTATTCATTAGTACATTATTTTTCTTCATGGACCACGATTGTGTCTGCGAACATATCGTGAATGCCCTTTTTGTTCTTCGTAAATGCAACGACAAGAAAGCCAACGAATAAAATCGTTTTGCTGATGAATCGGCCGATACCCTCTCGAAAAATAACCGTTCCCCAAGTTAATCTTTCACCTTGATCAGGTTGAACTCTTAATGCGAAAAGCATTTTCCCTAGCGTTTGAGCAAAAAATTTCGTCATCAGGATAAAGTAAGCATAGTAGACAACTCCAGTTAAAATCGCCTGCAGTGGTAAGAAGGCCGGCTCACTTGCAGGAATTTCAAAACCTTTAATAACTGGAGTAATTAAAATACCATTTAAGCTTGCTACCACGATAATATCAACTAAGTATGCCCAGAAGCGCATCCAAAATCCTGCAAATCTAACGTGCCTTGATTCTTCAGAAACTGGTGCGGGAGGGGCAGTCATATTCATTGTTTCATCCATTCTGCCAACCTCCTTATTCAGAATATAAATACATAAGCTTTGGTGATTGTGGAGTGGATAGTAGCTGTTGTATACCCAACAGGTCTTTATCTGGTCCCATCAGCTTCGCTGCTGTCATTTCAAATAATGAATTGAATCCAAGATTTTGTTTGTATTGAATAACTTGAAGCTTACTATCTCCAAGGTCTTCCTTCATTCCTTCAACCGTGTCTTCCAGATTTCCAAGACCGTCGATAAGATTAACCTTCTGCGCTTGTCTTCCATCGTAAATCCTTCCATCTGCAAGCTCTCTTACTTTGCTTTCATCCATTCCTCTACCTTCACTAATCACACTCACAAATTCATCATATGAATTGTCGATCATTGACTGGAGAATTTCTCGTTCTTCATCCGTCATTTCCTTGCTTGGTGACATGATATCTTTGTGAGGTCCACTTTTAATGGTTTCCCATTTCACTCCAACCTTTTCAGCAAGCTCTGCATAGTTCATGGATTGCATAATCACACCAATTGAACCAGTGATCGTTGAAGGACTAGCATAAATTTTATCTGCAGGAGCTGATATGTAGTACCCTGCTGAAGCTGCCATACTTCCCATTGACACGTAAATCGGCTTATCTGTTTTTTCTTTTAACTCAAGTAGTTCATCATAGATTTCTTCACTTTCAACTACGCCACCGCCAGGCGTATTTAAACGGAGAATAATTCCCTTCACACTACTATCTTCACCTGCGTGCTCAAGACGCTTGAGAAACACGTCGTGATTATAACCTGCTTGTGGTAAAAAGCTTGATCCCTGACCTGTATCCTGGATTACGCCTTCAACGTTTAATACAGCAATTTTATTATGACTGCTTCCTTCTTCAATTACTGTCTCAGCGAATTCGTCTGTTGAGTTTAATTCTTCTCTCCAGCCCCCAAATGCAAGACTGGATACGAGATTAAATCCGATTGATACGATGATAAGTACGACCGTAATGCCAAGTGCGATCCACCGTTTTCCATTCATAGTAAGCCTCCTCTATATCGTGATGCTATCTTATGTACGATGAAGCCATTCATTTGGTTTCATATTTCTGAGAATACCATACAAAATTAGGATGTGCACTTCTAAATAACAGGGGGGATTCTTTCAGGAAAGAAGAGAAAAACTATTGTATAATCAAGGGGATACTCTAATTTTTTCTTTTTTCTAAAAAGAGAGAATGATACAGTAAAGAAGACTAAAAGTTGGACAGGGAGGATTTCACATGCCAAATCGCCGTAATTTGTTTTTTTTCTATAAACAAACAAAAGAATTACAGGAAAAAGTGGAACCACTAAAAAGACTTGCTGAGAAAAATGATTTTCATATTGTAGAGGATGCGAAAGACGCAAGCATTATCGCAAGCATCGGAGGGGATGGCGCTTTCCTTCAAGCGGTAAGAAAAACCGGGTTTCGCGACGACTGCCTTTACGTAGGAATCTCTACTGGAGAGCTAGGCTTTTACTGTGATTTCCACGTTGATAGCCTCCAGGATATGGTTGAGGACATTTTATCTGAAGGCATTGAAGTTCGTCGTTATCCAACAATCGAGGTAAATGTTAATAACGAATCTTCCTTCTATTGCTTGAACGAATGTACGATTCGCTCTTCCATTATTAAGACACTTGCAATGGAAGTTTATGTGGAAGACTTCCACTTCGAAACGTTCCGAGGGGATGGACTAATTGTTTCAACCCCTACTGGAAGTACTGCCTACAATAAATCAGTAAATGGAGCAATTATTGATCCGAAACTTGCGTGCATGCAAGTTAGCGAGCTTGCATCTTTAAACAATAATCATTACCGAACGCTGGGTTCTCCATTCGTTTTAAGCGACGAACGGACTCTCTCACTCCAGGTCATTCAGGACGGAAATGACTACCCTGTTATCGGAATAGACAATGAAGCCCTAAGTATACAGCACGCGAGAGAAATCAATATCCACATCCCTGAAAAACGCATAAAAACCGTTAAACTGAAAGACAATTCATTCTGGCATAAAGTTCAAAGAAGTTTTCTCTAATTGAAAGAAGCACCGCCAGTTTAAGTGGGGGTGCTTCTTTCATTTGGGGTAATCAATCAAATTTTTTTGTAAGCAACCGACTCATCGATCACAGTCATAACAGCTTTAGTATTCAGGATAAGATCCGGGTCACACATAAAAATGTCACGGTCTAGAACAGTGAAGTCAGCATCAAAGTTTTCTTTAATCTTCCCACGTTCTGCTTCTCTTCCTATCGCATAAGCACTTCCACCGGTAAATAAGGTTACAGCTTCAAAGACGGAAAGCTTTTGTTCAGGATAGTACCCTTCATGCGTCTCGTTCGGACGTTTTCTCGTAACGGCAGCATGGATGCCTAGCAATGGATCTACAGGTTCAATTGGTGCATCTGATCCACCTGCGATTGGAACCCCACTTTCTAAAAGTGTTTTCCATGCAAAGGACCAGGCCATCCTTTCTTCCCCAAGTCGCTCCATGACCCACGGAAAATCTGAAGCAACAAACCTCGGCTGAATATCAAGTACAACAGAGAGTTGATTTAATCGCTTTAGTAAATCTTCACGAATTACCTGCGTGTGAATTAGACGGTCTCTTAGACCATAAGGAGCAGGATACTGTTCAATCGCTTTAATGGCATACTCAAGAGCTAAATCACCAATAACATGGATCGCGACAGGCATATCATGTGATCTAGCTTCCCGAACAAGCGCTGTAAGACCTTCAATACTATGAATGGCTACACCTGAAGTATCTGGAGAGTCATTGTAAGGGTGGCTCAGTAACGCTGTTCTTCCTCCAAGTGCGCCGTCAGCAAAGATCTTCATTGCACCAAGTTCAACATATTCGGTGCCATCTGCGAATCCGAGACCCTGTTTACGCATAGCATCTATCACTTCATGATGAACTAGTAAATTCGCTCTGAACTTGCGAGTGCCGTTAATCACGTTAATGAATGTTTCGTACGTACGAGTAAATCCACCATAGTAATTTAAGTCTTCACTATGACCACCCGTTACACCTTTTGATACAAGATCATCTACCGAGGAGGAAAGTGCTTTTTCTAGAAAATCAATACTTACTTCCGGCATCGCGTTTTTAACTAACTCCTGCGCTCTGTCAAGAAGATAACCTGTAGCTCTCCCATCGTTATCACGCATAATGACCCCACCTTCCGGATCAGGTGTTTCATCTGTAATTCCCGCTAAATCAAGGGCAGTCGAGTTTGCAAGGATAGCGTGTCTACAAACCCTTGTTAGCATCATTGGATGATCCGGTGCGATTTCGTCAAGCTCATCACAATGAAAGATTTTACGATCCATGAAGTTGTTCTCATTCCATCCTTCTCCAATGATCCATTCATCTGCACCAGTATTTTTAACTTTATCAAGCAGAAGTCTTTTCATTTTTTCTGCAGATTCAGCTTGAGATAAATCAAGTCGAAGAAGTTTCTCTCCGTGACCAATCATGTGAAGATGACTGTCAACGAAGCCAGGGATCATGACATTTCCTCTTAAGTCATGCTGAGCTGTGATGTCTTTCCCAAATAATTCAGTTAGTTCAGATTCTGTACCTACCTTCTTAATACGGCCATTTTCTGTATAAACAGCTTCTACTGTATCATTTTCATGCTCTAACGTATAGATTTTGCCACCAAACCAAAGCGTTCCCACTGATTTCTCCCCTTTGTGTGTAATTGTGAGCCTATTGTATCATTCCCCTCTTTAGCTGTGAATCTTCTGGATTTTCAATCAAACTCTTTGTTGATTTTTCAATCATGATACAATAGAGATATTAAAGAGCAATAAGCAAGACAATTGGTGAAGGTGAGGAAATCTCGTTGAAGAAGAAGATTTTATTTACTGGCGGCGGTTCCGCTGGACATGTAACTGTTAATTTAGCACTTATTCCACGTTTTCTTAAAGACGACTGGGACATACATTATATTGGGTCAGAAAAAGGAATTGAGCGACAGCTAATTGAACCTGTCAAAGGCGTAACATACCACCACGTTTCTACAGGGAAACTAAGAAGGTATTTTGATTGGAACAATTTCAAAGATCCTTTTAAAGTGGTCAAAGGAGTCGGCGAAGCGTTCTCCATTATCAAACGTGAAAAACCATCCGTCATCTTTTCAAAAGGAGGATTTGTTTCCGTCCCTGTAGTGATCGCCGGAAAAATGAACGGCGTGCCAGTCATTATTCATGAGTCAGATTTAACACCAGGACTTGCAAACAAAGTTGCCATTCCTTTCGCTTCGAAAGTGTGTACGACTTTCCCTGAGACAGTGAAACACCTTCCTGAAAACAAGGCTGAGTATGTTGGGGCAGTAGTGCGTGATGAACTTAAGAGCGGTAACCCTACAAAAGGACTTTCCTTTGCCGGGTTTACAGGTACAAAACCCGTCATGCTTATTATGGGAGGAAGCCTTGGAGCAAAGCGTATTAACGACGCAGTACGAAATCAGCTAAAGGACCTTTTACAAACATTCGATATTCTACACCTTACTGGAAAAGGGCAGATTGATTCCTCACTCCAAATGAACGGATATAAACAGTTCGAATATGTAACAGACGAACTTCCTGATCTGCTTTCAATGGCGGACGTGATTGTTTCAAGAGCTGGATCGAATTCAATCTTTGAATTTCTTGCATTAAAAAAACCAATGCTGCTGATCCCATTATCAAGAGCAGCAAGTAGGGGCGATCAGATTTTGAACGCGCAATCGTTTGAGAAATCTGGCTTTGCTAATGTTTTACTTGAAGAAAATCTGACAGAGGATTCATTCATGAAGGCTGTTACCGAAACTTACGAGAAACGTAATACGTATCTTAAAGCAATGAAACAGGATAATGCCGGAGATCAAGCAAGTAAAATCATTGAAATGATTAAAAACAAAGCTAGGTAATAAAAAACGCAAGCGCGCATTTATTCCCGCCAAACATGGGATCTAGACATCACTTTATATTTCTTATAAGGAAAAGGAGAGGACCCAGTCCTCTCCTTTCTTGTTATGCGCCCCGTGTTTCTTTCTGACGCAGTTCAATTCTTCTGATTTTTCCTGATGTTGTTTTGGGAAGTTCATCGATGAACTCAATCTTTCTTGGATACTTGTACGGAGCAGTGAGCTCCTTCACATGATCCTGGAGCTCACGGATCAGTGGATCTCCTGCCTGACTATTGTCTTTAAGAACCACGTAGGCTTTAACGATATTTCCTCGCACTTCATCAGGGCTTGCTACAACCGCACACTCACGAACTGCTGGATGCTTAACTAATGCGTCTTCCACTTCAAACGGACCGATGGTATAGCCTGAGCTAATGATAATGTCATCTCCTCTACCTTCAAACCAGAAGTACCCATCCTCATCTTTTGAAGCTTTATCTCCAGTTAAATAATATTCACCCCTGAAGGCCATTTGCGTTCGCTCTTCATCTTTATAGTACCTTTTAAACAGAGCAGGAACATCTTTGTGCACAGCGATATCTCCGACTTCACCACTTTGTACCGGTTTCCCCTCTTCGTTGATGATCTCAACTCGGTTACCTGGAGTCGGTTTTCCCATTGAGCCTGGCTTCACTTCCATCCCTTTTAGAATACCTACTAAAAGCGTATTCTCAGTTTGTCCATAACCATCTCTTACGTCAATTTTAAAGTAACGTCTGAAAGTATCAATCACTTCACGATTGAGAGGTTCTCCTGCTGAAACAGCACTTCTAAGAGAAGGCAGAGTAAAGCGTTCCAGCTGATCCACTTTTGCCATTAAGCGGTATTCTGTTGGTGTACAGCATAGAACATTAATCTGAAATTCGGCAAGAAACCCAAGATATGTCTCTGGGTCAAATTTCCCACTGTACACAAAGCCTGTGGCCCCACTACATAATGTGGCAACGAATGGACTCCAAACCCATTTCTGCCAGCCAGGTCCCGCTGTTGCCCAGACGTTGTCTCCTTCTTTAATACCAAGCCAGGAAGCAGATGAAGTTCTGAGGTGAGCATAAGCCCAGCCATGACTATGCACAACTCCTTTCGGATTACCTGTTGTGCCCGATGTGTAGGATAGAAAAGCCATATCATCCCTTGAAGTCTGAGTCCCCTCGAAAGAAGCGCTTTCATTCTCCGCTTCCTCAAGCAATGAAATCCAACCATCTACCCTTTCTCCAGCAGAGAACTTATATACGAGTGAAGGTGCCTCACCTTCTACCCCATTAAAGGAATCGACAAGTTTTGAGTCACAAATAACTGCTTTTGCTTCCGCATGGTTGATGCGATAAACGAGATCTTTCTTTCTTAACATTTCTGAAGAAGGAATAACGACCAGTCCAGCTTTCAAACAGGCAATATAAACCGCATATGTATCAATAAGTCTTGGCATCATGATCAAAACTCGGTCCTGGCTTTTTAATCCTTTGGCAGTTAAAGTACCCGCAATTTGATTCGCTTTTGCAATTAAATTACGATATGTAATTTCTCGGTAGTCACCCTCGTCACTTCTCCATTTGAGTGCCACCCTCTCTTCTTCTTTAGCACGCTCGATCTCGTCTGTTAAGTTGTAGTATTCAGGAGCAATTAAATCCTGCATGCTTTATCCCCCTATTAGTATGTCATAATTTCATTATACATAAAATTAGAAAGTTTTGAACGTTTTGCATTAGAAAAGCGGAAGATGCATTTCGCACCTTCCGCAAGCCAATTATATTCAATTATTTGGAAGTTCCTCCAAATTGCTGCTCAGATTGCTGAACAAGACGTTTTGTAATCTCGCCACCAACTGAACCGTTTGAACGTGAGGTTGAATCCGGACCAAGATTCACACCAAACTCTGATGCAATTTCATATTTCATTTGATCTAGAGCTTGTTGTACTCCTGGTACGACAAGTTTGTTAGAACTATTGTTTGCCATGATTGTTCACCTCCTTGTCTATAGAATGAGGTAGACAGAGAGGTGTTATCCCTTTTAACTTATGGCAGTATGGCTAAATGTTGGAAGTCCTAGAGCAAGTCAGTGAACTCATCTTCATTTTCTTTAATTAGAATCGTTTGCACTCCTCCGACCGCTTCCTCCACAAGTTCATCGATTGGCAGGTACTGCTCGAACTTATTTGCATGTTCGCGCTTCGGCTTCGTTTTCGGAGCCTCCGGTAAAAACACGGTGCAGCAATCTTCATATGGGCGAATGGAGATATCATACAAATCGATCGCTCTAGATATCTTCATAATTTCCAGTTTGTCCATAGAAATAAGTGGTCGTATAACAGGGTAATTTGTTACCTCGTTAATGGTATTCATACTTTGAATGGTTTGGCTCGCCACCTGTCCGAGACTCTCACCAGTAGCAATCGCCAGCGCCCCATTCTGATCAGCTATTTTTTCTGTAATACGCATCATCATTCTTCTCATAATTGTCATGCTGTAATTATCAGGCATTTCCTTCTGAATCGTCTTCTGTGTGTTCGTAAACGGAACAATATGAAGGCGAATGTCGCCACCGAATCGAGTCAGCACTTTCGCGAGATCTTCCACTTTTTGTTTGGATCGCTCACTTGTGAAAGGAGGACTGTGAAAATGAACGGCCTCTACCTTTACACCACGCTTCATCGTCAAGTAACCTGCAACTGGACTATCAATTCCACCGGAAAGCATAAGCATCACTTTATTGTCATGAACCGTTGGCAGACCACCAGCACCTTCTGAATTGTTACAGCTTAAGTATGCCCCGTCCTTTTTAATCTCTACTTTCAGCTCCAAATCAGGATGATGAACATCTACTGTCAGGTTTTCTGTATTTCGAAGCACATGACCACCGATATCCCGGTTCATATCCTGAGAACGGTGAGGGAATTGTTTGTAAGGACGTCTGACGGTAACTTTGAAAGTCATACTTCCTCCGTTTTGCTGATCTTGAACAAGCTGAAGTGCTTTTTCTTTAATCTGATCCAGATCATGCTCAGTTTTGATCGCCACACTTAGTGAATGGATCCCAAACACTGTTTTAAGCTTTTCAATAACAGGTTCAGGATTTGCTCCGTTTAATTTAACGGTCATACGATCAAAAGATTGGTGGACTTCGATCGAATCAAAATCAGTTAGCACTTGCTTTACTCTTTTTTTCAAAGAGCTAATAAATCCTTTTCTATTTTTCCCTTTAAGAGAAATCTCGCCGTAACGAATAATTATATGATCATACATGGCTATTACCTCATTACATGTTTTAGTTTAGATAGTGCTTCTTTAAGCTCACTGATAAAAATATCAAGTTCCTCGCTCGTTGTGTCAAACGACAAACTGATTCTGATAGCCGTTCTTGCTATCTCTTTTGAAAAACCTGCTGAAGTTAGAACATGACTTGCCTCCGCTGCTTTTGAAGAACATGCTGAACGCGTCGAGACATAGATATCTTTTTGTTCTAGAGTGTGAATCAATACCTCAGGCTTTATTCCGGGTACCGAAAAATTAATAATATGTGGTGCCCCTTTTATAGAGGAATTGCAACTCACGCCATCGATCCTGTAAAGCTCCGCAAGTACCTTTTCATTCCACTCCTCAAGTATTTTCCTTCCGGACGCTGCCTTCTCTAAATATAAACGAAGGGCTTTTGCCATCGCGACAATACCAGGAACGTTCTCTGTACCAGAACGAAATGCATCTTCTTGCCCTCCCCCTGATAAAAGGGGAAACAAAATAAGACCTGGCTTTTTAATGAGTATACCATTGCCTTTTAAGCCGTGGAATTTATGGGCTGAATAAGATATCAGATCAGCCTGAACATCGTTAATATCGAGTGGAACCTTCCCAATTCCTTGAACGTCATCAATATGATAGACCGCTTGAGATTTATCATTGATAAGATGGCCAATCTTCTTCATAGGTTGAATAGCGCCAATTTCATTGTTAACGTGCATGATTGAAACTAAAGTCGTTTGAGGAGTAAGTGCATTTTCTAGATCACTCAGCGAAACCAGTCCATTCTCATCAACTGGTAAATAAGTTACGTCAAAGCCCATTTTTTCAAGTTGCTGAAACGATTCCATGGTTGAGGCATGTTCAATTTGTGACGTAATGAGATGCTTTCCTCTTTTCATATATTGAAGAGCTGTTCCTTTTATGGCTAGGTTATTGCTTTCCGTACCACCAGATGTAAAGACAATTTCACCTGGTTTTACATGAAGCAAATCGGCAATACTCGCTCTTGCTTGTCTAAGCAGTTTCTCCGCTTCACCGCCTTTTCGGTGAAGCGACGAAGGATTTGCAAAATAATCCTCTGCTGCGATTCGGTATGCATCTAATGCTTCTTTATATGGCTTTGTTGTGGCACTATTATCCAGATAAATCATAATAAGACACCTTCAGTCTTCAATTATTTCCAACTAATAATCTTACCACAGAGAAGCAGATTCAACAATCTATCGAGATGAATAGCGACATATCATTTCACTTATATTTCCATCCAATCAAAGTATAGACAATAGCTGGTTAACATTCCCATAATGCGAAAAAACCTGGTACATCTACAGTTAAATTATTTGAATAATTAAATATTAATCTTTTGTTATGATTTGTCGATTAGTTGTGTTAATATGAAGTCCGAAAATTACGACATGTTAAACAGCTTAATCAGGAGGAACTTATGAAAGTAAATTTATCGAACAAAGACACGCTTACGATAGGGTTAATGCTCTTTGCGCTTTTTCTCGGAGCAGGAAATATGATCTTCCCGCCCGCTCTTGGTCAAGCAGCGGGCGAAAACATTTGGACTGCAACAGCAGGGTTTCTCATCACAGGAGTAGGGCTACCCTTACTCGGCGTAACTGCCATCGGACTAACGGGAGGCAGTCTGAAAGATATCGCATCCCGCGTCCATCCCTCATTCGGTTTCATTTTCACCGCTATCCTTTATCTGGCAATTGGTCCATTCTTCGGTATTCCAAGAACAGGGACGGTTGCATTCGAAATTGGGGTAGTTCCTTTTCTGAATGAAACGACAAATGCAACCGGGTTACCATTATTTATCTATACACTTATATTTTTTGGCATCACATTCTGGGTTTCTTTAAACCCTTCACGATTAGTCGATCGGGTTGGGAAAATCTTAACCCCTCTATTAATACTCGTGCTTGGCAGTTTAATCGTTGGGGCATTTCTCAATCCTCCTGGAACTTTTTCCAAGCCTGCACCTGAATACGAAAGTGCTGTCTTTTTCAAAGGATTTATCGAGGGCTACTTAACAATGGATGCCATCGCTGCACTTGTGTTTGGTATGGTTGTGATTAAAGCTATAAAAGATAAAGGCATCACAAATCGCAAGACCATATCATTTGCTGTTTTAAAAGCAGGGATTCTTGCAGCAGTTGGATTAACCGCCATCTATTTATCACTAGCCTTTATTGGTGCAACAAGTCTCGACCTTGTGGGCCAGGCTGGTAATGGTGGTGTCATTCTTGCTAGTGTTGCCGATTATCTATTTGGCACATTTGGAACACTGTTACTTGGGGCTGCGATTACGTTTGCCTGTTTAACAACATCAGTAGGACTAGTAACTGCCAGCGGTGAATATTTCTCAAATGCCTATCCAATGCTTTCTTATAAAACAGTCATCTTTCTCGTTACCGTTTTTAGCGCGTTCGTAGCAAATCTTGGACTTACACAGCTGATTACCTTTACATTGCCTGTTTTGATCGCGATCTATCCAATAGCCATTGTTTTGATCTTACTAACTTTTTTGAATTATACTTTCTCAGTTCATCACTATGTTTATCGAGGAGCAATTCTTTTCACTACGCTAATTAGTATTCCAAACGCCCTGGAAGGAGCAAACATCTCTATGCCTGGTGTGAGTATCCTGCATTCCTTACCGCTCTATAGTGAAGGTGTAGGATGGCTTCTACCGGCATTGTTTGGAGGAGTACTCGGACTATTCTTCTTACTTATTAAAAAAAGCACGGGCCATACTTCGAGCGCAGGATAATCCTGCGCTTTTTTAATGCAAAAAAAACTCTCCTCGTTTTGAGGAGAGTTAAGTTCTTACAGGTTCTCTTACATCTTCTTTAAGCGACTGAAGTACCTGCGGATCAACTTTTTCAATGGCAGCTTCAGCTGTTGAAAGAGCGTCATCATATTCGTAGCGTCTGAAATGATCTTCGGCCTTTTGAAGCAATTCATCTACGCTTCGGTGTTTACCACGGTAACGATTACCGAATTGGATTAATCGTTCAGTAAGAATGGCATCTTCCACTAGCTTCTTCGTTATCTCTGTACTATGTTCAACAGCACGTTCAGCATCTGACAGCACTTCATTGATTTGATAAATATCCAGCGGAACATCTGAGAGTCGATCGTTCAATTCGACGATAATGTCTTCAGCAAGCTCGTAACCATCTAGATAAGTCTCAGGAATGCCTGGAAGATTACTAACTTTCATCATTCTTCTGGATTCAATTAATTTTCGTTTCAGGTCTTTAATCGTTTCTAACGCTTTCAACTCGTCTTTTCTTAACATATGCAAATTCTCTTTTTGAATCTGCATATCATGATCGATGCTCGCAAGCTCTTCTTTTAGAGTGAGAACGGTCTCTGCAAGGGACGAGTATGCTTGTTTATTCCCATCGACAGCTTCACGCACAGTGTTAAAACGCACATGCATATTAGAAATCTTTTTATCAATCTCTTTAATCATATTAAGTTCCTGCTCTTCTAACCGATAGCTAAGCTGAACAACATTCGTCTCTTCTTGTAGATCCTGGAGATTATTATTTGTTTTAAACAGTTGATGTTCAAGCTCTTCCACTTTCTCAGTAACAAGATGTCTGGCATCAACCTCTGACTCTAATTGATCGTAGAGTCCTTCTATGCTTCTCTGCACCGCATCGATTTCTAACTTCACTTCTATTACTTCCGTTTTCTCGATGGCAGACTCCCATTTCACGAGATCGGATTCTACATGTTCAATATGGTCTTGAATTTCAAGATGGTCCAGCACATATCCTTCAGATTCCATTACCGAAGTCCCATCCTCAAGCTCTTTAAGCTGTGAGGGAATCTGTGTATGAACGAGTGCAATCAACTCAGGAGTAACAGCGATCTTTTCCTGAACTGCTGTTAAGCGATCCTGCACATCTTTCAATACTGTTCTCGCTTCAAGGTAATTACCTTCTTCTGTTAACTGTTCGTAATGCTGAAGATTTTGCTTGAGATCTTCTAGCTCGGTCTCAAGAGTAGGAAAAGCTTTTCCTAGAGAACGATTTTGCGAAAGCAATCGCTGTTTCGCTTCTCTGAACTCTTCCTGAACCGAAACAATTTCCGTTCGATTTTGCTCTTCACTCGAAACGAGTTCGTCTATGTCTTTTAACATTAGCTCAATCCGCGTTTCAATCTGCTCCAGTCGATCGCGCGTTTCAGCTAAGGTCATCTTCGCTTTACGGAAACGATATTTTTCAGCCGCTTCTTCAGTATCCATAAGCTGGTCTTCTAGATTAGGAAGTTTAACAGCTACAATCTCGTCCCACTCTTCACGCCATTTTTCGAACTTCTCTTCTGTTTGACCTGACATGATTAGTCCTTTCACCTTGGAAATCTCATCAGTAACAGGTCTGTTTAAAATATCAATCTTCCATTCTTCAAGACGATCGATCTCATTGTATATTTTTCTTCTCGCAAAAGTGCCGAATAGAATAACGGCGACCAGTAAAATTATCGCAATGACAATATACTCCAACGGAAGCACCCCTTCTTCCACATCATCAATTTATGTAATCATGCTATTTAAGCAGTCTAAATCGTCAGATATAGATCTTTTATAGACGAATATGTAGGAAATTTATTAATGTTTTTATGATACCATGTAATTACCTGTTTGACTAAATAAATTCAATATTCGACAGCTAAAATCCTTGATTATATTATAAACTTTTTGAATTCTAGAAAGAAGGTGCTTTAGGATGAATATTCTATATGATGGTCATGTCCATTCTCCCTTTTGTCCACATGGGACGAGCGATCAATTTGAAGAGTACCTTACTCAAGCAGTAAAAACTGGCTATAAAGGATTAACCTTTACAGAACATGCCCCCCTCCCAGTAAATTTCAATGATCCTGTTCCTGACAAGGATAGTGGTATGAGTAGAGAACGTCTCTATGACTATTTCCATGCTGTTAGAAAGCTGAAAGAAACTTACCGCGGAACAATTGATGTGAAATGTGGACTCGAAATTGATTATATTGAAGGTTTTGAAGAAGAAACGAAACATTTTCTTGATGAGGTTGGACCATATTTAGATGATGCCATCCTATCAGTCCATTTCCTCAAACACGGAAACACATATACATGTCTTGATTATAGTCCAGATGCTTTTCAAGAATTAATCGATTTATTTGGCTCAACAGAAAACGTTCATCAAAAGTACTATGAAACCGTTCTGAAATCGATTCATAGTCATTTAGGAAAATATAAACCGACTCGAATTGGACATTTAACTCTAGCTAATAAATTCCAAAAAAAATATCCTTTCAAAGGGCATTTCGAGAACGAGATTCACCGGTTACTTGATGCTGTTCAAGTGAATAAGTATTCCCTTGATTACAATGGAGCTGGAACAGTAAAGCCTTTATGCGGCGAAACATATCCACCGGACTGGGTCATTCACGAAGCCGTTAAACGAAAGATCCCTCTTGTCTATGGTTCAGATGCCCATAGCTCAAAAGGGATTGGTCAAGGACTGGAGCGGTTAATAGCTCAGAACCTCAGATCACCATACTAGCCGTTCATAACGAGCGGCTTTACTTCCCATTTTTCAGCCTTACATACGTAAAGCTCAATCCATTCCTTTAGCTGCTTCGTATAGCGCTCAATAAAATAATTTTCTGATGGTTGAATATGATGGACTTCAAGAATATATTGAGGTTGGAGAAACGGCATACAGAGCATTCCTCTCATTTGCATGACAATATAATCTATAGACTGCGGACGGAATTCCTTCCTGGCAAACCCAACTTCAAAGATTTTAGAGAAATAGAACTTTTCTTTTGCAAGATAAGTGGTCATGATTTCACGAACGAGGACAGAATCGAATGTGATTTCACGATGAACAAACCGTGCCAGCTGTCTATTTTGATGCTGGTACTCCATGACACGTTCAATGGCTTCTACCAGGCAGAACTTTGCTGACTTTTTGTCTAACTGTTGATAGGCCTTTCCGATTTCTTCCACATAGCCTTCTAGAAAAGAGGTCATTAGAAATTCGGCTAAACCTTTTTTTCCACCAAAATAATAGGAGATAAGGGCTACATTCACTTCTGCTTTCCCGGCAATATCACGGACAGATGTTCCATTAAATCCCTTCGTATTAAAAAGATGAATGGCGGCCTGGATAACACTTCGCTTCGATCCTGTATCTCGCTCCTGCTTCACTAGGAACCACCTCCAAATTCGTCTATCCTCTTAATACTCATTCGTTAGTTTTTCACGCTTTCCTCTATCAATCGTACGACAAAATATGTGTATTAACTTGCAAAATTTGATATGATTAGCATAATTTCGAGGTAAGAAAGAGGTGTATTGGCTTGTTTGAAGTCGAATCCTATTCAGGTAAGAAAGAAAAAAATTATCAAATGGTTATTAAACAATTACGAGCACTGCTAGAAGGCGAAACAAACCAACTCGCTAATTTAGCAAATGCGTCTGCTTTATTAAATCAATTTCTAAATGATGTAAACTGGGTTGGCTTTTACCTTTATGAAGAGGCAAGTGATCAACTTGTACTAGGACCGTTTCAGGGGCTTCCGGCCTGTGTTCGTATCCAAAATGGTAAAGGCGTTTGCGGTACGGCTTCTAAAGAAGGAACAACCATGAGAATAGAAAATGTGCACGAATTTCCTGGCCACATCGCATGTGATGCTGCATCCAAATCTGAAATTGTTGTTCCGATGTATGCTTCTGGAGATCTTCTTGGAGTATTGGATATCGATAGCCCCAAAATTGGTCGCTTCGATGAAATTGACCAAGAATATTTAGAAAAGTTCACTGCTGCACTGCAAGATTATTTGTAAGGTTATATAAAAGCCGTCTGGTAGATCACCACCATTGATCTCCAGACGACTTTTTTATGATTCTAGAGCCTGGAGAAGATCATCCCAAATATCCTCCCACGCCTCTAACCCAACTGACAACCGAATAAGCGATTCACTGATCCCCATTCTTCTTCTTTCTCCATCAGGTACAACTGCATGTGTCATTGTTGCAGGGTGTTGAATAAGTGACTCAGCATCTCCGAGACTTACCGCAATTTTAATCATCTTAAGTCTATTCATAAATACCTGCGCTTCCTTTTTACCCCCCTCAAGTTCAAAACTAATAAGCCCACCAGGGTACTTCATCTGCTTCATAGTGATTAAATGTGAAGGCGATGATTTAAGCCCTGGATACATCACATTTCTCACACGGGGATGCCTATTTAGCTTTTCAACTATGTTTCTGGCATTATCACAGTGGCGATCCATCCGAATCGGTAATGTTTTTAAGCCTCTTAGCAATAACCAGGCATCAAAAGGAGAAAGAATACCACCTATGTCTTTTTGTGTACTTTTTGCAATCGACGTGATTGTTTCTTGGTCTCCAGCTACCAGCCCAGCTATAACATCACCGTGTCCACCAATGTATTTAGTCGCACTATGCAACACAATGTCACACCCATACTCCAGAGGCCGCTGCAAATATGGTGTTGAGAACGTATTATCAACCACAACTTTAATCCCCTTTTCTTTTGCAATGGAGGAAACCATCTCAAGGTCGATTACTTTTAAAGTTGGATTAATCGGGGTTTCAATATAAATGACTGCCGTATTAGGACGAATAGCTCCTCTAATTTGGTCTTTCGAATCTAAAGGAAGCAAATCGTGATCTATTGAGAATTTATCTTTTAACATGTTGAGCAAACCAAAAGTACAGCCGTAAACTCCTTCGGAACAAAGGATGTGATCTCCTGAACGAACGAAGTTCATCAAAACTGCTGAAACAGCAGCCATTCCTGAACCAAACGCTAAGCCAGCTTCCGCATTTTCAAGCGAAGCGATTCGTTCTTCGAGCATGCGAACGGTAGGATTTCCAAGTCTTGAATAAATATAGCCAGGTTCCTCACCTGAAAATCTTTTTTCCCCAGCCTCAGCTGTTTCAAATGTAAACGTTGACGTCTGGTAAATAGGTGATGCAAGACTGTTGCAGTGCGCTTTAGCTTCATAACCTTCATGAATCGCTTTCGTTTCAAATCGATGTTCCTTATTCAACTTAAAGCCCCCTCCATCTCAAGTCACTTTCTTTATCCACTCTCATTGTAAGCGCTTTCTATTATAAGGTGAAGAGGTTATTATTTTTCACCAATTAAAAGGTTGAGAGATTTAAAAACCGTTTGATCCGCTTATTCAAAAGCAAAAGTTGACACGATTCTCTGAAAGAGGTACAATTGCATTTGTGTAAAATAAGAATGGGCAGCAGCGTGACGGGCTGCGATTTCATTGTGTTCCTTTAAATAGGTACGCCGCGTAACCTCCGGCTGTCGAGGTGAAGGCGTGTGAAAACACAATGTGCGCAAACCGGAATCACGACACTGTTTTTATTTTATACCAATAAAAATGGTATAAAGGAGGAGCTAATTATGGCTCGTTATACAGGACCAAGTTGGAAAATTTCTCGTCGTCTTGGTATTTCTCTAAGTGGAACAGGTAAAGAATTGGAAAAGCGTCCTTACGCTCCAGGTCAACATGGACCTAACCAGCGTAGAAAGCTTTCTGAATATGGACTTCAGCTTCAAGAGAAGCAAAAGCTTCGTCACATGTACGGCATGACTGAGCGTCAATTCCGTCGTCTATTCGATGATGCTGGTAAAATGAAAGGTGTTCATGGTGAGAACTTTATGGTTCTTCTTGAATCTCGTCTTGACAACCTTGTTTACCGTCTGGGTCTAGCTCGTACTCGCCGTCAGGCTCGTCAGCTAGTTAACCACGGTCACATCACAGTTGATGGCAAGCGTGTTGACATTCCTTCATACCGCGTAGCTACTGGTCAAGTACTAAGCGTACGTGAGAAGTCAAACAATCTTGATATCATTAAAGAAGCAATCGAAGTAAACAACTTCGTTCCAGAATACCTTACTTTCGATGCAGATAAGCTTGAAGGTACGTTCTCTCGCCTTCCTGAGCGTTCTGAACTTCCTGCAGAAATCACTGAAGCTCTTATCGTTGAGTACTACTCTCGTTAAGCTGTTTCACAAAACCCCGGAATTTATTCCGGGGTTTTTATTTTGTGTCAAAAAAAACAGGCTCCCTTGAATTCAGAAGAGCCTGCTCCCTTTCTATTAATAAGTAAGAAGGAAATATTTCTTCTTACCTCTTCTAATGATTACATATTGATTTTCAATCTGATCGGATTCAGAAATGACTTTTTCCAATTCCTGAAAACGTTCGCCATTGATATAAACCGCTCCATTTTTAATATCTTCTCTTGCCTGACGCTTAGAAGGTGAAATTCCTGCTTCTACGAGAAGATCAATTAGTCCCTTTTCACGATCTTCTACATGGTAGGAAGGTACATCCTTAAAGCCAACTCTAATTTCTTCCGCCGTCAATTGCTTAATGTCACCACTAAACAGGGCCTCTGAAATGTTAATAGCCTGTTGAAGCTTATCATCCCCATGCACAAGTTTCGTCACTTCTTCTGCAAGTGTGCGATGCGCTTCTCTCTTTTCGGGAGCCTCCACGTGCTTGGATTCAATCTCTTTGATTTCTTCAAGACTTAAGAAAGTGAAGTAGTTAAGAAACTTCACCACATCACGGTCATCTGAATTGATCCAGAACTGATAGAACTCGTATGGCGATGTTTTATCAGCATCTAGCCAAATCGCACCACCCTCAGATTTACCAAACTTCGATCCATCACTCTTCGTCACAAGAGGGAATGTTGCACCATAAGCCTTTGTTGATTCTTCGCTTCCTTCTTCTTTACGAATTAATTCAAGGCCTGCTGTAATATTCCCCCATTGATCGCTTCCTCCTATTTGAAGGCGGCAATTTTCTTTACGGTAAAGTTGTAGAAAATCATAAGATTGAAGAATCATATACGTAAATTCAGTAAATGAAATTCCCGCTTCAATACGTGAAGTGACGGAGTCCTTTGCAAGCATATAGTTTAATCCAAAATTTTTACCCACATCACGTAAAAATGGAATGACATTTAATTCACCAATCCAGTCGTAGTTGTTAACGGCTTTCGCAGAATTCTCACCCATTTCAAAATCCAAAAAGCGAGCGAGCTGCCCCTGTAACTTGTTTGTCCACTCTTTAACGATATCTTCTGAGTTCAATGTACGTTCATTAGACCTCCCGCTTGGATCTCCAATTAAACCAGTAGCACCCCCAACGAGCGCAATTGGCGTATGTCCTGCTAACTGGAACCTGCGAAGTGCTAGTACCGGCAGGAGATGACCAATATGGAGACTATCTGCTGTTGGATCAAACCCCGAATAAAGAGCAATTCGGTTCTCTGTAAGTTCTTTTTCAAGTCCCTCTCGATCAGTCACTTGATTGAGAATACCTCTTGCTTCTAATTCATCTAAAATGTGCATTTTTTCGACTCCCTTTGTCATTAGTATTGGTTTGTGAATTATTAAAATTCTCGGAGGTGACCTAGAAAAAAGCATATAAAAAACCCGCCCCTGGTAAAGGGACGAGTTTGATCGCGGTACCACCCTTGTTGAAGAAAGTTACATTTCTCCCACTTAGTCAGTATAACGGACTGATCCCGTCTAATGCTACACAGACACAAAAGTCCTTCCCATTAGATGCTCATGGAAGTAATTCGCATTTTCCTTTATGCTGATTCACACCTACCACCAGCTCTCTGAAAAAGGGAGAAAAACACTACTTCGTCCAATCAATGCTTATCACTCTTAAAACACTATTTAAATTAATATCACAAAGCTGTAAATGTGTCAATTTTAACACTATGATATCTTTTAACAGTTTATACAAATATCGACGACATATGCTATAATAAATGGGATTAATTTGAGGAGGTATAGGGATGCGAGAGCTTTTTTCTTCTATCAGGCAAAAGTGGAACGCGTTCATTGATAGATTGCAAGAATACAACATTTTATCCGGTTCAAGAATTGCTTACAAAGTCATCTGGAATCTTTTCTTAATTTTTCTTGTGCTTGGTCTCATGGGAAGTTTTTTCGCCGGTGGTGTTGGTGCGGGGTATTTCGCATCTCTTGTGAAAGATGAACCGATTCGCTCTTACGATGAGATGAAGAGAGACGTTTATAACTATGAAGAAACCAGTGAAGTTTATTTTGCTGGCGACGTTCTTCTTGGAAACTTTCGTTCAGATATCGAACGTAAGGAAGTTGATTTAAAAGACGTTTCTCTCCTTCTGCAAAAAGCAGTCATTTCTACTGAGGATGAATATTTTTATGATCATGAAGGAATTGTTCCAAAAGCAATCGGACGAGCAGTCCTTCAAGAAGTTACTAATTCTGAAGATCGAAGCGGCGGAAGTACATTAACGCAGCAACTCGTCAAGAACCAGATTCTAACGAGAGAAGTTTCTTTTGAACGAAAAGCTAAAGAAATGCTACTCGCTCTTCGCCTCGAAAATTTCTTCGAGAAAGATGAAATTCTAGAAGCCTATCTTAACATCGTTCCTTATGGACGAAATGCTTCTGGTAATAACATTGCAGGTGTTCAGGCTGCGTCACAGGGGATCTTCGGTGTGAATGCCAATGACTTAAACCTACCACAAGCTGCTTTTATTGCTGGTATACCCAAAAATCCTTATACATACACTCCATTTACGAATTCTGGAGGAGTTAAGGAAGATCTTTCTGCCGGTATCGACCGAATGGAATTTGTTCTTTACAGAATGTATCAGGAAGAAACAATCACAAAAGAAGAGTATGATGAAGCCCTTGCCTATAACATTGAAGAGAATCTAGCGAAGTCCACTCCTTCACCTGTTGAGAAATATCCTTATTTGACTTTTGAAATTGAGGATAGGGCAAAGAGAGTTCTTGCTAAGCAAATTGCTAATGAAGAAGGATATAACGGCGATGAGCTTGCAAAGAGTATCGATTATTATAATCAAATTAGTTACAATGCTAACATTTCAGCCAATTCTACTACTGAAATCGCCAAGAGCATGGGTCTTAAATGGGAAAAAGTACAGGAAGATTCCGAAGTTTTTGTTGAATTCATGAATAATGCTGAAATAGAACTTCGTAAAAATGGGTACAAAATCCACACTACAATCAATAAAGATATGTATGACGCTATGAATCAAGCACGAGATGAAGTTCTGGATAATCCAAATTATTTTGAAGGACCAAAACCAGCATCTGTGCAGGATCCTGAAACAGGTGAACTCATTAGTAAAGAGTTTCCAATGCAGGTCGGAAGTATTCTGATTGAGAATAAATCAGGGGAAATTCTATCTTTCATTGGTGGCAGAGACTTCGATGTGGAGCAATTAAATCATGCCACAGACGCTTACCGCTCTAATGGTTCTACAATGAAGCCATTACTTGACTATGCACCAGCAATGGAAGAAGGTAAGGTACAGCCGGGGTATATTATACCTGATCTACCATCAGATAATTTTGAATGGCTCCCTAAAAACTATGGGGAAAATTATCATGGGCTTGTAACAGCTCGAACTGCATTAGAGAAATCATATAACGTTCCAGCAGCGAGAATATACTTTAAGATGGACCCATACAAGGCAACAGAATATTTGATGAAAATGGGCTTCAGTACGTTAACCCAGGCAGATCGCGTCAACGCTACCACTTCTATCGGATCACTTGAACGCGGAGTAAGCGTAGAAGAAAACACGAACGCATTTGGTACATTTGCGAACGGTGGCCAATTCGTTGACGCTTATATGATTGATAAAATCGTTGATCGTGACGGAAATACGATTTTCGAACATAAACCAGAGCCTGTGGAGGTATTTAGTCCACAAACCGCGTATCTTACGATTGATATGATGCGTGATGTCATTAGTCAGGGTACCGCTCAAGATATTCCAAATAAGTTGAAGTTCGCTTCTGATTGGGCCGGTAAAACTGGGACAGGACAGGATTACGTAGATGCATGGTTTGTCGCAACAAATCCGAATGTCTCACTTGGTGTTTGGACTGGCTATGACCAGCAGATGAGTATGGATTCAAACCTGTACTCCAAACGAAACAAAAACCTCTGGGCTCTATTCGCTAATGCTGCTTATGATGCGAAACCAGAAGTAATGGACCCTGAAGAATCCTTCAAGATGCCGACTGGGATTGTGCGCAGATCCTTCTGTGGCATTTCAGGCAAGCTAGCTTCTGATCTATGTCAAAAAGCCGGTCTTGTCCAAACGGATCTCTTCAATGCGAAATATGTGCCAACTGAGGTCGATGACAGCCTTACTGAAGGACGTTATGTTGTAATCAATGGTAATACCTTCGAAGCTCTTGCATCTACTCCACAAGAGTTTGTATCAAGCGGCGTCATGATTAAGGAAGATTACTTCTCAGGAGTTGATCTTGCTCGGCTCTTACCCTCTGAATTTAGTAATCTAAATATCGTTTCAGAAGGGACAACTGCAAAAGAAAATGGCAAGAAACCTGGAACAGTTGGTGGCGTTTCAATTAATGGATCAACATTGAACTGGGGTGCTTCAGGAGAAAGTGATATTGTTGGGTATCGCATCTACCGTGCTGCAAATAAAAGCAATTCCTTTACAAAGCTTGGCAGCATCAAATCTTCAGACGGAAGCTCATTCAATATTCCTTCAGGCGCCTACGCTTACTACGTGACAGCAGTTGACGTAGCAGGGAACGAATCAGGGCCATCAGCTAAAGTAACAACTGGTGATTGGTCTAATAAGCCAGAGCCGAAAGAACCTGAAAAGAAACCTGATCCAAAGCCGGAAGAAGAGAATGATGAAGCGTCCGGGGATCAGCAAAACGGAGACGATTCATCTAACAATGATTCAAATATGTCAGAGGATACGACGGAAAATGACGCTAGCTCCGATGATAGCAATAGTGAAAACAGCAACGAAGGCAATACCACAGGTAATACGGGTGATACTGAAAGTAGTAACAACGGTAACGGCGAGAATACCGGCGGTGAAAATAATAGCACTGGTAACGGTGGTAATACCGGTATTACCGGTATTACCGATGATACCGATGGTAGCCCCGATAATGAAAATAGTGGTGACTCAAACAGCGCTCAATAATAAAACAGCCTGCAGCATATGCTGCAGGCTGTTTTTTGATTAATCTTCCATCGTAGACAAATCACCAGTTGGGAGATCAAGCTCCCAGGCTTTTAGAACTCGACGCATGATCTTACCACTTCTTGTTTTCGGAAGCTTATCTCTAAATTCGATTTCTCGAGGGGCCGCATGTGCTGCGAGTCCCTTTTTAACGAAATTACGAATTTCCTCCATTAATTCGTCCGACGGTTCATGACCATCACGAAGCGCGATAAAGGCTTTAATAATTTCTCCTCGGACTGGATCAGGCTTGCCAATAACACCCGCTTCAGCAACTGCTTCATGCTCCACAAGCTTACTTTCCACCTCAAATGGACCGACTCTCTCTCCTGACGTCATAATGACATCATCAACGCGTCCCTGGAACCAGAAGTACCCATCTTCGTCTTTGTACGCTGAGTCTCCTGAAACGTACCAGTCACTTTTTAGGAAATAGCTTTCATATTTCTCTGGACGATTCCAGATAGCACGCATCATCGATGGCCATCCCTTTTTAATTGCCAGGTTACCCATTCGATTAGCTGGAAGCTCATTCCCTTGATCATCCACTATTGCAGCATGCACGCCTGGAATAGGTTTTCCCATTGAACCTGGCTTGATTTCCATAGACGGATAATTACTAATTAGCTGAGCACCCGTTTCCGTCATCCACCAGTTATCGTGAATACGAAGTTCAAGAACTTTGTTCCCCCATTTAATAACTTCAGGATTAAGCGGCTCTCCAACGCTTAACACATGTCGTAAGGACGAAAGATCATATTTCTTTACGATCTCATCTCCTGCCCCCATGAGCATTCGAAATGCTGTTGGGGCACTATACCAGACTGTTACTTCGTACTTTTCAATCGTTCCATACCAATCATCAGGGCTAAAACGTCCGCCACGGATAACATTGGACGTTCCTGCAAGCCACGGAGCAAATATACCGTATGATGTCCCCGTAACCCAACCAGGATCAGCGGTACACCAGTACACATCATTTTCCTTAAGATCCAGTACCCATTTTGCGGTTTGATAGTGCTGAATCATGGCATTATGCACATGTAGAACACCTTTAGGCTTTCCTGTTGAGCCTGATGTATAGTGGAGAATCATCCCGTCCTCACGATCAACCCACTCAATTTTTAACTTTTTCTCTGCAGACTCGAAATGCTTATTGAAGTCAATATATGGTCCTTCTTCCTGAATATTGTCCCCAACCAGTACAACACTCTCAAGATTTGGTAACTCATCAACCGGAACACGATCAAGGAGTTCAGGTGTTGTTACAAGCACTTTGGCCTCACTATCTTCAAGGCGGTCTCTCACTGCTCCCTCCATAAACGCTTCAAATAGAGGACCAGCGATAGCACCTAGTTTAAGAGTACCCAATAGAATAAAATAAAGTTCTGGAGAACGCGGCATGAAAATAAACACCCTGTCTCCCTTTTCAACATTCACTTTCTTTAAAACATTACCGGCTTTGTTACTCATCGCTTTCATTTCACTATACGTATACTTTTCATCTCTTTTTGGGTCAGAAAAATAAAGAGCTACTTTGTTCTTGCGATCGGACTCAGCGTGCTTATCAATTGCTTCATAGGCCATATTAACATTACCTGTTTCTGTCCAGGTAAAGGCCTTCTCCACGTCTTTCCAATCAAAGTTCTCGTATGTAGCTTCATAATCCTGTAAATTATGATTACCCAATGTAGCAGAAAGCGGTTTCAATTCCATAAGTAATCTCCTCCTTCTCCTTCATCTCTTTCCCTGATAGTATAACATAAATTCCTAATTTTTTAACAAATTGCAAAAGGTAATTAAATCATAATGAAACCCCTTACATTTAATCGAATTCATGTATAATAAGAACTGAGACCATTATTTAAAGGTGGTGACTAGATGGAACATCAGAAAATATATAACGCAATTGAATGGAATACACCTCACGGTAAACTCATTATTGAAGGTCCTGTTTCCCCTGACCGACTTGCATCCTATCATTTACATAAGGATCTCATAGCATTTCGTCCCCCTGAACAACAGCATAAAGCGCTTGTTGAAATTGCAGGGCTACCGGAGGGCAGGATTATTGTCGCAAGAGAACGAGAAACAATAGTAGGGTATGTGACATTTCTCTACCCAGATCCGTTGGAGCGATGGTCTGAGGGGAATATGGAAGATCTCCTTGAATTAGGAGCAATCGAAGTTATTCCAAAGTATCGAAACGCAAAGGTAGGAAAAAGCCTCTTACGAACATCGTTTATGGATGATGCCATGAATGACTATATTGTTATTACAACTGAGTATTACTGGCACTGGGACCTTAAAGGGACCGGGCTTTCTGTTTGGGACTATCGAAAAGTAATGGAAAAAATGATGAATGCTGGAGGACTCGAATGGTATGCCACAGACGATCCTGAAATCAGCTCTCATCCGGCTAACTGCTTAATGGCCAAGATAGGTTCCAGAATTGATCAAGACTCGATACAGGCATTTGATCGTCTTAGATTCCATAATCGCTTCATGTATTGAGCCGTAAAGGAGTAGGATGACATGGTCATAGAGGAAATAATGAATCGGAACGTCTTTTCATTGAAAGAAAGTCAGACAATTGCGGATGCCATTAAAGTTATGCAAGAAAAAAACATTCGGCATCTCCCGATTGTTAATAACGAAGAAGAGTTAACTGGGATTGTTTCAGACCGTGATATAAAGGATGCGAGTCCCTCTATTCTTGATACGGATCCAAATAAAGAGGTGCTACAGTCTCCTCTTTATTCTATTATGAAAAAAGAGGTCATTACAGCTCATCCCCTGGATTTTGTAGAAGAAATATCAACAATATTCTACGAACAGCGCATTAGCTCGATTCCAATCGTAGATAAGCGTCGTGTGATTGGTATTGTCACTGAAACAGATATGCTTCATACACTAATCCTTCTTACAGGAGCTCATCAACCAAGTTCGCACATCGAAGTTCAGGTAGCAAATGTTTCAGGGAAGCTTGCTGACATAACCCAAATTATCAGGAAGCGAAATGTTAATATCATCAGCGTTCTGGTTTACCCATGCAGTCACGATGAACAGTTTAAAAATATTGTTTTTCGTATTCAGACAATGAACCCAACTGCTGTGATAAATGATATTAAAAATGAGGGCTACGAAGTACTCTGGCCGAATATGTCAGGTGTTAAAAAATGAAATGTGACTCTCTTTTTGTCTACTCCTCAGACTATTTAAACTATAAATTCAGTGATGATCACCCTTTTAACCATATTAGGGTGAAGTTAACACAGGATCTACTTACCGAAGTTAATGCATTAAACAAAGAGGAAATCATCGCTCCTCGTATGGCGACGGATAGTGATATTGCTTTAATTCATGATCCTGCCTACATAGAGGCTGTGAAAAAAGCAGGAAAAGGAAGCTTAGCGTCCTCTATTGCAGCAAATTATGGCCTCGGCACTGAGGATACGCCAATTTTTACGAAAATGCATGAAGCAAGTGCACTTCTTGTCGGCGGGACATTAACTGCTGTTGATGCAGTTATGACAGGTAAATCTTCTCATGCATTAAATGTTGGCGGAGGGCTACATCATGGCTTTCGGGGCAAAGCGTCGGGTTTTTGTATTTATAATGATAGCTCAATTGCGATTGAATATATGAAACAAAAATACGGAGCAAGGGTTCTTTATGTTGATACGGACGCCCATCATGGTGATGGAGTTCAGTGGGCGTTTTATGATGATCCGGATGTATGTACCCTTTCAATTCATGAAACCGGTCGCTACCTATTTCCAGGTACAGGTAATATTAATGAGAAAGGTCAAGGTAAAGGCTATGGCTTCTCTTTTAATATACCAATTGACGCGTTTACAGAAGATGAATCATTTCAGGAAGTATACGAAGCCTCCTTTCGAAAAGTGATTAACTTTTTTAAACCGGATGTTATTCTCACGCAAAACGGAGCTGACGCTCATTATTACGATCCACTTACACACCTTTCTGTTTCAATGGCAAGCTATGAATTTATTCCGAAACTTGCCCATGATCTCGCTCATGAATATTGCGATGGAAAGTGGATAGCAGTGGGAGGAGGCGGCTACGACGTCTGGCGTGTGGTTCCACGGGCGTGGTCCAGAATATGGTTCGAAATGAAAGGACTTTCTATTACTGGCAGTCTTCCAGAAAAATGGCTGGAACGCTGGAAACCTCATTCTCCTCTCGAGCTTCCTGTAAATTGGCATGACGAAAAGAACCTTTATGACCCTATCCCCAGAAAACAGGAAATCACTGAAAAAAACAAACTGACTGTTGAGAGAGCATTGTACCAAATTGTAAACTAAAAAGCTTAAACAAAAAACGAGCCACTTCTGGCTCGTTTTTTGTTTCTACTCTTCGTTATGAATTGTAGAATTACGGTGCTGCAAACGATGTGGAAGGACTACCGTTTGATCTTCTACAGTCTCTTTATTCATTAGCTTCGTTAGTAGTCGCATTGCTACGGCACCAATATCATACATTGGTTGAACAACTGTTGATAGGGTTGGACGTACCATCGTAGCAAGTCTTGTATTATCAAACCCGACTACTTCAAAATCTTCAGGAACACTATAGCCGCTATCTTGTGCTGCATGGATCACACCAAGAGCCATTTCATCCGTTCCAGCAAAAATAGCTGTTGGCTTAGTTTCCTGTTCAAGAAATGCCGCCATCGCTTCCATACCAGAATCGTACGTATAATCGCCTATAGCTACACAATCTTCATCGACCTTCATACCGGCATCTTCAAGTGCCTGACGATACCCAAGGAACTTCTCTTCTCCGTTTATAGGATCTTCGAGCGGACCACTAACAAGTCCAATATTTTTATGTCCCTTTTCAATGAACTCAGTAACTAGTTCATATGCAGCTTTCTGATAATCAATATTTACTGATGGAATTTCCTGGCTTTTTTCTAACGTAGCTGCTAATACAATCGGTACAGGAGAACGCTTAAATTCCTCTACATGCTCTTCAGTAATTTTACCACCCATAAAGACAATTCCATCAACCTGTTTACCAAGCATGGTATTAAGTAAATGGATTTCTTTTTCTTTGTTTTGATCAGAGTTACTTAATATAATGTTATATTTATACATTGTAGCAATGTCTTCAATTCCTCTTGCTAGCTCGGCAAAAAAGATACTTGAGATGTCCGGAATGATGACACCTACTGTCGTTGTCTTCTTGCTAGCTAACCCACGAGCGACGGCATTTGGCCGATAGCCGAGCCTCTCAATTGCTTCAAGTACCTTTTTTCTAGTGGCAGGCTTCACATTGGGATTGCCATTTACAACCCTTGATACGGTCGCCATTGAAACTCCCGCTTCTTTTGCTACGTCATAAATCGTTGTATTCACGATGATCCTCCTTCATGCTCTTTCGGACTTTAATTTACTTAATGATACGATACTATCATGTTTACTGCAAATAATACTATATCTACAATCGCTAATAATAGTAAGCTTTGATAATCATGTATGATCCTCTACAATTTGTATGTAGAATATTTCACAATTAGATACTGTATTAAAGATAGCATATTTAATTACTTTTTGCTTTACTTAAACATAAATTTTTGTTGACAATCTATAAAATGCGGCGTCAGGTGCTTAAATTGAAAGCTGACCTTAGCTAATAGTGTTAACAAACGACTCAAGAAAAAAACCTTCTACTTATAAAGTAGAAGGTGTAGCTTTAGCCGGATTAAATAACCCGCTGGTTTTCAAATCATCAACGAACTGCTCGTATTGCGGAATATCTAGCTGCTGAGCAGCATCTGATAGGGCAACCGCAGGATCCGGATGAACCTCTACCATAATGCCATCTGCACCAATCGCAAGTCCTGCTTTAGCAGCTGGAAGAAGAAGGTCTCTTCGACCTGTAGAGTGTGTAACGTCTACAAGAACTGGTAAGTGAGTTTCCTGCTTTAGAATCGGCACGGCTGTAATATCAAGTGTATTACGCGTTGCCTTTTCGTAAGTTCGAATTCCTCTTTCACAGAGCATTACCTGTGTATTGCCATTTGAAACAATATATTCAGCGGCATTGATGAATTCTTGAATTGTTGCTGACAAACCGCGTTTCAAAAGAACTGGTTTATCTACAGAACCTGCAGCCTTAAGTAGTTCGAAGTTCTGCATGTTTCTCGCACCAATTTGAATAACATCAACATATTTTACAGCTTTTTCAATGTCTGCAGGATTAACGATCTCACTAACAACTGCGAGATCATATTCATCGGCTACTTGCTTTAAAATTTTAAGGCCTTCCTCACCAAGACCTTGGAAATCATATGGTGATGTACGAGGTTTGAAAGCTCCACCACGAAGCATTTTGAAGCCCTGCTTCTTTACAGCTCTCGCTACTTCAGCAACCTGCTCGTAGCTTTCTACTGCACATGGACCGGAAATTAATACCTGACCGCCTGCTCCGATTTTCTCACCTTTAATGTCGATGACCGTGTTGTCTGGTTGACGCTTTCTAGATACTAATAACGCTTTGCGATGATCATCTTCCTGTAATTCAAGGCTTGCCTTAAAAATTTCCTTAAAAATATGCTGCAGAGTGGAAGTGTCAAAAGGCCCGTCATTCTTCTCTGAAAGCATATCAAGCATTTTGCGCTCTCGGACAGGATCAAACCGATTAATTCCCTGTGCTTTCTTTACTCTACCTATCTCTTTTGCCAATTCAGCTCGCTCATTAATTAATTCGAGTAGCTGCAGGTTAATCTCATCTAATTTCACTCTCAACTCATCAATCTGGATGTTAGCCATGTTATCTCCACTCCTTATCTGTTTAACTGATTAGGGTTATTATATACGATGAAAAATGAAATGTCACTACTTTTCTTTTAATTCTTAAACGCTTTTAAGCATTAAATCGTGTCAGTAAAATAAAACGGCTTGAAACAGCCGATTTATTTTAAAAATTGTTTAGCAGCATCTGTTAAGGAAGTGTAGGTAATCCTCCAATGTGAATCGTTCCACACAACTTCTTCGTCATTAAACATGAGGGCCTGAGGTGACTGGTGTTTAATACCTGTAGATTCAGCAATTTCGGTAGAAAGTGGACGAGATTCTTGTACATTCAAGTAATAGATTTCTTGATCTACTCCCTCAGAGAATTTTTCAAACTCTTCAAATGCCTGAGCACTGATAGGACACGTTGTACTATTTTTAAACAATAGAAATTGATTGTTTTTTTCTTTTACACGATTAAATTCATCTAACGTTGTTAATTTTGTGATGGCCATTGAAATTCCCCTCTCATATGTTCTGTATTTCCATTATAAAGAACATAAGGACAAAAAGAAAAGGAGAAGCATTATAGCTTCTCCTTTTCGATGTCCTATGGGCGCTTAGTTGGGCTTTCCATAGATGCAGGCTCTTCTTCAGAAAAATGATCATTTAGATCCTGTTGGAAGCTTTCAACGTCTTCGTCAGCTTGTGCACGAATCGCATCATTTTCTTCACTTTCTAAATTTCTGTCCTTAATCTTTGATACTAAATTGTTAGATTGGTCAGAAACCTGCTTATAAAACGAGTTTGACTTTTCTTTTGCTCGGTTAGCAAAGTCTGAACTACGCTCTACTGCTGTATCGCGGAAGTGGGATGTTTTTTCTTTCACAACGCCTGCCTGCTGGTTAAGGTCGCTTCTTAGCTCTTTACCAGATTTCGGTGCAGCTAATAATGCAGCAGCTGCTCCTACAATTCCACCAATAAGAGAGCCGATGATAAAGTCCTTCGTATTAATGTTGTTGTTACTGTTGTTATTATTGTCGTTGTTAGTGTTATAAGCCATGTTTATACCTCCTAGGATTTTGAATCAATATACTGGTCTGTTGCTTTTTTCTTAACTTGCCACTTCTGCCAGATTTGCATTGCAGCGTTACCCCATTGAACTACTTTCGTTACCTGCTCTGATTGACGCTCGGCCTCTTCTGTTACTTTTCCAGTAATATTCTTTAGGGAATGATTCATCTTACCAAGTGACGTGCCCACTTCTTTAACCTGTACGAATACAGTATCAAGAGCCTCTGACTTACCTTGAATATCTTCTGCAAGCAGGTTTGTCTTATGTAGCAAAGCAGTAGTTTCAGTTGTTAAGCCGTTCATTTGTTTCTCAAGGCTATCAAGTGTTTTCGCCGTGTTGCTAAGCGTATCCTTTAAAGATTTCAATGTTTGCGCAACGAAATAAACGAGAACTGCAAATGCGACTGCGATAATAGCTACGCTTAAGTAAAGAATTATCTCCATGTAATGGCACCTCCTTTTCTCCATAACTTCCCTAATTCCAACTCTGGTAAACACAAGTTGGACCTTTAACATAAAAAAATAAAATGAGTCTCCCTTACTACTACTAATTCGTTACAGTTTACATTATTCCTTTTTAAAATATTTTTATTAATAAATTCTCAATATCTATTGCTTCTTTAACACGTCTTTTTCTTTTCATTACTATACAAATGGCTCTGTTAGTTATATTTAGTATCACGATAATTCTTAATCCATGGCGTAGATCAGTCAAGTCACCGTACCAAAAAAAAGGAAAGGCTCACAGCCTTCCCTTCTTATATTGATGCTTTTTCAGTTTCATATGCTTCCTGGTATTTTTGAATATCGCCAGCACCCATAAAGAGAAGTACCCCGCTATCGTGTTCATTCAATTGTTGAATGGAACCCTCAGAAATCATATGTGCATTGGGTATTTTATCCATTAATTCATCAATTGTTAACTGACCAGAATCTTCTCGAGCGGATCCAAAAATATCACATAAATAAACAACGTCAGCTTCTTTTAAACTGTCTGCAAATTCATTAAGGAATGTCTTCGTTCGTGTAAAAGTATGCGGTTGAAAAATAGCCACTACTTCACGATTCGGATATTTTTGATGAGCCGATTCAATTGTAGCTTTAATTTCAGTCGGGTGATGCGCATAGTCATCTATAAGAACCTGACCATCTACAACTTTTTCGGTAAAACGTCGCTTAACTCCTTTGAAGTTCATTAACTGCGCTGCAACTGCATCCCCTGATAGGTTTTCATAATGACAGAGAGCTACCACCGAGAGAGCATTCAATACGTTATGCTTCCCGTAAGTTGGGATCTGGAATGTGCGATAGTAATCATCACGAACATGTACATCAAAAGTAGTACCATTTTCATCAATCTTGATATTTGTTGCCTGGAAGTCATTCTGGTCATCAAAACCATAGAAAACAACCGGTACTTTAGTTTGAATTTGCTGGAGGTACGCGTCATCTCCGTATGCAATGATCCCCTTCTTAACTAACATAGCCATTTCTTGAAAGGCAGAAAAGACATCATCGACATCTGAAAAATAATCAGGATGATCAAAATCAATGTTTGTCATGATGGCATAATCAGGCTGATATGATAAGAAGTGACGGCGATATTCACAAGCCTCAAATACAAAATACTGGCTATCCTTCACACCTTTACCAGTACCATCTCCAATAAGATAAGAAGTTGGCTGGGCTGCGCCCACAACATGCGCTAGCAATCCAGTTGTTGATGTTTTCCCATGTGAGCCGGTTACAGCAATACTGGTAAACTTTTGGATAAAATCTCCGAGGAATTTATGGTAACGATAAACAGGAAGGTTCATTTCTCTTGATTGTACTAACTCTTCATGCTGATCATCAAATGCATTGCCGGCGATAATAATCATATCTTCTTTTATGTTTTCTTCTCCAAATGGGAGAATAGTGATACCTTTTTGTTCAAGGGCCTCCTGAGTAAAAAAACGTTTATCTACGTCAGAACCCTGCACGTTATAACCCATGTCATTGAGGATTTGTGCAAGGGCACTCATACCGGATCCCTTAATGCCAACAAAGTGATATATAGTCATTTCAGAACCTCCACACTTTCATTTCTTCTCCACATAATCTTCTTTAGTATATGATGTCATTACAAGTATGCGCTGATTTTCTTTTCAATACTACATTATAGCACAAAAAGAGACAGCCCTCCAATATAAAGTAAAACCTTCATCAGAGTAGGTTTTACCGTCCCTTAAAGGTGGGATAGTTAATCTCTTTAGGAAGACATTTGGCCCAAAAAAGACAGGAGTTTGTTCCTGTCTTTTTTCTTATTCAACACGCTCTAAGCGCGGGTTATCTCGATATTTTCTCCCTGCCTTTGCCTCGGGTTCATCATCAAGAATAACGTTATCTCCCGTAAAACCAATGTCAACTTTTAGCAAACTGCTGCCTACTCCATAAATGTCTACCGGAACGTTTTGAGATTCAAACGTTCTAATTCTCTCTTCCGTAAAGCCCCCGCTGACTACTATTTTGACGTGGTCGTACCCTTCTCGATCAAGGGCATCTCTTAATGCAAAAATCAGTTCTGCATTAACACCTCTAGGATCAAACGTTCCAAGAACATCCGGGTTGCGCCAGAAATATTGGTCAACCATCGTACGAGATGTATCTACGCGAACACCTTTTAACGTATCGCCAAACTCTCTCGCAACTCGAAGAGCATCTGTTACAACATCGTTGTTGTAATCAACAAGCGCAATCAGCTCATCTTCGGGATATTTCGCATAGTAAGCTTTTGAAGCCTCTACAACATCTCCTTTAAACAATTGAATGAGCGCATGGGGCATCGTCCCCATTCCCCTCTTACCCCACCATTCATTCATCGCATGTGTAGCCTGCGCGGTAGAACCACCTATGTAAGAAGCATAGCCATCGCCTGCCTGTTGGGTATAATGGTCGTCTCGGTCACCCATGAAAATAACAGGCTTTTGGATACCAGAAGTACGGGCTGCTTTCACTACATGATAAACATTCGTCGCAACAGAGGTTCTTCTGCCCAGAATACCATCAATTATTCCTTCAAGAAAACCAAAGTTCTGGTAGGGTCCTTTAATCTTTAGCACGGTTTCAAAGGGTGAGATTTTATCTCCATCTTTAAGAGAATGAATTTCTAGAGATTCTGGATCTTTAGCAAACGTTTTGATTAACGCGATTGCTTCGTCGGAACCACAAAGCACAGCATCGTGCTTTTGGAAAAACTGCATCGTTACCACGTTGTCAGGCTTGAACTCTTCCACAATTTCGCATGTTTTCAAAAAGTAAACAGCAGAAAACCATCCTTCTCTTACACGCTCATCAAATTTAAAGGTGTGGTTTGTTAGCCTTTTAATATTGCCTTGCATTTTAAGTTCAATTTCTTTCATAATGGGGCTCCTTCAAGTAGTTTCGTCATTCGTATGTGAGCTCTCTATGTTCAACCATTCACTTATCTGATTATAAATTATCATTAGTTTAACACTATTTATCATATAGAACTAGCTTGTATAAAACAAGTAGAAAAGATATGCACTAAACGTGCATATCTTTAAGGTAGGTTTCTTCAAAATCAGATTTACTTAATAGAATACTTCTAGGCTTACTACCCATCGCTTCAGAGACTAACCCGCGTTCTTCCATCATTTCGATTAACCTTGCCGCTCGGTTAAATCCAATTCGAAAACGTCTTTGCAGTGCTGAGGATGAAGCCTGTCCCTGATCTATTGCCCACATACATGCCTCTTCAAACAAATCATCTTCCTGGTCATTATACTGCTGCTTTTTCATTAAATCTTCTTTTTGGATTAAGTAATTCGGCTTTCGTTGTTTCCTTACAAACGAAGTGACGCGCTCAATCTCTTCATCCGATACAAAGTTCCCTTGTAATCGAACGGGTTTTGAGGATCCGTTCTCAAGACAGAGCATATCTCCTTTACCTAGAAGCTTTTCAGCCCCGCTTGTATCTAGAATCGTTCTAGAGTCAATCTGTGAAGATACTGAGAAGGCAATTCGCGTTGGAATATTTGCTTTTATCAATCCTGTAATAACATCAACTGACGGTCGCTGCGTTGCTACAAGCAAGTGAATACCACAAGCTCTTGCCTTCTGTGCGATACGACAAATAGCATCTTCTACATCTTGAGGAGACACCATCATTAAATCAGCAAGTTCATCAATCACAATAACGATATATGGAAGTTTGTGCTGTGGCTCACCGTGGTTGATTGCGCGTTCGTTGTAGCGTGTTATGTCTCGAACACCAGCTGCAGCAAACTTCTCATAACGTTCTTCCATTTCATCAACTGCCCATTTTAATGCGGTCGTTGCTTCTTTTACATCGTTAATAACCGGTGTCACGAGATGTGGAAGGCCGTTGTATGGCGCAAGTTCCACCATTTTGGGATCAATCAACATCATTTTCACATCATTAGGATTTGCTTTCAATAACAGACTGACAAGAATGGAATTAATGCAAACACTTTTACCTGAACCAGTGGCACCTGCAATTAATCCATGCGGCATTTTTTGAATATCCGTTATCTTTGCTTCT
Organism: Pseudalkalibacillus hwajinpoensis; assembly: GCF_039851965.1. Taxonomy (NCBI): domain Bacteria; kingdom Bacillati; phylum Bacillota; class Bacilli; order Caryophanales; family Guptibacillaceae; genus Guptibacillus; species Guptibacillus hwajinpoensis. The sequence goes on along the minus strand of NZ_CP156674.1, from coordinate 3,353,887 downwards.
CCTGCAATATCAAATCCGAGCGCTGCATTTAAGAGCGAACCTTCTGATTGGAAAGCACCGCTTCGAACAATTTCACGAATAAATACTGGCTTACTCGTTGGATTTGGCACTTCAATGCCGATTGCATTCTTTCCCGGAATAGGTGCTTCCATTCGAATATCTCTAGCAGCGAGGCTAAGCTTAATATCATCACTCAAATTAGTGATTTTATTTACCTTTACTCCCGGGCTTGGCTGAACTTCAAATCGAGTCACGGTCGGTCCCATAGTAGCACCAACCACTTTTGCTTGAACATTGAAATTCTCAAGAGTTGATTCGAGCAACTCTCTCTGATCTTCCAGCCACTGATCGTCACTTCCCTCGTTACGAGGAGGAATGTCCAGCAGTGAAATAGGCGGCAGTTTATATTCAGCAGAGGAACCGGGCTTTCTCGTAAGTTGTCTGCGATCATTTGCTAGCATCATGACATTATAAGGAACCTGAGGCTTTGGCCTACTCTCCTCACGCTTTCCTGACACTTCCGGCTTCTCTCTTTCTCTACTCTCTTCACGCTGATTCTCTGGATTAAGAAGTTGATTCTTCTCCATCTGCTGATTTTCAGACTCCTGTACTTCCTCGTCCTGGAGGTCAATATGAGGCTCATCAGCCTGGGACCCTTCCGTTTCTTCTTCAGATTCCCTAGAAAGAGTTAACTCGGAAGATACACCTATATCCATAGAATTAAACGACACTTCAACTGGAAGTTCCTGTTGCGGCTCATGCTTTTCATCTACTATGGCTTCATAATCATTAATGAATGGTTCAGCATTTGCTTCTGACTCTTCTTCCTGTAGTAAAGGCTTGCTCGTTGAAGCTGATGAGTCATCCTGATCGGTTTCTGCCTGTTGAACAGGTTCGCGTTCTATCACATGTTCTACTTCAACTACCTGATCCTCCATGTCTTGAATATGCTCATTCTCCTGATACGTGCCATCAGTTGTATTTTCTACGGAATTAGAAGTTACTTGTACAGGTTCAGAGTTATCGATTTGATCAACAGGTTCTACAGGATCAACTTTTCTGGTTACACTGAATGGTAGATCGTTCTGAATCTGTTCATCCGTCCCTTTAGAAACTGTCATGGATTCATTTTCAGGGGAATACTTTTCAGTATCATCGATTAATTTATCAATCATTTTATGCTCTTGCAGCGGTGTGTAACGGCTCTCTTCCGAACTTTTAGCAGCCTCTTCCATCTTCTCCACAACGGGCCGCTTACTAAATCCATAAATTGGTGAAGGAATATCGGAAGGCTTGAAGTTCACACCTGAGAACTTTTTGCTCTGCCCCTTCTGGGTTGAATCAGTATCAACCTTACGTGTTGAATTACCAGTAATCGGCTTTTTAGGGGCAGAAAAACTTGACTGGTCAACATGCGAATGCTTTTTGGGGTTCCCAGTTTGATTTCGTTCAGTATCATTGTTGTTTTGTTTTTTAGGTATTCTATTATTAGAATGATCAGGAATTAATGGAAAACGAAAATTTCCTTCTCGTGGGTATTGATGAACAACCCGGGCCTCGTTTTTCCGATTAGCACTTTCCATCCGACCGATTGAATGCTTTCGGTCCACTCGATGTTCCTGTTTCAGTCCTGGTGCTTCATTCTTATTTTTTTCAACCGGTTCCTCTTCTTCTTCTCCTTCAAGATCAAACAATCTATTCCATACTTTTTTAATCCAATTATTATCCAATTACTATCACCTTTTCTAATTAAGCCCTTTTATCGTCACTCTATCCTTCTATTTTATCGGAAACTCTCCTCTGATTGTAAGGCTATTTCTAAAATCTTTCGTAAAAAAAAGTACTTCTACGTCGGAAATCATTAAAAAGTTCCACTTTCTTTATACCTGCAAGATCGTAAAGAAAAAACCTACTAGAAAATTTCTAGTAGGTTTTGAATTCAGAACCAATTTCATAATCATCAGGAAGGATAAGAATACCTTTTTCTTGAGGGGCATCCGGAAGATCGAGTTCTCTAGCAGAGCAAATCATTCCTGTTGATTCTACACCACGTAAACTTGCATCCTTAATGATCATACCTGATGGCATGACTGCACCGACCTTAGCAACGACCACCTTCTGACCTTCGTCCACGTTCGGTGCACCGCAAACAATCTGCAACTTCTCTTCTCCAACATTCACCTGACAAATATTCAACTTATCAGCATTCGGATGTTTTTCCATTTCCTCAACAAATCCAACAACAAATTTAGGTGAAGCATCGAATACCAATTCATCCTTAAAGCCATTTTCTTTAATGCTTGCGTTAACAGCTGACACAAGCTCTTCCGTTTCTTGAACGAGCCCTGAAGTTGTTAACTGTCGAACACTTGAAAAATGAAAAAGATTATACCCGATCGTTTGGTTGGTTTCCTTACTGTAAATCCGAGCAACATTCCCATTTCGCAAAACAGCTTTATCCCCGCGTTCCGTACTTCCAATTGTTACAATAAGAGTGTCGCCGACGCCTTCTTTGTTGTAAAACATATTCATAGTTCCTGTACTCCTTTTACCAGTGATTATTTTTTTGGTTTATTCTTTGCCATAATAAATATCGGTTCGAGCTTTCCATCTTCATACATGAAAGGAAGCCCTGTTACAGGGACAAGTCCACTTGAAAAGAAATGCATTGTAAGCTGAGCAAGTGCATCATAGCCACGTTCATTTTCAATATCAGCAAAAATCAAGACGTCTTGATGTGGAACAGCTATAGCAAGTTCACCTTTCGCCTCGCTTGCCATGCGTTCAAGTAACGAATCATTTAAAATTCGACTTGCATCATAGCCATCGTTAGTATTTAAGAAATAGAACGTATTACCTGCAACGGTGTCCGTTTTCATATTAGTTGATAGTCCACGAAGGTTAAACAACGAGATCTCGTGGAGCGACTCTTTCGTCCAGTTCTCTTTCTGCAGCCATTTCTCATCAACTAAACGATAAGAATTCCCCAGGTCAAGAGCATAATAAATTCGCGTTTCTGCGGTGTGCTCATTAAATACAAATGGGACACCTGCCTCGGTTTCTGAAGGAAAAGAACCTGAACGGATGACAGGATAAATACGATTTTCACTACCGCTTAATTCCTGAGAGTTTTTCATCGCCTTTAGTGTTTCTTCTACATGATGAACAACCTCATCTAAAAGCTTTTCTTTTCGTTCTTCATACTTCGCTGAGAGCCCTTTAAGACCAAGACTCATTCCTTTGCCAGTCTCTTTATCCTCTATTCGAAGTTTTTCTTCTTTTTTGTTGTATGTAAGCTCACGATCTTCATTCTGAAGTCGTTTCTCAAGCAATTGTTTTAAATCTTTTGGTTCCATATTTTCACCACCCTAAACGTCCTGAGATGTCACTTTTATCATACCATGAAAAACTAGAATACAAAAATAAAGCTATGCAAGGCATAGCTTCGTTGGGTCATTACTTAACACTTTCAAGAAATTCTTCGATCTCTTCCTGCGTTTTTCTTTGCTTACTTACAAAACGACCAGTTTCTTCCCCATTATGAAATGCGACAAAACTTGGAATCCCAAAGATGTCCATTTCCTGACAGAGTTCAATGTGATCATCTCGATCTACATAGTAGAAATCTACCTCAGAATACTTTTCTTCAAGTTCCGGAAGAAACGGCTCAATCACTCTACAATCTGGGCACCAGTTTGCTGAGAACAATAAAACTGATTTTCCTTCTTTAATAGCTTCCAAATACTCTTCATGTTTATCAAATTTCTTCATAATGATCCTCCTATGATTACTCGGTACTTATTTTCATATCTCCAGGACGAATAAGCCCTTTTTTTCTCATTAATTCGGATAATAGCAGACTTATGATGGCCGGTCCAATAAAATGCAACATGATGATCGCCATCCACACATTTCCACTTGGGCCCATTACATTGACTGTCATGATTTGTCCAACAAATCCGCTCGTCCCCATCCCAGCACCAGCTGAATTGTTTAATAACCCAAGCCATCCGCTTCCAATCGGTGCAAGAACCGCTCCTGCTAAAGTTGGTGGAACGAGAATCCAGGGATTTCGAACAATATTTGCTACTTGCAGCATGGAGGTACCAATGCCCTGAGCGATCAAGCCGCCAAATCCATTTTCTCGGTAACTGCATACCGCAAAGCCAACCATTTGAGCAGCACATCCTATCGTTGCAGCACCTGCAGCAATTCCTTCTAAACCAAGCATAATTGCAATTGCAGCACTTGAAATAGGGGCTGTTAAGGCGATCCCCATGAGTATTGCTACAATCACACCCATGAGGATGGGACGCTGTTCGGTAGCCCACATGATAAGCGAACCAAACTGAGTCATAAACTTATTGATTCCCGGTCCTGCTAATGCAGCTGTGCCATATCCTGCAAAAATTGTAACTAGTGGCGTTACAATGATATCAAGCTTTGTTGATTTTGAAACGAGTTTCCCTGCTTCTGCTGCAGCAATAGCCGCTACATAACTGCCTGCTGGTCCACCAAGCTCTGCACCAGCAGCACCAGCAAGTACAGCGGAGAACAATACGAGTGGAGGTGCTCCAAGACCATAAGCTACGGCCACCCCTATAGCAGGACCCATCAAGCTCATTGCAAGTTCCCCCGTTGGTATAAGAAACGCAAGGAATGATACATTTTCTCCAACGGTTTTAAGAATAAGTCCAATAATAAGGGATGAGAATAATCCAAGCGCCATATAACTGAGCGCTTTTACAAAGTAAACTTGCGGTGAGATGATTATTCCCTTTCGTTCTAAAAATGCTTTCATCTTTCTCTCCTTCCAGACAATTGATCCTTTTTTAGTATACACAAAAGCTCATAGTTAAGCTTTATAGCGGATTCAGATTATTGGGAAATCATTTCTAACTCATGCTACAATAACACCGTTAGCAATATTGAAGGAGGCGTTACTAGTGGAATTGACCGTTTATCTTGCAGGACAAATTCATGATAACTGGCGTGATGATATGAAACAGGAAGCTAAGAAGCTCGATCTTCCTATTCACTTTGTAGGTCCAATGGAAAATCATGATCGCTCTGACAACATTGGCGAAGAAATAAAAGGAAAACAGCCCAATGCAATCTTTAAGGATGAAGCAGCCTCGGAAATAAACAACCTCAGAACCCAGGTGCTTCTCAATAAATCAGATGTTGTCATTGCGTTATTTGGTGAAAAATACAAGCAATGGAATAGTGCGATGGATGCATCAACAGCCATAGCGCTTCAAAAGCCACTCATTCTGATCCGTCCCGAGTCATTGCATCATCCACTGAAAGAACTCTCAAATAAAGCGCAGGTTGTCGTGGAATCACCTGAACAGGCGCTGCAGGCGCTATCTTACATTTTCGAAACAAATTAACTCGAGTAAAACTTATATTGCCCGAACAACATCTGAATAATTTGTTCATACATGTCCGTGCGACTAATGGCGCCGTCGGTAAAAATACCTATTGCGCCTTCCTTTTTGTTAACATCTGCCCTGCTTTCAAACCTGGAAATAACTGGACCTAATTCTTCTCCCAGAGCTAACTGCTTCTTTATCTCTTCAGGAAGAGGAAACCTTGCTCCCCCAGCTACGATCTCCAGGCCTTCTTCATCAACAAGCGCTCCCCAGTTACACACATAAAGCGTTTCACCGATCAACTGCACACCGCCTTCAAGACCAATTCCTATATTCGCTTGCGCTTCTCTTAGAGCTGATACTGCGCGATTTTTTGCACCTAAAAGAGTTTCGTCATCACCCCACGGTTGCTCAGAAACACCTGAGGGAACAGTTAGACCTTGCACATCATTACCAAAAATAGCTTTCACCGCATTGATCTTCACTGGGTTCTCTGACCCAACTGCAATTCGAACCACTTTCATACACCCTCCTTATATATAAATCCAGCCGCTTACTTCCAATAAACAAAAGGAGCCAGATCGGCCCCTTTCAATCATACTTGTTTTTTGATGCTATCGACTGCTGTCTGATTTGTCGTTTTCACAAGCTTAATAATTAATTCTTTAGCTGCAGCGTAATCATCAACATGAATAATAGATGAGGATGTATGAATATAGCGCGAGCAAATCCCAACCACAGCCGATGGGACACCGTCGTTAGATAAATGAACCCTTCCGGCGTCTGTACCACCCTGGGAAATAAAATACTGATAAGGAATGTCGTTACTTTCCGCTGTATCTAGAACAAAATCTCTCAATCCCTGATGAGTGACCATCGAGCGATCATAAATCCTTAGAAGCGCTCCTTTTCCAAGCTGCCCAAATTCATTTTTATCTCCCGTCATATCATTAGCCGGGCTTGCATCAAGTGCATAGAATAGATCAGGATTAATCATGTTTGCTGCTGTTTGAGCTCCTCGTAATCCCACTTCCTCCTGGACTGTTGCACCTGAATACAATTCATTAGGAAGCTCTTCACCCTGAAGCTCTTTTAAAAGCTCCATAGCGAGACCAACTCCATAGCGGTTATCCCATGCTTTTGCCATGATTTTTTTATTGTTTGCCATTGGCGTAAACGGGCATACTGGCACGATTTGCTGCCCAGGAGTGACACCTATTTTCTCCGCGTCTTCTCTGTCATCTGCTCCGATATCAATTAGCATATTCTTAATCGCCATGGGTTTGTTACGTGTCGCATCATCAAGAAGATGTGGTGGAATGGAGCCAATTACGCCCGGAACCGGACCGTTTCTCGTCATAACTTGAACGCGTTGAGCAAGTAAAACCTGACTCCACCAGCCACCAAGAGGTTGAAAGCGAAGCATGCCGTTATCTGTAATAGAAGTAACCATGAATCCAACTTCATCCATGTGACCAGCAACCATAATCTTTGGACCATTATTTCGTTTTACCCCAAACACACTGCCAAGATTATCCTGTATAATCTCATCACTATATTTCGAGATTTCATTCTTCACAAACTTCCTCACGTCGTGTTCGAATCCTGGGGCACCTTGTAGCTCGGTTAATGTTTTAAATAATGATAGCGTTTCTTCTTTCATATGTATCCCCTTTCATTATTCCTATTTCTGCTCCTATGGTATTATTGTATCGAATCTGAATAAGGCTTGCTAGTCTCATGAATTTTTAGCATAAACATTTGGTCCGAGCTCGAACTTCCGATATACTAAAGTAGGAAACGAATTAGGATAGGTTTAAGGAGGAGAAGACTGGATTATGAATACAAGAGATGTTCTCGTCGGAGCACTTATTGGTGCTGGAGCTGCCGCGATTACAACAGCTACTATTGCTTCAAAGAAAACGTATATTTCACCAGAGAAAGCCCTTAAAGCTGCGAAAAGCGCAGTTAAACCCGTTTATATAGTAAAAGGGTCATGGATTCATATGAAAACAGATTCAGTCGAAAAGTTTAATGTACCATTCACGGTTTATTCCGGTGGACTAACCTGTGAAAAGGATGGAGAGCTTCAACAACTTGATTTTATGGTCGATGCTGAAACAGGGACACTCGTGGAACTGCAGCAACAATAATCAAAAGCCCCGTGCCTTATTGGCGCGGGGCTTTTGATTATTAAATTAAAACGTAGAGTTCGTTTCATAAACGTTATTTTGGAGTTTAAATCTGAGCGTAGAGTATTTTCTCTTCATCCAAACATAACCAATAATAGCCGGAATGATAAGCATCAAAGCACTTAAAACCATAATAACCGTCATATGAAGGTGCTCACCTGTTACATCTGCATGGCTATCTTTAAACGCACTTGCTTCTTCCACATCAAGGATACTTGCATCAGGAATGACTGCATTTGCTTCGGTATCATAAAATAATACCGCCGTATGATCTTCAAAGAAAATATTATCGCGCACTGTCGTAAAATCAACGAGGACAGCTGTTACCTTACTAAAGTCTTTGTCTGCTGAGCTATCAACTTCAAAGCTTTCAGCCGTTTCAATTTTGAGAGAACCTTTGTCGTAATCGTAATGTTCTTCAGCAAGGTACCCGGCAAGGCCCTTCTTTACTTCATCACTAACGTCTGCTTCAGCATGAGCTGCAGTACCTGCGAAAGGAAATGCGACCAAAAGAGCAACAATAAGTGCAAAAATACCTTTTTTCATCATTTTCTCCTCCTCTAACAAACAAATTATCCAATTCTTATCATATCATATTTTGTCTACTATTCTACTAACATTTTTCTCCAAACATTAGGAGAAAATCAATCACAGCTAGAAGAGAATGCCTACTCGTGATAAACCTTGTACCCTGAAGAGTTCTATTTAAAGACTCAAACTATATGTCTTCTTCTCTGAATTTATTCCAGTAAAAAAAGAACCGGGGCTCCGGTTCTTTAGTTCATTATTGGTTTCTTATTGAATTCGTTACTGATTTCTTTCGAGCGTGAAGCGGCATTTTCCACAGCTGCTTCAAATGCTTCTCCGCCCCCATTCTCATAAAGGGCTTCAAGACCTGCTTGAGTTGTACCATTAGGTGAAGTTACTTTCTTTCTAAGAGCGGAAGGAGAATCCTCTGACTGTTCAGCCATCATTCCTGCTCCAAGTACGGTTTGAACAGCCATTTTTCTAGCTGTTTTAGTTTCAATACCGCCTTCAATTGCTGCCTTTTCAAGGCTTTCAATTACATAATAAATGTAAGCTGGTCCGCTTCCTGCAACGCCAGTAAACACATCCATTTGCTCTTCTTCGATCACAACTGTTTCGCCAATTGAACGGATAAGTGCTCGAGCAATGGTTATTTGCTCTTCCGTTACATGCTCACCAGCAGCTAGAGCGGAGATTGATTTACCAATCATGCTTGATGTGTTAGGCATAACGCGGATAACTGGCTGCTCACCTTCAAGTTTCTCTTCAATGAATGATGATGGGACCCCTGCTAGAACGGATAGAAGAAGTTGATCATTTGAAATGAAACGTTCAATTCCCTCTATTGCACGTTCAACATCCTTGGGCTTCATTGCAAGGATGACAACATCTGCTTCTCGAACTGCGAATTCTATACTTTGAGTCGCCAACACGCCGTGATTCTCCATAAGTTCCTGACGACGTTGTTCATTGCTTCTGTTAGTCATAATAATTCGTTCAGGTTCAATAGTACCCGATTCAATCATTCCTGCTGCCATTGCTTCTGCCATTGAACCCGCTCCGATAAACGTTACGGTTTTATTTTCTAGCATGGTTGCCTCCTTTGAATTTCCGAAAAATCATCTACGGTCATTTATATTAACACTGCTGACTGAACGCTTCAACCTTTCTAGCATAAGAAAAAAGCATAAGCGTAAGATAGTAAGTGAAAACGTTATCATCAGCATCTGAGTATCATCTGTATTAGTGAGATGGACATATATCGCATCTCAAGCCTTCTCACAAGCTCTCATCAAGGGTATCTATTTAACATTTTATGGTAATTCCCTCATGTAATAGGCTTTTCCAATCTGTTTTCCTGACGCTTATTTTATCAATAAGTCTAACCCACCACCTGAGTTATTCAAACAAAAAGAGGCTTCTAATCGAAGCCTCTCCATTCATTATGCTTGTACTTTCGGTTTTGATTTCTTCAATATTCCAACCATTAATGCCGTTACTATTGTACCGATTACAATAGCAAGGATATAAAGTAGAATATGTGTGATTGAAATGTTGTTTACTGACCAGATAACAAACGCTCCACCGTGTGGTGCAGGAAGTGCGATATTAAACAGCATTGTTAGAGCTCCAGCAATAGAGGATCCAGCAATAATGGATGGAATCACACGTCCTGGATCTGCCGCTGCAAACGGGATTGCACCTTCAGTGATAAAGGAAGCTCCCATAACGTAAGCGACTTTTCCTGCTTCTCTTTCTGTTTTGTTAAAGCGATTTTTAAAGAGAGTCGTTGCTAAGGCTAGACCAAGTGGTGGTGTCATTCCACCTGCCATAATGGCTGCATGATACGTAAGGTTACCTGCATCGATCATTGCAATACCAAATGTAAAGGCAGCTTTATTAATAGGGCCACCCATATCTACTGCCATCATTCCGCCAAGAATAAGTCCAAGTAAGAGTTTGTTTGTTGTTCCCATACCGCTCAACCAGCTTTCAAGGCCTGTATTAAGAGCCCCAACAGGTTCAATAACGACGTACATCATAACAATTCCGGTGATAAAGATACCAAACAAAGGATAAAGTAAAACTGGCTTTAACCCTTCAAGTGATTCCGGAAGACTTGAGAATACCTTCTTTAATAGAAGGACAGCGTACCCGGCAAGGAAACCTGCGATTAACCCACCAAGGAAACCTGCACCGTTCGTTGAAGCCATTAGACCTCCAACAAGACCGGGAGCGAGACCTGGACGATCCGCAATACTCATTGCGATAAATCCAGCAAGAACTGGAATCATAAGGGCAAATGCATTTCCACCACCAATTGTGCTTAGAGCAGCAGCGAACGCATTGTAGCTTGGATCATCCGGATCTGCCGCGTTAATACCAAAAATAAATGACAGGGCAATTAAGATACCACCACCTACGACAAGTGGAAGCATATTGGAAACACCATTCATTAAGTGTTTATAGAATGCAGACTGTTTTCCTTTTCTTTCACTTTTCTTCTCGCTGATTTGATCTTCATAAGAACCAGAGGCCTTGTACACTGGCGCGTCACCATTAGCTGCTTTTTCCAAAAGCTCCTGTGGCTTACGGATGGCTTCTGCTACTGGTACTTCAATCACTTTCTTACCTCTAAATCGGTCCATTTCAACCTTTGTGTCTGCGGCAACGATAATCGCTGGAGCCTTTTCAATTTCTTCATCTGTCAAGCGGTTTTTCACCCCACCTGACCCGTTCGTTTCAACTTTCACGCCATATCCGAGCTCGGCAGCTTTTGCTTTAAGCGCATCTGCCGCCATATACGTGTGGGCAATTCCTGTTGGGCAAGCAGTTACCGCAAGAATTTTTCCAGTGTCATTTGTTGTATCTTCTACTTCTTCTGAATCCTCATTCTCTTCTTCCTTCTGATCGAATGCCTGTAAAACTTCTTCCTCCGTTCTTGCTTCTAAAAGTCCTTTACGAAATTCAGTATCCATTAAGAAGGAAGATAATCTTGAAAGGGCTTCAAGGTGAGTCTGGTTCGCCCCCTCAGTAGCAGCAATCATAAAGAACAAATGAGCTGATTCTCCGTCAAGAGATTGATAATCGATCCCTTTTTTGGAACGCCCAAATACAATCGCCGGAGACTTTACGGCTGCTGTTTTGGCATGAGGGATGGCAATCCCTTCTCCAATTCCCGTCGTACTTTCCTTTTCACGCGCGTGTATCGCCTGTTTAAACGAATGAAGATCTTGCAATTTACCTGCTGAATAAAGCTTTTCAGATAACTCATTGATCACATGATCTTTTGAATCAGCTTCCAGATTTAGAATCATTGTCTCTTTAGTTAACAATTCTGTGATTCTCATTTTTCTTGTCCTCCTCTTTCATCAAATTGTTTCACTGTAATCTGTTTCCTCAATACCTGTACCTCTTCTTCTGTGCAAAAACCATTTGAGAATGCACTTGCACTTCCTGCCGCAATCCCAGATTGGAATGCTTCCTTGAGGTTTGCCGTTTCGATATATTTGCTTAGAAAGCCTGCGACAACTGAGTCACCAGCACCAACTGAATTTTTAACTTTTCCTACCGGGACGTTTCCAAATAGTACTTCCTCAGATGTAATCAATACCGCACCGTCACCCGCCATTGATACGACTACATTTTCCGCCCCCATCTCCTGAAACTTCTTGCCGTATTTCACAGCATCCTCGACAGAGCTAACTTCAACCCCAAATAAATCACCAAGCTCGTGATGGTTCGGTTTAACAAGAAACGGTTTTGCTTTTACTGTCTCTTCAAGTGCTTTACCTTTCGTATCAACAATTGCATGGACACCTTCAGGTAAGGAACGAAGTATGCGCGAATAAATATTCTGATCAACACTTGATGGAACGCTACCTGCCAGGACTACCACATCGCCTGCAACCGTTTTGGAAAGTTGGTCAAATAGAGCATCAATATCTTCTTCTGAAATAATAGGAGACAGCCCATTGATCTCTGTTTCCTCTCCGTTCTTCAATTTAATATTAATACGTGTATCTCCGCTTACCTGAATGAAATCCGGTAACAGGCCCTCCTCTTTAAGAGATTGCTCGATAAACTGACCTGTGAACCCTCCAATAAATCCTAAAGCAGTGGATTGATGCCCGAGTCTATTAAGAACCCTCGTCACATTCACTCCTTTACCGCCTGCAATTTTGGTTTCCTCATCTACCGTATTAACAAGCCCTGTCTTGAGATTCTCAATTCGGACAATATAATCAACCGATGGATTCAATGTAACTGTATAAATCATAGCTTCACCACTTCTACTTTTGTATGTTTACGTACTTTATCGTAATTTGCTTCTGGATCATCGTCTGTAATAATCGTACATCCGTGAAGATCAGCAACCTTGCTGAAAGCTGCTTCACCTATTTTAGAGGAATCGGCAAGGATATATGGGTCTCTCGAAAGCTTAATTGCGGTTCTCTTAATAATTGCTTCATCTGGATCAGCTGTTGTATACCCGAGTACATCATGTATACCGTTGATTCCAATAAAACATTTATCAAAGCGGTAGGTTTCAATGCTTTCAAGCGCTTTTGGACCAGTCATTGCTCCAGTTCTTGCTTTGAATTTCCCTCCCACGATATACGTTGTAATTCCTTCAGATAGAAGACTTTCAATCACCTGATAACCATTTGTAACAACGATTACTTCCTTTCCGTGAAGAAACTCGGCAATTTTTTGTGTTGTTGTTCCCGCATCAAGAAATATACAGTCTCCATCTTTCACTAACTCTGCCGCAAATGCAGCGATCTTAGCCTTTTGCACCAGGTTCTGGGTGGATTTTTCACCAAGCGATGGTTCTGTCCACTTAGAATGTAAAAGAGAAGCTCCACCATGAACACGTTTTAATTTACTATCTTCTTCCAATTGAAGAAGGTCTCTTCGTATGGTTGAAACTGATGCACCAGTGACTTCACTTAAAACATGCACAGTTGCTGTTTCCTGCTCTTTAAGAAATTGTAAAATGATGAAATGACGCTCAGCAGTTAACAAATCAACACCTTCCTTCTATTCTCATTATAATGAAAGCACTTTCATCAGTCAATCATTTTCGTTCAAAAACAATCATAAATAATCAAAAAAAGTCATTTATGTTCAAATCAAAAGGAAGACAGCTATTATACTGTCTTCCTTACTTTCATCTTTTTCGCTTCATTTCATTCGTAACACTATAGGTTTCATCCCATTTAAGAGCTCTGTAACTGGCATCGTGGTAAAATAGGAACCATGATTGTTTCCCTACAGCATCTTTAATCCACTTTTCTTTGGCATAAATTGATGTCATTGGATAATCATCATATGCCAGTACCCAGAGAGGGTTGGCATGTGCATGAGTTGGCATCAAATCTGCCATGTGGATCAAATGCTCTTCTCCTTCTTTCAATGTGATAATAGAATGCCCATCACTATGCCCGCCTGTATGGTGCATTTCTAAACCTGGTAATATTTCAATTGAACCTGTAAAGGTCTGAACTTGACCCTGAATCGCTTCCCAGTTCTCTTTCCAGTATGTATTCTTCGAACGGATATTGGGCTCTTTCATTTCACTCCACTCTACCTGAGAAGTATAAATCGTCGCATTTGGGAAAGTAGATGTGTAGCTTTCTCCATCTGGTTCTGTCAATCCGCTGGCATGGTCAAAGTGAAGATGTGTCATTAAAACACGATCAATATCCTCAACGGTCAGGGAAAGTTCCTCGAGTGATGTACGAATATCAGATTCTTCATTTACTCCATAGTTCTTTTTCTGTTTTCCGCCAAGTTTACCTTTACCGATACCTGCCTCAATTAATATATTTTCTCCCTGCCATTGAATGAGTATTGGATCCGTTCGAAGCTCAATTTGATTCTTTTCATTAACAGGGTATTTTTTACTCCAAAGCGGTTTTGGTACGACACCAAACATTGCACCTCCATCCATATGAGTTACACCACCTCGAAGCCATGTGATCGAAAGTGTTCCTACTTGTAAGTGCTCCATGAATATCCCCCTTTTTAAAGTTATTACCTTATTCTCTCACTAAAAGAAATCGCTTTCAATCCAATTCAAAATAAGCTCTTACCAACACCGTATATATACAGAACCAAAAAAAAGAACCGTTCGTGAACGGCTCAAGATCTAAATTGGGCTTCGCAACGATAAATTCGACTTCCCTTTGCAGAAAACTTCTCCTCATATTCGGTCATCACATTGTTTTCCATCTCACTACGATGCAAATCAAGACTTACTTGATTGAGGATCATTCCGTAAGCAGAGAAACTATGAAGAGAATATTCAAAAAGGCCCTGGTTATCTGTTTTGAAATGCACTTCGCCATCAGGCTTCATCACGAAGCGGTAAAGGTCTAGAAATGATTTGTAAGTAAGACGTCTCTTCTCATGGCGATTTTTTGGCCAGGGATCTGAGAAATTTAAATACACCCTGTTCACTTCATCTCCCTCAAAAATCGCTGTTAGATCCTGTGCGTTTTCATTCAAGAGGCGAACGTTTGTTACACCTTCTTCAATCAATTTCTCTAAAGCAGAAACCATCACACTTGCAGAAAGCTCCAATCCTACAAAGTTAACATCAGGATTTCGCTTCGCCATCCCGATAATAAATTGACCTTTACCAATTCCTACCTCCAGATGAATAGGATTGTCATTCTCAAATACCTCTTTCCAGTTTCCTTTTCTTTCAGGAGCGTTGGCTGGAACGAACTGTGGATGCTCGGCAAACATATCTTCTGCCCATGGTTTGTTACGTTGACGCATGATGTCACTTCCTTATATCTTCTTCCCGTTTTTTACACAATCGACATTTTACCACGAAATCATTAGAATAGAAAGGCTGTTTAACGGGTAAAAATTGTAATGCGATTGTTGAAAAATCATGAAGAATGCGAGAGAAAAAACGTTATGATAAGAAGTATGAAAGGAGAATGAATATATGGAAAATTTCCTCATTATTTGGGCTCCATGGATTGTTATCATTCTTTCCATCGTCGCTCTCTTCGGTTGGGGTGCTAAAGGAGACACACATTAAAAACACGGTTAACTCCGTGTTTTTTCTAGTTCAAGTGGGATAAATCCATTCATTCTGTACACGCTACTAAGTAGTACTGTAAAGGAGGAATGAAAATGCCATTATCCCATCAAGACCAACTCTACATTATGGCTGATATCTTGAATAACCATCACATTGATTGCACAGGCACATTATCTGAATGCCAACAAATTCAGAGACTAGCATCAGCTTTGCAACAGAATGCCGATGTAGCACCCGAAATAAAGGAAGTACTCCGTCAGATTGAAGAATATAGTACAGCGGGAGCGCACGAAACCGATCTGTTAATCCATATAGAAACCCACCGGCCTAATCTTAGCCAGTGGGTAGATACGATCAATCATTATCAATAAGCCGATAGTGATTTAAATTCTCAAGATCTTTTTTCCAAAATTCAACTTCCCCATACAGTCCTTTTAAATCATACCAGTAAATTGATAGAAGGGTCTGAGCCACCACGTACCAATACATGCGATGGCGAAGACCTTCTGTATTAGTAAGACCGTAGTGGCTAAGCCATTCGCTCCACTCTTCTTTTGGAACGTACCAGTAAAGAAGCATTCCTATATCAAGAGCGGGATCGGCTACGACTGCTCCATCCCAATCAATTAAATACAAATTCCCTTCCTCACTAAACATCCAATTATTATGATTAACATCACAATGACAAACGACCTTTTCAACATGCTCAAGGTCACTTTTATTTGATGATAAATAGGAAAGAGCTCTAATGACCTCCACATCTGTTCGATGGTGATCTTCAAATTTTTCCATGAGATCAAGGTAAATAACGTCTGGTGATAGGGGCTTTTTCCCAAGTCTATTAAGCATTCTAAGTAGTTCTGAAGACCGATGGATTTTGTACAGCATTTGTGCCACTCTTGGCTGCTTCATCTCATGTGACTTCAGTTCCCTCCCCGGTAGCCACTTCTGGGCTGTAATGACGTCTCCGTTCTCGAGGCGCTTGGTCCAGAGAAGTTTCGGTACGATACCTTCCGCCGACAAAACAGCCAGAAAAGGTGAGGAGTTCCGCTTTAGGAATAGTTTCTCGTCTCCGTATTGAGCTAAGTATGCTTCGCCTGTCGCTCCGCCAGCAGGTGTCACCTGCCAACCTTCGCCTAAAATGTTCTCCAACAATTTCACCTTCGATTCACGTTAGTTTGTAGATTCTGGAAGTTTTGCCTTTGTCTTTAGCGGTATTTCTCCGGACTTAGCTAAAAACCGTCTACGAATAAAAAATTATAACACAGGTTGAAGAAATCTTCATGTCTTAATCATTTGTCACAAGGACAAGAGTGTTAAACGGAGCCACAGTGAGAGCTTTTTCAGTCGTCCTTCTGATTGGTTCAACACCAGCATGACCCTCATCAGCAAGAATCCACTTCTCCCCTTCTCCTATATGAATAACATCAGCTTGAAAGCCCCCATTATGAACAACAATGATCGTTTCATTTGTTTCTTCCTGCTTGATGCGATAAGCAATTAATGGCCCCGGAGAGTCGAAAAATGAAATCCGGTGCATATCATGAAGTTCTGCCATCCGAAAAGCTGGAAAGTACTTTCGGATTGAGATTAGACCTTTAATATACTTCACATTTTCCTGAACAGCTCTCATTCTCTGCCAATCAAAACGGTTAATTTTATCAGGAGATTTATAACTATCCTCAACGCCATTCTTTGTTCTAAAAAACTCCTGACCTGCATGAATAAAAGGTATTCCCTGTGACAGGATGGTAATCGCTGTTGCAAGCCGATGCATGTTTTGCTTCACTTCTTCACTAACATCTGGATGACTCCTATTTAATCGATCCCATAACGTATGGTTGTCATGGCATTCTACATAGTTAATGGACTGAGAAGCGGTAATAAAATAATCCTCAACACTCCCCATTATACACTTCTTCACATCTTCTTTAACGGATAAATTTCCAGTCGCAAACCCTGTAGACCGGGTATCAAATAATTTACCCTTAACAGAGTCGCGAAAGTGGTCGTTAAAAAACCCGATGCGTGGCAATTCTCGTGCATGGGAGATCATGGCCTTTCGATGGTCCGGTAATATAGTATTCATATGCCAGCCTTCTCCAAACAACAAAATTGTCGGATCGATGCAATCAAGTGCATAACGAACTTCCTTCATCGTTTCTTTATCATGTATACCCATTAAATCAAATCGGAACCCATCAATACCATATTCCCTTACCCAGTAAACAACAGAGTCGACAATAAGCTTTCGCATCATCCTTCGTTCTGAAGCTGTATCATTTCCTACCCCGGTTCCATTTGAAGGCTTCCCACCCTGATCAAATCGAAAGTAATAACCAGGAACAATTTTTTCCAAATTTGAAGCGTGAAGCTGATAAACATGATTAAACACAACATCCATAATAACTCTTAACCCTTTTTGATGAAGGCTTGAAATCATTTCCTTCACTTCACGAATACGCGTATATGGCTCGTATGAATGTAGTGAGTAGCTTCCTTCTGGAACAAAATAATGAATCGGATCATAGCCCCAATTGTAAGAAGGCTCTGCCTTTGTTTCATCAACACTTCCAAAATCCTGAATAGGCAGAAGTTCAACGTGTGTCACACCAAGCCATTTCATATAATTAACCCCTGATGGAATGCCATTCTTTTCTGGTGGATCCTCAGTAAACGCTTTGTATTTCCCTCTGTTCTTCATACCCCCTCTGGCTTGAACGCTGAAATCCCTCACATGAAGCTCATAAATAATTGCATCAGATGATCTTGAAAGCGTTGGTTTATCCATCGGATCCCAGTTTTCAGGATTTGTTTTAGAAGCATCTACAACCATTCCAAACTTGCAATTCGAAGTAGCCGCTTTGGCATACGGATCCACGGTTTCTCTCAAATCTCCATTTACCTGCACACTGTAGGTGTATAATGTACCTTCCTGATAGGATGAAATACATTCAAAAACGCCTCGCTCCTGCTTCAACATAGGAATTTCTATCTGCTTTTCAAATCGATCGTTGTAAATGTTCACCACGACATCCGTTGCTGTTGGAGCCCATACTCTAAATATTGTTCCTGTTTCTGTTAAGATAGCCCCAAGTTCACCATCATAATAATAACGTTCGTCAAAGGCATCTGTTCTTACCACTTTCCCTGTAAAAACAAGACTCGACTCACCACTCGAATGAAGCAGGTAATAATCATTACCAGGAACATACTCAGAGCTAACTTGCAGAGAAACGAGTCGATTCTTTCCAAGTTTAGAATTCGCTTTTATTTCAATCGGAAGATCGAGATGACCATCAGTAAGAGAGTAGGCATCTTGAACATCTAACGAGATATCGGCCATAACTGTAATGGTTTGGAAGTCATCCCAATATGCTGTAAAAGCCTGACTTACTTTTTTAAATCCAGAGTAATCTCGTATCACACTAAACCCCATCCTTTGCTGAGATGCTTACAATCTCTGTCATTATCTATCTTATTTATAGAATCCCTTTTTGACATGTCGTCCGTTCACAATAATTAGGAAATCCATTTTAATAATAGTGGACCAAGAACGGAGACACAAAGGGCACATAAACCTAACACAATCGAACTGACTGCAGCCTCTTTTTGACCATATTCCAGTGCTTTAGCTGTACCAATGGCATGCGAAGCACCTCCCAATGCCATTCCAACTCCTAAAAAATGAGATATCCCAAGGATATTAAACACCCACGGCCCCGTAACGGCACCCCCAATCCCAGCGATCATAACGAAAATAACAGCTATAGCAGGTTCACCGCCAGACATGTTTGCTACTTCCATCGCAACAGGAGTGGTGACGTTTTTAGAAATGATTGTGTTTGTAATTAATTCGTTATAACCTCCAATTACAGCGAACCAGTAACCAGAAAGAATGCCAAGCAAGCTGGCTATTAACACAGTGGACAGGATCTCTACTTTATACTTATTTAGCAGCTTTCTTTGTTTATAGAGTGGAAAAGCGAGCGCTACGATCGCAGGGCCAAGCAATGCGTCTATCCACTGCCCACCGCTAAAGTATGTGTCATAAGTAACATCGAATGTTGTCAATAGGATAACGAGAAACACAGTACACGTTAATACCGGTATCATAAATGGGTATGGAACAAGCTGATAAAGCCTGCGGAACACGACATAAAGAACAAGTGTAAAAAGAAACCAGAAAATCATTTGCAATGCCATCATAACCATTTACTCCTTTCGATTCCCTAGTGTTTGCCCCATCCATCCTGTTACCCCCATCACAATCCAAGTACTTATGAGAACGATTGGGATTAGCCAGAGACTTTTTCCACTAAAGAAATCGAGGTGTTGCATGATCCCGACTGTCACAGGAATGAAAAGCAGAGGTAAATGGTTTAGCAATGCAGAAGCACCTATTGATATCCATCCGATTGGCACCCATTTTAAATAAAGGCCGATTAATAATAGAACCATCCCCATAACACTTCCAGGTACAGGAAGATGAAACGCATTTTGCAGAAAACTTCCGACAAGATAAAAACCAAACAGTAGGCCAATCTGTAAGGTGGTTACAAACAGGTTATAGCTCATTAAACGCATAAGACTCAACACATTGATATCGCGGCTTTTCATTTGGGGCTACTTTATAGAGCTTTAAAGAATAAACTTCTTGATTTTCACTTTTAAATACAGGCCAATCAGATGCTATCTTTCTGTCAGAAAAACGCCATTTCTTAGCAAGCGTGATGTGAGGACGGTACGCTCTTTGATCAGATACAAATCCAGCAGTCGAGCAAACAGCTACGACTTTTCTATGGAGCTGCTCTAATCTTTCGTTTATCTTAACTTCTGCAAAGAGGACGCGAGGTTGGTCCTTTGATCCAAATCCTGCAATTCGTTCAATTTCAATATTAAATGGACGGAAATTCTCTACCACGTTTTGTAAGCCGTTATGTAGAGAAAGCAATTGCTCTTCTGATGCTTGACCAAGGAAAGCCATTGTTACATGAAAATCTTCAGGATATACATGATGTTTATATAACCTTAGATCATAACCATGTTGAATCTTTTCTAGCTTATCTCTCAATTGTTGTTCAATAGGGAGAGCAATAAAATAATGAGTACTCAAAAAGTTCACTCCTTCTATCATGGTTCTATTCTATCAAAAAAACTGAATTCTCTTTCACTTTTTTACTTTAAGTCGACATCTTGTTCTTCCTAGGACAACTTTTGTTATAATGGGGAACAGTAAGTAGTCTGCTGCTCTTATACCAATGCTACAACTATAAGAAAGAACTTTATTCATTTAAAAAGGACGTGCTTACATGATCTATGAAAATATGGCTGATCTTATCGGCAACACTCCGCTACTTAAATTAAACCGTGTTCCGAATTCTAATGGAGCCAAAATTTATGCCAAACTTGAATATTTTAATCCAAGTCGAAGCGTAAAAGACCGAGCAGCCTACAATATGATTATACAGGCTGAAGAGAAAGGACTATTGAAAGACGGATCGACAATTATTGAACCTACATCCGGTAACACGGGGATCGGGCTTGCTATGAATGCTGCTGCGAATGGTTATCCTGCTATTATCGTCATGCCTGATAATGCTACACAGGAACGCATTAAGCTTCTAAAGGCTTATGGTGCAAAAGTTGTTCTTACTCCTTCATCAGAAAAGATGCCTGGAGCCATTAGGAAAGCTAAAGAAATTGCAGAGACAATTGATAATAGTTTCATTCCAATGCAATTCGAAAACGAGGCGAACCCTGATGCACATAGAACATCTACGGCGATCGAAATCATTGAAGGAATGAAGGAACTCGGAGTAACACCCGCTGCTTTTGTCTCAACAGCAGGAACCGGAGGGACAGTGACAGGGACTGGAGAAGTTCTAAAAGAACACTATCCAGACCTCACAGTTCATGTTGTGGAACCTGAAGGGTCCCCTGTACTTTCTGGAGGAAAACCCGGGAAACATAAGCTTGTAGGAACAAGCCCTGGATTTATACCTGATATTCTAAACACTTCCATTTACGATGAAATCATTCAAATCACTGACGAACAGGCTTATGAAGTAACGAGAAAACTCGCTCGCGAAGAAGGGCTTCTAGTTGGTCCTTCGTCAGGGGCTGCCGTTTATGCAGCAATGCAGGTTGCAGATCGCCTATCACCAGATCAAGTTGTCGTTACAATGACCTGTGATTCAGGTGAACGTTATCTCTCAAGTGATCTATTTAGTTCCTTATAATTTGCCCCTAGTAGGTTCTAACCATTAGTGGAGAATCAAAAAAAACCTCGCTATATGGAAGTTTCCTTTTATTAACGCCATGCCAAAACCGGCATGGCGTTTTCTCTATTATTTTGCAAGTTCATAGATAGCTTCGGCATAAATAGCAGCAGCTCTCAGTAAATCCGCTATATCTACATACTCATCTTTCTGATGTGCAACTTGAGGTTCACCTTTAAACAAGGCACCAAAAGCCACACCAGCTTTAAGGGAGCGGGCATAAGTACCTCCTCCGATTGACAGTAGCTCAGCCTCTTCACCTGTTTGCTTCTCATAAACACGTTGAAGTTTCTCGATTAGTTGATGATCTTTAGAAACATGATGAGGTGTCATATGATCTAGCACGTTCATTGACATTGAAAGAGGGTTTGTTACTCTTTCAAACTTTGCTGTTACTTCATTAAATTCACAGGTAACCGGATAACGAAGGTTTATCCCAATCTTACCACCTTCATTAAACGAATAAGAAAACGTTCCAGCATTCATTGTAAGGGTCCCAGTAACCTTATCCTCGAACTGGACGCCTAGACGCTCTCCATTAACATCGTCAACCAACCACTTAGAAATAAACCCTATATACATTGCCCCATTCTCATCAATGGGCTGGTTTTCGAGGAATGTGGAGAGCTTGAAGGCTGCATTAATCCCTTTATTTGGTACTGACCCATGCACTGATACACCATTCATTTTCAGGGTGAGCTCCCCATCAAGCGTGGCATCCCCATCCAGTTCATTTTCCATCAAATATAGCTTATATTCCTTTTGAATCTTAAGCAATTTCTCTTGATCACCTGCACAAACTGCTGATGCAAAATCTGGGACCATATTAAGACGCTCACCTGATTCGAAGGACTGAAGTGTAAGATCGCTTATATCCCCACCCAAAACAGGGAAAGTCCATTCAAAATCAGCAATTCCCTTTTCAGCATGAATGATTGGAAATACAGCGTCAGGAGCAAAACCCATAGAAGGCATTTCTTCATTCTTAAAATATGTATCGACACATCGCCATGAACTTTCTTCATCCGTACCTATAATCATGCGAATCCGCCTTGAAAGGGAAGGGAAAAGCTCTTTAACAATCATCATCGCCCAGTAAGAAGCAATAGTAGGTCCTTTATTGTCAATAGCACCTCTTGCAAAAAGTTTACCATCGCGGATCTCCGGTTCGAACGCAGGTGTTGTCCAGCCACTCCCGGCAGGGACAACATCAACGTGGCATAAAATCCCAATGAGTTCTTCTCCTTCGCCAAACTCCAGATGACCTGATACATGTTTCACATCTTTCGTTTGAAACCCATCACGCTTTCCTAATGCAAGCATATAATCCAGCGCTTCTCTGACCTCTTTTCCAAAGGGTGCTTCAACACTACTTTCTTCTTCGTTTAATACACTCTTAATTTCAAGCAGACCTTTTAAATCATTCAGAAGATGTTCTTTCCTCTTCAAGACTTCATCATGCCAGTTTACTGCACTCATTCCTACTACACCCGCCTTTTTAATTTGTCGTATACCCCTTGATCACAAATCACAAATAGTTTTGCATTCCTTGAAATCGCTTCGTCCAGACGACGATTAATATCCATTTTATCGCCATCTGCGATGAGGGTCGCACCCTCTTCCAACAGAGCATTGAATGCCTCCCGATAAGTCGTCCAATTTTGATGAACAGGTATTTCATATAAATTGTCGCCATAACTTCTACTTAAAAGTTGTGAATACACACCGGAAATTCCTTTTGTAAAAGCAGATCGAACCGCCATACGAGAAATCGCCTCGTGCGATAACACAAACTCATCTACTTGAACATGTCTGAAATTCTTAATGTGTTCTTCTTTCATTACTTCAACGGTAGTATGGATCTCTGCTGACAATCGTTCTATTGAACTCGCAATGATCAATGACTTCCCATCTGCTAGCAGAGCATCATAAATGCTATCATCTGAAAAAACAAGTACGGCCTTTGCGTTCATAATATCTGCTTTTCGAAGCACTGCTTCCTCAGCAGCATCCCCCTGAATGTAATGAATATGTTCTTCCAGGATAGGAGCCTTAGGCAGCTTATCAATAATGACAATTTCGCACTTCTCCGAATCCATGATCTCAGAAACTGCATAAGATGCTTTTTGTGACCAACCAATAATGACTATGTGATTATTACCCTCATATGGCACCTTTCCTTCCTCCCTTCTTTTTTTTATCTCAGCAAACCCATCAACAAATTTACCGATCACTACTCCAATCAACCCAATTCCTACAATATAGAGAAACATTGCATAGATTCTCCCGCCAATTGAAACTGGAAAATAATCTCCGTACCCAACTGTAGTGACGGTTGTCATTACCCACCATAACGCCTCGAACAGGGTAGGAAATGTCTCTGGCTCAATAAGACGCATAATCATTGCACTTACCAATACAAGGGCTAACGAAGCATAAAACAAGAAACGGTTATTAAGTTTGATCGCTTTTTTAATGAATATTCGTATAAACACAAGTATCCCCCTCTCCCCTTGATGATTCTATATCTATAAGAATAGCAAAGGAAGGAATGATAAGGAAGAAAGATCCAAATGAAATGAAATTTTTTGCCGAAATAACTGAATTATTGTAAAATAAACTTTAAAGAGGGGGTGTAAGTTATTTCGAAAAAGGGAAATGGCAATAAGAAAAATAAATAATGCCGATCAATCGCTTATCTTATGAAAGTGGTATGACCCTATTCGTCATTACACCAAGTTGTTCCCAATACATCCAGTTATCACTTCCAGACGCAATCGGAGCACTCAACCAGACAAACTTTCATGAAAAAAACGAAGGAATCCTTTGAAATTAAATATATCTTTACGTTTCCTTCATATGGTTTTAATAGTAGAAAACTATGCTAGGGATAAGGCGTTGATTACATGTTAGGGAGTGGTTCTTTGAGTATAACTTCAACTGATCGTATGATGACCCGTATCAAGTCTATCTATCTTTTTATTAGCAAGCATGGTACTGTCAGCACAAATGAGTTAGTTGAAGAGTTTGGGATTACCCAGCGAACAGTTCAAAGAGATTTGAACGTACTGGCCTACAATGAATTAGTCAAAAGCCCAAACCGAGGATTCTGGACAACCACGAGTAAGAGAGTTAAAGTAGGATAACAATTATAAGGACTGGCTTATTGACACCTTGTTGACGTAAGCCCTTGTTTTTGCCATTATTTATATCCATAAGAAAAAAGCCCATTCAAGGGCTTTTTTCTTATGTGAAGATTATTTTTTGAGATAATGATGATATCCTGCTGGAACAATCACTTTTCCGTGCTGAAAATTCACAGATTCATTCAATTTGAGATAAGGATGCTCGCTTGAAAGAAAATCAGATAAGAAACCTTTAGAAAGCTCTAACCCATCGATTTCGCCATCCGGTTTAATGACAACTTCTTTCACTTTCCCAAGTTCTTCTCCATCTTCTGTAAGTACTTCAGCCTTATGCAATGACGTGTAAGAGTGTTGATCAGCAAGGGCAGCGGATTGTACTTCTTCATTATGTTCGTTAAGCGTAATGCTATCTTGTTTCCACGTGAGCTGATTATAAGGAACAATGAGATTCTTATGCACGCCTTTCGTTTTACGATCATCATCAGTAACAGGATAGTTATCCGGAGTAAATTGCCCTCCAGATGCCTGGATCGAATGAAGCATTTCTCCCGCGTGATGATCCGGCACAGCATCTTTTTCGTTAGAAGCCTCTTTCCTATCAAGCTCAACATAGGTTACTCGACGTAAAGACGAATCAAAATAAATTTGCTTTACTTTAAATTCAGCAGTTGAACGACTGCTAAGTTTGCTACCGTTTAATTTTTCTCCAACCTTAATCATCAATATCCTCTCCCTCTCAACTGTCTACTCCTTGTTATTCCCTAGCTCAGTGAAAAGGAAACGAGAGATCACTTTTGTAGAAAGGCTACTTCATCTTCTGTTAGTTCTCGGTACTCTCCTGGTTCAAGATTGCGGTCAAGAAGAAGTTCACCCATTTGAATTCGTTGTAAATAAACAACCTTCTTCCCTACTGCTTCAAACATGCGTTTCACTTGATGAAACTTGCCTTCATGAATGGTTAATTCAATCTGAGAAGTTTCCCCTTCTTCAATAATGTTTAGTTCACCTGGCTTTGTAACATAACCATCATCAAGGGTTACGCCTTTCCTGAATGCTTCAACATCTTCTTCGGATACCATTCCGCTCACCCGTGCAAAATACGTTTTGGGGACATGATGTTTCGGTGATGTTAGATGATGAGCTAGTTTCCCATCATTTGTGATAACAAGTAAACCTTCCGTATCTTTGTCAAGACGGCCAACTGGAAATGGTTCAAAAACCTGATCTTCAGGAATTAATAAATCGATGACAGTTTCATCTTCATCTTCTGTCGCAGAAATAACGCCCCCTGGTTTATTCATCATCAAATAAATATATTCTCGATATTCTACGGGTTCATCATGTACGGTTACAATGTTAACCTCTGGATCAACATGTTGTTTCGGATCCTTTGAAACTTCTTCATCTATACGGACGATCCCGGTCTTGAGAAGCTTCTTTACCTCTTTTCGAGTTCCATATCCCATATTGGCAAGCAACTTATCTAAACGCATCAAATCGCTTCCTTTCCATAATTTTTCCAACATTTATTATTATTTTGAGCATAACTTGAGGGAATCAAGGGTATGTAAACGTTAAATGCCAAAATGCACGTTTGGAGTGAACAGAATGACAGAGAAAGTTGGACTTTTAGCAACTGCACGAAAGAAAAGCAACAAATCAGCACCTGTTACCGAGTTCTATCAGAGTCCTTTATTTCAAAAAACGCTTGAATACGCTTTGCACCACTATGACCGCATGTATTTCTATAATGCCAAAGACGGTCTATTATTACCAGACGATATAATGGATCCGTACGATGTTTCAATTAAAACATTTACACACCAACAACGAGAAGAATGGGCTCAAAAAGTGATTGAGCAATTCTCTTCGTATGAATCTTCCTCAAATATAACAGTATGTTTACATGGGGGCTCCGTCTACCGCAAACATCTCGAACCTCAGCTCAATCGTTTTGATTATTATTATGAAGTACCGCTCAAAGGTCTGGGCATTGGCGAACAGCTGAGCTGGTACCAGAAAAACTCAGTATAACACGTGACATCTGCCCAGCAACACTGCCTAATCTTCACATACACTATCTCGTAACCAAAAAGGGGGGATCGTGTATGTATGATCGACAGCAGGGGCAGAGTTATCAAATATTCCCAGGTTATCCAGGTGGACCAGGGTTCCCAGGCCAGCCAGGATATCCAGGTCAACCGGGATATCCTGGAAATATTGAACAACAGCTTCGAGAAATCGAACGCGAGCTAAGAAGACAGAATCGCCGAATTACACGCATTGAACGACAACTCGGCATTCGTGAAGACGAATACGGTTATTAATCATAACTGACGTATACCTTAAAAAATGAAGGCCCGTGGGCCTTCATTTTTTAACGGCGTTTTAAGAATGAGAATCGTTCACCAAGTACTAACCCAGCAAGATTTGAACGATAGGAAAGCCACAGATAAATAACTCCTCCTACTGTAATTCCAACTAAAAGATTAATAATGGAATAAAGCATGCTACCACCTTCACTTGCTGAAAGGTAAAGATTAGGCATAGCTGATTCAAGTGGTAATGTAGCTGCTTTTGCAGCAACTGCCATGATCCCAACAAAAATACCGATCAACAAAACCCTTCTAAAAATGAAGCCAAATTGATAATTGGTAAAACGCTTGATGATGAATATCGTAATAAGAACAGATGTTAATAGCCCGATGTTTGTAGCAAATATAGCACCTTTTCCTTCAAATAAAACAACGAGTGGATATGTTAATCCAGCTTTCAATCCTAAACCAGCTAATAAACTATAAACTGCAAACTTCTGTTTATTAACGCCTTGAAGAATCGCTGCTGTTACTGAAAAGAGTGCGAACAAAATCGCTGAAGGGGCGTACCACATTAACAATGAACTACCAAGGTCCTGATTAACGGTTGGATAAAGAACACGAAACACAGGATCTGATAGTACAGCTAGACCAATCGCAGCTGGCGTCGTAAGGAATAACAATATTTGAAACGTTTGTGTCAGCTGCTTCTGAAGAATCGCATCTTTGTTTGATGTAAATGATTTAGTAATTGCCGGGATAATCGTCATCGCAAGCGCTGTTGCAAGTGAAACTGGAATCATTATCAACTTGTGAGCAAGTCCCGTAATAATGGCAAAAACAGACTCATATGAAGGTTGATCATACCCAACACTCTTTAGGGCGGGATTTATTAGAAATGTATCAACCTGGAGATACAACGGAATCGCAAGACCTACCACTACAAACGGAAGGGCATACGTAATAATTTCCTTATACATATCTGAAAGGGAAACATTGTAATCCACTGTACTTTCAGCAAGATGCCGATCAAGTTCAGGCTTGCGCTTTCTGTAATACCAGAAGACTACCATCAGACCACCCACCGCGCCTACAAATGCACCAAATGTTGCATACGTGGCGGCAGTCGCTGCTTCACCGTCCATCACATTTATGATAATTACACTTGATGCAAGAATAAATACGATACGGAAAATTTGTTCAACAACCTGTGAAACCGCAGTTGGCCCCATGGATTGCAGCCCCTGGAAGAAACCACGCGTCAAACTCATGATCGGTACAATTAATAAAGCCATACTGACGACGCGAATAACGAGCGTAACATCTGCGATGGTGTTCCCTTCGCTTCCTTCGTCAATGACGATGCGAGCAATTGGTTCTGCCATTAAAAATAACGCAAGGAATGCGATGAAACCAGTGAACGTCATTAGTATAAGCCCTGATTTAAAGAGTCTTCTTCCTGTTCGATAATCCCCTAACGTGTGATATTTCGACACGAACTTTGAAACAGCAAGCGGAATACCAACAGTCGATAAGCTAAGCATAATCGTATATGGTGTATATGCATACTGATAGAGTGCTACCCCCTGTGTTCCAACCAGGGCAGTAAACGGAAACATGTAGATCATTCCCAGTACTCTAGAAAAAAGGGTCGCAGCTGTAAGCAGCATCGTCCCTCTGATCAAATTTGAATCAGACATTTCTCCAACTCCTACTTCTAACCATTCAACTATATATTTTCGTCATCTATCAACAATTTTCAACAGTTATAAAAATACACCTCTTCATTCTAAGCTATTTACCTGTTAACAACAATTATAAATTTCCGCGAAACTTTAATATGTATTGGAAATTGTGGTATGTTTGTCTGTAGCAAAATGAGAGAGGTGTAAGCATGAAATATGATGTCATTGTGATTGGCGGCGGTCCGTCCGGACTCATGGCGTCTGTATCAGCGGCGGAACACGGAGCATCTGTGCTGCTCGTTGATAAAGGAAACAAACTCGGTAGAAAACTGGCTATATCCGGGGGCGGAAGATGCAATGTTACAAATCGACTTCCGCTCGACGAGCTCATTAAATTCATCCCAGGTAACGGTAAGTTTCTATACAGCGCATTTAATATCTTTAATAATGAAGATATCATAAAATTCTTTGAAGATCTCGGCATTCAGCTAAAGGAAGAAGATCACGGGAGAATGTTTCCCGTCACAGACGATGCAAAATCTGTTGTGAACGCACTTCTAGACAAAGTACGGAAACTAAATGTGACCATTCAAGTAAATACGCCTGTTGAAAAGGTATTGTATCAAAACGGTGCTGTTTCAGGGGTAAGACTTCAAACAAAAGAAGAAATCACAGCGTCCAACGTAATTATTGCCGTTGGAGGTAAATCAGTACCACATACTGGTTCCACTGGCGATGGCTATGCATGGGCAGCAGAAGGTGGCCACACGATTACTGACCTTTATCCAACTGAGGTGCCAGTGACTTCAAGTGAACTTTTTATTAAAAACAAAGAACTACAGGGGTTATCCCTTCGAGACGTCGCCTTATCCGTTCTAAATCCGAAAGGAAAAGTGATCAAAACACACAGATGGGACATGATTTTCACCCACATCGGTTTATCTGGACCAGCGGTCCTTCGCTGCAGTCAGTATGTCGTGAAGGCAATGAAGAAATTCAATGCGCAGTATATCCCACTTCAAATTGATGCCATTCCCGATCAAAATGAAGAAGAAATTTATCGTGAACATATGAAAATCGCAAAAGAAGAGCCGAAAAAGGCCATTAAAAACATTTGGAAAAGCAAAGTACCAGAACGATATATGCTTTTCCTTCTTAATAAAGCAGAGTTATCACCTGAGACGACCTATGCACATTTATCAAAAGAAAAAGTGCGTGACTACGTCCGTCTTTTAAAACAATTCCAGGTCGCCATTGACGGCACACTGCCTATTGATAAAGCATTCGTTACCGGCGGCGGTGTATCACTAAAAGAAATACATCCAAAAGAAATGGCCTCCAAATTCACAGAAGGACTCTACTTCTGCGGAGAAGTCCTCGACATCCACGGCTACACAGGCGGATACAACATCACAGCAGCCTTCGTAACCGGCTACACAGCAGGAAAAAGCGCAGCGGAAAGAAAAGCGGAAGTGGCCGATTAGACCCGGCAGGCACTGGAGCCTTTCAAATTGAACACGTTCTTTGTGTTCGGTTTGAAAGGTGAAGTGACCGAGGGTCTAATCGGCCACTGCAGCTGGATCTCACGAAAAGCGAAGACGAGCGCTTAGAAACGGAGATATTGGAACGCTTGAACTGGAACACGCTTTTTGTGTTCCAGTTCAAGCGTGAAATAAGGAATTCTTAAACAAAACGAGAGGTAACTGCCCGATGCAGCTACCCCTCGTTTTTAATTCGTTATCGTTTCTTTCGATTTCTTCCACCGCTCCTACTTGATGAAGAGGGCTTACGAGATTGACGCTGACGGCCTCCTCTTTCATCGTTCTGTCTTCTTCCGGAATCTCGCTCTTCATGAGCTGGTAAAGCATTTTCAACCGTTTTACGCTCAAGCTTTTTCCCGATTCCTTTTTCAATCATTTGAATGAATTGCTGATCTTTCGATGCAATAAATGTATAGGCGGCACCATCCTCACCGGCACGACCAGTTCGACCAATACGATGGATGTAGCTTTCGGTATCCTGAGGAATGTCATAATTAAATACATGCGTAACACCCTCAATATCAAGTCCCCTTGCTGCTACATCGGTCGCTACAAGAAGCTGAATTTTCGCATCACGAAACCTCTTAATAACACCTTCACGCTTGGCTTGAGAGAGGTCACCATGAAGCTCATCAGATAAATATCCTTTGGATTTTAAGTCTCCATTCAACTTACTCACTCTACGCTTTGTTCGGCAAAAAATGATACCTAGAAACGGTCGCTCTTCGTCGATTGTTTCTGTCAATGATCCAAACTTTCTTCGATCAGTTGTTTCAATGACATATTGCTGAATTTCTTCTACTGTTTTACCCTTCTCTTTCCCTTTAATTGTCTTCGGCTTATGCATAAAACGTTTCGCAAGTTGTTTAATGTCGCTAGAAAGTGTAGCAGAGAATAGAGCAGTCTGACGATTTTCAGGTGTTTCATTGATGATATCTTCTACTTCTCGTAAGAACCCAATATGGAGCATTTGGTCTGCTTCATCAAGGATGAGAAAAGCTGTCTGAGACAAGTCGATTGTTTCTCTGCGAACATGATCGAGAAGGCGTCCAGGGGTACCAACAACAATGTGAACCTGTTTATTAAGACGCTTAATTTGCCTCTCTACATCTTGTCCTCCATAGACTGCAAGCACATTAATGTCATCGCGTCCCTCAACTAATTTCATTAATTCATTTGTAATTTGGATCGCTAATTCCCTTGTAGGCGTTACAATCAATGCCTGAACCTCTGGCGCCTCCGTATCAATCTTTTCTAAAATTGGAAGTAAAAACGCAAATGTTTTACCTGTACCTGTTTGTGCCTGTGCGATTACATCCTGTCCATTAAGCATGACCGGGATCGTTTCCCTCTGAATATCAGTAGGAGTATGAATCCCCTGTTCCTCTAACCGTTCAATAATCTGCTTGTCTATCTCTAATTCTTTAAATTCGTTCAAATTATTCACCTCATGTTTAGTATATCAATTGTTGCTTTCTTCTCTCAGAAATGTTGAATTCTTTTCTGTAGTAACACAAAAAGCTGCCTCCTTGACGACAGCCGGAGAGCGGTCGCTTGAGACAGCCATTTCTTATTATGCTAGATAGTTCCCCATTACTTTCGAAACGTAATTCTCTGTTTCCTTGAATGGCGGTATACCACCGTATCGATCAACATTGCCTGGCCCTGCATTGTATGCAGCAAGGGCAAGCTCTGTATCACC
This sequence comes from Pseudalkalibacillus hwajinpoensis, assembly GCF_039851965.1. Lineage (NCBI taxonomy): Bacteria > Bacillati > Bacillota > Bacilli > Caryophanales > Guptibacillaceae > Guptibacillus > Guptibacillus hwajinpoensis. Next base: position 3,322,059 of record NZ_CP156674.1, on the reverse strand, counting down.
ATTGTATTTATCAGTCATTTGCTTAATGTATTTAACGCCACCTTCAATATTCTGACGCGGATCGAAAGGGTCCTTCACACCCAGTGATGCCGCTGTAGCAGGCATTAACTGCATTAACCCCATTGCACCAGCACCACTTACACTCGATGATTTATAGCCCGATTCTTGCTTAACGATCGAATGTATTAGTTTAGGATCAACCTGGTACTACTCAGAAAGCTCCTCAATATATCCATCAATTTCGAGCGATGATGAAGAGTAGGAAGCAGACTGCGGTTGGACGATAGGAGCGAATGTATTTTCATTGTAAATATTCATAGAACTCATACCGGCAGGTGCCGGCTGTATTTCTTGTTCACTAGATTGATTAGTGAGAGCCTCTTCAAGCATGTCAGTAAAGGAAAAAGCTGATAATTGCTGATTCGCCATCACATTACCTGGGTGCAATTGACGCAATGCTTGTAAGTCCATCATAGCACGAATGAGTTCTGCCTTCATTTCAACACCTCGGTATAGTTGGTTCCCTCATTATAGCAGATACTTAAGAAGAACGAATCATTTTCTTCAAGTCTTTATACTTGGATCCTTAAGAAAAAGGTGTTATGATTAATTAATCTTATAGACTTACTAGGATTAAATATCAAGTTAAGCGCCTTTTAAGAGTGCTACTCCTAAAGGCGCAGACAGAACTATGAAGAAACGGTCATGTAATAAATAGGTTGCTTGCGCTGCTTCATCAAGATCTTGACAGCAAGTCGTGCTGCTTTTCGGTCTTCAGCAAGCACAATAATCTCTTTATCACATACATCGGTTTCCTTTGTCTGTCTTCCCAGGTAAGAAAGCGGAATGTTCTTAGCCTTCTCAAACGGCGCTCGGTGTGAAAGAATATAATCTCTCACATCAATCAAACAATATTTATCATCATCAAGCCGGTCAAAATTGATCGGTTTCATGTATGAATAGGGATAAAAAGTTCTCCATAATCCCAGTGTAAATACCGAAAAAGCAGCAACAACAGCTCCCCATAATGCCATTTCATCTCTCTCCTTTATAAGCAGGGCTACTTAACGTTTCCCTCCCATTTCATCATACCACCGACCATGTTCTTTACTTCATAACCATGTTCTTTTAAATATTCACAAGCACTTTCACTGCGTCTTCCAGATCTGCAAACCATAATGTGCTCTTCATCTTTGTTAATTTCATTCATTCGTTCTGGAATAGTGCCAAGGCGGATATGTTTCGCTTCAGGGATCATTCCCTCTTCTACTTCTTCATCCTCACGAACATCGATAAGTGATACTTTCTTTCCGTTGTTTAAAAGTTGTTGTACCTCTTCAGGTGTAATCGTCTTAATTTCATTACTCATAAAAGCATTCCCCTTCCATTAAGATCGAATATGATTTTCCATCGCTATTCACTTCAACAAAAACAATCGTACATGATTTGTAAGTGCAATACAAGAATTCTAGCTTCCTTCACACCACAGTTATATTCTTTCCAATTAATTTGGGTTATTCACTTCTTAAATATTTTTCAAGGCTATATCGCGAATGACTATTAATAAAGCTATTATTATAAAAACCCTCTCCTTTAAAGAAGAGGGTTCTCCACATTAGTTTGCTACGATGTTAACAAGCTTTCCTGGAACAGCGATCACTTTTCGAAGGGTTTTACCATCGAGTTGGTCTTTAATCTTCTCGTGCTCTAGTGCAATTTCCTGCATTTCGTCACGTGATGCTTCAGCAGGGATCGAAATTTTAGCGCGAAGCTTACCATTGATTTGAACAACAATTTCAACTTCATCCACTGTCAGCTTGCTTTCATCAAACATTGGCCAGTTAGCATATGCAAGAGTTTCCTCATGTCCAAGTGCCTGCCATAGTTCTTCTGCAAGGTGTGGCGCAATTGGCGAAAGTAATTTGACTAACCCTTCCATCAAGTTAACTGAAACAGTTTCCTGCTTATATGCCTCATTCACGAATACCATCATTTGTGAAACAGCAGTATTAAAACGAAGACCTTCCATATCTTCCGTGACTTTCTTAACCGTTTCATGGTAGACGCGTTCCATTTCCTCAGTAGGGGCTGCTTCTGTAATAGAGGAATTCTTAATATCACCCTCACCATACAAACGCCATACCCGATCAAGGAAACGACGTGCACCATCAAGTCCATTATTCGACCATGCAATGGATCCTTCAAAAGGTCCCATGAACATTTCATAAAGGCGTAGCGTATCGGCACCGTGACTTTCAACAATTTCATCTGGGTTAACAACGTTTCCTTTAGACTTACTCATCTTCTCATTGTTTTCGCCAAGTATCATACCCTGATTCCGAAGACGCTGGAATGGTTCCTTGGTAGGAACGACTCCAATATCATAAAGAACCTTATGCCAGAAACGTGCGTAAAGCAAGTGCAGAACCGCATGCTCCGCGCCACCAATGTACATATCAACTGGAAGCCAATCATTAAGCTTCTTTGGATCTGCCAGCATTTCATCGTTATCAGGATCGATATAACGTAAGTAGTACCAGCAGCTTCCAGCCCATTGAGGCATAGTGTTCGTTTCACGACGACCTTTTTTACCTGTTTCAGGGTCAACAACGTTTAACCAATCTTCAATATTCGCAAGCGGTGATTCACCTGTTCCTGAAGGTTTAATTTCATCCGTTTCTGGAAGGACGACAGGGAGATCTTCTTTTGGAACAGCACTCATTGTGCCATCCTCCCAGTGAATAATTGGAATTGGTTCGCCCCAGTAACGCTGACGACTAAAGAGCCAGTCGCGCAAACGATACGTGATTTTTTTAGTTCCTTTTTCATTTTCCTCTAGCCATATAATGCTCTTTGTGATCGCTTCTTCCTTCTCAAGACCGTTTAAGAAGTCGGAGTTTACATGTAGACCGTCTTCAGTATAGGCTTCTTGTGAAACATCTCCGCCATCTACAACCTCTTTAATTGGTAGTTCAAATGTGGTTGCGAATTCATAGTCTCGCTCATCATGAGCAGGGACCGCCATAATCGCACCTGTTCCGTAGCTCATTAAGACATAATCAGCGATCCAGATTGGAAGCTTCTCATTATTAATTGGGTTGATCGCATAGGCGCCTGTGAACTCACCAGTTTTCTCTTTGGAAAGCTCAGTTCGCTCAAGATCAGATTTGGTTTGAACTTTTGATCGGTACGCTTCTACTTTAGCTACTTGATCAGTTGTCGCAATTTGATCAACAAGCGGATGTTCAGGGGCAAGCACCATATAAGTGGCACCAAATAATGTATCAGGACGAGTGGTGAAGACGTCAATCGCTTCATCGTGATCAACGATCTTAAACGTAACTTCTGCTCCTTCAGATTTACCAATCCAGTTGCGCTGCATCTCTTTAATGCTATCTGACCAATCAAGTTCTTCTAGATCTTCTAGCAAGCGATCCGCATATTCCGTAATCTTCAGAACCCATTGTTTCATTGGTTTACGCACAACCGGGTGACCGCCGCGCTCACTTTTCCCATCAATAACTTCTTCATTCGCAAGAACCGTACCAAGCGCCGGACACCAATTCACGGCTACCTCATCAACATATGCAAGACCTTTTTCGTACAGCTTTGTAAAAATCCATTGTGTCCACTTATAATAACGAGGATCCGTTGTATTGACTTCTCGATCCCAATCATAAGAAAAGCCAAGCTCTTTAATTTGTCTTCTAAATGTATCAATGTTCTTCTTCGTAAAATCACGCGGGTTATTTCCTGTATCAAGTGCATATTGCTCTGCCGGAAGGCCAAATGCATCCCATCCTATTGGGTGAAGTACATTATACCCCTGCATACGCTTCATACGAGATAAAATATCCGTTGCTGTATATCCTTCTGGGTGTCCAACATGTAACCCAGCTCCAGATGGGTAAGGGAACATATCAAGGATATATACTTTCTCACCTTTTGCATCATTTTCAGTCTTAAATGTTTTCTTCGTTTCCCAGTAGTGTTGCCACTTCTTCTCAATTGTTTTGTGATCAAATGCCACTGTCACTCTCTCCTTCCAATCCTTACAGAAAAATAGAAAAACCTCCCATCCCCGTTGTTCATCAACAGGGACGAGAGGTTGAGAATCTGATGTTCACAATCACCCGCGGTACCACCCGGCTTAGTGCTAGAAACAGCACTCACTTCAGACCTTTAACGCAGGCATACGGGTTACCTTACTCCATTCAGGTTTCCGATTCAAAGGCGAGTTCATAAAGTTCTATGTTAACTTTCACCAGGCGTTAACTCTCTAGTAATAGAATCTTTATTACTATTCCTTATCATAATCTTTAGTTTCGTTAGTTAAGTATATAATTTGTATTGTATGAAGACTTGTGAAGATTGTCAAGAACATTATCAGAATAGACGATGTTTTTGTTTTTTATACATCTAAAGAAAGCACTTCCCCTTGAGGTTAATGATTTTGATAACAGTAGCTAACCTATAGCTTATAAGTAAAAAAATAACGCACCATTATCAGTGCGTTATCCCTCTCTATGCTTCTTCTGACTTGCTGATTTGTCTTTTGAATGTGGTTTGTCTTTCTCTTCTTGTTGTTCCTCTTTCAAATCTTCAAGCGGAATCGCATCGACATTCATTTCTGTTTCATCCTGATCAAGCTGATTTTCTTCTTTATCTGGAAGTTGTTCGGGGTTATTCGTTTTCCCTTTTTTATGACGCTTTTCATTATCTGCCATGTGATCACCTCTTAATTGAGTATAGTAATATGTACCACGCACCATATATCCCCAAACGTAATTACACTCATTTGGCGTATCAGACTGGACATGATAAACTTTTTCTATCTACTATTACACGGGTAATGGGTCCCAGGAGAGGAGTCCAAATGGACAGACAAAGAAATGACATCCCCACTCATTTCGCTTCAGAAAAACGTTACTATACCTTTAACAATTACTTACGCACGAAATTTGGTCATAAAGTAATGAAAGTTTCCTTGGACGGGGGCTTTGATTGCCCCAACAGGGATGGAAAAGTGGCTCACGGCGGCTGTACATTTTGCAGCGTTAGTGGATCTGGCGATTTTGCTGGTGATCGACGGGATGATCTTGTCACTCAGTTTCATGCTATTAAAAACAGAACGAATGAACGGAAATGGAAAGGCGCTAAATACCTGGGTTATTTTCAAGCCTATACAAATACATACGCCCCTGTTGAGGAACTACGGGAAAAATTCGAAGTAATTCTAAAGCAGGACGATGTTGTCGGTCTTTCAATCGCAACAAGACCTGATTGCTTACCAGATGATGTGATAAACTACCTTGCCGAGCTTAACGAGCAAACGTTTCTCATGGTTGAACTCGGCTTACAAACCGTTCATGATCAGACTGGCGACTTAATTAACCGCGCCCATGACTTTAAGTGTTATATAGAAGGTGTGGAAAAACTCCGAAAACATAACATTAATGTTGTCTCCCATATTATTAACGGTCTACCTGGGGAAACAACAGAGATGATGATGGAAACTGCCAGTACAGTTGCTCAGTTAGATGTTCAAGGTATCAAGATTCACCTTCTTCATCTTCTTAAGAACACAGCTATGGTTAAACAATATGAAAAAGGAATGCTCGACTTCCTAGACCAAGAAACCTACGTTAATCTAGTTGTTGATCAACTGGAAGTACTACCACAAGACATGGTGATTCACCGGATAACGGGTGATGGGCCCCCTGATTTATTAATTGGGCCAATGTGGAGTATGAATAAATTCAGCGTATTGAATGCAATACAGGATGAGCTCATTAGTCGAAACAGCTGGCAGGGTAAATTTTTCACGAAAGAAAGGATCAAAACAACATGACGCTTCAACGCATATTACCTTTTACAAGAACACTACTGGATGCCGTGCTCACGAAAGGTGACATTGCTATTGATGGAACTTGTGGTAATGGACACGATACCCTTTATCTCGCTGAATCCGTTTCAGAAACGGGGAAAGTATATGGGTTTGATATTCAGAAAGAAGCTCTAGAGTCAACTCACAAACGGCTTGAAGAAGCCGGTCAAACGGCTCAGGTCACATTGTTCCATAGAAGCCACGCTACTATAAATGATGTGATGGACACTGATGAAAAAGGGAAAGTAGCCGCGGCGATTTTTAACCTTGGTTATCTTCCAGGTGGAGATAAATCGATTGTGACAAACCCGGGGGAAACGCTTCAAGCAGTTACAAGGATACTTGACCTGCTACGCTCGGATGGACTACTTATTCTAGTCGTCTATCCAGGTCATCCTGAAGGAAAAATTGAAAGTAAATTGGTAACAGAGTTTACTTCACAACTGAATCAATCGCATTACCAGGTACTAAAATATCAATTCATCAATCAGGTGAATGAGCCACCCTATATTCTTGCCATTAGTAAAAAATAAGGCCGGTGTACTCGCACCGGCCTTCCGTTTCATAAAATTTTCATCGACTCAATATGTTCTTTCGTTTTCTCTGAGCCGAGCTTGTGAATAAGTGTATAAATTTGCTTCAAATGATCATCATAGTCGTCATTATTTTTATCTTCGTGATAGCTCATGGCCGGCACATGAGAGCGATAGAGCGAAAGACGACTATCTTTATCAGCAAGATCAAACAGTTCACTCAGTTTGAATACATCTTCCTCATCCGCATCAATTTCAAAATGATAGCCTGATGCCCCCTGATCTTCCAAAATTTCTCCTGAGCTCACTTCTACGTAATAACGCTTCTTCATGTAAAGAACCCCTTTCACAATCCTATAGGCTTCTTTTCTCACGAAACAGCGTATTTTATACCAATATTACTGAGAAGCTTTATGAAGTCTTCTGTACACCCAGCCATTAAAATAGAAAAAAATGCTTGATCGCCCACCATTCCGAATAATTTCCCTCGCTAATATACGGACGTCTTTTTGTGCCATTACTTTTCTGTCAGCAAGATAAATACCGAGTAACCCTCTGTTAATCAGGCGATGGAATGACGAGTGAGGAAGCCCTTCAACACTTTTATCAGCTTCCTTAATAAAGTGAGCAACTCGCTCAGCAAGCTCATCATTGTCTCTGTAATAAAAACAGAAATTCAAATCACCGCCAGCCCTGTCTTCCTCCTGATCAATGAAATAATCAAGCATAATATGAAGACCCTGCACCCATGGAAAGTAACCTTCTTTGATGACTTCTGTGCCACCTTCTGGGATCTTGTTACCAAGTGAATAGGAAACAAGACAGAATATGCCAAGAGTTGAACCTGCACATGCGGAGAATTCATTCCACGTCATATCTGGGAGCTGCTGTCTATGTTGTTCAAACCATCCCTGCAGTCTTGGAACACGATCTTCCTCCGTAACATGCTTATGTACTTGAAGGTCACAATAGTAATGACAGAGTTCAAGAAGAGCCGGTTGGACTTCTTCCTTGTTCGGCAATTCACGAATGACGCTCTGACATGTTTGTACTAGGGATAGGAGGTAGCCTCCATCGTTCTGTTCTTCTCTAAACCGGTAATAATCGTTTGAAGCTTCGATTTCAGGTGATAGAGCCTGATTCATCGATTCATGCAAAGCACTAAAGTCCGCTGGATCCAGTGAGGTACTTCGATCGCATAAATTATCCAGGTAATCGCTAATCGTTTGATAGGCGGCTATAAATGCAATCGACTTATCAATCTTGCCTCCTGCAAGAAGACCATAAATGGCTCCGCCTTCACAATGGAATGTTTTAGATTCGATACTATCGACTGCCTGTTTTCTTAGTTCTGGATCTGGGATTGCTTCAGCACGCTTCTTCCAATGTTCAAGCTCTTGATGTACCCTGGGTAATACACGCCTGTAAATACTATACATTAATGTCCAGGGATGATTTGGTACTTTCAAACAATTTCACTCCCATATCATTTATTTGCCGTCATGATCGTTTCTTTGTAAGTTAACATCTCAAGTTTTAATTCTACAAACGATCTGGCCGTTTTAAAAACCGCATCACGCTCCGGCTCATTAAATACTTCATGGTATAAACCATCCCACTCGCTATAAGCCTTATCTGTTAATGGTATTCGATTAAACCACGATACAACTGATTGTTTATCAACAATGCGGTCATCACCACCCTGCACCACGAGGAGAGGCTGGTTTGGAAAAGTCCTTGCTCCTTCACTAGCGATTTTAATCGCCTTTAAAAGTTCACGATACCACCTTACCGAAACTTTTTGGATCATTAGAGGATCATCCTGGTCACGCGCATGAAATTCTTTGTTTCGAGTCCCAATATTCGGTTGAAGTTTCGAATTTAATCTGAGCGACGGAACGATCGGATTTAACACTTTTGAAAGGATGTCTACTCCTTTATTAGGAGGATTCACAAGACCTACACATGGTGAAGAAAGAATCACACCAGTAAGCAAAAGTCGTTTTTCCATTATTGTACGAATTGATGCAAGGCCCCCCATACTGTGACCAAGTAAAAAAACAGGTAAATGAAACTCATGAGCTCGATTTATCCATTTTTCAATCGTTTCAATATATTGATCAAATGAATCAATATGCCCTCTTCTACGAGTACTTTCTCCTTGTCCTGGTAAGTCCCCAAGTACAACATGATAGCCCGATTCAATCCATTTTGAAACGAGCCAATCATAACGCCGATGATGCTCGTTAGCTCCGTGCACTAAAACGATCACTGCTTTTGCATACTCTGCTTCTTTAATCCTCATGTTAATAAGCCCCCTTATGTAGGTTCGAACAATTTGATACACTACTTTTGAAAAGGATTTCATCTATTATGAAAGAAAGTTGGGATTAGAATGATTTATGCTTACCGTGATAAAAAACCGAACATCCATGAAACAGTCTATATTGCGGATTATACTACCATTACAGGTGATGTGACAATTGGTGCACATAGCAGCATCTGGTTTAACACAACCATTCGTGGTGATGTGTCACCAACTGAGATTGGTTCACGAGTAAATATTCAGGACAATTGTGTACTCCATCAAAGTCCCAATAAGAAACTTATTCTCGAGGACGGCGTCACAATTGGACATCAAGTCATACTTCACAGTAGTATTATTCGTAAAAATGCATTAATTGGAATGGGCACGATTGTCCTGGATGGTGCTGAAATTGGAGAGGGAGCTTTTGTTGGAGCAGGGAGTCTTGTGCCTCCTGGAAAGAAAATCCCTCCGAATTCCCTCGCATTCGGAAGACCTGCAAAGGTTGTTAGAGATTTAACAGAAGAAGATATACTTGATATGAATCGAATTAGACGTGAGTATGTCGAGAAAGCCGCTTTCTATAAAGATCATAAACCTCTCTAGCAACAACGCATATTTCCTAAAGGATTGAGGAAAGTTAGCAATACAATCCTAATGGATAGAGGTGGCTTCTATGTACAAATTGACCATCGTTTTGATCGTGCTGGTCGTCATCACGCTTCTTATTGGGGCGTATATGACGTATCGACTTGGCCAAAATCAAAAAGGCGAGTACGATAATCAAGGAAATGCCCGAGTGAAATCATCTTTCTTCAGCAACCCGATTTTCCTCATCTATATTATTGCGGCTGCTCTTGCGATTGGATACGTTATTTATTTCACATTAGTTTAGTGAGAAGGATCAGGAAAATGTCCTGGTCTTTTTTTGTACGTGTGGGTTGGGAGTTAGTTTGAATAGAGCTACACAAAAATCGTGTTCCAATTCAAGAGTTCCAATACCTCCGTTTCTATACGCTCGGCTCCGCTTTTCTTAACAATTCTTTAAGATTTCTTTAATAGTACCACTAAATTTCTCCTATAAGATAGAAGTAACGCATAGGTTGAAGGGGGTTTATTTTTGAGCAAAGTAGTTGGGTGGCTTTATGAGAGGGAGTGTACGGTTTTTCGATTTGTGAATATGAAGTGTCATTCCAGGTATCTTACTTCTTTTTTCGGGCTAGTAACGCATGTTGGTGGCGCGCGGGCGACGATTATTAGTACGTTGCTATTATGCCTTTTATTGCCTTATCCTTATAAATACTGGGCGATTCAGAGTGCTTTTGCTCTGGCTTTGAGCCATATGCCTGTTCATTTAATTAAAAAGCACTATCCGAGACATCGTCCCTATCTTGCAATGCCTGATACGAAGATGCTTGTTTATCCCCTTAAAGATCATTCCTTTCCATCCGGCCATACGACTGCTTCATTTTCTGTTCTCACACCTTTTATTTTACATGTTCCCTCTCTTTCCCTGCCGCTAGCGACACTTGCCTGTCTTGTTGGGATGTCACGTATTTATCTTGGCCATCACTACCCATCGGATGTACTTGCAGGAATTTTACTCGGCGGCGGAAGTGGCATTCTGGCATTACTACTCTTTGGCTAACAAAAAGATTCGGGAGGGAAATTTAATGAAGTTAGCGCTTTTTACAGATACGTATTTCCCACAGGTAAATGGTGTATCACGTACGCTTGGAAGATTAACGACTTATATGGACCGACAGCATGTCGACTATATGCTATTTGCCCCGGATTGTCAGTCAGATGAAGACCTGTTTTCTAGCAATATTCATCGTTTCACGAGTATGGGGTTTTTCTTATACCCGGAATGTCGAATTGCACTACCTAAACTCACAACCATCCGTAAACAGCTTCAGGGATTTAATCCTGATCTACTCCATATTGCTACACCATTTAATATTGGCATGAGCGGAGTACATTATGGTAAAAAATTGGATATTCCCATGGTCGCTTCGTATCATACAAATTTCGATGACTATTTAAAGCATTATTACCTCGAATGGTTATCTCCATTCGTATGGAAATACTTGATGTGGTTTCACCAACCTTTTTCCTCCATTTTCGTTCCATCTATTGATACAAAAAAACGATTGACTCATAAAGGTTTTGATAATTTAAAGCTCTGGAGAAGAGGCGTCGATTGTGACCATTATACACCCGCCAGAAAAAACGCATCTATACGAGATCATTACAATATTAAAGAAAGATACATTCTATTGTTCGTTAGTCGACTTGCACCCGAAAAAAATCTTGAAACACTTCAGAAAATCATGTGGGCGCTCCCAGAAGAAATAAAACGCCAAACAAGATGGCTTGTGGTTGGTGATGGTCCTGCCATGCCTCAATTTAAAGAAAATCTCCCGGGGAATGTAACGTTTACTGGCTACAGGCAGGGTAGTGAGCTGGCTGAACTTTATGCCACGGCCGATCTGTTTGTTTTTCCTTCAGCTACTGAAACGTTCGGTAATGTAGCACTTGAGGCACTTGCTTCTGGAACACCGGTAATTGCTGCTAGAGCCGGAGGATTAACCGATGTGGTAGCTGGGGAGCGAAATGGAATTTTTTGTTCACCCTATAAAGAAAATGACTATACGGCCGCTATTACCCGTCTCCTCTTAGACGAAACAGAAAGAAAAATGATGGGATATGAAGGAAGACGGTATGCGCTCACCCAATCATGGGACGCCACCTTTGGAAGACTAATAGAAGATTACGAAACAACGATTGGAACGAAGAAAATCGCACAGTATGCGTAGAGAAAAGGAAGAGTAGCGATGAAGCTCTTTTATTAATGACTGAATTAAGCTCTCTACAAGATCTAAATTGGAGAATGTAAAGCATCTAAACCTGCCATTTACCATTACTTGTAGACGGCCATTATGTCTTAACTCTTGATAAAATGAGAGAGGTCGCTAACATCTATGACCTACCTCATTTATTGTTCGAGCGGTAGACCGAATATTTACAAATGACTTGGAGCCATTTCGGTTCAATCGGTTCAATGAATTAATATAGGCGCTCTGTGTAGCTTGTTTTAAGCGATTGAACAACTCGGTCATTAGGTATTTTCGCATGATCAGAGAGCATCCTGGAAGCTGGTGCGAGAGATTGAGTGACTGGCCATCGCTCCTGTACCCAGAGATGAGAGCGTTTGAACGCCTTTGCACAATGTATAAAGCACTCTTCTACTTCCACCCCGATACCTAGTAATGGTTCTTTCCCATTCACAGTACATGCTTCAAGAAGTTTTTTATTCTTCACAATGGAAGCCTTTCCATTCACCCGTAAGGTTTCTTCTCTCCCAGGAATCATAAATAATAGACCAACCTGTGGATTTTCAAGAATATTCCTTATCGAGTCTACCCGCTTGTTTCCCGGTCGCTCTGGAATAAGCAGATGCTTCTGATCAAGTACCTTAACAAATCCATGTGAATCACCGCGTGGAGACACATCACTCCCCTGTAATGAAGAACTAGCAATTGAGAGAAAGGGAGCATGAGCAATGAACGCTTCACAGTGCTCATCGATAAAAGGAATGACCTTATTTGCTGCAAGTTTGCTTGGCCCCCCAACAATATCTTCTAACTCTTGAACTGACTGAACCGTTTCTCCAAAAACTTCGTTCATTCATGATCACCTCTTCCAATAAATTCCTAAACTTCTTTCATTTTATCACACAGGAACGGCTATATTTTAAATTATGTTCTCTATATCAAAAAAAAGAAGCCCTGCGGCTTCTTTTCTTGAAATTTAAACTCCAGCACCCTGTTTGAGAGTGTCTGCACGATCAGTCTGCTCCCATGGTAGCTCAATGTCTGTACGTCCGAAGTGACCATAAGCAGCTGTTTGCTTATAAATCGGTCGACGAAGATCCAGCATTTTAATGATTCCTGCTGGACGAAGGTCAAAGTTCTCTCTTACAAGCTCAACGAGGCGTTCTTCAGAAACTTTCCCAGTTCCAAACGTATCAACCGCAATGGAAACTGGTTGAGCAACACCAATCGCATAAGCTAGTTGCACTTCACAGCGATCAGCAAGATCAGCCGCCACAAGGTTCTTTGCAACATAGCGTGCAGCATATGCAGCAGAACGGTCAACCTTAGTTGCATCCTTACCTGAGAATGCTCCACCACCGTGACGGGCATAGCCGCCATAAGTATCAACAATAATCTTTCTTCCAGTCAGCCCGGCATCACCTTGAGGTCCACCAATTACAAATCGTCCTGTTGGATTAATGAAATATTTTGTTTCATCATCAATAAGTTCAGCAGGTACAACAGGCTTAACCACGTACTCTTTAATATTACGTTGAATTTGCTCAAGTGAAACTTCAGGATGGTGTTGAGTAGAGACAACAATAGTGTCAACACGTACAGGTTTCCCAGCATCATCATACTCTACTGTTACCTGCGTTTTACCATCTGGGCGTAGGTAAGGTAGAATTTCTTCTTTTCTAACCTCACTCAAACGACGAGCCAATTTATGTGCAAGCGAAATAGGTAGCGGCATAAGCTCAGGTGTTTCGTTACAAGCGTAACCAAACATTAACCCCTGGTCTCCTGCTCCAATCTCGTCAATTTCATCATCGGACATCGTTCCTTCACGCGATTCAAGCGCTACGTTAACTCCCGCAGCAATATCCGCAGACTGCTCATCAATTGATGAAAGAACAGCACATGTCTCAGCATCAAAACCATATTTCGCTCGTGTGTATCCGATGGTTTGAATCGTTTCACGAACTACTTTAGGGATATCAACATAATGAGAAGTTGTAATCTCCCCGGAAACTAATACAAGGCCAGTTGTCACTGTAGTTTCACAGGCTACGCGCGCATTTGGATCATGCGCAAGAATATCATCTAGAATGGCATCTGAAATTTGATCTGAAATCTTATCAGGATGCCCTTCTGTTACTGACTCAGAAGTAAACAAACGACGATTACCCACTCAAGTACCTCCTTAAGGAATTGGATCCTATCTAATATTATGATGTAGTGTAATGGATACGGTACTTATTTCCCTATTATGCTTTGCCGAAACGAGAGAACGAATTCAATTTCTTATCGTTTATCCTTTTTTCTTTGCGTCATCAACCTCAATGACATTAAAAAAAGCCCTTCCCTATAAATTTTGAGGGAAAAGGAGCTGATATCTCATGCCTTTCGCCTCTTATCTTCCAAGACTATCGTCTTGCAGGTTAGCACCTGAATCCTTATGTATAGGAGTTGGTTGCTGAGCTTCATCGGGCCTGTCCCTCCGCCTGCTCGGGATAAGAGTATCCATTCTCGACATATAATAACGCAGTTAAAGGAATGTGTCAATTAGAAAAGCGAAGACGAGCGCTTAGAAAGAGATTGGAACTCATTCATGGGAACACGTTCTTGGTGTTCCTGTGAATGAGTGAAATATCGGAGTTTCTGCGAGTCGTAGCTGGATCCAACGAAAAGCGAAGACGAGCGCCTAGAAACGGAGATATTGGAACTCTTGAACTGGAAAGGAATTATCAGGACACCGAATGAGTAAAAAACACTCCCCCCTAAATACCAATAATCCCTCTAAAATTTTCTCTTCCTTATTAATAGAGTTCCAACTCAAACCTAAACAAATGTTTTCCGCCCTTTTTTTCACTTTTTATGCAAAAAATCCATAGATTAGTATAGAATAATTGAATAAATGTGTTATACTATTTTTGAGTTTAACACGTCAGTAATCGAAATATTTAATAAAGGATGGGTTTAACATATGAAAACAGCTTCCTTCTCCTCACCGTTATTGGATGCGATTCTAAATAAGAATAATCCGCATGTGAACTTATCAGTTTCTGAACTAATGGAGCACTCCCTCTTTAAAAATGAAGGGACATTATCATCAACCGGTGCACTTCGTGTGGAAACCGGTAAATACACCGGGCGTTCTCCCGGGGACAAGTTCATTGTAAATGAAGACTCCGCAAAGAACAAAATCAATTGGGAAACCAACCAATCCATTTCCGAAAAGAGTTTTGAAAACCTTTACACAAAAGTGCTGAATTATCTCGGTGAGAAAAAGGAACTCTATGTATTTAAAGGATTCGCTGGTGCTGACCAGTCCTCAAGATTGCCCATCCAGGTGATCAACGAATATGCGTGGCATAACCTGTTTGCTCATCAACTCTTCATTCGACCGAATGAAGCAGAATTAAAAGGCCATGAAGCTGAATTTACTGTTATTTCTGCACCAGGTTTCCAAGCCGACCCGGAAATAGATGGTACGAATTCTGAAACATTTATCATTATATCATTTGAAAAGCGCACTGTCCTTATTGGTGGAACCGAATATGCAGGTGAAATTAAGAAATCGATTTTCACTGTCATGAACTATCTTCTTCCTGAACGAAATATATTATCGATGCACTGCTCTGCTAACGTTGGGAAAGAAGGAGACGTTGCTCTGTTCTTCGGACTTTCTGGTACTGGAAAGACAACGCTATCAGCTGATGCGCATCGTTCACTCATTGGTGACGATGAACACGGATGGTCAATGAATGGCGTATTCAATATTGAAGGCGGCTGTTACGCCAAGTGCATTAATTTATCTAAAGAAAAGGAACCGCAGATCTGGGATGCGATCCGATTTGGAACTGTTCTTGAGAATGTCATGATGGATCACGGCACTCGTGAACCTGACTACGACAATACAAGTTTAACGGAAAACACACGGGCTGCTTATCCAATTGACGCAATCCCTAATATCGCCATACCGAGTGTTGCGGGTCATCCAAATACGATTATTTTCTTAACTGCTGATGCGTTCGGTGTGCTGCCTCCTATCAGCAAGCTTACAAAAGAACAGGCTATGTTCCACTTCTTATCAGGATACACAAGTAAGCTAGCTGGAACCGAAAGAGGAGTCACATCACCTGAAGCCACCTTCTCGACTTGCTTCGGAGCACCATTTCTACCTCTCCCTGCCTATCGTTATGCTGAAATGCTAGGAGAGAAAATTATGGAGCATGACGTACAAGTGTTTCTAGTGAATACAGGCTGGTCCGGTGGTGGATATGGCGTTGGTGAGCGAATTAAGCTATCTTATACTCGCGCAATGATTCAGGCGGCATTAAATGGAGAATTAGATCGCATTGAAACTGAAAGGGATTCAATTTTCGGGCTTCATATCCCGACTCATTGCCCGGGTGTACCTGCAGAAGTCCTACAGCCAAAACAAACCTGGGATGATAAAGAGAAGTATGATGAGAAAGCAAAAGATCTCGCAGCTCAATTCATCAAGAACTTCAATAAATTCTCGAATGTATCAGAAGAAATTAAGCAAGCTGGTCCAACCATTTAATCTGCGTTTGAAAAAGCACCTTAACGGGTGCTTTTTTCTATGTTAAACCAATGCAGAATAATAATTGTAAGTGAAAGCCAGAATCCTCCAGCACACCACCCAGCTAATACATCACTCATATAGTGAACTCTTAAATAGATACGACTAAAACCGATTAGACTTAATAACAGCACACCAGGTATTAAAATCCATCTCTCTTTTCTATAAGCTAGGTAAAACATGTATCCATAGAAGGCCATTGTAATCATCGCATGTCCACTTGGAAAGCTATATCCCCCTGCATCAATAAGCATTTCGACAGGCCTCGCCCTCTCCACATAGCTTTTCAACATTAGTGTAATGACTCTTACACCTAACAAATTAAACATTAATAGGATGATTTGATGTGGGCGTTTCCACCCAATCACCGCAAATAGAGCTATCAAAATCGGATATTGAATGTGGATTGAACCAATAAATGATAAAAATTCACAAAACTGAGTGAGCTCAGGCGTTTCCAACCTCGTAACTAAAGTTAAAACTGATCGATCCAATGAGTTTTCAAGAAATGGATGGATAAGGAATAAAATGACATACCCGATTGCAACGGCCACAAGTATTAATACTCTCATATCCCATTCCCCTTCTACATTTTCATATCGAACACACAATTTCCCAAAGCACATAGGCTATAGTATCTCAAACATGAGCCTATCTCATGTAATAACAGTGGGGGCTGTACGATGAAAAAGAGCTGGATAACACAGGTAGCCATCTTTACAAGCATCTTTCTTCTTTTCATTCTTTCTGCATGTGGAACAACTAGTGAGAATGATCAGGTTCGGGTAGCAGAGGTGACACGTTCGATTTTCTATGCACCACAATATGTTGCGATTTCTGAAGGGATTTTTGAAAAACACGGAATTGACGTAGAGCTCACGACCACGTGGGGCGGCGATAAAACGATGACTACACTTCTTTCAAACGGAGCTGATGTCGCACTAGTTGGTTCGGAGACATCGATTTACGTTTATGCACAGGGCACAGACGATCCTGTCATTAACTTTGCGCAGCTAACGCAAACCGATGGTACTTTTCTTGTTTCAAGAGAGAAAATTGATCATTTCGCGTGGGAAGACCTGAAAGGCAGCACCTTCCTTGGGCAGCGTAAAGGCGGGATGCCACAGATGGCGGGTGAATTTGTTCTTAAGAATAAAGGAATTGATCCACAGAATGATCTAAACCTCATTCAAAATATCGACTTCGCCAATATTTCTAGTGCATTTGCGTCTGGAACCGGGGACTATGTTCAACTTTTCGAGCCAACAGCAAGCGTATTCGAGGAACAAGGTGTCGGGCACATCGTCGCTTCATTCGGTAAAGAATCTGGTACAATTCCATACACAGTTTTTATGGCTAAAGAAAGTTATTTAGAGAAGAACCCTGATACCGCAAAACGTTTTACAAAAGCCCTTTATGATGCCCAGCAATGGGTTGATACACACTCAGCTGAAGAAATCGCCAAATCAATTGAACCATTTTTCCAGGATACAGATCTTGAACTTATCACAACCGTCGTTGACCGATACAAAAGCCAGCACTCCTTTGCAACAAATCCGATCCTTGATCAAGAAGAATGGGATAATCTCCAAAACATTATGGATGAAGCAGGCGAGCTTCCTGAACGAGTGGACCACAGTAAGCTCGTGAATAACCGCTACGCTGAAGATGCTCAAAAATAGGAGGAAATAAGATGTCTTTCCTTCAACTTGAATCTGTCACTCACGTTTATTTAACGAAAAGTGAAGCAAAGGAAGCCATTTCAGATCTCTCCTTTTCAATTGATGAGGGAGAATTTGTTTCCATCCTCGGTCCAAGCGGGTGTGGAAAATCCACCTTACTTTCAATCATCTCCGGATTAATACAATCGACTGAAGGGATCATTACCCTTCAAGATAAAATAATTGATAGACCCGGAGAGCGAATGGGCTACATGCTCCAACAGGATTATTTATTCCCATGGAAAACGATTGAAGACAATTGTTTTCTCGGATTAAAGCTTTTGAACCGACTTACAGAAGAGCGAAAAGCAAAGACATTAGAGCTGCTTGATGACATGGGGTTACGCGATGTTCGCCATGCCTATCCAGATCAACTTTCAGGAGGAATGCGACAGCGAGTAGCATTAGTACGCACACTCGCTACGGACCCTGACCTTCTATTGCTTGATGAACCTTTCTCTGCCCTTGATTATCAAACAAAATTAAAGCTTGAAGATCTTGTATTTATGACGTTAAAAGAACATAAAAAAACAGCGTTACTAGTGACACATGACATCGGAGAAGCAATTGCCATGTCAGATCGGGTCATTCTTCTTTCGCCACGCCCTGGAAAGATAGCCAGAACTTTTCAAATTCCTGCTTATCTTCGGGAGCTCATCCCTTTTGAGGCGAGGAACGACCCTGCTTTCCCTGAACATTTTCAGGAGATATGGAAGGAGCTCGATTCTCTTGAACAATCTCCAGCTTGAGAAGCAGCATTCGTCCTATATCCAAAAGTTAAAGCGGGAAAAAAGAGAAGTGTTAAGCTGGCAGGTTTTTATTCTCCTTGGGTTTCTCACTGTGTGGGAAGCAGCCGGACGAATGACCTGGATTGACCCTTTACTTTTCAGCTATCCAAGTAAGATTTTTTCTCTCTTCTACGCCAAAATAAGTGATGGTTCTTTAATCGTTCATACTGGTGTGACACTACTAGAAACGATTGCTGGTTTTATTCTCGGTACAGCACTTGGCACTATTTTTGCAACTGGATTATGGTGGTCACGAAAAGCATCAAGAATTTCAGACCCTTACCTTGTAGTGTTGAATTCCATGCCAAAAGTAGCGTTAGGTCCAATTATTATCGTAGCCCTCGGGCCTGGTTACCTTTCAATCATTACGATGGGGGCATCAATTTCCATCATAATCACTACCCTTGTGATTTACCATGCATTCCATACAGTCGAATCTAATTACGTAAAGGTCATTCGATCATTTGGTGGAAACAAACAGCAAATTTTTCGCGAAGTGATTTTACCCGCTTCGTTTCCAGCGATTATTTCTACGTTAAAGGTGAACGTCGGGCTTTCCTGGGTAGGTGTTATTGTAGGGGAATTTCTCGTATCGAAACAGGGGCTTGGCTATATGATTATTTATGGATTCCAGGTATTTAACTTCACACTCGTGTTATTAAGCCTGTTAGTCATCGCAGTATTCTCATCTATCATGTACCTCGGAGTAGAATGGTTGGAACGTAAATTAATCAAACATTAGCTTCTCATCATGAGAGGCTTTTTTTTGTTGCAAATGGGCAAACTAGTTAGCCCGAGCTTACAATACTGACATATGTCTACACGTCTAGCCACTGGCAAAATGATTGCTATAGACCTACCCGAATTCGATCTGCTAGCATAAAGAAGAACAAATTACTTATGAAAACAGGTGAAGAAAATGAATGAAGCATTGAGAGGCGTCTGGCTCAGTATTACAGCTTATTTAATTCTATCCGTTTTCAAGCTCGGTGCTGGCTATCTCTATGGTTCAGAAGCTTTGCTTGCGGATGGCTGGAACAACGCATCTGACATCGTAGCCTCCATTGCTGTCTTAATAGGGATGAAAATCGCCCTTAAACCAGCTGATCGCAATCATCCATATGGTCATTCCAGAGCAGAAACAGTTTCCTCACTCTTTGCGTCGTTTGTGATGATGGCAATTGGACTGCAGGTGCTTTTTCATACCGCTACCGTTTTACTGGATGGCCCAAAAGAGTCCCCTCCCCTTAATTCAGCCTGGATTGCATTAATCGGTGTTATCGTCATGGGGTCTGTCTATTTTTATAATCATAGACTTGCAACTAAAACAAAAAGCCATGGACTGATGGCCGCAGCAAAAGATAATTTATCAGACGCCCTGGTCAGCCTGGGCGCATTTATCGGTATTATTGGAGCACGTTTTGATATGTACTGGCTCGATCCTCTGACCGGATTTATTGTTGGGCTTATTATTTGTAAGACCGCATTCGGCATTTTTAAAGAATCCTCCCTTATGCTTACCGATGGTTTTGACAAAGAAAAGCTCAACGAAATTCAAGATACGATTCAGGCGATTGAAGGTGTGGAAGCCCTGGTGGATATTAAAGCTCGTATGGCGGGGAGCAGCGTCATTGTCGATGCGGTTGTTGAAGTGGCTCCGGAATTAAATATTGAAGAGGGTCATTCGATTACAGACAAAATTGAAGAAAAACTTGAGAAAGATCACGATATCCACAACACCAATATTCACGTTGAACCAGGAAAACGAAACCTATAGAAAAAAAGTCCAGGACGAGGAGACTGGACTTTTTCTATTTCACTTTCTTTAAATGTTGGAGACTATAGGAAAGCACCTTGTCCTTCATCATGAAACTGTAACGCTCATTAACTTGAAGGTTTTCAGGAAGCTGTTTTAAAAGCACAGGACCTTTTGTCTCCAAATAATCTGCCTTTGCAATTAGCTCCTCAATAACAGCATAGTAAACATTCTTAATGATTGTACCGCCTTTTCCTTCGACTCGGTACTGTCCAATAAATTGAAGATCATTCACAACACCGCCGGTCTCCTCAAACACTTCTCTCACGGCAGCATTCTCTGCGGTTTCCCCCTCCTCCACTTTTCCACCAGGAAATTCAATTCCCCTTCTGGAATGTTCAGTAAGAAGCCACTCACCTTCATAGCAACAGATTACCCAAACATGTTTGGGTGCTTTTGAAAAAGGCTGGTCTGAAAGAGAATATGTCACTTGGTTGTTATAATAGTCTGTAAACCTAAATTCGCTCATTTTATAACCTCGTCCTTTAGTTTCTTACTTTATTGTAAAAGAGTAATTGATTGTTGTCCAATCATCCTTTCAATTAAAGACACTGTTAAAGTTTGCTTTTGGTAAGACTCTTTCCAAAATCAAATCAAAAAGCGCACGGACAAATTGTCGCGCGCGCTTCCTTTATTTGATCGTAAAGTTTTTAATAATCCAGTGGTTATCTTCATACAGGAATTTAATTTCGATCGTGTATGAACCATAGAGATCAGATTGATTTGATTGAACTAGCTGATATTCATATTCGTTAAGCTGAGTAAGCTCATATGGGTTATCAGAATTCATCCATGGAAACAGCTCAGTTGGAACAATATAGAGCGCACCGTCCCGCTCTTCAAAATAAGAAGTTGTAATCTTTTTTGCCAGATCTTCAGAAGCAACTTCTCTCAGGTGATTGTTAATTTCTTCTTCAGAAGAAAAGTTTTTCACCTGATACTGATCGTCCGTGTCTTGAACGATGCGATTAATAAATTCATCAGAAAGCTTCTCAACTTCTAGCTTCTCGACTGCGATTGTTTTCGCTTCGGCTTTATTTTCGATCGAGAATAAAGAAATATTAGAATGATTTTCTGCTACCTTTGACAACTCTGCTCCACAACCCGCCGTTACGCTTAACATGCCAATTATCATGATTGCATTTATGTATTTCTTCACGGTAATCATCCTTTTTAGTATAGTAAAAGTGCGGTATAGTACACTCTTACCTTCCTAGGCAAGGTGTCAAACTAACCAGGGGGATTTTAAGTCTTTTTTACTACAACAAAGTCTATAACTTGCTTTATTTTAAATGATAGGAGCTAAGTCTTTGAAAGATCTATGGAATGAACGGTTTTCCATCTATGCCAGACATCGCCTCTTTTATATAACCTATATACTAAAAGGTCGATTTGTCATTGCCCTTTTAATGCCGCTACCTTTGGGAGTGCCTACTACAATCAACTACTCAATTGGTTGCCAGCTATAACGCCTATTCCAATTTTAATCGCAGTAGTTGAGCGCCGCAATCAGTCTACAGGGAGTTAAGCTTTTCCTTTTAGCTCCTGATGTCGTTTTCCTCACACCTTTTGAAGCTCGCTTAAAGCCAAATATTATTCGAAGCTATTTTATTTCGCTGCTCCGTTCATTACCATTGATTGCACTGGCTTATCTCATTTGTTTGCCACTGATGTCTGGATATTCACAGGGTCAGCTTACATTCGTAGCGATCTTAGTAGGTATACTTAGCATACTGTCTCTTTTCGGGCTATTCCTCTCTTATCAATCTCCATTTCGATTCATACGAATTTTAATCTTTATCGGGTCTTATTTTATTTTGATTTCTATTCTAAATGAGGATTATTTTACAGCAGCTTTGTTGATGTTCTTGTTCGTTTCATACCTCATGTTTCTTTATCAAAAAAGATAAAGACTTCGCTTTACAAAGCTAATCGAGCTTGAAGCTTCACAAACTGCTGCTTTCGAACAATTTGCAAACCAATTTATCGGTATCCCATCACTAAGAAATAAACTAAAGCCAAGACCCTACTTAACGTGGATCATTAAATGGATCCCCGTGAGGCATCCAATTGAATTCATCTATATGCGAACATTTATCCGAAAAGGGAATTACTTTTGGATTTATATGGGATTAGTCTGTATAGGGGCTATATTTCAGTTTTTACTTTAAAGAATCATTCTTCCTTTTTATTACTGTTCCTTTATTTCTCTGGCTTACAAAAAGTCACATTTATGTATTACGAAAAGAGCTGATTCGAGAAACGTTTCTCCCTCCTCTTCAACGAGGTGGTCCAACTTTAACCAGCAATTATATGGTATTAGTCTTATTGCTCATCCAAGCTATCCTGTACAGCCTCCTCCAGCTCCCTTCACTTCTTACCTGTATTATCATACTCGAAGGATTCGCCTCTTCTTATGTATTAATCCGAAAACACAAATGAACCGGCATCGGCCGGTTCATCCTTCACTAGCAATAAGGGTTGTAGTTAGCGCCGCCAACATTTCCTGGGCCCTGGCCATATCCACCAAGTGCGCCCGCTCCAACAATAATCAATAAGATAAACAGGACAACAATTAACGCAAAGCCTTTACCATATCCTCCGCTCATCTTTATCCCCCTCTATTCATTCTTTAACTACATTATTACAATATGTATGTGCTTTTATTTAGGAAGGGCAAGTGCGGAGTTAAACACAAAAAAATAGAGGCCGTGGCCTCTATTTTTTTGTATTATGATTGAGTGCAGACAGAACGCCCATTTCCTCAATTTTTTGCTTTGTTTCAGGAGTGCCTAATTGATGTACGATTCGATACAAATCGTAAATAGCTTCATCTGTCCAGTTACGATGGCTATCCACTTCTTTTTCTTTATAGTGATTCACTGAGAAGAAGTCATTCTGTTGTACATATTTCTGTGATCTTAGCTTCTCAATGACCCGTTCAACCTGTATAAGCTCTTCCCGGTTAGCCTTTATTTCAAAAGAATTCAGTTGGCTATCAATATTCGTTTCGTGAAGCTCACCTTTAGGTGTTACATAATACGTTTCTCGTACCATTGTTTTTCACCTCCATGGATATTAAACAGGACTAACTTCTGAGTGACTATACCCTTTATATTCGTGCCCTGCCGCATCGATTGTCTTTTCAACTGTGTCTAGACGAGAGCGAAATGCACCTACATCTCGTCCGTTATCTTTCGCCTCTTGAACACGTTCTTCATAATTTAATTCCTCTGTTGCTTCAGCTTCGACGTGAAATTGCTTCTTATCGTGATCTACAATAACTAGAATGAATTTCTCCATTGTCTGTACCTCCTAAATTTACCTATCCTGTTTGTGACATTACCCGTTTCAATCACATATTAATCTTTTCTTGTTAGGCGAAAAGTCATCGATTTGTGGTAAAATGAAGGGATGAATCTATAAAGATAGTTCAGGTGATGATCATGAATTTTACAAAAACGCCTCATCATGGGGTGACTGAATCCGACCTCTCTGCCCCTTTAACACCTTTAAAAGCTGCGCAAACATTTCAAAATAATGATGAGCAAGCTTTTTTTAATGCGCTTGAGGAAAAGGGAATTCGTTTAAACCAAAGACAGACAAAAGCAGTCCAGCATACAGAAGGACCACTATTAACAATAGCCGGTGCCGGTAGCGGGAAGACATCCGTTCTTACAGCGCGAACCGCCTTTCTGATAACAGTGAACGAAAAAAACCCGGCAAACATTTTACTAATAACGTTTACCCGAAAGGCTTCTGAAGAAATGCGCGAGCGTATTAGCTTGCTCCCAGGTGTATCGACGCAAGATGCCAGAAAATTAACAGCCGGTACGTTTCACTCGATCTTCCTTAAGTTATTAAGAAGTCTTGGGTACAACCAGAAGATTCTTAACAGCGAACGTCACAAGCAAATTATCATGAAGAATATTCTTAAGAAAATGAAAAGTCCAGAAGCATCTCTTCCAGAGATCATGCTTTCATCAATCTCATCTTGCAAAGTCAAGATGATGGATCCTAATGATGTTCCAGAAAGCAAAGAAACAAATGAATTAAAAGCTGCTTATTCTGAGTATGAAAAATGGAAAACATTAAACCGCTATATGGATTTTGATGACATCCTCGTCTTCACCTACCGTGAATTCTTACATAATCCGGAGCTTCTAGCCAAAATGCAAAATCGATTTCAATATGTACTTGTAGATGAGTTTCAGGATACGAATCCGATCCAATACGAATTAATCAAACAAATTGCAGCCCCACAAAACAACCTGTTCGTTGTAGGGGATGATGATCAGGTTATTTATTCTTTCAATGGAGCCAACAGCTCCATTATCCTTGAGTTTGATAAAACCTATCCTGATGCGGCGGTCGTCACACTTGATACTAACTATCGATCTGCCCCACCAATCGTCGGGCTTGGGAATCACGTGATTAAACACAACACTTATCGTCGCGCAAAGATTATGAATGCGACAGATAAAGATGGGGAACAGCCTTACTATCTTCGTCCAGCAACGACTGAGGATGAGGCAGGTCATATTCTGACTCATATTCGTGAGCAGCAGCGGAACTGGAAAGATATCGCAATCCTCACGAGGACATATACAAATGCGAGAGCGATCTTTGAACAGCTTATTGAACAGGATATTCCTTTCAATGCACAGGGAATGAAGCAGGTTTTCTACGAACAGTCTGTTATTAAAGGAATGATGGACCATCTTCGTCTTGCTTATGAACATCAGAATCTTGATGCAACAGCAGCGATTCTTCCTTCATTGTTCATTAACCAGGAAGCAGGAATGCGCCACATCGAAATGGAGAATTTTGTAGAACCGTCTGAATTTCCACTTACTCATTTAAAAACCTGGAAAACCTTGCGTGATTTTCAGAAAAAGTCAATTGATCGTCGGATGGAATTAGTCAAAGAAGCTAGTCGACATCAGCCGCAAAAAGCCATACAGCTTCTTCGTGATGATTATATGAAGCATTTAGACAACGCAAACGATGAAGCATTAACTGTTCACAAAACAACACTGAAAGAAATGATGGATGAGCTAGAATTTTCCAGCTCTCGTTTTGAAACGATTCCTGAATTTCTGGCTTACGTTGATCGCATTATTCAGCGTTTTAATGAACATAAGAAAAAAACGGGGACACCTAACGCAATTTCACTCCTTTCTATTCATCAGGCCAAGGGGTTGGAGTTTCCGATTGTTTATGTGATTGGTGCATCAGAAACCATTCTTCCGCACGTTTCTGCACTGAGTACGATGAAAGATAAAGAAACATCTCATAAACAATTGTATATGAAAAATCCCATCGCAGACTTAGAAGAAGAACGCAGGCTTTGTTACGTGGCCATTACAAGAGCAAAAGAAGAACTTTACATTAGTTCACCTGAAAAACATCTTGGCAAACAAACACCTGTCTCGCGTTTTTTAACAGATGCCTTTAAGAAAGTCGTTAAACAAGAAGGCAAAACAGTGAAAGCATGGGTATGTACGGGAGAATTCTGCAAAGGATGGATGAAAATAACGGATCAAGGAGAACCTAAAGAGAAACAGTGCCCACTGTGTAACCTGCCTATGATCATCTCACATAAGCCTGTTTCCACTCGTTAACTTATGTCACCCTGTTAAGCATTGTTGCGCTTTGATTACAGTTCATTTAAGAGAAGTTTAACGTGGCTTTTTTGATCTCCAAACGTGCTATAGTAGAAAAAAACGCGCAACAGGAGGGCTCCGATGAGCAGCATTCGTTATGAAACCATCTTTCAGAAACAGCTTGCAGACGGGACAGTCATTGGAATTATGGATTACCTTGAAGGCAAGCTGATTAGACTGAATTTAAATGACAAGGAGCCGGAGTATCTCAACCCGGAATTAAAAGAATTCTTTCAACAAGAACGGATGAAAGTAAATCCTAAGCAATAATAAATAAGTCAAGGAGTCTCCTGCTGGAGGCTCTTTTTTTAACGCTCTTCTTCGTATAAATACGAACAATTGATACATAATAAAAACATTTAATATGGTAGTAAACTAAATTCACTCGATCAGTAGTTATTTTTACCTATATTTATAAAAAAGGTTTGATATAAAAAATGAAAAGGGTATATCAGTAGTAGCAAAGGATATTGCTATATTAAAGGAGGAAGTCATTATGTTGAAACAAGTACTCGTTATTGTTGGTATTGTAGTCGTAGTTGCATTTGTTGTTAGCGCGTTATTCTAGAAAACAACAAAAAAACAACAAAAATTATCGTTATGAATCAAGCAATTATAATGACTAAATCAAGGAGGAATAGAAATGGTACGTACAATCCTAATGATTATTGGCGCAATTGCCGTAATCGCTGCAATTATTTCATTTATTTAATAGCAGACAGCATCAACGATATAGATCTTTTCCATATTTATATTTCAAAAAATCAGCCGGGCACAATGCCCGGCTGATTTTTCATTTTTCTTCAATCATTTTTCTTCATGTTATTCTTTACTTCATCGACTTTGGACTTAGGAATGTATATAAAGATCGCTTGCTTTTTGCTATTCATATAAATCTCCTTCAGGGTTATATTTATGATCATCCACATTCATTCTACTTTATTTATCCATCTATAAGCAATTATCACTTATAACTCTTATTGAAAACAATGCTATAGTACTAAAAGTTCTGTCTATGACAGTTCATTATAGTCACAACTGTCAAGAAATCGATAAATCTATCGCTTCTTTTGCTTCTGGTGTATTGATATACTGTTAGTAAACTGCCTGTATCTGTTTTTGTGAAAAGATCACAATAGAAGAATATGAAGGAGTGAGTTAATCTTGTTTAACCAACCATTAAAATTATTTCGAGGCGTCGGGTATGCAGAAGGGATTTCCTTTCTATTGTTACTAGGAATAGCGATGCCGCTTAAATATCTTATGGACCTCCCTATGGCGGTCACAATTGTAGGAGCATTACATGGGGGGTTATTCGTCCTATACCTCATCGTTATTCTTTACGTAACCATAGTGAAGCGCTGGTCGTTTACTAAAGCACTCCTTGCAGCTATTTCCTCTGTCATTCCATTTGGACCTTTTATTTTTGATGCACGTCTTGTTAGAAACTCCGAAGCATAAGGAAGCCGAACCACTCTGGTTCGGCTTTTTTGTGCATTGGTCCAATTACTAAAATAAAATGACCTCTTTCGATAAGGTAACACGCTCAAGTTCTTCTCGATTGATTTCGAACCCGATACCATCCCCGTCAGGAACGGCTATCAAGCCTTCATTCATTGTCACGGCAGGGAGAATAAGATCACGTTCCCAATAACGTGATGATGCCGAAACATCTCCTGGAATGGTGAAGTTAGGGAGACTGGAAAGCGCAATATTATGCGCACGCCCTATCCCTGACTCAAGCATGCCTCCACACCATACCGGAATACCGCGCTGAGCACATAAATCATGAATTTTCTTGCTGATGGACAATCCTCCAACTCGCCCTGGTTTAATATTGATCACCCCACAGCTTTCGAGATCAAGTGCCCTTCTAGCATCGTCATAAGATGCGATACTTTCATCAAGACAGATCGGTGTCACTAACTCTTTCTGCAAGATTGAATGATCAACGATATCATCTGCAGCAAGAGGTTGTTCAATCATTAAGAGTCCAAACTCATCAATCGCTCTTAGTCGGTCAATATCGTCTAGCGAATAGGCTGAGTTCGCATCCGCCATTAATTGGATGTCAGGAAACGCATTTCGAATGGCTTTAATAATAGCGATGTCCTGTGAGGGCTTGATCTTCACTTTAATGCGCTCATATCCTTCCTCAATGCGCTTGCTAATTTCGTAAAGCATTGCCTCTGGATTGGATGCCCCAACAGCTACTCCTGCTTTAATACTTGTAGCCAATCCTCCTAGCGCTTTTGCAAGACTGATTTCTTCTTTTTTGGAAAAAAGGTCCCAAATTGCTCCTTCTATCGCGAATTTAGCCATTGGATTCCGTCTGATTCCTTTGAAAAGTTTCTCCACCTCCGAAGGGTGTTTAAGCTGTGTATCCATTAACTTCGGTATCATAAAATCCTTTAGCATATGCCATGAAGTAACAAGTGTTTCTTCTGTGTACCAGGGGGAAGTGAATGCGACTCCTTCACCGAACCCTGTATACCCATCAGCGTCAATCACTTCAACGATGATAAGCTCTCGATTTGAGACCGTTTCAAGACTGTTCGAAAAAGGGGTTTTCAGAACCATTTTAACGTGATGGAGTATTACTGAATGGATGTTCAACTTGACCATTGTCCTCCTTTTTTAAGTAACGTTCGCTGAAGTTTATTAGCCCCATTTCTCGGAAGCTCACTTACAAATGAAATGCTTTTCGGCAACTTATATCCTGCCAGCCGTTCTGATAGAAATGCAAGCAGCTCCCCCTCTGTAACACCATCATCTCCTCTTACGACAAACGCAATTGGAACTTCTCCCCATTTCTCATCTATCATGCCTGTAACTCCTGCATCTTTTACCTCTTTATGTTCAAAAAGGGCAGCTTCTATTTCAGCAGGATACACATTTTCACCACCAGAAAGAATGAGATCCTTTCTGCGATCAAGGACGAATAGAAAGCCATCCCCATCAAGGTAGCCAATATCACCAGTGTGAAGCCAACCATTACGAAGCGAGAGCTCCGTTGCTTCTTTCCTTTTCCAGTAACCCTTTGTTACTGTAGGGCCTTTCACTAGAATTTCGCCGTGCTCCCCTTGAGAAAGCATTTTTCCATTATCGCTAATTTTCACCTCGGATGGAAATAGTGCCTTACCAGCAGACCCTTGCTTATCGAGCATATATTCGGGAGAAAGCGTTACAAGCTGTGAAGCTGTTTCTGTCATCCCAAACGTCTGAAAAACAGGAATATTTTTAGTCTCGCAAATTGAAAGAAGCGGGTATGGAGCCGGCCCACCTCCGAGAAGAACACAGCGAAGTGTTGAGGGATAATTTTCATCCGCAAGATCATCAAGCATCCGTTTTAGCATTGCGCTTACTACCGATACAACTGAGATACCCTCTTGTTGGATTGATTGATTAACGGAATGCGGGTCGAATCGAGGTTGGATGATCATCGTAACGCCATAAATGACACTGCGTAATAAAATTGAAAGTCCACTCATGTGAAACATTGGTACTGCACACAACCACCGGTCCTCGGTGTGAAGCCCGAGATTTAAACTGGAGCTTACAGCGCTCCACCAGTGATTTCCGTATGTGAGCATTACACCTTTTGGTTTTCCAGTAGTGCCAGAGGTATACATAATCGTGTGAAGCTGATCCAGCGAAATGATAGTCTCTAATTCATCTGAATTCGGATCGGGAATAAGCGCTTCCCAGATCACTAATGTCGAGTTCGCGTCTCCAAGCGCGTTCAGTGCCTTATTTTCAAGTTCGGCATCTGCAATCACAAAAGAAAGCTCAGCGTCTTCCACTTGAAACGATAGCTCCGGTCCTGTTAACCGATGATTCAATGGAACAATAACAGCACCAATATACATCAAAGCATGTAAACAGACTGCAGCATTCAATCCATTCTGCATCAGAAATCCAATATGCTGCCCCTTCGCTATTCCTTCATTTTTCATCCCATTTGCTATCCCAATTGATTTTTCATTTAGTTCTTTATACGTCAGTTGCTGATTATTTTCGATAACGGCTATTCTTTCAGGCGTCATTGAAGCACGTTTATGCAGCCAATTCGGCATCGTTTCCATCGTAAAACACCCTTTCCTCTCGTAAAAAACAGCTTGATGGGGCCCCATCAAGCTGTTAGCATGCTATTAAGGAAAACGCGGGAACTGTTTAAAGTCAGGCTTGCGTTTTTCTTTAAATGAATCGCGTCCTTCTTTCGCTTCATCAGTTGTGTAATAAAGAAGGGTAGCGTCTCCGCCCATTTGCTGAAGACCAGCAAGGCCGTCTGTATCTGCGTTAAGAGATGCTTTTAAGAAACGGAGAGCTGTTGGTGATTTATCAAGCATTTCTTGAGCCCACTGAACTGTTTCAGCTTCAAGCTGATCAAGTGGCACAACGGTGTTAACAAGTCCCATATCAAGTGCTTCCTGTGCATTGTATTGACGGCAGAGGTACCAGATTTCACGGGCTTTCTTATGGCCGACGATACGAGCGAGATAACCAGCACCATAACCTGCATCAAAGCTTCCTACTTTAGGACCTGTTTGTCCAAAAATAGCGTTGTCAGCTGCGATTGTTAAATCACAAACAACGTGAAGAACATGGCCACCACCAATAGCATAACCTGATACCATTGCGACAACCGGCTTAGGGATCACACGAATCAAACGCTGAAGGTCAAGAACGTTCAAGCGTGGGATTTCATCATCACCTACGTATCCACCGTGACCGCGCACACTCTGGTCTCCGCCTGAACAGAAGGCTTTGTCTCCTGCTCCCGCCAGAACAATAACCCCAATATCTGAGTCATCTCTCGCAAAAGCAAATGCAGTAATCAATTCATTAACTGTCTTTGGTCGGAATGCATTGCGAACTTCGGGACGGTTGATCGTGATTTTCGCAATTCCATCATACGTTTCATAAAGAATGTCTTCAAATTCTCTTTCAGTTTTCCATTCAATCATGTGAATGCTCCTTTCGTATGTAAAAAATGAAGTACAGTGGTTATACATGCTTTTCAAGAAAAGCTACTACCATTTTATCAAAGATTTGCGTTTGTTCTACATGTATTGTATGCCCTGCGTCATTAATTTGCACAATATCCGCTCGAGGAATAGCTGATGCCATCCTTTTCGCAATCGAAATAAATTTATTATCATACTCTCCCGTGAGCAATAGAACAGGAATTCCTAACTCATGTAAGGACTCCCAGTAGGATGGTTGAGCACCAGTCCCCATCCCGATTAAACTATTTGCAAGTCCTACCTCGCTATTTGTTATCCGCTGTTCTCTCAACTCACTCTTCAGAGCCTCAGATAGATGCTGCTGGGAAGAAAACAATGGAATCGTCTCCCAGTACGACACAAATTCAAGCATACCCTCATCCAGTATTTTTCTTGCCAGGGCATAATCTTTACGAATTCGTTCTTCTCGTTCCTCCACTGTCCGAAGACCTGGAGAACTGCTTTCAAGAAGAAGCGTTTTCACGTAGGAGGGATATTGCATAGCAAACGACAGGGCGAGCCTACCTCCCATTGAGTAACCAAGAAGATGAACATGGTCAAGCCGACATATATCAAGAATTTCTTT
This sequence comes from Pseudalkalibacillus hwajinpoensis, assembly GCF_039851965.1. NCBI lineage: Bacteria > Bacillati > Bacillota > Bacilli > Caryophanales > Guptibacillaceae > Guptibacillus > Guptibacillus hwajinpoensis. The sequence continues at coordinate 3,290,323 of NZ_CP156674.1, read as the reverse complement.
TAGAAAGCGACTCATCGCTTCCATTGTATATAACGAAGCATCGGCCGGTTTACTGCTTTCTCCATGTCCGATTAGATCAATAGCAATGATTCGATAGGAAGAAGACCATTTGTTAATAAAAGACTCCCAGGTTAACGCATTCCCTGTAAAACCGTGGAGAAGAACAATTGTTTCTCCTTTTCCCTCATCGATTATATGAAAGTTAAGATTATCGATCGAAATCTTCATGTGAAAGCTCCTTGCTCACGCGTGAGGTTGCCTCGTTAATACTGGCAAACACCTTTTTATGCAGCATGATGTTTACTTGTCGATCTGTCGGCACCTCTATAATGCTAAGACCTCTCTGTGCTGTGCTACCCTGAAACGCTGATCTGAATTCTCCCCAATTCGAAACCCGATCAAAGCTTGCTCCATAAAGGTTAGCCGTATGTTCATAATCCAGACCCAGAGGTGTTCCGAAGAGCTGTTCAAAATGCTTATCATACTGCCTTTGTGGGAGGAAGGAGAAAATACCTCCTCCATCATTGTTAACAACAATAATTGTCATATTTAAGTCATAGAGCTTCGCAAGAAGAAGTCCATTCATATCGTGATAGAACGATAAATCTCCAATCACAAGAACAGAAGATGAATACGAAACACTCGCTCCGAGTGCAGTTGACACAATACCATCAATCCCGTTAGCTCCACGATTCCCCATAACTTCCGGAGAATTATTCTCAGGTAAAAGGAAATTCTCAAGATCTCTGATTGGCATGCTATTGCCAACAAAAAGCAACTGATCAGCCTGCATTAATTTACTAAGCTCTCTAAACACGCTTCCTTCAAACAATTCCTCTTCCTCATATGAGGATAATAACCCTATTGCTTTAGCATTTAACGCCTGCCATTTTTCTATCCATCTTCCGTTGCTGGTATTTCTTTCAATGACACTTAGAAGACTCTTAGCAAAGCGAATTGGTGTGACTGATGGCATGTCGGAGCTCATTAGCGTCGGATCACGGAAGCCGTTCTCATCCACAACGACCTGTACAGCATCAGTTAGGTCTTTAATAAACAGCATATATGCTTTAGAAACAGGCATTGCTCCAAATCGAAGAATAACGTCAGGATGAAGCTCAGACGCTACCTCCCCTCTGAGAAGTGCATCGTAACTACTAATTAATAAAGGCTCACCCGGAATCCGACATTTCGAAAGGGGATCAGCAAGCACCGGGAACTGAAGAGCGTCCGCAAGCTTAAAGATAAAATCTGCTAATTCAGGATTTTCCTGTGGTCCAACTACGATCACTCCTTTTTTACTCTCTACCAGGTTTGCATAGTAAGTGATCGCTTCCTCATTCAGCATGGTTGTGTGTTCTGGAACACTCACCCAGGGCTCGTTGTTCACTCTACCATCAGAGAAAAGTCCTGAATAGGAAAGATCCGGTATAAGTGGGTCTCTGAATGGAAAATTCAAATGAACCGGACCTGCAGGAGCCATTGCCGAAACACTAGCAGCTCTTGAAGCCGTCGTTCTTATGTAGCGAATTAAATCTGGAGACGAATCCGGCACTGCCATTTCCATAAACCACTTTGGGAAGTCTCCGAATAACTTAAGTTGATTTATCGCCTGCGGTGCGCCGTTATCTCTTAACTCATGGGGGCGATCCGCGGTTAAAACAATGAGAGGAACTCGCGATTGAGCTGCTTCAATAACTGCAGGATAATAATTCGCACCTGCTGTCCCAGATGAACACAAAAGAGCAACAGGCTCTCTTCTTGCTTTGGCTATCCCAAGCGCGAAGAAGCCTGCTGAACGTTCATCGACGTGAACCCACACCTTTAAGGAAGGGTGCTCTGCCATGATCATTGCAAGAGGGGTTGAGCGTGATCCCGGGCTGATGACAACGTGTTTCACACCTGATCGAAACAATTCATCTACAAACGCCCCAACGTAGTTCGACAGTATTTCTTGATCAGTCATATTGATTTCCCCCAAGTGCTGTAAGCATAGGTTTAAACTTCATCTTTGTTTCTTCGTATTCACTCTGAGGATCCGAGTCTCCAACGATTCCACAGCCTGCATATAACGTAGCTTGATTCCCGTTAAGTAATCCAGAACGAATGGCAACAGCAAATTCGCCATTTCCTTGAAAATCCATCCAACCAACAGGTCCTGCATACCAGCCGCGATCAAGATTTTCAATCCGTCTAATTTCCTCAACGGCTTCTTCTTGCGGAAAGCCACCCAGAGCCGGTGTAGGATGAAGCCTCTCCACCATGCGAAGGAGACTTGTTCCCTTTCCAGCTCTTGCGACAACCGGCGTATATAAATGTTGAATATCCGGCGTTTTCAACAACTCTGGTACTGAAGGAACCTGTACAAATTCGCATTCTTCTTCCATAGCGGTACGAATCATTTGAACCACAAGGTCATGTTCGATCCGATTCTTCTTGTCATGTAAAAGAATGTTACCAAGCTCACCATCTTCTTCAGCAGTTTCCCCTCTTTGAATTGAACCAGCAAGACACGTTGAATAAACCTGTTGGCCATCTCGTTTTACCAATCGTTCAGGAGAGGCTCCCAAAAAGCATTGATTTCCGTACTCAAAAGCGAATAAATAGCTATCACTTTGTTGTTTTTTGAGTCTTTTTAACGTACGTGATGAGGAAAAGGAGTTGGAAGACTGTAGCTTAATTTCACGAGCAAGGACAACTTTTTCAAGTTTGCCTTCTCTAATACTAGCTGCAGCACTTTGCACTGTTTCTTTCCAATCATTCGGTCGTATTTCTTCTATAGAAAAGTCCTCACCTTTTAAATATGGCTCATCGTTTAAATCTGTTAATATGAGATGGTGCTTATTAAGTAACTTTTCGGATAAACCCTCTGCATCATCTTCTCCATTTACAATCGCATTAATCGTAAGCCAGGCATTATTTCCTGCAGACGTTATCATTAATTCAGGAAGGATCATTCCTCCCTCAGGAAAGTGATCCCAACTTCCGTTATCTGGTGCAGAGGGGTCAAATGAGAATCCCCCTAATAATACAGGTCCTACACCTGGTCTAGCAGGAGCACCATCAATAACAGAGGTTTGAAGGAATTCTTGCCATTCCTGCTCGATCATCCGAAATCGGTCTGAACGTGCCTCAAATTGCTTCATTCGTCCAAGACCAACTATGGTTGTATCATTATCCGGATCAGACCAGAAGGTGCGATCATTCTGATACCCTGACGAACCAGCTGCATAAAAGGAGAGGGGATCGACAGCAGCTATTGATAGCACCTGACTAACAAGCACGGACGTTCCCCGCTTTTCTGCCTTGCTTACACCTTGATGAAGCAGGCTATATAGTTCTTGATGTTGTATTGTAGACACCGTCTTCTCCCCCCAACTTTCTCTCCATGCAAAAGCGGACCGAGTCAGCCTCGGCCACAGTTACTTAAAGGATACACCTGTCTGGCTCAAACTGTCAACGAAGCGGATTGGACGCTTATCTATAGATTCCCCATCTCAAGAAAAAAAACCATTCCAATACTCCGCAGATGCCTCTTTCAAATTAAAATGGCTGCATAGACTGATAATGTGAAACTTCCTTCAGACTGGGCTTTGCTTTATCTCCTTCTGAAGGTGGGTTGAACAAATCGCACCTTTAGAAGCAGTTAATCTCCAACTAAACATCTTGATTGACTTACGTTTTGAGGTGGAGATTTCTTCCCCTTAAGGGTGTGATAAAAGTAGACACAGTTCTGCAGTTATTTTTGGAATACAATTTAAAGGAGGGTCTTACTTGTCCAGACACTATTATCACGGCGTCTGTCGTCAGCATATTGGACAATGTGTTGAAATTCAGTGTCATGACGGCCAACTGCACAGAGGTCATATTGAAGATGTAGACAACGAATTTGTTTACATTCGCCCCTTAAACCGAAATTGTGAAGGGCCAGAACATCCTGAAGGACCCGGTTTATTTTTCTTTGGGGCTTTTGCTGGAGGCTTTCTCGGAGGTCTATTAGGTGTAGGACTGGGAAGCATCGCGTTCTTTAGACCATATCCTCGACCTTATTATTAAACAAACAAAGCGGCTCACCATTCAAAAGGTGAACCGCTTTGTTTTTCTTTATATTTACAAAAGGATTGACACCCCTTCACCGTTTTTTTAAACTATAATGGTTATAGGGGTATTTCTAAGAAGTTTTAAGATTAAGGGAGAGACAAAAATTTATGGAAGAGAGTATGAAGAACAGCAAAGAAAAGCTAGGTAAAGTCTCGTCTCCAAAACCAACATGGCAGGTGTGGTGGCGACTACTCAGGCCGCATACATTAACCGCTTCCTTCGTCCCTGTTTTCCTGGGCACTATGCTTGCCCTTCAAGATCATACATTACATTTAGGATTGTTCCTGGCCATGATGGTCGCTTCTATTCTTATACAATCTGCAACCAACATGTTTAATGAGTATTATGATTTTAAAAGGGGACTGGATCATGCTGAAAGTGTAGGAATTGGCGGAGCAATTGTGAGAGACGGCGTAAGTGCTAGAACAGTTCTAAATTTAGCTTATATATTCTTTGGAATTGCTATCCTGCTCGGCGTATACATTAGTATACTGACTACATGGTGGATCGCCGTAATCGGTACAATATGCATGGCAGCCGGTTACTATTATACTGGTGGACCTTATCCAATCGCATACACGCCATTTGGAGAAATAGCTGCAGGATTATTTATGGGATTAATTCTCGTATTGCTTTCATTTTTTATTCAGACCGGTCACATCACGTTTGAAAGCATCCTGTTGTCTATTCCTATTTCAATCCTTGTCGGTGGAATTCTAATGGCAAATAACATACGTGATCTTGAAGGTGATGAGGAAAAAGGACGACAAACGCTCGCCATAATTCTCGGACATGATAGATCTGTTACCTTACTCGAATGGATGTTCATTGTTTCTTACCTGTGGATTGTTGGACTGATCATCACCATTGACTCGTCACTATGGCTGTTATTAATTATATTAAGCATTCCAAAGGCTTTTAAAGCGATTAGATTGTTTGAAGGTAAAACAAAAGCAACCCAAATGATGCCTGCCATGCAGGCAACAGCACAAACACATACACAGTTCGGCCTCTTAATGGCAATTGGATTATTACTGGCCTACTTGATTTAGAAAAAGGCAAAAGTTCTTGCGAACTTTTGCCTTTTTCTATGCCCGTGGTCGTGTATACTGAATAGGAATACATAAAATTGGGGGAGATTGGATGGAATTTGCGAACACCATGCTAGAAGCACTTGGAATTAAAGCCATTACACTAACACCTGAGAAGGTTGTTCTTGAAATGCCAGTAGGACCCAGCACACATCAACCACTTGGTTTTCTTCACGGCGGTGCGTCCGTTGCCCTTGCAGAATCAGCCGCAAGCATCGGCGGCACTCTGAATCTGAATACAGAAAACGAAGCAGCATTCGGAATGGAAATCAACGCCAACCACCTTCGCAGCAAAAAAGACGGCATCGTCCGTGCAATCGCCGAACCCATTCATATCGGAAAACGAACAATGGTATGGGAAATCAACATCGTCGACGAAGAAGAACAACTCATTTGCATCTCCAGATGTACCCTAGCAGTAAAGAGGTATTAAAAAGAAAAGCGAAGTCGAGCGCCTAGAAACGGAGATATTGGAACTCTTGAAGAGGAACACGTTCTTGGTGTTCCTGTGAAAGAGTGAAATATCGCAGTTTCTGCGAGTCGTAGCTAGATCTAACGAAAAGCGGAAGTGGCCGTTTGACCCGTCAGGCACTGGAACCTTCCAAATTGAACACGTTCTTTGTGTTCGAGTTGGAAGGTGAAGTGACCGGTCTGGCCACTGCAGCTAATAAAGAAATCCCGTCATCATTGACGGGATTTCTGTTCTATTTTCCTTTTACTCTCATCTCTATAATCTTCATGATAACTATCACTGATGGCATACTGACATTCATCACAAACCATTCTTCTTTTTTCCCACGGGAAGAGTAATTCTTTCTCACAGTAAATACATCCGTGATTCATTCAGATCACCCCCATTTAGTTTATGCTCAAAATCGGGATGAAAGACCAAAGCACCTTGAGGAGGAAGCAATTTTGAAATTACATATTCCGTTCTTTTTTTTGTTATTTATTCTTTTAGCTGCATGTAGTTCCACTTCCACCGACCAGATGAGGAAGGAAAATACGATTCCAGCAACGGTTGTTCGAGTAGTTGATGGCGATACGCTAAAAGTCACTGTCGAAAATCGCGAGGAAACCATCAGACTCCTCCTTGTTGATACACCTGAAACAAAGCACCCTTCGAAACCCGTCCAGCCTTTCGGACCTGAAGCTTCACAGTTTGCTAAGGATAAATTACAAGGGAAGCAAATTGATATTGAACTGGATGTATCCGAGCGTGACAAATATGGTAGACTGCTTACTTACGTCTGGATCGGAGACAGCATGTTCAATGAAATGCTACTTGAAGAAGGACTTGCAAGGGTTGCTTATATTTATCAACCAAACGTGAAATATGTGGATCAGTTCGAGAGCATTCAACGCGAGGCGCAAAAAGAAGCAAAAGGAATTTGGAGTATTGAAAACTACGTACAGGAAGAAGGATTTAACGAATCACCTACCTCCCCTTCACCCGAGAAACAGCCATCTGACGAATGTGAAATTAAAGGGAATATTAACTCAAAAGGCAATAAAATTTATCACTTACCAGAAGGCGCCTACTATGACATAACGGATGCGGAGAAAATGTTTTGTTCAAGCGGCGAAGCAGAAGATGCTGGTTTTCGTCCATCTTTGAGATAATGTGGGACTGATCTGCAACGCCACCTGATTACCTTACTTTTAAAGTACTACATAAATTCCCTCATTCTAAAACACTCTAGAATCGAGGAGGTTATTATGAAAACAATATTCAAATCAATGTTAGGTGTCATTCAATCTTATACAGATGATACACCAGAGTACCCTATGCATGTAGGTGAAGTAATGAACTGCTGGACAACCTTTGCAATTTTCAAAGAAGCTCAGGTGTTTTATCGAATCGCTTTGAACACGACTGAGGATCATCAGCTCAAGAAAATAACCCAGGAAATTTTCGATGGTTCTAAGGATCAGAGTAAATTAAAGACTTTTATGATTAAAGAAGGTGTACCACTACCTTCTACATCTCAAGAAAAACCAGATTCCAGTCCATCAACGATACCGCTTGGCTTTAAATTAACAGATGATGAAATTGCAAATGGTATTTCCCTGAAGCTGACTGCTGTTAATGTCTTATGCGCTAGTGCTATTTCCCAATCCATTAGGACTGACGTGGGCCTGATGTTTATCCAATTTCAAATACACATTTTAATGTTCGCTGCTGAAATTAAAACGTTAATGGAGCGAAGAGGTTGGCTTAAAACGCCTCCTTATTACTTACCACCAGGAACGCCATCACAAAAGCCGTAGCATGGCTACGGCTTTTATAATGCTCTTTTTCCTCTCGACATTTTGGGTTAGCAGGTTAAAGGAAACGCTATACTGCCTGCTCGGTTTTTTTTCCCTGTTGAAGTTGGTACATTTGATAATACCTGCCTTTCTTCTTCATCAACTCATCATGATTACCACGCTCAACAATCTCTCCCTGATGGAGAACGAGAATCTGATCGGCTTCTCTTATCGTTGATAGACGATGAGCAATGATAAAGGTTGTTCTTCCTTTCTTCAAGATATCCAGGGCACGTTGAATAAACATCTCGGTTTCAGTGTCCACATTTGAAGTCGCTTCATCTAAAATTAAAACAGCCGGATCAAATGCTAATGCTCTTGCAAATGAAATGAGCTGACGTTGACCTGATGAAAGCGTACTCCCCTTTTCAATGACCGGCTCATCAAAACCTTTCGGAAGAGAACGAAGAAGCTGTTCAGCGCCAACATCACGCAATGCCTTCTCTACTTTTTCTCGTGAGATGGAAGGGTCATCAAGGCTTACATTCGATGCAATCGTCCCGGTGAAAAGAAATGGATCCTGAAGTACAATCGCCATATGCTGTCTTAGCTGCTGCTTCGGAATATCCTGGATATTCATTCCATCAATTGAGATCATCCCTTTTTGATTATCATAAAAGCGAAATAATAAATTCATAATTGAACTTTTACCTGAACCCGTATGCCCGACCAGCGCAACGGTTTCGCCTTTTTTCGCTTCAAAGGATAAGTTCTTTAGTACATACTCATCTTCTTTATAAGCAAATGAAACCCCTTGGAACGAAACATTCCCTTCATAGCGTTCAAGCTTTCCATCTGAAACGTCTTCCCCTTTTTCATCCAGTAGCTCAAACACTCGGTCAGCAGCAACTAACGCTTGCTCGAGATTCGCTAGTTGATTCACCATGTTTGTAACTGGTTGGAACAGGCGATTGAGGTAATCAACAAAGGCATATAATACGCCAAGACTAATCATAGACCCAGCCGTTAGCGACGCGCCTCCAAAATACCAGATCAACGCAACGAATGAAATGTTTCGCAGGATATTAACAAGATTATGGGACATCAATGAATTCAAGTTCAAAAGCTTGTTTTGATACGTAAAATGGCTATCATTTAACTGTTCGAATTCCTTCTCAGTCTTATCCTGACGCTTAAACGCTCTGATTATTGACATTCCCTGAATGGATTCATTGATCATGCCATTAATATCGCTGATTCTTGTACGAATGACTTTATTGAATTTAGAAGCGTATTTTCGATAGACTGTTATCCAGATCGCTAACAGAGGAACAATCGTGAGTGTAATGAGAGCAAGCTTCGCATCCAATAGAAATAACGCAATAAAAATCCCCGTCATATAAACAATACTCGTAAAAAAGGTTGCGAGCACTGTCACGTACAATTCACGAATCGCTTCCGTGTCATTAGTGATCCTTGCAACAACTTTTCCGGCAGGAAGGTTATCAAAATAATTAATATGCAACCGCTGAATTTGCGCATACACATCCGTGCGCATCTTTTGAATAATGCGGTTTGCAGACGTTTGCAAAAGAAGACCCTGACCGTATTCGAAAAAGGAGGCAAACACAAGCAATCCTAAATAAAGCGCAATAAGCCAGATCATCGGTTCGATTTGAGGGTAGTAAAATGCAAGAAGTTCATCATTACTAAGTTCTTCAGCCTGATAACGCTGCTCCTCTCCGTCCCTTGTAATGATTAGTGTGGTGTCGTTGATCGAACGCTCACCATCAAAGGCAATTGGTTCATTGACAAAGAAATAATCACGCCCAACTTGAAGAACCCTAACTTCGCTTCCTTTTTCTTCTCCACTCTTAAAGTGGTCACTTCTTTTATACCATTCTCCTTCATAATTAACGGCGTCCTCTCCTTGATCAGCTTCATACCAAGGATATTCAATCCCGAGAATGTGCACATCAATCATCCGCTTTGCGATAAACGGGCCAGAGAGCTCTGCTGCAACAGCCACTGTCAGTAAAAGAAGTGCGATAATGATGCTTTTCTTCAAATAGAGTGCATATTGCACTAAACGCTTTCCTACATGTCGATTCATTTACAGCACCTCCTTCAGCGAATCTTCAAGCTGCTGCCGATCATACTGTTCTTTATACCATCCATTTGTTGTAAGCAATTCTTCATGGGTGCCTTCTTCAGTGATCTTCCCATCATCAAGGACAACAATCCTATCTGCATGCTGAACGCCAGACAGGCGGTGTGTAGCAATAAACGTTGTTTTTCCAGCACGCTCACTACGAATGTTTGAAATGATCTGAGCTTCTGTTTTTCCATCCACAGCCGACATCGCGTCATCGAGGATCAAAATCTCAGGATCTATCATTAGCGCCCTTGCAATCGAGACGCGCTGCTTTTGTCCTCCTGAAAGCGCAACTCCCTTTTCGCCTACAAGCGTTTCCAGGCCATCAGGAAGCACATGAATATCTTTCTTAAAATCAGCTAAGCGTAATACGCGATCGACATCCTGATCCGTTCCTTCACTTTTTCCAAATAAGAGGTTCTCACGCACTGATCTCGAGAAAAGCATTTGATCCTGCGGAACATAGCCAATCCAGCTTTGCAGGGTGCCAAGTGATACTTCTTGAATCGGAACCCCTGAAAAACGAATGTTTCCTTCTCCTACCGGATACTCCCGTAACAGCTGTTTCAGCAATGTGGTTTTACCACTTCCAGTCCGTCCTACGATCCCAAGCGTCTGCCCCTTCTTTAATGTAAACGATACATCCGATAAGTTTTTAACAGATGAGGAGGGGTAAGTGAAGCTCACGTGTTCAAACTTGATTGTACCTGGTGATTCGAGAAGCGTTGGCTTTTTGTGTTCTTTGACATCTTCCTCATGCGACAATGTTTCCATCACACGGTCAAGCGATGCATTCCCTCGCTGCATAACATTGATTAGCTCACCAACCGCGATCATCGGCCAGATCAGCATCCCGAGATAGACGTTGAATGAAACAAGCTCTCCAAGCGTGAGTACTTTATGAAAAACGAGATAAGCCCCATATCCGAGACCAATTAAGTAACTGATACCAACAAGAACCTTGATCGTCGGTTCAAACAGAACGTCAATCTTTGCAACATCTATGTTCTTTTTGTAAACATCTTCTGTAAGGTTCTGGAACTTCTGCTGGTCTGCCCGTTCCTGGACATAAGCCCGTGTTACCCTTACCCCTGCAATGGATTCCAGAACCTGATCATTCATATGACCAAAGGAATCCTGCGCGGCAGTAAAGCGCCTGTGAATGATTTTTCCGTATTTATTCATTGCAAGCGCCATTAGTGGTAGAGGTAAAATAGCTGCAAGTGTTAGCTGCCAGCTAATTAACACACCCATCGTGACAAGAATAATCACCATGAAAATCGTTGAGTCCACGAGCGTCAATATTCCGAAGCCCGCTGTCATCGAGACGGCTTTGAGATCATTTGTCGCCCTTGCCATTAAATCACCCGTACGATTTTTCTCATAAAACGAAGGGGTCATCTTGAGAAGGTGCTTCATAAATTTCGACCGCAGGGTTCTTTCAACAAGAAAAGCTCCACCAAAAAGCTGATACATCCATACATAATTAACTAGATAAACAACGATCAATAAACCGCCATAAAAGAATAAATAATTTCTTAAACCTTCCCACGTTAGACTACCAATGTTAATTTCATCAATCGCCATTCCAATGAGCTTTGGTGGAATCACTTCAAGCAATCCTCCAAGGATTAACAGAAAAATGGCAATGCCGTAGCGTTTCCAATGCTCCTTAAAAAACCAGCTTAACTTTCGTAAAATTGCGAACAATAATATCACTCCAATCGCTATCATATAGTAAATACAGCCTATGGATCCGATTCTAACTCCATTTTCATCATTCCCTAGAATCCATGACATTTCTTTAAACTCCATTAAAAAAAGACATAACCGCGTGCGGTTATGTCTCGTTACTTCTTTAGACATAGAACAGGGCACACGTCAGACGCATGCCGAATTCTTATGAAATCATAAGACTATCATTTCTGGCGAGTGCGACTATGAGTACATGAAGTTAATTGAGTTAAACCTTTCATTACACGTTTCATAGCACACACTCCCCTTCACCGTTTTTTTCACTCTGTCAGTTTAGCACCATTGTCACAATTTTGTCAATATTATTATTTACTTAACGGATTAACACTTTCTTCACCTGTTAAATTTGCAATCATTTCAACAAGCAAATCGATTTCTTCTTGCATGTCTTTCAAGCTCACTGTTTCGACTGGAGCATGCATGTACCGAAGTGGTAACGATACAAGCGAAATAGGCACCCCATGTCCCGTCAAACGAAGCTTATCAGCATCCGTTCCTGTCATCCGCGGCGTCAACTCATACTGTAAGACAAGGTCAAGTTTCTTCGCGGCTTTTTCAAGAAGCTGATTGATCTTTATATTAATCGGAGCACCCTTAGCTAATACAGGACCTCCTCCAAGGTCTACTTCTGTATGTTTGCTTGAATCAACTCCTGGATAATCTGAAGAAAACGTTACATCACAAGCAATTGCCATCGTAGGTTGAATACCAGCACCTACAAAATACGCACCGCCCATATTCGTTTCTTCATTTACCGTGCTAACCGCATAGACCCCAACCTTCGGATTCCGCTTCGCAACTTCACGAAGCACCTCTGCTACAATAAACGAACCTGTTCGATTGTCGAGACCTCTTCCGCTAATCCTATCATTCAACAGAAACTCGACATCACGCTTATACACAGCTAGATCACCGATTTGAACATATTTTTCGATTTCTTCTTTTGTGTTAGCGCCACAATCTATGTAAAGATCCTCGAATTTAAACTCTTTTGCGCCACCATGATGCTCAGCATTAACGCCAAAAACACCTGTTAATTTACCGTACGTACCAAGAATTGTCACCTTCATGCCAATGGCCGGCTTTTGACTAATACCGCCAAGCTTTTCAACGCGAATAAAACCATTTTGATCAATGTGCCTTACCATAAATCCAATTTCATCACAGTGACCAGCTAGAAGAACTTTGAATTCAGCATCTGGATTAACGATACCAATTGCATTTCCCGCATTGTCTGTTCTCATTTCATCAGCAAACTCCGTCACGTAATCCATCCATTTGTGCTGAATTTCCATCTCTGCACCTGATGGTGATGGGGTTGACAGTAAGTCTAGCAAAAAATCCTGGTTCATGAAAAACACCTCCGTAAGATTTAAAAACCCATTTTATTGTATCGTACCACTTTGATTCAATCTAGTTTGCCCTTCTATTTAAATACCAAAAAACACCCCGCTATGAGCGGGATGTTCGTTTTACTTAGAATCTTTCAGTAGGATATCTTCTACTTCTGACCTTGTTGGCAATGCCGTCATCGCGCCTTTTGTAGCTGCTGCTAATGCACCGGAAACACTGGCGAACCTTGTCATTCTCTCAAGCTTTTCTCTTGTTAACTCAGATAGCTTTCCCTCATATTCATTAAATCCATGAAGAATCCCCGAAACAAAAGCATCTCCAGCACCCGTTGTATCAACAGCTTTCACTTTCATAGCCGGCACTCGAAGCGAATATTCCGGTGTGAAAACAAGACTTCCTTCTTCGCCCATTGTAATAAAAATCACTGGGATTTTATAATGAGAAAGCTTTTTAATACCCGCTTCGATATTTTCTTCACCTGTAATGAAGGTAAGCTCCTCTTCAGAAAGCTTCAGAATATCAGCTTCAGAAAGCATGGAAACAATCGTTTCTTTCGCACGCACTTCACTTTCCCATAGCCCAAGACGTAAGTTAGGATCATATGAAACGAGCATGCCATTCTTTCTAGCTGTTTCAACGGCCTTCTTTGTTGCACTACGAGAAGGCTCACTGATCATTGAGATCGAACCGAAATGAAGGATACGATGACGTGCAAAAACATCATCACTTATTTCCTCTGCATTCAAAAAGCGATCCGCACTTGGATTTATGTAAAAATCGAAACTACGCTCTCCATTCTTAGCATTAGTAACAAAGACAACTCCAGTTCTTGCTGACTCCGTAAGGATCATTGTCGATACGTCAACACCATAGTTCTGCAATGTCTCTTGAAGAAAACGCCCTAGAACATCATCGCCTACTTTACCAAGAAATGTAGATTTCACACCTAGACGAGCTAGTCCCACTGAAACATTTGCGGGGGCGCCTCCGGGGCTTTTCTGATAGGTCAGATTATGATGATCAAGAGGAATGAAGTCAATTAATGCCTCTCCCAGACTGATAACACCTTTATTCATCGTTACTTCCTCCTATACGAAACAGTCGTTTAATACTGCTTTTCCGTTATCATATCATGACCTTTTACAAGACTAAAGAAAAAAGGAAGGGAATGCCCTCTTCTTAACCCATGATTCGTTTGATCATTTTCAAACCATTTTTAGCTGATGGATAACGGAATGAAAAATCAAATTTCGTCGTTTGTTTAACAATGCTTTTTTGATGAGAGAAAGCTTCAAAGCTTGCTTTTCCATGATAGCTACCTGTACCGCTTGATCCCACTCCGCCAAATGGAAGGTAAGGAGAAACGATATGCATCAGTGTATCGTTCATACATCCCCCCCCAAATGAGAGTGAAGATGTGATTTTATCCTGTTTCTGTTCCGACTCTGAGAAGAAATAGAGCGCAAGGGGCTTTGGTTGGTTGCGCACTTCTTCAATAACTTTATTAAGATCCGTAAATTCAAGAACGGGGAGAATTGGCCCGAAAATTTCCTCCTGCATGACAGGATCATCCCAGGAAATGTTCTCCATAATTGTTGGTGTAATTACCCGATCATCCGCTTTATGCTGGCCTCCAATTAACACATCCCCGTTAGAAAGAAACCCTTTCAGACGGTCAAAATGTCTGTCACTTACGAGATGAGCATACACTTCACTTGTTAATGGATCTTCCCCATAAAATTCCTGAAGGGCTTCCTGCATGTGAAGAAGCAACACCTTTTTCACATCACTATGAACATACAAGTAGTCCGGCGCAATACAGGTTTGTCCTGCATTCGTGAATTTACCCCATAGAATCCTTTTTGCAGCTAGTTTAAGGTTTGCGTCTTTATCCACAATAGCAGGACTTTTTCCACCAAGCTCGAGCGTAACAGGAATTAACTGTTTTGCTGCCGCCTCCATTACAATCTTGCCAACTGGCACACTTCCGGTAAAAAAGATATGATCAAACGCCTGTTTTAGCAATTCTGTACTCGTCTCAACCCCTCCTTCAACGACAGAAATGTATTTATGCGGATAAATTTCTCTGATCATCTTCCCGATAACAGCGGATACTGCCGGAGTAAGCTCGGATGGCTTTAGAACAGCACAATTACCAGCTGCAATCGCTCCAATAAGAGGAGCAAGCTGTAGCTGGAACGGATAGTTCCATGGCGCTATAATTAACGATACGCCGTATGGTTCTTGATGGATCAGGCTTTTTGATCCAAGGTGAGTTACCGGTGATTTTACCTTCTCAGGATTCATCCATTCTATTAAATGCTTTAAGGTAAACTTGATTTCTTCAAGCAGAAAACCAATTTCTGTCGTGTAAGCTTCCCACTCCGATTTGTGCAGGTCATCTTTAAGAGCTTGGATGACTTCTGGTTCGTATTCTTTAATGGCATTTCGTAGTGTTTTAAGCTGCTTTTTCCGAAATTCAAACGATTTTGTTTGGCCACTGTAAAAATAATCTTTATGATGTTGGACGAGTTCAGGTAAACGTTCCATAGCGCTATCTCCTTTGATCCCCTCTGTTTGTTCTTTAGTTTAAACTTTTAAACTAATTGAGTCAAGACATGTACTTTCTCTTAATTCATTCAGTGTAAAATCCAAAATTCCTGTTTAACAACTCCCTGTGAAGGGGAGAACCCTGTATAAATCAATTTCCTGTAATCAACACTATAGGAAGCAGTATAAAGGGAGGATCTTACCATCGAAACCTTAGGTCATCATATCATTGCTGAAATGTGGAATTGCAATAAAGAAAAGCTAAACGACCTTACTTATATAGAAGAAACATTCGCAACCGCTGCTCTTGAAGCAGGTGCAGAAATTCGGGACGTCGTTTTTCATCCTTTTGAGCCCCAGGGTATAAGTGGTGCCGTTATTATCGCAGAGTCTCATCTCACGATCCACAGTTTTCCTGAACATGGCTATGCCTCTGTAGATGTGTATACATGCGGCGATCAAATTGATCCTACCGATGCAACGAACGCCATTGCCAAAGCCCTTGAAGCCAGGACCATTCACACTGTTAAAATTCCACGTGGAACAGGAGAAATAACCGTGAAGGAAATTGAGAAAAGCGGTATCAAAAGCCTATAAGAATAGAAGGAGTGCGCATGGCGCACTCTTTTTCATGTCGCTTCACTTAATTTTCGATAGTGGACTAGTGCAAGGAGGGGCCAGATTATTTCATAGCTGTGATAGTAAATATAGAAGCTCCCCGGTAAACCAGCACCAGTAGGGTAAGTTCGCTCCTCTTTTGTGAACGAATCCTTCAATAGGTACTCAACACCGCGTTTCAACACGTCACCTTGATGTTGACAGACTGTCAGCGCATCCACCGCCCATGCTGTCTGTGAAAGTGTACTATGTGAGAGTGAAATAAAACGCTTCTTCTCATAACTTTGACAAGATTCTCCCCACCCGCCATCCTTCGACTGAGTGCGTTTAAGAAAAGCAATTCCTTTTTCAATTGCGGGATGATCATTGGCTACTCCTGATGCCTTTAAACCTGTTATAGCAGCCCAGGTGCCATATATATAGCAAACACCCCAACGTCCATACCATGATCCATCTCTTTCCTGATGTTGAACAAGCCAATTAATGGCCATTTGGATCGAAGGATGCCCCATTTTCAATCCAGCATAGTTGCAAAGGAATTCGAGTGTTCTACCAGTTAAATCTGCCGTTGAGTCATCCGGGAATGACGATTGTGCTCCATCGATGGGAAGATCTTTCAACAGAAGGGCTTTTCGATCTGGCTCAAAAGCAGGCCATCCACCATCTTTATTTTGCATTGCAATCACCCAGTTAAATCCATTTTGCCATTTTGTCTGATAACCAGGATTCATTAAGGTAGGTACCGTAATGGCTCTAAGGGCAGCGGTCGTATCATCTACATCCGGATGGGTCGTATTCCCCTCTGAAAATCCCCATCCTCCTGGAGAAACATTTGGTCTCTTATCAGCCCAATCTCCTGGTTTCGTTTGCTGGTGTTGTAGCAAATAATAAGTCACCTTTAAGATAGAAGGTGAGCTTTGAGCCATACCCGCTTCTTGGAGCACATAGGAAAGTAATGCTGAATCCCAGATGGTTGAAGGAGAATTCTGAAGATGGGATTCATTTAAACAAAACATACCCTTCAAGCCATTCATCGCATTCAGAATAGGATTAGAGTGACGTTCATAACCGATGGCAAGCATCGCATAGATCATAAAGAAAGTAGCGGTAGCATAATTAAATAACGTCCCATCTGCTTCAATTCTCTGAAGCATATACTGTTCTGCACGTTTTCTCGCATGGTAAATGAGATGGGATGGAAATTGGACAGCCGCATCCCAGGCAGAGGTGATTACCCCTCCTAATATACGCTCCTCTACTTGCAAGTGGGATAAATCAGGAGTCCACCTCGTTTTAATGGAATAACGATAGTCCTGTGCAAGAATGATAGGGGCAAAATGAACCCTGGCATATGAACTTAAATCATAGAAAGACACCGGAAAGGATTCTGGCAAAAGCATAAATAGCATTGGAAAATGGCAGAGACGGGGCCATTTAATATGTCCGTTCAAGGCAAGAAAGATTTTTGTAAGTGTATCTGTACGTTCCATCCCTCCCCACTTCTGAATGTATCGTTCAGCTTTCTTCATTCGTTCATCATGGCGACTGATCATCCCTGAAAATAATAGGCTGTGGTAAGCCTGCACGGTTGTGGAGAGATTCCCTTCGTCATCACCGGATAACTTCCAATACCCTCCCCTTGACTGCTTATCAAGAAGCCGGTGCACAAGTTGTTCCAACAGGCGTTCTTCTGAAAGTTCAAGAGTGCGAATCAGTACGATCATCATCGAATCAGTCACAATACTATTTTCAAAACAGAACTTAAATGCTCCCTGATCACTCTGAGAAGATAGCGCTTTTTGAATGAGGTCCCCAATACGCTCCTCGAGCATATTATCCATTGTCATCATACCTCCTGAATTCAGCTAACGTATACTATTCACAAAATCTTTTGGCGATTCCACATAAAAACAATAGTGAATTTTTTGAAACTTGTGTAAAATTCATACGTATGTAATGGTATGCAACGTATAAGGAGGGAAACAATGAAACGAATTGGTCTACCTATATTAACCGGACTCATTATTTTACTTCTCGTTTTTCTTCACCAGCTTTCCATTCTTCAAGAACAACCTGATGAGAATTGGAGCCGTACTGTTGATCTTGGAATAGCTGCTGAAGATAGTGAAATGTTCGTCCAGAATCAAGAAAATCAATCCACAGTATATGTCAGCGGAGACCCCGCTCGCAAAGCTATTGTGAACGAAAATCTGGATGTCATAACGGAAAACGTCTCTTACTCCATTCCAGAGGGATACTCTTTTTATATGGATGAAGAACAAGCACTATTTAAAAAAGGTGATGCGCTGATATATTCCAAACAGGGAGAGGAAAAAACAATTGTAGATGGAATCGAAGGAATGAATGCTTCTGATAACGGTATTCTCGCCTGGTCCAAACACCAGCTTTACTTCGTTTCCCCAGAAGGAACAATTCTTTCAGAAAAAGAACTATCACCATACATAAAAAACACTGTTTTAACAGAGGACGGAAAAGCACTACTTTACGTTCAAACGGAATCAATGAACCAATTCCTCACACTCGAACAGGGTGAAGACCCTGAGCTAATCTATGAATCAATTATCTCAACAGGTGAATTGTTTAATAATCTACAAGCCATTAATTTAAATGATGGCTTAGCTTTCACGTATACTGCTGTCGCAACAAGACAAGGGACAAGGGTTCTCAATACGTACTACGGTGAACGGGCAACTGGAGAAGAAGCTGACGTTCATCTTATTAAAATCACTAATGCAGAGACAGGAGATAGCTTCTCGCAGCCTAACTATTTCACACTAACGAAAGTAAATAATGCTCCTCATCTCGTGTTTAGTGCCAATGGTGAAATTTCACCAAAACGAGAGGTAATCAGCATATATGAAGCCACGAAACAAAAAGGCGAATGGGTAGCTTCAAGACGTAGTACAAGTGAAGAACTATCAATTCGACCGATACCCGTTTCTGACAATGCCATGATCTGGATGGATAAAGAGAAAAGTGGATTCGTCTTTCACGGTGCGTCTACCTCACAGAATGTCATCGACCAGAGTAATACAACTGACGGGGAGGACTTAAAAACCGCTCTCTTCTATACATTTACAGCCATCGTTGGGATGTTCGCGATGCTTGCCTTTTCGTTCGGCTTTCTTATCCTCCCGGCTGTAGTGTTGATGTATTTGTACTTTGCGAACACAACAGCGATTGAACAGGATAAGAAGTGGGTAGAATGGACAATCATTCTACTATGTGTTGGATCTCAGATGCTCTTCCTTCCTTCTATCCTGGATGGACCTTTTCAGTACCTTGCCCCTAACTATCTTACCTTTGAAGGAGCCGCTTACGTCTGGCCTATTATCATCTTCCTAGCTTCCTTTATGATTAGTCGTCTTGGTCAGGATCAAGAATGGACCATTCTACAGCGGACATCTTATCAACTTGGTCTCAATCTCGGAATTGTTATTTTTCTGCTAGGACCTTACATTCTTTAAATTCAAAAGAGCTTGCCCGGGATGATCCCGAGTAAGCTCTTTTTACTTTGCCTGTTCTGCTGCTTTTTTATTAACAGCTAACACAGCTTCATAAAGGAGTTCTCTATAATTCCCTTTCTCTAGAACCTCAAGTCCAGCGGCGGTAGCGCCTCCTGGCGTTGTCACTTGATCGCGCAGCTCACTAGCCTCCCGTCCATCTTTCAGCATAGAAGCTGATCCGAAGATCATTTGCACCACTAGCTTCCTTGCCACCTCTGATGATAGTCCGTATGTTTTAGCTGTTTGTTCGAGCGTTTCAGCCATCTGGTAGACAAAGGCAGGCGCGCTCCCTGTTACAGCTGTTAAATCATGGATTTGTGCTTCCGTTAACTCAGCCGATTCGCCAATCGAATCCAGAATTGTTTGAAGCACATCGCGATGTTCGGGTTTCACGTGTCTTCCGCATGCGAAAAGAGACATTGATTCTCCAATGTCAGCCGCTGTATTCGGCATAATCCAGGCTGTCGGGAGACCAGGTAATGATTCTTCAAGCACGGAAGGACCAATACCAGCTGCAACAGTAATAATAAATTGATTGCGAACCCTGCCTGTCAGTTCAGAAAGTACGGCAGGATGGGCAGAAGGAGGCATTGCAAGAATAATAACATCATGATCTGCGATAACTTCCTGCCAAAGTGCTGTTTCTACGTTATACGTTTTCTTTAAATGGGAAAGTCTTGACTGATCCGACTGATTTGAAACCGTAATAGTTCCAATTGTAGTTGACTGTTTAAGACCTGAGAAAATAGCCTCCGCCATTCGTCCAGCGCCAATAAACAGGATATTCGGTTTATTCATATGTATCCCTCCTAATTCCTCCTTACTATATCAAATCGATGAACGATAGAAAAACGCCGGCTCATCGCCGACGTCTTCTTTACCAGAATTTAAATCCAGGGGAACCCGGTGGTGCGTGTTCAATCATATGAACAACCGGCACAGTATATGCCACTAAGATGAGTATTGTAGCAA
Organism: Pseudalkalibacillus hwajinpoensis; assembly: GCF_039851965.1. NCBI lineage: Bacteria > Bacillati > Bacillota > Bacilli > Caryophanales > Guptibacillaceae > Guptibacillus > Guptibacillus hwajinpoensis. The sequence goes on along the minus strand of NZ_CP156674.1, from coordinate 3,269,951 downwards.
TCCCAATCCAAAGCCGCCAGTTTTCCAGAATAGCAGGCGTTTTCTCTGCCCATTCTGCAACTTCTCCGATCGGAAAGTCCTCTTTGCCTTTCGGTGCGAAGAAAGCAAGATCGGTAATAATATAGATGAGAAGTAGAATCGCAATAAAGAGAATAGAACCACCAACAGCCATTGTAACTTCATAGGGAATCCATCCAAGCGCATCTGGATGGTCCTGATACGTTGTATAAGCTGTTCTTCTTGGTGCACCAAGCAAGCCAACAGTATGCATCGCACCAGACATAAAGAACATACCGACTGCCCATAGAATCGTTTGGAGGTTCGCAATCTGATGCATTCTGCCTGTTAACACGCGACCAGTTAAATGCGGAATCATCCAATAAGCAATTCCAAAGAAGGTAAGTGCAACGCTTGATGCAACCGTAAGGTGAAAGTGTCCCGTTACCCAGAGCGTATTATGGACAATTTGGTTCATCTGGTTACTAGCATTTATAATTCCGCCAGCTCCAGCTGGAATGAAAATCAACATACCAACCATCGGGGCAAAGAATCTTGCATCCTTCCATGGTAGTGAACGAAACCAGCCGAAAAGTCCTCTCGCTCCTTTTTTCCGACCAGCGATTTCAAACGATGCAAACAGTGAAAAAGCTGTCATCAGTGATGGCACGATAACCATAAAGGTTAGGACAACCTGAAGGTATTTCCAGAATGGAGAAATGCCTGACTCCAATAGCTGATGGTGAAACCCTACAGGTATGGAGAACAGTAAGAAAAGAACGAATGATAAACGAGCAAGGTTAGACCTATATAGAACCATGGCGAGGCTTTTAATGGCGCATAGAAGGTGTAGAGTACCGTCCCTTCATTTAATAAAATCATCACGGTTGTTAAAGAGGTTCCAATCGTCATCACAATGTAACCCAGCCAACCCATTCGATAAGGCTGGTAGGAATTATTTTAGCCGGTGGCCCCAACGGCCAACATAAATCCCTTCTACTGTACGATAAAGAACCAATAATCATTCATCAGATTAAAGAAATGAGCAAGCTTGCAGGTGAAATTATCATCGTTACTAACACACCAAGAGAATTATTGCCATTCGTTCCTGCTAACATTCGTATCATTACTGATTTTTATCACAATCGGGGGCCGCTAGGAGGATTACAAGCTGGTCTATCACTTGCAAGAGCAGATGTGGCGTGGGTAATCGATGTAACAAACATCTTTCCATCACGTAACATAGCCCATAAGCTTCTTAAACTTTTAGGAAAGCGGAATGCAGATATAGCCCTTCCCCTAATCAACAATAAACTCGAACCTCTCCAGGGGGTGTATCGTACATAGACCAAGGACGTACTGTCAGAACTTATAAAGCAGGGACCTTCTTCTTTCTCCGTTTATTTTGACAGAGTTAGTACTGTCTCGCTTAACATTAGCCTGCTTCATTAGGGTCAGGTTCCTTATCTCTACATTAGCCACGGTAATAGTATCGTGGCATTTGTCCATTGATGGAGGCTCAGAGAAAAAGAACTCTCTATTTAAAAGGAGATAAAGAGATTGTGTCGAATACCGTCAGTACATACTAACAACTAACTACAAATAAAGGTGATTCTTATGAAAAAATGGACGCTCTTTTTTTCTGTTCTTCTTTTACTTGTATCGGGCTTGGTTTTCTTTTTACTGAATCAAGAAGATGCATCTCCCGAGCATACTCCAGAGAACCTTGCCGCTTATCGGGATGACATCCGATCAACCGATACCCCATCTATTGGGAGCTCTTCATTAACGCTTGCTGCCGTTGGAGATATTCTCATACATGATCGCGTATACGAAAACGCCGTCGAAGGTAGTGACTATAATTTTTCACCGATGCTTAAAGGCGTTCAGAAGTATTTAGAAAGTACAGACATCACGTTTGCCAACCAGGAAACCGTGATTGGAGGAACTGCAATCGGTTTGTCTTCTTATCCTTCCTTTAATAGTCCAACTGAAGTTGGTGATGCTCTAAAGGCTTCTGGTGTAGATATCGTTTCAATGGCTAACAATCACACCCTTGACCGTGGAGAAAAAGCGATTCAAAATGCAATCAAGCACTGGAATAATCTTGGGATCCTTTACACAGGAAGCTATGCTTCAAAGGAAGATCGCAATAAAATCAGAACAATTGAGCATGAAGGGATATCCGTCGCTTTCCTTGCTTATACATACGGAACGAACGGGATCAGTCCACCATCAGGAAAACCGTATCTTGTAAACTATATTGATAAAGATCTCATTTCAAAAGAGATCCAGGAAGCGAAAGCGATTGCAGATACGGTTGTAGTAAGTATTCATTTCGGTAATGAATATGAGCGTTATCCGAATCACAATCAACTATCTCTTGCTTCACACATTGCTGAAGCAGGGGCAGACCTTATTCTGGGTCACCATCCACACGTTCTTCAGCCTCTGGAATGGATTCAGACGACTGATAACAGGCGAGTACTAGTCGCCTATTCACTCGGCAATTTTCTTTCTGGACAGCGATTTGACTATAAAGATATTGGCGGAATTCTTAAGCTGACAATTAAGAAAGAACAATTCAGGGGAAATTCAACCATTACAGTTGAATCTCCTTCTTTCACCCCAACCTATGTAGATGAGAACTATCATGTCACTCCCCTCGGTGAGTCGAAACCAGATCTATTAGAAGAAATCAATCATCACATGAAACAGTGGATACCTGACTTACAGGTGCCGGAAATGTAGCAAATGCCTGTGATAGGTACATACTGGATATATTAATCTCCAAAAAGAAGCGGGGGATGATTTTCGTCAACACCTACTTATGATTTATATTGGATAGTTTCATTCATAAAGCTGTCCAAGTCACTTAATTCTAATGTTGTTGCGATCGGGACTAGTTTATCTAATATTGCCCTGTAACCGTTGTGTTCAGCTGCCAAAGTAGTAAGAGCCGTTCGAATCATCTCGGCTTCCCGTTCTGTAATATTCAATCCCATCTACTCCTTTCTAACATCCTTTTTATTATTTTCACTATTTCCCTCATAATACTATCTCTTTCTTGCCAGAATATTATTGAGGTGAATGAAATGAATCGAGGGATTGGTGTGGCGCTTTCCGCTATCACATTTGCACAATCATTAAAGATCCTTACACATAAAGCCCAAACTGGAAAATGGGATTGGCGACCTCTCTTTCAAACAGGCGGTATGCCGAGCTCACATTCTGCAGGGGTATCAGCTCTTGCAACGTATACCGCATTAAAGACAGGTAAACAATCCATAGAAACAGCTTTAGCGGTAGTCTTCGGAGTGATTGTAATGTACGATGCCCAGGGAATTAGACGTCATACAGGAGAAATAGCTCAGCTAGTGAACGACCTTGATGAAGATATTGAGCTTCTATCTGGTCATTATCCTGATTTATTTCACGCCAGGAGAGATGTAGAACTCAATGAATTGCTTGGACATCAACCTGCAGAAGTTGGTGGAGGAGCAGTTCTCGGAATAGCTCTCGGATTAATTAGCTACTATACAAGAATGAAAAGATAAGAAATCTTGACATAACCAAACAATCGTGTATAATATGAAGTTGGGATATTAATTACCCAATATTAACAACTAGCTCCTTTAAAATAAGGAGAACTAAAATTCATAACTGGAAAGGTATGAACAGCATGATTCTAATTGGCTTGTATCAAGTTAATGGCCATACTACAATTGCTGTTGATCCTCCTCAATCACACTGGCACGGCTACGGAGCCGTAAGGATGGAAGAGAGGTAGGGCTTTCGTTGTTTGAGAGATCAACAGATCTCTATGGTATGTTTACCGCGGCAATGAAGGAGTTACTGTTAATAATTACCGATCGTTATATATAAAACGAAGTAAGAGCGCATCCTAGCGATGCGCTCTTTGTCAATTTACACAGTTTTCTTCTCATTGGTTTGAACGATGATTGCTGCAATAACACCGCCCGTATATAAAATAGAGGAGATTATGCCACAAATTCCAAATGCCCCCATAGCAAAGATCCACCTAAGAGGATGTGGTTCTTCAATTGTTGCATAGTCAGGCAAATTATTTCCAAGCGTAATGCCAATAAAGATAGCGGCAACTATGCCTGTAATTAATGTATACACTGCCATTTTTCTAAGTAAATATCCGTTCACAGTCATGACCTCCTTTCCTTGTTTCATTCCCTATCGCGTTGCAACAAAACATAAAGGAAAGGACCATCCAAGAGTGATTAAATGGATATGTGGAATGAAAGGTATTGCAATGAAACATCTATGTTAAAATAAGTGCACACGATATTAAAGGAGTAAACTAATGAAAATGTTTGATCAACATCCATTTCTTAAAGATAACTGGGAAGCTGCAGGCTTTACTGACCTGTCAGAAGTCCAGGAACAAGCCATCCCTCGTATTTTAGAAGGTGAAGATCTTCTTGTAGAAGCTCCGACGGGGACAGGGAAAACTCTTGCCTACCTTCTTCCAATTATTCAAAAAATGGATCCGGAGAAGAAAAACACGCAGGCGATTATCCTTGCTCCAACACGAGAACTTGCGATGCAAGTATTTGAAGTCGCACAGGTTTTCTTAAAAGGGAGCGGCATGGCTGCAGCTTCGCTCATTGGTGGTGCCGCTTTGAAACGTCAGCTTGATAAACTAAAAAAACATCCACAGCTCGTTGTTGGTACTCCAAATCGCATTGCTGAATTGATTGATATGAAAAAGCTTAAAGTACATGAGGTTAAAACCATCGTAGCAGATGAGGCAGATCAGGTTCTTCACCCTTCTACGATCAAAGACGTTTCATTCATTACCCAGTCAGCTCTTCGTGATTGCCAGCTGCTCTTTTTTTCAGCTACACTTAGCGATAAAGTGACTCAACAGGCGAAGCAACTGTCTGATAACCCTTCTGTCCTAAGCATTGTCGCGACTGCTGAAGAGAAGAAAGCAATTGACCACAGCTACTATGTGACAAACCGACGAGAAAAGCCCGAATTACTGAGGAAATTAGCCCGAAAAGAAGGCGTCAAGGCACTGGCTTTTGTCAATAATAGTAACTACCTATCGCGTTTGAAAGACATTCTTGCAACGAAGAAAATTTCGTTTGATGTGTTAGATAGCTCTACGAACAAAACCGAGCGAAAAAATGTCTTAAATCGTTTCCGCAACGATCAAATTCAACTTCTATTAACAACAGACCTTGCAGCAAGAGGCCTTGACATCGATAATATTACCCACGTCTTCCATTACGACTTATCTGAGGATGCAAGAACGTATCTGCATCGTTCAGGGCGAACTGGACGAATGGGTAAAGAAGGATCAGTCGTTACCCTGCTTCTTCCCGGTGAAGAAAAGTATCTTGAGAAAATTACTCAGAAATTAGATCTTGAACTAACGAGAAGAAACGCGCCTCAATCACGAGGAAAGCGAAAATAACAGTGTTATTGTATAAAAAAGCTGCCTCCATTTGCTGAATAGTGAATGGAGGCAGCTTTTCCTTATTCATTAGTTTCGATCACCATTTAACATATCAAATAACCCTCTTGCCATGCTTCCTTCTCCTTTAGAGCCGCCATTCTGAGGCATTGCAGCAAAAACTCTGCTCGCAAGACGGCTGAAAGGGAGAGACTGAACCCAGACTGTGCCTGGCCCTTTCAGGGTGACAAAGAATAATCCTTCTCCTCCAAAGAGTGCCGTTTTCACGCCCTTCACAAACTCAATATCGTACTGTACCTCCTGAGTCAAAGCAACAAGACAACCCGTATCGAGCCTAAGCGTTTCACCTGGCTGGAGCTCTTTTCTATGTATCGTCCCTCCAGCATGGACAAATGCCATTCCATCGCCTTCAAGCTTTTGCATGATAAACCCTTCTCCACCAAAAAATCCTGTCCCAAGCTTTCTCTGAAGCTCGATCCCAACTGAGACCCCTTTTGCAGCTGCAAGAAAGGCATCCTTTTGACATATGATCTTCCCATTCCATTCACTAAGATCCATTGGAATAATTTTACCCGGATAAGGAGAAGCAAATGACACGCGTTTTTGATCCGTGCCCTGGTTCGTAAAGGCTGTCATAAACAAACTCTCTCCAGTAAGTACACGTTTTCCAGCACTGAACAGTTTCCCTACCATACCGCTGCGTTGCTCACTACCATCACCGAAGATCGTTTCCATTTCAATGTTTTCTTCCATCATCATAAGACCACCAGCCTCGGCTACAACCGTTTCTCCAGGATCAAGCTCTACTTCAACGAATTGCATATCATCCCCGTATAACTTGAAGTCGATTTCATGGTTGTTCATACCTCTCATCCCCCTTTTTAAATTTCTATTACTCTACGTTTCGAAAAATAATTTAGTTTCAAGAATATTATTTAAATAGTTTTGTGATTTGGCATGAGTCAGAAGCAAATATGAACCAGCAAAAAAACCTGCCTTACAAACAAAGCAGGTTACAAGCAATCTTATTTAGATCGAGCCATCTCTTTTGCATCAAGTGGAATGATTCGTTTCACCGTTCGACTCACTTCTTCGATATCAAAAGGCTTAGCAAAGTGGGTAATCGCACCTAGTCTCATAAATTCCTTTACAAGCTGAAGTTCGCCATAAGCCGTCATAAAAATAACTTGTACTTTTTCATCAAATTCTTTCAACGATTTAAATACTTCTATTCCGTCCATACCGGGCATTTTAAGGTCAAGCAACACGAGATCAGGAGATTCTTTTCTAACAATCTCAATTGCAGTCATTCCATTTGCAGCCTGGAGCGCCTGATACCCTTCTTTTTTAAATAGCTCACTTAACAGAACTCGAATACCATACTGGTCGTCCACTATTAATATTTTCTTCATTTTATGCCCACCTTTTTGCAAAATAGTCTCAGATCATGTGTCTTCCTATCAATATTGTGCATCAAAAAGGAGAGCATTGGAACATCTTCGCCGAAATTAGTCATAAGGTTACAAATCTCGCATATTTTTGCTAAAACTACCGTTCATTATTAAGAAATGAAAGCGCATTATTTAGGTTTGGCCGTCTTTTTTACCATTTTATAACTATTTGAGTGTTTTATGTTTTAAGTCAAACCGAAAGGGAATTGTAAGATTAGTATAAAATTAGGAGGGTTTATGAAACCATGAATGGTCCATCGAAGCAGGACATTAAAGCAATTGAGAAAAAAGCAAAGCAGGAGCAAAACGAAGCCTCTAAAGCCAGAAGCGTCGTACGAGAAGCAACAAAAGCAAATTCAATCCACTCTTCTTAAGTCACTGACCATAAGAATCGCCTTTAATAGCAGGGGAGTAATTCCTCTGCTTTTCATTTGCGCAAAAAAACAACCGCGAAAGGCGGTTGTTTTTGTTTTATTTGCGATATGTTCTCTTAAGCTCGAGTTCAGCTGCTTCATCAAGCGTTTCAGGGTGCTCAGGGTCTCTTGCGAGCGTTCGTTCAACGTCTTTTTCGATAACCTCATCAAACGTCTCTGCACCTTTTGTTTCAACGATGATCTTCTCAACATCACGCTCCACAACCGTTGAAACTGGTACTTCTGTTTCGTCTAATTCTGCTGCACGTTTTTTGGAATAACCACTAACGAGCATGTCTTCTTCTGCCCCGCCATTGTCTGTGTTACGATTTTTCACCTTGGACACCAGGTCATTCGACTTCGTTTTCACAGATTGAGCGAAAGCAGAAGATTTTTCTTTCACGTTCCCCGAAACTTCTATACTCTTATCCTTCGCTTTCGTCACTCCACCACTAATATCATTTCGAAGATCTTTACCAGATTTCGGTGCAAGCAATACGCCTGCTGCTGCACCTACAACACCGCCTGCAAGTGCTGCGATAGCTGGTCCTTTTAACTGACTCTCACGCTTCTCAGGAACTGATTGATCAATCCGAATAACTTCTCTAGTAGAAGATGAATATCCTTCAGGTGCAGGTTCACGTTCAACTTTCACATCATGATTAAATTTGGATTCCTTCATTGTTATCTCTCCTCTTTAACAGATTGAATATTCGATTTCTTAATCCGATACTTTTCCCACATTTCCAGAGCAGTACTGCCCCAATTCGCCGCTTCTGCTGCTGTTCCCTGCTTTTTGTCAACGCCTTTTTCTATCGATTTTCCTAACTTCGAAAAAGATTGCGTTAAACTTCTGAGAGAATTTCCTGTATCCTTCACTGATTCAAAAACAGGCTGAAATTGACCAATTTTTGTTTGAACATCATCAGTAAGAACGTTTGTTTTGTGAAGAAGCATGGTCGTTTCCTTCGTCAATCCATCAACTTGTCCCTGTAATGAATCGATCATTTCTGCTGTGTTTGATAATGTTTTCTCAGTAGACTTTAATACTTTAATAAGAAAGATACTTAATATCGCAAACACAAGTGCAATAACAGCTATGGCTACGTACAAAATAATTTCCACTATAAGTCCTCCTACTTTTCGAATATAGTTATCAATACCCGTGATTAGGAAAGATAATCATTAAATTCAAAAAACAGGCCAATGGAAATAGTTTGGTTTAATACAACTACACCTAATTAACTAGAAAAGACACGATGGGTTTGATTCTTCAGTTTATTAAATAATGGATTGGCCGCTTCTTCAGTTGATAAGTTCGTCATCAAACTTTCGTAGATTGATTCATAATACCACCTTTGCTGATCACGTCCTCGATTAAATCGTTGCCAGACTAATTTCCCTTCTTGTTCATAGTCGTATAGAATCGTAGTTAAATTATGAAGTTTGTCTGCGCAGGCAATTTGCTTGATCGAATAAGAAGCCGTTTTAAGTTTCTCGATCGTATGCCGCTTACGATCTTCCCACGGAAGACTTTTATCGGGCTCTGAGCAACCCAGAACAAGATTCGCAATTTCGATTCCAAATTCCGACTCAAGCTCATTAAAGCTAATCGACGTATCTTCTAGTACATCATGAAGAATACCTGCTGTTATGACTTTTTCTTCAGCCCCTGCCTCAATTAAATAGAATCCAACTGTCACCGGATGTGAGAGGTAAGGTAGTTTTGACCTTTTTCGGTATTGCCCGTCGTGTGCGATCGCGGACGTTTCAATAGCTTTCTCAATGATTCTCATAGGTCGGGTCCCCCTTCGCGTTATTACGCTTTATTGAAAATCGCTTTTGATAAGTAACCAATCTCCATATCCACTCCACTAGCCCATATCGAAAATACTGGAGCCAGATTCTACTGAACACAATTTGCAGTAAGAAAATAGCGATTACCAGGCCTACACCAGTACTTACCTCTATCGTTCCATACTGGCCAAGCCCATAGCTATAGAAGATAAGCGTGCCTATGAGCGACTGCAGTAGATAATTTGTCAGCGCCATCTTACCCATCCACTCAAAAGGCTTGACCCTCTTACCCGAATGATAAACCAATGAAATGGTTGCCATGTAAAATAAAGAAACCAGTGGCCCACCAAGACTGTCCTGAAGATGGGTGAAAGCAAAAGAATCGAATAAAAAAGGACTTAGCTTAACCGCAAATCCGAAGCCCCCGATCACCATGAGCTTTTTAACAATCAAAAGCGAATCGGGCGCTCCATTAAACCATCCCTTCTTCGCGAATCCTGCACCAAATAAGAAATACGGAAAAATCGAGAACAATAGGAAGACTCCATTGATGCCTCCATTCACATAGTACCAGTCACTTAGCCGCTGGCTCATTATGTCTAAATAACTACCCGAGCCGTAAATGGAAATAGATTGTTGGATAGCAGTTGGGTTATGACTTGTAAAATCAGTACTGCTAAACGGAAGCATAATTAAGAAAAGAATGATGGCATAGAAAAGCCAGATCACAAGGCCGATATTAATTAGTGAATGGCCTTCCAAACGGATGAAAACGAGAAGAAGGAGTCCACTTAAGCTATAGGTAAAGAGAATATCCCCGTGCCAGATGAACGTAAAGTGCAGAACACCAAGTAAAAATAAAAACAGCATTCTCTTCAGCATAATTGGTAGTAATGAGGCCCCTTTATCAATGATACGTTTTCGTAGAATGACAAACCCGTACCCAAACAAGAAAGAAAACAGAGGGTAAAAGCTTGCCTGTGCAAAGATATCGATTACATTCATCAGAAGTTGGTTCCATTGATTCCCCCAATAACCTAACTGATCAACGTACATCCATGGTGAATGGAAATCGACCATATTCACTAAAAAAATCCCCAGGAGCGCAAATCCACGCATGGCGTCAATTGAATGAATTCGTTCGTTTGATGAAATGGGGCTAAGTTTTGATTGTATCGTTCTCATCCTCTGTTTAGTATGACTTCAGTCTCGTTTTTTCGTTCCACATGAAAGAGACATTAACCTTCTATCTTGATGTACCCATTATAACCGACCCATATTATTTCAGGAAAAATTGTATCCAGTTGTATTCAATTTATTCTATAATGAGCACACACACAAATTATGGAAATAGACTTTATTTGAAACCCTTCATAAGTGAACATCGTCTTTTAGTTGAAGGGCTAAAGGAGGAAGGCGCCGCCTTGGGGAATAAACAACCAGCAGAAGAACCAGACCTAGACCTCACTAATAAGGAAGTGACTCTCGAAACCATCATGCATGATTATGGTGAAAGTGTCGTGTGGCTTGCCTTTAGTTATTTGAAAGATAAAGGGAAGTCCGAAGATATAGCGCAGGAAGTTTTTATTACATGCTACACAAGGTTAGAAACCTTTAATAAAGAAGCATCCCTTAAGTCATGGGTTTTAACAATTACGGCAAATAAATGCAAAGATGTACTCAAAAGCTGGCCCCATCGAAATATCGTATTTGGTCAATCGCTGTTAGGAACTTTTAAACATCCGGATTCAACTCCTGACATGGAATTAATGGGGTCTGAGGAAAACAAAGAACTCACCAGGAACATTCTAAAGCTCCCTATTAAATATAGAGAAGTGATATTCTTACACTATTTCGAAGAATTAAAAGTTCAAGAAATCAGCGAGTTTCTTTCCATTAAAGAGAATTCTGTCAAAACTAGACTCAGGCGGGCAAGAATGCTCTTAAAAGAAATGTATTAAGGAGGGGTATCAATGGAAGATCGACTTGAAAAGCTTCGCACCAAAATGCTCGATACAAAGGCAGTATCGTTTGATGATCGACACAAACAAAACATTCTCTCTACAGTAAATAGAGCCCCCTCCGCTAAAGGATTCTTAATGCTTCTTAAAGAAAACCTGCCAGCCTACCTGACTTATGTCGTCCTACTAATCATGTTAACAGGAACGGGGCTTTTCGCAGCCTCTGAAGCTGACCTGCTTCCTCTAAACGCTACGCCTGATCAGGTGAAACTTACCAAGGAGGAGTTATACAACGATGTATTAGGGTCTATAACTTATATTGATGACGAAAATGATCGCTATCAAGTACGATCCATCGCATCCACTTACCTCGCTAACTTTAACAACTGGAGAATTAGTGAAATGAATAGTCAGATTGAAAACCATCATGCCATCCTAATTCAAGGCAAAATTACTGAAGGATACTTTAATATGACCACTTTTACCTTATGGATTGAACCTAAGACCGGCCTGCCTTTAAATTTCGTCATTCGAAATCAAGAAAGCAGTGTGATAGAGGAATTCACCGTGCCACGTGAAGCAGTTTCAAAAGGAATTGGAAAGTAAATGAAGACATTCGCTCAACGGAACGAATGTCTTCATTATTACTTTTTACAAATATCATTAAGTACATCTGATGTATGTTCAAGTAGCGCACGATCAAGACCAGGTAACTCGTCCAGATCAATACTATTCATTAAATACTCATGAAACCGTTGGACATCCTGCTTAATAGATTGACGCTGTCCTTCCGCTGTCAATATGAGAGCATCTAAAATTCCGTTCAGTACCGACACATCATCTTTGCCGTAATGTCGAATTAGATAAAATGACTTATATAAGTATTGAAAAAATGGCTTCGGTGTTGTTAACACGCGAAGATTACGCGAATCATCAAAAAACGATTCCTTCGGGTGATACGTCTCGCCAATTTTGGAAAGGATGGTGCCGATTCGATTTGTACAATTGATCGCTGTATGAGGATCATTAACTGATGGTGAAATGGCTCGTAACGCTATTTCAACAAGCTTTTGGATGGAAAACTCTAAATCCTGATCATTGATACGCTCTGACCCAATCGCTATCGTATTTAAAATCGTGTTCTCCGAGAAGGAAGAAGGATCCGCTGGCCATACTGTAGCAATTCGAGAACCGCTCTTTACATAGTTACCTACGTCCGAATCTAAACGAATAACACCATCAATATCAGTGCCTATCTTGATTAATTTTTCATATGGGATAAATTGAATATAGCCCATCCTTTTGCTATATATAGGTACTCCCTCGACCTCTCTTAGCTCCCGTTCTTCCCAGCTATCCCACTTTTCAAATGTTGCTCCATCATGAAGTTCTGCTTTTGTATCCACTAAATGTAGAGATCTTCTAGTGATTTTTTCAATTAAATTGTTTACTTGGACAAACGTTGCAGAATGATGAATGAACAAGACGAAGAACAAAAGACAAGCAATAGCCAGGATCACCGTTAGTAACGGAGAAATAAGAATTCGACTGTCTTTCCCTGTTAGAAGAAGCATATTTACAAGTGAAAAAACAAACCCTGCTACAAAAACACCAAGAACATGCTGTGTAAAACGATCAGAGATAAAATCCTGAAGCGTTCTTGGTGAAAATTGAGAAGAGTATGTCGTTAAGACGACCATTATTGATGAAAACGAAATTGTTGTCATCGTTAGAATGGCTGTCACAAGCGGCGCATAGAGTGAGGATGCCACTTTTTCAGTAGCTAAAAATACCTTTGTCATGGTTCCATCAAGCTGAGATATGTAAACAATATCAATCCATGTACTCAGTGCAACGACGACGAGTGAAAGCAAGCCGTATACAATCGGAAGAAACCAGAAGCTATTGCGTAAATTAATAGATGTCTTGGAATAATTCATAATTAAAATATCCTCTTCAATAGTATGTCATTTTATTCTTGTTCCCTATCTTAAAGAAACATACCCACATTCATTCACATGGATATCATTACCATTCTATTTGATGCCCCCTCGCTAATAAACAAATGGTATTAATCGATAACGTTCTTTCCCCCATTCACGATAATAATCACCGATTGACTCAACAAGCATGCGTTCTTCCACGCCGATGCGATACAGCAATATAGGTGTGAGTAATAGTATAGAGATCAAAATCCCGACCCACGTCCCAAAATACAGTGGAATGCCTACCAAACTTAGAAGCAACCCTGTATAAAGAGGATGTCGTAATATCCTGTATGGTCCTGTGCTCACAACATCGAGTTTACTCTCTACAATAACATTTCTAATGGATAGACTAATTCCGAGAAGAATCAACAAATAGAAAACTGTTCACTCCTTTTCTTACCTCGCTTCATTATAAATTCACCAATCCAAATAACTGTTAATAGAACAAACAGCATATCCAGGAAGGTCATTGTCAGCGCTCCTTTTTCACATCATTACAGCAGTATATCAGACTTCAAATACCCTGTCTGATCCTTCCATGGCGCTCTTGCATAAAATAATTCTTTTATTCATCCTATTTATGAAAACCCTTACATAAACGCGTTATTTAAACTTACAAGTATACAAACAAACGAATAATTTGGATAAAAATGTTAATAAACCGCTACTCCCAGTCCGTAAATATAGTGGTAAGAACTCCTCTCATCTTCTAAGCGTATGTAACATGAGTTTAGAATGGGCATCGTCCATATTCTTAGTTATTCTCCATGTATTCGGACTATTTGGGCGCCTCGTGTTGTAAGCAGTTAACCGTTTGTTATACTCATAGAGTCAATTGATTAAAGCAATCACACATTTAACGGCAAGTTATATAGGAGTGAAATAATGAATCTAAACGACGAAAAGAAACGAATCGTAATTAAAATCGGAAGCAGCTCTTTAACGAGCAGACTTGGGGACATTAGCCGCAGAAAACTTGAAAGACTAGTTGATGACATCGTAATGCTTAAAGATGAAGGACATGAAGTTCTACTCGTATCATCAGGGGCAGTAGCCGCCGGCTATCGCCGTCTAGGATGCCTTGAACGTCCAACTTCCCTATCAGAAAAGCAGGCCGCCGCATCAATCGGTCAAGGACTTTTAATGGAAGCTTACTCAGAACGCTTCATTTCACACGGTTATACTGCTTCACAAATTCTGATTACGCGAAGTGACTTTTCTGATCGCAAAAGATACAACAATGCAAGAAATACCATTAATGTACTACTGGAACGCGGAATCGTTCCAATTGTTAATGAAAATGATACAGTTACGGTTGAACGCTTAAAATTCGGCGATAACGATACACTTTCAGCAAAAGTTGCAGCGCTTGTAAGTGCGGACCAACTCATTATTTTGTCTGACATTGATGGACTATATAGTGACGATCCAAGGAAGAATCCAGATGCAAAACTACTTGAACACGTTACAGAAATCACACCAGAAATTGAAGACTCAGCCGGTGAACCAGGAAGCTCAGTTGGAACTGGCGGAATGAGATCAAAAATCGATGCAGTTAAAATCGCTATGGCTTCCGGTACGCCATCCTTCCTTGGTAATGCTACAACAAAAGGGATTATTTATAATGCTGTTCACGAGTCGGCTAAAGGAACTTACTTTACGCCTGAAGGAAAGACAGAACTCGACAATAAGAAACAATGGATTGCATTTAATTCAGGTCCTGAAGGAGAAGTCATAATAACGGATAAAGCAAGCTCTGAAATTTCTGAGCACGAACGTAGTCTTCAACCCGTTGGTGTCCACTATGTTCATGGACACTTCAAACCAGGTGCCGTTGTCAAAATCACTGACATGGATGGAGAAGAAGTTGGACTCGGTGTTACTAATTATTCTTCCAAGCACCTTAAAATGATTAAAGGATTGTCAACAGAAGAAATCTCTGAGTTAATCGACATTTCTGTTAAAGAAGCCGTGCATATTAATGACTTTGTTTATCATGACCAACTAGCTATTCCACTCGGATCATAATAAAATAAAAATAAAACTACAGGAGGCGTTTGATGACTACTCTAGATCCAACTACAAAAGTAAATGTTAAAGAACAAGCAAAGCAGGCACAGGTGGCTTCCAAAGCCCTCTCCCTGCTTACGACGGAAGAAAAAAATCAAGCACTCTTAATTATTGCTGATGAACTAGAAAAAGAAACAGATTATATTCTCAAAGAAAATAAGAAAGACCTTGAGCGCGGGAAAGAAAAAGGGTTTACAGAAGCCTTTATGGATCGTTTAAGCTTAACGGAAGAACGCGTTAAAGAATTTGCGAACGGTCTTCGTGAAGTCGCAGACCTTGAAGACCCAGTTGGAGAAGTTATCTCTGATTGGTCACTTGATAACGGCATGCAGGTGGAACAGGTGCGTGTACCGCTTGGCGTTATTGGTATGATTTATGAAGCTCGTCCTAACGTAACCGTTGATGCGACTGGTCTTGCATTAAAGTCTGGTAACGCTATAGTTCTAAAAGGCGGTTCTAATGCGCTCAATTCTAATAAAGGGATTGTTCGTGTGATCCATGCAGCACTTCCCAAAACTAAGATTCCCGCTGAAGCAGTTCAGTTAATCGCTACAACAGATCGAGAAGCCACAAGCCAGCTCTTTACGATGAAAAAGCATATTGACGTCCTCATTCCTCGTGGAGGCGGAGCATTAATTAACACTGTTGTTAACAATGCAACAGTACCTGTATTAGAAACTGGCGTAGGAAATTGCCACATTTATTTCGATCAGGCAGCTGACTCAGAAAAAGCGATTAATATTTTAATAAACGCAAAGACAGATCGTCCTGCTGTTTGTAATGCTGTTGAAACGCTTATCGTGCACAAAAAGTGGCTTGAAGAGAACCAGGATCTTCTCGAAAAATCTCTAGCTGACAATAACATTAAAGTGCACGGTGATGAACACATCGTGAACACATTTAAAGATGCCGTACTTGCAGACGAAGATGACTGGAGCAACGAATATCTTGGACTTGAAATTGCTATTAAGACGGTCGAAAATACTCAAGAAGCAATTGACCATATCGAACAATATGGTACGAAGCACTCTGAAGCCATCATTACAGAAGATTCTAAATCCGCTTCGCTATTCCGTAGTCTAGTAGATGCTGCAGCCGTTTATCACAATGCCTCTACGCGTTTCACTGACGGATCTGCTCTTGGTTTTGGTGCAGAAATCGGTATTTCGACTCAGAAACTACATGCAAGAGGACCAATGGGTCTCCCTGCTCTAACAACAATTAAATATTGCATGACAGGTAATGGCCAAATTCGATAAAGTGAAACTTCCGTCAGAGGTGGGATTGATTCAACCCCTCTGATGGTTAGTTGAATCAATCGGACCTTAAGGGACAGTAAAATTCAACAGTGTAACTCCTTCGTAAAGAAGGGGTTATTTTTTTACTCTGATACATCACTTACAAATGAGTAACCTATAGGGATGAGCATAACTTTCGTTAATTTACAGTATACCCCTTATAATGGTAACCGACTGATAGGTAAAACATCGGACCTCTTGGGGACATATTAACCTCTACTTAAACGTGTATAGTATCCAAAGTACGGAGGTAGGGATTACTTGGATAAAAAGAAAGGATGATAGTCATGACCTATGAAAACTTGTATTCTTCAGAGCAACTTGGGAAGCTTTCATTGAAGAACCGCTTTATCGTTGCACCGATGACTCGTATTACAGCTACTGATGATGGTAGTGCGACAACAACAATGCGTGATTACTATGAGCGCTTTGCAAAAGGAGGTTTCGGTGCTGTCATTACGGAAGGGATTTATACAGATGAACTTTACAGTCAGGGCTATTTAAATCAACCCGGTCTAACGAATAAAAATCATATTGAAACCTGGAAAAACGTCATCTCAGCTGTTCATGATTATAATACACTGATCATCGCTCAACTGATGCACGCAGGTGGACAGAGTCAGGGGAATGCTTATACAGATATAACCATTGCACCTTCTGAAATCCCTCCAAAAGGTGAGCAGCTTGGCTTTTATGGTGGGTCTGGGACGTTTGATACTCCCAAAGCTCTATCATTGGATGAAATCAAAGAAGTTCGTCATTCCTTTATCCAAGCAGCTCGTCATGCAAAAGAAGCAGGATTTGATGGTGTTGAAATACATGGCGCAAACGGATACCTTCTTGACCAGTTTTTAACCGATTACTTAAATCACCGGTCTGATGAGTATGGTGGAACTCTCGAAAATCGCTTGAATCTGATCGTTGAAATTATTGAAGACGTTCGAAACGAAGTTGGAGAAGACTTTACTGTTGGGATCCGTCTTTCTCAAATAAAAGTAACTGATCCTGCCTATAAATGGCCAAAAGGTGAGGAAGCAGCAAAAACCATCTTCTCTACTCTTGAGCAAGGTCTCGATTATATTCATGTGACCGAGCCGGATGCTACTCAATCTGCGTTTGGAGATGGAACGAAAACATTAGCAGCTGCGGCAAAAGCATATAGTAGCATACCTGTTATCGCAAACGGCCAGCTTGGTGACCCAGAAAAGGCGAGTAGCTTGGTTAGTCAAAAAGACGCTGATTTTGTAAGTCTTGGCACAAGCGCGCTTGCTAATCCTGATTACCCTAACCGTCTCGCAAGTGGAAAAGATCTAAAAGTATTTGATTTTGAAAGTACCCTTCTCCCTCTTGCTTATATTAAAGAACACGAAATAAAAGCAGAAATCGTAAAAACATAAATAAATCCCTCTCCAATCTTTTTGAGAGGGATTTATTATGAAATCATTTTCAATAAACGACTTTCAAAATCGGATTATTTCATTCTCTACTTTTCTTCAAATTTATTTGTGATACAAGTTAATAAGGAAGTAAGCGACCTGACATCAATTTCAACAGATCACATTAAACATACAAAGAATCTCAACAAACAAACATTGAAAACGATCATAGAACAAATTGATTCCAGAATCAGTAGGCTTCTTTTTACAAGAATTGCGTGAAACAAGATTATGATATTTTCATTGAGTGATGAAAAGAGAAAATTTCTGCTAATAGAAAAGCCTGCCATCTCTGGCAGGCTTTTCGTCATTAATAGGAAGATTCTTTTGGGGAAGGCGGATTCTGATAGGCAAGCACAGTTTTACATTGTGGAAGTGCAAAATGAATGATTTTCCCTAACATATAGGCAATCAATAAGCTGCCTATACCAACCGGGCCACCAAGCGCCCACCCCAGCAACAGTATAGCAACTTCAATTCCATTTCTAACCCAATCAATTCTCCAACCGGTCTTTTCAACAATAAGAAGCATAATCCCATCGCGTGGACCAGCTCCAAGCCCAGAAGTAACATATAACCCAATACCATATCCAAGTACGATCACACCAGCTAGGAAGACAATCGCCTGTGCAAGTAACGGTTCTGGATCAGGGAGGATGTATAGAAAGAAGTCAATAAAAAATCCGAGAAGCAGCATATTTAGAAATGCCCCTGCCTGCGGATACGACTTAGTATAAAGTGATGTAAAAACCAGTAATAGAAAGCCAGTAATAATGGACCAGCTTCCAATTGTTAAGCCAAACTGCTTATATAATCCATAATGGAAAACATCCCAGGGACCTATTCCAAATGTTTTTCCCTTAATCGTCATAGCAATACCAAGGCCTAGAATGGCAAGACCTATGAAAAAGAATGCCCACCGAATGATTGTATTACGCATTAAAAGTTCCCTCTCTTGCACCACAAATTTAAACCTTTGAAACTATATCATAGGAGTGAAAACATATAAACCACCCGGCAAACTAGGGTATATCCTCTGTTATCTGTATTTTTAAAGCTCAAAAAAACTGCCTGATTAGAGAATCAGACAGTCGGTTAATTGCTATATAATTAGTTAAGCACCGTTACAGTAACTGTCTTACGACCAAAGTCTAGTGCATCCTGGCGATCGGCCATAAATAGATCAATGCGATTTCCCTGGATAGCACCGCCGGTATCACCAGCAATGGCTTCACCATAACCTTCTACATGTACTTTAGATCCTAGTGGGATAACGTCAGGGTCAACAGCGATTACTTTTTGATTTGGATTAGCTCTCAAATCAATTCCTGTAGCTGTTACACCTGAGCAACCTGTACAAAATGCTGTGTAAGCTGTTGCTTCAACTTGTATTTCCTGTCCACTCGCTTCTGAAGATTTGCTTTCAGTGTTTGATTCTTTAGCAGGCGTGGAATTAGAAGTAGTAGATGTTTGAACTGCTTCTTTATTAGCTGCTTGCTTAGGTGCAGGAGTGCTGCCACCAGTTAATGCAGACCACGTATTTTTACCTGCAATACCATCAACTGAAAGACCGTTATCAGCCTGGAATGCACGTACAGCTTGTGCTGTAATCGGACCATAAATTCCGTCTACTGTGTAGTTATAATATCCACCAAGCTCTTCTTGTAGTGCTGAAACGGAATGACCGCGGTCACCCTGTACTAGCGTGCGTTGAGCTTGTCCATTATTTACGTTTTGAATTGCTGAGAATGTATTTGGACCTGCGATGCCGTCAACCGAAAGACCGTGATCTTTCTGGAATTGCTTTATAGCACCTTCAGTAATTGATCCGTAGTATCCTGTAGATTCATCATAGTTGAAATACCCTTTGGCTGACAGTACATCCTGTAACTCGACGACGTCGCCGTGTTTTTCACCATAAGAAAGTGTTTGATCTCCTAGTGCCGCCTCTGAAACTACCGGACTAGCAAACATCATTCCAGCTAGTGCTGTGGATGTTACAACGTTCCTTACAATGTTTTTACGAGCTACCATGTACACATTCCTCCTGAGAGTTTTTAATATTGGTGTTGTTTTGTTTTTTTCTCAATCACCCATGTTCCACATGATACCAGGCCAATATAACACAGTGATTTTAGTCCAATAACAAGTCGGTTACATAAATATGACAGATTAATACGGAATTTATAACATTTGCACAAATTAGTACTTTAGTTCTATTTACATGAGGGTTTTATTACAATTGTTTCAATAAATGCGGAAAAACCTTATTTTTTGGTTCTTCAAAAAGAACGAAAACAAAAGAAACTTTTATATAATCATGTAAATAAAGGATTTGATAGACTTTTTTTCCTATGTCAATTGCGCTACTCTAAACACATCCATTGTTCATTTAATAGAAAGAATGATTCCTTTAATTAATAGAACCACCTATTCCTTTCATTCGTTGACAGCAAGTCCCCATATGTTCCTCGATTAGAATTTCCATCATCCAAGAACACTACATAACCATTTAAAGTAATTCTCTCTCCATCCTGGGATCTAGTCCAACATCATAAGAGCGACATTCTCCCTACTACTATGTTAGTTCTATAACAAAAAAATAACCCCACCTGATTAAAGGTGGAGATTATTTCGTGTTTATGAAAGTAATTAAATTATCTACCCATGCTTTCACGTAATCCTTTGACAAAAATCAGGCGGTTCCAAGTACTTATCTACCAGCCGAGATGATCGTCCTTAAGACATCCTCGTTCATGTCAAGGGGTTCAAGATTGCTCTCCTGAAGTAATTGTTTCGTATTCGAATCATCAAAGGTTAGCGTTTTTTCTAAATATTTACGAAAAACTTTCATAGGTTCATTAAACTTCATTTCTTGTTCTGTAAGCTCCCCATCATAATTAGTGGGAACTAATTCAACCTGATCAAAATCAAGCCCTGCTTTTAAAAATTCAAAAACCATTTGATTCGTAGGAGGGTTCGAATTCGTAATATGATAAATTTTATCACTCCTGGAATGCTCCAGGGCAGCCATCAAGACATTGATTACATAGTCTACCGGAACCAAATTCTGAGCTGTATGTTGAGCACATAAGAATTTGATCTTCCCATCCAGTGTTTCCTTTTTCCGTTGCATTCTCTTTTTCATGATTTCAAAGCTTCTGATCACACCATATAAGGCAAATGTTGTCTCTGCTTCTCCCGTTTTGGAATCACCAACAATAATAGATGGCCTGAAAATACTGACATGGAAGTAATCTTTATAGTCAAATACAAGATGTTCGGCATGACATTTACTTTCTTCATAGTAATTAACGAAACGGTTATTGATGGGATGCAACTTTTCACTTGCATACAGTTGATGTCCCAGCGTATACGCCGTACTAACATGGTAAAACTTCTTTGTTTTAATCGCTTTTGCAAGCTCTAATATGTTCCTTGTACCGTTCACATTTATATGGAATGTTGATTCCTTTTCACTATCATCAAAAGAAAGATACGCTGCGATATGATAAACAGAATCAATGGTGTCTTTTAATACACCCAACGTTTCTCTGGAGACCCCCACCTGATCTTTCGTAATATTCCCTTCCATAATGAATAAATTGCTTTGCAGTTCAGTTGGTAATGACTTTATTAAGTTATCAGCTTTTCGCTCATTCCGAACTAATGCATATACTGTATGCCCTTCCCTTAGTAGCCTTATCGTCAGTTGCTTCCCTACAAACCCCGTGGCACCTGTTAAGAGTATATTCATGTTGTTATTCCCCTCACCTAACCTATCTATTGAAAACCTTAGTAATTTAAATTTGATTTGTTACACATTCTTAAAAGTTTAGCATAGAAACCTAAATTAAACATCAAGAATGGAAGGGTTATCATGATAATATTTCACAAAATGAATAAATAGAAAGAACCCCATGCCGAGCAAGGGGGTTCGCTGCTATGAAAAGACTAATCTGTTTCTAGTACTACAG
Source organism: Pseudalkalibacillus hwajinpoensis (assembly GCF_039851965.1). NCBI lineage: Bacteria > Bacillati > Bacillota > Bacilli > Caryophanales > Guptibacillaceae > Guptibacillus > Guptibacillus hwajinpoensis. The sequence goes on along the minus strand of NZ_CP156674.1, from coordinate 3,248,108 downwards.
CTGTTATCAACATGAACCATTAGGATTGGGTACAGACTTATATAAGTCGATTGCAGAAATATGAAGGTTGTTCAACATTTTAAGCCCGGTATACCTTTCCCGAAGATGGTGGGCTTCAGATAGAGCGTTTGAAAGCAGAGACTCTGATATTCCTAAATCACTTGTAGTCATTGGAGCTTCTAGAACTCCTAACCATCCCATTAGCTGCTCCTCGGTTGGCAGTTGAGAATAAGCCTCCTTTATTTCATCCCACATTATGATTTTATCTTTTAATTCCATTTCAGCATTGTCTTTCACTAGCTCTCGATAAATCGCAGTCATAATAACTGTAGCTACCCCAACCTTCTCGCCATGAAGCAAAGCTCTCTTTCCTTGCTTAATATAGTTCATTTCCCAGTAGTGAGAAAGGTGATGCTCAGCCCCAGAAGCTGGTCTTGAATTACCAAGGATCATCATAATCACTCCCGAAGTTATTAGGGATTCCATTAAAGTATGAAGCCCCTTTGAGCTCAAGCTTGCGATCTCGTCGACCTGTTGAACACAAACTTCCAAAGCACTACTAGTGATTGCGGCAGCACTTGAACAATAAGGTTCGTTCCCTAACAAATGAGATACTTTCCAATCTGCGAGAGAGGTAAATTTTCCAAGCATGTCACCGTACCCGGCTGCCGTCATCCGTTTAGGAGCGTTTTTCAATATCGACAAATCCGCAAAAAGGGCAATAGGACATACCGTTTGAATTGTTTGTTTCACACCTTTTAATATTAATGGCGCGCCGGCTGATGTAAAACCATCTACTGAAGCTGCTGTTGGAACCGAAATCATTGGAACATTTCGCTGTTGGCATATAAATCGAGTAATATCATGTAAAGTACCTGATCCAATTGCAATGATCACATCAGTGTTATACGGTAAGTCTATTAATACCTGAACCAGTGTTTGTTCGTCTGCTACAACTTCTCCCAGTTGATTTGTTTGAACCGTACAAACATAAGCGTTGATGCCAATTTCATTTAGGCTATCAGTAACTTGATTTCCAGCTGCCAGAAAGGTATTAGCATCACATACAATACTTACAAATTGATAATCCTTAGATTCAATATAAAATGAGAGATTACTTAAAACGTTATGACCTATATCTAATCGTTCAAGCGGAATAGAGTGATGCTTACGTCCACAATCACAGTTTTCCATTTTATTTTGAATAGTTTCAAGAATATCAACCATATTTTCGACACTCCTTTACTAATTTAAATCCTTCCAATAAAATTTCAAAATATTTATGTTAAAGAAAGGCATATTGTATGTTCAGTGAAAGACACCAATCTATTAATTAGATTGGTGAGGTGGTTTCCTTCGATTAGGCTCAGGATTTCCAAAGGCAGGCCAACCTTTATCATTCCAATTAAAAATCTGAGCTCTGGTGTGCCTATTGGGATCATATAAAGGATCGCCTTCAATCTCTTTATAATTTCTTGCATGGTAAATGAGAACATCATGTTTTCCGTCTTCAGATACCGTAAAACTATTATGACCAGGTCCATATTGACTAGTTTGTTCATTTGTCTGAAAAATTGGTTCTGAATGCTTTGTCCATGCTTCCGACTGTAGAAGGTCACTATCTTCTGAAGCAAACAATAATCCCATACAATAATGATGGTCTGTTGCACTTGCAGAATAGGTAATAAACACCATACCATTTCGTTTAATCACCGCTGGCCCTTCGTTAACTAGAAACCCAATCTTCTCCCATTCATATTCCGGTGTTGCAATCATTACCTGCTCCCCTGAAAGAGTCCAGGGATTCTTCATTACTGAAATATACAAATTCGAATTGCCTTTGATATCTGGATCTTTCTGCGGCCATACGAGGTATCTTGTTCCCTGATGCTCAAACGTTGTGGCATCAAGAGCAAAAGATTCCCATTTTGTCTTAATTTTCCCTTTTTCTTTCCACTCCCCTTCAATGGGATCTGGAGAAGAATTTTCAAGCACATACATGCGATGATCAAATAAGCCATTATTCGTTTCTGTACTTCTGGCAGCCGCAAAGTATATATACCATTTACCTTCTATATAATGAATTTCCGGAGCCCAAATATTAGCGCTGAGGAGTCCTTCATCGTACTTTATCCAGGCAGTTACTGGCTCCGCTGCATCAAGTCCTTCAATCGTTCGTGATTTTCGAATTTCAATTCGGTCATATTCTGGAACAGATGCAGTAAAGTAATAATAACCATCTGAATGTTTGTATATCCAGGGGTCCGCTCTTTGCTTAACAATAGGATTGTGGTATACCGACTTTTCTATCATAATCTTCTCTCCTTTAGATACAGTTTAGATTATTATGAGTGTACTATTGTACGTTGAGTTTACTAGTATTCTTTTCTGTGTTTCTTCCTATAGTAGATTGATTAATAGTAAGCACAGGTCGATAAACAGTCGTTTTAACCTCCGCCCAATCTTTCTTTGTTTTCGACACCTTATTGTTTATCAATCGGATGATCATTTTCGCAGCATCTTCTCCCATCTTGTTTTTCGGATGCTGAATCGTTGTTAACTTTACCTCGGAAGCCTGCGCAAGAAAGGAATCGTCATGGCCAACAATAGATATATCATCAGGGACACGTAAATTACTTTCTCGAAATACCTCAAGTAACATAATGGCAAGTTCATCGTTATAACAAACGACTGCACTTGGAAGATTATTCCTTAAAACTATTTCTTTCAATTTTTTCACTGGCCTGGTCATTTTTTCCTCAGAATTATAGGTAATAATATTAGAGGGATCAACAAGAAGATGATGGTCACGGTGAGCTTTGATATATCCCTTCATACGTTTTAAGCCCTGTACGTCATCAACTTTGAAAAAACCAAGAATATCCCGATGACCTAATTGGATTAAATGGTCTGTCTGAATATATCCCCCTTCTTCATCGTTCATGATTAAACTTGGAGGCTCAAGCTCATCGTAGAAAGCATTTATCATTATATAAGGAATATTTAGACATTCGAGATTAAAATAATAATGTAAATTGGGATTTAGGAATGCACTTTTTGTAGGTTCAATAATTACTCCGTCAATTTTCTGAGCCAAGATTTTTTCGAGAATGCGTCTCTCATTCTCAACACTATTATTTGTGCTGTATACACTTACCTGAAAATCTCGATGACTTAAGTAAGATTCTGCTCCACGAATAATGGACGGAAAAATATAATCTGAAAGATAAGTTGTTATAATTGCAATCTTTTTGCTTTTTGTTTGAGAAATCGTTTCGCGCGCAGACTGCTCTGCACAAAAGGTTCCTGAGCCCTGTTCACGATATAACCATCCTTCTTCTACTAATTTTCCAACCGCTAATCGAATTGTATGACGACTCACCCCAAATTTCTTGATTAATTCATTTTCAGAGCTGATTTTTTGGTGTGGAATATAAGTGCCATCTAAAATCTTAGACTTAATTATTTCTTTAACTCTATTGTATTTAGTCTGCACTTAATCATCCCGCTTCCAAAAGTAATATAAACAGATTAGTGTTTTAATAGTACCTTGCTATCATTCATTCTTCTCACCACAGGAGGTATTCCTTACTTTGGCACTTTATGAAAGTCTACGAGCAATATCATTCCATTTTAATTCATTTTGAAAAGGAATGACCTTTGTATCTTGATTGATAAAAACACATTCAACGTCTGCCATAACTGACCAATCATATAATTGCTCAGGAGTAATCTTAAATGAGAAAACAGTGTGATGAGCTCCCCCAGCATGAATCCACGCTTCTGCAGCTTCGGTTAGTGAAGGCTCTGGCTTCCATAATACTTTTGCTACCGGTAGATTAGGCATTTCATCCATCGGTTTCACGGCATTTACCTCATTTATAACAAGACGAAAACGATGACCTAAATCGATGAGCGACGCATTGATTGCAGCCCCTTCATCTCCATCGAATATCATTCTTGCAGGATCCTGTTTACCCCCAATTGATAATGGATGAACTTTTATTTTCGGCCTGGTTGAAGCTATTGTTGGACAAATTTCAAGCATATGTGAACCTAAAACCAACTCATTATTTGGTTCTAGATGATAAGTATAATCCTCCATAAATGAGGTTCCTTTATTCTGCGCCATAATTTTCATCATTCGAAGCAATGCGGCCGTCTTCCAATCGCCTTCTCCCCCAAATCCATACCCCTGTTCCATAAGTCTTTGAACAGCGAGACCTGGCAGCTGCTTCATACCATGCAGATCCTCAAAGGTTGTGGTAAATGCAGAGAAGCCTCCTTCCTCAAGAAATGCTTTCATGCCAAGTTCGATACGAGCTTGCTCAAGAATTGACTGACGGATAGCAGGCGTGCGATGAGCTTCAGGGTCGATCTCATACACCTCCTCGTATTCTTCGTACAATTTACTAATCTCCCTCTCGCTCACATCATTTATGCGCTGCACAAGATCACCTACACCGAAACCAGATACAGACCAGCCAAATTTAATCTGAGCTTCTACTTTGTCACCTTCCGTAACAGCAACTTCACGCATATTGTCACCAAAACGTGCAACCTTTAAATTCTTTCCATCCGTGTAAGCAACTGACATATCCATCCAGTCTGAAATTCTTCTCTTTACTACCTGGTCCTGCCAGTGGCCAACAACTACTTTGCGCGCGATATTCATTCGCGCACCAATAAAGCCATACTCACGATCGCCGTGAGCTGATTGATTCAAATTCATGAAATCCATATCAATCTCTTCCCATGGAATGTCACGATTAAATTGTGTATGAAGATGAAGTAACGGCTTCTTTATTTCCGATAACCCTGCAATCCACATTTTGGCAGGAGAAAATGTATGCATCCAAGTTATGATTCCGGCACAATTTTCGTCTGAATTCGCTTCTATACATAACCTTCTGATCGCATCAGCTGTTGTAAGCACTGGTTTATATACGATTTTAAAAGGAAAATCCCCATCTTTCTCCCATCCTGTAACGATGTGTCTGGAATGATTCTCTACCTGCTTAATCGCATTCTCACCATAAAGATGCTGACTTCCCGTAACAAACCAAAATTCATATGCCTTCGTTTTTAACATGCTTTTTCCCCCTCTATTTTGTGGCTAGTTGCCAAATTATTGAACCGTTGAAACTTCTATTTTTTCATCTTTAATAGCTTTTAGACGTTTCATTACATCATTTTCCCCACGACCGAAGTAATCGTGTAGCTTCGTATATTCTTCGTAGAGCTTCTCATATGTCCTTACATTTTCAGGGATTGGTTTGAAGGTTTCTTCCTTTGTATGCCCCATTTTCCTTGCAGCTTCCGTTATCGTTTCATAACCGCCCCGTTCAATTCCTGCGGCAACAGCTCCAAACATAGCTGCACCAAGAGCCGGAGTTTGCTTAGAAGCTGCAACCTTAATTTCCCGGTTTGTGATATCAGCATAAATTTGCATAAGGAGATTGTTCTTCTGAGGTAACCCCCCACAAGCATATAGCTCATTAACTGTAACGCCGTTTTCATGAAACGCATCTACTATTTTTCTTGTTCCAAAAGCAGTAGCTTCTAATAAAGCTCGATAAACCTCTTCTGGTTTTGTAGAAAGTGTATATCCAATAAGAAGACCAGATAATTCCGTATCAACCAGGACGGATCGGTTACCATTCCACCAATCAAGAGCCAGTAATCCTGTTTCCCCTGGTTTTAGAAGAACCGCTTTATTTTCCAACCATTCATGAATGGTTATATTCTCTTTCTTCGCTTCATCATTGACGTATGCCGGCACGGATCGATCCACAAACCAGGAAAAAATATCACCAACCGCAGATTGCCCTGCTTCATAGCCAAAGAAGCCTGGAATAATGCCATCCTCAACCACTCCGCACATCCCCTCAACTCGTGTCTCTTTTGTTCCTAACAGCATGTGACAGATTGAGGTACCCATCGCCATTACAAGCTTTCCAGGTGTTACAACCCCTACACCTGGAACAGCTGCATGAGCATCAACATTCCCTACAGCTACAGCAGTACCAGGATTTAACCCCAATAAAGCCGCCATTTCTTCAGTAAGCTCACCAGCTTTTGTCCCCAGGGGCACAATCTCTCCACGTAGCTTCGTTTCTACTAACGTCTCCATGGCAGGATCAAGCGCTTTAAAGAAATCCTTCGGTGGATAACCTTCATCCTTATGCCAGAGTGCCTTGTATCCTGCTGTACAACTGTTCTTCGTCACATTTCCAGTCATTTGCAAAACAACCCAGTCAGTCGCTTCAAGGAACCGATCCGCCTGATGATATATGTCAGGATCTTCATTAAGTACTTGCCAAATCTTTGCAATCATCCACTCGGAAGAAATTTTCCCACCGTATCTTGAAAGAAAATCCTCTCCTCTTTGTTCTGCGATCTTGTTTAATAGATTTGCTTCATTTTGAGCAGCATGGTGTTTCCATAATTTCAGCCAGCTGTGCGGCCTTTCTTTTAATTCAGGTTTAAGAGATAGAGGATTTCCAAGTTCATCAACTGGAAGCATAGTGCAAGCAGTAAAATCAATCCCAATCCCAATCACATCGTTCTTGTCGATTCCAGATTGTTTAATAACTTCAGGTACAGAAGTAGTCAATACATCTATATAGTCAAGAGGATGCTGCAAAGCCCATTCTGGCTCTAGTCTCACATTCGATCCAGGAAGTCTTTCATCGATCACACCATGACGGTAATTCGTTACATGATCGGCTACTTCTATTCCATTCTCAAGGTCAACGAGCACAGCACGTCCAGAACCCGTACCATAATCAACTCCAATAGCATATTTTGTAGTCATACCTGTATCTCCCCTCCAAAGTGATTATTTCTGTCCGTAGTAAGCGTTTACACCATGCTTCCGCAAAAAGTGACGGTCTAATAAAGTTTGATCCATCTGTTCCGCATAAGGATTTAATCGAAGTGTTTCTGAAGCCATTTTCGCTACTTCTTCTAATACAACAGCATTATGGACCGCATGATTAGCGTCCTTCCCCCACACAAAAGGAGCATGAGAATCAACCAGTACTGCAGGAACTTTATCAGGATCAAAGCTTTTAAATAATTCCACAATGACATTTCCAGTTTCTAATTCATACTCCCCATTAATCTCTTCCATGGACATCCTTCGGGTACAGGGAATTTCTCCATAAAAATAATCTGCATGGGTGGTACCAAAAGCCGGAATGCTTTTCCCAGCCTGTGCCCAACTGGTTGCCCAGGGTGAATGAGTATGAACAATGCCAGCAATATTAGGAAACGCCTTATAAAGAATCAAGTGAGTCGGTGTATCGGATGATGGCTTTAATTTTCCTTCAACTATATGGCCATCCATATCAACAACCACCATATCCTCTTTTTTCAAATTTTGATAATCTACTCCACTTGGCTTAATAACCACAAGTCCGGCCTTACGATCAATGCCACTTACATTCCCCCATGTAAACGTAACCAATTCATGTTGAGGTAATGCCAGGTTCGCCTTTAGTACAGCTTCCTTCAAGTCTTCTAGCATATCACTCTCTCCCATTCATCTAATGTACTTTCATTATACACTCGTACGTACAATATTTCACTTGTTTTTTGAATAAATTTGTATGTTTTAATTAACTTCTTGGCATAAACCCTTAATCTGTTGATCCATATACATATAAATTCAAGTTTTCATTGAATAAACTTCACTTTTTCTACCATATTTTTTTCGGGATTTCCTAACTTTTCTTTCTCTAACACCCAATATAAAAATGAACTTGAATAAGTTGTACGTTCGAGATGAAGAGCAACTATATAACTGATAAATGAACACAAAAAATATGCAAGGTGCATGTCTATGCACCTTGCATTTATCTTTTGTCTTATTTCATATTACTTTCAAGGGTTTCTTGAGCCTGTTTAAGAGCTTCATCAGCCGTCTGTGAATCCTGGCGAATAACATTATTAAAGACATTCGTATTAAATTCATTCGCCACATCAGGAGTGTTTTGAGTAATGTTCACAGCGTTTACTTCATCTTTAATATCAAGAAGTGTGTCAAAAATATCATCTCCGAAATACTCATAATACTTATTATCTTCTCTGATCGCCTCGCTTTCCCAAACATCCCAACGCGGAGGGTCAAATCCTAGCACCTTCCACAATTGAACGTTGGCTTCCTCAGTTAGTTTGGCAAATGCCAGAAATTCTTTTGCAAGCTCTTCATGCTCTGTTTGATTGGTAACGACCGTACCAGTACCACCCATTCCTGCAGTTCGCTTGCCGCCTTCCTCCCAGGCAGGCATTGGTCGAATGACCATTTTACCTTTAAGATCTGGCATATAGTCGATAAAGCGTCCCATAAACCACATCGGCATTGTCACTGAAGCTGCCCCCCCTTCGTTCATGAAAGCATAATATTCCTCAGCATGGTGCTCTCCTCCAGGAGTCAATTCTGCAATTTTTTGTTCATATACCTGATCATGTAAAAAATCCAAGGTCTTTACATTAGTCTCATTGTAAACAGTTAATTCTCCCTCCTCATTAAAAAAATCAGAGTCCTGTTGTGAAATCATCGCCCACATATTAAGGTAATCCGCGGTGTCTATTGTTGTCATAACAGCATCTGTATTTTCTACTACCTTTTTCCCTGCTTCATTGTAATCTTCCCATGTTTTGATAGAATCAATATCCACACCCGCAGCATCCATTATTTCTTTATTATAATACATAACCGATGCACCTACATGAGTAGGCATACCATAGTATTGATCGTCCTTCGCATAAATATCAAATCGGGATTCAACAAATTTATCTTTTACCGGCTCTACATACTCGTTCATTGGAAGCAACTGCGGTTCACCCTGTAAGAAATTGGGGAATCGGCTAATTTCAATATCAGCAATGTCAGGTGCACCAGTACCAGATTGGAGGGCTAAAAGTAAGTTATTATGCATCTGGTCGTACGGATATGTTTCAGCGACTAACTTAATTGGCTTATCAGGATTCGCCTCATTCCAGCGAGGAACCGCATCTTTAAAGAAGTCCATATGCAATTCAACGAACGTCCAGTATTTTAATTCTGTTGCATTCTCTACATCATCACCAATTACTTCTGATTCTGTAGCTTCTTCCCCACTTGAACTGGAGCCTCCCCCGCTACAAGCCATTAAGAATAATGTGATCAATCCAAACATTAGAACAAGCAAGCCTTTACGTTTCATAATTATCCCCCTTTATTATTTTAAGAAATAGTAATGCATTGAAACGCCTGGATGGACCACCACCTCCTAAATAAAAGTCCTTCGAATTACTTCGTCCTCTCAACAGAATGCGCTTTCAAATAATAAGAATGGTGTTCTCAGTTACTCTGGAACAACCATCGGAAAGGTAGAGTGCAGGTCCAGTTTTTGAAACACCTGCAACGAAAGCCACATGCATCCGACTGAGATGAAACCTATTGTGAAAAAAGGAATCAGCCCTGGAAAACCTAACGAGTAATAGCAAATAGCAAAAACAACAACCCCGCTCGCAAGAGTAAAATGAATTTTCGTAAGTCCAACCACAAACGCATTTTTCAAATGCTGCTGCCATGTTGCATCATAATGAGCCAACATTGGGAATGTCCAAAGAAAGACAATGACATAAAAGAAACATATAAGGTAGAATGCAAATGGAATTATAAACATTACTTCACTTGTAGAGCTTTCTAGCAGTCGATAGTTTAGATAGAGTAAACTTCCGATTACAGTAAGCAGCCAGCCAATGATGTTTGCTTTAGTAAATTCCTGTCGATAAATACCTTTGAATGTTTTCCAAATTTTGATGTCCTCGTCTCCCATTAACCACTTTCTCGAAACTCCCATTGATGCCACCAGTGCAGGAAACACACCACCTACTATCAAACCTCTAAGAGAATAAAGAAGCCAGAGACTATTTAATAAAGCAAGTCGCATAATCCAATGAAGAATCACGTCCAATGTCGTTACGATCTGATTACCATTCATCCTGCATGCCACCTTTTTTGTTTTTCAGAAGTATGATCTTTGTCTATCCTTTAACTCCTCCTACAGTAAGACCAGCAACAAAGTAGCGTTGAAAGAAAATAAATAGGATAATAATTGGCACTATAGTCATTACAGATCCGGCAATTAAGACATCGTAATTATTGCCGTATGGTGTTAACAAAGTTGCAAGACCTATTGGGAGCGTAAACATATCATTTGACCGCAATACAATTAATGGCCATAAGAAATTATTCCAACTCCCAAGTCCCAGCAGAATCGCCATCGCCGCAAGAGATGGTGTCATTAATGGAAGCATAATCTTAAAAAATATTCCGTATTCAGTTGAGCCATCAATTCTTGCTGCATCCATCAATTCCTTCGGCAATCCGAGTGCATATTGTCTAAAAAAGAAGACAGCAATTGGGGCTACAACAGCCGGAAGGATAGCTGCAGTATAGGTATTAACAATTTGCATATTAATCATAAGCTGAAAAAGTGGCAGCATCAGTATTTCAAACGGTACCATCAAGATAAATAAGACAAGAGTAAAGAATAGTGTTCTACCTTTAAAATCATATAAGGCAAGAGCATAACCAACCATTGAGGAGAAAAAAAGTGAAAGAACAATGGTTATGGCCGTTATCGCCACGCTATTCCAATACCATCCCCAGTAATCACCTGCTTGAGTAAAGATATAACTGTAGTTATCCACATTCAGTGTTTTCGGATCAAACGTCAGGCTAATTCCATTACGCATTAATTCAGAGGCTGGCCTAAACGAAGAAAGCACCAAGCTGAGGATTGGGAACAACGCGATTAACGCGATAACAACAAAACTAAGATTAACAATCCACTTTAAAGCTCTGTTATGATTTCGCTTCATTAAGCACCCTCCTTTTTAAATGCTCCCGTTAAAATTAGTTGAATAAAACTAATGAGAAAGATAATCAACATTAAGATAACACCGACAGCTGCTCCAAATCCCATATCGTTTTGTTGGATCCCCTGTTGATAGAGATAGCCAACGACCGTTAATCCAATATTCCCGGGTGAACCCGCTTCCCAGAACACAAAACTTTCTTCGAACATACGGAAACCATTAATAATGGAAATTGTCGTAACAAATATCGTTATTGGTTTCAAAAACGGAAGCGTTACATATCTAAATTTCTGCATCATTGTTGCTCCATCGATATCCGCGGCTTCGTATAAATCTTGAGGCACATTTTGCAATGCAGCAAGAAAATATAAAATGTTAACACCCATCCATTTCCAGCTGCAAAGCAAGACCATCAGGAACATACCTGACCAAGCGTTATATCTCCAATCTACTGAGGATAAACCAATCCAGTTTAGCACCTGGTTTGCTGCAGCCGTGTCCGTTTCCCCAAACATCAAGCGAAAGACCATACCAGCAACAATTGTAGAAGCTAGTGCTGGGACGAATAGAGATGCACGAAAAATTGTTTTAAATTTAACAAACTTAGAATCAAGGAGTACGGATAAGATAATCGGCATGACTACCAGAATTACAACAGTAAAAAAGACATAAATGCTTGTATTGGATAAAGCCTTATAAAAGGTAGGATTAAACACTCTAGAATAATTATGGAGACCAATGAAAGTAATTTGCCCTGGTAACACGCTTTGAAAGCTCATAATAATTGCTTTTATTGTTGGATAGAGAGTAAGGAGCAGAAAAGAAAGGATAAATGGTGTGATAAAGATATACGGAACAACCTTTTTAGAATTCAGAAAGCTCAAGAATCGGTTAGGTCTTTTCGCCATCTGGATTTGCCGCTCCTGTTTTTCATTATGCTTGGAACTTGTAGACGCTGGTAACATAAGAACCCCTCCAGAGCATTTTATTTCTCAAGGGACCGTAACTAGGTCCCCTAAGCTAATTTACGACTTTTTCAAGCGAAGGACATTCCAGGAAGTTTTTGAAAGCCTGGCTTCTAAAATTCCGTTTTCAAGAGCGGACTCTCCATTACGATGTGGAGCTACTGCCTGCTCAGAAGCCGTATTTATAGCCTTCAAATCATCATTTTCAAGAACAATGTGCTCAACTAGTCGATATCCTTCGAAGCTTCTTACATCACTGGAAACGGTAATGGCCTCTTCTAAGTGTTTGTTCACCATAAAAACGGTAACTTCATCTTTTTCCTCATTGTAAACAGCTGCACTATCGATATAAGGAACATCTGTGAAATCTTTACTGTCATACTTTGGTGATGAAAGGATCGGTTTCAACGATATACCTCTACCGTAAATAGAAGCATGCATATAAGGATAGAAAATAGTTTGCTTCCAGGAGCGCCCGTTGTTCTCTGTCATAATTGGAGCAATAACATTCACCAATTGAGCCATACAAGCCATTTTAACTCGATCTGCATGTTGTAAAAATGTAATAAGCATACTCCCTACTAGAAGAGCATCTTCGAAGTTATAGTGGTCTTCCAACTGGGGAGGAGCGATCGTCCAAGGTTCAATTTGCTTATCAGATTCCTTTGAGTGGTACCAAACATTCCATTCATCAAAGCTTAAGTTAATTGTCTTTTTACTACGATGCTTGGCTTTTATATAATCACAGGTCGAGATCACTGTTTTAATAAAATGATCCATATCCATGTTTTTCGCCAGGTAATTCGCAGGATCATTTTGATAGTTTCCATAATATTGATGGAGCGAAATATAGTCCACTTCGTCATAGGCGATGTCCAAAGTTGTCGCTTCATATTCTGGAAAGGTCGCCATTCCTGTATTTGAACTACCACATGCTACTAGCTCAATTGTTGGATCAACTAATTTCATTGCTTTTCCTGTTTCCTGAGCTATTCTGCCATATTCATATGCTGTTTTATGACCAACCTGCCAGGGACCGTCCATTTCATTGCCAAGACACCAGGTTTTGATGCCGTGGGGGGCATCATAACCATGTGATTTTCTTAAATCGCTCCAATATGTACCTCCTGGATGGTTCGTGTATTCCAATAGGTTTCTTGCCGCATCAATTCCCCTTGTTCCCAAATTAACTGCCATCATTACCTCAGCATTTACTTTCTTAGCCCAATCAGCAAATTCATTAGTGCCTACTTCATTTGTTTCAATTGTTCGCCATGCAAGCTCTAAACGACGAGGACGATCTTCTCGAGATCCTACCCCATCCTCCCAATTATAGGCAGAAACCATATTACCACCTGGATATCTTACAATTGGTACCTGCAACTCTTTAACAAGGTCAATAACATCCTTACGAAATCCCTGTTCATCCGCTTCAGCATGCCCCGGTTCATATATCCCTCCATAGACAGCTCGTCCCAGGTGTTCAATAAAAGAACCATAGATACGTTCATCCACTTTAGCAATCTCATAGTTTTTGTCCAAAATCATCTTTGCTTTTAACATTTCCGCCATGCATAACACTCCCTTTTTAATACTTCTTTAATTTAATGAAAATTCTTGTTCATTGACTCAGAAGTCTATCCTGGATTGTAGACGCTTTCATTATCTTGAATAAAATTACTTAAGTATTTCTATCCTGCACTCTAGATAGAAGCCAACTCTTACAAACAATGTACGAACATATAAATCACCACCCTAATTAAAGTGGTACGTATAAGTTGCATAAATAAATTATATAGGACAAAATTCGATAATTCAATTGTTTTTTGAATATTTAATAAAGTATTCTGTCATTCTATTGTTTTTAATGTTTAGTAAAATGAAATCGTTCCCTTTTGAATGTGTTAACCAAAAAAAGCGCTCCATCCGTAAACGGATGAAGCGCCAAACATCTAAGGATTCCTTACAATGCCTTAGTAGAATTCCTTATGATAAGCTCAGGTTCATAAACGATAGAGTCATTAGAATCATTGGACTTTCTTTGAGTACCGCTATTTTCTTTGATTAAATTTATAATGACTTTTGCAGCTTGTTTCCCCATTTCGCTTTTCGGATGCTCAATTGTTGTTAGCTTGACCTCAGACACCTTAGATAAAAAAGAATTATCATAGCCCACTATAGATATATCATCCGGAACTTGTAGCTGATTCTCTCGAAGCACGTCCAACAAGTTGATCGCAAGCTCATCGTTATATGAAACAATTCCAGTCGGCCTCTCATCCGCCGATTTCGCCACCATTTTTCTGAGCTTCTCAGCAGGCTTTTCGTTCTTTTCACTAGTATCATATGTAATAATAAGATTCGGATTAATCGGTATGTTGTTAGACCGATGTGCTTTTAAGTATCCCTTCATCCTTTTCGTTCCCTGAATATCATCCGTTTTAAAGAAGCCAATGATATTTTTATGCCCCAGTTTAATCAGGTGCTCGGTCTGAATAAAGCCTCCTCTTTCATCATCCATTACAATACTTATTGGTTCAAGCTCATCATAATAAGCATTAATCATAATGTAGGGAATATTTAAACGTTCAAGGTTTAAATAATAATTAATATTAGGGTTAGAAAAAGCACTCTTAGTAGGCTCGATTACGACGCCATCATATTTCTGAGCAATAATTTTTTCCAAAAAACGTCTTTCATCCTCATGATTATTATTTGTACTAAATAATGTAACCTGGTAACCATTTTCACTTAAATAGGCTTCAGCTCCTCTAATAATAGAGGGAAAGATATAGTCAGAAATATAAGTTGTAATAATCGCTATATTTTTCGAGCTATCTCCCTTATCGCTAACTTCATTTCCAGATCTGTCAGCACAAAATGTGCCCGCCCCCTGAGCTCGATAAAGCCATCCTTTACTAACAAGATCTCCTATCGCTAATCGAACTGTATGTCGACTTACATTAAACTCCTTCATCATTTCACTTTCCGAACTTATCTTTTGATGAGGACGGAAGGTTCCATCAAGTATCTTAGACATAATTGCTTGCTTTACAATATTGTATTTCGTCTCCATATAAACACCTCAACTAACTGGCTTATTCGTACAATTATCTATAATTAAATTATACCACCTTGACCATTCAGTTGACTAATTAGACTTATAATGTTGTCCATACACCCTTTAACTTCTAACGATTTTAAGAAAAAAACAGTAGTTAAGCAAAACGCTTAACTACTGGTCCTCTTCTATAACCTATCCATTCCAATTATTCTACCATTTCGCCTTCCCAGGATAGGGACAGCTTTTATCAATAAAGCCTGCTCGATAGCGTACTAAACTTCCACAATGCATACATGTTGTCCCATATTGAAGAGAAGGACAGCTGTTGCATACCTCCAATCTTTCCCTGTACTTTTCTTCTGTTACCCTTATGACTTCTGAAATGGAAGAAAAGTATCTGTTAATCGTCTCCGCCGTTACGATCACGCTTGCTGAGCATCCTTTACAAGGTTTGCTTTCTTTCACGATTCAACCATTCCTTTTCTATTGATCGATTGTTAATACTACGACTGCCATAGGCGGAAGTTCAACCTTGAAGTGACCGTTTTGTCTAACAAAGTTTTCGAACACCTGAGGCTTTACATTTTCAGGTTGTTCGAATGAATTATAAGCATTCATTAACTGTGAAGTTAAGATTCTGCCAGTGATGTTAGATGTTGTAGAGCTTATACCACGAAGCTGTAACTGAATTATCGCATCCTTTTCATGATCCACATTGCACAGGCTTACATGTATTTTTCCTTCCGAATTCTTTGAGGCTGAAATACTAACCTGAGGAAGATCACCTTTATAGGAGACCATCTCGGAATCTATAGCTAGAAGCTCAGCATCCTGATGCACTTTAAACATCTCAAACACATGATAAGTTGGGGTTAAAAGTATATTTTCTCCTTCTGTTAAAATCATAGCTTGCAGGACATTTACTGTCTGAGCAATATTTGCCATTTGGACGCGATTGCAATGTTTATGAAAAATATGGAAGTGAAGGCCAGCAACAAGAGCGTCACGAATTGTATTTTGCTGGTAGAGGAAGCCGGGATTTGTGCCTTGCTCCACATCAAACCACGTTCCCCATTCATCAATGATTAATCCTACACGCTTTTCAGGATCATACTTATCCATAATCGTTCCATGCCTTGTAATTAACTCATCCATATGCAACGCTTTTTTCATCGTAATAGACCATTCATCCTCTGTAAATTCGGTAGCAGAACCTTTACCTTTCCAGAAGTCACCAGGAATTGTGTAGTAATGAAGACTTAGCCCATCCATCATTTTGGATGCTTCTCTCATAAGAACCTCTGTCCAATTATAGTCATCCACGTTTGGACCGCCGGCTATTTTAAATAGTTGATTATCACCATAATCACGCACATATGTCTGATAGCGTCGATAAAGATCAGCATAATATTCAGGACGCATATTGCCCCCACAACCCCAGTTTTCATTGCCAACTCCAAAATAGGTCAATTTCCAGGGTTCTTCCTGTCCATTTTCCTGTCGCCAATTTGCCATTGGAGATTCCCCATTAAAAGTCATATACTCTACCCATTCCGACATTTCCTGGACCGTACCACTTCCAACATTTCCACATATATATGGCTCACATTCAAGCATTTCACATAACATCATAAATTCATGTGTACCAAAATGGTTGTTTTCTACTACTCCTCCCCAATGGGTATTCACCATTCTTTTTCGTTCTTCAGCTGGCCCCACACCATCCTTCCAATGGTATTCATCCGAAAAACAACCTCCAGGCCATCGGAGCACGGGAATATCAAGATTTTTAAGGGCAAAGAGCACATCATTTCGAATCCCATTTGTATTCTCTATCGTGGAATCTGCCCCAACCCATATCCCTTCGTATATACACCTCCCAAGATGTTCAGAAAAATGCCCGTAAATATTTTTATTGATCTTACCCTTCGTGATATCCGTATTAATCGTTACGTTATTAACCAAATCGATCCCTCCATGTTTTTGCCTATTGATTTACCTTTATCTGGTCACTAATTTTCTACCACGTATTGTTATTTTAAAATTTCTATTCAGACTAGCTTTGACCAGTCAGCCTTTGGTAACTCTCCTAATTCCTCCTTTCCTATTAAGTGAAATCCGAACAATTATCAGTGAGTTCCTAAAGCGCTGTTATTAATAAAGTTACCGTTTAAGACTAGGTTACCTGAGAATCTTTGTTTACTATTATATACTTGTACGAACAAGTTTTTCAATATTATATTATTTTAAGATCTTCCCATCATTTCTCTACACATGCTTACACATCGTTTAAAATTGTAGATAAAATGGATATATAAATGGAATATTATATGATCCAGGTACTATATTAGCTCTCTCTAATCGAATTATATATACGTACATTTTCCTATTTTACCTCGTATTTAACGATATATATTGTACATGAATATCAACTGTTGTATTGTTTACTCATTGACAACATTGTTCAATTCTATTGATATAAAACATTACAGGAGGGAGTTGATAAAGCCGATATTAAATTGAGTGCTAGAGTAATAACCTCACCTTCCCAACTTCAGATCGTTTTATGATCCCATTTCTTTTAACTACGACCACTTACGTTATTAACCAATTCACAAATTTAGCTTTTGAGAGGAGCACTAAATGCAATGAATCTGGTTTCCATTAGAAGATTTCTTTTTGGAGGTTTATTAATTATGTTAATCGCTATTTTGACAGCGGTTACAAACTTCTCTGGAAATACTCTTTATCATGCAGAAGGCAAAGAGAAAACGCAGGAAGGTAATGATGCACAACAACCTGTCCCACCAGTGTTTAAGGATGCATCTGTCCACGATCCGTCAGTAATAAAACTAAAAGATACTTTCTATGTTTTCGGCTCTCACCTGGCTGCAGCGAAATCACAGGATTTAATGCAGTGGGAGCTTGTTGCATCCGGAGCAGATGCGGAAAACCCTCTATTTGATAATGTAAAAGAAGAATTAAAGAAGACATTTGATTGGGCACAGTCGGATACTCTCTGGGCAGCTGACGTTATACAGCTCGATGATGGTAAATTCTATATGTATTACAACGCTTGTAAAGGGGATTCACCTCGATCAGCCATGGGCGTTGCAGTTAGTGATAACGTTGAAGGACCATATGAGGATCAGGGGATTATTTTAAAATCCGGTATGTGGAATGAACCAGGGGCTGATGGAACAATCTACGATGCAAAAATTCATCCCAATGTGGTAGATCCAGATGTTTTCTATGACAAAGATGGTGCATTATGGATGGTGTATGGCTCCTATTCTGGCGGAATTTTCATTTTAGAAATGGATCCTGCAAAAGGCATGCCTCTTCCCGATCAAGGATATGGAAAAAAGCTTACTGGCGGAAACCATAGCAGAATTGAAGCACCTTATATTCAGTACAATGACGAAACCGATTACTATTATTTATATCTGTCTTTTGGAGGCCTTGATGCTTCAGGCGGCTACAATATGAGAGTGGCACGTTCGAAGAACCCTGATGGCCCTTATTATGACGCAGCAGGCAATGCAATGATTGATGTAAAAGCCGATCCAACTCTTCCACTTTTTGATGATCGTTCCATCGAACCATATGGCGTTAAGCTTATGGGAAATTATTTATTTGAGCGGAAAATTGGTGAAGCTGGAAGCGGCATAGGAACAGGTAAGGTTTCTCCAGGTCATAATTCTGTCTACCGTAACCCAGAAACAGGAGAACAGTTCCTAATCTTCCACAGCCGCTTTCCTCAGAAAGGTGAAATGCATGAAATTCGTGTTCATCAAATGTTTATGAATAAAGAAGGATGGCCTGTGGTTACACCTTATCGCTATTCAGGCGAAACGCTTACCAAGGTAAAACGACAAGATCTTACTGGCGAATATAAATTCATTAATCATGGAAAGGATATCTCTTCTGAGATTAAAGCCTCTGAAAGGATTACATTAAAAAATAACCATAAAATCACTGGCGCTGTTAGTGGAACCTGGAAAAAGACTGGACATAATAGAGTTTTGCTAACAATAGATGACAGCCGCTATCAAGGAGTATTTCTCCGTCAATGGGATCCATCTTCTGAGAGCTATCGGATGACATTTACTGCTCTTTCAAAGGAAGGGGAGACAATATGGGGAAGTAAAATGAAGGAATACTCTCCAGAAAAAATTGTAGCTGCTGTACACCAGGACTTAACTCTTGGAGATATTGAAAATGTTGTTCAAAACCTTACATTGCCTGCTGAAGGTATGAGCGAAACGGAGATTTCCTGGGCAACTTCAGATTCAGAAGTCGTAACAGCAGAAGGCATTGTGACCAGACCTGAGCCAGGAGAGAATAATGCCACAGCAACGTTAACAGCAACTATTACGAATGCAAACGTTACAGCTACAAAGAGCTTTTCTATAAATGTTTTGCCTAAACAGCCAATCGGCATAACAGCTAACTTCTCTTTTGACAACAACCTAATGGACGAAACAGGAAACTATGAGGAAGGAACCATTACTGGGAATCGAATTGACAAAGATGGCGGAACGATTACCTATTCGAACGGTAAAAGTGGTCAAGCCGCGGTATTTGATGGTACTTCCGGCATTCGCCTTCCCGACGGCATCCTTTCAAGTCATAGCTATTCAGTCTCACTCTGGTTAATGCCTGAACAGCTTACAGATTTTACAACTGCTTTTTTTGGAGCAAAAGATGAAAACAACTGGGTCAGTATCGTCCCCCAAGGACATGGAGGCGCAAACAATAATACTATGATTTGGGCTGCTTCAGAAAGTGGGTGGTATGATGCAAATACAAATTTAAAAATTCCTACAGGAGAATGGACACATCTTGCTTACACAGTAAACGAAGGAATCATTAAGGTTTATGTTAACGGGGTTGAACAATTTTCTGGCAGCGGCTTCCCGGATATCTTTAAAGCAAACAGTATGTTTAGCCTAGGCGTTAATTGGTGGGACACCCCATTCAAGGGTTTAATGGATGAATTGCGTATTTATGAAGGTGCCTTACCAGCTGAACAAATCGCTGAACTAGAAAAGGTGCAAAGATAAAGGGAGGACAGGACAAAAAAGCAAGAATTTCCGAAGAATGGTTTTTCTTGCTTTCCCTGCCGTTATCCCCATTTTGCACCCCAACTTTTCATCTCTTTAAGAATTTTATGTAACTCCTGCCCTTTTTCCGTTAGAGAATATTCGACGGTGACAGGCACTGTTGCAAAAGCTTCACGAGTCAATATTTCATTTTTCTCTAGATGCCTGAGGGTATTTGTTAATGCAGTGGGACTGATATCCTTAATTCTTCTTTGCAATTCACCGAATCGCCTTGTGCCTTTGAATAATTCTTTCAAGACCAAAAAAGACCATTTCCCACCAATAATATTAAGCGCTTTCTCAATCGAGCACTCAACTTGTTCATCCTTTATAGGGTTCATTCTATGTCCCCTTCCGATTATGTAGTTACTCAATATTTTGTAGTAACTTCTTGTACGTTTATTATATCAAATAATATTCAGTACTTTCAATTAATGGGTGAAAAGTTACACTAGTAAGAACAAAAGCAAAAGTCAAACAATAATGATCAGGAGGTTAAATCATGAGTAAAGTAGTGATTACAGGAGGAAGCGGTCTGCTTGGCCCGTGGGTTATTAGAGAATTCTTAGAAAAGGGATACGAAGTTGTAAACGCAGATGTGAAGAAGCCTGAAGTACAACTATGTCCAACAATTATTACCGACTTGAACGACCTTGGTCAGGTATATGGAGCACTTGAAGGAGCAGATGCTTTTGTACATACTGCCGCTATTCCGGTTGCATATTCGCATCCAAATGAAGTGACCTTTAGAAATAATGTGATGGCCAATTACAATATTCTTGAAGCAGCCGGAAACCTGGAGATTAAGAAGGGAGTCATTTCCTCAAGTGAGTCCTCATACGGGATGGTTTTCTCCAGGAAAAACTTACTGCCTAAGTACGTTCCAGTTGACGAAGACCATCCACAGCTACCAGAAGACAGCTACGGTCTATCAAAAATTGTGAACGAGAAAAATGCTGAAATGATTCATAATAGAACTGGCATGTCGGTTATTTCACTTAGGTTGGGAAATATCATTACCCCTGAAATGTATAAACGTTTCCCAGACTTCATTCATGATCCAGAGCAGAGGAAAACAATCTTATGGAGTTATATTGATGCACGGGATGCAGCAACTGCATTCAGACTTGCTATTGAGACAGACAACTTGGGTGCTGTGGAGCTAAACATTGCTGCCGATGACACCAGTATGGACATTATGAGTAAGGAATTAATGGCAGCCGCATTCCCCGAAGTAAATGACTTCCGTGGAGAATTGAGCGGATATGAAACGCTTCTTTCGAACAAGAAAGCGAAGAAGCTATTAAATTGGCAGCCTATTCATGAATGGAGAGATAATATTCAACTTTAAGGAGTGAAACGACTATGAATTATCGTTACCTTGGAAAAACAGGACTCAAAGTCAGTGATCTATGTCTCGGCACAATGACTCTCGGAAGAGAAACAAACGAAGAAGATAGCTTTAACATTCTGAACCGGTTCATTATAGAAGGTGGAAATTTCATTGATACGGCAGACGTCTATACACAAGGTAGCTCTGAAGAAATCGTTGGAAAATGGCTACAAACTCAAAAGCGTGACGATCTTGTCCTTGCCACAAAAGTTCGTTTTGCCATGGGTGATGGCCCTAATGATAGCGGTTTAAGTAGAAAGCATCTTCTCACAGCTGTAAAAAATAGTCTTCAACGTCTGCAAACAGATTACATTGATCTTTATCAAGTGCACGCATGGGATCCCAGGACACCTCTAGAAGAAACATTAAGTACCTTAAATGAACTTGTTAAAGAAGGGCTTGTTAGATACATCGGAGCAAGTAACTTTAAAGGCTGGCAACTGCAAAAGGCCATTGAAGTAAGCCGAATGAATGGATGGGAATCTTTTGTTTCCCTTCAACCTCAATATAACCTATTAACCCGTGCAACTGAATGGGAACTAATTGACATTTGTGAGAATGAAGGATTGGGCGTCATTCCATGGAGCCCACTGCGAGGAGGATGGTTGAGCGGAAAGTTCCATCGGGATCTCACACACCCTCCTTCTGATTCGAGAATTAGCCTCGCTGAAGAAAAGGGCTGGGGAGAAAGCTGGAGTAATTACAATAACGAATTCACCTGGAACGTGATTGACACACTTTTCGAGGTATCAGAGGACGAACAAAAGACACCTGCACAGGTGGCGCTTAATTGGCTTCTGCAAAGACCAGGGGTGACAGCTCCCATTATTGGCGCAAGAACGATGGAACAACTGGAAATTAACCTCGGAGCTTCTGGTTGGAGCTTGAAAGACGAAGCCATGGACAAACTTAATAAAGTAAGTGAACTGGCTGTTACTTATCCGTATGACCAGGATGCAATTGAACAACGAATTCGAGGAAGAGAATAATATTATAAAAAACCACTTGAGCGTCCATTACAGCGCTCAAGTGGTGATTTATTTTATTAGACGAAGCTTATGAAAATCTGAATCTTTTTCATCTTTGGTCTTACTTTGCAATTCCTCCAGGTTTTCATAGACAGAGACAACGCGCCCGACGTAGTCATCAAGCTCACCAGTGGCCAAGTAATATACCCACTGTGGAGCTTGAAACGGAGGAACATCACTATTTTGTTTAAACAAATTCTCTATTTCACTTAAATAACGCTGACCAATGTCTATATCTCTTTGATATCGTGTCATGTCTGTATCATTTAAACCAGGATCCACAGCAAATACTTTAATCTGTGTTTCCACTAATTCTTCAGCAAGATTTTCAGTTAATCGAGCAACACCTGTTTTGGAAGTACCATAGCCATTCCCATATTTAAAGGCGCTAACGGTTCCCCCACCTGCTAGATTAATAATCCTGCCTGATCCCTGTTTAATAAGCATCGCAGGAACGATAGCTTGTACACAATGAAAGGTTCCAAATAAGTTGGTAGTCACATCGTTCATCCAGTCTTCACTTTTCACTTCCCAGGTTGGACCGATTGCCTTAAATGCACCCGCATTATTTACCCAAACGTCAATCCTACCAAATTTATCAATAACATGCTCCACTACCTCTTGAACCTCAGCTGGCTGTGTGACGTCCATCGCCAACATAGAGTGCTCAGAAGAAAGTTCTGTTTCCATTTCCTTTAATTTCTCGGCATTTCGTCCGGTTCCAATAACTATATAGCCTTTTTCTGCTAGAAACAGGGCAATATTCCTTCCTATTCCTCTTGTAGCACCTGTGACAACGGCAACTTTTTATTGATCCAAAGTAAGTTCCTCCTTTGATAGTAATGAGTTGAAGTACTTTTATTAACAGTTCATAGCGGCGAAGCAGGATCTAGCTGCATAAATTCATTACGATTGCCATCAGAATCTCTAACCCAGCACTGGTAATTATAATTCTTGCCTCTAATTGGCTCAACATCAATGGTAAACCTTCTGCTTTAATGTGCGTGGCTATTTGACAAATATCCTCCACTTCAAAGCATAAGTGATTGAAATCGATTTGATTATTCATTTTGCCAGGCCTATTACGTCCTCCATAAAAAGTTCAATGAATTGCATGGAGCTATGACTGATTCGATTAATCACATCAATCTCTCCATTCTTTCTCCCTCTAATGAGACTTTTTCATACTAAAGCATGCTAATCACTTTTTCTTCGGAGGTGGGCTTTATCCTTCTACATAAACACCTTATATTTAACTTTTTTCATTTATCCAAACAATCATTTCACCTGGCTTCCGGTTACACCATGCATAATAAGGCACTGCTTTTATTTTCATAGAAGTCATTTCCCCTTTAGCTGATTGATATAAGCTGTTTTCCCAGCTACTGTCGACAATTCGCTCGGCTTCACCAGTAACAACTACTACCCCATCAAGCAAATCTGTATCATAGTCTGCCTGAAGTGTTGAACTCTCCGGTAGTAAAATAGCATTTAGAGTTTCCCCATTATCAACTTGTTCAAGACAGTATACGACAGGTCCACGTTGAATGGCTACTTTTCCGATATTGTGGCGAACATTAGGATTTGCATAAACTCGTTCAATTGTCATTTCAAATGACAATTCCACCTTGTCATTTGCTTTCCATGTCCGCTTTATATAAACGTAACCATTCTTTATGATAGGTTCATGATCTATCACTTCCCCATTTATTTTCACAATCGCCTTATTAGTCCATCCTGGAATACGAAGAGCTAACGTAAAGAAATGGTCCGTTTGAGGAGAAACTTCTATTGAGACATTGCCATCCCAAGGATAGTTCGTCTCTTGACGAAATTCCACCTGTTGACCAGTAATGTCCATAGTGGTCTCATGTCCCATATATAAATGCACAAATAGCTCTTCTTCTCTCTTAGAGTATATATAATGACCAATTGAAGCGATTAATCGTGCTAAATTAGGAGGACAGCACGCACAGCCAAACCATTTTTGTCTAATAGGCTTAACGTGTTTTTGATCATGACGTTTTTCAGTTGCTTCAGGTAAAACCTCCAGAGGATTAACATAGAAAAACTTCTTCCCATCCAGATCCATTCCACTGATCGTTCCATTGTATAATGCTCTTTCCATTGTATCTGCATATTCATGATGAACTTCAAGATCTAGCATCCGTTTGGCCCAAAAAATTAATCCGATAGAGGCACAAGTTTCGGTATAAGATAAATCATTTGGAAGGTCATAGTTAAAGGAGAACGCTTCCCCAAACTCCATTGAACCAATACCAGCGGTAATATACATTTGTTTCTTCGTTACATTTTCCCACAATGTCTCGCATGCTTTTTTCAAAGAATCATCATTTGTTCTTACTGCAAGGTCTGCCATTGCTGTATACATATAAACAGCTCGGACAGAGTGCCCTACAGCTTCCTGTTGGTCACGAACCGGAAGTTGAGCCTGACTATATGCATGGTCATTATTGAACCAGAATGGCTTATCCTCCTCCCTTTTCTTTTTCTCGACTTCAAAAAAGTGGGGCTGTTTTCCGCGTTCATCAATGAAGAATTTACTTAGGTTCAGATATTTTTCCTCTTCTGTAACATCGTATAATTTCACTAAAGCTAATTCGATTTCTTGATGACCAGGATAGCCTTTAATTTTACCTTCGTCACTACCGAAGACTCTATCAATGTAATCCGCATATCTTTTCATAATGCTAAGAAATCTGCGTTTTCCTGTAGCTCGATAATAAGCAACGGCAGCTTCAATTAAGTGTCCCGCACAGTATAACTCGTGATTGTCTCTTACATTTGTCCAGCGCTTTTCTTGTTCTTTAATCGTATAATACGTATTTAAGTAACCATCCTCACCCTGAGCACTTCCTAATAGATCGATCAATTCATCAGCGGTTTGCTCAAGCTCGGAATCTGTTTGATGCTCAAGGCTATATGCAACAGCTTCCAGCCATTTTGCCACATCGCTGTCTTGAAAAACCATCCCATAATATTCCCCTTCTTTATCACCTGCAGCAATTCGAATATTTTCAATGGCGTGACTTGGATCTGTTTCTGGGAGTCGATCATTTAGAGCTTCCCACTGGTAAGGAATCACCTGATTACGAATTAACTCAATACGTTTTTTCCAGAAGCTATCAGTAATCTCTATATTCTCTTTTCGAATATGGTCGGTTTTCAACATAATCCTCCTTTATCTTTGCTTTATTATTTAACAGCACCACTTGTTAAGCCGTTAATAAAATACCTTTGTAGGAAAATAAACAAAATGAGGATTGGAATAATACTGATGATCGATCCTGCTGATAACAGCCCCCACCTCGTTCCGTATTCTCCCACAGCTATATTAGTCAAACCCAAATTCAACGTTTGTAGCCGGTCAGAATTCGCAAAAACTAACGCAATAATAAAATCATTCCATGTAGTATAGGCAGAGAAAATAGCAACCGTTGCTACACCAGGCCAAACTAGTGGCATTAACACCTTGAGATAAAGTCTAAATTCGCTTGCTCCATCAATTAAAGCTGATTCTCTTAAGCTCGTAGGTATGGCATCAAAAGAATTCTTCATCATATACACTGTAAAAGGAAGCTGAAAGGTTACATAGATTAATACTAATGCTCCATGAGTATTTAATAAGCCCAAACTTTTAATAATTGAAAATAGAGGAATTAACAACCCATGGAATGGGATCATCATAGCCATCAGAATTAGCACTAACAGCACATTTTTATATGGGATATCAAGTTTAGATAAACCATAGCCTGCAAGTGAGCTAATGATAATCACACAAACAACTGTAATGACCGTTAGAATAACACTGTTGAAAAAATAGGTTGAAAAGATGCCATTTTCGACTGTGAAGATATTTTTGTAATTTTCAAATGTTAAGTTGACGGGATCCACTTTGGAGGATACTGAGCAATATCTTCAGGCAATTTCAAAGATGTACTTACAATCCACAAAAAAGGTAATAGAAAGAAAATACTAATGACAATATTTACTGCATATACCCCTTTTTTACTTCGAAGAGTAGACGCTCCTTCTTTCACTAGTTACCAACAGGTAATCCCCCTTTGTTTTTTAATTATTTACCGCTTTTCAAACCACTTCCAAAAGGTGCAACGCTAAAACTAGATACTATATAAGTGAAAATCTCCTCCTATCTTTATATGCTGTTTATATGATTAATCGTTTAATCAATCTCAAAAATTATTTCTTACTAACTGATTCACGTTTTAGTAAGTCACAATGTAATTTTATTTTCTTTTTATCTATATTTCTATTTGCAATTAATAACTTTAGCATATCCATAGATTTCTCTCCCATTTGATGTAAGGGGATGGACATAGTGGTGATGCCAGGGGTAGTAAAAGCACTAAATTCTCTATTATCAAAGCCAATAATTGAAATATCATCTGGTACGTGAAGACCCCTATTTTTGGCAGCGTTAATTGAACCAAAAGCCATCAAATCATTTAAAGCGAGAATAGCTGTAGGTTTCTTAGCCAAATTTAATAATTCTTCGGTTAATATAAAGCCTGAGTCAACTTCCCAATCTCCTGTTTTCACAAATGACGGATTCAAAGGAATTCCATAGTCCATCAACGCTCTTCGATACCCATTGAACCTCTCATGTGAAGGGATAGAATCAATAATCCCACTTATTAACGCAATCTCTTTGTGACCTGAGTCAATCAGGTGCCTTGTTGCTTCATACGCGGCAAATTCATCATCGTAATTCACTGTATAATCAAGCTCATTTGAAGTATAACAATACGTATAAACTACTGGTAATGGAATATTAGCAGGAATAACATCTGTCACATCTCTTGTATATGTGCCTATGTAAATAATGCCATCTACCTGGTTTTTAACCATTTCGTCGAATGCTATTGATAATAGCTCTTTCATGTGTTCTTTTTGAGAAAAATCAATCCCCATCTTCTTATAGATTCTCAGGTTAGAAAGTAAGATTCCTAATCCACTATTTTCAGCAATTTCATTGATCCCATCAATAATATCAGGTGTATTAAACACTGTAACGTCTTCAGCAATCACACCCACTGTGCTGGTTTTCTTTATCTTTAGACTTTTAGCGATTTTATTAGGTTTATAATTCAGCTCATTAATTACTTCCAATACTTTTTGGCGAGTACTTTCTCCAACTCGTCCGGTATTATTTAGAACATGCGATACGGTTGCAGTTGATACTCCAGCTTGTTTTGCTATATCTTTGATTTTAGTCATATTTGTCACCTTTTTAAATTAGTTAAACGATTAATCATACCGTAACATGTAAATGCTTTCATAGTCAATTGAATATTTAGACTTTTAGAAACATTATCATAAGACCTCTCTACATTTAAAAAATCCCCCTTAAGTAACAATGAGATACTTTCAATTCTCGGATTACTTCAAGAGGGACCTTATTCGTTATGCATTAAAAGCAATCATTATTCTTTAGTAAACTCATCCGGATCAGGACCGATTCTTTTGTCCTGATTTAACTCATTTATGTTCTCAATGTCTTCTCTTGATAGTTCAAAATCAAAAACATTAGCATTCTCACTAATCCGATGTGCCTTAGTAGACTTCGGAATCGTTACCACTTCATTTTGAAGATCCCAGCGAAGGATAACCTGAGCTGGAGATTTCCCATATTTGCTCGCTATTTCTTCGATAACAGGGTTATCCAACAAACCACCCTGCATTAACGGTGACCATGCTTCAAGTTGGATATCATTTATTTTGCAATACTCATGCAGGTTACTTTGATTCAAACGAGGATGATACTCCACCTGATTTACCATTGGTTTTACCTTACAATCAGCGATCAGGTCTTCAAGATGATGTTCCTTGAAGTTACTAACACCGATGGCGCGTACCCGTTTGTCCTGATAAAGTTTTTCAAACGCCTTCCATGTTTCTTTATATTTTCCTTTCGCCGGTAGTGGCCAATGAATCAGATACAGATCAACATAATCAAGCTTTAATTTCTTTAAGCTTTCTTCAAAGGCAGCGAGAGTTGGTTCATATCCCTGTTCCGAGTTCCAGAGTTTTGTAGTAATAAACAGCTCTTCACGAGGTACGTGGGATTCAGCAATTGCCTGTCCTACACCCTCTTCATTTCCATAAATAGCTGCCGTATCAATGCTTTTGTATCCTGCTTCGATTGCAGCCTTAACTGAGCTAATTACCTCATCACCATCATCAACCTGGAAAACTCCCAATCCAAACCAAGGCATTTTGACTCCGTTATGTAACGTTGTGGTGCTCTGTAAATTTTTCAATATTCTCCCACCTTTTTGTATGAATTATTTTTATTGTACTAGATTTAGGGGGAAAGAAAAGTAATATGCTTCACTCATCCATCATTTCACCTGATTATCCAAAAGTTCTAACTGATCTTCAATTACCTTCATCACATCAATCGCGCCGGAACTACGATTAGAAGGTATGGCTACTTTTACTCCAGTCATTGGATAGTAAGCCGAATGAAAACTAACACCAGGATCATACCCCATCACATGGTATTTCACGATACTGTTATTGCCACTGTTCAGCCAGACTCCATATCCATAATTCACTCCAACTTTCACACGAACATGAGGTGTTAACAACATTGTGGTATGGTTTTCATCTAATAAACGAAATCCTACCAGCGCTTCCCAGAGTTTGATCATGTCAGGGGCAGTTACATAAGCACCCCCATCTGAGCCACCCATGATAGGGACAGAGTAAGTATTCGTTCGCCATGAACCGTCTTTTTCATCGATGTATCCGATAGCTGTATTTTTTGGAAGACAATCCATTGAAAAGTACCCAGATTCTTGCATGTCTGCAAGAGGGAAAATGTGTTCCTTTATATAATCCTGAAAAGACATCCCTGTCTGTTGCTCGATGATTAGCCCTAATACGATGTATCCTGCATTGTTGTAGCGAAAGGATTCTCCAGGGTTAGCTACCATTCTTCCATTTTGAAATAACGGAAGGAAATCTTTGAGACTTTTTAAATGATACATTGGCGTTTGTTTCCAGAGATCCTCAAAGTCCTCCATCACATCCTCATCAAAGTAATCCGGAATACCGGATGTATGTGTTAAGAGGTGATGAATCGTGATCTCATCATGAAAGTGAGGAAACGAAATATCCAAACAGTCAACTAGCCTTGTCTTAAAGGAAAGTACATCCTTTTCAACCAGCTGAGTAATCGCTATAGCGGTAAAAACCTTGCATCCCGAGGCGATACCAAATCTTGTATCCACATCGTTGAACCGCTCCTCCGCTCGATTAGCAAATCCTGAAGCAGTTTTCAGAACTTCATCATCACTTTTAACAACAACGGCTCCTGAGAAGTTTCTATCTTCAAGAAATTTTTCAATTGAAATATCAAGTCTATCTAACATTAATTGTCACCCATACTCTCTTTAATTCTATCTCAATCATCATTAGCTGGCTCCCTATTGCAGCTGATGAACTTCTATATATGTTCCATCCAGGGCGTAATTTACCATTTCTCTCACAGGTATTAAATATGACCAACTCTCCCTAAATCTAACTTCTACTACAAGGTCGGTTTCCCTTTTAAAATCATCAATTATTTTACCAAAGTCGTCTGATTCGTTATGGATGTCGGGATAGGAAGACAGGAAGATCACCCTCTTCCCTATTAGATTCTATCTCCACATTCCAACTCTTACTTTTAAGGAACGAAACCTACGAAAGAAGTAGGTGTTAACCCAGGGTTAAAGATTGGCGCGTTCCTCTGATGGTATCTGTATCTTCTTCGGTTAAAATCCTTGAAAAGAAAAAAAGCTTGAGGCTATGAGAAGCAACAAACTTTTTTCTTGTGGTTAAATTAACTCTTCACTTGTTAGCGTATGCAGCATTTCATCGACCAATTTCCATTCTTCATCTGATTCAATATGATATATGGCAATATCGTCATCATCATCCGGCTTTTCCTCATAACGAAAAGTGAATACCTCCAGGTCCTCTCCTTCAGTTTGTCCGACAGGAGTTACAGCAATATAGGATGCCCCAGTTTCATCAACATCAAATTTGTATAACACTTCAAATAAATGTTCTTCCCCGTTCTCATCAGGTATAATAATTTGTTCTTCATTTTCTAAAGTCATCCCAATTCCTCCTTTATTTTTACATAAGGTTTCAAAAATACCTGTGGTCATTTCTGCCGAACACCAAACCTATTTTTTTCTACAATCCCTCTTTTTATTCTAAATAAAAATAAACTCAGCCCATCCTTTAATAACATCTATATCTCCCATTCAGACTTATTTTTGTTTGAGTAGTTTATCCCTAGGGTGAGCTAGCAAAAGGATTAGTAGTACTAAAGTTCTTAATTTTTTAATTATTTTATATTTTAAGATAATTAAAAATACTCATGATGTGAACATTCATTCCCGTTATAATTGGTAATGGATTACATATAAGGAGGAGTTTATTTGAAAAGGAAATTTATTGCACCACTTGTTGTGACGACTGCCTTATTCACTGCCTCATTACCATATAGCAATGTACTAGCGGTACAGCCAAATGAAAAAGCAGAAAACCATATGGTAAGGAAATGGAATGAGAATGCCAATGTTCCATTATTCGTAAAGGAAAAACAAGCAGCCAAACGTTCTAAGGCTACTTCAAGTGATGCGCTTAACTACCTTGAAGAAAATAAATCTAAGGTTAAAATCAAGAATCCGATAGAAGAACTTAAGTCGAACAAATTAGTAAAAGATGAGCTTGGCATGACTCATGTTCGTTTTAATCAAACTAAAAACGGTGTACCTGTTGAAGGGGCAGAAGTCATTGTTCATTACAATGCGAACAATGAAATCACGGTTGTTAATGGCGCATACAACACTCAAGTTGAAGAAAGTAATTTAGATACCACGCCATCGATCACACCAAATAAAGCACTAGAAGTAGCTAAATCAGCTATTCATGCACCGACTAAATTAGAGCAGCTTCCAACTTCCGAACTTGTAGTGTATCCGTATGAAGGGACAAATCATCTGGCTTACAAAGTAAACGTTAACTTCTTAGGAGAAGAACCTGGTAACTGGTTTATTTTCGTGGATGCTAATACGAGTAAAGTGATTGACCAGTACAATGCAATCATGGACGCTGATAGAACAAAAACACAAACTGGATCAGGTACCGGTGTATTAGGAGATCATCGCCTTTTACATATTTCAAATAGTAAGGAAGACCACGAAGGAACGACTTTTCAATTAGCTGATTTTAGCCATGAAGGCTTGGCAGGAATCATAACCTACGACTACTCCAAGAATAAAATTGAGTTATTCTCAAATAAAAGTGCATCCTTTAAATCAGAATTTGCTAAACCCGCAGTTGATGCTCACTATAACTCTGAACAGGTGTATGACTATTATTTAAATGAACATGGCCGTAATTCCCTTGATGGTAAAGGTATGCCAATTCAGTCAGTCGTTCATTTCGGAGATAATTATAACAATGCCTTCTGGAATGGTACGTATATGGTTTACGGTGACGGCGATGGTGAATTCTTCATTCCGCTCTCAGCAAGCTTAGATGTAGCAGCACACGAAATGACTCACGGCGTAACGTCAAATTCAGCAAATCTTGTGTATAAATTTCAATCAGGCGCTCTAAATGAAGCATTCTCTGATATCTTCGGAGCACTAATAGACGAGTCAGATTGGGAAATAGGTGAAGACATCATGGCGCCTGCTGCTGTCGCTGATGGCAGAACGTCGCTTAGAAGCTTAAGCGATCCTAGTAAGTACCCTGTTGGTGCTGCATATGTACCATACGGCAATGGTGAAGGAAAGTATCCTTCGCATATGGATGAATTCTATGATCTACCTGGTAATTTAGATAACGGTGGCGTCCATATTAATTCCTCTATTATTAACCATGCGGCCTATTTAACGGCCCAGGACATTGGACGTGAGAAGTTAGGGAAAATCTATTATCGCGCTCTTACTCAATACCTGACAGCTACCTCTGACTTTAGTGATGCGCGTCAAGCGATCATTCAATCAGCTGTTGATTTGTATGGTGAAGGTAGTGCAGAGGTTGAAGCTTCTGTAGGTGGATTTGATTCTGTTGGGATAACTCAGTAATTTAGGGAATGCTTAGAAAAAACATGAAGAATTTATCTTCATGTTTTTTTGTGTTTTATTGTCAATAAGTAGATGATAATGCTTTCAGTTAAACCCATATAACGATACATAACTTCTTAAAGTTAAGTCATCATACAAATATAATTATTTGCATTTTGGTAAATACTGCAATAAAGAAAAAAAGGAGGGTTTCGATGGAAGAATATTTGATTGCTATTTCTAGAACGATGGGCAGTTTTATCCTTTTAACTATCGTTACCCTGCTGACCGGAAAACACATTAACTCTCATAAAAATCATTATAGCTATGCTCTTTCGATTACGATTGGTTCGTTTATTGCCAATATGGGCTTTAATACAAAACTGAATTTCTTTGAAATGCTTGCTTCATTCCTCTCATTAATCTTATTATTTTCTCTTGCTAGCTTTTAGAAGTCGAGAGCTAAGAAAATGGTTTTCTGGACAACCAACCGTAGTCATTGAAGGTGGTAAAATCCTTGATGCAATATGAAAAAAATAAAATTCTCTTTAGATGATTTGAATCAACATCTAAGAGAACTAGGGGTATTTGACATCTATGAAGTGGAATATGCGTTAGTAGAAGTAAGTGGCGAATTATCCATTCGTAAGAAAAATCAATTTCAACCTCCTACACGTCAAGATTTACAACTTAAATACTCTCCATCATCGTTACCTATTGAGTTAATTATGGACGGCGTAATAATTGAGAAGAATTTAATCAACCAATATAACAGAGAGTGGATTCATTTGGAGATTAAAAAAAGAAACTTAACTATAGAAGATATTTACTACGCAGTGGTTAACAGTAACGGCACTCTTTTTATTGACACCTATAAAGATAATATTCGATCTCCCTCTGATTTAGAGTAATTTCTGCATAAAACAAAATTAAAATGGAGCCTTTCCCCTGCTGCGCGTTAATACAGCAAGGGTCAGTCTCCATTGTGAAGCACTATTCGGAAAATCTCTTAATTACGTATCCAAAAAATCCTTACCCTTTAACTGGTCTAATGACGTTATAAAACTCAGCAATAAATCTCTAGAATTCTTCAAATCATTTAAATCTACCACTTCATGAGGAGAATGGGTATATCTTGATGGAATAGAAAGTGCTCCCGTTGTTACCCCCTCCCCGGTTAGATGAATCGCACCTGCATCTGTTCCAATTCCCATAAAAACCTCTTCTTGATAAGGGATGTTTCTTTCATTGGCTAACTTTATTAAATGTTGGCTAATTAACGGATGTGAGATCAGTGATTTGTCCGCTAACTTCACACATGGCCGCGATGAGTTATCAGGAATGACTCTAAAAATGAGCTGATCGAGATGCGGGATTCCATCTACATAATAGTCTTCATTCTTCTGAATCGCCTCTGGACTAGCAATCCCGAACATTGGAATAGCTAAATAGCTAATAAATGGCGCGGTAGGCTCTGTTAATTTTATCTCTACCGTGTATTCATCCAGGGCCTTTACGTGTTCAACCTTATGAGCTTCATCACCTTTAAACCCACCATACAAGAAAGAGTAATAGGTGAATTCCCCATTATGCTGAGGATGATTTGGATCCATCCATCGCAACCACCTTCAGAACACCACTATCTACAAGTTTCTTGTACCTTAATCTAATCGTCTTTTCAGTAACATCTAATTCCTCAGCAATATCTTTGAAGGACATGCGACCATCATGGGATAAACAAACAATTAAATTCTTATCTAATTCATCAAGAATCAACTCATTCACCACCTTTTAATTTAATTTGTTTTTCCACAAAGAATACTATAATAATTATTTATTATCATTAAAGTGTAATTTAGAATGTATTTAGTACGTATAATAGTACTATTTTTAAATAAAACTACCTTAAAATGGATTAGACAAATTATAAATAAAAGTTAGAATTTTCGCAATAATATAGATGAAACTATTTCAGATTGCTTCTATCTAATGAAATGTGGCCATTAAAAAAGCCTTCGGATGGAGCATGATTATCCGTTTTACCAAACACTAAAAAATCAGGAGGATTGCCCCCTGATTTCAATGATTATGTGTCTATTTTCTAGACGTTATATACATGTTAATGTGAATAAATTACTTCCAAACTTCTTTGGCAATATCCAATACATGACATACTTTTTCCCATTGTTGGTCTTCAGTCAGTAAGTTACCTTCTTCTGTGGAAGCAAAACCGCATTGCGGACTTA
This sequence comes from Pseudalkalibacillus hwajinpoensis, assembly GCF_039851965.1. Classification (NCBI taxonomy): domain Bacteria; kingdom Bacillati; phylum Bacillota; class Bacilli; order Caryophanales; family Guptibacillaceae; genus Guptibacillus; species Guptibacillus hwajinpoensis. The sequence goes on along the minus strand of NZ_CP156674.1, from coordinate 3,213,317 downwards.
AACAAAGCTGATCTAACGGCACATATCTTGAAGCTTCTGCAATTCGTGCTTTCACTTTTTCCGGGTCCTCTAATTCACCAAATTTCGAAGTGATCAAACCTAAAACAATTGATAGGTCCGAGCGGTAGACATGGCGGAGCGGTTCAAAACCACCAGAACGCTCATCATCAAACTCAAGGAAAAGCCCATCGACATTCAAACCACCGAAGATGGTTTCGGAAATTTCTTCATAACTGCCACTCGTCATAAAGGTCGACTTAAAGTTCCCACGGCAAATATGCATGGTTACGAGCATATCGTCAGGTCTATTGGCTATTGATTTGTTGATCGCCCGGGCACACAACTTTGCAACCTTTTCGGGGTTCTTTCCTTTCGCTTCAATTGATGCTCTTCCTTCCTCGGAAAAGAAAGTAGCCCATGATGTATCATCAATTTGCAGGTAACGGCATCCTTCATTGTATAGCGCCTGAATGACCCCCTGGTAAGCAACAATCAAGTCGTCTATAAATGCTTCGTCACTATCGTAAAGCCCCTTATCGATCTCTCCTCTAAAGAAAAGCATATTAGGGCTTGGAATTGTGAATTTCGCAACCGCATCCCCTGCAATACTTTTAAGGAATTTAAAATGCTCAATCATGTAATGATCGCTGAATCCAACTTTATCGGTTACTTTAATACCATGCGCTTTTGTCACAACACCATCGAATTGGAGACCTTTTTCGGTTTCAAAACCTTCCACACCATCCAAACCTTCAAGGAAGTCAAAATGCCACCAACTACGTCGGAAGTCACCGTCCGTTACTGCTTTAAGCCCGACTGCTTTTTGCTTTTCCACTAATTTAACAATTTCTTCGTCTTCGATTTCCCGCAATTCCTGGTCCGTAATTTCACCCTTTGCCTTCTGTAAGCGTGCCTGCTTCAAACGTTCCGGCCGTAAAAAACTCCCTACATGGTCTCCTTTAAATGGAGCTTTTGATACTCTTTGTTCTACTGATTTCGTCAATCTAAATTCCTTCTTTCTTTAAACTTTATTGTTATTTTCTGCATGAATATTTAGATTTGGTTTACAAAAACAAAACCCCCTTCTAATAAGAAGAGGGTTATTTTTGTATAACAAATTTCTCTTCTTATCTTCAAGCCAATGCTTCTGGAATTAGCACAGTACTTTAAAAGTCTGCTGCTAAGGTTTCAACGGGCCAGTCCCTCCACCTTTCTTGATAAGAAAGTTATCTATTAAATTGTTTTGTTAAATAATTAGTATACAGGAGTAATGTAAAAATTCAAGAGAATAAGAATATTTGTTTTTCTACGGTCCGCATTGTATGTTTCGATTATGAAAAAATACACCTTCTGTCATTCCATTAATATCTCACGAATATCCTCTTCCGTTAATGTTGCTGAAGCTTTTTCTTCTGAATCAATAATGTCTGCAATGAGCTCTCTCTTTTTCTCTTGAAGCTCATTCATCTTCTCTTCAATTGTGCCTTGAGCTACTAACTTAATTACCTTTACAACCTTCTCTTGACCAATGCGGTGCGTTCGATCTGCTGCTTGCTCTTCGACTGCAGGATTCCACCAGAGATCATATAAGATCACCGTATCTGCACCTGTTAAGTTAAGGCCAGTCCCCCCTGCTTTTAAGGAAATAAGAAACAGATCACGCTCACCCTCGTTAAATCGATTACAGGTTTGTACTCGCTCCTCGGCAGGCGTTTCTCCATCTAGATAGAAATAGGTTTGACCTCGGACTGTCAGCTCTCTACCTATGTGCTTAAGCATTTTAGTAAATTGGGAGAAGATCAAAACTCTTCTACCAGACAGTCTTGATTCCTCAATGATTTGAAGCAGCTGCTCATATTTTGCTGAGCTTCCCTTGTATCCTTCTACAAATAGAGCAGGGTGACAACAAATTTGTCGCAACCGCGTCAAACCTGCTAATATTTTTATCCGATTTTTTCGAATGGTATCCCTGTCGAGGTGCTTCAGTGTATCCGTTCGTAGCTTTGCTAAATAGGCTGCATAGAGCTTCTTTTGTTCAGGTAAAAGCTCGGTTAACTCAAGGGACTCCATTTTTTTAGGTAACTCCGCAAGTACATCTTCTTTCATTCTACGAAGTAAAAAGGGTCGAACCCTTCGAGCAATGGTTTTCCTTGTAAGATAGCTATAATCTTTCAACCCCTGGAATAGCTGTGGAAAAATGACATGATAGATTGACCAGAGCTCTTCAATTGAATTTTCCACGGGTGTCCCTGTCAGTCCGAAACGGTGATTTGCCTCGATCCTTTTAACCGTTCTAGCAGTCTGTGTCGTTGGATTCTTGAACGCCTGAGCCTCATCAAAAAACACCGTGTGAAACGATTGATTCTCATACCATTTAATGTCTCTCCGAAGTAGCGGATAGGATGTGATGACGACGTCCATTTCTGCGCTATTCTTTTGTATCTTTTCTCGATTCGATTGATTTCCGTCTATGACAACCGCTCGGATATCAGGAGCAAATTTCCTTATTTCATGCAGCCAATTATAGGTGAGAGATGACGGGCAAACGATGATAACAGGGAGCTTACGTTCTCGAATGATTGATAGCTCGGATACAATATAAGTGATGCTTTGCAGTGTTTTACCAAGTCCCATATCATCAGCTAGAACGCCACTGAATCCATAGCTAGCTAGTGTTTTCATCCATTTGTATCCGCGTTTTTGATAGTCACGCAGGATGTGATCTAACTTCTCTGGCACCTCAAAATCCAATTTTCCCGGATGAAGGAGTTGATCTAAGAACTGTCGAAAAGAATCCTCTACCGTAAAAAGCTCACTCGTATCAATAGAATCAAGAAGATGAAGGCTTTTGGTAACCGGTATATTTAAACTCGCCTCCAAATCTTCATCCTGTGCCGGGACGGTCGTCAAGAAACGATGAATTTCTTCCATCTCTTTCGTCTCAAGAGATAAGAGAGACCCATTTCGAAGACGAAAATATTTCCTTTTCTCTTCCAATGCAGCTAAAACCTCTTGAATTTGATTGTCAGAAATACCATCCATTTCAAATTTGAATTCCAACCAATTTGTGCGTTCCCTTTTCTTATGCTTGACCCTGATAGCAGGATGAGTTTCCTTTCTCACAAGTCGATTCCGAACAGCCGTAGTGGCATATAGTTGAACCATTTTCTGTAGCTTCGGAACAACATGATACAGAAATTCATACTCAAGTGCTTCATTTTGCATATGATAACCGCCATCTGTCTTTGAAAACCCACTTTCGTCCATGAGCTTGAGGATTTTCTCTTCCTTTTCAATATCCCTAATGATCATCGGTCCTGTGGGGACCTCCCTGCTTTCAAGCGGTTGGATCACGACTTCTTCATAGTGAAACTCAAGTCCAGCAAGCAGACGATTTTTCAAACGATCCAGGTATAGTTTGGCAACGAGCAGCGTTTTGAAGAATCTCTGATTTAACCTTTGCGATAGTTGAACATTTCCAATCTTCTTCAGATCCGGTACGATTTTTTCGAGAAAATGATTGATATGTTTATGTGGAATTGGAATATGATTCGTACCAGGAGATGGAAGCATTTGCTTTAGTTCGGATAATCGTTCACAGTCCTGTCCATCCAACTGAAAGACTTTTCCGTCACTCAGAACAGAACGATATAAATTCAAAACGAGCATACTCTCAAAGCCTTTAACTGTTAATTGAAAGTGATCCTTACTTATTTCGTCGAATAGAAACTGGATAGGAGGTGTACCATCCACAATTCGTAAGCGCTCAAAACGGTTTCCGTCATATTCAAGCTTAGCTAATGAGGCATTGGTGAGCAAAGGGACAAGCCGCTTCCACGCGGTTGGGGGGATAATTAAGGTTTGATTCGTTCCTTTATAGTTGAAAGCGTCAGGTATTGATTCTAGAAAAGCCACTTCATCATAAACGACCCGAATAAGATGATGAATAAGCGCATCTGCTTCAATTGAAAAGCAGTGAATGCCCGGATCATACGTGAATGTAGGAGATAGTTCACTCGGTTTTCCTTGTCTTACGTCTATAAGAAAATTTCGAATGCTATGTAATTTAGTGCTATTAAGTTCTATTTCCATTCCAAGTAAGTACTGACCATTCCCCACTGAAATTACTTTACAGGTAAATGAGGCTCCAAGAACTTCTCTTTTCTCGAAATAACGTTGATGGCCACTAGTTGGCGTAGATTTGTCATTGAAAAGTGTCATGAAACCTTCCGTTAGTTCTCCATCAGTGGCTTGTTGGCCTTGTCTATTAAGTGGGGAAGTTCCTTTTTGTTGAAAATCATTAATCGCTAATAGAACGGCTGCGATATGCTGACAATCCTTTTGAAAGTTGGCTAACGAAGGACAACTGCATTCCCTCTGAAAGTCCCCTGTCACTTCTTTTATAATTGTTACATGGAAATCTTCCGTACCATGAACCGTAGCTTCACAGAAATCAGAGCGAAATTGGTTAAATACCACTTTATTTGAATGATAATAAGCTTCCCCTCTTTTGAAGGAAAGGGTACCGCACATTTCTTTGATTATCTTGTTGTTTACTTTAATATTCATGTACTCCAGTCCTTCGCTTAATTATTGAGGCGATCTAGAATCATCTAGAATCATCGGGACGGTTCTCGCGATTCATCACCCATTGGTTTTTTAATCATTTAACCAGTATTTAATCCCATGCCACTCCAGATTCCCGCTTTTTTCTTTACTAGTTAGAATCAAGAGGCCGCCCCCCTTTATTCTATTACGGAGTAAAAATTTGATTGCTTTGGCTCTAGTCGAAGCACAAGAAAGCCCCCTAATGGTGGGTATTTGATCGTACCATTATACCATTCAGGGGGTTTTTCATGGAGAAATATAGATTTAGATAAAAGAGATCCATGAACTGGACCTTTTGAAGGTTCTAGTGATTCACCATTCAAAAGCTCAACCTGAGTACCAATCGCTCTAGTCTTGTTCCAAAAAACAAAAAGAAACACGAGAACCGTCCGAGACTGGTGAAAAAGTCCAACTTTTTTACAACGAAAAATGATAAAAGAAAAACGAGCCTCTAGAATCGCTTCTAAGCCTCGTTTGCTATACGGCGAGACATTTTAGTCCCCTTTAAAAGCTTATTTTTGGAAAGTGACTACTTTTTCACTGGTCTCGAACCGTCCCCGTAATACCAGCGTTTTTCTTTATGTTCACTTATTTACCGGTACTTTTTAATACAATTTAAATAACCCTATTCGGTATTATCGGTAAATACACGCACGATTCATGAATAGGTCCATAATAAACTTTTTGATGAGCTTTTTTCGTCTCCCAGGAATCGAACGTTGACTTCCCTGTATTTGGATTCACATCATACCGTGGGAAATTACTTGATGTAATGTGCAATCCAATCGTGTGACCTTCTAAGAACACATTACTCGTCGCCCACAAATCAATCACAATCCGAGTCGGTTCATTCCTTAATCCTTCCAATCTAGCCATTCCATCAGCTAAATTGTAAGATGTTCCATCTGGAAGTACATCGACAAGAGTGGCTGTAAAATCAGTATGTGTCACATCTGAGGATACGATCAATTCTACCTTGATCGGACCCGTCACTTCAAGTGGATTACTTAAAGGTTCGGTAGTGTAGACGAGAACATCATCTCGGTCAGATACCCCCCTTTGATCTTTCGGCCCCATGTTCATCCCTTGATAAAACAATGTTCCTCCCCCCTGTGTAGGTACAGGATGTTCTGGATCAAAGATAAAAGAGTCTGTTCCTATACTCTCTGATTTCTTTGTTGATAATTTTCCTTTTTCAATTGAAAAAGAACCGGGTCTTTGAAGATAATAAGGGACATATTGTGCTCTTTTTAATGGCCACTCTTCTTCCGCTCGCCAGTCATTAATCCCCATCACAAAAATATGAACTGGTTTGTCTTCATTGGTTTCAGGTGAATGTCCTTTAAGCCACCTGTCGAACCAATTCAAATGGAGCCCGGTAAGATCGAGCGATGAACCTGAGCAGTGGCTTCCAAAAAAACGATCTCCGATGACCGCATTAAAATCACCATGGCCCCAGGGACCGATCATTAATTTCTGATCTACTTCACCAGACTTCTTCATTTCTTGATAATTCGTTAACGTCGATCCTAAAAAACAATCATACCACCCAGCAATATGATAGGAAGAAACGTCAATATTTTTTAATTCATTCGTGATATCTGCCTCCATATGAATTGAATCCTCTGGATCTGCTAATTTGTTAAAGAGATGCCCAATAGATGGATACTTCCAGAGCGGTGGCCACTCCTTCACTGGCTTATATTTATGCCATTCAAAAATATGATTCAAATCATGGTGAATGGTTTCTAAATGATGGTGATTCTCCTTGATTCTATTTAAATAATCCGCCGCGATCGAATCCAGCATCCAAGTTTCGACTAAACCTAATTCAAAAGCTCCTCCCCTATAAGCCAATCCCTCTTGCAAATTACTGCCTGTCATCACAGGAAAAATAGCTTTTAAAGACGGAGGCTGGAGAACGGCTGCATACAATTGGGTGAATCCATAATAGGACAATCCAAACATCCCGACACGTCCATTACTATAAGGAAGAGCAGCAGCCCACTCCACGGTATCATAACCATCCTCCGCTTCTTGGACAAAAGGTTTAAAGTCGCCTTCAGAAGCAAACCTTCCCCTTACATCTTGGATAATGATTACATACCCTGAGCGCGCTAATCGGAGCGGGTCTATATAGCGATGGGGAAAATCCGGAAGATTCTTATTGTAAGGCAGCCTTGTCAACAATACAGGGTACTTCTCCACCGAAGATGGCCGATACACATTGGCATACAAGGTTGTACCATCTCTTAACGTACAAGCAACATCCATTTCAACAATAATTTCCATCACGTTCACTCCTTTAAAAAAAAGAGGTCTGCACATTAATACAGACCTCTTTCCATTATTATTTTGGGATCATTTCGTTCACTTTTTCTTGATGATTATCGATCCATTCCTGAGCTACTTCTTCTGGATCTCTTCCTTCTTCTTCGATTTCTACAATCATTTGCTCGACATCGTCAATTGAGATGCTCCAGTTACTCAAGAATTCATAAGCTTCTGGTGCTTTTTCGCTTAGTTTACGATTAGTCACGACCTCTACGGATGAAGGTGCGAAGAAGCCTTTATCATTTTCTAATACTTTCAAGTCATACTTGTTGAACATCGTGTGTGGTCTCCAACCAAAGAAGACAACTGGTTTTTCTTGATTCATCATGCGAATCGCTTGAGCCATCATTCCGCCTTCTGAAGAGTTTACCTGTTTCATATCTAACCCATAAGCTTTGATCATTTCTTCAGATTCTTTCGTTGCGCTGGCCCCTTTTTCAATCCCGTACATTTTATTACCAAACTGATCTTCCATCCCTTTTAGATCGGATACAGAATTAACATCTTCCATATAGGCAGGTACCACCCAGCCTGTTTCGGCTTTAGGATAACTCACGGCTGTGCGTTCTAGTTTGTCACCGAATTTATCCATGTGTACTTTGTGCATTGGGAACCATGAGTCCATGAATACATCAACATCTCCACGAGATAACCCCATGAATACGCCGCCAACGTTTGATTTCGTTTCTTCAACGGTATAGCCCATATCTTCCAAAATAAGTCCGGCTACTTTTGTTGGAGGTACTGTACTTGTCCACGGTGTTACACCAAAGGTAATCGTTTGATCCTTACTCGCTTCTTCATTAGAAGCTTCACTGCTCGCTTCCTCTTGTTCTGAACAACCGATAATTAAGACCATTAGAAAAGTCGTCATTATTCCAAATAAAATTTTCTTCATTTGTATCCTCCTTTATTTTTTGAGAGATCATTTCTTCTTTTATCTAAAAAATGATGGACGTTCTTTAAGATGCATTCCGACCTAATCCTTGCGTAATACGGTCTAGAATAATGGCTAAAACAACAATGCCTAATCCACCTGTCAAACCTAGACCGACATTTACTGTGGAAATCCCTGAAAGGACGGTTGAACCAAGTCCTGGTGCCCCGATCATAGATGCAATGACTGCCATGGATAGGGCAAGCATAATCGTTTGGTTGATCCCTGCCATAACAGTTGGAACTGCCAGTGGGAGTTGTACTTTGAATAGTAATTGGGAAGGTGTGGATCCGAAAGCTCTTGATGCCTCAACTACATCTTCAGGAACCTGTTGAATACCTAAAGTCGTCATACGAACAGCTGGCGGGGTCGCAAATACAAAGGTTGAAATAACAGCAGGTACTCCACCTAGCCCAAACAACAAAATAGCAGGTATTAAGTAAACAAAGCTTGGTAGAGTTTGCATGAAATCTAAAATAGGACGCACAATCTTGTTGATCATTGGGTTAGTCGCACTTAAAATCCCCATCGGTACTCCTACAACGACAGACATGAATGTGGATACGATAACAACGGCAATGGTTTGCATTGCACCATCCCATAGATTCACTGACCCTAAATAGAGACAGCCGATCAATGTAAAGAGCGCAATTCCTTTACCAGCTAATTTCCATGACAATAAAATCAGGATGATCGTAATCACCTCTGGTGGAATGGCGATTAGTAGATCCGTCATCGATGTAATAAAAGAATCTAGCACTACACTAATTTGATTGAAGAAACCTCCCATCACCGGTAACAACCAGTTAGTTACAAATATATTTGTCCATTCCTCTAATGGAAAATGAAAATAGTTCATCCTTCTCTCACCTCATCTTTCTCTTTCCCAAGAACAAGACCTGAAAGAATAGAAACTCTGGAAATGATGCCTGCCAATTTTCCTTCATTTAATACGACGATCGGATATTTCGTTTCCGCTGCTATTCCAAGAAGATCATTCAACGGGGTATCCATAGATGTTGAATAAGTATCCTCGATCAGAACTTCTTCTACCGTACGATCATTTTTGTATGCTTCAATTGCTTGCTCAATGGTAAGCAATCCTTTAAAGTTGTCCTCTTTGTCAACTACAAAAATACTAGAAGCACCCGCTTCCTCCATCTTTCTTACAGCGACTCTCGGGCCGTCTTTAAACGTCGTCAGTACTTCAGGCTTTTTCATCACGTGATGAGCTTCTAAAATTTTAGAACGATCTACATCTTTGACGAAGTTAGAGACGTAGCTATTCGCAGGGTTCTCTAACACCTCTTCCGATGTTCCTACCTGAACGATTTGGCCATCCTTCATGATTGCTACTCTGTCGCCAAGCTTTAGGGCTTCATCCAGGTCATGGGTGATGAACAGGATCGTCTTGCCAAGCTTCTTCTGCAGATGTAGCAGTTCATCTTGCATTTCTTTTCGAATCAATGGATCAAGAGCACTAAAAGCCTCATCCATTAATAAGATGTCGGTGTCATTTGCAAGAGCTCGGGCAAGTCCAACGCGTTGCTGCATACCGCCACTCAATTCGCTAGGATAGCTATTTTCATAACCTTTCAGTCCAACATCTTCAATAGATTTTAGAGCTTTCTTCTCTCTGTCACTTTTGCTCATTCCTTGGATTTCAAGGCCGTATGCCACATTAGCGATGACAGTACGGTGTGTAAATAATCCGAACTTCTGAAAGACCATCCCTAATTTTTTGCGTCTCGTGTTAATTAGTGAAGATTGATTCATCAGAGTAATATCTTCGCCGTCGATGTAAACTTCTCCATCGGTAGGTTCAATCAAGCGGTTCACCAAACGAATCAATGTTGATTTCCCGCTTCCCGAAAGTCCCATGATGACGAAGAATTCCCCAGGTTTAACCGCAAAAGAGGCCTTGTTTACACCTACGGTTGAACCGGTTTCTTCTAAAATTTGATCTTTCGTTTTTCCGTTCTCCAAACTTTTCATACCTTGCTTAGGATGAGAACCAAATATTTTAGTCATATTTTTAACTTCGATTTTATTCATAAACATTCTCCTCTTTTGTCCCGATCAAGTGATGACTTATCGTCGAATCCGAATCTGTCTACCCACTTGTTTAGGCTGATCTAAATGTTCATGCGCATCTCGCAGTTTACCAATCTCACTAGCTATGGATTCAGGAAAAGGGCCAGGGCGTCCTTCCCTCGTATCCATGCCCATCAACATTTGCTCACTAGTGGCTAGAAGGTCATCATTTTTATTTTTCATTTCAAAGAAAACATGTAGACGTTTGGCATCATCATCGATTAATTGAATCGAAACATGAATATCTTCTTTCTCATGACCTTCTTTCAAATAACAAATGTGATTTTCCAGTGTGAAAATAGTGTAAGCAAACTTGTCACGGGCTTCCTCATGTAAGCCGATGTAATCCATGAATTTATCAACGACCTGGCTAAATACAATTGCGTAGGCGGCATCATTCATATGCCCGTTATAATCCACCCAATCACTGTGCACATGGTCTTTATATTCGAAAGAATTGTGAGCTGTCATCGCCATTCACCCCTCGTCTATTGATCAATCTCTATGTTCTTAGATTCTGGCCAATACTCTTCAACTAAATCTAGTAACTTAACAAGAAATTCATTTCGCTTCAGTTCTAGATCAGCAACGCTTTGATCGCCCGCATAGCTTTCGCAGCCTTCAATAACCCGTTCTTTTAATTCATCGGTCAATTCTGGTGCTTCTAGCTTCGTCCATGGAAGCTTCAGGGCAGGACCAAATTGCTCTAACATATGACGCATGCCTTGCTCGCCCCCTGCTAGGTGGAACGTCAAGAAAGGTCCCATTTGAGCCCAGCGTAAACCAGCTCCATAAATAATCGCTTTATCGACTTCTTCTGTGGTCGCAACTCCATCGTTTACAAGGTGAAGAGCTTCACGCCAAAGAGCTTCCATTAAACGATCAGCAACATGACCATCTACTTCTTTGTTTATGGTAAGAGGCTTCATCTGAATGGATTCAAAGAAGTGATTAGCCCTTTGAATGACTGCTTCTTCGGTGAACTTCCCACCGACTACTTCAACGAGTGGAAGTAAATAAACAGGATTAAACGGGTGAGCTACTATAAAACGTTCCGGATGCTCCATTCCTTCTTGTAAAATACTTGGTTTAATTCCAGAGGTACTTGAACCGATGATCGCTTCTGGGTTCGAAAAATGATCGATTTTTTGAAGAACGGTTTTCTTTAATTCCTCACGTTCAGGAACGTTTTCTTGGATGTAGTCTGCATCAGCGATAACTTCTTCCATCCTGTCAGAAAATTGAAGACGATCCCTTGAAGCTCCTTCTGCCAAACCAAGTTTTTCAAGAGAAGCCCAAGCATGATCCACAGCCTGTCGCGTTCGGTTTTCAGCACCTTCTGCAGGATCAAAAGCCACAACATCTAATCCCTGGGCTAAAAAGCGAGCAATCCAACCATTTCCGATCACGCCTGTGCCGATGACAGCTACTTTATTCATTGGGTTGTGTCCGTTCATTCTACTTACCACCTTTATGAGGGTTTCTTAAATTAAATTGTTCACGAGCTTCTTGAGGAGTCATAACTTCTACGCCATTGCCATGAAGCATGTGCACAGCTTTATCTACAAGCTGATCATTCCTTGCCATGACGCCTTTCTTCAAATAAATGTTGTCTTCAAGACCAACACGAACATTCCCCCCGAGCATCGCTGCTTGTGCGACCATCGGCATTTGCATACGTCCGATTCCAAATGCAGACCAATGAGCGTTCTCAGGCAGACGATTCTTCATATAGAGCAGCGTTTCTGCATCTGCTTCAGCTCCCCAAGGAATTCCTAAGCAAAATTGGAACATCGGATCTCCATCAATTAGTCCCTCATTGATGAGCTGATTCGCAAAACGGACATGGCCCGTGTCAAAGCATTCTAATTCCGGCTTTACACCACTTTTTTGAATCAACTGAGCTTGTTCGCGTAGCCAATCGGTCGGACTCATGTAAATCATGTTTCCAAAGTTCGTGCTTCCGCAATCCAATGTGCACATCTCTGGAAGTAATTCGCCTACAGGTTTATGACGCTCCTTTGGTGTCTGCATGTCTGTTCCTGTGCCACCAGCTGCTGGTGTATCCAGACTTGGAATGAAATCACCGCCTCCACCAGAGGTGATATTGATAATGACATCTGTTTCAGATTCACGAATACGATCGACAATTTCTCGGTATTGGTCCACGCTATGACTGATGCCACCTGTTTTTGGATCACGAGCATGAACATGGGCTACAGTTGCACCTGCTTTTGCGGATTCGATAGCTGCTTCTGCAATTTCTTTCGGTGTTACAGGAACATGAGGATTCTTTTCTGTTGTATCTCCAGCTCCGGTAACAGCCGCTGTTAAAAGAACTTTTTGGCTCATAGTTAATTCCCCTTTACTTTTATTATCTATTTTATTATTAATGTACCATCCAGACGGTTTATTAACACAAATGAAACTATACCATCCGGACGGTAACCTTTCAAGGTATCCTTAATATTCTACTCGCTCCGTTTTTTGCGAGAGGTGATCATTAGTCCTATCAGATCAATAGATAGAGCAATAGAAAAAAGATCTTAAAATAACTCACAAAAACAAAAAAACTCCACCCTATTTCGGGTGGAGTGCATATCTTTATTCCTCTGACCAGGCTTTCAACGTACGATATACTTCTTCTTTCTTAGCGTCTTCAATTTGATAAATATCAAACAACTCCGATAACCAGATTCCATCAATAGCCAGGCGAATGATGGTTGCTTTGACAGGATCTAGTCCATCGTTTTCAATTTCATGCTGCCAGTTTTTATAAGCATGACGTATTGGCTCTAGTAAATCCGAATTGACTGCTTTTGCTGCTAGTAAACCCGCATTCATGTCTTTATTTTCATAACTTTGATTAAATGTCACATCTATGAAAGAGCGTGTCCACTTCCCCTTATCGACAGGATCAGCTTCCGCATTTTTGGCGATTTTATCCTGATAATTACTCGCAAGATGTTCGACCATCCCCTGAACTAAAGCCTCTTTCGAAGGATAGTGATAAAGAAGGCCGCCTTTACTGATTCCCGCCTGTTCTGCCACTGCTTCCAAAGTAAGGTTGAAAATCCCTCTTTCACTGACTACCTTCGAAGCCGCATGAAGAATCTCCAATTTTCTAGAATTTCTACCCATGTTATTCTCCTTTACCTCTATAATGGTAGACCTGCTACCTACAATAAAGCCCCTCCCATTTTGCTGAATGCAAAACACGGGAGAGGTGAATTCATATCAATCATATATTAGTTATATGGCCAACTTTGACTTTTACTATACTATGTGGACGGTATAGATTCAACAATTACTAGGATCATCGAATACCATGCGCCTGAACTTCACGCATTCGACCCAGGATAAAATTGAGAAAGGGATGGGGATTCTGGTGGAGGTATCTCAAGAGACAACTGTCCTCGAACAAAAGCATGTCTAAACCTGACCTGATAAAACATAGAATTCCTCTTATTCTAAAAGAAATATTTGATAAGGACCACCTTTGACATTCCCTGAGAACGTGCAATCGTAATCAGCATCGATATCGTTACAACTACAAGTTTTTCAAACAAAAAAGAACCAATAGAGACATATCTCTTGATTCCTTCCTCTTCAACACATCATTTCAATAAGCACCTTCTGAATAAGTAAGCTCATAGCTATGTGTATAGATCTCAAAAATATTAGCAAGCGGTGACAGGCACCTTTTATTATTCATATTTTGAAACAACATCCACTCGATCTCCACTCGCTACTAACACTTTTGTCACGACCGTCGTAAAGAGCGACACATCGATAACACCTGGTAGTCCCCTTAGCTGTTTTTCAAGTTGAACACTATCCTGCACGGGCTCAACATACACATCAATTAAAAAGTTTCCATAATCGCTGATTATGTAGCCATCCTTTGCAGAGCTTTTACGAATGACGGCCTTCTCACCGATTTCTTCAACTTTTTTCAACACAAGCGATAGTGAATCTTGCAAGATCTCAAGCACGACTGGATGCGAATAAGTTAACGTCGATACAAATTTCGAATCGTCAACAAGCAAGATATACTCTTTCGCCATTTGTGCAATCAGCTTTTCCTGCGTATGAATACCCCCGCCGCTCTTCAGTGCATTCAACTTCTCATCGACCTCATCACAACCATCAAATGCAACGTCAACCTCATCAACCGCATAAGTCGGTAAGACTTTCAGACCTTGCTTTACACAAAGAAGCTTTGTTTGGAAAGATGGCGTGACAACTTTTACGTTTAAACCCTGTTCTTTTATGTAATCAATTAAATAACCAATTGTGCTTCCGCCGCCAAGGCCGATGATGGTTTCGTCTTTTATGTATGCTAGAGCTGCTTTGGCGCATTTTTGTTTGATATTCATTTGTGACACCTGACCTTTTATGTGAGAGTTTAAAGTAAGTCTTCCTATTTGTTGGCTTTATTGTAACAAACGCAGACGATGAGAAGTCATTACTTAAATCGATTGAATAGAAAAAGAGTTCTAAAAGATTAGAACTCTTTCTACCATATTCATTTATTAGACCACACTGACTTCAATCTATTAATCTCCATTGAATGGATAAAAACCTCTCCACTACAGTATAACTCAAGACCGTTACTAGCTTCCTTTGTAGGAAATACTAAATTTGTAAGGACCGTTTCTCCATTATTCCCAAAAACCTCAATGGAAGAGCGGTCAATCAACACACGCAGGTGTAAGCGATTATGATCAGATGCCAGTGGCACTGTCTGTGTACAAGCAAAAGAGGAATGAAAAGAGGAATCACCTAATCGACTTCGATCAAAGGTTAGTATTTTGGTTCTAGTATCATATTCAATGATCGTCTCTTCCTTTTCAGACATTAATACCTTTAAGCCAACTACTTCTGTTGAGCCAGGATCAAGATCGAGGTTTATTTCAAGAGAGTTCCCTTGAATACCATCTAGCATATTTTCTCCTGATTCTACCTTTCGTTCTTTAAATACTTTTAAAGTTCTTTAATACATTTCAGTTCTTTAACAGGGGTTTGAATAAGTTGCAAACCAGTCGAAGTAGACTTCAGAGATAACTCTCTAGGGATTGTCATAGCGCTCCGCCAACCTTCTGTAGGTGTTTCATTCGCATAGCGCCAGTTACTCATCCATCCAATTAAAATTCTTCTCCCATCATAATCTGGTAAATCTGACCAGGTTACGCCCGCATAGTTGTCTCTTCCATGATCAAGCCAACATACATGGTCTGAGTGATGATCGTTTCGAAACTTTTCCCCATCAAATTCTCCAATAAAATATTGTGTTTTTGAACCGCTCTCGACATCCAGATGATCTCCAAGGCTAACAAGTAATACCCACTTTTGATTGGCAGGATCGTGATCGATTGGCAGTTTAAATAAATCAGGACATTCCCATACACCCTGGTGTGACCCTTCCTTTTTTTCCAAACGTGCTCGCAAACTCCCAATCGATTAAATTTAACGAAGTGTAGACACTGATTGATTGCCCCGAAGCGATCACCATCACACAGCGAGTCGTTTCATCGTGCCAGAAAACTTTAGGATCTCGAAAATCTAGAATTCGAGGTTCTGACAAAACTGGGTTACCTTCATAAAATGTCCAGGTTCTCCCATTATCGCTGCTGTAAGCCAGGCTCTGCCGCTGCCTTGGTCTCTCTGATCCAGGATATGTATCAGCATGAGTGAAGATCGCTACGAGACCGCTTTCCCCGTTAAAAAAAACAGTTGTGTCATCCCAGTCGACAACTGCACTCCCCGAGAAAATAGCGCCATTGTGATCTGGCTTTAACGCAATGGGAAGATGCTCCCAGTGAATTAAATCCTTACTAACCGCATGTCCCCAATGCATCGGTCCCCATACGTTACTATAAGGATGATATTGATAGAATAAATGATACTCCCCATTAAAATTAACCATCCCATTTGGGTCGTTCATCCAATTTGATTCCGGAGTAAAGTGAAACTGAGGTCTATGCTTCTCAGAATAGTCGCTTCGAGGCACCACTTGTTCGACATCCAATATTCAGCACCCTTTCCATAAACAAAGTTTTAAACTGATTCATTAATTTATTTGTAGTTTACTAATTGCTTTTAGAAACCAAAAACTAATAAAGTAAGCCAGTATACTCGTGATGAAAAATAAGCCAGCTGGATTATCTAACAAGAAATACACTGTAGCCAGTGTGACAACACCTATTACAATTGTTAAATACGGACTAGCTACTACAAGAAAAAACGAATTTCGCACTAGTAAGTGCCACCTTGCTTTTACATGAACCATCATAGGAAATAAGTAAATGGTTATGAGAATGTAAATGATGCTTAGTAAGACACTCACGATAAAAATCACGACTTCTATCATTGATCCAGAAAGAGATAAGATTTGAAAATTAATGTATAAAGACAGTCCTACTAAACTCCAAATAAGGGATAAACCAAAACTTTGTTTGAAATTCTCCTTAAACAACTTGAAAAAAGTAACGAAAACACCGGCGTCACCTTTTTGAAGTTGCCATGTTCTAACGACGCCAAACATAGCATGTTGAAGGGAAAATAGTGATGATCGGGAGGCACATGATGGCCATAAGAAGCTGAGAAAGAGAAAATCGACTATTTTTTCTAAATAAGAAAACACTTTGTATTTATGTTCACCCAACACATTCTCCTCCCGTCATTACGAAATTGAACTACCTTTTTAGCATTAACATGAACTTCGTATTTCTAAGCTTGATGGCAAGCTCACACATGAGGTATCTTTCTGAGGATTTTCTAAACGAGCGAGCAACAATTCCGCTGCCTTTTCTCCAATTTCATGAATCGGTTGTTTAATGATTGTTAACGGTGGATTCGTCGCTTCTGTCCATTCATAGTTATCATATCCAATAACAGCCATGTCTTCTGGTACTTGAACCTTGCTTTTATTTAACGTAACGACAGAACCTAACGTTAGAATATTATTGCCGATCATGACCGCCGTGCATTTCGATTGTTCGAGTAAAAACGCCATAGCATTTTTCCCCGCTTCCAGTGAGGCTTCATCGATAACAATTATGCCTTCATCAACCTGAAGATTGTTTTCCAATAGCGCATGCTTATATCCTCTAAGTCTTTCATCACTAGTCGTTAGCCCCAGTGGTCCAGAGATATATCCTATTTTCTGATGTCCCTTATGAATTAAATGATTCATAGCATCATAAGTACCTTTGTAGTTATCGACAAGCACACAGTCGCAATCAATACCCTCCGGCTTTCGATCAATAAACACAATCGGTAATGTATCTTCAAATTCTTTTAGATAGCTATGGTCTCCGTAGGTTGGAGCCATGATTAATCCATCAATCATTTGATTTTTAAACATATTGATTTGTTGAATCTCATTCTCAATTTCTTCATTTGAATTACTTAATATTAACTGATAGCCAATTTCTTTAAGCTTTTTCTCAATGCTATGTGCAATTGACATAAAGAAAAAACCCGATGTATCCATTTCTTTTGCAGGAATGATCAAACCGATCGTTTTTGAACTGCTGCTTCGAAGACTTCTAGCAACGAAATTGGGACTGTAGTTGAGATCCCTCATAGCTAGATAAACCTTTTTCTTCGTATTTTCAGAAACATACCTCGTTCCGTTAATGACGTGAGAAACGGTGGCAGTAGAGACACCTGCTTTTTGAGCAACATCTTTCATTTTTGAACGCATATTGTTTCCATCTTTAACGGTGTCCATATCCTTTTCACCTTCTTATCAGATTACTCGTTCCTTTTAAGGTACGAACATATCACGTAACGCGTAATCGATTACGTGACTTTTGCAAAATAAGCTCTTATTAAAGAGCTTAGGTAAACGATTACGTATTCTATAAGTATTATTATAGTTTTTTAAGTAAGCGCTGTCAATTAACTTCCTGCATTGAATGAAAAGAACTCCCTTCAAAATAAGTGACTCATCCTTTCAGGCAACTTGGGTTATCCGTTTTCAATTACATGATGTGAATCAAGTGCATGGTCAAAAGAATGTTAAAATGCAGGATTCATCTCCCAAACTTCCATCGACTTCACGGTTACCCGATCATTAGCCCATATCTCTAGTCCTAATGCTTCAATCTGAGGGTATCCTCTAGTCGTTATGCTTTTTAATTCATTGGCATAACACTCTACGATTGAACAATCGATATAAATATAAAGCCTTAACCGCTCTCCATTTAATAGAAGCTTTCCACCTTGAGATTGGCTCGGTAACTTTGAATCATTAGTTTTCTTTAAAACATTTAACGTCTCTTCTTTGCTGTCATAGTAAAGTAACGTTTCTACATTCCCGCTATCAGACTTTAAGACTTTCACTCCATATTCACTCGCAACAGCATCTTGAAATTCAACACAGAGTTCTAGCATATTTCCTTTCACATGAGCTAAGATGGCATTTGTTTCTTCGACTGATTTATCTTCTAACGAAACCAACTTTTTCTTTCGGAGCTTCGTTAATTCTTTGATCGGCTTAATACCTAATCTCCCATCATTTCGTAACCATAAGTGAACAGGGAGACCACCATTATGTGCCCAGCCTGCTGCGTATTCATCCATTAGCGAGCGCCCCCCTGTGCGATTGTAAACAAAATCAATCGGCCGGTTTGGGGATCAATCATGGCACTTGGTCCAGTAAAATGAAAATCTCCTATATCAATGAGCTGCGGTTCTTTCTGATCTGGTATAAAGCGATAATGTTTTTTATCCCATGTCCCAATCCAGTAGAAGACTTCTACATCTGCGTTTTTTCCAACAGGACTAATGATAAAAATATGCTTTCCTTTCCCGATTGGAAGCAAAATCGGCAGTTCCCACACTTCACCTAAGTAAGGGAAATGCTGATTCTTATCATCGTATAGAAGTCCTTTACAATCCCAATCTACTAAATTATCAGAAGTGAAAATGATAACGGCTCCACATACGCTCTCTATTCCAGTCCCAACAATTTGATACCAGCTATCTCCTTCTTTCCATACAAAAGGATCTCGAAACCCATCATGATGCAAGCACCTTTAGTTATACCCCTCATCCAGGAGTAAAAAACTGGATGTAATAATTAAACCCTTTTAGGTAGCCAATGGACTAGACACTGCTAGGATTGCAAACGAAACTCCTAAAGTCCAACAAGCTGTACGGTACATCGCCCATCGTTTGTACCATCGATTTGAACGAACGACACTAACTACACCTTTATAAATTCCTCAAATCCTCTTTAACAGACTCTATCTGTGTAGAATAAGTTTCTACTTTCTCACCTAACTCTTTCCAACGTAATTTCCGTTTCTGTACCATGTGTTCGACTACCTGGGGATTTGGTCCACCCGTAACACTCCTTCGCTCAATAAACTTTGATGGATCACAAATGTTTTTCCAATCTTCTTCTGAAAGCTGTACGTCCCCGATCCACTTATTTACTTCAGAAATTCTCAATTCATACAACTCTTTCTTTCTCTCGTTCGCTTTCTTACTTACTAAACTAGATATCTGATGAGCCTTTCGAAATGGCACATCATAATCTCTTGCAAGTACGTCAGCTAGCTCAGTAATTGTAATCATGTTGGTTTTTGCTTGCTTAAGCGCTCGTTCCTTGTTGAACTTCATCGTCGTAATCACAGCTGTTAATAGCTTCGTTACACGATTGGCTTTATGGAATCCGTTATAAAGATGTGGCTGTAAATCATCCTCAGTATCCACAATATCTCCATATGGTGTATTGTGGATCATCTGAATGACACTTAGTCCTTCACCAACTGCGCTGCTAGCGAGAGCTCTTGAATGTTCCAAAGATACTGGATTCCGTTTCTGCGGCATAATGCTACTTACCTGCACATAAGCGTCAGAAACTTTTAGTAATCCTACTTCATTGGAGGCCATTCTAAGAAGCTCTTGAATCCATCTACCCATATTCGTCATTACACTAACTAATGTAAGAGCGGTTTCAATTAAATAATCTCCTGTTCCAATCGCATCATATGAATTCTCCATGATGTCATCAAATCCTAACAGCTCAACCATTCGTTCCCGGCTAATTGGAAACCCGGTCGTTGTAATGGCAGCCGCCCCCATCGGTGAACGATTAACTGTATGATAGGCTTGCCATAAGCGGTCCACGTCTCTTGATAGATTATCCGAAATTGCGAGTAGATAATGACCAAAGGTAGTCGGTTGAGCAGGTTGTGTATGCGTGTGTGCAGGCATGATTGTATGAACATGGTCTTCTGCTTGTGCGACAAGCGATTGCCCTAACTTTCTTAAGATATCTAAAAGGTCGAGCATATGATCACGGATAACGATGCGATACATCGCTTCACCCATATCGTTTCGACTCTTCGCAATATGCATCTTCCCTGCTAAATCGTGACCAATCAACTTCGCAACTTCAGCTTCCACAAGGAAAAAGAGATCTTCATATTCTGGCATATAGTTCAGTAAATTTCTTTCCATTTTCGCAACTTGATTCACACCGTCCAATATCTGCTTTGCTTCAACATCCTTAATGATTTTTTGTTCCTTCAGCATCGTCGTATGCGCGCGATGAATCATAAACATCGCGTCAAATAAGTAATCACGCTGATCTTTAAAAACAGGTTTCAGAAGCTCATCAACATAGGTTTTTCCTGGAAAACATGCTCCATCCTCTAACTCGAAATCTACCTTTCTATTATCCACATTTTCACCTCTTTACTAAAGCGTATTTTCTGATTTAACTCCAAAGAATTTATAAGAAATAATCATCACGATCGCGATAAGACCAACCTGAATCATTCCGTAAGCTGCCGCCTGACCAAGATTAAACATCCTTAGCTGGTTCATTATCTCAATCGAGATCGGTCGATTGTCTAGCGTATACAAAAGGACTGAAGTTGGGAATTCCCCTACAGCCTGAACAAAAGCAAGCAGAGTTCCGCTTAGAACCCCTGGCATAATAATCGGCAAGACAACTCTTCTGAATGTGTACAACCACCTCGCCCCCAGATTCTGTGCTGCTTCTTCAATCGAATCATCCATTTGTTCTAGTACAGCGTTTGTAGATCGGACTACGAGTGGTATAAAACGAATAAAGTAGGCAAGTGGTAAGATCCAGAACGTCCCGACAAGTACCTGACCAAAGGAGAAAATAGACTTACTGTTAAACGCTAATATGAGATTCATACCAACGACCGTAGCTGGTAATGCCCAGGGAAGCATAACAAGAATATCGAGTAAATTTTTACCGAAGAATTTTCTTTTTACAAGTGCATAGGAAGTAATAATCCCAAAAACAAAACAACCTAAGCACGCAAAGAAAGCCATTATTAAACTATTACGAACAGGATCCCAAATATTCGGATCCTCAAACAACAAGCGATAATTTTCAAGATTAAAAGAAGAAGGATACTTCTGCCATGTCCACGCCCCTTCTGGAACAAAAGATAGAATTGCTAAAACGGCGTGTGGCAATAAAAGAACGATCATTGCTACAATTCCAAGAGTAACCATAACCCATTTTAGTAATGGATTATTGACCTCACTGCGGTGAGCACCTATCCCTTTTGATCCCATTCGATAGTCTTTTCGATTCTGAAACCAGCGCATAAATAAAAGGAAGGTAATAGAAACGGCTGAGAGAATAACAGATTGAGTTGCTGCCATTTCTAAATCACCATTTATTTTGGAAAAATAAATTTGTAAACTCAGAACCCGGTAGCCTCCAGCAAGTAGAAATGGAGCACTAAAGGATGCCATAGAGACCATAAAGACGAGTAGGGATGCTGCAACTAAAGCGGGTGTTAATAAGGGAAATGTGACTCTCCAGAATACTCCTAATCTTCCTGATCCTAGATTGGCTGCTGACTCTTCCAACGACGGATCAACATTATTGAGAGCTGATGAAACCGTCATATAAAAATAGGGATACATCGTATAGGCGTGAACAAGAAGGATTCCTGTAACGCCACCTATACTAAATGGAACTTCCTCTAAATTCAGTAAATCTTGAAGGGCTATCGGTATGAGCCCAGCTTCTCCGTACAACCACATAAATGCCATGACACCGACAAGTGAAGGTAACACAATCGGCATGATCGCAATACCTGAGAAGAACGAGCGCCCCGGAAAATTATATCTCGTAAAAATAAAAGCTAATGGTACGCCAATACATGCACTTAGTAAGACAGATAATAATGATATGTAAACCGAATTCCATAGAGCTTCTAAATTAGCCTGTGCTTTAGGTCCAAAGAAATCAACATAATTTTGCAAAGTAAATAACCCGTTTTTCCTAAAGCTTTCAATAAACGTTTCAATTGTTGGATAGATAACGTATCCAACGAGTACCAGGATAATCGGAATAAGTAAAAGGATTGTTTTTCTCTTCTCTGCATTTAACATCCTACATCACTCCTTTGCCACTGGGACGATTCGAATCTGGTCAGGTGGAAGTTGAACATAAATATCAGATCCCTCTTGTAAATATGTGCTCGGACCGCGATTCAAATCGGTCACCTTTAATGTGGCACGACCGTCATTTACTTTTATGAAACTATGAACAGCTTCACCTGTGAATTGAACCAGATCCACTTTGCCAAATAAAATATTATCTCCCTCAATTTTCGTCTTTGAAATGGAGATTGCCTCAGGACGAACTGACATTTTCAACCTTCCTTTTTTCGTGAATTCTTCTTCTCGAGGGGTACTAGAATGAACGATTAGATTTAAAGCCTCACAAAAAAGGCCTTCGTCTTCACCACTTCTCTTCACTTCAAACAAGTTTGTTTCTCCAATAAATTCAGCAACAAAATCATTTACTGGTTGATTGTAGATTTCCGTTGGCGTCCCAATCTGTTGGCAGTTCCCTACATTAAAAACAGCGATACGATCACTCATCGTGAGCGCTTCTACCTGATCATGTGTCACGTAGATTGTGGTGATTCCATACTCACGCTGCAGACGAAGAATTTCATTTCTCATTTCATCTCGTAACCTGGCATCTAGATTACTTAGTGGCTCATCAAGTAATAAAATATCCGGCTCAATCACGAGCGCCCTCGCTAAAGCAACTCGCTGTTGCTGTCCGCCACTTAATTGACTAACCTGGCGATCGATAAAAGGCTTTAAGTGCACTTTTTCTAAAACATCTTCTACTCTTCTTTTCACCTCAGCTTTATTCACTTTTCTTACTTTCAACCCAAAGGCCACATTTTCAAAAACAGTCATATGAGGGAAAAGGGCATAGTTTTGGAAAACCATGCCCGTATTTCTTTTTTCAGGTGAAACTGTCGTCATATCTCGATCATCGAACTTCACTTTCCCAGCTGAAGGGTAATAAAACCCTGCGATCATCCTAAGGGTTGTTGTTTTTCCGCATCCACTTGGGCCAAGAAAAGTAAAAAACTCCCCTTCTTTAATGGTGATATCCAATTCTTTAACAGCGGTTACATCACCAAATTGTTTTGTAATATTAGATAAGGTTACTGCAGTCATAACCAACAACTCCTCTTTCCTGGAGATCTATTCCTCTTTTTGCTTTTCACTGTTTTTAATGTTGTTGTCCCAGTATTCCATCCACTCATCAGACTTTTCCTGAAAAACTTCCCAATCGATTTCCATCGCATTGATCTCTGTCTCTTCAATCCACTTCGGAAGATCACTAATATCATCACGCGTTGGAATTCTGTAATATTTCTCGGCTAACAACTTAGCTGCTTCTTCTGAATTAACAAACTCGTAAAATGCTTTTGCTGCTTCAGGGTGTGGAGCACCTTCAACGATCGCGATTCCTTCCGTTAAGACTGGCGTACCACTCTCAGGAATCACATAGCTAAACGGATAACCTTTCTCTTCCGCTAGCATAACGGTATCCGGCATATTCCAAACTGATAGATTGCCTACACCTTTCGCTACCTGGTTGTACATAATCTCTGGATTCGCTGCGTATTCCTTCGTATTCTCGTCTAACTTCTGCAACCATTCATATCCAGCATCAGGGCTTTCAGACTCTTTAAAATCACGGTAGATCATGGCAGAATAAATCGTGCGCATCGTACCTGAAGCTAGAGGGTAACGGATGATTAATTCATCTTTCCATTTTGGGTCCGTAAGATCATCCCAGTCCTTAGGAGCCTCTTCTTCTGAAATCTCTTTGTTGTTATACAAAATAACTTCCGGGGTTTGAGAAGTACCAGTCCAGTACCATTCTTCATCATGGTACATATCAGCTAAAGAATCAGCATAGCTTGGCTCGTATTTCTGCAAAAGCTCATCGGTTTTTGCTTCATCAAACATTACTTGAGGAGCTCCCCACCAAATATCCGCCTGGGTGTTGTTTTTTTCAGAGCGTACTCTGTCCAGTATCTCTTGAGAACCAAGATCTAAAAACTCCATATCCACATCATATTCAGCTTCAAATTGTTTCTCGAATTCACTTAAAATATCTTTTCCGTGCGGAGAATACACGACAACCTTATCTTCTAAATCCCCTTCACTATCAGACTCAGAATTTCCATCGCCACTTGCTTCTTCATTACCTGCCATACAGCCAGTTAGGATCATGCCAAACACTAGCATGGCTGCCAACAACATCATCCACCGAGAATTGCCTTTCATAAGTCCATTTCCCCCTTCTTATAATCGAATAATAGAATCATGTTCCTCAAGGAATAGCGCTGCTGCCCCGACTATTCCTGCTTCCTTTCCAAACGTTGACGGCACAATCTTGCAGCTCTGAGGTGTGAAATGCTCTACAATTTCAATTAACGAATGCTTATAGTCCTCAAACGACTCGCTTACACCACCTCCTATAATGACGAGATCTGGATCGAATAAAGACACATAATTTGCGATCCCAAACCCTAAATGTTCCACGGCTTTCTCAATAATTTTACTAGCATCCTCATCCCCTTTTTTCCAACTGATAAAGGCTTCTTTTGCTGTTAACGATTCGTTCCTTATTGCAGAGAACTTATTCCCGATCGATGAACCACTTGCTACACTTTCAAGAAATCCATAGCCTTCATAAGTCGGATGATAGCTTTTTGCACTGTGATAATCTGTTACCAAATACCCCATTTCGCCCGCACTGTAATTACTGCCTCGAAACAGCTTCCCATTGATAATCATCCCGCTTCCAATTCCGGTTCCTACAGCGATAAAAATAATATTTTGAAGCGACTTGCCAGCACCAAGCCACTGCTCACCTAGAACGCTCGTATTCACATCATTTTCTACATAGATCGGAAAAGGAAAGTATTCACTAGCTATTTTCCGTACTGGGTACCGCTTCCACCTTAAACTGGGGGCATCTAATACAATGCCATGTTCCACATTCGTTACACCAGGAACACCAATCCCCATACCAAGGATCTCCCTATTACTTAACTGTAGATCATTAAGCATACTCGACACGTCTTTTTGTAAACGCTTAAATAAGTCTTTATGAAGATAATCGCTTGTTGCAAATTCCCGATAGGCGTGAACCTCCCCGTTTAAACAAGTAACTCCTGAAGCTACTTTTGTTCCACCGATATCTACTCCGATCACATAAGCTGCTTTCGGATTAAAAACTAGATGAACAGGCTTTCGACCACCACTAATCGTCGACTCCCCTGGCCCTTTCTCCTCTACCCAACCTTCTAGTAACAATTGTTCTACTATAAGTGAAACAGATGGTTTACTAATTTGAATCCTTTTCGAGATTTGCGAGCGAGAAATCGGTTCAAAATCTCGAATACATTTCAAGACAATTTGCTTATTTATATTTTTGATATATGCGGCATCGCCCTTTTGCATAAATGTGTACTCCTTTATAAATGATAAAATATGGCAGCAAGGTATTCAGTTAGTTAAGATAACTTACTAACAATTACTTTCATTTATAAAGGGTGATCGAAAAAATGTAAAATACTGTTTATCTCCTTTCTCCTTAATTGAGGGCTTATATACTCAAAAATGCTTGGAATTTCGATGTTTTAGTATAAATTTAGAAAATTTTATTTATTTTGTTAAATTGTGACTATAGGGCTATTCAAACAGTACAAAAGTAGGTTCCATTTATTGGGTGGATCTGCTTATAATGGTTTTAAGTTAGTTATAAACGTTTACTAACTAATTCTATTTAGGAGATGAAGGAGGATTTATTTGAAGAACCTGGGGAAGATTTTATTGTCGTTGGTTTTGATCCTATCTGCCTTTGGTACAAGCTCCACCCTTAGTTTTGCAGAAGATTCATCTACACAGGATTCAAATTTAGCATTATGGGAAACTGTTGTACCATTAACAACGACAGCAAGTTTTATGAATACGGGGGCCCACCCTGATGATGAACGAAGTCATTTCCTTGCTTATTTATCTAGAGGACAAGGCGTAGATACGTCCTTTCTTCTTGCTACTCGTGGTCAGGGAGGTCAAAATGAAATCGGCAGCGAGCTTGGCGATGGACTAGGTATCATTCGAACAAATGAATTGCAAGCTTCCTCCAAAGTACTTGGAATCGAAACCTTTTTCTTAAACGAAGACTTTGAAGACAGCATCAAAGACTTTGGCTTCTCCAAAACCCCTGAAGAAACACTGAATAAGTGGGGAGAAACAGAAACCTACGAACGACTCATTCACTACATCCGGACATTTAAACCAGACATCATCATGCCCTCATTCCGTAACGTCGACACTCAGCATGGTCACCACCGCGCCATGACGTTACTTACCCAAAAAGCATTTGAAGACGCAGCCGACTCTTCTGTTTTCCCTGAACAACTCGAAGATGGCTTAACCACATGGCAAGTGAAGAAACTCTACCTCCCTGCTGAAACAGAAGAACAAACCACGACTTCAATCCAAATCGGAATCTATGACGAACATTATGAAATGACTTACCCACAACTTGGCGAAAAAGCCCGTTACTTACATGAATCTCAAGGAATGGGAAGAGATGTAGGAGACGGCCCAGAAACCGTCGATCTTCAACTAGTCAAATCAACGGTTGGCGATATTCCTGCACATGAAGATAGCATCTATGAAAACATTCCCTACGATTTCGCGGATTACGCTGACACCCTTTCAAAAGGCAGCAATAAGTATAAACAGAAACTCATCCATCTTCAAAAGGATCTTGAAAAGGTGAAAAGCGCTTATCCTAATCACCAGGAAGTGCTGTCTCATGCTGAAAAAGCTTACAAACAGCTTCAAAAACTCACAAAACAAATGGATAAGGACAATAAGCTTTCTGATGATTTACGAAATACACTAAAGCATAAGCTTCAGGTAAAAGAAGAACAGCTTTCAAACACAATGTTTACAGCTGCACAACTGGAGATAGATGTTGACGTATCCGATGCGCAATTAACTCCAGATGACACAACAAATGTAAGCGTTTCTATTTCAAATAATGGAACTACTGAAATCGAGGATCTGTCAGCTACGCTTTCCATTCCTGAAGAATGGTCCGTAAAAGGACTACACTTTTCTTCATCTTTAGCACCAGGTGATCAACAAACGTTTGATTACAACGTGACAGCTGCTTCAAGAAACTATTATGACGCCTACACACCAAACGCGATTAAAGCAAATATAAGTTTTAAAACAAAAGGCCAAACCGTTACAAAAACGTTCACACCAGAAGAACGAGTTGCACTACTTCCAGAGGTGTCAGTCAAACCAGCCCCTGAAAACTTAGTGATTAACACAAAAGACATTGAAGAGAAAGTAACGATGGATGTGAACGTCGAAAAGTTTGCGGAAGGTGCTCTAGAAACAGACGTAGCACTTCAATTACCAGAAGGCTGGGCATCTAAGCCAGAATCGCAGTCAGTCTCTTTTACATCAGATGAACAGTTGAAAACCATCTCGTTTACACTGACTCCTCCACAGAATGTGGAAGAAGGCGAATTTCAGATCGTACCACAAGCTCAGATCGGAAACGAAACAATCAGCAAAAATGTTCAAATCATCCAATATGATCATATTGGAACAAACTATTATGTATCTGATGCTGCTGTTAACGGTGTCGCTTTTCCACTGGAATACCCTGAGGATCTTAAAATTGGTTATGTCGATAGCGGATTTGATAAGGTTGCAGACCAATTATCAAACGTCGGAATGGATATTACCCAATTAACCGAACAAGACTTAGCTCAAGAAGATCTCTCTCAATACGATACGATCGTAACTGGGATCAGAGCGTATCTCTCAAGAGAAGATTTGCTGCAGCATAATGAGCGTTTATTGGAATACGTCAACAATGGCGGTCACCTTGTTGTGCAATACAACAAGCCATGGGATAACTGGGATCCAAACACAACCGCACCATATGAACTCGAAATCGGACAGCCTTCCATCAAGTGGCGCGTCACCGATGAAGACGCTCCAATCAACGTGTTAAAACCAGAGGCTACGATCTTTAATTATCCGAACAAAATTAAGCAATCTGACTGGGATGGCTGGGTACAAGAAAGAGGACTTTACTTCCCAATGAACTGGTCTGATGAATTTGAAACATACGTAAGCTTCGCTGATCCAGGTGAAGATGCATTCGAAGGTGGTATTTTGAAGGCAAACTATGGAGAAGGAACGTACATCTATACGAACTTAGTTTGGTACCGCCAGATTCAAAATCAGGTGCCTGGTGGGTATCGGATCTTTACTAATTTGGTTAGTTATCCTTATCATGAGGAGTGAGGTAAAAGGGGGGAAACGCTTGGAGATTTTCCAAGCGTTTTTCTTTGTGTTAGTTTACTACATAGTTGTTGTGTCTAGATACAAGTTTGAAAACCCTCTCTCTTTCGCAAAAGGGTTTCCATCGATGGCACGACTTCTTAGTTAGTTGGTTACTAATAGGGGAGAAATAAAGTGGGACAAGTCAACCCAATATCTTAAAACGATTTTCTAAAAAAAAGAGAAGGCACTCTATCATAAATGTATGCTTCACGAGCAAATACATTTTGAAAGAGGCCTTCTCACGGAAAGCGTTATTTGGATACTGTGCCTTTATCGGCCGGATGTACTCCATGACGATAGAAGTCGGCATCAATAGGCTCCAGCGGTTTACGTCCAAGGATGAGATCCGCTGCCTTTTCCGCTAACATCAATACAGGTGCATGGATATTGCCGTTTGTAACGTAAGGCATGGCAGACGCATCGACCACTCGTACATTGTCGAGCCCGTGGACCTTCATGGTTTTCGGATCTACGACAGACATAGGGTCTGAAGCTGGCCCCATCTTTGCCGTGCAAGACGGATGAAGGGCAGTTTCAGCGTCATTTCTTACCCATTCCAAAATTTCTTCGTCTGTACTAACGGAAGGGCCAGGTGAGATCTCCCCTGAATTGTAAGGTTTCATAGCTGGTTGAGACATAATTTCACGAGAAACTCTTATCGCTTCAACCCACTCGCGCTTGTCCTGTTCAGTAGAAAGATAGTTATAGACCATGCTCGGATGCTCTTTCGGATTTTTCGAACGAATCTTTAATGATCCCCGGGCATCAGAGTACATAGGCCCAACATGAACTTGGAATCCGTGATCAGTTTCCGCTTTTTGTCCATCGTACCGTACCGCTACCGGAAGGAAGTGGAACATCAAATTCGGGTAGGCGACCTCCTCGTTCGAACGGACGAAACCTCCGCCTTCGAAATGATTGGTCGCTGCCGGTCCAGTTCGTCCGAGCATCCACTGCAAACCAATCCAAGGCATGCGCGCCTTACTTAAGTTAGGCTGTTCGGAAACAGGCTGCGGACAAGCGTGTTGGATGTAGACTTCGAGATGATCCTGGAGGTTTTCTCCTACACCTGGCAGGTCAACGACCGGTTCAATGCCAAGTGAGCGAAGGTGTTTAGCATCTCCCACACCTGACAGTTGAAGTATCTGCGGCGTGTTGATTGCACCGCCTGAGAGGATGACTTCACCTGCTTGAACTTGATGAGTCTTCCCATTTTGTTGATATGTCAATCCTTTGGCTCGCGTACCTTCGAAGTCGATACTAGAAACGAAAGCACGAGTCTTTACCGTTAGGTTCTCACGTTTCATTGCTGGATGTAGATAGGCACGTGACGCTGACAACCGCTGCCCTTTGTACACATGCTTATCAAACGGGCCGAATCCCTCCTGGCGAAAACCGTTCACATCAGGAGTTCGTGAGTAACCAGCCTCTACACCTGCATTAAAGAAGGCTTGGAATAAAGGATTTTTGGCTGGCCCGCGTTCCAATTTGATAGGACCGTCATGACCGCGAAGATCATCATCTGGTGATGCTAAAGCATTTTCCAAGCGTTTGAAATACGGAAGACAGTGCGCAAAATCCCACGTTTCCATACCATTGTCGGCTCCCCAGCGTTCATAGTCAAGCGGATTTCCGCGTTGATAAATCATACCGTTGATTGAACTCGAGCCTCCGAGCAGCTTTCCTCGAGCATGCTTGATACGTCGTCCATTCATATATGGCTCAGGGTCAGATTCGTATTTCCAATCGTAGAGGCTTTTGCCTGCGGGAAACGGCAAAGCTGCCGGCATTTGGATCAATAGGTCCCATGAATAATCTTTGCGTCCTGCCTCTAAAACAAGAACACTTTTTGTTCCATCTTCACTTAGACGATCGCCGAGTACAGAACCCGCACTACCGCCGCCGACGATCACAATGTCGTATGTTTCACTCATCTTCTATTCCTCCTAAGAAGGAAGGGGTTTAGACAATAGGAAAAGCATTGCTATAAAACCCTTCTTCATTTATCTATTCTAGTTGACAGTTTGTGTTTTTTTATAACATTTACTTAAACCAATTCAATAGTTCAGGCATGAGCTTGCGGGGGATTTTGCCCCCTCCTCATTATGACTCTATAAAAAATGAATAATAGATTATTCATTTAGAACCAGTTAATCGATTCAGGTTTAAGGTTTTGGAATATATGCTTTGTTTCTGTATATTCTTCCATGCCTGCTCTGCCTAGTTCGCGTCCAATACCAGATTGCTTAAATCCACCCCACGGGGCGTGTGGGAAATAAAGGTTGAAATCATTGATCCAAACAGTACCCATGCGCATTTTCGCTGCACAGCGTTCTGCTTTTGCAATATCGTTTGTCCAAACGCCGCCAGCAAGTCCGTAGATCGAGTCATTAGCAAGCTTTACTGCTTCTTTTTCTGCACGGAATTTCTCAACCGTGATAATTGGACCGAAAGCTTCTTCTTGAACAATGCTCATGTCTGTTGTGCAGTCTGTGAAAATAGTAGGCAAGTAGAAAAATCCTTTTTGTAATTCCGGATCTTCTGGGCGTTTGCCGCCAACTGCTAATGTAGCACCTTCTTTAATCCCTGCTTCTACATACTTTTCTACTTTCGCAAGGTGTTCAGCTGAAATAAGCGGACCCATTTGGGTATCTTCGTCAAACCCGCTTCCCAGCTTGAATTTTTTCACTCGCTCCACAAGCGCGTTAACGAACTCATCGTGAATGCTTTCTTCTACAATCAGTCTTGTACCAGCGGAACAGATTTGTCCTGCGTGGAAGAATACTCCGTTTAACGCTTGATCGACAGCTATCTCAAAATCAGCATCAGCAAAGACGATATTCGGGTTTTTCCCGCCAAGCTCAAGTGCGAGATTCTTCACATTCACGCTTGCCGCTTGCATTATTTTCTTCCCGGTCGCAATGCCGCCTGTGAAAGAAATAAGGTCTACATCCGTGTTACTAGACAGCTCTGCGCCAATAGTATCACCTGCACCAAGAACAAGGTTAGCGACACCAGCAGGCACTCCCGCCTCTTCCATTAGTTCAAATACTTTTATAGTAGTAAGCGGTGTAATTTCACTTGGCTTCATGATTAAAGTATTTCCAGTCGCAAGCGCCGGAGCCAGTTTCCAGGACGCTTGAAGTAAAGGGTAATTCCAAGGAGTAATTTGCCCACAAACACCAACTGGTTCGTGAACCACTTTACTAATAGAGTTTGACACTGGAGAATCTATTAGCTCCCCGCCATCTTTATCTGCGAGTTCTCCATAATAACGAAAAACTCCAGCGATATCCTCCATGTCTCCACGGCTTTCTTCTACTGTTTTACCAGTATCCAATGATTCCAAATGAGCAAGTTCTTCTTTGTCTCTTTCAATCAATTCAGCAATTTTCCTTACAACAGCCCCTCGCTCAGTTGCTGGGGTATAAGCCCATTCTCCGTTATCAAATGCTTCTCTTGCTGCAGCGATTGCTGCTTTTGCATCTGATTCATCACCTTCTGGAACAGTAGCAATAACTTCCTGGTTAAATGGATTAATAATAGTACGCGTATTCCCCGAGTTTGCGCCCATCCATTTACCATTTATGTATTGTTGTAGTTTTAGATTCAAATCGATCAACTCCAATTCTGAAGTAAATTAAGTTTATTAAAAATTTATTTAACACTTTTAACGGTAACACGTCTTTTTAAGGCTGTCAAAATAAATTCAGACATAAAGTAAAGAAAGAATTAAAATAACTAGAATGGTTATAACTAGTGAGGTAGTGAACATTTTCAATTCGTGAAAATACAATCTTGCATTGACATTTATTCTGAACACGTTAACATTAAGTTCATAAAGAAAATTTGATAAATACTTAACACGCTTTACTTTATATCGAAGGAGCGACCTTATGAGTGAATCTACTGAAAGACCCACTATTAAAATAGAAGAAGCCAAAGATAAAGTCATTGGCGCCATTGCAGAGACGATGGATTTATATGGAGTAACACCAGCTGCTGCAAATTTATACGCAACGATGTACTTTAAAGATCAGATGACACTTGATGAAATGCGTACGGAACTCGAAATGAGTAAACCAAGTATGAGTACTAGCGTCCGCAAGCTTCAAGAAATAAAAATGGTAAAAAAAACATTTACACGCGGTTCCAGGAAACATACTTATGTAGCTGAGAAAAATTTCTTTCGTTCCTTTATGGCGTTTTATTGTCAGATGTGGGAACGCGAAGCGAAAATGAATTTGGAAGCAATTGAGGAAGCACAAGAAGATTTCATAGATGTCATAAAAGATTCCACCAGCACACCAGAAATTGTTGCAAAAGCAAAGACATACTATGATCAATTAGAAGAATCTAAAAAATACTATCACTGGTTGGAAGACTTAGTTGAAAGTATAAGAAGCGGTAAGATATTCGAATTCTTACCGAAAGATCAACAAGATTAAATTGATAAGAAGTTATCAGGTAGTCTATTGAAAAGCAGCTATAGACTACCTAGTTATATCAATGAACCACTCATACATAAAAAAGAGATGGCTTTGTTTTGCACTTTTGTTAAATAAATTCTTAATACATTTAATTTTTAAGGTGTGTTGGAATTAATATACAAGATAAAAAAGGGGAGTTAATCAACATGAACAAGTGGAAAAAAGAACTTAGTTTTATTTTATCGATCCTAATGGTTGTTGTACTGACAGCATGCGGAAGCATTAGTGGGGAATCAAGCAGTGACCAAGCAGGTTCAGAATCAGAGGGAAAGGATAAAACATTAACGATTGGTCAAATTAACTGGGCTGAAAATATTGCCGTAACAAATATGTGGAAAGTCATTTTAGAAGATAAAGGGTATAACGTGAAGTTAAACTATTTAAATATGGGTTCTACGATGACGGCGTTAGAAAGTGGCGATCTAGATGCTAGTTTAGAAGTATGGTTACCCGTCCAAGATGCTAATTATTTGGAGAAATATCAAGATACGGTTAATTTCTCAGATGCTACTTGGTTTGACAATGCAAAAGTAGGACTTGTTGTTCCAACCTATTTAGAAGACATTAATAGCGTGAAAGACTTAAATGAAAATAAAGAAATGTTCGATAGCGAAATTGTTGGTTTTGATCCTGGCGCAGGTACGATGGACGTTACGGAACAATTAATTAAGGACTATGATCTCGATTATGAACTACTACCAAGCTCTGAGTCCGCAATGTTAGCTGAAATTAACAAAGCAGTAAAAGATGAAGAACCAATCGTAGCGCCACTTTGGAGCCCACACTGGGCAATCTCCAAATATGACTTAAAATTTCTGGAAGATCCACAAAATACATTCGGTGGTGTAGAGAAAATTCACCATGCTACAAGACAAGGATTTGAAGAAGATTATCCAGAAGTAAGCAAGTGGTTTAAAAATTGGAAGATGGATGATCAACAAATCGGTGAGCTAATTGACTACGTAGAAAGTAGC
This sequence comes from Pseudalkalibacillus hwajinpoensis, assembly GCF_039851965.1. Classification (NCBI taxonomy): domain Bacteria; kingdom Bacillati; phylum Bacillota; class Bacilli; order Caryophanales; family Guptibacillaceae; genus Guptibacillus; species Guptibacillus hwajinpoensis. The sequence goes on along the minus strand of NZ_CP156674.1, from coordinate 3,179,157 downwards.
GAAGAGCCTCTTGATGGGGCTGCGAAATGGGTTGAAGAGAATCCAGATTTGATTGATGAATGGGTAAAATAAAGGCATAGACGTAAGAAATAAAGAAGTTGGTCTCTCGTTATTGTGGAGGCCAGCTTCTTTTGTTCTCGGAAATATTGTCGCAGGAAAGTTAATTCCAGTAGAAACCTAGTAAATGACGCTAAACAACCTTATGGTTCTTTTTTCGAGGTGCGTGAATTAAGAAAAAAACAAAAAATCACTTTGTACTACTGGATATAAACATTGAGGCATCTTGATTCATAAAAATACGATTTCCATGATAGAATGTCTTAATTTCAATTGATTTAAATCCTACTTCGGATAATCTTTTTTTCAGTTCTTCATGCGAAAAACCGTTATGAACTTTCGGATGATCTATTTTATCGTTTTTGTCAAAATCAATAATAATTAGCTTGCCTCCATTATTTAAAATGTTGAACAATTCTTGTAAAATTTTTTTAGTATCCGGAATATGTAGAAGGACTAGTGACATTAAAACTATGTCTGCCTTAAGTTCAGGAGTTTCTTGAGTGAAATCTGAATAAAGTACTTTTGAGTTGGTAATTTTTTTGTGAATAATTTTAGCTTTCGCAACCTCTAACATTTGTTTTGATGAATCTACCAACAAAATAGAATCCACTAAACTTGATAATTCTAAGCTAATTAGACCAGTACCACTCCCGTAGTCAATTAAAGATTTTGATTTACTACTTCGTAATTCTGGTTTTATTTCCTTAACTACAACTTTAGCTAATTCAATTCTTTCTTCTGTATCATATCTATTTGCCATCTGTTCAAAAACGTTATTTTCCAAATTCCACTCCCCCTTTTTATTAAAAATCAAAGCTAAATAGTGGTCATTATATAGAATCGTGGGGACGGTTCTCGCGATTCTATGTGACTTACTATGGATAGCTACTGTTTTAGAACAGAAATAATCTATGTGAATTACACTCAGACTCTCTATAGATTGTGAGCTCTTTCAAATAGAAAGATTACCCAACTGATTCTTCGGGTAGTGAATACTATTGGAAGACAATCAAAGGAGGATGAAGTCATGAATAACAAAATTATAGGTGGCGTTTTTTCTAATGTAGGAAGTGCAGAGCAAGCCATAACGGAATTGCAACGTCATGGATATGGTTCCAATGACATATCAGTATTTGCTAAAGATAAAAGTAAAGTAAATGTCTTAGAAGAAGAAATGGAAACATCCGTCACATCCAATAAAGGTGGGCGTGGAAAAAATGCTGGAAAAGGAGCTGGGTTAGGAGCTTTATCTGGAGGAGCATTAGGTGGGATTGGCGGTTTAATTGCAGGTTTAGGCCTTCTCGCTATCCCCGGTATCGGACAACTTGCTGCAGCAGGTCCAATCGCCGCTGCCCTTACTGGTGCAGGAGTAGGCGCTGGTGGTGGCGGAATCGTCGGCGCACTTGTAGGTGCTGGAATGCCCGAAAGAGATGCTAAACAGTATGAAAATCATTTGAAAGATGGAAAAATAATCGTAATAGTAGAAGCTTCAGACAAAGTACAAGATAAGGTCTATCGCATCTTCCTATCGAATAAAACCGAAAACAAATCCATGTACCCTGATCATTATCAAAATCATGATCATGATCACACTTCACACTACAGCACTACTACAAACAATCAAGATGGAAAAACAACTCCACTAAAAGATAAAGCACACACTGAAAGTCCAAATACTAACTTTACCAATAGAACGAATGAAACGCGCACAAGATCATCAGAGAGACATCACTCTTCTCGCACACGTGACTAACGCTCTTAAGTTGATATTTGCATTTACAAAGGGAACTTCTCTACACAGGGAAGTTCCTTGTTTGATTCCATTGAAATATCTCACTTTTTTAGTTTCCTCTTACCCTCATACACCGGCAAATACATGGCGACGAAATATATGTTCCACTAAATTTAGATAGAATTTGGAATCAACATGATTATTAAGAATCTATATCTAATCCACTAAAAAACAGAATATCTGATTTTGAATTGTTCTACATAATAATCATGGCCACTTTTAGTTATTTAAACTAATTATCATCATCATTTTCAACCACATGTTTAAGGATTGATAATTTATTGTTCCAAAATTGTTCGTAATAAGAAAGCCATTGCTTTAACTCTACCAATGGTTCTGGTTGCAAACGGTATATTTTTTCTCTGCCAACTTTCTTTCCACTAACTAATTTTGCTTCTGAGAGGATATGAAGATGTTTTGCAACAGCTGTACGGCTAATGGGGAAATGAGACGTGATGTCTGAAATAGGTAAATCCTTATTAGCAAGTAGTCGAAGGACCTCTCTTCTAGTTGGATCAGCAATCGCTTGAAATACATCATGCTTTGCTGCTGTCATTTATCTTTCAACAACCTTTCGAAGTCTTTCATTTACAATCCCAACCCAACCGTTGTCCATTCTGTCACGAATCACTGAACTTTTCTCATTCGCTTTTGGAAGAACAGTATCAGGAGATGCCCAACCACTATGGATAAGTGTAAACTCCGTTTTTTCACCTATCTCTTTTAAAAGAAACGTAACTTCCCAACCATCTGTATCCCATAAAAAAGAAACTTTGTTTGGTTTATCAACTTCTAATACTCTGCAAGGAGATGGACCGAATGGGGACTGTATATGAAATTCGTGTCCTACTTCAGGTTCAAAATCATTTGGCATAAACCATAAGGCAATCCCCTCTGAAGTCGATACCGTCTCCCATACTTTTTGGATAGATGCTTCAAATATTACCGTTTGCTTAATATCTTGTAATGTCTCCAAATTAAAACCTCCTATAAAAAAATAAAACCTAAAGGTGTTATGTTGTTAGTATACAACACCTTTAGGTTTTATGTCAATTCACCTCTTTGACTTCTCCCAGGGTTAATTTTTTACTTTTATTCTTCTTAATTATTTCCAAATGCCTTAACAACTTGTTGTGTTACAAAACACACATTTTCATACAAAGAATCCATAGCGTTATGGGAATACTTAAATTCTCAAACACTTGCCTTAAATTCTCCAACCAGTGCCCCTTCTTTTTAAGTCTCGGTATCTAGATAAAAAAGTATTTTTTTGAATAAGAAACTTCTCTTCATCGAATTTAAAACAATTTCAACAAAGACTTCTACAGCTGGTGACATCCATTATTTTCTTTTTATCAGCATATAAGAATAAATCAAACCAACGCAAGAATTTCCTCCATCACAAATCAAAAGAATTAGTAACTGAGTTTGACGTTGTTGTGATTGAAGATTTAGACATGAAGGGCATGTCACAAGCACTCAAGTTCGGAAAAAGTGTCGCTGATATCAAGGGGGTTTTTCAGCGATGGAGCATAGCGGACTCGAACCACTCATTCACCCACTACAAGCTGACAGTCCTGCACACTAGTCTATCTTCTATTTGTTACGGAATGTTTACATATAAGTATCACGAAAAGCTCTCCCCTCCACTTCCGTTCACTTTTGCAAATTAACAATATACAAAAACTACACATTGCAAACCCTTTCATATTTAGTTTATGGGCTATATACTTAGCACTATCAAATCATGATTTGTTTCATCCGTATCATTTTGCACTTTAAAGGAGTTGGAGATCTCCATGCCACTTGATGAAAGAAGCACTTACTTATTAACGAAGCTCGTGCACACAAAAGAATTAATTACGGTCGAGCATGTGATCGAGCAGCTCGGTATATCAAAGCGAACATTCCATTATGACTTGCAGAAGATTAATGATTGGCTAGATGAGAATAAACTCCCCATTATTCAAACAAGACAAGGAATGGGATATTACCTCTCAGAGGAAACCAAACAAACTGTTCCTAACTTGATGAGAGAGCTTAAAGAATGGCAATACCACTATTCTCAAATGGAACGAGTCACTTTGATTGGGATCGAACTCTTAACAAATGATCAGCCTGTTTTTATGCAGAATTTCATGGATCTCACTCAGGTGAGTCGTGGAACAGTGTCAAAAGACTTAAAGTTAGTGAAAAACTTACTTCAAGAGGAAGAGCTAGTCATACAATATGAGCGGTCCACAGGTTATGTTGTAGAAGGGAAAGAAGAGAATAAGCGTAGAATATTGAGTCGATTTCTTACGGAAGTCCTAACCAACGAGCAGCTGATAGAAATGACCAATGTTCTGTACCCTTTGTTAAAGAACGGGGACGAACACACATACTCAAACCTTATTCCGATGAAGCAAATCATTATGAATGTTGAGCCGATTTTAAAGGTCGAGTTAACAGACGATACGATCCAAGTTCTCGCTATTCAACTCATTGTGCTACTCCAACGTTTGAAGGGAGAGCACCGCATTCAACTTGATCCAGATGAAAAACAAGCCGTCTCATCAACAAGAGAATTCGAGGCTGCTAAAAACATTGCAGCAGAACTAGAATCTCAATTTAATCTTTCACCATCTATAGAGGAAATCTGTTTTATAACCATGCACCTACTAGGTTCGAGAGTGAATTATTCCGAAGTCAGTGCGGTAGGTAATCTTGAAATTGAGAAACTTAGAAAAGTTGTTAGTGAAATTGTTAACGAATTCCAAATTTATGCGTGTGTCCTGTTCGAGCAACGTGAAGAACTCGAAGACGCTCTCTTTCTTCACCTTAAGCCAACCTATTATCGCTTAAAGTATCATGTTCCAATCACGAATGAATTAACAGCATCCGTTCAACAGGAATACCCAGACGTTTTCTCTATTACTAAACGAGCCGTCTGGCCGATTGAATCGATGATGTCTCAGAAACTACCAGATGATGAGTTGGCCTATCTAGCGATGCATTTTGGAGCCTGGATGCAGAAAGAAAAGCTACCAGAAATAACGTTTGGAAAAGCTCTTATTGTATGCGAAATGGGAATTGGTACATCAAACATTCTAAGAGGACAGCTAGAGAAGCTTCTGACGAACGTTGAAGTGATCGGAACGGTTTCAAGAAGACAATTCATAAACAATCACTATCAAGTCGATTATGTCTTCTCTACTTCCTCGCTTCACCATCAAACGTTACCTGTCTTAACGGTTAATCCCATTTTGACACAGCAAGGAAAAGAGAAAATCCTTCATTGGATGGAGGAAGTGCAGTCTACACCTAACGATCAGGTTGTACCTACTCCTGACATTATCATTGAATTAATTAAAAAACACGGCACGATTACTGACGAGAAAGAACTTAGGAACGAATTGAATCAATTATTTATCCCATCACCAACCACCTTATCAACAGAAAGGTTTGACAGGCCGATGTTAAATGACTTACTTCATGAAGAAACAATTCAATTTGCCTCACACACAACAGATTGGAAAGAGGCTATCAAAACAGCGGCAATGCCGCTAGTCACAAACGAACAGATCACCACTTCTTATATTGATGCCATGATCAAAAATGTAGAAGATTTAGGGCCTTATGTTGTCATCGCTCCAGGAATCGCCATTCCCCATGCGCGTCCTGAAGAAGGCGTGAATACCGTTGGCATGAGCTTGCTTCGATTAGATCAAGAGGTTCCATTTTCTCCTAAAGAAAAGCATCAGGTGAAATTGTTAATCGTGCTCGCTGCTGTTGATAATGAAACACATCTAAAAGCTCTTGCACAACTTTCAGACCTTCTATCTGAAGAAGAAAATCTAGCAAAGATTTATGGTGCTAAGGAAAAAGAAGAGATTATCAAACTCGTTACAAAATACTCAAATTAAGGGAGAGAAATGAAAATGAAAAAAATTCTTGTTGTATGTGGAAATGGACTAGGAAGCAGCTTTATCGTAGAAATGAACGTAAAAAGTATTCTAAATGAGCTTGGTATTGAAGCTGAAGTTGATCATACCGATCTCACGACGAGTAAGTCTGAAACAGCAGATTACTTCTTGGCTCGACTGAAATTGTTGAAAACCTAGAAGACGGCAAACGAAATGTGATTAAACTTAATAATTTGATGGACAAAAAAGAACTAAGGACGGCGATTGAAGCAAACTTGAAAGGGGCATAAAATCATGGTCGATCTAATAATGAAAGATATTCTAGGAACACCGGCGATCCTTGTAGGGTTATTTGCCCTTATCGGTCTTCTCCTTCAAAAGAAAGACGTAGCAAATGTGATATCAGGTACATTAAAAACAATCATGGGATTCGTTATCCTGGGGGCAGGCGCCGGTGTGCTTGTCGCCTCCCTTGATAACTTCAGCAGCATGTTTGATCACGCTTTTGAAATTCAAGGAATCATCCCGAATAATGAAGCGATCGTCGCGTTAGCACAGGATGCATTCGGTGCAGAAACAGCGATGATCATGCTCTTCGGAATGGTAGCAAACATCCTTCTAGCACGCATCACCCCTTTTAAGTACATTTTCTTAACAGGTCATCACACCATGTTCATGGCTTGTCTCATTGCCGTTATTCTTTCAACTGGTGGATTTAGCGGAGCGACAATGATCATCACTGGTTCGATTATTCTCGGATCCCTTATGGTCCTCTTACCTGCCCTATTGCAACCATACACAAGAAAAATTACAGGCAGCGATGATTTTGCGATCGGCCACTTTGGCTCTTTCGGTTATTTAATCGCTGCCGCTGTTGGAAAAGCAGTAGGAAAGAACTCTAAATCTACGGAGGAAATTAAAGTGCCGAAATCCTTTAACTTCCTTCGTGACACATCTGTCTCAGTCTCACTTACAATGGCCATTCTTTTCTTCGTTGTGGCCCTTTTCACAGGACCTTCTTACATCGAATCTGAGCTAAGCGGCGGAACAAACTTCCTTGTATTCTCATTTATGCAAGCGTTAACGTTCGCAGCTGGCGTCTACATCATTTTAGCTGGTGTGAGAATGCTACTATCTGAAATTGTTCCAGCCTTTAAAGGAATTGCAGATAAAATCATACCAAATGCGATACCAGCACTTGATGTTCCGGCTGTTTTTCCATTCGCAAACAATGCCGTTATTATTGGTTTCTTCTTTAGCTTTATCGCAGGACTTCTAAGCATGTTCCTTCTACCGCTTCTAGGACTAAAAGTCATTGTCCCTGGTCTCGTGCCTCACTTCTTCACTGGAGCAGCTGCTGGCGTATTCGGAAATGCAACCGGCGGACGAAGAGGAGCCGTGTTTGGCTCTATGGCAAATGGCGTTATTATTAGCTTCTTGCCAGCCCTGCTACTACCAGTCCTCGGCTCATTAGGTTTTGAAGGCACAACATTTGGAGATTCTGATTTCGGTTTAGTCGGTATCATTCTCGGAAACTTGATTGAACTTCTCTCTTCTAAAATGCTGTTTCTTGCCATCGTTGGGGTTTTGTTAGCCGCTATTTTTGTAGGGGCATCACTAATGAAACGTTCTAAAGAGCGTAACAATACGGAGGATAAGCAAGAAGCGGTGTAATATAAAACAAGGCAACCATCATAATGGGTTGCCTTCTTTTAATCGTTTTACTTTTCGATAAATAGGGCGATGAATCAGTCAAAACCGCCTCCACTGTTTCCTAAAAAAAGAATTATTTCCTTTTTATTCCTATTTAGATGCCCTTCACACTTTTAGATGAGGTATATATCAAAAAGGAATATAAAAGGAGGAGGTTCGTATGTTTTGTCCAAAGTGTGGGACAAAAAACATCGAAAATGCACGGTTTTGCATCCAATGTGGTCACTCCTATAATCATAAACAGAAGAGAAATAGATGGTGGTTGACCGGCATCATCCTTACTTTTTTTCTTTTAAGCGGAGGATTCATTTATTATATTGTTCTCGATAACGAACATCCCAGAGAAACTGCAGTGGAAGAAACGATACAAACTCAAGTAGAAAGAAACTCTAATCTAATAAACTGGAAGAACAACCAAAAGTTAAAAAAGACATAAACACAAACACTTTGCCAAACGTTGAGAAGGAAAAGAATACTACTGATCAAAAAGCATCACCTTCACTTAAACCGTCCACTGAAAAGGAAAAAAAAGAAATTATACGGGATGTCCAAACGAAAGTGTACACAATCCTTACAACGGATAGCCAGGGGTATGGATTTTTGTTCCAAGAAAATGGCGCAATTGTGACCAATGCTCATGTTGTGGCAGGCTATATTGATGTCGTGGTGCGAGACCAGAATAACCGTGAACTGAACGGCACGGTGATCGGCATATCGAATCAATACGATGTAGCATTAATTCAAGTTCATGACTTAGCAGGCACACCTCCTTTTAGAAATGGAGATAAAAGAGTCTGAAATTGGTACAGAAGTTATTGCACTTGGAAGTCCTCAAGGATTGGAAAACACAGCATCCATCGGATATCTGACTGGTCTCGATCGTTCATTCGTTTCGGAATTTCAATACGAAAACGTATATCAAATCGATGCACAAGTTTCACCAGGAAGCAGCGGAGGGCCGTTATTGGATGCAATAACAGGAAAAGTAATCGGTATCAACTCGGCATTATTAACAAAAGATGAATCGATAGCGTTCTCTATTCCCATCTACACAATGACGAAGCTTTTAAATAGCTGGTCCAATTCGCCGATGAATGCTAATGAGGTAGCCAACACATTTGATTTTTATAATGAATTTGCCGTCGATGACGAATATGAGTACGAAGACAGTTTCAATGCTTACGGTATTCCTTTTGATGAAGCAAGTCTGTCTGACTTTATCATCACTTTCCGCCAAGAATATGAATTTGCATTGCAAAGTGAAGACTTCCGTTATATTGAAGATATGCTTCTCTATGACAGTCAAGCCTATTATGAAATGTCCGAATATATAGATGAAATAACCGGTCAAGGGATGGTCTTCAATTTCACTTCAAATGAAGTTACCAATATTGACATGCAGGCAGATAAGCTATTGTCAGCACCTACGAGGTTTTTGACTTCATGAACGCTGCTGGGGAATGGAGTGTGTACGAGCGTATTAAAGACTATTTCATCGTTACTGATCAATATGGGAACTATAAGATTAAGCATATTGAGATTTATCAATGAAAACATGAGAAGAAATCCTCCCAACGGTTCTACTCGTTTCTTGTCTTACTTACCTACCATTATCTAAATCACGAGCGATTATGCGCACTTTACAGAGAATAAATAAACCGATCGGACTAACCTAAAATTGGCTAGTTCGATCGGTTTACCTTTTAGAATCATCAGGACGTTTGGGTGCAATAAAAAAGGATTCACTATCTTAAAAATAAATTACAAAATGTCTCGACATTAGAAGCGATTCTAGATGCTCGTTTTTCTTTCAACACTTTTCATCTTAAAAGGATGAACTTTTACACCAGTCTCGAACCTTCCTCGTTAAACACAGTAAATGCTCCAGATCCCTTCTTTTTTCTATACTGATATAGAATCAGGAGAACCGTCCCCGCGACTCCCACTAACCATATAATTCCCCCAGAAAGGTTTCACCGAAGAGATTATATGCGCTAATTTCATTTAAAAGAACCTGGCAGTATTTCACTAATTCCACAACTGATCTTTAAAATGCGGTTCATTAACAAAACATAAATAAAAATTTACTCTTTCACACTAAAAACGCTATCTCCACAAGGAGTTGTAAATCAGTTTCCGGATAAGTTTAATAATGACCTTAAGAAGCTCCAGGATTTGATTTGTTGGAGATTCTTTTAATACTTCCATAAATTAATTGTACTGTAACCAAATTATTAATAGGTGCATACCCTAACGAAGGAAAAGGAGGTATTACCGATATGTACGATGAGTTACAGAATAATCAGGAAGTACAAAGAGCAAACCCGCAGTCTCAAGCAGCCATTATGCAACTCTGCAGAAAATACATGAACTTTCATGTTCACGGACAAATGAGAGATGGATCAACAGTAGAAGGTATTCTAACGGACATGGATCACGATAGTATGACAATGTTAATTCCTGAAGAAGTAGACGAAACGGAGCTTAATAGCCAAACAAGGCAATATGGTGGTTTTGGCAGAAGAAGGTTTCGACGATTCCGCAGGCGGCGGTTCCCGTTTTCTCCATTTATATTTATAGCGCCGTATCCTTATTATTATCCACCTTACCCATACTCCCCTTATCAATATCCTTATTATTAAGTTAAGTGAGTTTCTGATTCCTTATCTATTATTTCGACACACTCATACTTCTCTTCTCATAGAATCCGGAGTTGGAATTAAAGAAATTCAACAATGTTTAGACCATAGTGATATTAATAACACAATGAACATATATCCACATATCACTTAAAATATAGAAGAAAAAGCCTCCCAAAAGTTCAGTGAACTAATGAGAGGCTCTTTAAATTTATAGTGTTTTAAGCCAAGTATGTCATTTTGACATTAGGGGGAAGCTGAACCCTTGATATCAAGGGCCATAAGCTAACGATTACATCATGAATAGCTTTTCTCGTTCAAAAGGTTCAATGGCGTTACCTACTAAACTTTCAGAATTCCCGTCACCGTACATTTCCGCTGTATCAATGACTTGTATACCCGCGTCTAAACCCGCTCTCAAAGCATTTAATTCTTGTGTATACTTTTCCTTGCCATCTCCCATATTCCAAGTACCTAAACCTATTGGGGAAATTCCCCTATCAGTTATTTTAACTTCTTTCACTTCTATCAACTCCTTCATATTCAATAACATGAAAGTTATTTGTTAAGCTGACAAATCAAATGGGTAACTGTATCTTATATTTCGTTTCTCATAAAAACTGCATTTACAACGTCATAGATGTGAACAAGTACAAAGTTTAATCAATTTTTTCAATTGCAACTGTAAAATCACCTCTACTACTTGCAATATTTCCTATTCCAGATTCAAATTTTCCTAATTTAATAAGTCCGTCTGAATATTCCCAATCTTCATAAAATATAGTTACGTCTTTCCAAGGCGCATAATAAGCGAAATCTCCAACTGAAGGATCACTGCCAGAAGGTGCACTTTCTGTCGTTAAGCCTTCTTCTAAAATGCTCATTTTTTCGAATCCTCCATAGTCTTCAAATGTTAATGTTAGTGGGAGTCTTTCCAAAAACTCCTTGCTCGTTGGATTATCATACATGTTTACAATGGCTTCCTCATTGTTAAAAGTCAATTTTATTTTTACATTTTCTTCAATATCTAAACTATCATCCTCAAGTGTAGAATCTTGACTATTCTTATTGTTGAAGTCGTCCGTTGTTCCTCCATGGTCATTGCCTGGATGATTACTTTCAGAATCCTCTCCATCGGTGTTAGGTCGATCATTAGCATTAATGCTGCAAGCAGCGAGAAAGAACGCTATCACTAGAGCAAGAGCCAGTAATAACACTTTTTTCATCATGTTTGTCTCCTCCTATATACGTTTTTAACAAAAGGAATAACAAAGATTCGTCAAATATATGGCCATTTTGTTGTTTTATGCCAATAACAATGTATCAGCATAGTTTGTGGATTTGAATTGGAATTTAGGAGTAGAAGTTCTTAAGAAATGGGGAATGGTAAATAATTTTTAATCTAGCATTGGACCATTTAAAATAATTCTTTATGATAACAGATAATCAAATAATCAGAAAAGGAAGTAGATGGACAGTTCCAATACTTCCTTTTTATTCAGTGACTTGCTTTAATGTAATAACTTTAAACTAGTTTTTTTATAACTTTTGCTGGTACGCCTGCTACAACAGTATTTTCTGGGACATCTTTAGTGACAACTGCTCCTGCTGCAACAACAGAGTTGTCCCCAATCGTTACACCAGGTAGTATTGATGAGCTCGATCCAACCCATACATTTTCGCCAATTTTGACTGGTAAGGGGTATGTTGTGTTTCTTGTTTCCATGGATAAGCCATGATTAAGTGTAGAAATCGTGACATTCATACCAATCATCGAACCGTTTCCAACGCTAATTCCGCCTCTATCTTGGAACGAACACCCTGTATTAAAAAATACTCTTTTTCCAATAGTGATATTTTTGCCAAAGTCTGTATAGAATGGTGGAAAACACATAAAAGATGAATCTACTTTGTAACCTGTCAATTCACTAAAAATCTCTACAATTTCTTCTTTTGAATGATAGGATGTATTTAGATCCATCGTGATTCTTTGAGCTTCGAAACTACATTGTGTTAACAGTCCATGGAGCTCTTTATCCTCTCCAGAGATAGGATTTCCTTCTTTGCAAAATTCAATAAATTCTTCCATATTCATGTTTGAAATCACCTGCCTATCTTTCAAAACTTTTTAGAATCCTCACACCTGCTTGTATTATCCATTTTTGGTGTGTTTATTACTCTATATCTATTGTTATTTCGATATTTCCAGGATAATTTTCTAATCGCTCAGTGCCATCCAATATTTCGCCTAACTTCACAAGACCGTGGATAGGTTCATCATCATCCTTATAATAAATCACCAATGCCCTTCCTGGTGTCCAATAGGAGATATCTCCTTTACCGTAGCTAGAGATAGTTCGCTCTACCTCTAAGTCGTTTACTTCTACAAATTTTTCACGATTAAATAAATCATTCATGGTGAACGTGACGGGTAGGTACTGGATAAACTCTCTAACTGTGGCATTGTTCTCTAATGACGCTTTAAGTTTTTCATCTCCAAATGAAAGGATAAGGTATTGATTTTCTAAGTTCATTCTTCTCCCTCCTTATTAGGATGAATATTATATCCTTCTGATTTGGTAACCCTAAAAATGGCTGCATACTATAGAAATTTCTCAATAGGGTTGTCCCTTTTATAGTATCTGCTCAGTAGGACGGATAATCACTTCATTTAGTGCCACATGTTCTTCTTCGTTAATTGCAAATGCAATTAAACGAGCTACTGATTCAGGTTCTATTGCATTTTCGCTTAGTTCATCAAATTTGGCTCTAATTTCAGGATCTGCAATAGAATGAGTAAATTCAGTATCTATTGATCCAGGTGAGATACTTGTTACACGAATGTTTTTATTGTTTTCGGCCTCTTCCTTACGCAATCCTTCGGTTATAGCTTTAACAGCGTATTTAGTTGCGCTGTATACGGCTCCTCCTGGTATAACGTTATGTGCGCCAATTGATGAAATGTTAATGATGTGTCCTGACTCTTGTTTATGCATGATGGGAAGAACGGCCCCTATCCCATAAAGTACTCCTTTAATGTTTGTGTCTATGCCGCGTTCCCATTCATCGTAATTATTTTCGCACAGATAGGACTGTGGCATTACACCAGCACAATTTATGATAACGTCAATGCGACCAAAGCTATCCATACCTTTAGCCACGAGTGTTTCGACTTGATTTCGCTTTGTAACATCTGCCACCTGTGAAGAAACTTCCCCATCTCCACGCTTAATCTCATCAACTACTGTTTGCAAACGATCTTCACGTACATCACCTAAAACAACTTTTACTCCATTCTCTGCGAGATACAATGCATTTGCTTTTCCAATTCCACTTGAAGCACCTGTAATGATAACGACTTTGTTTTTTAGATTCTTCATTAGAAAAGTCCCTCCCTTGAAAGACTGAGAATAGTCATTCCTTCTTTCGGTTTACTCCTAAAAGAAATAGCAAGCGTAGCTTTATAGGGTTAAATTGGTTGAGTTGTTGGACGAACAATCATATCACTAACTGCCATTCGATCAGGTGTATCAATCGCAAACACCACAGCTGACGCAATATCATCCGCAACTAATCCCCATTCTTTTTGTGCCTTATGGAGATCTTCTGAGACATTTTTGTCATTAATTGTTTTATATAGCTCGGTTGCAACAGCTCCTGGTGAGATAATAGTTGATTTAATATTATTTTCTCGTTGTTCTTGTCTTAGACCTTCCATAATCGCACGCACAGCAAACTTCGTTCCGCAATATACGGCTGAATCAGGATATACCACATGCCCTGCTACAGAATCCGTTGCGATAATATGCCCTGATTTTTGATTTGCCATAATAGGTACTACAGCAGCAATGCCGTTTAAAACTCCCATTACATTGATATCAAGCATCTTCTGCCATTCATCACGACGACCTTCCACAATTGGCGCAGTAGGCATAATCCCTGCATTGTTATAAAGAACATCAATTCTGCCATAGGTGTCCATAACAAGCTCCACTACTTTTTTGACATCTTCATAGTTGGTGACATCTGCTTGTTGAATACGAATATCGGCCTCCGGGAAGTCTTCTTTGATTGCCTCTAAACGCTCCAAACGGCGTGCAGCTATGATTAGTTTGGCACCTTGTTGAGCAAGTAACTTAGTTGTTGCTTCACCAATCCCACTTGATGCACCCATTATGACAACAACTTTATCTTGAATAGTAGACATTATTATTACATCCTTTCTTTCTGTGGTATTCACCCTCAAGGTATTAAAAATTTGATCTTTGGGTAGGGACAAATAAATCCCATTCTAAGGAGTTTTATTCCATTAGACTAAAGAAAGTGAATCCCGGCCAGATACGCGGGATTCACATAGTGTTTTCACTCCTAGCACCATGGGCACGCAAAACTTTTTAAGATCTTCCAACACAAACCTTATTTTTTCTTCAGATTTTCTTTGAAGAAGGACTCGAGTTTGTCAAAGGGGATTAAATTCACACGGTCATACAGATCCACATGCCCGGCACCCGGAACAATGTAAAGCTCTTTTGGTTCAGCTGCACGCTTGTATGCATCTTGACTGAATTCGATGGAATGAGCTTGATCACCCGTAATGAACAGCATCGGACGCGGAGAAATCGTCTCCATATCTTCGAACGGGTAGAAGTTCATAAACTTCACGTTACTAGTTAGCGTCGGGTGCGTTGTCAGCTCAGGCGATGAACCTTCAGACGTATATTCACCTCTCGGCGTTCGGTAGAAATCATAAAACTCACGCTGAATCGGGTTCGTGTTTTCGGTCAATTCATGCACCGTACCGCCAGTATATTTAGTTTCACCACCTGTAAACTCTACATAGCGTTGCTCTGCCGCTTCTGCGATGATCTCTTTTCTTTGCTCAAGAGTCTGAGAGTGGTTCAGTCCATTACGGTTGACCGCGCCCATATTATACATACTCACAGTCGCAATAGCCTTCATGCGTGGATCGATTTTGGCGGCACTGATTGCAAAACTTCCGCTGCCACAGATACCAAGAACACCAATTCGCTCTCTATCGACAAAGTCTTGGGTGTCCAGATAATCGACCGCGGCACTGAAATCCTCGGCATAGATATCTGGTGACACTGCGTTGCGTGGCTGACCCTCACTCTCTCCCCAGAAAGACAAATCCAAGGACAAAGTAACGAATCCCCGTTCAGCCATTTTCTGGGCATACAAATTCGCACTTTGCTCTTTTACTGCGCCCATAGGATGTCCGACAATGATCGCAGGATGTTTTTTGTTTTTGTTCAAATCTTTGGGAATAAAAACATTCCCCGCAACCTCCATGTTGTATTGATTTTCAAATGAAACCTTCTGCATGGTTACCTCCTCGCTCTGGTAAAAGTTGTCTGCTCCATTGGACATGTCCGGCGTGTATGCACCGTCGACGTCAACGTCGGTCATGGATGCATCGCTATCGCTGGTTGTGGATGCTACACTATCGCCGTTCGAAGATGCAAATACGGTCGCGGATAAAATCAAACCCAGTGCTATCACTGTGAATACAAGCGTAATCGTAGATTTTCTTTTCATTTTAAACTAACACCCTTTCTTATTTTTGTTTTGAAGACTGAGTTGATGACTCCCCTCTTACGGTTTAATTCACCCCTTTGTTATTTACTTTAGCTGGGGGTATTGCATATATCAAATACCTATATCTTATATCTAGTTATGCTTGAGGAGCATTCTTGAAATGGATATACTAAGACTAATAAAAGGAGGATGGGAAGATGGAATTAAGAGTTTTACGTTATTTTCTTACTGTTGCAAGAGAAGGAAGCATTACGAGGGCTGCTGATTTCTTGCATGTGACACAGCCAACCTTGTCCAGACAATTAAAAGACCTTGAAAAAGCGTTAGGGAAAAAATTATTTATTCGGGGTAGTTACAATATCATTCTTACGGATGAAGGAATGCTTCTCCGAAAGAGGGCAGAAGAAATTATTGATATGGTCGATAAAACCGAGGCAGAATTTAATTCCATGGAAGATACAATAAGTGGTGATGTTTACATAGGTGGCGGGGAAACAGAAGCCATGAAACAGATTGCAAGAGTAGTCAAAGAGTTACGATTAAGTTATCCAAATTTACGGTGTCACCTCTACAGCGGAAATGAAGACGATGTTACTGAACGGCTTGACAAGGGATTGCTTGATTTTGGTATTTTAATTCAACCAGCTGATTTATCAAAATACAATTATATCAATATCCCAGCCAAAGATGTTTGGGGCGTTGTTATGAGGAAAGACAGCCCTCTTGCTTCCAAAGATACCATTCAATCTGTAGATTTATTAAATGTTCCACTAATCTGTTCTCGCCAGGCTATGAAAGAGACATTTTCTAAAAATGAATTTGCGGATTGGTTTGGTGAAGATTTTGATAAATTAAACGTCGTGACTACATACAATCTTGCATATAATGCTGCCATTATGGTTGAAGAGGGCATTGGTTTTGCTGTAGTTCTTGATAAAATAGTAAATACATCTAGTGAAAGTAACCTTTGTTTTAGACCGCTAGAGCCAAGACTTGAATCAGGCTTAAATATTGTTTGGAAAAAGCATCAGGTTTTTTCCGCAGCTGCTGATATGTTTATAAAAGAAATTCAGGAGAAATTTTCAAATTGTTTATCAGGTGAATAAAGAAAGCTCGCGGCAGCCTTGGCTTCTGTTGGATTGGTAATATCATTTTCACGGTCAACCAATTTTATCATCACCATTTAATAGTGCTATCCTTCCCTAAACATAAATAACGGGGCAAACCCTTTAGTTCCAGATTTGCCCCCCTCGTATGATACTAATAAGAGCTCTTCTTAAAAGAATTTCCAGTGGAATCCGAATCCCAGAAAGCTTCTTTGTATGTTTGATTCATGCATGTAGATCGTGAACCACATTCGTCTCTTACAATAAAAGAAATGCCTCTCAAAAGTTTATGAACTCTTGAGAGGCTTGCAAATTTAGTAAACGATTTTAATAACCAGTCAAAATCCAGTCAAATTGTTCTCAAACCCTATATTGAAAGGGTTTTAGGCGCTATCACATCATGCCGCCCATTCCACCCATGTCAGGCATGCCAACGACTGCGTTATCCTCTTTTGGGTGATCTGCTACAACGCTTCAATCGTCAATGTCTGATCCCATCGCACAATCAATAAGCATAATACTCCAATCCCCATTCCTAATCCACCGACATTTTATGGGGTACTATACATTGTAGGACCCGTCTCTTTTATTTTAGACTTAAATTTACCATTCTGCTATGCTTGCATCTTTGTGGCGCCATACAGGATTTCTCCAGTTGTGCCCTTCTTTTGCACGCATCCTGACATACTCTTCATCAATTTCGATTCCAAGTCCAGGACCTTGCGGAAATTTTACATGACCCTCTTTGTAATTAAAAACGCTGCGGTCTTTCACATAATCCAGTAGATCGTTTTCTTTATTGTAGTGAATGCCTAAGCTTTGCTCCTGAATAAAGGCATTATGAGCTGTAGCATCTACGTGCAGGCACGATGCTAACGCAATCGGTCCTAATGGACAATGCGGGGCTAAAGCTACGTCATAAGCTTCTGCCATGGAAGCGATTTTTTTGGTTTCTGTAATTCCGCCGGCATGAGATAAATCAGGCTGGATAATATCAACAAAACCTTCGGATAAAATCGTTTTGAAATCCCATCTTGAATACATTCTTTCGCCTGTAGCAATAGGGATGTTGGTATGAGCCGCAATATCTCGTAAGGCTTCATTATTTTCTGAAAGTACGGGTTCTTCAATAAACATAGGACGATAGGGTTCTAATTCCTTCGCCAGGATTTTTGCCATAGGTTTATGGACTCTGCCGTGAAAATCAATACCAATCCCCACATCCTTATCTACGCTTTCTCGCACGTTTGCGACTCGCTCGACGGCTTGATCAATTTTGCTGTACGAATCGATATATTGAAGCTCTTCAGTTCCATTCATCTTCACCGCAGAAAACCCTGCTTCCACCGCTTCTTTTGCAGCCTGGCCTACATCGGAAGGGCGATCACCTCCAATCCAGGAATAAATTTTAATAGAATCACGACAGGCGCCTCCTAACAGCTGATAGATCGGAGCATTATAATACTTTCCTTTAATATCCCACAAGGCCTGATCAATACCTGAGATGGCACTCATTAAAATCGGACCGCCGCGATAAAAGCCTGATCGGTACATCATGTTCCAGTGATCTTCGATACGAAGCGGATCTTTTCCGATCAGATTTTCCATAAGTTCTTCAACAGCCGCTTTCACGGTATGAGCTCTTCCCTCGATTACCGGTTCTCCCCATCCTGTAATGCCCTCGCTTGTTTGAATTTTTAGAAACAGCCACCTGGGTGGCACTTGAAAAAGTTCATAGTCGATAATTTTCATGTAGACCGCTCCTCCTTAATAGATTGATACATTCGTCCAATTTCTGCTGCTCCGTAAACGCTCGCCATTTCCGCTTGCTCCTCTGCAGCCGTAAGAATTTCAGTTGTGTCATACACATAGGTCAGCAGGTGATAGAATAAACTTCGTAATGGTTCAGAGCCGCCAATCATTATCCATTCAACTTGTTCAATTTCCACCATTTGTTCCAGGGCTTCTACGTCATAATATAAGATGGCGCCTGCATAGTAATTGGCACGCTCGTTCGCATTTAATTCAGAGAAAAGCTGAAGCAGCCTAATATGGTACAAGCACCTCGTAACGCCTGTTTTTTGAGCCGCAAGGAATCCTTTAATAAGATACTCCGGAACTACCTCTTCGACGAGCGTTTTACTTAAAGAGTCAGAAATGATCGTTTGGTCTCTCACTGCTTTCAACATTTCTCCACCTAAAGTGGATCGACAGCTCAGTAATTCTTCCTTTTCTCCTATTAAAACGTACTTTGTGTGAGATCCGGGTAATACCATGAGACCTTTTCCTTTAGTAGAAATTTGCTTAAGAAGGCCGTAGGTTTCAACTTCTTCCCCCCGCATCACGTCATATTGATTAATCACACTTAGGTCTTCCTCTAAGGAGTCAGCCACCGCGTTTTTCATGCCCGGAATATAAAGACAAGGTATATTTAAGAACTCCTCCGTCTTTAAGACTTGAACTCCTTTAATAAAATCCTCTAATCGGGCCGGGGCCGTAATATGCGGAACTTCATGAAGTCCTAAGTTTGAAGTTATCATTCCAGCTGCCACTATATAGGAAATATCCCTGGCTGATAAGGACTGCTCCTCAAGCAGACGTTGAACTCCTTGCGCTAATTCCTGCTTTAGCTTTTCGTTGTGACCATCGATCGCTGTGTTTCTAACACCTACTTCTATCTTCACAGAAGCGATTATGGTTACTTCATGTTCTTCTACAAGACGAATTCTTGAATTTGTTGTTCCAGAATCTATTAGTATAATCAAATAATTCACCCCGCTTCGTTATTAAGTGTTGAATTGATCCCTCAACTTAATAAATTGCTGTGCTCTTGCTGTTATTTCCTCATAGTTTCTATCAGCTACCAGCTGGCTGCTCACTAACGAACTGCCAATTCCAACAGAATGCCCGTTTTTCTTAAAGTATTCCCCTGCGTTATCTACCGTAATGCCGCCCACAGCCATGACTTTTACAAATGGAAGAGGACCGTTTAAGTCCTTGGCAAAATTTTCACCAACCGAGCGGGCAGGAAATACTTTCACTGCCTGCGCCCCATATTCATAAGCTGTCAGCGCTTCTGTCGGAGACATAATGCCTGGAATGACAGGAATGTTGTAACGGTTTCCTGTTTCAATCGTTTCTTTTTTTAAGGTTGGGGCTAATAGAAAGTCAGCACCTGCCCGAATGGCTGCGCCTGCACTTTCACTATCAAGAACGGTTCCTGCTCCGACGATTAAATCACTGTAATTTTCTTTCATTTTGTTTATGCACTCTAATGCCCCAGGCGTATTGAGTGTCACTTCGATCACTCGAATCCCGCCCTTATAGAGACTGCTAATAATATCCTCGATATGTTCAGTGCTTTCCAGCCTTAGGATAGCAACCACTTTCTCTTCATGTATCCTATCTAGTGTTCTTTTCATTTACGATCCTCCTTACGATGTGTGTCATTTATTTCTCATTCTTTGACCGTTATCTTTTCCCAAGACAGATTGTTAATCATCGTTTTTAAAATATATTGGGCTATGGGCGAAGAAGATAGGCTCTCTTTTATTTTCCATGTCGTCGTTAAAATTTTCCCGTCCCCATATTTCTGTTCTATCAAAGTACCGCCATTTTGGCCTAACCATCCTTGGAAATATCCGGATATGACGTCGGCACTCTCTGCAATGGCCGGGTTTCCGAACATGTGAATCGTTCTGTTATTATGATTTTTCTTATAGTCTGTAAACGGAATGACGTAGTCCGGGAAAATCCCCTCAAATTCCCATCCCATCTCAGTTCTTAACGGCAGATCACCAAACCATTCTTTATCTACGTAATTCATAGAAGAAGCTCTGGCCCAGCTTTCACCTAAATCTAATTCTCTAAATGTAAACATACTTTTTTCCTTTATTTTATCTCCCTCTTCTGCCAGAAAAATTACTCGGCCGCCGTTTTTCGCATGTTGCAGTACTTTATTATCCAGATGATCCGAGATAATGGTAGAGGAAGTTGAGATGTCCTGTTGAGGGTGAGAAAACCCTGCATCTATAAGAGCATTTTTAAATTTCTCGTCCTTTACATCAACAAGCATATTTAGATTTCCCATGTCCAGAGAGGGAGTGAACGTTAACTCTTCATCATTTTTCGCCACTTTCACACCGTTTACAAAAAGCTCCAGCTTCAACCAAAAAAACTCCGGTTTCTCTATCTCTGGTACTTTACATTCAATGGCTTTCTTATGAGTCGTCAGTTTTTGCGACACTAATAGTTGGAATTCACCGGACAGTACTTCCTGCTGATTTTCCTTAATAATTGACCACTTCACTTGTGCTGTTTCTTCCTTTTTAAGATCGGCAAGTAAAAACAAATCTACGGATATGAGATCGCCCTGCCAGTAATTATGAGTCGGCAGCTCAGCAAATATCCCATTCGGCCCGTTGAAATCAATCAGGTTTTCAAAGCCTTCTTTCGGCTCCCGCATAAAATCCAGCCAGCCATTTGTTTCCCACTCAATATCGGTAAATTCTGTTACTACATACCCTGCCATTTCCGACTGTTTACGCATTTCTTCTATTAAGGCTTTTGTCGCGCGAAACATTCTTCTTTGAGATAAAACGGCCAACTTTTCATAGTCTTGAAAAGCTCTGGATATCCCAAATTTATCGAAGTTTCGAAAGAGAGTGGACGGCCTTTTATAGTCATCTTGGTGCGTCTGTTCTCCCTGGTTCACAAACCACCAGGGCTCTGCCCCGTTGTAAAAGCTTTTTAGCTTATTAACGTCAGGGAGCCCCCACACCCCAAACTCCGATACGATCTGTGGCTCATTATCCGATTGAAAACCTGGCACAAAGTTTTTATCAGGTTCGCCAATAATGTGTGTGTGTACATCTTTCTTCCATTGGTTGTTTTGTTCCGGCAAAACAAAATATCGATGATAATCGTTGATGTCCGTTTGAACATGGGACCATCCACTGTTATCACAAACTAATCTTGTGGGATCCCATTTTTTCACTTGTTCGTATGATTGCTGCACATGTGCCTGCTTGTCTTTATCAAAATCGAGGTCCCATTCGAGCCCCCATTCCTCGTTATACACAGACCATATAATAATAGAAGGGTGATTGAAATCACGTCTAATCATATCTTGTAAGCCTTGAATAAATCTTTTTCTGGCCTGAGGCGTCCACTTCACATAGTTCGGGGGCTCTGCCCATATAAGCATACCGAGGCGATCGGCCCAATATAAATAACGTGGAAGTTCCACTTTGATATGCTTTCTTAATAAATTAAACCCCATCTTCTTAGCCAACTCTATTTCTTTAATAATATCTTCATCAGAATTAGCCATGTATATCGTATCTGGGTAGAACGCCTGGTCTAAAGCGCCCCGAACAAAAATCTCTTCATTGTTTAAGTACAATTTGTTTTTGCGCTGTTCTATTTCACGAAATCCAAAAGTTGTAGTAGAGGTATCTTTACTTCCATCTAGCAAACTAATTTCCAACTCATACAAATAAGGCTGGGACGGCTCCCAAACTTTCATACCCTGGACATAAATGTCACAAGTCACCCTGTTGTTTTCCTTTCTAACATCCTCCATCAACACCGTACCCGAAAAACGATCGCCTTCTGACCACTCTTGCAGACCCAAGCTGTGAGGATGGATAGAATATTGAAATCCTTTCACAGGTTGCTCATTCGTCTCTCCTTCTAATAGAAAAGAAAGCTTCACCAGTTCTTCATCTAAGACAGGAGTTAGAAAGACTTCTGAAATATAAAGCTCAGGTCTTTCTTCGAGAAAAACATCCTGCCATATGCCGCTCACTCTTGTATACCAGCTGCCTTGTTTCCCAATTGGAATTTCCGCATTATCAGCTGGGTCATAAACTCTCACAATTAAGCTGTTTTTTTCTTCTATTAAATCCTTGTTTATCTTACATTCAAACGGAGTGAACCCACCTTCATGTGACCCTATCTTCTTTCCATTCCACCATACATCTGCCTGGTAATCGACAGCCTGAAAACAAACATACAAATCATGAGCGTCTGAACACGCTACATCATCTATCTGCTTTTGATACCAAGCCGCCCCTTTATAATCCAGATACTTTTCATCTTGCTGCCAAATATGAGGGACCGTTATTTTTTCACTTTCCCCAATCCCCTTATGCCACAATTCTGTTTCACCTTTATTTAATGGGTCAATTTTAAAATCCCATTGACCTGATAACATAATTTGATTTCTCATAAAATCGATTCCTTTCTACTACTTAATACCAGTCATAGCAATACCTTGAATAATATGTTTTTGGAATAAAATGAATACAATGATCGCTGGAACACTCGCTAATGTGTTAACAGCCATCGGAATCATAAGTTCCGAAGAAAATGAACTTTGAAAAGTCGGAATCGCCACTGGAAGTGTGAACATAGCCTCACTGTTTACAGCAAGGAAGGGCCATAAGAAATCATTCCATGACATAATAAATGTAAATATACCTAACGCAGCCATACTCGACCTGGATAATGGAAGAAAGATATTCCAATAGATTCTCAGCAAACC
This sequence comes from Pseudalkalibacillus hwajinpoensis, assembly GCF_039851965.1. NCBI lineage: Bacteria > Bacillati > Bacillota > Bacilli > Caryophanales > Guptibacillaceae > Guptibacillus > Guptibacillus hwajinpoensis. The sequence continues at coordinate 3,155,839 of NZ_CP156674.1, read as the reverse complement.
AGCACCATCCATTTTGGCAGCTTCCATCAGTTCATTGGGTACCCCGTCATAAAATTGTTTTAATAAAAAGACACCTAACGGCATAGCTAAGTTCGGAAGAATCAGCGCACTATAGGTATTCACTAAATTCAACTCGATCATTATTTGAAATAAAGGAACGATCATTGCTTCGATTGGTACCATTAAACCTGCAATAATCAGCCAGAAAATTAAATTCCGGCCTACAAATTTAAGTCTGGACAAAGCAAAAGCAGCTAAAGATGTCAGAATCAGCGTTAATATCGTCGTTATCGAAGCGACGAAGAAGCTATTAAAAGTCCATCTCCCAATCATCGCATTCTCTAATACGTACTCATAATTCGCCCATGTAAAAGGAGGTGTGAAAAGTTCACTAATAATGGTGACGGCTTCACCTCTAGGGGTAATCGAAGTAATAAACATCCATACGATAGGAATCAACCAAGCCGCTATAAATAAATAGCTGAATATATATAGTAATTTACGACTTAAGTTCATCTTTTTCTTTTTGCGAGCTGTCATTAAATCTCCCCCCTAATCCTGTTTCCCTGTGAAGAATTTAAATTGAATGATTGCAACAATAATTGTAATAGCGAACAATACGTAAGACATCGCTGACGCTACACCCATATCCTGTTCAACAAAGCCTTTTTCGTATATGTACTGAACTAACGGTCTAGTTGAAGTTCCTGGTCCGCCTTCGGTCATTAAGTAAGGCTGTCCAAATAATTTGAATGAATTAATAGTTTGCAAAACAACTATAAGCACAATGACATTTTTCAACGATGGCAATGTAATTGAAAAGAATGTGCGAACCGGGCCAGCACCATCAATTTTGGCAGCTTCATAATGCTCTTTTGGTATTTCCTGAAGCCCAGCTAAGAACAGAACCATATTAAAACCTAACGTCCACCATACCGTAGCAATTAAAATGGACATCCAAGCAAGATTCGGTTCATTCAGCCAAAAAATCTCCTGCTCAACCCCAAGATTATGCAGAATGGAGTTCAAAAGCCCTGTGTACGGCTGGAAAATGAATACCCAGATACTCGCCATTACAGAAATAGAAAGAATGAATGGGAGGAAAAATCCCGCCCGCAAGAATACTGTTCCTTTTAGTCCACTATTTACAATCAGCGCGACAATCAATCCAAGAATGATTAACACGGGAGTAGAAATTAATACGAAGTACAACGTATTTCCAAGTGCCTCCCAGAAGTAGCCATCCGATAACATTGTTTTATAATTTTTTAGGCCAACAAATTCAGGATCTAAACCGAACTTCCATTCACTGAGGCTTATCTTCATTCCTTTAATAATTGGATAGACCATAAACATTCCATAAATAATCAAAAAGGGAGCTAAAAATAAATAAGCAGCAAGATGGTCTCCTTTTTTGCTGAAAAGGTCTTTCATGTGATCTGCCTCCTTAAAAAGGAAGGGTGTCGCTAGTAAAGACACCCCTTCTTTTTTGCTTAACTTCTCCTTTATTCAGAAAGGATATTATTCACTTCTTGTTCCATCATTTCTAATGTTTCTTCTTCATTTGTCTGTCCACTTGTAAAAGTGGAGAGTTGGTCTGCAATCGCATCATTAATCGCCGTGATATTTTCATTGCTTGGAGTAAAACTTACGTAATCTGTTAGCTCCGCGTAATCTTTGCGGTACTCCAATTCTTGAAACTCTTCAGACTCTACAACAGAAGGTTTACTCGGTACATGGCCGGCTTTTCCCCAAGTAGCAGCATTCTCAGCGATCCAATCCGAAAACATTATTGCAGCTTCACGTTTTTCATCAGACTGGTCTTGTTTTGTCGGCAATACAAAAGAGTGAGAATCTCCCCATGTCGCTTTTTCTTCATACATATTCGGAATAGGAAGTGCAACAAAATCCAAATCATCATTTTGCTCAAGTACTCCCGTCATCCATACACCATTAATGTGAATTCCAGCATTTCCTGCTTGAAAGATTTCACCGCCATCCTGGATATTCTTAGGCCATAACTCTTCATCCATTAGATCTCCCATATAGCTTAGAGCTTCCAATCCTTTTTCATTATTAAAAGCTGCTTTTGTACCTTCTTCGTTTAGTAGTTCTCCACCCATTTGACTATACAGCGTCCACCAAATTCGTAATGGTGAATATCCACTGGAAGTTGCTGAAAGGGGAAAAACATCTTCGCCCGTATTTTCTTGAATTTGTGTTAGAAAATCTTTAAATCCTTCTGCCCCTTCTCCTACTTCAGGCATTCCTTCTTCATTTAAAACTCCAGCCTCATCTAGAATCGTTTTATTAGCAAACATAATCAAAGCATGTGTATCTAAAGGAACACCGTAGTGTGCCCCGTCAATCATAGTAGAGTTGACAATGTTTTCGTTATAAGTATCCCAATCAACCCCTGCTTCTTCTGCAGGTCCATCTATACTTTCTATTAAATTAGCCGACTGCAGTTCAGCAATTCTTGATGCGTGAGCAATAGCAACATCAGGTGCTTGATTAGAGGTAACAGAAGTGCGGAACTTAGTATAATACTCATCATCCGTTACGGTTAAGTAGTCGACTTCCACATCATCATTCTCCTCATTAAAGTCAGAGATCATAGACTTCATAAAATCCGCGTCTCCCCCGCTAAATGGAGCCCAAAAACTTAATTCAGTAACTCCTGATTCACCGCTACCTCCTCCAGATGAATCTTCGTTGCCATTAGAACACCCAGAAACTATTAACAGTGTTGAAACCAATATTAAAGTGAATACGGTTACACTTTTCATGAAATAACATCCTCCCCTTATTTAAGTATAGGGTTATTATTACATAAAAAATGATAATAAATCAATATGAATTTGTCTGAAATTTCGACTTTTTCAATAAAAACCTTATTAAAATCCATATTTTGTTTAATAAATCGCTTTTTTTACTTGAAAAAAAGTAGTAGTTATAGGATAATTACTTAAAATAGAGTAATAATAGGAGAGTGAAAGATGAGAACACTGGAAATATCATTGAAAGAGGCCATAGAAGTTTGTAAAGCTTTAGGGAATGAACACCGGATGGATATTCTTAAACTGTTAAGTGAAGGTCCAAAAAACGTCAATGATTTGTCCACGTTACTTGAAATTCCGTTTTCCTCAACAGCTACCAATGTAAATAAGTTAGAAGACGCAAACCTAATTTCCACAGAGAAAGTTCCCGGCAGAGGATCGCAAAAAGTAAGTTCAAAAAAATTCGACAGAATCATAATTAATTTAAGGAACAAAGAAGAACCCGTTAACAATTTATTCAGATACGAATTACCGGTAGGGGAGTTCGTGAACTGCAATGTGGAGCCAACGTGCGGCCTATTAAGTGAAAATGGAATAATCCACGTGGAAGATGAACCTCGCTCTTTTTACGAACCAGAAAGAAAAAACGCTCAACTCATATGGTTCAGAGCAGGATTTATCGAATATCATTTTCCAAATAGAATCCCGGATGAAGTTACTGTCGATGAACTCAATTTCTCAGTGGAGTTATGTTCTGAAGCTACTTATTATAAAAATGACTGGCCATCAGATATCACATGTGTAATCAATGATATAGATATAGGGTATTGGACAAGCCCCGGGGACTTCGGAGGGGTACGCGGTAATCTAACTCCTTACTGGTGGGGCACAAATAATACACAATACGGAATCTTAAAAAACTGGAAAGTTAATCAAGAGGGGACATTTGTAGACGGAGAAAAAATTTCAAACATTACCATCAACGAGCTTCGCCTTCAAAACAAGCCCTATATTTCCATAAGGTTAGAAGCAAAGAAAGACGCTGAAAATTCAGGTGGTTTAAATGTATTCGGTTCAAAATTCGGAAATTATGACCAAGATTTACTGTTGGAAGTTTCATACAAATAAATGAAGTAGTCTATCCTTAAGAGAGTATAGCGTATGGATATTTACCATGACTATATTTTAAGCTGGCTTAAGGAACATCCAGACCTCTCGGCCTCACAAATCGCTGACTGTCGTCTGGAAGAAAGGTGGCATTTAAAGAGATGGGAGGAAGTACAGTCCGAGCTTATGTAATAGAAATACGAGAAAGAACTTAATATACGAAATTCTAAATAGGAATGCTTTAGTAGAAAAAAGGAATGGGAGAGTCAACGCCGAAGGTCGAGTTAAAGAAATAAAAATTATATTTATAGTTGGGTCAGAATAAATGGGTGTTTAGAATATCAATCGATTACAAATGACATTTAAATAAAAAGAAGAAAAAAAGCCTCCCAAAAGGTCTTTAAACTCCTGGGAGGCTTTTATGATTTGAACTTAATTTTATAAAAATCCAGTCAATATTCATTTATAGGGTTTCAAACGATATCAAAGGGTCTGAGGAAAGCTTACATCATGCCGCCCATTCAATGTGTAACTGAAATACTGAAATATAAGAAATGAATGTGGCTTTGTTATCAGTGTTTTACATTCATAGGTTTGATTGAGACTAAATATGATATCTAGAATCATGAGCAATATCCAGTCATAATCCAGTCGTTAAACAGCAGTACTTACACAGTTTCTAAATTCTGAATAGCCTACTTTTGCTAGTCTGTACACTATAACCTATAATTCGATTAAGGTCATAATATTCTTAGAAGCACTATAAAGAAACATGAACTATTTCCTCATTGTTCCTTTTCAAATCCAACTGTATTTCATTAGATTTATTTATGTTTATTCTATCAGTACACAAGATCCCTTTCACCTCTATTCCTTCGTTTTGATCTAAGTAATTATTGTTCTTATCTTTAATCAATGTAACATAATCCAACAGTTCTCCGAGCCCTGTTATAGCTTATTCAACGCTCCTAGTATGCTTAACTTCTCCGATAATGATTTCCTTTAATTTATAGGTTTCTTTTTCGTACATTTCAACTAATATATCTGATCTGGCCTACCACTCCAATATGTAAAGGAATAAAAGCACTTCCCAAAGAAGTCATTTGCTAGAATTTCCGCTTTTCTCAATGAACTTAATTTACGGCTTATAAATGGATGCTTATGCAAACTTACTTCAACAGTTTTAATATTAAATTTTATTTGTTTTGAACCTGTTGAATCATGATATACCTTATACAAGTAATCACCATCATCCCAATGAGCAACGAGATTATTCTTGCCATCTATTACTTGTAAATGTACATTTCGAGCATTTTGTTTAATTAATTGAATGACCCAGTAAAGCTCAAATAAAACATCTTCTTCCTGTGGGTAAACAAATGTTTCCTGTAAGAGTTGTTGTATGTCTTGTTGATTCATCTCACCAGCTAGAACTTTTCGATACTACTGTAAGATTAAAGCAACAGTTCTGTACAATGGATTTCGATGCTTAAGCGTATCGTTTAACTAAGTATCTAAAACTGCCTGGGATCCAATAGTTTCTTTGACATTGCCAATTGTTCTATGAATTAATTCTATGCTTTTATTATCTTTAGCTTTTATGGTTGACCTCATCTCGTGGACATGTGCCTTAGCTTCAACTAATATCAATCCTTTTTCCCCATTTTTACCTTGAACAGTTGCAACTCCATCCCACTGCGGCCCTTTTTTGGGCCAATACATCTCCATTTTGATTAGCCCTTTTTCTAAGCTCTTTCTTGAGGAATAATCTATGTCCCGCCTTCATAAATTAGTGCAAACTCACTCCTTGGTTAGTAAACATAATATTTTCCCGGAATACTCCCCTTGAAAGGAGCTGGATACGTTGAAGCTGAATCTCCTAAACTTTATTCATAATCCTTCTGACCATCTTGATTTCCCAAAATATAACGGATTCGAGTATCATTCAGTCAAAAAGGATGATGCCCTGTTTGACGACAGGTTTGATCCTGCCTGCACAGCCGCAATTGTCCATCACCCTTATTGGGCGGTACACGTAAATAAATTCAACCCCTATGCTGTCATAAGCTGTATATCAGAATCGTTACATAAACAAGAGGATGCGTTCATAAATTTTTATATGGCAGCCCTGTTTTCGAATTCAACTGTCATATTGGCAGAAAATGAAGAAACCTACTTGGACCTCTGCCTGCTTTACCCCAATGTCCTGTGTATTAACGAAAACCAATCCAGCTCTTCAGATTCACTGTTTTCCGAAAAAGAAAATGTAGTCCTCCAGATCATGAAATGTCTTGCTGAAGATAATCCTACCGAGACATTGAAAACATTGCACGGGAAAAGACTCAGAAAACGTTTAGAAGAAATAAAAGATTATGTTGAGTGGGATCCAAACCACCAGGAAAGACTCCTGATACTAGCAAAATACTTGTATTTGAATGGGGACTATTCTGAGGCCGAATATTATTTTTATCAGTCTTTTTCAAGAAGTACTGCTTTTGGAAAACCTGAAAGCTTGAGCGCCCATTACCCCTGGATTACGCTTGTGCAGGCTAGACAGGGAAAGATAAAACATGCACTCAACTCGTTCGGAATCCTTGCTCTCTCCGCGGATCAAAATCAGTGCTATCACCAGCTGCTGAATCGATTTGATACGGATGATCAGGACCTCATCAAAGCTGAAATTTCGATTGAACTTGGGGATCGGAAGCCACCTATCATTCGGCAGACACTTTAGAAGAGTTAGTCGGAAAGCTTCCTGTTGATGAAAAAGCCTTTTTGACAACGATTGAAGAATACAACAAAGCTGTCAAAGAAGGACATTATGACCCTACGATCAAAGATCAAAAAGGAACGAAAGGGTTGACCACACCAAAATCGAATTGGGCGTTGAAAATTGAAAAAGGTCCGTTTTATGCCTTCCCTGTCACCTGTGGCATTACGTTCTCGTTCGGCGGCTTACACGTCAATGCGAATACAGAAGTACTCAATGAACAGGGGAATCCGATTTCGGGATTATTTGCAGCCGGTGAGATGGTGGGAGGAATCTTTTACGAAAACTATCCAGGAGGCTCTGGATTAATGTCTGGGGCTGTTTTTGGGAAAACAGCCGGCGCATATGCTGCTAGATTCAGCCAAACCCAAACCACGAAGTAAGAGAAAAGCCACCTGTAGAGAAGGTGGCTTTTTTAATCTATGTGAGGAGCATATCAATGAATAAACAAATGTTTTTTTCTATCCCCCCTCATTATTTACATCCTATTTTTTCAACCCGTATTCGATTGGGATATTAAAATTCAAGCCATCGCATCTTTAGTGATCATCCAAATGTTGTGGATTGGACGAGTATTCTCTTTAGCCTTCAGTTCACTACTGTTTATTCTGCTCTTATCTTTTCATTTTTTCAGCTATGAAGAAACGCTCGCCTACATCAGCTCGGAAATCGTATGGCTTCTATTTGCTACTTTTATTATTTCCCATGCCTTTATCGAGACCGGTCTCGCAAGCCGGCTCTCCCTAAAGCTGCTGACAGCTTCAAGAGGGTCCAGTAGTGGACTAATTTTGATTTCCTATATCCTTATGCTTCTTCTATCTATCCTGATTCCTTCCAATATTGGAAAAGCGAATCTTGTTTCCTCTGTCCTTGACAGATTATTAAAGAGCCTGAATGAGATAAATAAAATCGAGAATTTAGGAAAATCGTTATTCATCGGCATCAGCTACTTAACGGCAATCGCGGGTGCCTTTGTCGCCACAGGCGCAAGCTCCACCATCTACACATTTGGGCTATTCACAGATATCTCGAACTCGATCAACTACATAACCTGGCTTGGCTATTTTGCATTACCTATCATCCTGTTCACGCTAATTTTGTGGGGCGTTATGATTCGTACCTTCCCACCTAAAAACATCAACAGAGAACACTTATTGAAACTTATTGATGAAAGATTAGCAGAGTTAGGACCAGTGAAAAGAACAGAAAAAAAGTAATCATGACTATGAGCATCACTCTACTCCTATGGGCAACCTCGAGCTTCCACGGCTTTTCCATTCCTCTCGTCGGTCTCCTCGGAGCCGTACTCACCCTCCTCCCCTATATAGGCGTCTGGGAATGGGAGGATGCGAAAGAATCGATCAATTGGGACATGATGCTCTTTTTCGCCAGCACACTGATGGTCTCCGGCATGCTCATCAAAACAGGAACGATTGAATGGATGGCGGGCTTTATTGTCAGTTCCGTATCTTCACAATCGGGACTTATCGTTATTCTTTTACTGATCTTAGGCACCGTCCTGCTGGTTATATCGATCCATCCGTATCCTTCAGAACTACTACCTTATTATTCTTTGAGATTTCATTTCCAAAGGTGCAAAAGTCAGTGCTGATGCTGCTGTTCCAAGATCACTCAATAAAACTATTATGTTATCAGCCTTACCCTTTGTGTATAAATGTGCATATTCCTACGTAAGTGTCGATTGGTCTCTTATTTGATGGTTCTTCAATGATATTATCAATATCTATTTAATTATCTATTAATAAAATAAGAAGACCTCTAGGCCATAAGCCTATCAGTTGCTTGTCTCTTACTTAATCTATATAGAACGCAATAGAATTCTGCGTGTCGATTATAGATAAAGGAGGAAGGCAACTTGATTAGAGTAGATGACTTCTCTGCATCAAACGATACAACTATGATTCAGTATGCCATTGATTATGCATTTGCTAACAACGTAATGTCGTACTAATCGATAGAGATTACAGCATCACAGGACCAATCATAATAAAGGAAGGGGTAGCTCTTCACTTTAGTTATGGATCAAGGTTTATTGTAACAGGGAGTTTTTGTGTAATAGAGCTACAGAGAAATGCTTCGTTATTTGGTGCTTATATTGCAATTGATGATGCCAGTTCAATGCTACAGTTATTTATTTGGATGGTAAAAATAAGTATTACAATTCATGGTTTAAAGCACAGGTTCGTGATGCTACCGTCATTAATTGGAGCGGATCTCATAGAGGAACAGGATTATATCTATATTCAAAAAAACGGACCAGGACACGAGATTTCCTTTGTAACTTTCGAGAATGTAAAGGTAGTCGGATTCAATACTGGGGTATACTTGATAGCGCTTAAACCTCAAAGTGGATACAGTTATATAAATGCTAATAGCTTTGATAAGCTAGTCATTGATGACTGTGTAAACTGTATAAGATTAATTTCTGCAGAGACAGTACCGAATGAGTGTAGTGGAAACACTTTTAAATCTCTTCAGATTCAGACATCTACAGCAACAAACATTCTAATAACGAATGGTCAGTACAATGAGTTTGATGGAATGGTTTGGGATTTATCTAACATTCCTCATAATCGTTCTATCGTTCAATTAACGAATACGTTGAATATATTATTTATGCTCCTGGCGTTGGAGTGGCTCTGAATGCATTTACAGTCTTGTCCATAACAACCTGTGCATCACTTCCCGTATCAAGAATCGTATTTTGAAGCGATTCTTTTTCTACCAATACTGTTGTTACGGTAAGCGGCTCTGATGCTTCGGTAGTCAACAAAGCGTCTACTTGCGCAGAGAAACAAGAATCACTTATCTTGGCATGAACCTCGGTGGCAACAACATGATTATTAGAAATATAATTTCCATTACTCGAAACAATACGTATGATTACAGGTGTTGCACCTACCGGCTTGATGTTCTGAGTATTAATTACTTCAGAAAAGTGATTAGCAATTACAGAATTATTATTGCCACTGATATAGAGGAGACCATACAAATCATCTAAACCATTGTCTATTCCCAGAAAAGGAGTCCAAGGTTCATGGTCACGTAAAAAGTGATTTGAAGAAACCAAGTTTTCCGAACAATTTTCCCTGAATACCACCATTCCTGGATAAAATGAATGAAGTCTATTATTTGTGATACTGGAACGTGTCACACCATCAAAATAGATACTGCTCGCACCTCGTGGAAAAACATTATTCGCTGTAATCAAAAGTCCACCAAAATTTTGAGCGTAAATTGAATATCCTTTAAAACCGGCTCCTATCAAGTTATCGGTTATTTTTGAAGCCTGTCCCCAACCTCGAAGTTCTATACAGTTACCACATTCAGCTATGAAATTATCATGTATAGTCAGTGCATCTGCATGATAAATAGTAATTCCATGCTCTAAATACACAAACCCCATGCCTGTAATCCGAAATGAGTCACAAGCACTTGCAACATAAATACCCGTTTTCCCGTTAGTGTATGTGTTTTCCGGATTTGTTTCTCCTGAACCATCTTCAATAAAATGCAAACCATCAATACAAAAGTCAGAAAACTCTACCGAACTTATTCGGGGATTTCCACTTCGTTCAACATAAAATGCAGCTCCTTTATATTCCTCGTCATTCACTTCTAGGGGAATATCTACGAGTATGCGACTTCCTCCCGGCCACAATTCATGCAAATCCGCCCATTCATTCTCAGAAGTATTAAAACGAATACTCGAAGATGTAAACCCGTGTCCAGAACCCATAATTTTAAGATAACTGATGTCTATAACTACTTGACTGCCAAGATGATAATCTCCCGGTGGAATATAGATAACCGCACCCGGCTTTCCGCCTTTATTCACATCAGTGTCCGTTTGCCTACTTTTAATATCTGCTATAATGCTATTGATTACCTCACCAATATCCTCATACGGATTACCGACTGGCCACTCTGTTACGTCGTAATAATTTTTACTAGCCATAAATAAATTCTCCTATCAATTTAGTGTGTTTGTTCATAAACTACGTTTTCCTTGATATAGCTGGAAGTAAAGCCTTACGAATTCGTGCTTTTCCTGCAGCTTTTCTGATTATTTTCGCTCAGAAGGATTATTACTTGACAAGAAAAATCAGTATTTTCCTAAAGACGTTCAGATTCTTCATAAGACTTTATGAACTCACTCAATTCTTATTATCTTTCATTTAAGACGGAAAGCGCTTTCTAAAAACTTCAATTCATTGCAAGAATAATATCATTATACTAATTTTCATTTGAGAGACTCCTTGATACTAACAAAAATCTTCTATCCACTTTCAATACTAAAGCTAGAAAATACTTTTAAGTTTCTTAAAATTCTTCTTTGGTTATCTATCCATATGTTGACCGATTCACTGTCACTTTACCTATTAAACACAATGAACACCGACAATCTCTTTTATTATCACTTTTCAAAGTCACTTTCAAATTAAAGAAGTAGTTAATGAACTTATGCTTTAGGACTCTATTGAGTATTGGAAGAGCAAAAAGGGTTTATGCCCCCCTTTTATTTTTCAACTTACCTTATACAATTTATTTCCCTTGCTTTACTTTTTCTGCTAATAATAACGCACCGACAATACCAGCATCACCTTTTAAACCTGGTGAAACTATATAACTTGTAAGTTGTGGTGTGAAAACGTATCGGTTTAAAAGCTTTTCAAATTGACTTCTGATTGAGTGAAGTAAATGGTCCTGCGCCATCACACCGCCACCGAGGATAATTATCTCTGGTCTAAGTGTTAATGTATATGACATAAGCGCTTGAGCCATATAATTGGCTTCAATCTCCCAAAATGAGTCGCTCTCGGAAAGTTCGTTACCTTTTTTGTTAAACCTTTCTTCAATAGCTTTACCAGACGCCATTCCTTCCAAGCAATCCTTATGAAAGGGACAAGCACCTACAAATGGGTCATTTTCATGCTTACGAACTAAAATATGCCCCATTTCCGGATGACTAAATCCTTCGAGAATTTGATCATTTATAATCATTCCTCCCCCGATTCCTGTTCCTACTGTTAAGTACAGACAGCTTTTACTATTTATAGCGGCCCCCCGAATTTTTTCCCCGTATGCAGCAGCATTCACATCTGTCGTCCAAAAAATAGGAATGTCATACCTTTTTTTCATCGTTCCCAAGAAATCAAAATTACTCCAATATTTTTTAGGTGTGTCTGTCACAAATCCGTATTTTAAAGAATTTATATCAACTTCAATTGGCCCAAAGGAACCTATCCCCATTGACTTCAGTTCATATTGGTCAAAGAACTGAAATACATTGGAACATGTCTCTGAAGGAATTGTTGTAGGAAACGAAACACGATCGATAATGTTAAAGTCTTCATCTGCAACTGCACATAGAAACTTTGTGCCTCCTGCCTCTATAGCTCCTAACAATTTTCTTCCTCCTCAATCTATTACTTTTTTGATTGACCATACTTTAAGGTTTTCAATTTTCATTTTCCCTGCTGATGCAAATAGCTTACATAAATTACTGTTTAGATTTGGGAAGATTCGCTTTGTAATAACTTGCTCCCCACCGTTTATAAACAATTCAACTGAAGTTGTATCTATTAATATTCTTAATTCTAATTTACCATTTATAAGTGAAACAGGAGCTCGCGAAACACTTTTTTCACCAGTTCCAGATAAATTACGGTCCACAATGACTTCTTGTTTCATTATATCTATAATAATTTTCGTTATTTCGTGACCATCTTCACTTGACCTAACAAATAAACCGAACTCATTTGAGGTACTTTGTGCGATATCGTAGACAATTTGAATCTCAGACGATACAGATTGTTGAGAATCTATCATATATTCATTTTCATATTGGAATGACTGAAATTCTTTTAGATTCTCTCTTAAAGATTCTATCTCCTTAACTGGCAGTTGGTATAATTTATTATCAATGACTTTCAATTCACGAGGGAAAGTCATCGCACCAGCCCATCCTTCTTTCTGAGATGGTTTATGTGAAAACCACATGTCCATCCATGCAATCATAATGCGCCTATTTTTATCATCTACGAAAGTTTGTGGTGCATAAAAATCAGAACCATAATCTAAAGTATATTCTAGTCCTTGGGTAAATTGTTTAGTCTTGTAGCTCATATTACCGATGGTATAAAATGGTTTCTCATTTTTTGTGCCGTACATAGGTGAGACGATAAGGACATCCTTATTATCCAATGAAAACAAATCTGGACATTCCCACATATCTCCTTGAGTTCCATCACTCTCGGCTACTACTCCGATATATTTCCATTCATAAAGATCTTTAGATTGGTATAAGAGCGCTTTACCTATTCCATCTTTTTTTGAGCCAACAATCATATAAAAAAATTCTTCGTACTGCCATACTTTAGGATCACGAAAATCCTTTGTTCCATCTTTCGGAAAGTCAGTAATTATGGGATTTCCGTCATATTTTTTGAAGTTTATTCCATCTTGGCTGGTCGCCATACATTGAACTTGCATTGGATCTTTTTCAATAGAGTGACCAGTATAAAACAGATATAAATGATCATTTTTCACAATAGCACTACCTGAAAAGCACCCATGATCATTAACTGTTCCATCGTCATATTCCTCTGAAGGAGCTAAAGCAATTGGCAAATGGTCCCAATTAACTAAATCTCGACTCTTTGCATGTCCCCAATGCATTGGCCCCCATTCTGGACTATAAGGATCATGTTGATAAAAAATATGGTACTCACCTTTATAGAAGACGAGACCATTAGGATCATTAATCCAACCAGTAGGTGCCATAAAATGATAATTCAACCTGTACTGGCTCTTTTGTGTCTCTTTACTTAGCTTGGTAATAAAATCATTGGCTTTTTGTTTTTCTTTCTCATGATATATCATCATAAAACTCTCCTATTTCAATATAGAATAATTTAAAACAATAATTAGATTTAGTATAAGTTCTCACTTAACTTTCGCAGACCAAATTTAAGCACTACCAACAGGGTAAAATCACAAAACAGCACTGTTCATTTAGCTAATTTATACATTTAAGAAGGTGCGACTGGTAGGGAAAATGTCCTTATGGAACGGCCTTTTCTTTGATGAAATACACTTATTATTCTTTTACAGCACCTAGCGTCATACCACTCACAATGTACCTCTGAACTAAGATTGAAAATACCATTACCGGCATGCTGAAACTTACAGCGGCAGCTGTCATTGGGCCCAGATCCAAGTTATATGCTGTCAAGAATTCTGAAATTCCTACAGTCGCAGTTTTTGCATTGGTACTAGTCAATAGTAATGCAAATAAGAAATCATTCCAGGCTAACATGAAACAAAATATTGCCGCTGTAGCTAATCCAGGGAGAGATACAGGAATTATCACTTTAATAAATGCAGTTAAAATATTGCACCCATCTATTCTAGCTGCTTCATCAAATTCTTTTGGAATATTGTTGAAAAATCCGATCATGAGCCATATTGCAAAAGGAACATTGATGGCCGTGTATGTAACAATTAAAGCTACTCTAGTATCAATTAGCCCCATTCCATTAATGATAATGTACATTGGTATCGCGATACTGATCATTGGAACCATTCGCACACACAAGGTAAGTAGGAGAAATACATTCCCTGTTTTTGATGAAAATCTAGACAGTCCATATGCCGCCAGTGCTCCTAGAAATACAGCTAATATTGTACTAATTGATGCTGTAATAAAACTATTGAAAAAGTATTTTGCAATTGGCATCTGATTAAACATTTTGACATAGTTTTCTAATGATAATTCTCGCGGAAAAAAAGTTGGTGATGGACTGATCGCATCTGATGAAGGTTTAATAGACGTCAAGACTATATAGATATATGGACTAATAAATAGTAGTGCTAGAACAGTGGTAATTAAACCGATAATTGTTTTCTTCTTCTTCTTAAATAGTCTTCCTAGAGTATTCTCATTAGAAATTCCTGCATTAGGTTGACTCAATTTATATCTTCCTCTCTATTTCTTGTTAGCCTTGAACATTGCTGTTAAGAAGTATGAACTTATTACTAACAAGAGAATAATGAATATTACTGCCATTGCACTTGATTCTCCAACTTGCCCATATCTAGTAAGTGTTTTGTACATGTAAGTGCTTAATACTTCTGAAGAATTTGATGGTCCACCTTGTGTTAACACCCATACAATATCAAAGGTTCTAGCAGCATCAACGGTTCGAATTAGCACAGCTACAATCATTACTGGAAACAGCGAAGGTAGCGTCACATAAAGAAACGTTTGTATTTTATTCGCCCCATCAATATCGGCTGATTCATATAGTGTTTTAGAAATCCCTTGAAGTCCTGCTAATAAAATTAACATCATAAATGGAGTTGTTAACCATATATCCGCGATTATTGTCGACAGTAAAGCAAACCTCTCATCTGATAACCATTGAATTGCATCTCTACTTGAAGTAATGTTAAAATCGTAAAGTAACTTATTAACTATTCCAAATTGGTTATTTAACATGAATCTCCAAATTAAACCTGTTACTAAAGGGGCTATCATTAACGGAGCTAACATTATTGTTCTTACAATACCATGCCCTTTAAAAGCAGTATTCAATAACAAAGCAAAAAATAATCCTAGTACTAATTCGAAACCTACTGCTACTACTACATAAATGAGTGTGTTCGTTGTTGTATCAATAAATCTTTCAGATCTTATTGCCTCAATGTAATTACTCAAACCGACAAATGTACCTTTACCTTGAGCAATCATATCGATTTCAAAGAAACTATCTCTAACTAGAAAGGCTACAGGAAAGAACAAAAAAACTAACATAAAAATTGCTGCAGGAGCGAAAAAATATATGGAAACTCTCGATTCTTTTGTCATACTATCACTCACTCATTTCGATAATATTTATTTAAATGGATAGGGATGGTCCCCTACCCATTTAAATTTAGTTATCTCTAGTTCACTATTCCTTCAATTATTTCCTTCGCTTCGTCTAAGGCTTCTTGCGGTGTTTGCGAACCACTAAATACATTCTGAACTGCTGGAAGTAGAGCTTCGCTTTCAATCTGCTCCCATTTGTCGGTTGATGGTCTATTTTGGGTTTGTTTTCCGTTTAATGTGGTAGCTAATTCGTTTAAATGTGCAAATTCCTCTTGTTGACCGTACTCTTCGAAGACTGACTGTCTAGCAGCAACCCCTAGAGCATCTGCATACAATTCATTATTTTCGTACAAAAATAACAAATATTCTTTAGCAATATCCTTTTTCTCTGATGAAGATGGAATTACCTGATACCAAGGTCCAGGAACAACACCTATTCCACCATCTCCTGCAATCATCGGAGCCGCACCTACATCCCCGGCCACATCTGATGTATCTGGATCATTTGAAGGAACAAAGAAATGCCCCCATGCTAACATCATTGCTAAATTACCATTATAAAATAATTCTGATGTTTCTGCCGAAGCTGTTTCCAGAACCCCTTCTGGAACTACACCTTCCTCATTCACTAAATCATTAAGAAATTCTAAAGCTGCTACATGGTCGTCGTCGTTTACAATAACTTCACCAGATTCATCAATCACTAAGGATTCCGCTCCAGCCTGAGCAACATGGTCTAACCAACTCGCCACTGAATCACCTGACGTGGCTCCAAAAACACTAGTACCATATAATTCAGGATATTTCTCATTTTTCCCAAAGAAACTGGCTACATCCTTATATTGATCCCAAGTTTCTGGAGGTGAAAGCTCATACCCGAATTCCTCAGAAAATTCATCTTGATTATTAGAGTCATTAAATAAATCTTCCCTGTAGAGTAGAATTTTAGAGTTTGTCCAAGTAGGGAGCCCATAAACATTTCCATCCATTGAAGCCCCGTCTATTAAACCAGGGAATAAATCGTTCTCCATTTCATCAGTTATTTCTTCTTGAATTGGCTCTAAGCCTTGGTAAAGCGCCGGTAACCAAATGGTATCAATTGTTGCAACGTCGAAGGCCCCCGCACCAGACGTTAATTCTGTTCTCATTCTGTCATATACACCTGAATATGGTACAGACTCGATGATAACTTCATAGCCAGTATTTTCTTCGAACTCTTCTTTTGTAAGCTCTGCAACTGTTTGAGCTGGACTACCACCTTCAACAAGAACGGTTAATGTCTGATCACTATTACTTTTATTTGTATTATTACTGACTTCATTATCCGAACTACAAGCAGATACCAACACAATAAGTAATAAAATACCAATTAGAAATGGTGATTTCCTCAAATTAATTACCCCCTTCATAATACACCCTCCATAATAAATATATTTTTAAATGGTACTGCAAAAAATTACACCCCCTTTAATTAATATACTTTTTCTTATAACTACTATTTTATACGAATATAATCGTTTACGTAATCGATTACGTAAATCGTAAATAAAACCAATTTAATATGAGGATCTTTTTAGATTTTCGGTCTTTAATTGAATTTGGGCGCAATCAGAGTTGGGATTTTTTATTCTGTTCAGAATCGATTCCGCAGCTCGCACACCTATATCAAATGCAGGTTGTTTAATTGCTGACAGGGGTGGAGTAGTAATTTCTGTCCAGTCATAATTGTCATAACAGATAACAGCAATGTCTCTTGGAATTTTCATTTTCTGTTCTTGAATACATAAAATCGAACCCATAGTCATTATGTTGTTCGCTATAAATAAAGCATCGATGCCTTTTGATATTAATTGATTAGTAAGATCATATCCTGATTGAAAAGAGGACTCACCAAATAATACATAATTGGGATTAAAACTTACTTTATTATTTGATAGTGCAGCCTTGTATGCTTCAAATCTTTCATTATTAGGGTTAAAATATATGTTGTCATTTTTTATTCCAACTCTGAAAGCTTCAAATTTTTCAATAGAAGTAGTTATTCCTAAGCCAGAACTTAAAAAGCCAATATTATTATAACCAGATTGAATCAAATCAGTGACACCTTCATATGTCCCTTGAAAATTATTTACTAAAACATAATCTCCATCATAACCAATAGGCAATCTATCAATCATTACTATTGGGAAGTTACTATCAACCGTGTCTTTTATGTTCTTAAAGTCTTCGTTTGTAGGAGCCAAAATTAAACCATCAACTTGTGTATTAAACATTTTTATAAGGTTTAATTCTTGTTCGGGATCTTCTTTTGAATTACTTAATATTAAATTATACCCCTCATTTTTTAATTTTTCCTCGATACCTTCTGCAATGTGCATAAAAAAAGACTTTGAAGTGTCCTCACGTTTTAATGGAATTATAAATCCTATTGTATTTGTCCTAGCACTTCTTAAACTTCTTGCTACAGAATTGGGTTGGTAGTTAAGTTCCTTCATTACCTCATTCACTTTTTTTCTAACTTCTTCAGATACATATCTAGTTTTATTAATTACATGTGATACTGTTGCAGTAGATACTTTAGCTTTCTCAGCAACATCTTTAATACGTACACCTTTTTTATTTTTCATACTAATCACCAAATCTCATATGTTATAAAATCGTTTACGTAATCGATTAACTAAAGTCATTATAAATTCAAAACCCATTTGATGTCAACACTTTCTTGTAAGTGCTTTCATTTTTTTTATAAAGGTGATTGCTACAAGTGAACTTTTATTAATACTTCACACCCAATTCCATTTATTTTTTCTTGACACAGTATCAATGAACGTCTTCCGCTTCCCTCTTTGAGCTTTCAGACAATGGATGCTGGCTATGATTACGACCCAATCTATGAACAAGTGCATCAAATGGGACAACAATCTGTCATTGCTTATAACAAGAAAAATGAAAGTGAACCTGTTGGCTTTGATAAGCATTTTGCCCCGTGACCTGTTTCAGGGAACACTCTTACCGTTATGATAGTTTTGATGCCAAATATGAAACGTTGAAATACACAAGACCAAAAGAGTGTAGTGAATGTCCTCTAGCAAACGAAGGTATCTGCCAAAAGGTTTATAAAGTAAAAATAACAACAGATCTCAGAAGATATACAGCACCAGCACGAGGATCAAAAGCATGGAAAACAATTTTCAAACGCCGTAGTGCAGTTGAACGCGTCAATGCTTACTTAAAAGAATACTTTCAACTCAACAATGTTCGTAATCGTACAGGTAAACGCACAAAAGTTCACTTTGACATCGTAACGCTTATTTATAATGCTTCAAAATTGGCTGCGGATCGTATCAATACACTGTTAAACCAGCAACAAACTGCTTAAAAGAATTTTTCAAACTGTATTTTTCTAATTCTGCAGGTCTTTATATTTTTAAAAAGAGCAATTATGAAATTGATTCATTTATAAAAAAAATGATTCTTTTTTTATTTCACCACACCTAGAAGAAGATTTCTCACCTTCCATATCCACTTGTTTTGTTTTCTTCTTACCCGTATAAAGCCCAATCTTCTGCTGTTGAATTTCTATGATACTCCTTACAATTGCTTGTATCGAAAAAATGAGAAGAACATATAAAACAAGAACTGGTGCAATGAGCCAATAACGCTCAGTCATGATCCCCATACGCATGGTTTCGAACATAGCCGTCCATTCGTAGGTTAATGACTGTAAAGCCTCAGTCCTACCCCTGAGCCCTCCTCCTAACAAAATTCTAAACACTCCCAAATGCAATAAAACTTGAAGAGCTTGAATCATCTGTTGTCCAAAAAGTTGGACCAGCTTTGGAAAGAGATGGACTGTAATATGTCGAAAATAGAGTCTACTCTTACTCCTACCTAATAATATTGCTGCTTGTGCATATTCTCTTCTCAGAATTTCATCAGCTTCACGACCAATTGTATTTAATACAACAGGGACAGCAAACAAAATGAGAATGCTAACTTCCAAAACGATATTTGAGACCATAACAGATTCAGCTAGAACCCTTTGGCCACTATTAAAAATCAAGACATTCACTAACAAGATATACGAAATGAGAGAAAGAGGTAGGAATTGCATCCCATCAGCAATGTTATTAATGATTCTTTTCGAACGATTCCCTAACCAAAACATATAAGGTATTGAGAGCGCATACCCAATGAGAACTCTTAAAAACGCAATTAATGCTGTAACAAGAACTGTGTACTTAGCACCAACGATTAACATACTTAAAATAGGATGACCATGCGTATCTGATCCTAACAGTAACACTCCGTCACCTGGCGGATGAGGTGGAGCATGATAAGTCCCTTGTTCATCTTTACCATTGATAACAAGAACTTTCGTTCGTATAATAATATAAAGAAGGAAAAATCTGTTATAACACCTTACAAAAAACCTTTTAGAAAATTGAAATTTCAAATCGTAGCTTATGCTAAAAATATAACAATGAATTTAAAAATGATGAATGCTATGGAAATCATTCACCTTTACTTTAGGAATAGACTTCAAGGTGTTTTACGAGCTAGGTAACAAGTGTTTTCAAATAGGAAAGAAGTTTAAACCAACCAAAAGTACTGATCATATTATTCAGGTCTATTAAAGTATTAGTAGGAGGTATTTAATTTTGGAAGTTATCAAAGACGATTCCAGATTGAAATTGAGGCTGGTGAATACATTGCTCCTAACAAAAACTTATTTAGTGACTTCGTCCAGGAATGGTACAAGCGTTACGCAATTAAAGAACTATCGCCGACTGTTGTTAGAAACTACATGAGCTCTCTAAGGAGTCACATCCTCCCTGTGTGTTTGGCTCTAAAAGAATTGGAGATATTAAAACAATTCAAATCATACGGTTTTTAGACGATAAAGCAACCGGCGAGAATGAAAGAAAAGACGGACGTCCAGGTAAACTCTCACCTGATTCTATCCGGAAATTTTATGATGCGCTATGTAATGTATTTAACAGAGCATACGAGTGGCGTATTATTAAAGATAATCCAATGACTGGTGTTAAAAAACCAGCAGTAAAGCAAAGAGAAATGAGGTATTACACTAGTGAGGACCTTGGAGGAGTATTTGAAGCTTTAAACCAAGAATCACTGATGTGGCGTGTATATTTTTTAGGAGCTTTATTTGGTGGATTTAGACGAGGAGAATTAACAGCTCTTGAGTGGTCTAACATTGTATTTGATACTAATGAAATAGAAATTATAAATAACATTGTAGGTAGCGAAAACGGTCAGCCTATTATAAAGGATCCCAAAACGAAATCATCTAAAGCATCAGTCGCCATGCCTGAGTGGTACATGGAGTTATTAAAAGAGTACAAAGCTGAGTGGTTAAAGGAAAAAGAAAGCGCAGCTGATTATTGGGAGGGGAGCGATCGTCAGTATCTTTTCCACAAAGGATTAGGAAGTCCGCTCTATTTTACGACGCCTACAACAAAGTGGAGTCGAATAGTTGAGAAATACAAGTTGAAAAAAATTCGTCTTCATGACTTACGCCATAGCATGGTCGCTCTTTTAATGGAAGAAGATAACGTGAATTTACCAGCCATTCAAAAACGAGCCCGTCATTCAAGTTCGAAAATCACTTCAGATATCTATGGACATATTTCTAAAAAAAGAGCTACTCAAACAGCCAGTCAATTCGATAAATATGCACCGAATAAAAATTTGGTCAACAAACTAATAATTGTGGTGTGTATACTAAATTGCATACACAAGAAAAACCCTTGATACACAAGGGTTTTTAAGATGGAGCATAGCGGGCTCGAACCGCTGACCTCTACACTGCCAGTCACGATTTCTTAGTTGGATAGATAGTGATAAGGGAGAAAAAAGACCGGTATAATAGAATTTCTTTATATAGGTGTATGATTAATTATGATTTCAAAAAGTAGTTGTTGAGGAATTCGGTCAACAATTCGTCAACAACTATAGTTAATGATTGTTCTGAAATTATCACCTTGCTAAGGTGGTAAATTTGGGTGGAATGCCGCCCATGGATTCACCATTATAAATAAAGCAAAATAGAGACGAATTACGTGGTTTGCTAGTAAACAATAGCATGTTTAAAAAGGTATAATCATAAATGAGCTAAAGTATACCATCAATAACTTTTGATTTTTTAATAAACGCTTCTATAGAACAATTCTTTCACGTTATGACTTTTTACATCATAACCATATTTAAGATATTTATACCTCATAAACATTGATATTTTATCTTCATGAGTTGAAATAATTATTTGCTTGTCTTTAAAATCGTTTCTTAACATTTCTACAAAGGACACCATGTTCATATCATCCATGGTTTGAAGAGGATCATCTATTAAAAGAGTTAAAAATCCTTTTTTACTATAGACTTTGTTTAATGCCAATGAAAAAGCAAGTACTGTTGCTGAGAGTTGACCGGAACTAAATGAATGTAAAACATCATGATCTGTAGTAGATGGAGGGATAAAATTAATTGATTTCAACTCTGATTCACCGGATCTTGGATTGTTACCCTCTTTAATGAACACTCCCATACCACGCTGATGATTTTGAATTATTTTACCACTATAAATATAAAAAGGTATCTCGACGTCTTTAATCATTTTTGCTCTATGGGAGTTAATTTGCTTAGTATATTCAATAAGAATTTCATCAACTTCTTTAAGTAGTTTTTCTACTTTATTTTTTCTCATGTCTAAGCTTTTATATCTACTAAAAGCTTCATTCGCCTTCAAATAATTTAAATATTCTAGATAACTCTTTTTTCCATTAATTATTTCTTTGGTCAAACTTTTTACAATATCGTCTCTTTTTTTAAACACTTCAGTGTATAGGTGCTTATGCATAATCATATTATCTTTCACAACATCACTAACCTCAGATTTATATGATAGCAAGCTTAGTCTGAGTGCTTCGGTTCTCAGTTCTAAACTATCTACAGGGTTCTCTGATCTGTTCACATATTCTTCTAGATTAATACCTAAATTATCAAACCATTGTTTAACTGTATTAAAATTAGTGACTTCTTCAATATGTTCTTCTAGTTGTTCTACGAATAAAGAATTTATGTTGTAAGTTGATCCTTTTTCTAGTAACTTATTTATGACTTCTAGTATAGAATTAATTCTTTCTTCAAATAAATATTTCTTTTTCGCATCTATTTCAGCAGTAGTCTCGTCATATAAAGATTTGTAGTAAGTAGTTTGCTTATTATAGTTGTGAAATAGAGTAGCTTGATTAGACCACTCCTGTCCACAAAATGGACAATCTAGTTTGTCTTCCTCATCATTAATATTCTCAAGATAATTTCCATATTGGCTTTTTAGATTCTCCCTGACCTCATTTAAATTCTCCACTATGGAAGCTAAATTAGTACTGTTGTTGTTAAGGATTTTGATTTCCCTTATTAAATTAAGTATCTCTTCTTTACTAAACTGTAAATCTAGGACTTCAAAAATATAGTCCCAATCCAATTCCTTATCAAATAATTCTCTTTTCATTAAATTATCCTTTATTACCAGTAATCGCTTCATCACCTTATATTTACTTCTAATACGATCCATATCGTTATAGAAATTCATACATGTAATTACAGCTTTTAATTTACCCTCATTTTTAGCAATTTTTTCAATATTTTCATTTATAAGTTCTTTTTTAAAATCATTAAAATTGAGTACTAGAGTTAAAATATTATTTAATTCTTCGAAGAATCGAAACTTGTCGTCATTTCCAATAGGTTCATTTACTTGATCCCAATAAACATTGCGAGATAAATCTTCTGGAAGCACCCTATGATAAGTTACTTCCTCTTTTGTTTCTGGTACAGTTCTATCGGCGTCAAAGTACCTTTGCTCGCTATCCATATTGTTAGAAAGCTCTCTAAATTCATTTTGTAGTTTGAGTTTAACTCTTTTCAGTAACCCCTGCTGCCCAATTTCTTTTTCTATATTGAATAACTTTGATATTGAATCCATTCTTTCAGACTCTGTCAATTTAAATAAGTGGGAATAGTCTTCTTGTTCAACATAATGGTACATATTAAACTTTTCTGATACTTTAGCTACATTTAAATAAGAATTAATTTCTAAATCATCAATCTGTACTCCTTCAGTTACTTGATCATTGAATTCTTCAAGTTTATATAGTTTATATTTGGAGAATTCTTCTGGCCGTTTATCTCTATTGCGTAAACCTTCTAACTCAGTTAAAGCTCTGGCTAAAGTAATTGTATTTGTAGTGTCTTCTATGTCTTTAAACTCAACTTTAATTACTGTTTCTTGATTTTGGTATTTACTTAGTAATATATCGTTAAACCCTTTGGAACCATGTACAATTTGAGTATTTTTTATTCTCCTAATTTCCCCTGTGACTAATAGCTCTATTGCATCAAAAATTGTAGTTTTTCCGAAGCCGTTAGGTCCATCTAAAATATTGAGATGACTATTTTCAAAAGAGAGGGTGGCTTCATCAATAGTTTTAAAGTTTTTTATGTACACTCTATTAATTACTAAACCACTCATGAATCTCCCTCCTTTATGACTTCATACAATTCATCAATGTCTAACTGATCTGTTGAGGAATCGAAAGTTAACTCATCTAATAAATTCAATTTAGTTACATCTAAATTACCTCTAATTTCTTCTTCCAGATTCCTCACATCTCTGTCACCGTATACTATCGTCAAAAAAGGGAGTTTAATAAAGTATTTTGAAACCAAATCATACTCCAAGGTTGCTTCATTATTCTCATTATTTTTAAACATAGTAAACGTTTCAGAATTGTGTAGTATTCTCCTCATATAGTTAATCAACTGATCTGGTTCATTAATATTATTTGTATTTTTTGTTAGTATATCCAATTGCTCACGCCCATATGGTAATACATATTTCTTAAAATCATATGGATCCTCTTCTAAATCATAAATAATATTACTAATTTTACTTAATTCACTCTCTCCATCTATATTTAGTACTACCAATAAAGATAAGTTTTTGTCCAACCCTAACAACCCTTCATAACCTGTAAGAATTTCATCCTTATAAACGTCAATTTGTTCTTTAAATTCACTCAAATTAAAATCAGATATAGACTCGAAAACTACTAAAAAGTAGTCAAAATAATTTTCTGTATTTCTCTCAGCGAAAAAGCCATTACCAGGATCCATTATTCTGTTATCGATAAAAAATTCATTGGCTGCAAAAATTTTTGATAGCAAATTTATCATTCAAACTCCTCCACAATTTCATCAATTTTCACAAATTCTATCTTCTTTGGTTCCGTTATATTTTTTCCTTGCTCATCATACAATTCTGGATACTCACTTTTGTAAGCTGAAGCAAGGTCTAAAATATTTCCATTGTATACCCCAGATATATGAGTGTTAACAAGATTATTAACATCATATAGCAAGGGCAATAATTCATTATGCATTTTAATGTTTTCACTTATCTTTCTTCCCAATTTATCAATAATATTTTTTGTTTTTCTGTTATCAATTGTAGTAATTAGGTAATTGTAACTTTCCTTATTTAGTATGAATAGCTTTTCATAAGTCTCCGGACTATAGCTCAAACAAAGTACCAACCAAAATAAGTTATATTTCAAACCACCTTCATTGATAAGTGTTACGTAATCCTCAATGTTTAGGTGTGTATCATTACTAATAGCTTTACTAGGTGATATTTTTTTAAATAAAGTTAAAACTTGATTATTATCTAACTCATCTATGAACTCCCAGCTTTTATTCCAAACTTCTACCTGTTCCTCTGTAAACTCCCCTTCAACTTCATCTAAAAAATCCAAAAAATGTTTGTATAACTGATCTTTTAACATATGGGCTAAGGTATCCGGTGTAAGCTCAAAAATATTTTTCTTCGTTAAAATTTCAAATAATCTGCTGAAAGAGATTATTGGTGGTTCTTCACTCGATTTACACTTATGATGGTGAGCAATTATATTGTTTATTTCTGAAATGAAATTCAAATATATGTAATGAACATTCTCTATATAGAAGGCAGGATTATTTTCCATCTCACTATTGCTGTTTTCAAAGAAAATCCTTATTTGATTTTTAATTTCTTTTTCAGTATCCTCTAAATCAATTACCGTGTTAAATGATTCACCTTCTGAAACATTATAAATAAACCCCTCATATGCTTTGTCATAAAAATCTTTCTCAAATAAATATCCCTTATATGAATCTTGAGCATCTTTTTTACTCTCCGGGGAGTACTCCTCCAGTATCTTCTTTAGATCTTGCTTTGTAGTAGATTCAATTTTGCACACAGTATGAAGGTAACTATTAGATATTTCATATTTAGATGTTTTACCTAAAAGGTCCAAAATAGCTGATTTGTACTTCTTTATGTATTTATTATCCTTGTATGATTTAACTTGGTGTATTGACTGATACTTATCACCATTCAATATAGAAAAGTCTTCCAAACTTTCAATTTCTAATTTGAATAAATCAATATTTTTCTCCTGTTTGTAGATTTTCATTTCATTAATCAATGCTAAGGCTGTATATATCGCTACTTTTCCTTGATATGCATAACCACTCCAAGATGAAGTAGCATTATGCCTATCTAATTTATCTATTATTTGGGTTGTCTTTTCGTCCACATTATCCCTCCTTTATCGCTGTACAGAGTGGATTAATCTAGTAATTTAAATACTATTAAAAAAACATAAACATTTGGAGCTTGTGCTCCTCACTCAAACCTTGCTTTAAACAATTGTACCATTTATTGGTTGTATACCCATAAAAAAAGTGTTTGAATTTTAAATAATTCAAACACTTTTTTATAGGCCACGTTCATATATCAAGTGATAAAAAATATGAACAATGGGTAAGAAATTTCCTTTATATTCATATCTTCAGAAATCATTATTAGGTAAGTCATAAAGTGCTACTTGTAATACGCACAATGTCGTCTTTCCCACCTTTCATCATCTAAGCATCACTCCTCAATTAAGAAAGTACAACCAAACTGGCTGTCTCAGGATCATAGACCACATTGGTAATCGAGCCATCTTGAATACGACGAACCGCTTCGTCAATAACATGCAGCGGCACAAGGAACCATTCCCTTGGTTTTACAACGTGGCCAAAACGGTCATTGATGGTGAGGTCGAGTTGAGCCGGTGCAAATATCCGATGGAATATACGTTCTAGCTTCATACGGTTGATACTCGCCAGTTTGTAGGTAGCAACCAATTCAACATTCGCCAGCAGATAGGTCGGATCGTTCTCCGCATTGGCTATACGAGTTTCAACTCTGCCTCCTGTTACACCAATTTTGTGAATCATTTTACGGTGCTCAACAACGGAAGGATGATTAGAAAAGCTGCGAAGTACATAGATAGTACCACTTTCAACATCCCCTTCGTCCCAGGATGAACTAAATAAAGGCCCGACATCGTAATCGGGTTCGGTCAAGCGACGCCCAGCATCGTCTTTGTACAGTGCACGCTGCAAAGACCTGAGTAGGAGATTACTTTCGGTGCCGTTGGAGTAAATCACTCTAAGACGAGCATCAGGATGACCATTCGGCGCTTTAAATTCGTCTCCTTTTTCAGCTACATAGACAAGTTGCCCTCCCAAGATAAAAAAGTTCCCCCTATTAATGCTCGCATCCTTACCAAATGGTCTAGTTTGGCGAACGCCAGAATTGAGTTCGCTTTCAGCATGCTCAAACAATGGACGGAAACGATCGAATTCCTCACACTTTTCACGTTTTGCAATTTCTTCAGCTGCTTGCATTTCTGCTCGAGAGCGGACATGGCGCAGATCTGTAATACCGGAAGAAGGACCAGCCGCGTCTTCGAGTTCTGCTAGTAGGGCATCGTCATCTACCGCTTCCACTTGTGTAACCTGCGCATTCTCTACCCTATTCAGTAGCCCTTGGTAATCGAGTGATGCAAGAAGAACAATGCATTGCTCCTGCTCAAGCAGGCGATCGAGACGCAAGGCATATAATCTCTCAAAGATGTCATTATCTACACCATGCTGCGGAGCACGCCCATGGTACTCCACAAATCGCTGGATTTCCTCAAACCCCGCTATGATACGCTCCTCACGTGGCGACTGAGAGCCTTTCATCGGTAAATCCTGATCCACATCAAGCTCCTTGAGTAAGTCGTCATCAGAAAGCTTAGTCATTTAATTCCCTCCACTGGCTTCTGCAGCCTTTTGCTGCACTCGATACCGTTTCAAGGCTACGACTCCTTCAGCCATTCGCTTCTCCCATGCATCTTGCGCACTTATTTCCGGTAGTCGCCCTCGTTCTTTCTTGAATTGCAAAGCTCGTTCAGCCAACCCTCTGGCCTCATCGTAAGGAATGCTTACACGCTTAGCCGTAATTGTAGCCGCAACCTCTTTTAGGCTATCCTCGCTCATTGCTTTAGCAAGGATCGCGTAAGCTTTGCTGAATGGATTAATTCGATCGATTAGATCGATGTCCAATTCGCGTACGTCCATCACAAAATTACGTACCCCATCAATAAACGCAGTATTAGCGGTCCGTTCGCTGTTGCTCCCTTGGCCGCCAAGAGCAGTTTGCTTGGCCTTTTGTGTCAGGTTAAGGGCAGCGATGGCATGCTGGCGTACAGCTTCCTGATCCACTATGTCGAGGTCTGGATACTTCTCTTTGATAATTTTCCCCATACGAACTTGAGTCAATTCTTCTGGCACCACCTCGTGATCAAATAAACCACGTTCGATAGTGGTCTTGTCCTGAACAAATGTCGAGATCACTTCGTTTAGGTCCTCGCGACATATACGCACGGCTTCCTCACTCTTAGGCTCGTAGAGACCCTTGATTTCAATCTGCATCTGCCCAGTTTCGTGGTTGAATCCGACATTGCACTTTCCTGAGTTATAACCGCCATCACCATAGTCTAACCCATGAACAGGACCACTCTTTGAATTTTTCGGTTTGAACTCGAAGCGAGGCGCAAGGACTTGCTCCATAAGCAAGCTGGCAGCAATTGCCTTCAAGGTATCGTTGACGGCCTCGGTAACTGCCTGCTCTGAGGCATCGAGTTCGGCGATCAGATTGGTAAAGCGGGCACTGGTTTTACCGGGAGCGTCGCGGGTCGCGCGTCCAATGATTTGCACTATTTCAGTGAGACTCGCCCTATAGCCGACAGTTAAGACGTGTTCACACCAAATCCAGTCAAAGCCTTCCTTCGCCATGCCAAGTGCGATAATGATATCAACATGGTCGCGGTTGTTCTTATGAACAGGGTCTTTCAGCGCGGTAGAAACCCGGTCACGTTTGGTCGGATCATCATCTACAAGATCGGCTATCCGAAGGATTTGGCCACCTGGCGTCTTGACTATCTGGAATCCGGTCGCAGGATCGGTACCTTGCCATTCACCCAGTTCTTCTAATATATGTTCGACCTCCCTAATCTTGTCCTTCGTGCTCTCGCGCGAGTTGACGTTGGGGATGTGAATGATGGTCTTCTCGGCAGGGTCGAGCACCTCCAGTATGTCATCGGTATATGAATAGGAATAGAAAAAATAACCTATGTCAAGTTGCTTAAGATACTCGTAGCCATTGAGTTGCTCGTAATAAGTATAGGTGACGGTAGCGAACTTTGACTCGTCCTGCGGGGTCAGCACTGCTTCAGCATCCCCCCGAAAGTAGGAACCAGTCATCGCCACGATATGCACGTGATCCCGTTCAATAAACTGTCCAAGATACAGACCAAGTTTGTTTTCAGAGTTGACTGAAACATGGTGGAATTCGTCCACAGCAATCAACCTATTGTCGAAGGCTTCCACTCCGAATTTATCGACAGCGAAACGGAAGGTAGCGTGGGTGCAGACCAATATCTTGTCGTCACTTTCAAGGAATGCGCTCACCGAATTAACCTTACCTCCATAATCCGCGCTAGAGGCGTTACAAAGGTTCCATTTCGGATCCACACTCCAGTCTGTCCAAAAGCCAAACTGGCTCAGCGCTTCATCATTGAAACTCGAACCAATGGACCTTTCAGGTACTACAATGATTGCCTGCTTAAGCCCTTGATTATAGAGCTTGTCAAGAGCGATAAACATCAGTGCCCGGCTCTTACCAGATGCAGGCGGCGATTTAATAAGCAGATACTGTTCACCGCGCTGCTCATAAGCCAGTTCCTGCATCGGTCGCATACCTAGCTCATTGGCTTTGGTCGATCCTCCGTTCCGAGCGTAGGAAACCGATATGGAAGGGATTGATTTATTTCTGTTGGTCATGCGACTACCTCCTTCTTGGCTTTCTAGGTCTATTCGTTGAGTTTGAAATTTTTGTGTAAAGATTAAAGAGCTTTTCTAGCCTCTCGGTGTCGTTGCGAAAGCGACGGCCGATGTAGATGCGCTCTAGCACCTCATCGTTTCGCTCATGGGCTTCACGCAGATTAGTGGGCATGTGATCCGAATCGTAAAGTTCCTTGATCGTCGCCGGGAAGTGTGCTTCGCGCGCCAATATGATGTCCTCAACACTGTGGTTAAGATCTCCTTTGTTTTTTTCAGTAAGCGTGGGAACGGGAAAAGTATTCCATCCAATAGTGTTAGAGTACCGGTAATCTGTTTTCAATTTGCCACACACAGCGGCTACCCATACTAAGTGCAGGCGAGAAGCAAAGATCGCAACGTTCCATAATGGACATCCGTAAAAAGCAAAGGCGCTGTCAGCGACAATATCGCCTTTCTCACCAAGTGTAAAAGGTAGGTGCGAACGGTTTTCAGAACTGTGTCGTGGGACAACGATTGGCACTTCATTCCCCGTCTGTCTAATCTCTTGAAACCTATGAGGCCAACTTGCAGATTCCACCGTTGCCTTCTTCGTACTACCAGATCGGAACGATTGCACTCTTTTAAGCCTATTGGCAATTTCTTTGTGCTTAGTTGCAGTTGTCACTTCATCATCGTCTATCCAAAGACAATATCGAAGTGAGCCATCAATTGCATCATTAGAACCAATGAACCTTCTTACGAAGCGGTCAGCCTCAGGCGCATTTTCTAAAAGTTTAAAACGTTCTCTTGAGGATAATATAAGTCCACCTTTGTCGGTCGGTTTGTTTCCATAATCCATTTGACTTAGCGGACTTTGAGGTGAACGAGACTTGGATATGACCACGTTAGGACCCGAAACTAAATATGCGTTAATATATTCAGTTTCCTTAACACTCACACTTCCGTCATCACTGACCGAAAATAGTCGCCGAATCTTCCCAGGATGTTGTGAAATCCCTATGATCACCACGGTTACACCTGCATTATGACTAGCAAGATTTTCCCATTTAAACGAGGTATGCGCAAAAGCAATCTCATGCCCCGAGTCAAAAATAAGTGGCCAAAGAATTGGAACCTGCTGGCCCTGGCAAATTGAATTAGTCGCTACGAAAGCTGTTGAGGCATTAGTGTACTTCCCATATTCAGCCGCTTTCATGAACCAACCAGCAACATAATCGAGTGACTTCCAGTTCTTATTTCTTTTTTCGAATATCGCTTGCAGTTCTGACTTTTGTTGGTCAGATTGGTTAGTTGAACCTAGGTACGGGGGATTTCCACAGATATAAGTCTCGCCACCTTCATTTTCAAAATCGATCTCCGCTGGATTCGAAAGAGTACTGAAAAGATCATCAGAGTGTAATTTCACACCTGTTCCATTCGGTGGGCAAATACTAAGCCATTCCAAGTGTAGAGCATTGCCGCAAGTGATCCAGTTGTCTGCTGATAGCGGCAGAAATTCAGCAAGAGCAAGGGTTGGTCCAATATAAAGTTCATTGCATTGGTATTCGGCAATAATAAGAGCAAGACGCGCAATCTCGGCTGAAAAATCACGTAGTTCAATGCCACGAAAGTTTGTCAGTGGTATATCACTCTCACGACCATGCTCACCACGTCTCTCATTGATGATATTTTCAATATCCCGCAATTGCTTGTAGGCAATGACTAAGAAATTACCTGAGCCGCAAGCAGGATCAAAAACTCGAATCCTCGATAGCCGCTTACGCAGGTTGATTAACTTACGAGGGTTGTCCCCTGCTGCTTCAAGCTTCTCCCGCAAATCATCCAAGAAGAGAGGATTTAATACCTTCAGGATGTTTGGAACGCTCGTATAGTGCATCCCAAGTGCACCACGCTCCTCATCATCCGCTACCGCCTGGATCATTGAGCCGAAAATATCAGGATTTATCTTATTCCAGTCCAGATTTCCAATATGCAGAAGGTAGGAGCGTGCTATCTTACTGAACCTAGGCACATCTACGTTACCCGCGAAAAGCCCTCCATTTACATATGGAAACCCATCTGCCCAACGAGGAGTTTTAGCTTTCGCACGGTCAGCATCCTTCGTGTTCATAGCGCTGAAAATCCCACTAATTACTTCGTGAGTATTCGAAGCATCACGAGTGCTCATTCGGGCAACGATGTCGGTAAATAAACCCGTCTTGCTAAAGATACCAGTGTCTTCGGCAAAGAAGCAAAAGATTAAGCGCGCCATGAATTGGTTCATCTCGTGACGCTGTTCGGTAGCTCCCCAATGGGGATTTTCTTTTAACAGCTCGACATAGAGCCGGTTCAATCGACTCGTCGCCCGGATATCGAAAGAACTTTCACGTACTTGCTTAACGGTCTTAATCCCCGCAAGAGGCAGAAAAAATCCAAAGTGATCTGGGAAATCCTGATAGGCACAGTAGACCACCTCACCAGATTCTAATTCCTCGGCCTCAAAGTCTACACCATCAGTTGCGAGGATGTAGCGTGCCTTCGCCCTGGTTGTTGCCCGGCTTGCCTTAAGATCAAGAAGTGTCTTGGTTACGTTTCCCGGGTGTGCGATCGCAATATGAATATTATTAGTCTGTAGAACGCCCCCCAAGTCGGACTTATTTGATTCTCCTGTACGGAGCCGCTTAATTGTTGTGTTCTTGTTTCCGAACGCCCTTAAGAATGAAAATGGGAATTCTACCTCGTCAAAAGGTTGAACCGCCAACTCGGAGACTGCTGCTTCAATTTCTACTGGGTTCATGTATGTACCCCCTGAGTTAGGTTTTGTTGTCTAAATGAAGCCCTAGTAAATTCTCTACGGTAAGAGAAACCCATTCAAACAATACGCGACTATCAATGAATCGATAGCCGCGTTTATATTTTAGCTTCGCATTGGCAATACCATAACTCCTAAAAAGGGTATGGCTATTTCTGTTTGAATTATATCAACACCTAAATTAGAAGTCTAGCCTGCGATAGCCTCTGCTTCACTCAATGCTTTTCATTCATAATAAATTATATATATGTAAATCAATCAGTTTAAGAATCATCAACCGTTTGTAATTCCTAAAAGTAACTAGTACAACATACTCTCTGGGTTTACGTTTGTAAATCTGTCTAACTCACCTTTTTCTAATCTCTTAATTCCAGTTTCAGTTCTAGACTAAATCTGTAAAGCTCATGCCATCAAAATTTTTGGCAAAGTTAATGACTTCAGTTCCATTTTCGTCTCTGGCGTTCAGAGCATACATGTTATTTCTGCAGCACTTCATCATCTCTAAAGGCACATATAAAAAGACAGAGAGAACACTCCCTGTCTAGCGTTCAACTTCTACTTTTTCTTTTTGCTTTTCCTTCTCTTCATGAAATACTCGATCCAACTTACTTTCAATCTGAAATAGTCGTCGTTCCCCACGATCTGTTAAAGGCAGTTCTTTCAATTCATGAAGAGAGTTCTTTTTAAGTTGATACACCTCTTCTGTACTATGAGTATCTTGAAAAGCACATATCTTTCTTAAACGTTCTTGCCAGTCATTGTTTTCTTCTTTATCTAATCCTTTTCCGACCATTGGTTCAAAAAAATTCGTAATCTCTCTTTTATAAGCATCTTTGAATTCTTGATGAGAATAATTTTTTTTGAGTTTTTCTTCCTTATTAATAGCACCCATATTCTTCTCGGCATTGATCACTTGGCTCTGGTACATTTCTGAAAGCTTTTCTGTAGGTACTCCCTCTCTTTCTTTTTTATCCTCTTCCATTTCATGTTTCGATTCACTAAAACTCATAGTTTTTTCTCCTTCCTTCTCCTGGTTCATTGATTCTTCAATGGTCGAAATAAATTCTTTAGCTGTTACCTGAACTTCTTGTAACAAGCTCTCATGCTCGTTAAATTCATGCCCCTTTGTCCATTGATGCAAGTAATCTAACGAGTAATCACTGGTATCAATATTGAAATAAGAAGCAACGGTATAAGCTGTCATTTCCGCCTGAAATTCTTTCTCAGGTTTTGAGTATGCGTTAAAATTGTCCTTTGTATGGAGCTTGGCGTGTGTAAGTTCATGGAGTAAAGTCTTTGCATCCTGACGTTCTGAATTACGAGGATTAAGAGCAACCTCTCCTCTTTCTGTATAACTGACTCCTTTCGCAGCACCGAGTTCCTCATAAGGCTCCACAATACGAATGTTATTCTTTTCGGCAATAGCCTCCATACCCTGCCGTAACTGAGTGTAGTTATCAACTTCTCCATCTATCCATCTGTTCGGAAATATTTGGGGTAAATCCTTTTGCGTTGCGCTCGTTTGAGATATATCAAATACACTTCCTGTAGAAAAAACAAGACGACCATCTCGTTTATCGAGTTGGCCGTCTTTGATTTGTTGCTTCTCTTGTTTGGTCGCTTTTTTAAGAGGGATCCATTCACCCTCTTTATTCTGAAATTGCTCTCCTAATCGATTTGGCACAAGTATTTTAATGCTTTTTTCACCTTTATTAACAGGAAATCCTTTTTCCTTCCAAAAAGCATATGACCCTACAGCTTCAGCTCCTTGGAACTGGGATTCGATGAGTGCTGTATTTCGAGGAGAATAGCGATAAAACTTCCCCATAAAGTCCAAGTACTCTTTTAACTGGTCCGGTGAATGAAAGTGATTTGAAATACGCTCTTCCATTCCAGTCGTGAGTCTTTCAATTTCCTCTTTGACTTGTTCAGGTAACTTTTTTTGATAAGATCGTTTACTCTTCGCCATGTTCATCAGCTCCTTCACTGATATTCATGAGCTCTTCCATTTCTTCTTCATCATATTTTTGGTCAAAACGTAAAACCAATTGCTGCGTTTTTTTATTAAAAGGAATGAGTAAGTTCTCAAAATGCATTAAATGGTATACGACGTCAGCTATCTCTTCTTTGTTTAACTCAAGCACATATTCCTGAGATCCTACTTCAATGACAAGTTCATTTTGATCACCAAAACCTTTAAATACACCCATCTCGTAGTTTTGATTAGACAACAACATGCATCCAACTCCTCTCAATATTTGAAGGTAATGAAAAAAATAAGATAAGTTGATAGTCCCTTCTCCTAGTCCCCACTAATTTTTTTTTGCCGTTGATGACTGATCCGCTCTTCAACAGCTTCCCTCGCATCTTTCATTGCCTGACTCTCAAAAAGCTGTGTGGTGACACAGCTTTCTAAGTTTTGATCCATCGCAAATCCATTCATCAATTCGAGAAGCACTTGCGTATTTTTGTTAGTGCTATTTGCTGCTAAACGTAACCGATTCATCTCTTCAGAAAAGACTTCTTGAAAACGATTCGCCATCAAACTCATCACATATTCTAGCGAATGATCCTTCGACTGTTGTTCTTCCCATTCCGCAACCATACGGTCCAACGCTTCACCGGGATATCGAATATGATGTTGCTCCTGATACTCGTTTATTAAATCAATCGTTTCTTCATGTAATGTAACGTTTTGGCGTTTCCGCATCATTTCCATCCTACCTTTCTCGTTCAATTTCACGTTCCAATTTCTGATGATCCAGGTCGTTGATAAATTGGTCATAGGTCTGATCCATTGAGCGTTGAATTCTTTTCAACGATCTCTGTAATTGAACACCTGGAGGCATAGAGCGAATGGAAGGATGGGAGGAAGAAGTAAAATGTGATTCTTGCTTTGAATTCTGTTGCCGGTCATAACTTTTCATTTCTTGAAGAAAAGCATTCCCCATCCTTTTATAGAAATCATCAAGCTTGTTCTGTTTATAATGCTGATATCTCTTTTTGTCTTTCTCCCCATCTCCATAAGCACGCTTTAACACCTCGACTTCTTGATCAAGTTTCTGATGCAAATGCTTCATATCTTCTTTATGGAATTTTTTCAAATAACTAGAAGTAAGATCATCAATTTTCCCACGAATCGGATTGAGTGTTTGATAGCCATATTGCCACTGTCTCTTATCATTGGGTAACTGATGATAGACTTCCAAGAATAACGGTTTAAATTCACGATTTTGCCATTCTAAGCTGCTCATCTCTTTTTTGGCATGTACCATATGATCTCGAATTAAAAAATTTATTTGATTCCGTTCTTGATCTCGATCGAGCAATCCGTTGACCACTTCACTCTTCATCGCATCTAACGTTTTCGGCTTGCGTTTGCCTCGCTCACGCGTTGGATTTGGTTCTACCGTTGCAACATGGATATGAATGTTATCGGTATTATAATGGATGGCAGCGGACCAGATTGCGCTTTCCTGTAGTCCTTCTTTTTTCAACATGGTCTGCATCGATTTCCTGGTAACTTGCTTCAACCGATTCTCATCAATAGTATGCGATTGGCCATCGTATACGCCTTGTTGTCGCAGCCACTCATTATCAAACGTAATGACATCCTGCCACATGACACTATTATTTTCTTGAGCTTGTCTAAATAACGATTTAATTCCAATTTTCCCTTCCATTGATAGATGATCTGATTGTTGGGTGAACAAGGCTGATGTTTTGTCTGGGTCATCCATATAATCGTTATATAAATTGAAAACAGACAGGTGTACTTCTCCTTTTCCTTTGGCTTCTTCGCGATCCACATACTGAACGTAATCCTGGAATCCCTTTTGATTGGCAGTCACAAATTTTGTTTTTAAAACCACACCAGGTGTGACTGTTTCACTCATGGTTTTTCACCTGATTCTTCAAAACGTAAAATGTCATACATTTCTCGTATCGCTGTGTAACAATGTGTCATCGTTTGAATGTTTCGATCAACCAATTGGTTTAACCGTTTTTCTCGTTCATTCTCTTCATGAAAGACGGCTAATTGATGTAATTGGGCGTGTAAAAACTCTTGGCGGCTCATTCCTTTTTCCTTGGCAAGTTCATCAATTCTTTGAACCGTTCTAGGGTCCATATACCGAATCCGAATTTCCATTAAACACCCTCCAATTGATGTAGTCTGTAAATCAGTTCCTAGATAGAAAAGAGCATAAGGGGTTTTTGTTCCCACTTGGTGTGGGAATCCCGGCAGAGCCGGGCAAAACGATGGGAACAAGAAAACCGCCAGATGTGTCTTCAATGTGTTGCTAAAACAGCACCCTACATTCACTTTCAAATGAACTGTGTGGCCATAACACAGGTGATGTGTCGTTAACGTGTTACTAAATGAAGCACATAAAAGGGACATTAACTCTCAACCATATCTCGTTTTTCTTTTAACATCGTGAGCTTTTCTCTTGTCGTTTGTATGGCTAGTTCACCGTCCGAAGATTCTCGATTTAATTGATCTTTCTCGTTTTCCAATTGATTGATTTGTGTATTGGTTTGTTCCTTCTCTTCCTCCGTTTCATAGAATTTTTCTGACTCTAATTCAACAACTTTTTGATCAATTTCTTTTAATCGCTCTTCGATTGTTTGAATCAGTTCCTCCTTCTCTTCAATTGTTTTTTTCGCTTGTTTGATCTTTTGTGATATTGAAGCAACTTCATACTCTTTTTCCGTTTGAACTCTCAATTGAGTGTCTACTTCCACTTTGCGTTCGTCTGTATAGATGCGAGCTAACTCGTTGCTCTTCTCACCTCCTTTAGGAGGAGATGGTTGTCCTTGTATGAGTGATCCATTGCTGATTTCATCCTTATTAATATCTAAAGCCATGACTTCAAATGAAGGACTCACCTGCTGGATACTAACGACATATCGGTTTCCATCTTGATACTCTACTGAAGTTGGAAGATCTCGATTTGGATGTTCTTTTTCCTGGGCTATAAAGATCAAATTTCCCTCATAAATGGTAGGTGATTTCTCAAGGTTCAATGTCACGATCATAAAATTCTTATCCGGATTATAGATCCACTCTTCAACAGTCAACTCTCCATATCCACTAATCGTTAACGACTCTTTCAAAGGGGTCTGTTGTACTTTTGCATGATCGTTGTTTCCGAATACGAGCCCTGAAAACAAAAAGAATAGAAGTAACACAACAATCGCACTCAAGGCGAAAAGATACTTGGTAGAAGTGTTTTCTGTAATTGAATCTGCTTGCCTTTTCATTCATCTCCACCTCTTTACATTTCGGTAAAATCCGTGACGATCCATTGTTCATTTTGACGTTGGGCATGTATCTCTATAAACACTGGGGAAACTTGTTTTTGTTTATTTTCCAATGAATAAAGAGTGTGTTTTAACCTCACTAACACCGTCGCATGATCATTTGTGAAATTACTTGCTTCGATGAATACCTGGACATCATTGACACCTGTTCTGGTATCCCCCTTGTAAGTATCTGTGGGGAAGAATATATTCCGCAGTTCATCACTCATTATCTTTTCAGCTTGCTTTTTTCGTTCTGGATACGTCTCTTTGCTTTGAACAAAAGCTACTTTTACAAAGGTCGATATCTGTTTTAACAATGGATTATACTGTGATTGAACTTCTGCTGGTTCTTTTTGTTCAAGAAGCTGTTTTAGCTTCTTATTTTCTTCTAAAATAGTCTTGTTTTCATGTTGTACTTGTTGAATTTCAGCTTGTAAATCTTCATTCGAAGACACCTGAAAGTCATAGATGTTAAACGAGGTGATGACCAATAGAACGACTAGAAACAGCACAAAAATGATTTTTTTATTCATCCTATCAACGTCCTTTACAAGCCAAGATAAGGGGCTGGATCGATATCCGAACGGTACTGATTTTTCGTCATTACTTCAAAATGCAAATGGGGACCAGTTGAGTTTCCAGTGGTCCCGCACTTTCCAACAGCTTCCTTCTGTTGAACGACTTCCCCTTCTGTTACATGCAATGAATAGAGATGAGCATAGTGACTATATAAGCCAGTCTCATGCTTGATAATCACACTATTTCCGTAGCCAGTATTGCCTTTTCTAACACTGACAACTTGGCCGTTATCAACAGCCCTGATCGGCGTCACGGCGTTCGTACAGGCAAAATCCATTCCACGGTGCATGGTCTTTGTTCCATCAAACGGATCAATACGCATACCATAGTCAGAAGTTTGAATGAATGACCCTGAGATGGGCATCACCCAATCGCCTGTTGGATCAATTTCTCCCTCGACAACGCCACCTTTCAGATAACTTAAGACGGCTTCTACATACCCAATATCTCCGTAACAAGCACCGGTAGCTGCTGATTCAGGACGAATACAAGAATATAGCCCGGTATGCTTCAACTCCTGGTACTTCATTCTAGAAAACTCAATGGCTAATTCTTTGCTGTATTCACCATTGTTATGAGCATTGGCAAAATCAATAAATCCTCCCCCAAAGTTGTAAGCCTGAATTGTAAGCTTCACATCGCCTCCAGCTTTTTCTAACATGTTTGAGAAGTAACGAACGCCAACATTAATGCTCCGTTCAGGATCTTCAATACTGTTTGGTGGTAGACCAAGTGACTCACTCGATTGCATGACATCATCAAGCAATCCACCTGATTCTTGCATCGTCTTTGCCATCAAAAGCTCCACATAGTCGGAAACCCCATATTTAGCTGCGTATTCCTCAAACAGTGGTCGATATTGCTCCACGGCTGCTGACACTTGTGCGGTTCCATTTACCACATCGACTGACTGCACTTGGTCGTTGGAATGATTTTTTTGAAACCCGATTAATGTGGTAATCGCTGAAGCAAACAGAACCATTTGTAAAAGAAAAAGAGCCATAGCGATTACTATCAGCCATAGCCATACTTTCCGGGGTACAAGTTCTAATAATAGTGACCAGGGCATTGTTAAGCACCTCCACCAAACAAAGCTAATTCTTCATCCGATACCTCCACTTTAAAACGAATATTTTCAACCGCCCTGATACTTAGCATCGTCTCCCCTGTTTGTAGATACGGAATGTCCTGTAACTCACTCTGACTTAACTGCCCAGTGAAAATCTGCTGCATCATCTCAAGATTATTACTATCCTGTTGCATAATGATTTTGTATTGCGTTAGCTCAAACAACTTCTTAATCTCTTCCACCATGCTCTGATCCGAACCCTCTGGCACAAAGTCTCGGATCGTATGACTTGCGTAGAGTAATCCACCAAAATACTTCCGTGCTTCTCGGCTGAATTTCGTGAGAAAATCAAGCGCGCTTTCGCTTTTCTTTTTCGTATTAATGATGTGGTGGGCTTCATCCATCAAAATCAAATAACGTACGGCATCTTCAAATGCTAGCTCCCCTCGATCATAAGCTTCAAATTGAGGAGCTCCATTTGTTAACATCGAATCCCATAACAAGTTCAACACGTTAAATAACTGAGCTTGAAAGACTTCAGCTCTCATTTGAGACAATCCACGTAACGTGAATGTGACGACTTGTTGTGAATCAAAGTGTTCCATCGTGGAGACCCCATTGAAGAGATGAGCGTATGTTTCAACGACATTTCGAATGTTCAACTCGATGTTTTCCAGCCGTCTCCTTCGTTCGAGACTGACATTCTCCCTTTGCTTTCCTTCGCTAGTATTTTCATAGAGTTGCTCTTCCACAAATGCAAGGAAGTCAGAGAAAATGGGATAGTTCTGAACAGACTGCTTTGTAATGTTTGATTCTTCCTCTTCTTTCCAAAGACCAAGCTTTCCATAAAGCTTTCTTAAGAGATTCTCGTACTCTTTCAATTCACTATCCTTAGCTTCTGGTGCTAAAAACTTATAAAAGGTCGTCAACTTAGACAAGTGCTGCGTAAATGATGTGTATTCGTCCTCAGCTGTCCGATAGACTTGCAATGGATTAATGACTCCATCAGATCCATCTAACGCAATCTGCTTACCTCCCAGCGCCTCCGTTAATTCTGCAAATTCACCCGTAACATCGAACGTTCGTACTTTATATCCTTTGATTGCATTGTCCAGCATGATTTTCTTTAGAAAGGTCGATTTCCCAGCACCCATTGCGCCGACCATAACACCATTAAAACTTTTTCGTTGATGGTCCCTGTGAAACAAATCAAAAAGGACGTTTCCGCCCGTCATGGTCGTGCCGTAAAACGTGCCATAGGGATCATTTAAACTAGTGAAATGAAATGGAAATCCTCCTGCTAATCCGATTGTTGGAATCGGTTGGCCTTCACGCTTGTTTAGGTAGTGAGACTGATCACTGTAATTGGAGAGTAAAGCTTTCCATTCATATTCTTGCTCATTTAAAAAAATGGAGCCTCTGAAGTTTTCATCTTGTAAGGTTGATAAAACAACTTTCACTTTATCTTCTAATTCTGCTTTTGTTGGGGCACTTACATAATGCCTCAGATGGATGCGTTTCACGACTTCCCCTTCCTCTGAGACCTGATTGTATAGCTCCTTCAAGTCGTCATAGTTGTTTTGGGCTTCAATGATCCCAGCGTTATCCCTTTCATTCATGATTCTGGAACTCTGTTCTGCCATTCCTTTGTTTAAACCATCACGTACCTTTAACCGATCATCCGATATAACATCCATCGTCGTGATCACATGTTCCATATTAAAAATCGGTTCTAACCAAAAGTCCGAGACGCTTTTTGGAAAAGAATAGACATGAACGCACGCTTCATATCCATCTCCTTTTCTTATAAATGACTCTTGAAAGCTCATCCCACCTTGAGGTTGTATATGCGCAAGGAGGTAAGGGTTGTAACCGATTGACTTCGTTTTAAGCTGTTCGCTACTCTTGCTCGCAAATTTGAACAATTGTCACTCACCTTCCTTTATAGTTTGGAATTCTGATTATAGAGCTTATAAATCAAATCAAGTTTTTTCTCTTCCGTTAATTCAATCAATGGAGCAACTCTTCCTAAGTAACGTCTACAGTTATTCCGAAATTCCGATAGTTGCTTGAGGCTAGCCGCGTAGATAAATAAGTAAAACTCTCTATTCGTCCGGTGCGTTTCTAAAAATTGAAGTTCCTGACGTTTTTTCGATAAGAATCTTTCATATAAAGGAGCTGAGTTCTTCTCGATTTTATGGTCGATTGCACTCAATTGTTTCTGTATATCAACTGGGAAATTCATTGATACGATTTTAATGTCATATGAAAAAGACTGAAAGAATTTAGCCATCATCATGATGTCGTATTCCGTCTCATGAGTAGAAGGGGAGTAAATGTCTTTACTTTGGAGCTGCATGATGTCCATATAGCCCTTATTTTCTTGCAGTGCAAACGCCCCATCTGGAGTCATATCGCAAATTGAAAGAATGTCAACAACGGAAGCTTTAACTCTTGCCCGTTTTGTCTTACGCCTCTTCTTCCGTTTATTTTTTTTCAAAGAGCTATTTTCATCAAAAAGTGCTGGTTGCTCTCCCTTGTCTTCAGAAAAGATCATTGGACGATTTTCTTCTAACGGCATCTAATGGTCTCCTTTCTCATTTTTCTGAGTATCCATCGCGCAGTAGGTCACCCTGTTCCGTATTACAGCCAAAAACAGGGTTTTACCCATGCGCAACCCTGGGTTAGTTTTAGGTCTTATTAAACAGGACAGTGTCAAAATGATCCAAAAGAGCGTGTAGTACCATACCAAGGAAGGATGTACTACATAACGGAAGGTAAAACCTATCCCTCCAAGAATTAATACCACCAGTAAGTCCTTAAGGTAAAATAAACGGTTGAGCTTAAGCTCACTTCCGATTTCTAAAGGGATTTTATATTGCAAAACTATCATTCCTCCATTAGAAAAGCGTGAATAAAGGGTAGA
Organism: Pseudalkalibacillus hwajinpoensis; assembly: GCF_039851965.1. Taxonomy (NCBI): domain Bacteria; kingdom Bacillati; phylum Bacillota; class Bacilli; order Caryophanales; family Guptibacillaceae; genus Guptibacillus; species Guptibacillus hwajinpoensis. The sequence continues at coordinate 3,113,334 of NZ_CP156674.1, read as the reverse complement.
CTTTATTCACGCTTCTTGAATTTATTTTTCCATTTTTCAGTTGTATTTCGTGATAAATCATAGGTGCGTTTTGCTCCTATAAGCTTTTCATTCTGTTTTATTCTCCTTTCCACATTATCTTTCAAATATTGTCCAACCGTGCGATTTTCGATAGGTTGTTGCCGTGTTCTCTGTTGTCCTCCGTTGAGAGAAGGGAAAGAATTTGATTGCTGGTTGTCTCTGCTTAAAGATTGCATAGGACTTGACTCTTGCCTATCTTTTTGTTTATTTCCCTGAGTTGGCGAACTTTTCATAGGACTAGGTGTTTGCTTGTTTTGTTGTGATCCATTGGAATTTCCTTTTCCTTGCCCTCCGGCTATACCAGCAAACGCACCTGCAGCTCCAGCACCAGAATTCATCACAGCACTTGTTCCTCCACTAGCAATAGCGCCAACTGTTTTTTTCGTAACTGGACCAAGCGTTTTTGTAGCGAGGTATCCTCCCATCGCTACATGCCAGGCATTTTTTAATCCTGCATCAATACCGAATAGTTTCTGAACGATATTAGGTCCATCGATTACAGCTAAACTCCCTGCAATGAGAGCTATCAAATACCCTATCCCCTCTAAATTTTCGCCTATAAATACGGTGTAATACATATAAACTCGTAAACTGAGGAAAATCATGATAATTGAAGCAAAAATACTACCGATGTTCTTAATGATTGCTTTCAGCCGTTGCCCCGTTGAAATATCAGCGTAGGCCATAATAAGAGCCACTACATGATTGAACCCAAGTTCAAAACATAGTTTTGCCACCTTAATAGAAATCAAGACCATGGTAAAAGCCATTACACCAAGGGTAACCATGGCAGTTAGCCAATCTACATGCCATCGATAATAATTTTCTGGTAGAAAATCAAATAAACCACTCTTACCTAACTCTACTATTCCTTCCTCTCCATTTGATTCTAAACCTACTCTATTCATCACTAGTTTTTGTCCTTGATCAGATAAACTATCACCATTCTCTTTCTCAAAACTATCATCAATGGTTTCATTAATTGAGATCATATCTAGACTATTTGGCTTAATATGATGCTGCTCTTCTACATCTGGGTTTCTCCAACCAGTTTCGTCATAGACTGCTATATCCGTAATGTAATCCTCCATTACTCGGTCAGAAGTGGTAAATGAATCAGTATTAACCTGGGCTATATCAACGGCATCATGAGTGAATTCATTGACTTGTCCCATTCCAAAAGCTAAAAGAGTGATCGTCATGATAGAAATAAATATATTCATTGGTATATCTGCCCGGTTCTTTTCTTTATTAAAAATTAATCGGAAACCAATCATCGCTAGTGAAAAAGCTAACAAGATATAAAGTCCAGGCTGGATCGTATCCAGAAAATCCTGTACTGGTTCACTCATAAAAAAATCGGTCAGCGTTAATACGTTGTTTACCATGCCTTCTAAACCATCAACGATCATTTTCAAGAATAATAGAATGCCCCATCCCATAATTCGTAAACCTGATATAAATATATTATTGGTGGTCAGGACATCAGAAAACTGAAGCAGTTTTTCTAGAAGCTCTTCATCAGACATGTTTCCCCCTCCTTACCAGACTGAATTACACATAATTCTCTTCTTCCTCCTTCTCAGTCAAAGACTTATCCTCAGCCTTTAACTTATCAATCTGCTTTTGAATATGGCTAAACACTTGACGACTAATTTCTTGACCTTCACCTAAGAGTTGTAAATGAAATTGGAATGCCTCCATGGGCTCCTCTTTCATCTCTTGTTCACTGTGCTCTAGGAGAGGCGCAATATGTTTTACTATCATATGGACCGTGCTCTTATCAAAAAATTGACCTACATTCTTTTGAATCCATTGATCTCTATTAATGTCCGTTACTTCTAACCTTGCAGTTTTTTGACTTTCCTTCTCTTCCTTTGCCTTTTCTCGATGAGAAACTCCATAAAAATCCATAACCAAATCTTTAGGGTTAATGTAGCGATGAGGTGTATCAATTTCCTCCTCAGTAATGGATCGGTCTGTGTTAAAGTCAACACTCAAATACGTATGAGCATATTTCATGCTATGCTTGCCGGTGTTGTAAATTGGAAATGCGCGTATCTTCCTTCCCTTTTTGTCCCTTCTCATCAACACGCGACGAACCACAGTATCTCCTTCCTCTAATTCCTGTAGCTCATTGGCAGTTAGTAGGTCTCTTCCTTCCGTACTCTCTGTTCTCGACTTCTCTAGGGAAAAGGTAGTGCCTGATCGCGTTTGTGTGTTTAATGTTCTTTTACCTAATTTAGAAGAAAAGGAGGATGCAGAGTCGTAATCAGCACTTAAAATATAGATTTCATTTCCACAGTTCCCCCGGATCGTTGCCTGTCCATCTTCTCCATATAAATCTTTTAATTGAGCATAGGATTGGATCACAAGGTGAAATCGAATGTTTCTTCCTAAACAGACAGTGATTTTATTATCCATGTCAGCAATAGCAGGCATATTGCCAAATTCATCTAATAGAAAAACAACTTCACGCATACATTTCTGTCCTTTAGCAATAGCTGCGTTTTTAGAAAGGATATAATACAACTGACTTACAAAGATTGATGGGATGGCATGGGTCGAGGTATCATAATCTGGTGTAACCATAAAAAGGGCAATTGGCTTCGTAAAGTAACAAATCCGTTCCACTGTAAAGTCGTTTTTGCAATTCGAAGTATAAGAGAAGGTGACTTCCCCTTTTTGTTCATCGATTTCATTTATTTGAAGCGATAATTGCTTCTTCTTCTCTCTCTTTTCATAGTTGACCTTTTGCTCATTGGACTGGTTTCTTTTTTGTTTCTCAGACAAAGGCACTTCATCTTGTACAATCGTGATAATGTCTCCAGTAGCTAATCGTGACGAAAAGTTAATAGTCCAAGTGCCGCCTTCGCCCGATTGATTGGTTTCCTTTGTGCCATCAGGAAAGGTCACATACACTTTTGAGAAAGCACTTCCCCTCCCTTTAATAAATTGACCAAAACCTACTTTTTTCAAGTCTAATGAATTTCTAGCTGTCATTTTAGCTGTTTCACTCATCGTAAATTTAGTAAGACCATTCATTGCTGTAGTAAAGATACTTGATCTCGTATTTCCTTTGGAAAAGTTACTAGTGGCATACTGTTCTTTAGCAATGTGAGATTGCGGCAACTTTTGAAAAAACTGATCTAGTGCATTGTATTCTTGACCACTTTCATCCATCTCATTTTTGATCCCCAACTCAGATAACATATTGGCAACAGTGTACATTGTGATTTTTTCCTTTGTTCCTTCCGTAATACTTTTTTCAGTTATGGCAAGAATCATGGCATTGACGAGGGACTTTGCTGAGTCATCCCACATGGGCTCCTTAGCTTGAGGGTTATGGTAAAGCATATGGGTGATGGTTTCACAAAGGGTTTGAGCAGTGGAATAGTCTCCATCTAAATAAGCCTGTTTGACAAGCTCAAGTAAATTGAAACTCATGCTTTGCATTGGATTCATTAAATTAAGAACTTCAACTTCATATCCACGTTTCACAAGAGTTTCCCGACTTGATGCAAAAAGCTCCCCTTTAGGATCATTGATCACCAGTGAAGGCTGCATTTCTGCCCGCGAATAAGCATCAATTGTAGGGATCACATACGTTTGTCCCTTCCCACTTCTTGTCGTACCGATAATTAAATTGTTCACTGGAGAAGGGTCAATGTAAGCTTTTCTGCCTTTTCTGGCTAATACTGGACCACCTTTTCCTTGATAAGCGTGCTTCCTATCTGGAATAATCTTATATTGTTTTTGAATTTCCTTTCGTGTAGCAAAACGCTGGGAGCCCTTTTCATCGGTTCCAATCGTTTTAAAGTTACTTTGCAGTTTATAAACCATCTGAGCGATACCAAGTAAACTAATAAAAGCTAGTAAGCCATAAGCTAATGGGAATTTTTTTATCTGAAACTCAGTAAAATACGAAAGCTGAACGACTAACGGTTGGCTAAATTCAGGAAACGTTTGAAGCGTATCCAACATGGCATATCCTAAATTCACTATAAACGTACCGATCAACATCATCATAATAAAAAAACAGATGCTTAATGGTATAAGCACCCGTTTTCTAGCAAGGATCGCTTTCAAAATCATCGCTCCTTAGATATTATTTTGCTCTTCTATGATCGCGTTTCTTTGCTCCTTTATTGATTTAATTTTCTCCTCGTCTTTATCCTTTGAATTTTCTTCTTCCTCTAATTGGCTGTTAAGCTGCGTTAGTTGCTGATCGAGGTCTTCATAAGTTGTGATTTTCTTATTCAATACATCACTTTTTGCTTCACTGGCCATTTTCTTAGCTTCATCTAATTTATCAAGATTCAAGTATGCCACTCCTTTTTCTTTATACCGTTCTGACGTCATTGGAACATCTTTTATCGCAATGGCCTTTTGGTAGTCTTCCGAATGATAAGCTATCTCAAATTCTCCTGCTGAACTAGGATAGGATTCTTGAAAGCTTTTCAGCTCCTCGATTCCATGGAGTTGCATAATCTGACTAGCTAGTATTGACACGTTTTCTTTTCCTGTCTCATTGACGGCTCCTTTATAGTTTTTGACCGACAAAAGAAAATGAATCAGAACTTCTTGTTCAGAGTCACTATGCTTTTCATTCGCCTGCAACTTAGTAATTGCATCATTCATGTCTCCAGTGATACCCATTTCATAGATATCTTTTATTGCTTTCACTTCAGCAACTTCTCCATTTGCTTCTTCAAGTGCGTTATTTTTACTGTTTGCAATAGCAGCTAATACAATTGATGACATCATAGCTACAACTAACAGACTTGCGAGAGTACAAGTAAAAATCTTCATGCGTTTACTTAATTGCTTCCAGCCGTTCTTTTTAACTGTATTCTGTTTTGCTAACTCAGTTAGATCCATTTGATAGGAAGCAGGAGTATTGGCATTTAAATTTTGAAGTAAAATATCACGCTCAGTTTCTTGTTGTTCATTCTCCATCGGTAGCTGCATGAGCTTCAGACAGATATGGTGATAAATATTCGTTGTATCGTCAGAACCCAATACATAAGTACCGGAATACAACTTATCCCCTTTGTCGTTTGAAATCATAAAATCTAGAGGAACTGGTTCTGAATTTTTCTTTTTCCATTTTTTATCTAAAGTAGCTGTTTTCTCTACGGCCTCTTGAAATGAGTAAGACTGAAAACTAGAAATCTCTCCATCTATTTTCGAGGTAAAAAACACTTTCATTTTTTTCACTCCCTTTAAAAAACCACCTGGCTATCAATGTATTCTGCAATTGCAGTAGCTCCCATTAAAACAACTAGCCCAGCTGCACCACCGATGAACCACACGATTGAACTTTGTCGTCCTCGAACGCCTCCCCATATCAAGTGATAGGCGCCAATACCAAAAGCGATAGCTGCAGATACAATACCGAGTAGTTGCATGGCAGTAAGAATAGCTGCACCCGTAGTTTTCAAATTACTTATTGCATCTAATAGAACCAAGTCTGTAAACATATTCATAACTAACACTCCTTTAATCATTTAATTTTTGGTAATGGATAAGAGATTTCATAACAACCTGTTGATTTTCTTGAATGTATTCCTGATGTTTATCATGTAACCAATCGTTATAGGATAGGTCCTGTATCGTAAGAAGCGTTTGAACAAGCTCTTTCGATTGTTTAAGCTCACGATTTGTTGCTCCCATGTTCATCACCTCCTGTTACTAGATGTAAGCATAAAAAAAGAAGCGATCTATAAAAGATCACTCCAATTAGGACGATTCATTAATGAATTGAGATACGGCCTTCTTTCTATCATCAAGCGATTCATACTTTTGAGTTCGTAGAGAAATACGTTTTTGTAATTCTCCATTTTTATAGTAACTTAGGGATTGAAATAGCTGTGTACCTTCAAGACCAATTTCGCTTAGTTGCATTTCGTTTTCAAGTATCTCAGAATTTTGAGCATTAATTTCATAAACAGTGTCGTTCTCAATATTCTCTTCAACTAGATCAATATATTCTTGCCTTTCTTGTTCCTCTGATGAATCGGTGACTAGAACATAGACATCGTCATTATTAGCAATTGTCTCTTTCATTTCATCTGGTGATAAAGACTCAACTTGACCCGTGGCTCCTTGCTCACCACAACTAACAAGAATGATGGCGATCATCGCAAAAAAGAAGCTGCCTATCCAACGTCTCTTCATCAGATCATTCCCTTCCAGAGTAGGATATAAAGCAATTTTAACACCTACCCATACAAAGAACCATAATTACCCAATAGATTAAGCTACTAATCATTTAATAGTAACGATTGTTTTTGGCTAGAAACAATCAACCCTATGCAGACTGCAAAAATGCTCTGCAATGCACATCGTTTTTAGCTTAAACGAAGAACTTTATGTATCTAGCAATACTAATTGAAAGCTTCATAGGTTCTTGCCTCACCCTCAAGAAGTACAACATCATCAATACAACGCTTATCTGGTCACTAGATGCGTTTTACGTCACACGCACCGAACGGTCGTCAACTGCAAGGGAAGTGCTGTGACCAATTCCTTTCCTTGCATAGATATAAAATTGTCAAAGTACAATTGGTTATTAAAAAGTGCTAATTAACAGATTTTAGTTCACAATTCGGGTTTTTACGTTTCGCAATCGTCTTAAATCCAGTGTCTTTTACAGTTCGAATACGATAATAAATCGCTGACAGTTTTTCAGCTACTCCCTCCTGATCAATCACCCATAAACCGCGTACATTGTACTTTTTTCCTTCAAAAGTTTTAACATAAGCTGCCCGAGACGAGATATCATAAAAAGCAAGATGATTTCGATTAGATTTCCTCATAGCACAAGCTCCTTTTTTGGAATTGAATTCTAAACTCAAGAATCACCAACTACTTTTAATTTGGTCTTTGATCGTAGAATTTCCTCAGCAGTCTTTAGGTCCTCTCGGATGTCCCTAATATCGTCTTTAGATAAGTTATATCCGAAACAATTTGCCTGGATGATTTCATCTGGCTCTTTTTTGTACTTGATCCTTAACTTGATCATAGTGGCAACATCTTCAAGCCTAAGTGGTTTATTCGCTGACTGCGTGGACTGAGATTCTTTTTGTTTTAACCATTCTGGCGAAGAACTTTTTGAACGCCTTCTAGAAGATGGACCTCTAAATTGGTTATGACTATGCTGAGGTTCTTCGATCTTTGCCTCCTCCAATGTGCCAACTCCTTTGTTTTTCCATGATTGGAGAATACTTTTCACATAACCCCAATTGGGTTTATTCCGATACAAAGACCTCTTCATAGCTTCTATAACCATTTCTTCCCCACTATCAGTTATATAAAATACTATTTCCTTATGAATGTGAGGTGGTACTTGCCCGAAATTCTTTTCATAAAAGCGAATGGCTTCTCTATTTGAATGCTCAGAAGTATTTGTATCTATTGATTCTTTATTATTCTTTAGTTCTTTAAGTTCTAGATCATTATTGTATGTGGCTTTTTGTTGATTTTCTGAAGGTGAAGTGCTGTCGTTTTGTTGTTCGATTGCTGGTGTTTTGTTGTCGGTTCCTTCGACATGAGATTGATAAACTCCCCAATTATTAACGGTTATAACACTAAATTTGTTGGTGGAGTTAATAGTAATCACATTATCTTCCTGCAACACCTTGAGATAATCTCGAACTGTTGATTCTTTCATATTTAACTCAGAAGAAGCTTTTTTCCTTCCGAAAACAAACTGCCCAGGTTCCAACTGAACTTTTTGCCTACCTACTCTACATTCAGTTCTTTTATGACTTGATTTCGTTAAACAGTATATAAAAATCTTTAATAACTTTTCATTCTGAAATAATTCACTATGAAGGATTTTACGATGAAGTTTTATCCAGCCCTGCATCTTTTACATCCTTTCAAACTTCGTGATGTTAAATTAAAGTCAAATCACCTGATGATTCATCTCTTGTTCTCGAACCCAAATATCTATCGTCTCTTTGGAGAAAAAAATTCTTCTTCTAATTCGAAAATGCGGAATTTCTTCAGTTCTAACCATTGTATAGATCGTGTCATTGCATACACCTAAATAATCAGCAGCTTCATTTACAGTTAAAGTTCTTCTTTCCATTAAAATCCTCTCCTAATTTAGTTTTGATAAATTTTTTATCTTTTTTGAGAAAAAAAATCCAATCAATAGACTTATTCCATTAGCATCAACTAAAATTTGTGCCATAAATAAATTCTCGATCAGGATTGGTAGTGAGTTATTATAATAGTAATTACTAGAGAATATGCTCTTGTCTCTGGGTTTAAGCAAGCTTCTTCATACGTTTTCAATATATAATCTTGTTGTTTGTATTTAGTCCCTCCCTACTGATAAATAATTTATCTAACTTAACTAAACCTTACACGATAAAAAACTTATCGTCAACGATTTTTGATAATTTTTTTATCAAAAATAGATAATGATAACTTTTTTATCTATACTAACGATAGAAGGGGTGTGAAAACCTTGTTAAGTAAACGTTTAAAAGTATTGAGAGGATCAAAGACTCAAAATGAAGTTGCTGATGCTCTTGGAATATCCAGGGCTAGATATTCTCACTATGAAAACGATCATGTTGAGCCAGATATTCAACTCCTAATAAAAATGGCTAATTATTTTAATACAACGATAGATGACCTGCTAGGGAATAAAGCGGATTTGTATTTAGGAGAAATAAAACCTCAGTATGGTACTATCCAAGAAAGTCCTGTAGATGAAATCTTGGATCTTCTGAACAAACACAATTTGAATGCTATGAGCTTCTTTGACATCAAAAAGTGGGAAGCACTAAAACCTGAACAAATTCGGGAATTAGTAAATTATTTTAATTATTTAGTTCAACAAGCTAAGGAAAACGAAAAAGAAGGAAATATGTAAACTTTTTTCTTATGAATAAAATAGACCCGCCAGTATTTCAGAAAAATACTGGCGGGTCTATTTACTCTCTGTTAATGGTTCAAATAAGTATACAGATCCTGTGGTCCTCGCAGCAGGACAGTCACATAAAACTTAGTTTGTTGTTCGAGTAAGTACCTTTAAGAAATAAATTATAATATGCAATTTTAATCTGGTGAAATTGGATAAATATTGACCAAATGGGTAAATAAACTGGATGATGAAAAATTAATATCCATCTCTGTAAAAACATTTTGATAATGATCAAGCCATTCACAAACAGATGTTGACTTATAACTTCTATCATCAACAAAGTTAACAAGGATTAGCCAGGTTGGGATATTAAACTTTATGTTTAATATATACAAATAGGCTAGACGATTTGATAACTGGTAGTAACGATTTAACCAAGTATCTAAAACTGCCTGAGATCCAACAGCTTCTTTGACATTGCCAATTGTTCTATGAATTAATTCTATGCTTCTATTATCTTTAGCTTTTATGGTTGACCTCATCTCGTGAAGATGTGCCTTAGCTTCAACTAATATCAACCCTTTTTCCCCATTTTTACCTTGAACAGTTGCGACACCATCCCACTGAGGACCTTTTTTGGGCCAATACATCTCTATTTTGCTTTTATTTGATTCCCAACTTTTATCAAGATCAAATATCTCGTTACTATATTCCCTATACCCATTTTCTAATAGTGGAGACTTCCATTGAATATCTTGACTTTTATCTGAAAAAGAAAGTAAAGACGGGGAACTCATAAAAATACTTTTATTAAGGCAATCCTCGTGTTTATTAACGTATTTTTCAATAAGGTACCTACTGCCTTTTTTCAATTTTTCAGCTCTAATTGAATTATAATTCTCTACTATCTGATTAACTATAATTTGTCTATCGCTTTGTTTTTGTGGACATACATGATAATAGTTTTTGCTACTTTCATGTTTTTTGCCAAAGATAGGAATTCCAGATTCGTTTATTAACTTTATCCAATCATCCCTAATGACTTGAAGGTTTGTCCATTTATTTTTTGGTTTAAGACCCCATCCAAGAAGTAACCATGGATGCTTTTGTAATTCACTTTTAGAAATTAAAGAACCTTTAATGTCGTATTCACCAGATTGGACTTGACTCTCAAACAATTCGATCGCATCAATTGCTCGCGTATGTTGCAAATTAAATAAATTATAGATATAAAGGCGCCCATTAATATCACCTTTACTATAAATACTCTCCACAATAGTGATCAGTTGCCGCATTGTAGGATCTACATTTTTAATGAAACCCTTCGCAGCTCCTTTCATTTCAAGAGTTGTTAATAAATCTTGGTCTAGCTTGGCGGAACCAGGATTAAGTAGTAAACATGCCCCTAAAGTTTTTTCAGACTCTCCCCATTGAATATAAGCAGTTTTTCGGTAAGTATGATTACCTTTTTTCGTGAAACTCCCGAATACTTTTACATTTACCACCAAGTTATTCACCTCACTAACTGAATTTTTCAAATCCTCGCTCTCATATGTTTAATAATAATACAAATATCTTCTTTTGCCCTCAAAAAAAGGTGGAATTTGCAAAGAATTTGATTGTCTCTAAAATCAAAATATATTTAAAACATAAGCTATTGTGAACAACTTCTAGTAATTAAAATTGTCATAAACATACCCTTGTTCAGGATCTACAGCAAACCAGCCCCAGGTTGCAGTATGACCTTCTTTTGTCTCAGGATCATCGATTACAACTTCATATACCTGATAAACCCAATCTCCATTATCATTATCATAACTGTAATCAATGTGAACGTTTGGATGGTCAGGTACCGAAGCATACACTTTCACCATTTGAACTGCCTCTTCTCTTGTTAATGAAACTGGTGGATAGTTTGCATCAGTATCAGTGTTTTCGGAGTTTGATTCTGTCATTTCTAAACTCTCTTCATCTACATCATCAGATGATTTCTGCTTTTTTTGTTCCTTTTTCTTTTCCTGCTCTGCCACCCTATTCTGTTCTTGCCTTATTTCCTCAGCAACTTTATCTTCTTCTGCCTTCCTTGCTTCTTTTTCTGCAACCCTACGCTCATTTTCTAATTTCTTTTCTTCTTCCCATTCTTTTCGTTGCTAATCTCTATGGTTTTGATACGCAAGCTTTTCTTCCAACAATTCAACCTTTAACTTATTAAAACCTTCAGAAATGATAGTTCCCCCTTCTAATTCTTCCTCGGTTTTAGCTAAAAGGTCGAATGCACTATCATATAAATGTAATTCGGCTAGGGATCTAGCACGTACTAGTCTAGTGTTATAAAGGACAACGTCCCTAGTTATTTCTGTGAGGCGAGATTGCAAAACCTTCATTTGTTTTTTGAATTCACTATTTTCATATTGGTCCGATAGCATATTTTCTGCTGTTTCAAGCCCGTATGTAGCTGCTTCTGTTTTTTGGGCATCTAATAACCCACTTACCTCGATTAACTTCCCTACAATATTTGTACTATATCTATCTTGTTCCTTTTCTGACTCTTCGTACGCTGCCTCATAAAATTTAAAAGATCCTTCAAGATCTCCTTCCGCCAAGAGTGTCTCTGCTTTTTTCCTATCCGTTACCCCTGCATTAACAGAACACCCGACTAAGACAACAATAATTACCACTAAAACATTGATATAAAAAGCCTTCCTCTTTTTCATTTGAACCCCCTCTAAAATTTTCCCCATTTTCATTCTAGCAATAAATTCCAAATAAACGTAGTTAAAAAAAGGGTTAAAAACAATTTTATCGAAAACTAAAAATTATGTAGTGGTTACCATTGAATATTAATTAGTTGAGACAGTTAAATGATTCGTTAATATTCAGGAATTCTAGTAAGATAGTTTACTGAAAAAACTCTATGTGGAATGAAATGACAAACGTTAGTACCCCTACTTTTAATCCTAGAGTTTAAAAAAGGAAGATTATAAAACTAATATCAGGTTTCTCAAAATAAAAATAGTGGAGGTTTATATACATGAAAAAATTTGATTTGAATATTGAAAAAGTATTGGAACATTGGACTGTTCCTCACGCATTAAGAGAGATAATAGCAAACGCATTGGATGAGGCAAGTCTAACTGGTAACGAAGAACCTGTTATTTTCAAGAACAAGGATGGAAATTGGCACATAAAGGACCAAGGAAGAGGATTAAGATATGAACATTTAACTCAAAATGAAAATGTTGAAAAAGTTAAAAATCCTAATAAAGTTATTGGTAAGTTTGGAGTTGGTTTAAAAGATGCTATGGCCACTTTCGATAGGAGAAAAATTGGAGTCCTTATCCAATCGAAATTCAGCGATATTACAATCGAAAAAGCACCTAAAGGGGATTTCGACGATGTAGTCACATTACATGCTATCGTAAACAGTCCTACATATCCTGATATGATTGGAACCGAATTTATCTTTACCGGTTTGTTAGATGAAGAGATAGAAAAAGCAAAAGATTTCTTTATAGTTTATTCAGGAGAACGTACAATCGAAAGCACAAAATATGGATCACTAATAGAAAATAAAAAGAACCGTTCAAGAATTTATGTAAATGGACTATGTGTTGCAGAAGAAGAGAATCTATTGTTTTCATATAATATCACTTCTACTACTAAGAAATTGCTACAGTCTTTGAATAGAGAGCGAACGAATGTAGGAAGAACAGCTTACACAGATAGAGTGAAATCTATTTTAATGGATTGCTCGAGTCCGGAGTTTGCAAGAAAGCTAGTTAATGATTTGGAAAAGATCCAAACTGGGAATGCTCATGATGAATTAGATTGGATCGATGTCCAACTACACGCTTGTAGAATTTTAAGCAGCCAGGAACAAGTAATATTTGTGAGGGCAGTGGATCTGATGGATGGTGGTAAGTTTTTAAGTTATGCTAAAAACGATGGAGAAAAAATTATAACTGTTCCCGATTTATTAGCAAGTAAGTTAGAAAGCAATCATGATCTTAAAGGTAACAATTTTAGAAATTTAAATACCTATGCTGAAGAATGGAATGAAAAATTTGAGTTCGAGTTCATTGATGTTAAAAATTTAACTAAAAAAGAGAGGGCAGTATTCGATACTAAGGATATTATTATGAACTGGTTTCCTAAGAAAAGCAGAATAATTAAAAGTATAAAGGTTTCTGAAAAAATGAGACCAGACGATCATACTGGTGGTGATGCCCTAGGCTTATGGGAACCTTCTAACCAGCGGATTATTATTAAACGTAGTCAATTAAAAGATTTGCAGTCCTTTTCCGGAACCTTTTTGCATGAACTTGTACACGCCTTCACTGGAACAGACGATAATACCTTAGAGTTTGAACACGCCTTGACTGAGATGTTAGGTGAATTGGCTGAAACAAGTTTAAATAGCTCAAGTAGTACAAAAGGTAAACTTGGTTTAAGATGGTTGCTAAAGGTATAGATAATAAGCATTAGATAATCTAGTTTTATCTATTCTGGACGCCGTCTTAATTCCCATTTTTTTCTTCTTATGAACTTAATAATTTTCTGTTTCATCCTTCTCAAAAGAATTGGATGTGAAGTAAAGTTACTAAAAACCAGGATATGACCTCTATCAAGGTTTTTAGTAGTTACTGGTGAATTATTTTACTATATATATGTTTTCTACAACATAAGAGACCTCACTCTTAGAGCGAAGTTCTTGTTGAAATATCTCTTCTCATGCCATTCCATTTGTATTGAATAGCTTAACCAAACCGATAATTGTCATATCAAATTCAATTTCCGAAAAATTTGATAAGTTCCTTTTCCTTCAAGATTCTTCTTAATAGCACTTACATTATAATCAGGGTGGTAAGTAACTGTTCGATCGCAAACCTTCTCTACATTAAAGTTTGTTTCTAGTTGTCTTATTTGAGTTCATTAAAAAATTTTTACACATAAAGCATAACCTCGCTCCAATTTTCACTCTGATGATAAAGGGATTCGTTGGCTCATTAATCACAAATCCCTTAATAATGGATTTAGGTGTCGCTTTTATTATTATTGGACTTATTCCATAACTGCTACTATTTGTTAGAGGTCTTACCGTTTTAGTTCACGTGTCAAACATTAAGTAGAATTTCTTCTTGCAGTTTAGATTCAGAACCCATAGTACTAATCACAATATCTTTAATGATTGCTTGATATTTTTTAATATTATGTGATCAAAGTTTTGACCATCTTTATTTGATTTTTTCTGGCCAATCTTTAGGAATAAGGCCAGATTCGTTTTTTTTCCATCTATATTTAACAGACTTTTTGTATCGATCATGATTCTTAAAAAAAGCATGTTCAATAATAATAATTTGTAGAGACTCATTTCTATCTACTTCATTAAATAATGCTTCAAAATATTTAATGAGTGAACTTCTTTCGCTATCTTCGTTCACCTCATCATCTATTTCCACTTCATTCGGTTCTTCATCAGGTGGAAAATATGGTCTACTAAGTTGGTCAAATAGTAAAACTCCTGGAACTGGTCTTTCCAAATTTGCAAAGTGTCTGTGCAAAGCCAACATTAATGATACATGTAAACTTAAATAGTTTTCATCTGAACCAACATCACGCATACTTTCACTGTGTGTTGGTAAGGAAACACCAACATCAAGGTTTTTTAAATTTATATAAACTGGACAATCCTTATAACGTTCCTCAAATGGCAAATTTGATATTATATTAGTTGCAATAGAAGAGATTCTACGCTCTGCGTTTTCCAATTTATTAACTTTACTCTCAAAATTAATCTCTTCCTTTAATTCCTCCAACCTATAATATAGTTCCTCTAGGATATTCTGGTCTTTAAGCTGTTTATCAGAATTAAGTGCATCTTTACTTTCTAAATATAGACTTATGCGACCGATAGTTCTAAACCTTCTTTGGAAGATATCTAAATTATTTTCAATTTGTTCATTTTCATTAACTAAAGTTGCTATTTCATCTTTGGTATTCTCAATTTCAAATTCTTTAATCTCTAGTTCTGTTCTTAATTTGTTAATATGACTATCCAATCTTGGTCTATCTTTCTCTATACTTTTCAAATCGTCTTGAACTTTTGTCATTAGATTTTTTATCGTACTCACTGGCTTTGAAGGAGACGTTAACTCATTGCTGCAAAGTGGACATGTACTAGGGTCGTGTGGATTTTTAAAGAGGTTAACAACCTCTAATTTTCTTTTTTGCCTATTTACTGTTCCATCAAATTCATCAACCGTTAAAATTTGTTGTTTAGCCTTTCTCAACTGATTCTTTATTTCAATAGCTTTAATTTGCTCATTAGCTAATTTTTCATATAAATGAGGAAGTTGATCTTCATTAACTTTATTTTGATCTGTTATATCCCAATTGGATACCTTTGTTAATTTAGTAAAAAGTTCATCATTACTACACTTTTCTAAATCGTCATCATTGTCTATCAAACCTAATTGTATTGCCTCTTGAATTAAACTCAAAGCTTTATTAGGTTCACCATAGATGATAGTTTTATTTGTATTAACCTTCTTTTCAATTCTAGAAATTTGTTTAGTGATCTTCTTAAACTCCAGTTCTTTGCCTAAAGTATCTTCATCTACAATTCCCAGAAAATATGGTAATGATTCAATAATGCTCTGCTTCCGTTCATCATTAGCACCTCGTAGTAATGTATTTTTACTAATGATTACATCATCATCTTGTAAAAGATAAGGCATTGTATTTCTAACCGATATTCTTTTGGACTCAAACTTCTTCCCAAAAGATTCTGTTCTTGCATCACCTATCCCTAATAATCTTTCAAACTGTGATAATCCACCTTCAAGATTGGTTTTTTTACTGAGTAATGATGATTTAGCTGGAATTCTAACATTTTTCCCAATTTCAAAGTATATATCTTGGCTAGATTTCTTTCCAATATTGGGTATCCTCCTATATAAAGAGAATTCAGTATCATCTTTCACCCATAATATCCCTACCCAACTCAAGCATGCCCTTGCAAAAGAAGGGATATGACATTCCCCAGCTCCCAATACATAATCAATAATCTCAGGTATAGCAGACTTTCCAGTTCGTGAGCCCCCTGTAATAATCGTAACATCCTCGAGATTAAACTCTAATTCTTTCATCTGTTCGTTATGACTATATAATAGTAATTTTTTAATATTCCATCGTTTCATAGTGACACTCCTAGTACATTAAATATTGTTTTTGTAGATTCTAATTGGCCACACCAACCACCTAACCTTCTTGCTGTTAGTAGCATTTCATTTCCTTCTTCAACATGATCCACTGAATATACCTTACTAACTTTAATTCCGCTTTTATTAGAGAAGATGAGCCCTTCATCATTAAAAGAAAAAATTTTATTAGGAACCCCGAATAAAATTGCTTCTTTAGTAATATCTTGGGTTACTTCTATTCTTTGACCTACATTAATCAAAACTGAAGGGTTTCGTGCTATCCATGTAAGTAAACCAGTTGTAGTATTACTCCCTGAAAAATTATTCCTTATACTTTTTGATAATATTAAAGGCAAGGGTAGAAATAATATTGGAAGTTCACATCCATCTTTCTTCACTTTTTCAAATCCATTAAGAAAAGACCATAATACTAATGAACAAAGGACAGGATTTGTTGACGTATAAGTATCTGCCGAAATCATTTTTCTCCCTCCTGATTAGATGAATTTTTTTTAAGAATTTCATCAAATTCTGGATGCCAGCCAACTACTAAATCTTCTGCAAGTTGCTGGTACGATCCCTGTACTAGATAAGGCTGTCTCCATCCTTCTCGAACTGGAATAACTTCCTGAAAAGCCTTTCTATGGGACCAATCTAAAAGTGAACGTCCATTTTCAGCAAGTACATTTTCGTCCTCATCCTCTAAATCATATTTCATTGTTTGAAAATAATCATCCCAAACATTAATTAACCTTTTATCTAATTTTTTTAATTCTATTCCATTAATTAAATCATCATCCAGCCATCTTTCTCTTTGATTTCTTGCTTGCCATCTAGCCACCGCCGCTCTTTTTTTTCTTGACTTCCCTCCATTTACTAGATCTATCTGAGCTTCCATATTCCCACCAAGTTCACCTAATATATCAGCTTCCTCGTTTCGGTCTCCATAATCATCTGTTAAATTTTCTTCAGATAATTCGTTAACTAGTGTTACTATGTACTGTATTAATTCATGTTTACTAATGTCCCTTGATGCCTCGTTTAACAACCCTAATACTACCCGTCTATCCCACCATTCAATTAGTCGTTCAACTAACTTTGGCCGAATTCCTAATGGTACCGTATTTTTAATTTTCAATGTTACTTCATTATGGATATCTTTTATATTAAAATTATTTGGGTGTATAGTAATTTTATTAACCAAATCGACTCTTTGTTCCGGGCACAAAGATAAATAAGCCTCACAACCAGGCCATCTTGTTTTATAAGGTAAGGCTTCTTGTTTACTTTTTGCTATTTTCCTCTTACCAGCAACACGTTTGGCTTCCATTAGAAGATCATCAACCACTCGACTCCTATTAGAATCATTTTTAGACAGTTCAGTAAGTGAACAATTTTCATCGATTAGAAGTGGAGTTACAAATATAAAAAAAGTGGCTTCGTCTACTTCTTCTTTCTCCACCATCTTTGCCCAAATTCTTATCGTCTTCCATAAGCCATCATTTTTTTCATTTAAATTCCCACCACTATTAAGACTATGTTTTAATTGATATAATGTTTTAACATCCCCATCAAGATAAACATCATCAAAAGTCTCTATACTAATTCTATCGTAATCATTTGCATCTAATAACTTTACCAAGGCGTACATACCTTGAAAATAATAACCTAAAAGCGAAGCATCTGCTGAGTGTTGACTCATATATTTCACCTACCAACCAACCAATTATTTGGTAAAATTACCTATTATCATAGTACCATTAAATATCAACAAGAGTCGCAAAATACTGAAAATTATTGGAATAACTGTTTTTTAAAAAGAGAGCGATAAGTCCAATCCTCACCTCTATGATCTAAAATATCTTCCTCAACAATTTGCGCCCTTTTATGGATTAAATATTACAATTACTCTTCCAAGAATCCGCTTTTCATTGGAATAAATTAGAAATTATATGTTTAGACTTTAATCCTCCTTCCTTTCTAAGCTTCTATCGTGCGTTACTTTTCTTTTTAAAGCTTTATTTTCGCAACTTTTTGAGTTTAATTTAATCTTAATTGATACCAAGAACTTTCGTTCGTATAATGATATAAAGAATGTTAAAAGTAACAAAGTCCCTCATAATACAACAACTGTTTTAGAAAATTGAAATTTTTAATCGTAACATAAGCTAAAAAAAGATAGCAATGAATCACAATTTGATGAATCGTCAAGGAATCTTTCACCTTTAGGAACTAGACCTAAAGGATTTTGAGCTAATTAAAAAGCGTTTTGCACAGTTTAATAAAATATTAAACCAACACATAGTACCGATCATATTACTCATTTCTATTATTAAAATTTTAATGGGAGGTATTTAATATGGGAAGTTACCAAAGACGGGGAGAGAATTCTTTTCTGTTGGTGGTAGAAGCAGGATATGATGCTAAAGGTAAGCGTAAAAAACGTACCAAGACAATACGGGTCACTGATCCACCTTTATTAAAAACGAAACGCAAATTAGAAAATTTCTTACAACAGGAGCTGGCAAAATTCCAGATTGAAATTGAGGCGGGTGAATATATTGCTCCTAACAAAAACTTGTTTAGTGACTTCGTTCAGGAATGGTACAAGCGTTATGCAATTAAAGAATTATCCCCCACTGTTGTTAAAAACTATATGAGCTCTCTACGTAGTCACATCCTCCCTGTGTTTGGAGCTAAAAGAATTGGAGATATTAAAACAATTCAAATCATACGGTTTTTAGATGATAAAGCAACCGGCGAGAATGAAAGAAAAGACGGACGTCCAGGTAAACTCTCATCTGATTCTATTCGGAAATTTTATGATGCGCTTTGTAATGTATTTAACAGAGCATACGAGTGGCGTATTATTAAAGATAATCCGATGACTGGCATTAAAAAGCCAGCAGTCAAACAAAGAGAAATGAGGTATTACACTAGTGAAGATCTTGGAGAAGTATTTGAAGCTTTGAACCAGGAATCACTGATGTGGCGTGTGTATTTTTTAGGAGCTTTATTTGGCGGATTTAGACGAGGAGAATTAACAGCTCTTGAGTGGTCTAACATCTTATTTGATACTAATGAAATAGAAATTATAAATAACATTGTAGGTAGCGAAAACGGTCAACCTATTATAAAGGATCCCAAAACGAAATCATCTAAAGCATCAGTCGTTATGCCTGAGTGGTACATGGATTTATTGAAAGAGTATAAAGTTGAGTGGCTAAATGAAAAAGAAAGTGCAGCTGAATATTGGGAAGGGAACGATCACCAGTATCTTTTTCATAAAGGATTAGGAAGTCCTCTCTATTTTACAACGCCTACAACAAAATGGAGTCGAATAGTTGAGAAATACAAATTGAAAAAAATTCGTCTTCATGACTTACGCCATAGCATGGTCGCTCTTTTAATGGAAGAAGACAACGTGAATTTACCAGCCATTCAGAAACGTGCTCGTCATTCAAGTTCGAAAATCACTTCAGATATCTATGGACATATTTCTAAAAAAAGAGCTACGCAAACTGCAAGTCAATTTGATAAATATGCTCCAAATAAAAATTTGGTCAACAAATCGTCAACAACCTAATAATTGTGGTGTGTATACAAAATTGCACACACAAGAAAAACCCTTGATACACAAGGGTTTTTAAGATGGAGCATAGCGGGCTCGAACCGCTGACCTCTACACTGCCAGTGTAGCGCTCTCCCAGCTGAGCTAATGCCCCGTATAATGACAGCGATTTCCTGTCGACAAGATTTATTTTATCACAGCAATTATGTGAACGGCAACTATTTTTTACAAGAAATACGGAAGTGACCGTTTAGATCCTAAAAGCGCTGGAACCATCTAAACTGAACACTGTCTTTGTATTCCGATTGATTGGTGAAGTGTCTCGTGGGCCTGGTTATTGAAGCTAGACACACAAAAGTAAGAAACGCTGTCCCCAGCGTCTCTCCTCTTCCTATCTTCTCTCCTTACCTGAACCTAACCCCATCGCCACAAACCTTACAATCAATGACCCAATAATACTATACACAATCAGTGCAAAGACCGCCGAGAATTCGACGACAAATCCACCGCTGAATTCAGTTGTTGGGAAGATGTTTCGAAACGGATATAGTAGTGGTGCTGATGTGTCGTAGATCCATTGCACGAATGGCGCAGCAGAGTTTGCGCTGAATAGTTTCAGCAATATACGAATTCCGAGAATCGCTTCGATGATGCCGAAGATCAGGCGTACGAGCGATACGAGGAATGATGATAGTGCTCTCATGTTTCTTCACCCTTTTTAAACAGTCATATCCTTTCTATACCCTGCTGTCTTTGATCACACACGTGGTGGTTTTTTCCAATCATTCGTGGGCATAATGGGAATGGAGAAAGGAGCGGTTTGTTTTGAGATTACGGGACGTAGTTTATTATATATCGCGCTACCCACCAGTATTACAACTTGGCGTATTAATTGTACTGATCCTTATCGCAATGGGGTTTGTGATGCATACGGTTGAGCCAAAAGTGTTTCCAAGCGTTTTTGAAGGAATCTGGTTTGCGATAGTGACGGCTTCTACAATCGGCTATGGGGATGTATCCCCTGAGACAACGGCAGGAAAAGCGCTGGCAATGGTCTATATTATGTTCGGTGCTGGTTTTATGACTTTTTATATGGCAAGGCTCGCTTCCACCTTTGTTATGACACAAGGGGCACTCGGCCGGGGCGAGCGTCGGTATGATCGTAGTAATCATGTGGTTGTCGTAGGCTGGAATTCTAGAAGCAGACATACCATTAAGGCTCTCCTTTCCAATCAACCGGAACGGTCTGTTGTGCTAATCGACAACTCGCTTACTGAGAATCCCCTTCAAAAAGAAGGGATCCATTTTATCAAAGGAAGCCCAGGTGAGGACAGTACATTAAGAAGTGCGAATGTCAGAGACGCTCAGACAGTTCTGATTACTGCTGATCAATATAAAAGTGAGATTGAAGTGGATATGCAATCGATTCTGACGCTTTTAACGATAAAAGGAATTAATCCTTCCGTCTACACAATTGTGGAGATCCTCTCCCCTGAACAAATTGTGAACGCTAAACGTGCAGGTGCAGATGAGATTATAGAGAGTGCTCATCTACTCAGTACGGTGATGACCAATAGTGTTTTCTCGCATGGGCTTTCAACGACGCTTCTAGAAATGCTGACACATTTAAAGCCAAATCAGCTGGATTTTATGAGTGCAGAAACGTTTAGTGAGGTTTCTTTTTGTGATGTAGCACAGCGACTGAACGAAAAAGACATTCTGATGATTGGTGTAAAAAGAGGGAATGACCTCGTGATGAATCCATCCCCATCGTTTACGATTCAATCAGATGATCGATTGCTTGTGATTCACACATAAGGAGTGAGCGCTGCGTCAAGATGTTTCACATGGCGTTCACCGAACTTCAACCACTTTTCATCGATTTCGGCATCCTTATTTGTAGGTTCCTGGAACTGATTAAATGACGCTGAAATATTGCCGATATTACCTTCTGGATCAACACCCGACTGATACATATGAGAGAGCAAGAACGGCTGACCGATTTTAACGATTGCGCCATCCGCATCAAGCTCTTTTTTCACGGCTTTAATTGGCACCCTAAGAAAGAGGTATCCATCTTCGTCGTCAATTTTATAGTCAAAATAACCGTGGTCATATTCCCAACCGCCGCCATAGCTGTATCCTAATTGACGGAGCTTGTCTTCCATAATGCTTAGTTCGATCGTTTTACCTTTGAGCACAGAGTCCATTGGAATCATAGGTGCTTCCTCCCTGTTTACGTAGTTCTACGCTTATCGTGTCCAATCAGGGAGATTTCATGATAAGAAAAGCGTAAGCGCCTTGTTCACCCGCGTCAAGCTTAAGACGAGCCACAATGAGGCTTGGCTTAAGACCTCGAGCGGGTAGGCGCTGGAGCTAGACTTCACTGAATTTTATACTTTCTTATCTTTAAATAGAAAAGAGAGTGCCGCAGCACTCTCTTTGAACTTCTATTCGTGAGATTTAAGGCGATCCTCAAGCTCAGCTTTTTCTTTTTCGAATCCTGGTTTACCTAGAAGCGCGAACATGTTCGTCTTGTAAGCTTCAACACCAGGCTGATCGAATGGATTCACACCAAGGAGGTAACCTGATACCGCACATGCTTTTTCAAAGAAGAAAGCAAGGTAACCGAAGTGGTATGGTGTCATTTCTGGAATGTTAACGATCAAGTTTGGAACATCACCGTCTGTATGGGCAAGCATTGTTCCTTCGAACGCTTTCTGGTTTACAAAGTCCATTGTTTCGCCAGCAAGGTAGTTTAGCTTGTCGAGATTCTTGTCGTCTTCTTCAATCGTGATTTCATGACGTGCTTTCTCAACGTTCAATACGGTTTCAAACAGGCTGCGACGTCCGTCTTGGACGTATTGACCCATTGAGTGAAGATCTGTTGAGAAGTCAACAGCAGCAGGGAATAGCCCTTTATTGTCTTTTCCTTCACTTTCACCGAAGAGCTGCTTCCACCATTCAGAGAAATAGTGAAGTGATGGCTCATAGTTCACAAGAAGCTCGATGTTCTTACCTTTATTGTATAGAGCATTACGAACAGCTGCATACTGATATGCCTGGTTTGAAGCAAGGTCAGATGTGTTTAAATCGTCTTGAGCATCCTGAGCACCCTTCATCATCTCTTCAATTGAAATTCCGCTCGCTGCGATAGGAAGAAGTCCAACGGCTGTAAGAACGGAATAACGTCCACCAACATCATCAGGAATCACGAAGCTTTCGTATCCTTCTTCGTCTGCAAGTGTTTTCAGTGCACCTTTTGATTTGTCTGTTGTTGCATAGATGCGTCTTCTTGCTTCTTCAACACCGTATTTTTCTTCAAGGAACTTTCTGAAGATACGGAATGCGATCGCAGGCTCAGTAGTTGTACCTGATTTCGAAATCACATTAACAGAAACGTCTTTTCCTTCAAGTACGCTGAAAAGATCTTTCACGTAAGTGGAACTAATGTTATTCCCGACGAAGAAGACCTGTGGTGTTTTGCGCTCTTCTTTCGTTAATACGTTGTAGAAGGAGTGGTTCAGCATTTCAATCGCTGCTCGAGCTCCTAAATAAGATCCACCAATACCTACAACAAGAAGAACGTCAGAATCTGACTTGATTTTCTCAGCAGATTTCTGAATGCGTGAGAATTCTTCTTTGTCATAGTCATGCGGAAGCGTTAGCCAGCCGAGAAAATCGCTGCCTGCTCCTGTTTGATTATGTAATGCCTCGTGTGCAGCTTTTACTGCGTCTGCCATGTATGTTACTTCATGCTCGCCAATAAACGACAATGCTTTTGAATAGTCAAAACTTACTTTTGAAGTCATAATTAGCCTCCAATTATCATTTTTTGTTCTTCACTCTAGTTTAACTTTAGCCGAAGAAGTATTCGAAATCAAGAACGCCGATCCATGTAAGCGTATACCTGACGATATTTCTTTTTAAAATCCATCAGATCAAAGTAAAATTCCTTTGACTGTTTAAACCGTTCTGTCATCCATTGCGTAAACACCCCAGGTTCATCTAAAAAAAGACCGCTCCAAAGGAACGGTCCTCACTTCTTATAGAGAAGCTTTCAAAATTGCGATTACATCGTCACGCTCAAGTGACTTAAAGTTACCGAATGCGCCATTAGCCATTGCACGGTCAGCCATAAGGTCAATCTGGCTTTCGTCAATGTCGTAATCAGCAAGGCGTTTTGGTGCACCAAGACTGCTCCAGAACGCACTTAGCTTGTCGATCCCTTCAAGCGCGATGTCGCGATCTGTTTTACCTTCTTCACTTACAGCGAAAACCTTAACTGCAAGACGCTTAAATTTATCAATGTTCACCTCAAGGTTGTGTCTCATCCAGTTCGGGAAGATGATCGCAAGACCACCAGCATGCGGGATATCATAGATAGCTGATACCGCGTGCTCGATGTTGTGAGATGCCCAGTCACCGCGAACGCCCATCTGTAGGGATTGGTTAAGAGCTACAGTACCGCTTAGCATGATTGTCGCACGGTGATCGTAGTTCTCCATGTCTTCAATAAGCTTTGGAGCTGTGTTCATCACTGTTTCAAGCACAGAGAATTGCATGTTTTCTTGTAGCTCTGTATTTGTTTCCGGATGAAAATATTGTTCAAGAACGTGAGTCATCATGTCAACCATACCGTAGACTGTATGATTTTTAGGAACAGTGTACGTATTCTCTGGATCAAGAATAGAGAATTTTGGGTGTACAAGCGGGTGCCCCCAGCCGTACTTCTCTTTTGTTTCCCAATTAGTGATAACAGAACCAGGATTCATTTCAGAACCGGTGGCTGCTAGAGTTAGAACTGTACCGAATGGAACAGCTGCTTTTGGTGCTGCTTTCTTCGTTACGAAGTCCCATACATCTCCGTCGTATTTAGCACCTGCAGAAATAGCTTTCGTGCAGTCAATGACACTGCCACCACCTACTGCAAGAATGAAATCAATATCGTTTTCTTTACAAATATCGACACCTTTATGAACGGTGGTTAAGCGAGGATTCGGTTCTACTCCGCCAAGTTCAAATACTTCTGCGTCGATTTCTTTTAATGTGTTCATAACGCTATCATAAACACCGTTTTTCTTAATGCTGCCTCCGCCATATACTACGAGGACTTTTTTTCCGTATTGTGGAATTTCATTCTTCAGCGCTTCGAGTTGTCCTTTGCCGAAGATCAATTTAGTTGGATTTTGGAAAGTGAAATTATTCATTGTAATGTCCCCTTTCATTTCAAATCACGTTTATTCCACCCTTAAGGCGCAGTTAAAAACCTCACCTTATAACGTAAGTAAATCAAGACGTTCAGGTGGGGGTTAACTGCCCCTAAAGGTCCGATTGGTTCAACCAACCATCAGAGAGGATAAAAAGACCTCTCTGACTGGAAGTTTCACTTTATTATGCCTCATTCTTTTTTTAAAATAAAGTAATCTGTTTGGACAAACTTTTTTGCCTTAAAATGTATAATGCATTGCTCGTAGAGTTATCTTATGAATGAATCGCTATGTTTCCTAATAAAAGGAGGTAGTTTCATGAGTACATTACAACGTGTTGCACTTGCACTTGTAATTATTGGTGCAATCAACTGGGGCCTCATTGGATTTTTCCAATTTGACCTTGTAGCTGCTATTTTCGGCGGGCAAAATGCTGCGCTTGCTCGAATTGTATATGGTCTTGTTGGGTTAAGCGGCCTTTATTGCCTAACGTTACTTTTCAAGCCTACTGAAGAGCTTTCACATGAACCCGATCGCGCAACAACTTAAAAAAAAGAAGGCAGCCATGTGGCTGCCTTCTCTCGTCTTATTACTTCTTAAGACGTTTGTTCAACTGAGCTTGACGGTCGTTAGACTCTTTCAACCAATCTTTAAGCTTGTCTTCAAGCGTGTTGAAGCCCTGTGGAGAAGAAGTTTGTTGTTGCTTCTTGTTGCCACCGCCACTTGGTGCAGCTGGACGTGGTTTTCTTTCCGGTCTTTCAGGTTTTGGCTGAGTAGCACGGATTGAAAGAGAGATCTTACCTGAACCTTCTTCAATGTTAAGGATTTTGACCTTTACTTCGTCTCCTACAGTAAGTTGATCTTCGATATTTTTTACGTAGCCGTGAGAGATTTCAGAAATGTGAACTAGACCTTGCTTTTGGTCGTCAATTGCAACGAAAGCGCCAAAAGGCTTAATACCAGTTACCTTCCCTTCTACGATATCACCGACGTTATATTGTTCTGCCATGAAAACACTCCTAACAAATTTTTTCAACTTAACTAGTATAACATAAATGTCGTATCAAGACAAAAAATCATACTGCTCTTCCTAAGAATCATACCTCTCTCCCTGAGGAATAGCAAGATTAGATATTTCCATAATACTAGCGTTTACTTTACAAATAAAAATAATGCCACTAATTCATTTAAAAGTCAGTCATAACAAGGCATACAACTGGTGGTAAATAAATACATGAATATTTGATATTGACTGAATACTTTCCGCTCGCTATAGTGATAAAATGCAATCCATAGGACTTATTACGTATGAGGTGACAATATGAAATCAAATGATCAATGGTCGTCCAGGTTCGGGTTTATTTTGGCTTCTGCCGGATCAGCTATCGGACTTGGGGCATTGTGGAAATTCCCATATATGGCTGGCACAAACGGCGGAGGCGCTTTTTTCCTTATATTTCTCCTCTTCACCTTCCTCGTTGGAGCGCCGATGCTACTAGCTGAGTTCGTTATTGGGAGACATTCGCAACAAAATGCAGTTTCTTCTTATGAAAAGATTTCAGGTAATCCAAGCTGGAAGTGGCTTGGTTATCTTGGGGTAATCGCTTCTTTTATTATCCTTTCTTTCTACAGTGTCATCGGAGGTTGGGTGATTACTTATCTCGTTCGAAGCTTTTCGGGTTCACTCACAGGGCTCCCTAACAGCAGGTATGAACAATTATTCGGGGATATCATTGGCAGCCCTGCTACATCATTACTGACGCAGGCTCTTTTCCTGGCCATTACAGTTGCTATTGTGCAATTCGGAATCCAGAAAGGTATTGAAACAGCAAGTCGATATATGATGCCGGCGCTCTTCGTGCTTTTTCTTGTACTCGTTGTTCGTTCCCTATCGCTGGATGGTGCGATGGAGGGCGTCGCCTTCTTCCTTCAACCCGATTTATCGAAACTAACGGCTGAAGGCGTACTTGATGCTTTGGGACAATCCTTCTTTGCTTTAAGTGTCGGCATATCCTTAATGGTTACGTACAGCTCGTACCTCGATAAAAGTGCCAACCTAACAGGATCTGTGATTTCCGTAGTCGGCTTGAATGTCTTGATATCATTCCTTGCAGGACTTGCGATCTTTCCAGCCGTCTTCGCGTTTGGCTTCGAACCAACTGAAGGACCCGGCCTCATTTTTACAGTTCTACCCGCCGTTTTTAACCAGATGGCTCTTGGTGGACTATTCTTCACTGTATTTATGGCGCTCTTGTTATTCGCTACGCTAACGTCGGCATTCTCCCTTATGGAGATTATCGTCTCCACCGTCACACGCGGAGCAGATAACCGGAAGAAAGTCTCATGGATTGCTGGCTTATTTGTCTTTGTACTTGGTATTCCATCAGCTCTCTCATTCGGTGTTCTAGCTGACGTTTCGGTCTTCGGACGTTCCATCTTTGATATGATGGATTTTCTGGCGAGTAACCTGTTAATGCCGATTGGCGCTCTTCTCATCTCCATTTTCGTATCGAAGAAGATGAAGCGTACTATTCTTGAAAGCGAGGTTATGATGTCTTCGAAAGCAGGACAGGTTATTTTCCCGCTCTGGTACGGTTTGATTCGTTTCGTCGTCCCAGCTGCAATTATCATTGTCTTGATTACATCATTACTTTCTTATTAATTTTTATTTTTCGTGTATATTTTTATGTTTTTCCGGGAATAAATGTAGTAGTAAGCTATCTATATTCCCCCTTTGATAGACGAGGCATGTGCCTCGTCTCTTTTTTTTGCCCATATAGTGAAACTTCCATCAGAGGGCTCTTAGCTATTTCCCTCTGATGGTTAGTTGAACCAATCGGACCTTTAAGGGTAGTTGATTCCCACCTAAACGTCTTTGATTGACCTACATTTGAAGCGGGATAAACGGCATGATTTTAAGCCACACTCTAAATACCAACGTTACGCGAGAGGAGCTTTGAATTATGTTTGCCAGAGTTCAGAAAAAGAAAAAAATCGCCAATGTCATTCTTTCCTATGAATACTACAAGCATGCGTTACCAAATCGGCAAACGCTCGTTTTTATTCACGGTTTCCTCTCATCGTCGTTTAGTTTCCGTAAGCTATTTCCCTTACTTTCCAAAGACTTCAATTTATTATGCTTTGATTTACCAGGATTTGGTGAAAGCGAGAAGAACTGTGATATCCACTATTCTCTTCATGACCATGGCGCTCTCACAAATGCACTACTTGAAGAGATGAACATTCAAAAAGCTGTGCTTGTCGGACACTCTATGGGAGGCCAGATCGCGCTACGAACATGCATTCAGCATCCTGAACGCATTGAGAAGCTCGTTCTTCTTTGTAGCTCGAGCTACATTAAATCCTCATCCCCTGCCCTCAGGATGTGTTCGTACTTCCCTTTCTTTCCTTATTGCTTGAGTATCTCAATGAGTGCCATTAACCTGCGGAAGAATTTTGAACACCTCGTTTATGACCATAAGCTTCTAACTAAGGAAGTCATTGATGGCTACACCACCAGCTTTAACGAGAAAGGCTTTTATCTAGCTCTTTGTCGATTGATCCGAGATCGAGAAGAAGATCTCTCCACAAGTGCATTAAATAAAATTAACTTTCCAGCCCTGTTAATCTGGGGGTCTGATGATCGTCTCGTTCCTCTTAGAGTAGGTGAACGAATGAAAAAAGACCTACCTGATGCAGATCTTCTCGTCTTTCCACATACCGGTCATTTAATTCCTGAAGAAAGACCAGAAGAAACAAGTTATGCCATCCGACAGTTTCTCATGAATCGATCTCACAGTCAGTCAGAATGAAAGATACCTCCTATAGATGTTTCTTTCCAATATAAAACCGCTCCCTAAAATCGGAGCGGTTTATTTGTTCGTAATAAGCTGTGTTTCTTCTTTCAAAAGAATGCTTAAAAATCCCGAGGTGACCAGAAATACAGCAGGAATAATATAGAAAATAGACAAGAAAATAATGCCACCCGCTGCCGAGACAAGCAAACTAAACCCACCAACAATAGGGCGGGATTTCACAAAATAACATCCTACTATCGCAATAAATGGAAAAATAAAAGCAGTTAGAAATGGGATATCTTTTACTTGAATTAGAGGTACCACATTAAACCTGGAGAGCACAGCCGCGATGATACCGAGAGCACTTCCGGCGAGTGCCAGTTTAAACATGCGTTTTTGTGTCATTCTATTCCCTCTCTCATATAAAGTGAAACTTCCTTCAGAGGGGGTTTTGTTTCTTCCCCTTTGATGGTTAGTGGAATCAATCGGACCTTTAGGGTGGGATAAACCTTATATTAGTTATTCGAGTTACAAACCATTCATCCTTCTCACTACGTTGACTTTATATTATTCCACTACATTCTAACATGAAATATCCGTCCCGAGACGGAGAAAACGTCAATCGTTAGCTACATGTCACTCATCGTCTTGTACCCTATAATTGGACTATATCAAACAATTTGTGGGATAGTCCTTCATCTTTATTCCAGAAATAACTCCCCCCGAAACTTCACGAAATAAGAATTAATCGTCATCACCTTGTTAAGCAGGATTCACCAATATAATTGTCAAATATGTTCAAACATAGGAGACAGAATGAATTGAGGAGATACCATGAAGCAAATACAAACAGGGCGATTTCTTGCTGCCATTTCATTCGTAGCACTGGGCATTTTTCTTCTTCTTATAAATATCGGCATTATTTCCATGGAAATGACGGAAGCGATTGTCTTTTTATATCCCATCCTGTTGGTTTTACTCGGCGGAAAGTATTTGGTCGAAGCGCTCCTTCCGTCCGTCCGACGAAAAAAATGGTTTACTGGCATTTTACTTCTGACACTCGGTCTTTTACTCGTTCTGGATCGCTTCTCCATTCTCTCGTTCAGTCTATGGAGTTTCTGGAAGCTATGGCCACTTATCTTCGTTTTATTTGGAGTAAAGTTATTGAGTAAATTTCGAAAAAACCAGGGGTTTAGCCTTGTTCGTAGTAACTCCTATAAGAAACCAAATTGGAAGGTTGAGTCAGTAAACGACTGGAGCTTCGTATGTGATTATGATTTTGATTTCTCCACCACGCTCATCCCTGAAGAAGAAACTATCATCAAACTGTCTGGATTCGTGGGTGACATTAATATTATTCTTCCAGATGATTTGCCATTTAAAGTTGAAGGAAGCGGGCATGTCGTATCTGCCAAGATTGATAAACACAATCAAGACTATGTAGGCAGGGGGCACTCCCTTTCGTACCAAACAGATGATTTCGATGACTCTCTTCAACGCCTTGTATTTTATCTTGATTTCTCTGTTCTAGATTTGCGAGTGGACCGGATTTAAAGGGAGGTGCAACAAGTGTGAATAGGACTACGTTACGATCAAAATTAATTAAATCGACGCTCTATACATCCATTTTCTCCGGAATCATCTTTTTTCTCGGCTTACAGATCTGGCTTTTCTTTCTTCCAGCTGCTAGCCCTCTAGCCTTTAGCTTATTCTTACCACTCATTGTTATTCTAATTGTGTTTACTACAGGGAATTATTTCACCTACAAAGATACCGGTTCATTGCTAAACCGCCTAGAAGACCTATCGACACATATTAAAGTACTCTCTAGAGGAAAATTCTCAGAACGAATGGAAATGAGCGATCAGGACGAAATAGGGAAAATCTGTTCAGAACTGAATGAACTCGCAGAAAAGCTTCAAAACCAGGTTGCTTCCTTACAAAATTTAGCAAACCAAAAAGCGGAACTAGCCGATAAAGCACGCGGCGCTGCCATTATCGAAGAACGCCAGCGTCTTGCCCGTGATCTCCATGACGCTGTTAGCCAGCAGCTTTTCGCATTAAATATGATGTCATCTGCTTCCATCAAGCTAATGGACAGAGATATGGAAACTGCAAAAGCTCAGATGATCGATGTGGCAGATTTAGCTAGCAAAGCTCAAGTTGAAATGCGAGCGCTCCTACTTCACCTGCGTCCTATACAGCTTTCAGATGATTCGTTGTGTGCAGGGATCGAAAAACTTGTGGAGGAGCTCGAAAAGAAATCTGGAGTCCACTTTCACCTTACCTTTGAAGAACTTCCGGAATTACCCAGTGGAATTGAAGAGAATCTGTTCCGAATTGTACAGGAAAGCCTCGGTAACGCGCTCCGTCATGCGGATTCATCTGATATTCGGATGACCATTAAAATGAAACAAAACCAGATTTTATTACATATCAAAGATAACGGAACAGGTTTTGAAGCAAATCAACAGAAAAAAGGCGCATACGGACTGAGTACGATGCAGGAACGCTGTGATGAAATTGGTGGTCAGCTACGGATCGCATCACGTACCGGAGAAGGAACATTAGTTGAGGTTCGTGTGCCATTAGGGGGATGAAAACATGAGCATTAAAATGATGATTGTGGATGACCATGACATGGTAAGAAAAGGATTAAAAGCCTATCTTCTAACAGAACCAAATTTTCAAATCGCAGGGGAAGCATCGAACGGCAAGGAAGCGGTCGCCCTTGCAGGCGAAATCAAGCCAGACGTCATCTTGATGGATCTCATTATGCCTGAAATGACCGGGATCGAAGCAACGAAGGAAATCATGACCGTTCTCCCTTCTACTAAAATCATTATTATTACGAGCTTTTATGATGACGAACAAGTATTTCCTGCGATTGAAGCAGGCGCTTTCAGCTACCTTCTCAAAACAGCTTCAGCAGATGAAATCATTGCTACTGTTCGTAAAGCCCTTCTTGAAGAAAGCGTCATTGAACAAAAAGTCGCTCAGAAAATGATGAATCAACTACGCTCAAAACCAAAAAAAGTCCTGCATGACGACCTAACGAAACGAGAAAAAGAAGTTCTGCTTCTGATTGGAGAAGGAAAAACAAATAGTCAGATTGCAGAAGAGTTGTTTATCGGGCTCAAAACAGTCAAAACACATGTAAGCAACATTTTAAGCAAGCTTGATGTTAGTGATCGTACCCAGGCTGCCGTGTATGCAATTCATAATGGTATCGTGCGCTAAAGCCTTCACTACAAAGGCGTTCCCTCCTCTTTCTTATGCACCTTACCCTTCTATAGAGCATTTATTAAAGGAAGTAGGAATAAAGGAGGTACAACGCTATGGCAGACAGCTATGAAAAGTGGTCAGAGCTTCCTTACGCTGGTGAAAAAGAGCCACCACATAACCCAGAGGAACCTTTAGCAGGGTCTTGGCCGGATTATTACTTACGAAATAGCCCGCCTGGACGTTTTGAAACGCTAAATGGAAGACCACTGCGCTTAGAAATCAAGCCGCCCTCGTCGATCGATTGGGAAAAGGAACTTAAGAAAGTCCAGCGTACACTGGAGCAAATTACGCCAGAACAGGTAAAGTTAGCTGAATACTGGGGGACTGGAGTAGCGAGTAAACAATGGACACCGATTATTGATCGGCTGATCGATACGTATGGCGTTACTGCCCCTCGTGCAGCGCGAATCCTGGCAGCGGTCGCAGCAGGAATGAACGACGCATTTACGACAGTCTGGTATTTAAAATATCGCTGGAATGTAGCAAGACCAAATCAATTGGATCACGACCTGGCTACAATCGTCTGTACGCCACGTCACCCTACCTATCCATCAGGGCATGCGACAATCTCTGCTTCAACAGCAGAAATATTGTCCTATTTCTTCCCAACTGAATCAAAGCGACTTCATGAGCTTGCAAATGAATGTGCAGATTCAAGACTTTATGCGGGTGTCCATTTTCCAGTGGATAATGAGCAGGGACTTCGTCTCGGTAAGCAGATGGGGTCACTTGTTGTAAACGAGTTAATTAAGGAAGAGAATATTCGCGGTCAGATGATTGACATCCCTTACCGTGAAGACTATCATGCAAATCTAACTCCACCACCATATAAACAAGTTATTGATTACAATTTTGATAATAAATGTGATTCTACAATAGAAGAACCATTTCAGAGGCACAAATCCCATTCAAAGCCGAAGTTGTTTTTTTAAGCAATCATGCGCATTCACATAAGGGTAGCTCCCCTATTTCATCAGGGAATTACCCGATTTTTGTGTGTAATGATTTCGTGCAAAAATCTCATACTTCGTTATAATAGATGGAGAAATTGCCTATGAAAGGAACATACATATGAAGCATTTCCTGATCTCTATCACACTACTCATCTTTCTTTTCGGCTGTCAGACCGGTGAGGAAGATACAGCCATTACCATTGCAGCTGCTGCAAGCTTGAGTGACGCTATGAAAGAGGTTAACGCTATGTACCTTGAGAAGCATCCGGAATCAGACCTCTCCCTGCACCTCGCTTCGTCAGGGGTACTTGCCAACCAGATCAAGCAGGGTGCTCCTATTGATGTTTTCCTATCAGCATCAGAGAAGCATTTTAAAGAGGTAGAGAAAGAGAATTTCATTGATCCAGACTATCAAACGGATTTGCTAACCAATAAGCTTGTTTTGATCGCTAGTGAGGACGCTTCCGTTAGAAGCTGGGATGATCTTCTTTCAACTAACATTAATCGTATTACAATAGGTATGCCAAAAACAGTACCTGCGGGTGCTTACGCAAAGGAAGCCTTAACCAGCTTACAATTATGGAGCAAACTTGAAGAAAAATTCGTATTCGGAAAAGACGTTCGTCAAGTGCTTACCTATGTTGAAACTGGAAATGCAGATGCCGGGCTTGTATACGAAACAGATTTTCGCACTTCATCCAAAGTTACTCTTGTTGATGAGGCTCCAGAAGATAGCTATAGTCCGATTGTTTATCCCTCCGGTGTTATAGATGGAGCGTCTGATGAAGCAAAAGCCTATTTTGCTTTTTTACAAAGTGACGAGGCGATTACAATTTTTGAGAAATATGGATTTCAACGAAAGAAGTGAGGACCGATGACTACTTTTCTTGACCCCATCTGGATATCGTTAAAAATCGCCCTTGTGGCAAGTGTCATCGTAACCGTTCTCGGAATCTCTGTTAGCAGATTGATGGCAGGTAGAACGTTCAGGGGAAAAAGCATTATCGATACGGTAATTATGCTCCCGCTTGTTCTCCCCCCTTCCGTTGTCGGCTTTATCCTTCTCGTACTATTTGGAGCCTCTAGTCCAATCGGCAAATGGATCGAAGCTGTTTTTAATCACCCTCTGGTTTTCACATGGCAGGCAGGTGTTATCGCTGCAAGTGTGGTAGCCTTCCCGTTAATGTACCAATCTGCGAAAGTCGGATTCGAAGCGGTGGATCGTGATATTGAAGACGCAGCTCGTGTGGATGGCGCCGGAAAGTGGATGGTGCTAAAGCGCGTCTCGATCCCGCTCGCTTCGAATGCTCTCATTTCAGGGATTATTTTAAGCTTTGCAAGAGCACTCGGAGAATTCGGGGCAACGCTAATGTTCGCAGGTAACCTTCCTGGGAAAACACAGACGATGCCAACCGCCATCTATGTTGCGATCGATTCAGGTCAAATGACGCTCGCCTGGTCCTGGGTCGTTATTACAATCGTTCTTTCGATGGTGATGTTATTACTGTCATACCGCGCTACCATTAGAACATGAAAAAACTCGCATCTGCGAGTTTTTCTATTCCTCCCCTTCCGCCTCTTCTTCATCGGTTACAGGTGTCGGGTAGAATTCTTTTTTAATATAAATTCTTTCGATTGCCTTTTTCTCTTCGGGGCCCTCACTACCGTAAATGGTGACTTCAGAATATCCCTCTATTAAATAAAAAGTAACGGGCGTCTCGAACGGATTAGATCCCTTTCTAAGTTCTTCAATATCGAACCCGAGACTCGAAAGGAGAAGGCGATTATCTTCAGGATAATGCATCGCTTCTGGATAATAAGTCATTGAACTAGCCTTGTTGTCTTTGAACGTGACTTCTCCGTTCTCAAATACCATTTTCGTTGGACTCTCTCCATCAGGGTCAATCGCTTTTGGAAAATTGGTTTTAAATTCTTCACGCTCCATTCCCATTAGCTCAGAAGCATTTACGATTATCTCAATTGAAGCGGGATCGAAAGTTACTTCTTCTTCGACCTTGGCCTCTTCCTGTTTCTCTTCAACAGGTACTTCATCTTCATCAATCTCAGTACCCGATACCGTTTCTTCGCCACTTGTCTTCGCCCCATCAGATGACGTATTTAGAAATGAAGGAACGTCCCAGACCAGGATATATAGGACAAGCCAGAAACTAGCAAACATCACTGCTCGCTTTCTAGTAAGAGACGCAACGAATGGCTTTATTGTGTTTGCAATCATAACAAGAAAAGATAATACCACAACCATTTTCAGAAAATCCATCAATTATCCCCCCCACTCTTACTATAGAGCCACTTTTACTCACTGCACAACATTTTTCTTCCATGGATCGGATAAATGCAGAAGGAGAATTGGCTTTTTCATCTAACTACAAGAATAGCCACACAGTTAGGAGGATGTAATGTTGGATGATCGGTATACAAACCTGGACGTGAAAAATTATCAGCACATTCGTAATCATATTCAAACAGGAGACCTTCTCCTTTGTAGCGGCTCTTATCCGGTCAGCAAAATAATCCAGAAAGTCTCGAACTCACACTTCAGTCATGTGGCCCTCCTATTTCGATGGGTTGATCGAATCATGTTATTTGAGAGTGTTGAAAGTTATGGCGTCAGAATGGTACCGCTGTCTCACTATTTTAATGACTATCGAAACTCTGGGTCCGCATACGTAGGAGACCTTTATCTCTCAAGACACGCTAAGGTACAGCATCTCACTTCAAGTAAATTAAACGACATGTTAAGACGCGGTGCAGACTTAACCGGAAAGATGTATGATATTGAAGAGATCCTTAAAATTCTTGCAAGTGTCGTGATTGACGATCTTAAATCGATTCCAAACGATCGATACATTTGCTCAGAATTTATTCAGGAGTGTTTTCAAAAAGCGGGAATTTCATTTTCGGATGACGGCCGAGGTTTTATTTACCCTCAACATATTGCCAGTGATCCAAACGTTCACCCGCTGGCTAAATTGGTACCCTGAAGGTCTATTTCCTGACCTTTCCCTCTAACTTGTACTCTTTGTCCAAACCATTTCACCTGGTAAAAATATACTATACTAATCCTACTAATTGGAGGGAAAAAGGTGAAGCTAATTGTAATCGATCCGGGGCATGGTGGCGCTGACCCTGGAGCAATGTTTAAAAACTATCAGGAAAAGAATTTCAATTTCGCCATTGCTCGTATGATACGAGATCGTCTTGTATCGAAATACGATGTAGAAGTTATTATGACTCGAGAGACTGACAAAAACGTAGATCTAAAGTCGAGGACAGATCTCGCAAATGTCATTAAGGCAGATTTCTTCCTCAGTATCCATCACAATGCTGCTGGCGGCAGTGGATTTGAAAGCTACATTTTCAATGGCTCTATTCCATCTGAAACGGTTCAGTTGCAAGCAAACATTCATGACAAACTAGCAAGCACCGTTCTGCAAAAATACAGCATTAGAAATAGAGGAAAAAAGAGAGCGGATTTTCATGTTCTCCGTGAAACAAAAATGAGTGCTTTATTGCTCGAAGTGTTATTTATCGATAATGAAGCAGATCTTAAACTTATGACAAATCCCACATTCTTGATGGAAATGGCAACAGGAATTGCTGATGCAACTGCTACAGCATTAAATCTTCCAGTTGCTCCTGTGCCAACTGAAGGACTATTTAAAGTAATTGTAGGATCATTTAGTAAAATGGAAAATGCAGAAGAACAGTTAAAAATCCTTATCCAAAAGGGTTTTAATGCCTTTATCGCAACAGCTACTATCACGAATTCAACCGTATACCGTGTTCAGGCAGGCGCTTTCAAAGAAAAAGAAAACGCTGAAGCTTTAGCAGTCAGTTTGAACAAAGCAGGCTTTGAAACGTTCATCCTATATGAAGGTTCAGTGCCCGATCCACCAGAAGAACCTCCTGAACCAGACAAAGGCTACAAGATCGAAGGCAAAACTGTTCTGACAACAGAGCAAATGGACTCTTACGTTCGTTCCATTAATCCAAATGCCCCTCTTCTTGGTGCTTTGTACGCATCCTACAGTCAACGATACGGCATTCGTGGGGACGTAGCATTTGCACAGGCGATCCATGAAACAAACTTTTTCCGTTTTACAGGTGATGTTCGTCCTGAACAAAATAACTTTGCTGGTATTGGTGCAACAGGAGGCGGTACGAGGGGGGCTACGTTCTCTTCACCAGCAACGGGAGTGCTTGCACACATCCAACATCTCTATGCCTACTCCTCTACTGCTTCACTACCTAAAGGCGATGAGAAAGCTGATCCCCGCTTTGGACTTGTTAAACGCGGCTCTGCAACAACCTGGCAGGCTTTAAATGGAAAATGGGCTGTTCCTGGCACTAACTACGGACAACTCGTTTTAACACAGTACAAAAAAATGGTCCAGAATTCTCTTATTTCACTGAACATGGAACGTGAAAAGCTCCAGAATACGCTCAACACGATTGATATATAGATTGTTATCATGAGATTGATGAAGAAAAGCGTTCGGTC
The DNA here is from genome assembly GCF_039851965.1 of Pseudalkalibacillus hwajinpoensis. Classification (NCBI taxonomy): domain Bacteria; kingdom Bacillati; phylum Bacillota; class Bacilli; order Caryophanales; family Guptibacillaceae; genus Guptibacillus; species Guptibacillus hwajinpoensis. Next base: position 3,075,850 of record NZ_CP156674.1, on the reverse strand, counting down.
CAAAGCTCCGAACGTTTCCTGTCATTACATCTCTTTTTTGTATGCTTTGATGGCTGCTTGTACATGAGGGTAATAGGTAGTCCTTATATAATCATTACCCGAGGACACCCATTTGAGGGCCGTTTCTGCCCTCACGCCCGTGATCATAATATCTATACCAAGCAGGTTTAATGAACTGCATAACTTTTCGACCATCTCCGAGAATTCATCGTTTAAACATGAGATTGCTGATAAATCAATGATTAAGGTATTCACCTTTCGATCAGCCACCTTTTGAAGACCGATATCAAGGATATACCTAAAACCTACTTCCTCCACTACCGGTTGAATTGGAAGCAATCCTAATTGGTCCATAAGCGGAATAACGTTAACAGCCATGTCTTCCATCCGATTAACTAACTCGACCTGCTTTTCATATGAATGAGTAATGTCAGTAAATTCAACCATCGCTCCATACATAACCTCACCGTTTCTAAGCACGCTCGTCTTAATGGATAAATATAGATTGTAATTTCCCCAGCGATATGACATCGACTTGACGTGATACTCTTCCCCGGTTTTCACTGTTCGTTCCACGTGACGAACCTCTTCAGGTGCTGAAGGAAACAGTTCATAAACACATTTCCCCATAATTTCCTCACGTTTCACTTCAAGAAGTTTCTCACCGATTTCATTTATGTGAATTACTTTATAATTAAGATCAATGGCTAAAATACCAGTGGAGAGGTGATTAACGATTTGATAGTGTAATTCTTTCAATTTATCACTCCTAGCAATATGAATACAAGCAAAATACGATTTCAGTTAAAATGGTAGTCTTTTATTATTCTTCATTTATTTCCATTTCCCTTTTTTTCCAGATGAAATCCACATCTCTATTCCAACTAAGACCTTTATTGAACCAAAAAAGACCGCCATATTTGACAGTCTCTGTTAGGATCAATCCCATGCGAAACGCTGTTCCTTCCACGGATCACCATACATATGATACCCATTTCGTTCCCAGAACCCTTGCTGGTCTTCTGATCTGAACTTAATCGCTCTGATCCACTTTGCACTTTTCCAAAAGTAAAGATGTGGCATCACCATTCTTAACGGATAGCCATGTTCTGGCGTCAGAACCTCTCCGTTATGTTTGTGTGCCAGTATACTTGTTTCCTTTAGAAAATCAGCAAGTGGGGTATTAGTTGTCCACCCTTCTTCCGCTTCTAACATGACAAATTTAGCTTCTTTACGAATCCCAACATACTCTGCCACCTGTTGTGTAGAGATCCCTTCCCATTCATTGTCAAATTTGGACCACCCGGTAACGCAGTGAATGTCGTTAACTTGGGAGGTTTCTGGAAGCGAAAGTATTTGCTCAAAAGTAAGAACAGTTGGACGATCGACAAGCCCTCCGATTCTCAAATCCCAGTTCGATAAATCTTTCTCATAATAAGGAACATCCCCTACATGTAACACTGGCCAGCCAGTCGTTACCTTCTGATTAGGCGGAATGCGATCGTGGTTTTCTTGCTTTTCTTTTCCAAAATACATAAAGCACCTCTTTTGATAGCTTTCCTTCATCTTACCAAAGAAGGCTTAGTATGCAAAAAAACACGGGGAAGGACCCCGTATTTAATTTCTGAAAATTATACTGGTCATGATCCGTGTTGATAGAGACACATTTAAGATAATCAACAGACCCTAAAAGATAAGTGCTGCAATCCAGCCAAACAAAATCAGCGGAATATTGTAGTGAAGAAATGTCGGTACGACGGTATCCCAGATATGATTGTGCTGCCCATCCGCATTCAACCCTGCGGTTGGACCAAGGGTACTATCGGATGCTGGTGAACCTGCGTCACCAAGCGCAGCAGCCGTTCCTACAAGCGCGATCGTAGCCATCGGGCTAAATCCAAGCTCCATCGCAAGCGGAACATAGATTGCTGCGATAATCGGAATGGTTGAGAAGGAAGAACCAATGCCCATCGTAATAAACAAACCGACGATCAGCATGAGAAGTGCTGCGAGGGGCTTATTATCGCCAATTAGTCCTGAAGCCTGGGTAACAAGTGCTTCGACTTCTCCTGTTTCTCTAAGGACTTCTGCGAAGCCGTTTGCAGCAAGCATCACAAAGCCTATAAAAGCCATCATTTTCATACCTTCCGTTAAAACAGCTTCCGACTCAGTTAAACGAATGCTTCCGGTCACATACAATACAATAATACCTGACAGCGCACCTAGAATCATAGATTCAGTAGGGAGCTGAACTGCCAGCGTGACGATAACCGAAAGAACAGCAAACATAATAGAACGTTTTGAATAACTTTGCTTCTCAGGAATTTCTTGAGAAATGGACAGCTGCTTGTATGTTCTTGATCCTCGATAAGTAAAGAACACTGCAATTAAAAGCCCTACTACAAGTCCTGCTGTTGGTAAAAGCATCGCTGTTGGGATCGAAGACAATTTAATCTCCAATCCACTATCAGCCATGTTCGACTGCAGAATTTCATGGAAAATTTTCCCAAAACCTGCAGGAAGTAAGATATAAGGCGCTGTTAGTCCAAAGGTAAGAACAGATGCTACTGCTCTTCGGTCGATTCCAAGTTCATTTAATACCTGCAAAATTGGTGGAATTAGAATTGGAATAAAAGCAATATGCACGGGAACTAGATTTTGTGAAAAGCAGGAAATCGATAGAATAATGAAAAGAATCAGTACTTTTGCAAGTCCCTTCTTTCGATCATCTCCACGACGATTCAATATTTTCAGTGCTTGATCGACAATTAATTCAGGTAACCCGGTCCGCGAAAGACCAACGGCAAAGCTTCCAAGCAAGGCATAGCTTAATGCCACAGTAGCCCCGCCTCCGAGTCCTGAGCTAAACGCGGCAATCGTATCATCGAGAGAAAGCCCTCCAAGAAGACCACCCACTATAGCACCGATGACGAGTGCAATAACAACATGTATGCGAAAAAGGCTAAGCCCTAGCATGATAAGAACAGCAATAATGACGGCATTCATTTCGTAACAACCCTTCAACAAATCCTTTAGTTTGGTAAATCACTAATAAGGTAACATGAAAGAGTAATTCGTGTCAATGGAAGTTGTTGATTTAAACCTCCATAAAGAAAACCTGCAAGATATGGTATAATAGACTGACAATTTCCGCTTGAATTAGAACGTATTACATAAGGCTGTTACCCATATTTCCCCAGAAGATCATTGAGATAACAACCATCTCCATTTTGACCTTTGTTGCTCACAAAAAATCATTCGAACATTTTCCGGTCGATTGAAACGAAGAAACTTCGGGTAAATCATTATGTAGGATTAGTTTAGAAAGGAAGATGTTGTCACTCATGGATATTTTGTTAAATTTCCCGCTCTTGGCAGCGCTATTCGGTGTTGTCTTTGCCCAATTTCTTAAAGTACCTATTTATTTTATTGCAACGAAACAAATCAATTGGTCGTTGTTCAATGCAACGGGCGGAATGCCAAGTTCGCACTCGGCAGCTACAACTTCGCTCGCTACAGGAGTTGCCCTCGAAACTGGACTTGACTCACCAATTTTTGCGGTAGCTGCTATGTTCAGTATCATTGTTATGTTTGATTCAACAGGAGTTAGAAGGCAAACTGGAGAACAGGCAATTGTTTTGAACCAGCTTGTTCTAAATTTCAATAGATTCGTTTCGGAAGCGAAGAACTGGCAACAAAAGCAAGAACGCGAGAAAATTGAAGAACTGAAAGAGCTTCTCGGACATAAACCGATCGAAGTTCTTGTTGGAGGTTTAATCGGAATCATTGCAACGATTATACTTTACTACACACTTAAACTTGCCTAGAAAGGAGTTGCCTATGCGAATCGTTTCGTTATGTCCAAGTAACACAGAACTCTGTGCCTACCTTGGCATTACAGATCAACTTGTCGGCGTTGACGATTTCTCTGATTGGCCAGAATCCATTCAGGAACTCCCGCGTCTTGGACCTGACCTCTCCATCGATATGAAGAAAGTTGTCGAGTTAAAGCCAGATCTCATCCTTGCTTCATTAAGTGTTCCGGGGATGGAGAAGAATGTTGAGGCTCTTCAGGAACTTGGTCTTACCTATACCGTTCTAAACCCCCAGTCGCTTGAGGATATAGCAAATGACTTGACCACACTTGGAGAGTTAACAAACTTGGAGGACGAGGCTCGCTCGATAGCTACCAAATTCACAAAGACCATTCAAGAATATAAAGAAATAAGTGACGCCATTTCAGACAAGCCAGAAATTTATTGGGAATGGTGGCCAAAACCCATATTCACCCCCGGTAAAACAAACTGGTTAACCGAGATTAGCGAACTGGCTGGGGCCAGGAACGTATTTCGGGATGTTGAACTGGCTTCAGTTCAAACGGACTGGCCCGATGTTGTAAGCCGTAAGCCAGATCAAATTTGTCTTGCCTGGGTTGGTGTAAGGCAGAATAAAGTGAATCCCGCTATTGTACAGAAACGCCCGGGCTGGGATCAACTAGACGATCCTCCCATTCATGTGCTTGAGGAATGGCTATACTGCAGGCCATCCCCAAGATTATTAACGGGCCTCATCAAACTTGCCGCAATCCTTCACCCGGATCATTATCCGAAATATAAGGAGGAAGATTTCCTTCTACAATAGCTTACGTACAACAAACGACGGAGTGGGACTGCCCTCCGTCGTTTGTTTTTTCTATTCTTAAGGTCACATACGTTCGTCACTATTCTTCCTTTTTCAAAAGCTCCTGTCTAAACACTTGCATCGATTCTTCTTCATTCATCGATTGCAATGCATCTTCCGTAAGCGTTCCTGCTCCTTTTTGAATGAGGTAGACGTCGAGTGTCTTCTTCCCCCACTCATTATAGACTTCACTAACCGTATCGTAATAAAGGTCAATTCGATTGCCTGTTATCGCACTTCCTGTATCGGCAACAACTCCAAACCCATAATCAGGAATATACAGGACACTCCCAATTGGGAAAACAGTAGGGTCTGCTGCGATCGTGGAGTAGAGATCCCTTGTCACTTTGACGCCGGAGTACGTTACACCATATGCAGGGTGGTCAGGACTTTTGCCAGTAGACTCCTCCCCCGCTGTATAGCCTGTTGCCGTTACCTTATGAACAGGATACTGATCCCAGTCCTGAGACGTATCAAGCGTTGCAGACTCCCCCTTGCTTAACACGACTTTCTCTGGAAAAATCCACTTCGTCACTTCATTGATTGAAACTCCTGATAATAATAAATAAGTTGATAGCAAAGCTGCTGCAAATAGACCTGTGAAAAACAGCCCTTTAGTCATCAGCATTAAAACACGCACTTTCTTCACTCCTCTCATGGTCTATTCATTTCCAGAGATCAGTAAAGCTATTCATTATTCAAGTACGAGATACAAAACATTGTTTTATAGAAAATAAAAAAAGCTCCTGCCAGCTACTGGCGAAGCTTTTAGAACATTTGATATCCTCTAACGCGGAGCATACGAATTGCAACACCTGCAAAAACGGCTCCAACTAATCCGGCTGATAAGATAATGGCATCTGCGCTTCCAAGGGATAGGAGATCTGTTCCTAGTGATTTAAAGGCAGAGCCTGGTGTTGAGAAGTATTGAAAAAATGAAACGTTATCAATAATCATAATGACGATAATTGGATATACAACCGCCATGATCCATGTCGAACGAAGCAGCATATTGAGCAGGAATCCAATCCCAAAGAAAAGCACAATAAACAGCAGCATCGAAATGATCAGCTGTGGAATTGCCATATGTTCACCCCCGAGTAATCATTGTAAGTTTACTGGATTGTGAACGGATAGTCAATGAACAGAGAGTGAACACGACGATGTAGATTGATAAAAAAAGAGAGAAGGATCTTTATTTGGATTTCAGCTTTTTCTCTACCATGATCAGCTCGCATAAAAAAACCAGGTGCAGTTGCACCTAGTTTGTTGGATTATTCTTTGCTCCGCTTCCTGAACAGTTATCGCAAGTTTCCGATCCACCAAGAAGCAGTTGAAAGTACCCCTTTCCCTGGCAATAAGGACAGTCTGTTGCTTTCCCCTTACTCTGCTGTCGTTTCAAATCAACCACTCCTTTATTGTAATTTTCTGATAATATACCAAGAATGGTTGGAAAAGAAAAACCCTAAATAAGCTCTTAATAGCTCGTGTAAGCGAATACATGTTCAGTTATCAGATAATTTCGACTTCAATCTAATTATTTCATTTATTTTGAAAAAGCTTATAGGTTGTGTAGCCAAAGTGATCTCCTGGATTCATGGTTGTTTCGAATTGACTGGTTCCTTTAAGAAAATACGGAATCATAGAAGATGTGTCTGGATCAGTTAATAGCTCCTCTTCGGACATAAATCGAGTTTCAGCGATTTCTGCTGTTTCAGAAGTTAATATTCCACCAGTTATCTCCATATTAAATACAATTAAGTTATCACTTATATCGTATTGAATCACACCAGATCGTAAACCCACCATACTAATAGGTTTGGTCCGTATCCCTGTCTCTTCAAATACTTCACGCATGGCTGCTTCATCAACTGTTTCACCAGGATCAACGAATCCTGCTGGAAAGGACCACTTTCCTTTTAGGCCCCCATATTTCTTTTTTACAACGAGATACTTGCCGTCAGCTTCTACAATTCCTGCTGCAGCAAGCCAGACTTTTCCTCTCTCACCCACTACTTATTCCTCCCCGGCATATTTAGAAGCATGTCATCATAAGCTGTACCATAGCCCCTATTCCTTTGAATAGATAAGAAAAACCTGGCTTATCGCCAAATCCTTTATGGCGAAAGCCTTCGTTTTTCTTATGCTTTATCCTTCTAAAAATCATATTATCCTAACGTATAAAAAAGGCAAAGACGTCATGTCTTTGCCCTCTTTATCTGATATTTAAAATAACTTGAGTTTCCCTTTTTTCCAGACAAGTCCTGGTCCACCCAGCATGAATAAATAACGGTTATCGATCACTTTCTTCATTGCAGAAGCTGTATTACCATAAAGCTTCTTGTTCCCTACTTTACCAATCGCTTCGCCTTTACCAAGTGATGCAACTGTTCCTTTGATATCTGGTGTAAAGCTTTCAGTTTCCTTACCGCGTACAAGGTTTAGCAAGTTCTTAGATACTGTACCAGCTGCTTGAATCGCTACCTGTGCAGTTGGAGGGAATGGACGATTGATTTCTTCGTTAATTAGAAGAGCACAGTCACCTACAACAAAAACATTGTCGTAATCAGGAGTACGCTGATCTTTACGAACAGGTACACGGCCACGGTTTGTTTCGAAGCCCGAATTTGCAACGATTGAGTTCCCTTGAACCCCACCAGTCCAGACAACAGTTGCTGATTTAACTACTTCGTCCTCACCAAGGACCACGCCGTCTTCCATTACTTCTTTAATCATTGTGTTCGTACGGAATTCAACGCCTTTACGCTCAAGAAGGTTCATCGCATACTCCACAAGCTCTTCATCAAAGCCTGGTAGTACAGTTGGAGAAGCTTCAACGTTGATAATCTTAACACGATCACGGTCGATATCGAATTCTTTACAAAGCTCTGGAACTCGCTCTGCAAGTTCACCAACGAACTCGATACCAGTAAATCCTGCACCACCAACGATGATTGTTAGAAGGTCATCACGACGTTCTGGCTCGTTGTTGTAGCTTGCGAATTGGTATTCAATGTGCTCGCGGATTTTACGAACAGAGTTAACGCTGCGAATGCTGAATGCATTCTCTTTTAGTCCCTTAATACCGAATGTTGCCGGTTCGAAACCAAGTGCAAGAACAAGGTAGTCATACACTAGCTCACCATTAGCGAGAATGACACGCTTCTCTTCAGGCTTCACTTCTACTACAGTGTCTTTAATAAACTTAATTTTGTTCATATCAATAACGTCTTTAATCATAATACGTGTTTTGTCGTGATGCATTGTTCCTGCAGCTGGCTCATGAAGCCATGTTGTTTGATAGTGATAGTCATGCTTGTTCACAAGTGTAACTTCTACTTCGTTCGTACCCATTTCCTTTTGAAGACGCGCTGCTGTCATAATACCGCCGTACCCTGCACCTAAGATCGCAATTTTTGGCTTACTCACTTGTATCACATCCACCTTTATACCGATATTTTTTGGACACAATTAAGAAATTCCTGTTTCGTCCAATCGTGAAACGTCATTAAACGTTAAGAATAAAAATATTATTCCTCATAAAATAAAAAATAATAGAAAGAATGAGAGACATTGTTAAGGATTTCACGTTCTAGAACAAAAAAAATGAAACTCTAGCCCGTACTTTGTCATAAATAGTTCAAATCTGACGCTCAATTTTAATCATATTCTTTTTTATTTTGTTTTTCAACCCTTATAATGAAACTTCTAGACGTGTTTTTACGTTTGGGGTTTAGTTCCGTTTTTATTATGATTATAATAATGAAAGCACATCGATTAAATTTAAGGGGGACTGATTATGACAGACCAACAAGAACTTTATGATATTACGATAATTGGCGGAGGTCCTGTCGGCTTATTCACTGCTTTCTATGGTGGAATGCGCCAGCTTCGCGTTAAAATCATTGAAAGTATGCCACAGCTTGGAGGGCAACTCTCTGCTCTCTATCCTGAAAAATATATTTATGACGTTGCTGGCTTTCCGAAAGTACTTGCTCAGGATCTCGTTGATAACTTGAAAGAACAGGCAAACCAGTTTAATCCGGAAGTTGTGTTGGAACAATCAGTAGAAGAAGTAACGAAGCTTGAAGACGGTACTCTCTACCTGCGTTCTAATACAGGTGAAGAGCATTATACGCGTGCGGTCATTATTACTGCTGGCGTTGGCGCGTTCCAACCTCGCCGTCTTAAAGTAGAAGGCGCAGATCACTACGAAGGTAAGAACCTGCACTATTTCGTTAATGACTTAACAGCATTCGCCGGGCAAAAAGTGCTCATTGCAGGTGGGGGAGATTCTGCAGTTGACTGGGCCAATATGCTTGAGCCGATTGCGGAAGAAGTAACGTTGATTCACCGTCGTGATAAGTTCAGAGCACATGAACATAGCGTAGAGCAGTTGATGAATTCAAGTGTAGAGATTCAGACGCCTTATAATATCAGCGAATTTATAGGTGACGGCGAGCGGATTAACCAGGTCGTTCTTGCACCTGTTAAAGGCGAAGAAACCATTACGAAAGATGTGGATGCGGTAATTGTAAACTACGGTTTCATTTCTTCTCTTGGACCGATTAAGGAATGGGGTCTTGAAATTGAAAAGAACTCCATCGTTGTGAATTCCAAGATGGAGACGAATGTGCCAGGGATTTATGCAGCTGGTGACGTTGCTACATACGATGGGAAGGTAAAACTCATTGCTTCTGGTTTTGGAGAAGCGCCAACGGCTGTTAATAACGCTAAATCTTATATGGATCCCGATGCGAAAGTACAGCCGCTTCACAGTACTAGCCTATTTGATAAGAAAAAGTAAGTTCAATTGAAGGGATGAGATGAGCATGACTGAAATCATTTTTATAGTAGTGATGGCTGCAGGACTTGGCTACTCCCTTTTCCGCAGCTTACAAGACACACCGAAACCGGATTGGAAAGCGGTTAAGGAAAATCTGTTTCACTCTTCTCATTAGCAATAGCAATCGTCAAAAACCCCCAAACAACTTGTACGGGGGTTTTTGATATGTATTTAGAACTACCAGCCAAGCCCAACTTTTGTAGTCATAATGGATTCGCCTGATTCTTGAAGCAATGAGATTTCATAGCGACCAGGCCGATTGGAGTAAGTAAGCGTTTGTTTTTTAAATTCCACATTTGCACGATACCGCACCTCGATGCTCTCCGTCTCGAGATGACCTGAGTCTTCTTCTCGTATCCTTAATATGTACATTTGAATCCCCCACTTTCTAAGCTAATAGTTTAAGTTTATCACCAGCAAATGAGATGAGATATGAAAAATAGTTTACATTACGACCATGTTTTTCCATCAGTAAAACTTCCATCATAAGGGGGATTGAGGTAAGAGGTTTCACTGCCACTTAACGGTGTGATGAAAATTAAATTCATCATAGTGATGTCCTCATGATTACTTTTTCAATTCATAGGGAAACAGATGAACAGGATGAAGAAAAGATGGAGGAGGATCATTAATGAATAGACTTCAAAATAAAACGTCTGTCATAACAGGTGCGGCCACCGGTATTGGAAAAGCAACAGTAGAACTCTTTGCCAAAGAAGGCGCAACGGTACTATGCGCAGACATCAATACGGAAGAGATGGAAAAGACAGCAAACGAACTAAACAAAAATGGCGGAAACGTTAAATCATATCACGTTGACGTATCAGATGAAGAAAGCGTAACAAACTTTGCTAATCAGGTTAAAGAAGAATTTGGCACAATTGATGTTTTATTTAACAATGCCGGGACTGATCAAGAAGGCGGCAAAGTTCACGAATACCCCGTTGAATTATTTGATAAAATTATTGCCGTCGACTTAAGAGGTACGTTCTTATCAAGCAAATACTTAATTCCGCTCATGCTTGATAATGGTGGCTCAATCATCAACACATCTTCCATGTCGGGTAGAGCCGCTGACTTAGATCGTTCAGGGTACAACGCAGCAAAAGGCGGTATCACGAACTTTACAAAAGCCATGGCGATTGACTATGCGAGACAGGGCATCAGAGTGAACTCACTGTCACCAGGTACAATTGAAACGCCTTTAATTGATAAGCTCGCTGGATCAAAGGACGAAGAAATGGGCCATAAATTCAGGGATGCGAATAAATGGATTACCCCACTTGGACGTCTGGGAAGACCAGATGAAATGGCGAAGGTAGCTCTCTTCCTCGCTTCTGATGATAGCTCCTACGTTACTGGTGAAGACATTACCGCTGATGGCGGGATTATGGCTTATACATGGCCTGGTAAGATGTTAATAGATAATGAATGGAAAGAGGATACGGAGTAAAGTGAAACTTCCATCATAATGGGTCCCTATGATGGTTAGTTGAACCAATCGGATAGGAACAGTTGACCATTACGCTTCGATTAATCCCTAAAGGGTCAATAAAACAAAACCCCGATTTCCATTAAAGGAACCGGGGTTTTGTTTGCGGTTATTAAGCCCACCACATCTCGCCTGGTTGTTCTTCAATTAATACAGACTGTAAATTCCTTACTGCACGCTGGAAGCCTTCTTCAATCGACATGAGCGGATCTTCATGTTCAATACTCACCACATGATCATATCCATACGTACGAAGTGCACTCATCATGTTCGACCATTCCTGGTTACTGTGGCCGCAACCGACAGAACGGAACGTCCATGCACGAGATTTTACTTCTCCATATGGCTGCATATCTGTTAATCCATGCATGTTCACGTTATCCTGATCGATGTACGTGTCTTTCGCATGGAAGTGATGAATCGCATTTTCTTTGCCAAGAATTTTGATTGCTGCAACCGGATCAATGCCCTGCCACCACATATGACTTGGATCAAGGTTCGCCCCTACAGCATCACACGTAAGCTCACGAAGCTTCAACATCGTATACGGTGTATGGACAAGGAACCCTCCATGGAGCTCGAGACCGATTTTTACATTGTGATTTTTTGCGAACTGCCCCCACTCTTTCCAGTATGGAACAAGCTTTTCTTCCCACTGCCACGTCAGGACATCAGAGTACTCAGCAGGCCACGGTGTTACTGGCCAGTTCGGGAATTTAGCATCCTCATGATCTCCGGGCGTTCCAGAGAAGCAATTGACGACTGGCACGTTCATTAGTGATGCAAGTTTCACTGTTTTTACGAACGCTTCATGACATTCATCTGCAAATGCCTTATCAGGCGAAAGGGGATTGCCATGACAGCTGAAGGCACTAATTTCAAGTCCTCTTGCTTGTACCTTTTCAAGGTATTCTGTTCGCTTCGCTTCACTATCCAGCAATTCATCGAGATTACAATGAGCACCACCTGGATAGCCCCCTGTTCCGATTTCTACTGCCTTTAATCCGGAAGCTTTTGCATGGTCGAGCATCTCTTCAAAAGATTTATCTGCAAATAGAACGGTAAATACGCCTAGTTTCATCGTCTCACTCCTATTGATATTAAAATTAGATCCGAATGCTTCTTCCAGTCGCACAGCTTTCATAGATTGCTTCAATGACCTGTGAAACTGTCCGTGCTTCTTCTGCTTTTACAATCGGTTCTTCTAGCCCGAGGCAACTGTTCACAAAGTTAGCAGCCTGAGGTAATCCGGGGTCATCTTCTCCTGGCACCCATTGACTGCTGCTGTTTAACAGCATCCCATATTGTGCTTTATTAAGCTGGAACGGAAACACATCAAGCCCGCCATCGCTACCCGAGATGCTAACGGATTCTTTATCTTCGGCAATGTTTGCCGACCAGGATGTTTCAAAAAGCATCGAAACATCGTTATCAAATTTAATATACGCAGTCACATGGTCGTCTACGTTGAACGTTTCATGATCAAACCCACCCCACAGGTTAACCTGTTCAGGGGTTTTACTTAGTCTGTTATAAGTTGTTCCTGATACTTCAACAGGCTTAGGGCTCCCCATCAGCCACATACTTAAATCAAGAAAATGACAGCCATAGTCAATCAAACTCCCACCGCCCTGAAGCTGTTTATTCGTAAATACACCCCAACTTGGTACTTTGCGACGGCGAAGGGCCTGAATTCTAGCAACCATCGGATCGCCAATTTCTTTTTCCTGAATTACCTGACGGGCAGCGCGAGGCTCCTTCATAAAGCGATAGTGGTAGGCAATTGATAGGATCTTACCTGACTCCTTCTCCGCCGCGATCATGCGGTCACACTCTTCAACCGTCATGGCCATTGGCTTTTCACAAAGTACGTGAACTCCGGCCTTTAGTGCTTCAACAGCAAGCTCAGCGTGGAATTTATTTGGTGTACAAATCGTTACCGCATCTACTTCTTTCAGCATATCTGCAACGTGTTCATACACATTTGTAATGTTAAATAAAAGCGCAGCTTGCTTCGCTCTCTCATAGTCAACGTCATATACACCAAACAACTTTACCTGTTCGGCGAGTTGCTGGTACGCAGGGATATGACGGGACTGAGCGATGCCGCCAGACCCTATAATACCCATTCTTAATTTAGTCATGATATCACCTCAGATTAATGATTTTCTTTGTTTCATTCGATTCAAGTGCAGCAAGTACAACTTGAAGCGAGTTCATTCCTTCAGTCCCACTTACAGGAACTTCTTTACCTGAAATGATACTGTCCACAAAGCGATCAATAACCTGTGAACTTGATTGACCGTCATTATCATTTGTCTGTATGCCGCCAAGCTCATATTTGACCACTTCACCTGTCTGGTACTGAACAACGAGTGAATTTACTGGATCATCTTCAAGGCGAAGGATCGCTTTTTCTGCATAGATGATTGTAGAGTTGTCTTCTTTGGCAGTATAAGCCCAACTTGCAGCAAGCGTACCGATAATACCGCTCTCAGATTTCAGAATACAAACCGCATTATCATCCACTGTTGCAAATTCCTTTGCGCTTGTTTCTACAAATGAGCCAACTTCAACGATTTCCTCACCAAGCAAATAGCGGATGAGGTCTGTTTTATGCACACCAAGATCTCCCATTGCTCCAATAAATGCTTTATCCTTCTCAAAGAACCAGCTCTCTGTGCCATCAACACTCCATGTCTCAGGGCCTGGATGGCCGAAAGCTGTTCTGAAGCTGTACACTTTGCCGATCTCGCCGCTAGCAAGAATTTCTCTTGCCTTAGCATGAGAAGGAACAAAACGTTGATTATGAGCAATCATTAATTTCTTACCGCTAGCGCGGGCTGTTTCAATCATCTTTTCTGCATCTAATCGTGACGTTGCCATTGGCTTTTCACAAAGTACATGCTTTCCCGCTTTTAATGCAGCAATGGAAATCGGGGCGTGAAGGTAGTTAGGCGTACACACGCTTACTGCATCTATCTCACTATTTTGAAGCAATTCTTCAAAACTTTCGTATGAACGTGCACCATAAAGTGCTGCAATTTCATCAGCCCTCGTCTTGACAATGTCGCATACCGCAGCAATTTCTATTTGTGTGTTTGCCGCGTATTCTGGAAGATGACGATGCTTCGCAATACTTCCACATCCGATAACACCAATTTGTAATTTTCTCATGGTTTCTCCTCCTCTATCTTTCTGTTATTTAGACGTAATGGTTTCGAGTGGCTGTGCGTTTCCGTAGGCTGGCTTTGCAATTGTAGTTGGTTTAGCCCAGCTAACTGCATTCTTCAAGACACGTTGAACATCCTCATGATAGTACGTCGGATAGGTTTCATGCCCCGGTCTAAAGTAAAACACTTTCCCCTGACCACGCTTATATGTACAGCCGCTTCTGAAGACCTCTCCACCTTCAAACCAGCTAACAAATACAAGCTCATCCGGAGCAGGAATATCGAAATGCTCTCCATACATTTCCTCTCGCTCAAGCTCAATCGTTTCACCAAGCCCTTCCGCAATTGGATGCGTTGGATCAATAACCCACATGCGTTCTTTCTCATCCGCTTCACGCCACTTCAAATCACAGCCTGTTCCCATCAGCTTCTTGAAAATTTTCGAAAAGTGACCGGAATGAAGCACAATGAGTCCCATACCATCAAGGACGCGTTGATGAACGCGGTTTACTACTTCATCAGAAACTTCCTCATGTGCAATGTGGCCCCACCACAGTAGAACATCCGTGCCGTTTAGTACTTCCTCTGATAATCCATGTTCAGGCTCATCAAGCTTCGCTGTTCTAACTTCGAAATCGTCTTTCAAAAAATCAGCAATCGCTCCATGGATTCCGTTCGGATAGACATTTCTTACTTCTTCACTCTTTTGTTCGTGTCGATTTTCGTTCCATACGGTTACGTTAATCAAGTAGATCCACTCCTATTTTCTATTCTTTTACTGAACCAGATGTTAAACCAGATACAATTCTTCTTTGGAAAACTAGTACCATGATGACAAGCGGAACGGTAACAACAACTGTAGCTGCTGAAATCTCTCCCCATGGGATTGTGAACTGTCCCTGGAATAAGGCAATTCCGACTGGAACAGTTTTAAACTTATCTGCCGTGTTAATCGTAAGGGCAAATAGAAATTCATTCCACGCTGCGATAAACACGAGTATAGCTGTCGTGAAAATCCCAGGTACGGCAAGCGGCATAATAACTTTCCAGTAGGTTTGCCATAGTGAAGCACCATCGATTTTGGCAGCTTCTTCAAGATCAAACGGGATTTTCCGGAAGAACGTCACGAGTAACCAGATCGATAACGGAAGCGTGATCGTTGTATACGGAATGATTAATCCAAGATAGCTATTTGTAAGACCAAGATTCTTCAAGAAAATGTAGATTGGTGAAATGGTTGCGATCTGCGGAAACATCGATACAGATAGCACGACACCTAAAATAATGGGCTTTCCGCGAAAATTCAGACGCGCAATGGCATAGGCAGCGAATGACGCGACAAGAACTGTATAAACAGTTGTAATTGTTGCCACAACCGTACTATTCCAGAGATAACGCATAAACGGATAATCTACGAAAACGGATACATAGTTTTGCAATGTTGGATTCGATGTAAATGGATTGAACGCTTCTTTACCAAATAGCTCGGACAGCGGCTTAATCGAACTCGCAAGCATCCATAGAAATGGAAACATGACGATAAAGACAAATACGACTAGAAAGACATAAAACATCGGTCCCGCTTTCTTATTCATCTGGTTGGCCCTCCTTCTTCATCTTAAAATAAATATTCATTATTTTCCAGAACCATCATTGAGTAGTTCAGATCCAAGGAGCTTAATAAAGATTCCTGAAATGATGGCAACACAGATAAAGACGATTACTGAAAGTGCTGATCCTTCACCAAAGTTGGTTTGAGAGAACATAACCGTATATGCAAGGATCGAGATTGTTTCAGTTGAGTTCGCTGGTCCACCACCAGTTAAAACGTAAATTAAGTCAAACACTCGGAAGGCATCCAGAGTACGGAACAATAGCGCAACAAGAATGCTTGTTTTAAGAAGTGGTAATGTGATCGTTACGAACTGCTTCCACTTGTTCGCCCCATCAATCGATGCTGCTTCGTAAAGGGATGATGGGATCGTTTGAAGTCCTGCAAGAAGTAGCAATGCCATGTAAGGTGTTGTTTTCCATACATCGGCAAAAATAACCGAGAACATAGCGCCTGTATCCGTTGTCAAAAGCATAGCCATACTATCTATGAGTCCAACGTCTTCAAATAATTTTGCTACAATACCATTCTGACCATCGTAGAGAAATTTCCACATGAGTGCAGCAACGGCTGTTGGTACCGCCCAGGGGATTAGAATACTTGCGCGAATAAGTCCTCTTCCTATGAAAGCTTTGTTAATAAGCAATGCGATTGCAAGACCAAGAATAAGTTCAGCTAAGACGGAAATAAACGTAAATACACTCGTGTTCCAGAGCGACTTCCACATTCTTTGATCGGTTAAATTGTCTTGATAATGATCGAATCCTATAAAGTTCGGTTCAACGATAATGTCATCGAGAGAAGAAGATAACCCAACGATTTTATCTCCCTGTTCCAAATTACCAGCCTCGTTGATCCCTTTTAATTCGGTATTGATTTCATTGACAGAGGTTATAAAATCCTCAGCGACACTTTTTTCGATTTCAACATACTTCATATCCTCAGGTATATTCTCAAAGTTATCAAGCTTATCATTGATTTCATCGTAATTCTCTGCTGCTTTTGGATTCTCTTTAATACCAGCATCAAGTTCTTCAAGCGTAGATTTCATTTCAGTAAGTTCTTCACTTGAATTCCCTTTATTAATTTCAGAGTCGATTGCCCCGATCAAGAATGGATAATTCTGCAAATAACGATCAAGGTCAATTTGGTAATCCAGATGGACAGCTGATTTCGTTGGTTCATTCAAACGAAGATCGAATAGACTGAAGTAAAAAGATTGAAATACTGGCCAGATTGAAATCGCAAGAATTAGAATAAGTGCCGGTGCAACAAGTAAGTACCCAACTAACGCATCTTTATTTTTCTTCTTTCTCTTCTTAGGCTGTTTATCTATTTTAATAGGCTGATTCGGATCGATATCTGTTTGCATACCACCGCTCCTCTCATTTAGGAAGAACATTAGCCTTCAGATTGAAGGCTAATGTTCCTTACATTTACTTCACTAGTTTTTCATTCATTTCTTTTTCCATTGCTGCCGCAGCTTCTTCAGGAGTTTCTTCTCCTGCAATGGCCTTAGAAACATGGATTTGAATGATTTCAGAGATTTCAGGGTAGTTAGGAGCTACAGGACGGGAAACAGCTGCTTCAAGTGCAGTCTGGAATCCTTCTTCACCGAAGAATGGGTTAGCATCAATAATCTCTTGATCATCGAATAGGGCTGGAAGTGTAGGAGCATGTGAACCTTCAATCGCATCGATTTTCTGTCCTTCTTTACCAGTCATGAACTTTAGGAATTCCCATGCTTCTTGAGGATGCTCAGAGTAATTATTGATAGCTGCCATCCAGCCGCCAAGAGCTGCTGCAGATCCAGCATCGCCTTCCGGAAGTGGAGCTACTTCTACATTTCCAACGATTTTGGACTGCTCTTCGTCGTTAGCAAGTGCGTACTGATAAGGCCAGTTACGAATAAATGGAGCTTGTCCTTCAATAAATGCAGTGTGAGATTCAACCTCAGTAAATGTTGTCACGTTATCTGGCACAATGTCCGAGTTCGCAACTTCAACAAGCTTGCTTAAACCCTTGATTGCTTCAGGGCTATTAATAACAACTTCACCGTTCTCATCAATAAATGCACCGCCGTATGAAGCTACGAATTCAACTGCATTACATACAAGACCTTCGTATTGCTTCCCTTGCATCAAATATCCAAATTTCGTTCCTTCTTGACCTTGAATTTCAGAAGCCTGAGTCATAAGGTCATCCCATGTTTTTGGAGCTTCTGAAACTAGATCAGAACGATAGAAAAGCATTCCAGCATCAATGAACTTTGGCATTGCCCATTGCTTACCATTAAATGTTGCGGCAGAAACTGGACCCTGGTTGTAATCTTCCATGTTAATGCCATCTTTTTGAATAAAGCGATCTAGAGGCATAACATATCCTGCCTGCGCAAATTCAGCTGGCCAGATAACGTCGACATCAAAGACATCGATCTCAGACGATTCTGCGTTCAGCATTGTAACGTATGCATCGTGCTGTGCACCTGTATCAGTCGGCATTTCTCGGAATTCTACCTCAATGTTAGGATTCTGTTTCTCAAATTCCTCAACCAATACATCTGTTGCGCCAGTTGCATCTTTACCACGTGCATAGACAATCGTTACCTTTTCACCGTCACCTGAGCTTGCATTTTCATCACCTGAATTGCTATTACTGCTGTTGTTTGTAGAGGAATTGTTTGAAGAGCTACATGCAGATAGGACAAGGATAAGGGCCAAAACGATAGTAAGTAGCTTACTATTCTTCAAAATTCTCATAATAATAAAGTCCCCCTTAGGATTTATTGTAATCGATTTCAATTAACACAAGATAACGCTTTCATTTATTGCCTATGTGGATTGACGAACAACCAGTGATAAAGGAAGCATTTTAACAGTTGCCCTGTTTCGTTCCTGAGTGCCATTTAAACAATCAATGAAAATATCCATTGCTCGAGCGCCAATTTCGTCACCAGGTTGATAAATGGTTGATAGTTCTGGTTCGATTAAGCTTGCGATCGGCTGATCATCAAAACCGAGTATCGCGAGATCTTTCGGTACATCGAGCCCGTTTCGTCTAGCTTCTTTAACCATTGCTGATGCAACCTCATCACCACCAGTAAAAATGGCAGTTGGTCGTTCTGAAAGCTTAAGCAGCTCAATAAATACTCGTTTTCCATCTTCCATTGTGTATGTATCTCGGAAGATCCATTCTGGTTTGACCTCAAGGCCTGCTTCTTCGATTGCATTAAAGAATCCACGACGCCGGTCAGTTGATAATCCGCTCGTTGAACCCATGCAATACGCAATTCGAGTGTGGCCTTTTCTAATCAAATGCTGAGTACCTAAATAGCTTCCCTGTACCTGGTCCAGCCGAACCATTGGTACGGTGGCGTTATGATGATATTCATTACACAATATGATCGGTCCATGTGCTGTAAATGGCTCAATTTCTTCCCACTCGTTTTCGATTGACGTGAAGATCACACCATCGACCTGCTTTGTTTGTAACAAATTTAGAAAATCAAGTTCTTTCTTCTTACTAGATTTCGTCTGACAGATTATCAACTGAAACCCATTTGCTTCTGCTACCTTCTCGATTCCGTCCAGAATCAATGTAAAGAATGGATTCGTCAATCTCGGAATCAAAACTGCCACAAGATTTGTTTTTCGATTACGTAAATTTCTGGCAGATGTGTTAGGAAAATATCCGAGCTCTTTCATTGCATCATGGACGAGTTTGCGCTTGTCTTTAGATACGTGTGGATAATTATTGATGACGCGTGAAACCGTAGCACTTGATAGCCCCGTGTACTGCGCGACATCTGCAATTGTAGCCATATTACATCCTCCCCAGAAAGTTCAAATGCCCCTCCCTTCTTTTGTAATCGATTTCATGAAATCGATTACATTCATCTTACATCAGGTTCACAGAATGTTCAACACTATTTTTAGAATATTTTCTACATTTTATTTTCGAGCTGAACTTTCCTTAAATACTGATAGCTTTGCGTTACACTTTCGATTGGATCATAATCACATTCATCCTGTTCAACAACCCACCATTTCACGCCACTAGTAGGGCCCTGTTGAATGACTTCTTCTATGTGAATATTTCCAGTTCCTAAAATAACGGTTGCTTCTCTTTCATCATCCGATCGATCTTTCAAATGAACGATAGGCGTTCTTCCAGCAAACTGATTCATCCATTCAACCGGATCATGTCCACCTTGATTTAGCCAATAAATATCAAACTCTGCTTGAATAGATGAATCAGCTTGGAGAATCGTATACAATTCACTAGTTTCTAATGTATGACCAAGTTCAAAATCATGATGGTGGTAGCAAATCTGAAGATCGGATTGAGCACAAACTGCAGCTACGTGCTTTAGAACACTTGCTACTTGCGCGAAATCCTCTGAACTTCTTCTCTCAGGAGGTAACCACGGACATACAATACGTGTATTACCAAGCGCCTTCTGCTCACCGATGACAGCATCAAGTTCACGCTCCATTCGTTCGATTGGCACATGATGGCCGATCACCGATAACCCGAGCTCATCCAATTTTTCTTTCACAGCCTCTGGCTCATGCCCATATAATCCAGCTAATTCAACCCCTTCATACCCGATGCCCGCGACTCTCACTAACGTTTCAAAGAAATCTTTCTCACACTCATTGCGCAGCGTATATAGCTGTACGCCAACTCCAATTTCATCCATAAGGTGCACTCCTCTCGACTATAGCGAAAAAATTAAGAAGCAATTGCATTGTCTCCTTCTCCAAAAGGTTTCGATAAAACGACTGGAATCCCTTTTTTTTGACAACAAAAAAACCTTCCCAATCAGGGAAGGTTCCATAATGAGTTAACAATTCTCCGGCGTACCAGCGTTCGTCGCTGTCTTAAACGAAGAACCACAGCCACATGATGCGATGGCATTTGGATTGTCAATCGTAAATCCGCCGCCCATCATGTTTTGTTTATAATCAATTTTCACACCGTCTAATACAGGTGCACTTTCATTGTCCATAATAATCGTCACGCCATGCTGTGGATCAAGTGACTTGTCGTCGTCTTTCATCTCGATGTCAAAGCCCATACCATAGCTTAAGCCTGTACAGCCTCCGCCTTTTACACCTACACGAAGATAAAGGCTATCGCCTTCTTCTTGCTTCATCATTTCTTTTACCTGTGCTGCTGCAGCTTCAGATAAATGGATCATTTAAATCCCTCCAATCACCGTATTGCTACTATTAGTATACCGCGCCTCGGAATTGAGCTCAACAATTGACCCTTATCTTACGCCAGGTATACTCAGTTCTTTAGCTTTGTATTTATATTTTAACTGCAATATCAGATTATGCGTTTCATCAAGTTTTTGACTATACTCGAGCACTTCTGGATGATTTAAACCGAGGGCTATAGCCGATTGTGTCATTTTTGCTCGAAGAATTTCAATCTCCTCGTTGTATTGCTGCATCTTTTCACAGTTCAAGGCTTGAGTCCCCTCTCTATTCACTACCTCCTATTATTCTACATGATTATCCTTTTATTTACAAACCTTTAACTTTCAATTATGTGAATAATAAGTTCCTGTCGCGATCGTAACAGCGGGTCCAGTCATCCAGACGTGCTCGTCGATGTCCCATGTAATGTGAAGGTCGCCTCCTGCCAGGTGAACGGTTACCTCAGTACCTTTAGACGTTCTTCCATTGAGGACGCCAGCCACAACAGCAGCACATGCACCCGTACCACAGGCTTGGGTAATTCCAGATCCTCTCTCCCAGACGCGGAAGTGGTACTCCGCTTCAGATACACATTCTACAAATTCAACATTGATACTCTCAGGAAACATCTTATGATCAGTGAAATATGGTCCTGCGGTAGTGAGAGGCGCTTCCTCTATATCATCCACAAACATAACCATGTGAGGGTTTCCCATTGAAACGCCTGTCATGACTAACGGCTGGCTTTCATATAGGACCTCTTCTTGAATGACTTCGCCTTCTGGATCGCCTACCATCGGGAGACTTTCTCTCGTCCATTTTGGCTTTCCCATATCAATTGTAACGGTTTCGACGACACGGTGTTGATGATGAACCTCAGCCTGAACGAGGCCAGCAAGTGTTTCAATTGCAAATGATTCTGAATCAACCAAACCATGTTCAAACGCATATTTAGCAACACAGCGCAAACCATTTCCGCAATTCCTGCCTTCAGATCCGTCCTTATTGAAGATTCTCATCTTCACCTCTGCTTGTTCAGAAGGACAAATTAAAATCATACCATCAGATCCAATGCCTGTATGAACATTCGACACCTCAACCGCGTAGTGAGTAAGTTTATCTTCAGGTAGATCCTGCTCAAACAGATTAATATAGATGTAATTGTTGCCGAGGCCATGCATCTTTGTATAAGTTATTTCACGCAATGATTTCACTCTTCCTTTACGTTAATAATTCTTCCGTACTGCTTCACTTGTCCAGAAATAGTCACTATCTATCTTTTCGATCACAAGCTTACCATTGCAACAAGGCATTACAAGCCTGGTTTTTATTTCTTCACAACCCTGCTTATAATCTCGATCCGTCATAGGTGTTAGTACATTCTCGCTATGGCAAAACGGACATTGTGGGATGTAGATGTCACCCATCATTCGATCATATGGCAGCGTATGTTCAAAGCTACTCAACAGTGATTCCCCCCTGTCTTTTATTTAGCAAGTATACCTTAATGCTGTTAAAATTCAACAATCCTTTGCCTGTTTTTAACGCAATAGAAACAAAAAAAGCCCCCTATAAAAGAGGCTTCCAATTAGAAAATAAGCATACCAGCAATTGCTGCGTTCAATAAGTTAGCAAGCGTACCAGCGAGAATCGCACGCATTCCGAATTTAGCAATTTCGGGACGACGTTTCGGTGCAAGTCCACCCAGTCCACCTAGTAGGATGGCAAGAGATGAGAAGTTTGCAAATCCACAAAGAGCGAAACTGATGATCGCAACGGATTTGTCAGTTAGCGATCCAGATCCAATTTCAGGACCAAAAGATGAAAATGCTACGAATTCGTTAAGAATAAGTTTCTGTCCGATATAGTTACCGGCTTGAACAGCATCCTGCCACGGTACACCGATCACAAATGCAAGTGGTGAGAAAACATAGCCAAGAATTTGTTCAATGGTAATGTTTCCATATCCAAACAGTCCACCGATTCCACCAAGTAAACCATTTAACAGAGCGATAAGTGCGATGAAAGAAAGAAGCATTGCACCAACATTAAGTGCTAGCTTAAGACCATCTGAAGCACCATGTGCTGCAGCATCAATTACGTTAACATGATCTTCGTTTCGTTCCATTTTGATCTCACTTGCCGTTTCAGGCGTTTCCGTTTCAGGCATAATGAGTTTCGCCATAAGTAAACCTGCAGGAGCAGCCATGAAACTTGCTGCAAGCAAGTACTCAAGCGGTACACCTAGAAGTGAGTAACCAATTAGTACAGAACCTGCTACTGAAGCCAATCCACCAGTCATAACTGCAAACAGTTCTGACTTCGTCATTCTGTCAATGTATGGCTTAATAACAAGTGGAGCCTCTGTCTGACCAACAAAGATATTCGCTGTCGCAGATAGTGATTCAGCTTTACTGGTGCCGAGTGCCTTTGAAATAGCACCACCAAGAATTCGAATTATCCACTGCATGATACCAAGATAATAAAGAACGGATATTAAAGATGAGAAGAATATGATAATTGTTAGTACTTGAAATGCAAAAATAAATCCAACTTGCTCATTCCCAATTAATCCGCCAAATAGAAAGCTAATTCCGTCATTGGCGTAATTAATAATATCCTGTACACGAAGCGAAAGCCATTTAAGACCTGCCTTACCTGCTTCCCATTTGAGTACTACAAAGGCAAACGCTACCTGAATCGCAAGTGCTCCAAGCACAGTGCGAAGACTGATTGCTTTACGGTTAGTAGAAAAGATTAGTGCGATTGCAAAAAGAACAGCCATACCGCCCAATCCCCATAAAATCTGCATGTGTTACACCCCTCGTTTTATATTAATTCCGTTTATAAGCATAGAATACCCCATTACCAATATTAAAATAGTTATTATGATATCAATCTAAAATAACGCTTACAAACGATGTTTTATTTTCCGAAAATTCGACATATTTCGCAAATGAGTGAAAAATAAAAGCCTTTTCTCTCTCTCTCTCCGGCTCTGGCTCTCAATGACCTTTGTCATTATAACACAGGATAATCCGAATGAAAGCCCTTAATTTTTCAATTTAAGTTTTCGAATAATTTTATCAATTAATTCTTCAGCATCATCTGCATTCATCAAAACCCCATCTACAATCGCAAACGATTCTGCGTAGCAATTTCCACAGTAGCCAAGGCATCCATAGTCGATCAACTCTAGCCCGGAATACTTTTCCAATTCGTTCCAGACCTTCTGATTCTCTCGAAGGTTACCGGCACAAAACTCGATTGTCGTCAAATAAAAGCAACTCCTTCGATACTCATTTCGTAAATGATATTGTACAAAAGTAGCAGTTTCGCTATACTTTTAACTGTCATAGTACCAAGAAACGGTTACATTTATTATAGCGCGGATCACTTCCTTTTTTCTTTCCAAAACATCATTTTCCATATTAACATCCTGTTACAGGACCGCGTTATTGAATTATGTTTAACAAAGGGGACCTCTTATCATGAAAAGGCTAGTGCTTTTAGGCGGCGGATACGGTGGTATGCGCATCCTACAGAAATTATTTGC
This sequence comes from Pseudalkalibacillus hwajinpoensis, assembly GCF_039851965.1. Taxonomy (NCBI): domain Bacteria; kingdom Bacillati; phylum Bacillota; class Bacilli; order Caryophanales; family Guptibacillaceae; genus Guptibacillus; species Guptibacillus hwajinpoensis. The sequence continues at coordinate 3,051,284 of NZ_CP156674.1, read as the reverse complement.
ATCTGATCTACCTGAAGATCTCACCATTACCCTCGTTGACCGCAATCCTTATCACAGTATGAAAACAGAATATTATGCACTTGCTGCAGGAACAGCAAGTGACCATCATATACGCGTTCAATTCCCCGTTCATCAGAAACTGGAAATGAAATACGGAGAAATTTCGGGTATCGATCTAGAAGCAAACCTTGTTCATATGAAAAACGATGATGATCTTGCTTACGACACGCTCATTATTGGATTAGGCTGCGAAGATAAGTATCATAATGTACCAGGCGCAGATGTTCATACATTGAGCATTCAAACAATTGATTCATCTCGAAGAACATACGAAGTCTTAAACAATCTTGGCGCAAGATCTGTGGTTGGGATCGTTGGAGCCGGATTAAGCGGCGTGGAGCTCGCTAGTGAACTCCATGAAAGTAGACCCGATCTTCAGATTAAACTTTTCGACAGAGGAAACACAATCCTCTCTGCATTTCCTGAACGATTGGGTAAATATGTTCAATCTTGGTTTGAAGAGCGGAATGTAGAAGTTGTTAGTGAATCGAATATCACACAGGTAGAACCTCAGACACTTTACAACCACGGTAAACCTGTTCATTGTGATTCAATCGTTTGGACAGCCGGGATTCAACCTAACCAACTTGTGAGAAATCTAGAAGTTGAAAAAGACTCCCAACAACGCATTATTCTCAATGAATATCACAAGATCCCTGACCACAATAATGTATTCGTTGTCGGTGACTGTGCAAGCCTCCCGCACGCGCCAAGTGCTCAGCTGGCTGAAGAACAGGCAGAACAAATCGCTCTCGTTCTCCAAAAACAATGGAAACAAGAAGCACCACCAGCTCTTCCGCCAATTAAAATCAAAGGCACACTCGGTTCACTCGGAAGCAAACACGGATTCGGCATCATGGCCAACCGCCCCCTCACCGGAAGAGTACCACGTCTTCTAAAGTCAGGGATTCTATGGATGTATAAAAATCATAATGGGTAAAACGAAAAGCGAAAGTGGCCGATTAGACCCGGCAGGCACTGGAGGCATTCAATTTGAACACGTTCTTTGTGTTCAGAGTGAATGCGAAGTGACCGAGGGTCTAATCGGCCACTGCAGCTAGATCTGAAAAGCGGAAATAGCCGGTTAGATCTATAAACAAAAAAAAACCAGTGAGTGGGATTCCACTCACTGGTTCTTCATTATCAAGCTGTTGCAGAATGATCTTCTAGAACAGCGTATAAATCTTTAAGTTCAGGATTTCCCTCTGAAACAATCTGATTTCGAATCACAACAACTGGATAAAACAAATCCTCATCAATTACTTTTGCAGCGAAAGCAGCTTCATTCCCTGAAAGCTTACTATGGACATCTACATAACGAACTGCTATATTTCTTTCTGGATATTTTCGATCAAGGGCGGCTTTCAGCCACTCAGCCGTTTCTTCTGAAGAAGGTAGGTTCACACAGCTTGCACATCGTTCTCCTGCTCCATAGACTAGTACTTCTTCCATGATCAAATGCCCCCTTTGTTCGAACTTTTACTTAATTGTACCTTATTCCTCCGCTTACGAAAAGGAGCATTTGCCTTTTTCATATTCCAATCTTGAATGTGTCTTCGTTGCGTGATAAAGTTATAAATGATAATTATAATCATTCCACGTTAACACATAGATTTTTCTGGTAATTATCAGTATAATAGAAGTATGTAAGTATGAAGGGAGTCGATGAATAATGGAAGAACAAGTCCAGGATGTACTGAATAAATTGCGTCCATTCCTTCTGCGTGATGGTGGAGACGTAGAGCTAGTAGACATCGAAGACGGGGTTGTAAGAGTACGTTTAATGGGAGCGTGCGGCAGCTGCCCTAGTTCCACTATTACCCTAAAAGCAGGTATCGAACGCGCACTTCTAGAAGAAGTTCCAGGCGTTACTGAGCTTGAACAAGTATTTTAAATCAAACGAATTCATCCCCTCCAGTCATGGAGGGGATTTTTAATTTTACACTAACCAATCAATTTTTCTCATCGTTGCTGATTGTTCTCCCATTAACTCATGAATGAGAGTGCGGTAGATTTCTTCACGCTCTCCTTCTCTTTTGGCGATACGCTGAACTGCATTAAGACTTCTTTCTTTCTCCTTTAAATTTCCGTCGCTATAATAATGCTCCACTGCTTCTACATATGGGAGAGGAAAAAGCAATCTAGCATACATCAGGTTCCAATCCATTTTACTTAACGTGCGTCTCTCATGGTAATCCCATAGAAACATTCTCACCGTGTCAAAATCCCCATCACATTCAAACAATTCAAACCTGATCCACTCTGCTAGATCTCTCGCAGGATGGTCAAGGATAAAATCGTTCGGAAAAAGACTATCTGATGATCGATGATAGCTGGATGAAAAGCGATTAAAAGCAAGCGTCCTTATCTCGAATGGATTCGTACCTGAATCAATTCCCGCATCCACAATGTACTGAACCGCATTTTCAGCTAAACCCGAATAATAGGGGAACGTCTCGATAAACCATTCATCAAATTCTCTTAAAGTCTGCCCCTGGTTCTTTAATTCTTCTCGGAAGGATTCCATTTGATCCATACGCTGTTGCCATCTGACCTGCCATGGCTGAGTAGCTGGCAAGTTATCGTAAGCAGCTAAAAGATTCCCTCCTTTCCTATGAAGAAGGGCAAGGCGTTGACCATCAGATTGTTCATTTCGAAACCTTCGCATTGGTTTTTGATAAAGAATAAATGCTTCATTGTCCAGCGTTTCAATGTATTTCCCTCGCCTGGAAGGAATTGGCACCATAGTTGGCTCATTTTGCTGGTTAAAATACTGAGCTACCATCACATACCAGGGGAATTCCCCCTCTTGCTCTATGACCGGTCTTTTCAACAAAAACTCATTCATATCCGCTGTTCGAAACGAAAAACCATCCTTACTCTGACTTTGCTGTTCTACGACAAGCCCATACTGGTGAAACACATCCCGCTCGAGCATAGTAATCCTCCGACATTTCGTCATTATCGATATAAGATATGCCGAGTGCGCCCAGTTGGTGTATGGTTATTCATTGTCATATTTCAGGCAACTCTTCATATACTAATAAAATCAATAACTTACAATACCAATTTTCTATAAAGTTAGGTGGGACAAGAATGGGCGAGAAACCTATGGATCTTGTTGAAGAGGCAGCAAGGCGCAAATTGACTGAACGTGGGGTCGAAATCAAGGATATTGCTGACCTTGTTTATTATCTCCAAAAAAAATACCATCCCGACCTCCACATTGACACATGTACTGAGAATGTTGAACGTGTCCTTTCAAAGCGAGAGGTTCAAAATGCAGTTCTAACAGGTATTCAACTTGACGAATTAACTGAAAAAAACATGTTAGACCAACCCCTTCAAGATATCTTAATGAAAGATGAAGGGTTGTATGGCGTTGATGAAATTATTGCCCTTTCGATTGTGAATGTTTACGGTTCCATTGGGTTTACGAACTATGGTTTTATCGACAAACAAAAGCCAGGCATTCTTGAAAAGCTGAACGACAAATCAACAGGCAAATGTCACACCTACCTTGATGACATTGTCGGCGCTATTGCTGCGGCTGCCTCCAGTCGTCTAGCGCACCGTGCTCAAAAAACAGAATAACTTATCTTTTTTTTAAAAAACGCCCACATGGGCGTTTTTAAATTTTCCACTCATCTAGCGTTTTAGCAGTATGGATTGGCTGCTTATCTACCGATTCAAGATGCTCTTTCGTCGTTACTCCAGTATGAACGAGGAGCGTATCCAGCCCCGCATTGATACCGGCTAAAATATCCGTCATGTAATTATCTCCAACCATCAGCGTGTCTTCTTTGCTTGTACCGAGGTGAGCTAACGCCTGTTCCATAATAATCGATTCAGGTTTACCAATAAAAATCGGATCTACCTGCGTAGAAACAGAAACAACTGATGTTAGTGATCCGTTTCCAGGGAGCAGGCCTCTTTCTGTTGGAATCGCGATATCACCATTTGTCGAAATAAAAGTTGCGCCGTTTCGAACAGCAATACATGCCTTCGCAAATTTCTCATAAGTAATCGTCCGGTCGAGTCCAACAACCACGTAATCAGGATTATCATCTTTCAGAGTGATCCCTACATCTGTTAATGCATCACGAATCCCTTCCTCTCCAATAACATAAACGGAAGCATCTTTTTTCTCATTAGAAATATAGCTTGCTGTGGCCATACTAGTTGTGAAAACATGATCGGGAGTACAGGGAACGCCAAACTGTTCGAGTTTTTCTGAGACCTGTTCTTTTCGTTTCGATGAATTGTTCGTGACAAATAAATATGGAATATCAGCTTCCTGCAGACGTTTCACAAATTCGACTGCCTCATGAATTTTTTCAGTACCACGATACATAGTGCCGTCAAGGTCAATTAAGTACCCTTTATAATTCTTCATATTAGTTCCTCCTCAAATGTCAATCCAGAAGAAAACCGCTTTCAATGTATGAAAGCGGTTTTACTACTGGTGTTAGATCATGATGAGTGGTTTTTTCGCTAAACTTCATCATGATCACCAGCACCCTTCTTTAATCAATTACTACTAGTTTAGCTTGAATTCATGCTTTATATCAACTATTTATCATCTTTGGGGAGGAAGGCAGATACAGCGCCAAGCTCTTCATTCAAATACTTTCTTACATGCACCGAAAAGTTTTCGAGTGACTCGATGTGCTTTTTTATATTTTCTTCCAAAGCAGCGTGATCCATTGTGATATATTTCTGCATAAGCGGTTTTCTCATCATCACAATTCCTTTCAAGTTAATTGAACAATTCTCTGGAATTACTCGTTCATCTGCTAAAATTTCAATAATATCCTCGTAACTGCCTGGATCCCTCATAATAAAACCATCAATTATATTGTTACCAACATCAATCATGCTCTCAATAAAAAGATGATGGAGTCGTTCTAACGCTAGTTTCTCAAGCGATGTTTCAAAAGAACTGTCTTTAAAAAGTTTGATTCCCTTATCAAGAAATTCAAGATGTTCTTCTATTTTTCTTCGATCGACAAAATACATGTAGCCCACCTGCCTATTGAACATATTCACATACAGTTTATCATAACCGTTCTTGTAAAAACTTAAAATTATTCGTTAACTGATTTTAGATTGGGTAAGAATTTGTTATGATAACAATAATTGAAAAGGAGGGTGCTATGATGGATGAAGATAGACTCATTTATGATGAACAGGAAGCAACTGAAGCAAGGTTCGTGTGTTTTATGGGAAGTAATCACCGATTTGACCTTTGTATTGTTAAATCCGATCGCTTCTTCGGAAAATCGCTTGTCCTGGACATTCAAGGCGGCAAATTCGCCATTATCGGCCATGATGATTTAAATGAGCCAGGTAATCTTGAGCATGCTTACTCCCTTAATGAAGAAGATGCAGAGGAACTTCGTACATTTCTTCGCGAGGTGTTACGAGCATAAAAGTTAATATTTTAATAAGACAATGAATACACTACCTGATGAAGGTGGTGTATTTATGTTTGATGATGAAGATTATACAGACTTTGCAAATGTTGAAAAAGGCCGTAATTATGTGCTCCCAGAGGATACGCCTGAAGGCCCTTATGGTTCCCCAATTAACAAGAAGCTCGGCAAAACCACTCCATGGAGAGAAGGTCAACGTTCTTACAGTGCCTTTAATTACGAAAATAAAACACTGCATCAGAACCTGCCAAGACAGGACCCTGCCTCACATCCCCCACATGATGATCCCAAAAAAGATGCTGAGAAACCATATAAAGCATAAGCCCACGCCAGGGCTTATGCTTCTTGTTGCTGCTTCTTTGGTTTTTCCTTCTTCTGCTTCCTTAATACAAAATAAGGACACCCAAAATTGCAGTATTCATATAAATAATCCAGCACCGTACTGTACTTCGTATCAAACGTCGCTTTCTGGTTACGGTCTTCAAAAAAACCTTTTAATCTCAGCTGACCATATCCCCAGTCACCGACAATATAATCATATTTATCCAGGATTTCACTATAGCGTCCAAGGAAGGCTTCTTCGTTCCACCCCTCCCGTTCATCTTTAACCAACTCAAATGAGTGTTGATTAACTTTTATCATGCTTTTCCCTCATTTCCATATTGGCTCATTATCATAATGATACCTTTTTTACTGCAATTGTCCAAGTACTACCAGGAAAAAAGAAACCTCATTCGGTCATGATAACAGTATGGAGGTGAATATGTTGAAAAAAAATATGATACTCATACTACCGTTAGCACTTGGACTCGCTGCATGTCAGGGACAAAATGCGACTGACCCATTCGACCACGCTGACATGACGCCCGTCAAAACAGACCCTGAAGAGTATGGAATGAACACTGCAAATACACAAGATCGAGCTAAAAAAGGCAGTTATGGCTTCGTTAGACACTCAAGAAATACAAATAACAGCAATTCACAAAAGCAACCAGAAAACATTGCCTACCTTGACCGGGATCAGCTAGCTGACATGATTAGCTCAATGGCGATCGTACTTCCTAATGTAAATGACGTGGCAGCACTTGTAACAGACGAAGAAGTCTTAATTGGATACAAATCAACGACAAAAGATCGCGATGCAACAGCTGATCAGGTCAAGAAAACAGCCCTTTCTGTTATTCCACGTTATTACCATGTTTACGTTTCAGATGAGGACGGTATGATTTCTGAAATCGAGCGCTATGAAAATGGTTCCACTGCAAACGGTGAAATGGACAAAAGCATTGACCAGACCATCGCTAAAATGAAAAAAGCACCTCAAGGCAAAAAAGTAAGCGATGGCGAAAACGAGAATGGTGAAATGAAAGGCGAAATGAACGAAGATCTGAATGATAATGATGGAAACGAGATGATATCCAAATAGCGGCAACCTTTCACCTGAAGTATGCATTAGCTTATTGAGAACAGGAAAAAATCGGCCCGCAGGGGCCGATTTTTCATTAAGATGAATAGTTAAATTTTAAGTGATCGAGTATCATCGGCATCCTACTAGAAGACAAAAAGCGTGTTCACGTTGATTTGCTCCCGGACGGGTCTAAACGGCCACTTCCGCTTTTCAATTGTCTAGCTGCAGGGGCCAGACCCTCTGTCACTTCACCATCCAATTCGAACACAAGGAACATGTTCAGTTTGGATGGCTCCAGTGCCTGCCGGGTCTAAACGGCCACTTCCGCTTTTTTTGTCTAGCTGCTACTCGCAGTAACTCCGATATTTCTCTCTTTCACTTGAACACAAAATACGTGTTCCAGTTCTAGAGTTCCAATATCTTCGTTTCTAAACGCTCGTCTCCGCTTTTCATTAAGTCGCTTGTTTTGCTGCGTTTACTTGTTCGTCGGCATGGTAGGAAGAGCGTACCATTGGGCCTGATTCGCAGTGTTTGAATCCTTTTTCTAAGGCAATGTCTTTTAGCTCAAGGAATTCTTGAGGGGTCCAGTATTTTTCAACTTTTAAATGCTTTTTCGAAGGTTGGAGATACTGGCCAAGTGTAACGATATCGACGTCGTGTGCGCGAAGGTCATCAAGGGTTTGAATGATTTCTTCTTTCGTTTCTCCAAGACCGAGCATGATGCTTGATTTTGTTGGGATATCAGGGTTCATTTCTTTTGCACGTTGAAGAAATTCAAGTGTACGACGATATTTAGCTCTTGCACGGACTCTTGGCGTCAAGCGCTCAATTGTTTCAATGTTGTGATTCATAATGTCAGGCTTTGCATTCATTAAGGTTTCAAGTGCTTCATATTGACCACCCATGTCAGAAGGAAGTACTTCAATTGAGCAAAATGGATTTTTTTTACGGATCGCACGAACAGTTTCAGCAAAAACAGCTGCACCACCGTCTTTTAGATCATCTCTTGCTACAGCTGTAATAACAACATGCTTTAATCCCATTTGTTCAACAGATTCTGCTACGCGCTCTGGCTCAGCCCAATCAAGTTCTGTTGGAAGACCCGTTTTTACAGCACAGAAACGACATGCGCGTGTACAAACATCGCCGAGAATCATGAAGGTCGCTGTTTTACGGACAGCCCAACACTCATGGATGTTTGGACAGCGCGCTTCCTCACATACTGTATGTAGCTTTTTCTCTCGCATCATCTTCTTAAGACCTTTGTAATTTTCATTGGTATTTAATTTTATTTTCAACCATTCCGGTTTACGTAGATACTCTTCTTTTTTGCTCATCATTTCACCTCATTAATTACTTTTCTGTATTAAAGGATAACACATTCACCCCAGGTATTTCTAGGAAATGTGGGAATCTAGTGACGATTAGCACTTTAGACCTTCCAATATTTAGACCTAATGATTTAGGTCAGGAAAACCACACTATGATTAATGACATTTAACGAAAGGAGAAGAAACGCTTGAGAAAATATTGTTTTCTTATCCTTATTCTTTTCTTACTCTTTCCAGCAAATATCAGCCTGTCCGCTGAAGTTAACGAAGATGAATTAAGAGCAAGACGAATGGTTCTTTTTCATAGTATGGAGACACTCACACAGGTACCTTGGTACATCTATGCTGGTATTGATCAATATGAAAGAAGTATAAGACGTTCACAAAAAGACATCCCTCGCGAAAAAGGTGCTATTGCCATTTATCTATCTAAAGAACAGTGGAGTGGAGAAGCTAACCCCAACCAGGAAGACTCTTCTCCAGAATCAATTTCTTTTTTTGGGGGCATGGGCCTTGATGGCAATGGGGATGGAAAAGCAGATCGAACTGATGATGAAGATGTTCTCTATACGATTGGAAATTTCTTAAAACATTATGGAACATCATTAGAGGATATTCGAATCGGTCTCTGGGATTATTATCACCGTGATCAAGCAGTGAGAACGATATCAAGCAATAGTGCCGTCTATCGAACATTCCAAACATTAAAGCTTGATAAACACGCCTTCCCTGTTCCCCTTCAAGCAAACTATAGCTATCGAAGCACATGGGGGGACCGACGCGGCTGGGGTGGTCTTCGCATCCATGAAGGAACCGATATCTTCGCATCCTACGGTGTTGCTGTTAAAGCGACCAGTTATGGGACTGTTGAAACGAAAGGCTGGAATGAATATGGTGGATGGCGAATTGGAATCAGAGACATTGATGGTAACTATCACTATTATGCCCACCTGAACGGCTTTGAGAAAGGCATAGAAAAAGGACGTGTCGTGCAGCCCGGGGAAGTTATCGGATACGTTGGAAGCTCCGGATATGGACCAGAAGGAACAGCAGGAAAATTCCCTCCGCATCTTCATTATGGAATCTACAAAGATAACGGAAGAACGGAATGGTCTTATGACCCTTATCCATCATTAAGATTATGGGAAAGGCAAGAACGTTCACGATCACGTTAATAAAATCGAGTAGGAGGGGGTGACTAACCCCCGACCTCTCACACCACCGTACGTACGGATCCGTATACGGCGGTTTCATGAAAATCTAACGTGCTTCTAACGATTTTAATCCTAACTGACGCCAATACTTGTCATTGGAGGTACGGTGGAGGATCGGGCTACTGGCAATTCGCCAGTAGCCTTTTCTTGTGTTGCTCCATTCAAAAGCTTTCGCTTTTGTAACACCTAATGAAAGGAGTTGTTTCCTTCTTGTTTTAGGTGTTTTCCATTCCTTCCACCGGATCATTCGTAATCTCCTTCTCAACCATGCCATTAATTCTCTAAAAGTTGATGTCGTTTCAGCGAGCTGGAAATAGTTTCGCGACCCTGATTGTTTCCGACCCTGATTTTCGAGTCTCGGTGGAGCGTGAAACTAAACCCAAGGAACGTTCGTTTCCACGGGCGGTCAATCGCACTCTTTTCTTTATTAACTTTTAGTTTTAATTTCTTCTTGATAAACTGGCTGATATTTCGAAGGATTCGTTCGGCTGCTCTTCTTGAGCCTACGTAAATCTGACAATCGTCGGCGTATCGAACGAAACGAATACCTCTTGACTCCAATTCCTTATCCAGTTCATTTAACACGATATTTGATAGAAGTGGACTTAAAGGACTTCCTTGCGGTGTCCCTGCTTGGTTCGTCTGTGTTAGGCCGTTCTCCATAACCCCAGCTTGTTGGTATCTCCGAATGATTCGAAGGATGCGACCGTCCTTAACCCGACAACTCAATGTGCGCATTAGTCGGTCGTGGTGAACGCGATCAAAGAATTTCTCCAGATCGATATCCACCACCCACCGGTATCCGTCATTGACATATTCTTGGGCTTTTCGGACCGCATCGTGTGCTCGTTTTCCTGGTCGGAACCCGTAGCTTGAGTTGGAAAACGACGGATCGTAGATCCGTTGAAGATAAAGGTTGATAGCTTGTTGGATGAAGCGATCCATGGCGGTTGGAATGCCTAGCTTTCGTTTGCCTCCGTTCGGTTTCGGGATTTCGACACGACGGACGGGTGACGGTTGATAGGTTCCATCCAGAAGTTGGGCTTAAATCTCATTCCAGGACTCCGAGATCTGGGATTTCAGTTCAGACGTGGGAATGTGATCAACGCCGTGACTCCCTTTGTTTCGGACCACTCGTCGATAGGCTTCGTTTAAATTGTTCCGATGAAGTATCTTTTCCAACATGCTTTCTTCCTCCACGTGACAGGTTTCTTTCCTTGTGTGGCACCAATTCTCCACGCTCCATATGCCCTCAGAGACTTCACTCCTACCTCATATGTTGAGCTGAAATGTTCTGTGTCATCGAACGATGCGTACTTCGGTAGAACCTGTTCTCTATTCATGATTCGGTCCTTCCCGTACCATCTCGAGTTTGGAACGGTACTATGACCTCGGCTGACTTCTGATGGTTCAGTGACTTCTCTTGAAGACAGTTACCATAGGTGTATGGCGTGACCGTCAGACCTCCCCGGGTAAGTGCACAAACTTCCTCTCCATTTACCCGCCTCATTTACTGCCATTTCCTTTGGTCATTTGGACTTCGATGTGTGTTGCCATCTCATCCAAAAATGACAGCCTTGTATGAGATTCGTGTTCCTCGGGTCGGAGATTTGCCCTCTGGCTTCCTTCAGATTCCGAGTCGCCTCGGACACCCTTGCCTTTGGCTAACGGCTACAATGACCTTTGCCGTTCGGGACTTGAACCCTATAGCGTATGCACATGCCGGGCACACAACAAAAAAGAACTAACGTAAAGGTTAGTTCTTTTTTTGTTTTGTTTTATTGTTTTTTAGATGCTCTCACTGCATTTAAAATACTTGCTGTTAAACCACCCCAAATGATAACCATACCTATAATCATCATAAAGATTGCACTTCCACCCATATTAGCCTACCTCCTTATACTTCTGCTGCTCCACTTTCGCATCCCATTTCTTCAAGCTGAACAAAATTCCAACCAGGATTGCGAAACCGGCAACAAACCATCCGCTGTATAAAATAAAGCCATTAGAGTATCCTTCATAGTTCCCAGTTTCAGTCGGGAACTGACGAAGAAGGTTTGTTTTGAATAGATCAAACATCATGTAACCAAGAACTAATGGTGTAATAACCCCAAGACATGCCTTCCACCAGTAATTCAATGGAATATCAGAAATGCCATTTGCATGCGATTCGAGATCTTTCAGCTCACGAAGTACCCATGCGACAGCGACAACCTCTACAAGTCCTACAAACGCAATTCCGAACTGGTTAATAAAGTAATCGGCTGCATCAAGGAAGAACAGTCCACCCTGTGTAGCAAAAAGGATCGAAATCAGTGATGCGATTCCTCCACCAATTAGAACCGCTTTTGTACGAGAGATCCCGAATTTCTCAGAAACTCCGGCAACGTACGTTTCTGAAATTGAAATCAATGAGGACAGTCCTGCAAGTACGAGAGATGCAAAGAATAGGAATCCGAATAATCCATTCAGCGCCGGGAACTCGTTAATAATTTGTGGGAAGACAACAAAGGCAAGTCCAACTCCACCGCTTACAACTTCCTCAACACCTAATCCCTGCTGTTGAGCCATGAAACCCAGTGCAGAGAATACCCCAATACCAGCAAGTAATTCGAATGCTGAGTTACCAAAACCTGTTATGAATGCGTTGTTTGTAATATCCGATTTCTTAGGTAGATAACTCGAATAAGTAATCATAATAGCAAAAGCAATTGATAAACTGAAGAAAATCTGGCCATATGCCGCTACCCATACACTTCCCGATGTAATGCTTTCAAAGTTCGGTGTAAAGAATGCGTTTAGACCTTCAGCAGCTCCTGGAAGCGTGACTGCTCGGATAACAATAATTAAGAACAGAATAATTAATGTGGGAATAAAGATTTTATTCGCTCGTTCAATTCCCTTTTTAACACCGGCAAGAAGCACTCCAAGTGTGATGATCCATACCGCTATGAGTGGGATGAAGACCCCAGGTACAAGGCTACCTGTTTGACCAGGATCAACAGTAAGCTTCAAATAATCATTAAATAAGAAAGCTTCTGTATCAGATCCCCAGCTTTGATTGAAAGCAAAGTAGCTATAAGAGATCGCCCATGCAATAATGACCGCATAATAGGTTGAAATAACGAAAGCAACAATAACGCCCCACCAGCCGAGCCATTCTGTTTTCTTATTCATTCTGAAGAATGAAAGTGGTGCAGATCCTCTAAATTTATGACCCAGAGTAAATTCTAATATTAAGATCGGGATTCCGGCTGTTAATAATGCGAATAAATAAGGTATAAAAAATGCCCCACCACCGTTGTCATAAGCAACGGCCGGAAATCTCCAGATGTTTCCTAGACCTATTGCTGATCCTACAGCGGCCAAAATAAAACCAGCTCGTGAACCCCACTGTGCGCGATTTTCCAAATGTATTACCCCCTTAGACAAATTAGAACCTTTTTCGACATCATTCCTCCTTCCAGAAAAAGGTTAAGACTTTTAAATAAATTCAGATTATTTTGTTTATAGTATATCTAGTACTATTGGTCATGTCAAAACAATCTTTTTCCAATATTAGTACTATTCGTTCAAAATACGATAAAAATCTCTCTATTTTTGTGTGAAACGCAAAAAAACAGGAGGATTGTCCTCCTGTTTCTTTTAATCTTTGGCTACTTCAACCGTTCGATTGGCATATTTTGTTTTAAGCATAAACACCAATAATGCAAATAGAATCAATGTCGTCAGAAGTCCAATAATCACACTGCTTGTAAAGCCTAGTACTAGATAACCAATTAGAGAAATTCCAGCTACAAGTAGCGCATATGGTAGCTGTGTCATCACATGATCGATATGATGACTTCCTGCTCCAGTTGATGAAAGAATGGTCGTATCTGAAATTGGTGAACAGTGATCACCGAACACAGCGCCCGCAAGAACAGCTGCCAGTACCGGGAGCATATAAGTTGGATCGGTGGCTGCAGCGATTTCACCAGCAATTGGCAACATAATTCCAAATGTTCCCCATGATGTACCTGTTGCAAATGCCATTACACCAGCAAGGAGAAACAAAATAGCTGGTAAAAACCCAATGTTGATGTGCTGATCAACAAGACCAGCAAGGTATTCTCCAGTTCCCAGTGAGCCAATGATTTCAATGAGCGTCCAAGCGAAGAAAAGAATATATATAGCTGGAAGCATGGACTTAATACCTTCCCAAATCCCTTTTCCAAAAACAGCGCCATCCATTCGTTTCGCAAAAAAGAAAATCAGTGATGTCGCTAGACCAATTAATCCTCCATAAAGAAGTGAGGAAGCAACATCGGTATTTTCAAAAATAGTTAAGGCAGTAACCGCTGTTTCAGTACCACTTACAGCCTGAATACCTGTCACGATCATAAACGTAACTGTACCCGCGATTAACATAATAATTGGCCACGCAAGGTCAGCGACTTTTCCTTTTTCACTTTCAGGTAAACCGGTTGTTTCGCCTGGTACTGCACCTTTTTCTGGATCAAGCACTTCTCCTGAACGTTGTGCACGGTCTTCATGCACTCTCATTGCTTTCAAATTAATATCGAAATAACTGACAAAGAAGACCATCGCAAGTGCAAATATCGCATACAAGTTCATCGGAATCATTCTGACGAATGCTTCAAGTGCTCCTACTCCTGTAATACTATGTGTTGCAAGAACGCCACCAATAAGTGCAATAATGTATGCACCCCAGCTTGAAATAGGAGAAATGATACACATTGGTGCTGCAGTTGAGTCAATAATATAAGCAAGCTTTGCTCTTGATACTTTGTGTCGATCCGTTATTGGTCTGCTCACGTTTCCAACAGCAAGCGAATTAAAGTAATCATCAATGAAGATAATGATGCCAAAAACAGCTGTGACCACCTGAGCCCCTACTCGCGTTTTCACACGCTTCATAGCCCATTCGCCAAAAGCACGGCTGCCACCGGAAATCGAAATAAAGGCCGTCATCATACCTAATAGAAGTAGAAAGAATATGATGTACATATTCCAAGTATTTAATCCACCGCTTTCGGAATCAATAACAATGCCTTTTACAATTGTATAGATTTCTTTAGCAGAGCTTGTGATGCTCCAGTCATTAATCATTAGTGCACCTAGAATGATACCTACACCTAAAGACGGGAGCACCTTCCTAGTTACTACAACCATCAGTAACGCGACGAGTGGCGGAATAATAGATAATATTGAGTTCTCCACGGAAACCCTCCTTATGAATGATTTTGGATCACTACATGGGTTCATATGTAACCTCCCATCATCAGACTGATCACTGACGAGTGGAAGGACAATCGGACAAATCATCAAATCAACGCATTAGTAAAACTTGGCTTACCGCCAAGTCCTAGCGGAAGCCATAGTTTTTCTTATACTTTAATCCTTTAATATAGTTAAATATTATTAAAGTACAAAAAAACGAGCAATGATAGGATTGGTCCTATCATTGCTCGTTTCACCGAGTCAATGTTAAGTGTCCACCCCGATCAGTAGTTCTCCATTATAAGTTATTCTTATAATGACAGTTCGGCACTTATTCAGGTACCGCCCCAACAAAAACAACGTGACAATTATTTTTGCTTCGGCAGATCTCCCTTTCGATGCTGATCATTGGTGTCATTCTCCCAACACGTACTAATGAGGATCTGCTCCTCTACCTCATCGTAAAAGATAAGGAACATTATTAAGTTCAGTTTTAAAGTATACCGTATATCTCTCCATTCTGCAATTAGGAATTATTCCATTTCACTCATTTCTATTGATGGATTTGGAAGTCCCTCTCCAGATCCATTGTTATAGAAGTTTGGAACTTCACCTTTAATAATCGTCGCAATAACAGGTATATCAGTCGTTACAACATCTGAATCACTAGCGAAGGGAATAACTATTTTAACATTCACTTCAATGTGAACTCGAATATCGACCCAAATATTGTTAATGCCAACAGGCTCAATTTTATGCTTAATATCGGATTTCACTTCTCCAATAGCAGTAAAACGGACGGGAACTTTTGGTCCGAAATTGGCTAATAATGTATTATTAAACGCCTGACCGATTGGGATATAATGTATAATCCCTGTGTTTACAGGGGTATCCTCATCAACTTCAAGCTCCACTCCATTTTGCTCTGCCCAATAGTCTATCTTACCATCTTCTACACTCTTTAAGAATTTCTGGACTTTGTCGGTCGACTGTGCAAGTACCTGACTTACAGCTCGCTGGTTAATTTGCACCAGTACAACCTGCCCTTGATCATCTTTCACTTCTGTAATCAGCGTCTCCTGGTAATTATCTACTTCTTCCACAATTTTTTGATTGATTGCCTGGTTTATTGCAAGAGTGGCAATACGATTTGTTTCCGTGCGAGCAATCTCAATGAGCGTCGGTTTAATTCCCTTTTCAACAATCCAGAGACCCTGGACAGTCATGAAGATGAAAAGGATGAAGGAGATGATAAAAACGTATCGAAAGGGAAGTGGACCCTTTCTAAAGAATTTTCTTCGAGTTCGAAACAAGCATGAACCCTCCCTTCTCATTTCCATGTATATGCGCGGAAAGAGGGAAGTATGGACAATTTCATTGAAAGAAGAAGCATTCAAACCGAATTCGGGTAACGCACTCTCATATAATAAAACCATAAACTAGAAAAAGCCGCAGCAACCGCTACAGCTTTTTCACATCATCTTAAGCATGGCATCTCTTCCTTTTGTACCAACCGTGATGCCTCTTGCCTCCGCTTCAAGTGTAACTGACTCAAGCGGTGCTTCTAGCAGTTGTTCAATCGACCGAACTCCTACAGCTCTCCCCGCAATGATTTTCCGTTCACTCAACTTCTCATTAAGTAAGGCAATATCAAGTGCTCCGCACATAATATAACCATTCTCATTCATGACTGCAAGAAAATTTGTTTTCGGAAGCTGCATGCTTACTGCTGTAAATGGATGACCGTCAATCATGATCGGTGTCATAGTGATCATGTCATTCCCGCCTCCTGACCTGAATGATTATCACTATATCTATATGAGACAAAGAACGTTTTTGACAGTCTTATGTGCAAAGATTTTAATAGCGATTTTCAAGTCTATAGGCTAGAAGATCTCTTAGCATTTCTGGGAGATAGTATTTCTTTTTGGCATGCTTCATCTGTGGATAGAATTTTCCGAACGTAAACATATCGGCTGTTGCGACAGCATATTCTTTATCACTTGATAAGTGATTCCCATTATGAAGCACGTCCGTTACGTGGTGAAGTCCATCCTCCATCATCACCGTTTTGACTTCTAGCCCGTCAAAGGCCATGATCCCCATCACTTCTCCTCGAAAGCCAAGTCCTTTAAAACTCAAGTTTACAAGTTCATCTGACATCGAATGTGATATGATTTCTTTAAGTTCAGTTCCTTTAAGAATAACTTTACAGGGATTCACAGGATGAGGACAAATGCGGTGAAGATCTTCCCTCGAAACATTGCCTTCTGCTAATCCATCAAGAAGCATCCCTGAATTGATCATTCCTATGTCAGCATCACACCATTCTCTTAAAGCTGCTGCTAGTTCATCAGGGAGCACTGAGCGTTTAAACCATTCTGCTTCAAGGGGCTGCTCCAGTCTGCAAACAACCTCCTCGAGCAGTGACTGAGCGTTCGTACTCAGTTGATCTATAATATCCTTTGTCTCCTGGTCTTCTTTACGATGACGAATCGAGACGGCATAAGCCTCTTTCTCAGTTACTTCCTTACTTTCTGAATCGTAGCAAAGCGTAACCTCTCCTACGTAATTTCCATTTTTCCCAGCCTGAGTGATGAGAGTGTCCTTGACCATCATCCCATGTTTCAGGACATGATGAGTATGAGCACCTATAATCACATCGATGCCGTTGATTTCCCTTGCGATTTGTTCATCGTTTCCAAGCCCCATGTGCGACATTAGCATTACGACATCTGCTTGATTACTCACATCATTAACAAGCTCCTGAAGCATCGTTAAAGGAGCTTGAATGGACCATCCGAGAAGAGAATAGAATTGCTCATATGGTATTGTAATTCCAATGATCCCTACCTTTACTCCATCTAGCTCATGGATCGTGTAGGGAATTGCCCAGGAAGGTCTAGTCCCATCCTGATGATAGAGATTAGCTACAATGACCTGAAATGTCGCTTCTGTATAGAGCGCTTCCAGTTCCTGTTTGGAAAATGTAATGCCCTCATTGTTACCGATTGTAGCATAATCAAATTCAAGGTCATTCAACAACTTAACATTGCCTTTACCAACCGTACCTTCTGTAATGGGATGAACTTTATCAGAATGATCGCCAAGATCCAAAAGTAAGCAGGATGTTCCATTAAGGTCATGCCATCTCTTTTTCTCTTTCAAATAAGACGAGACTTTTGCCCAGTTCTCAAAGTGACTATGAAGGTCGTTTGTATAATAAAAATGTAGCGTTTTAGAAGTCATGACACTCTTCCTTTCTTACCCCATCGTTCCCTGCCAGATCAATCGAATACCAACGATAATTAGCATCCATCTTAAAATAACAACTACTGTATGATCAGATAGCTTCTGATTTATAAATGATCCGCATTTAGCACCAATCCATGCACCAGGAATCAATCCAAGCAGCAAAAAAACTTGAACGTTTCCAAGTGCTAAATGGGCTAGTGTACCGGTTATACTTGAAAGAAAAATCATAAACATGGAGGTTGCGACAGCAATTGTCGTTGGAAAACCAAACAGCAAAATCATAGCCGGTACCATCAAGGAACCTCCACCAATGCCAAATAAACCAGAGATAATCCCCACAAGGAATGAAACGATGACAGCTGCCAGTGCAGAATATCGATAGCTTATTTCATTACCTTCAGGATCATTAAATATGCGAAGGAACTGCCCATCTATTTTCATTGGACGTAAATGATTCCTTACCATTAATAATATGGAAACAAGCACCATAAATACCCCGAAATAAATGGAAAAATAATCTACCTGAATAAATTTATTAAACCATGCGCCTATAATAGCACCTGGACCGCTTCCGAGAAAAAAAAGCGCCCCACTTTTATAATCAACGCTTTTCTTCTTCATATAAGCAAGGGTTGAAGAGAGACCAATCGCAACAAGGACAACAATCGAGCTACCCACTATCATCTGTGGAGATAGATCCGGCAGCCAGCTTGTATACTGATCTATAATAAGAAGAACAGGCACGATAATGATGCCGCCGCCAAGACCAACAAGGCTTCCGATTGTTCCAGCTGCAAGGCCAATGAAAAATAATAGAATCCAGGGTACCATGTTAAAACTCCTTATTCATCGAAGAGATCGAGTTGCTTTGGATTTAAATTCGTGTAGTGAATGTCCAACATTTTAATCATTTTTTTTGCATTTTCAGCTGCATGTCCACCTGAATTATTGTTGAACAAAATGAAAACATCTTTGCATTTTTCTTTAAGCTCTTCTATACGCTGTTTCCACTCTAATAATTCTTCGTCATTGTAATCATACAAGTAGCGCACTTCTCTCCAGTTATGTCGGTTACCAGGATTTGTCCAGCCATTTTGATTACGTCCATGAAGGCGCACAAGCACGTGATCATTATGAAGAGTTTCCATAACTAATGGAATCGATCCATCACCTGCCTGTGGCTCATCACAGATTGTATGAATAAACCCTTGCTCTTCAAGAAACGAAAGCGTTTTGTCTTTGAACGATTCATGATACCAGGACTGATGACGAAACTCAACAGCGCATGGGATGTCCCCCATTCGCTGTTTACAGTCTCTTAGTATATTCACGTTTTCTTTGTTCACATCAAACCATGGAGGAAATTGAAAAAGCACCATGGCAAGCTTACCTGCACGTTGAATGGGTACAAGGGATTCCTTAAATGCTTGAAACATTTCTTCTCTCGTTTCAAAAGGTACGTCCCCACGCTGATGCCCTGTCATACCCTGATAAGCCTTCACAACGAAGCGGAAGTCTTCAGGGGTTTCATCTGCCCACTTCTGAAAATTCCTGATTGGTTGAACCGCATAAAAAGAGGAGTCCACTTCCACTGCCGGAAAATGCGAGCCATATATTGAAAGTTTCTCATTACTTTTCACACCAGGTGGGTATAAGACATCATGATCTCCCCAACCTGTCACGCCTATGTAAATCATCCAACCCTTCCTTTCCACACCTTCTATTTTCATGTGAAGATTTGTAAATAGCAAGAGAAAAGCAGAGCTTCCATTTTCGTTTTCTTCAACAAAACGGGTTATTCATCTATTCCCCCACATTAAAAAAACGAACCGGTAAACCCGGTTCGTTTGGATAGAAAGCTTATCCGATCGAGCCTTCCATTTCGAATTTAATAAGACGGTTCATTTCAACCGCATATTCCATAGGAAGTTCTTTCGTAAATGGCTCGATAAAGCCCATTACGATCATTTCAGTGGCTTCTTCTTCAGATACGCCTCGGCTCATCAAATAGAAGAGCTGTTCTTCAGAAACCTTAGATACTTTCGCTTCATGTTCAAGGGAAATGTTATCATTAAGAATTTCATTGTAAGGAATTGTATCAGAAGTTGATTCGTTATCCATAATGAGCGTATCGCACTCAACGTTCGAACGAGCGCCTTCAGCTTTACGACCAAAGTGAACGATACCGCGGTATGTTACTTTACCGCCTTGCTTGGAAATAGATTTCGAAACAATCGTTGAAGATGTGTTTGGTGCTAAATGAATCATCTTAGCGCCTGCATCCTGATGCTGCCCTTTCCCCGCAAGAGCGATTGAAAGGGTCATTCCACGTGCGCCTTCCCCTTTAAGAATGACAGCTGGATACTTCATTGTCAGTTTCGAACCAATGTTTCCATCGATCCATTCCATTGTTGCATTTTCTTCAGCAACGGCACGCTTCGTAACAAGGTTAAATACGTTGTTTGCCCAGTTCTGAATGGTTGTATAGCGGCAATACGCATCCTTCTTAACAATGATCTCAACAACTGCACTATGAAGTGAGTTTGTAGTGTAAACTGGCGCCGTACACCCTTCAACGTAATGCACAGAAGATCCTTCATCTGCAATAATAAGTGTACGTTCAAATTGTCCCATGTTTTCAGAGTTAATGCGGAAATACGCTTGAAGAGGCGTATCCACTTTTACACCTTTAGGAACGTAAATGAACGATCCACCCGACCATACAGCAGAGTTAAGAGCAGAGAACTTATTATCTGTGGGAGGTATTGTTTTTGCAAAATACTCCTTGAAAAGATCTTCATTTTCTTTAAGAGCTGTATCAGTATCTTTAAAAATAATTCCCATGTTCTCTAGATCTTCTTGCATGTTGTGGTAAACCACTTCAGATTCATACTGTGCAGAAACACCTGCAAGGTATTTTTGTTCTGCTTCAGGAATCCCAAGCTTATCGAAAGTAGCTTTAATTTCTTCCGGTACTTCATCCCATGATCTTTCGGATCTCTCAGATGGTTTTACGTAGTACGTAATTTCATCAAAATCAAGATCAGCAAGATTTCCACCCCATTGAGGCATAGGCATGTTGTAGAAATGCTCAAGCGATTTCAAACGGAAGTCAAGCATCCATTGTGGTTCTTCCTTCATTCGGGAAATTTCTTTAACGATTTCAGGGGTTAAACCACGCTCTGAACGGAAAATGGATACGTCTTTATCACTAAAACCATATTGGTATTCGCCAACTTCAGGCATTTTTTTAGCCATTATATTTCCCTCCTTGACATTACACATGTCAGTGTTTGGCTGATGTTCTCTTTCCACCATTCTAGTATGAAAAAGAAGTGATGACAACACCTGAAAGCGGGTTAAGCCTGGTCAGTCTGTTCCTTAAAACCTTTTTCCATCGCTTTCCAGGAGAGTGTTGCACATTTAATACGGGCAGGAAACTTCGAAACGCCCTGAAGTGCTTCAATGTCGCCAAGGTCAAAATCTTCTTCATCATAATCCTTGCCCTGCATCATATCAGAGAAAATTCGGGATAATTTCAATGCCTCATCGACTTCAAGTCCTTTAACAGACTGCGTCATCATGGATGCAGATGCCAGGCTTATAGAGCAACCTTCTCCAATAAACTTCGCATCGGAAATCTTCCCATCATCCACTTTCAGCTGCAGCTGAATGGTATCTCCACATGTAGGATTGTTCATATTGATCTTAAGGTCGCCTTCTTCAAGCTCCCCTTTATTTCTTGGATTTTTATAATGATCCATAATAACCTGTCGATATAACTGGTCAAGGTTGTTAAAAGACATGACCGAAAAACTCCTTTGCTTTTCGTAATCCGGCTACGAATGCATCAACGTCTTCTTCCGTATTGTATAAATAGAAGCTAGCACGCGCTGTAGCCGTTACTTCAAGCCACTTCATCAGCGGCTGTGCACAATGATGTCCGGCGCGCACGGCGATGCCTTCTGTGTCGAGAACGGTTGCCACATCGTGTGGATGAACTTCGTCACTATTAAACGTTACAACGCCTGCGCGCTTTTCTGGTCCATAAATGGATACACCTTCAATTGTCGATAGCTGTTGGATTGCATACTTAGCAAGATGCGATTCATGCTGTTGGATGTTATCCATGCCAACTTCATTTAAAAAATCGATCGCAGCTCCAAGTCCAACAGCTCCCGCAATAATCGGGGTTCCGCCTTCGAATTTCCACGGTAGTTCTTTCCATGTTGAGTCATAAAGGCCGACAAAATCAATCATTTCTCCGCCAAATTCAAACGGCTCCATGTTTTCAAGAAGATGTCTCTTCCCATAAAGCACGCCTATTCCAGTCGGCCCACACATTTTGTGACCTGATAATGCGAAGAAATCACAATCGAGATCCTGCACATCAATGGTCATATGCGGGGTGCTCTGAGCACCGTCTACAACCATCACAGCTCCATTACGATGAGCAATCGCTGCAATTTCTTTAATCGGATTGATTGTGCCTAGTACGTTAGAAACCTGCATAACAGATACAATTTTCGTGTTAGCTGTTACAGTTCTTTCGACATCCTCTAGCGCAATTGTTCCGTCCTTCTGAAGAGGAATATATTTAAGAGTAGCGCCCGTTGCTTTCACAACCTGCTGCCACGGAATGATGTTACTGTGGTGCTCCATCGGTGTGATGACAACCTCGTCACCTTCTTGAAGGTTTGAACGTCCATAGCTTGATGCCACCATATTCAGGGCTGTAGTCGTTCCTCTTGTAAAGATCACTTCTTCTGTTGAAGAAGCATGTATGAATTCACGGACTTTCTCACGCGCACCTTCATAAGCATCTGTTGCATGTGTACCAAGTGTATGAACTCCACGGTGAACGTTTGAATTAATTTCCTTGTAGTAACTCTCCACTGCATCAATGACTTGAACTGGTTTCTGAGACGTTGCTGCACTATCAAGGTATACAAGAGGTTTCCCATTCACCTCCTGGTGCAAAATGGGAAACTGCTTGCGAATGTCCTGGACATTCATCATTAATTTACTTTCCCTTCAGTTACCTCTACCGCACGTTTACGAACGCCCTCAATTGGAAGTTCGTTAATAACAGGGGCAAGGAAACCATGGATGATCAAACGTTCTGCCTCATGACGAGAAATACCGCGGCTTTGCAAGTAGTAAAGCTGAATAGGGTCTACTTTACCAACAGATGCTGCGTGACCTGCCATAACATCGTCTTCGTCAATAAGAAGAATAGGGTTAGCGTCTCCACGTGCTTTTTCATTCATCATAAGAACGCGCTGCGTTTGTTCACCATTAGACTTCTTAGCACCGTGCTCAATTTTTGTAACACCGTTAAAAATAGCACTTGCACTATCTTTTTGAACACCGTGAACTAGAAGCACGCCTTCAGAATTTTGACCATGATGGAAAATTTCATTAGTAAAGTTCTGGTTCTGAGCTCCACGCCCGATTGTTACCGTTTTTGAGTCAGCATTCGAACCATTACCAATGAGGTGTGTTGTATTTGTAGAAACTGTATTGCCATCATTCATCTGAGCAAGCGCCCAATCAACTTTACCATCACGAGCTACGTTTGCTCGGCGGTTCACGTAAGTCGTTACTCCAGTAGCAAAATTATCAACAGAACCGAATGTGACACGAGCATTCTGACCTACGTGCACCTCAGCGATGATATTCGCAACGGACTCAACATCGTGTCCATATGAAAGGTAGTTTTCAACATATGTTACAGAGCTATTGTCTTCTGCAACGATGATGACATGATTGAATATGCCTGCTTCAGGATCTTCTTGCCAATATAGCGCCTGCATTGGCACATCAATGTCCACATTACGCGGAACATACAAGAACGTACCACCGTTAAGGAGCGCAGCATGAAGTGCTGTTAGACGATTCTCATCTACTTTCATAACATCTTTCATGAAATATTTCTCAACAAGATCGCCGTGCTCTTGAAGTGCAGTTTGAATATCTGTAAAAATAACTCCTTTTCCTTTCAACTCATCAGTAAGCTGATTGAATACTGGAGTAGCATTGCGATGTACAAGAAGATTTCCTGACTGCTGATCCTTTGCAACAAGATCACGGAGATCTTCAGGGAGATCATTCAATGAAGAAATAGCCTCCGCAGGTACATCATGCTTAAATGAAGTGAAATTCCACTTATCTATTTTGGTTTTATCAGGTTTAGGCATTGGAAGGTGTTCGGACTTCTCTAACGCCTTCAAACGCAGGGCAGCCATCCACTTCGGCTCCTGTCGTTTTTCTGAAAAAGATTTAACGTATTCTTGATCGAATGCAATCTTCGTATCCACTGACATCGTCATCCTCCTTACTGCTTACGCTTCTTGACCAACTGTTTCGTCTTTAATTCCAAGTTCTTGCTTAATCCATTCATAACCTTCTGACTCAAGACGTTGTGCCAGTTCTGCTCCACCAGATTTCACAATACGTCCCTGCATCATTACGTGCACTTTATCAGGTGTAATGTAGTTCAATAGACGCTGATAGTGAGTAATAATCAAACAGCCGAAGTCTTCGTTACGCATTGCGTTGACTCCTTTAGAAACAACTTTAAGTGCGTCAATATCAAGACCGGAGTCAATTTCGTCTAGAACGGCGATTTTTGGTTCAAGCATCATAAGCTGAAGAATTTCATTACGTTTCTTCTCACCACCAGAGAAACCTTCGTTCAGGTAACGCTGAGCAAATTCTTCACCCATATCAAGTTCCGCCATTTTCCCGTCAAGCTTTTTGATGAATTTCATTAAAGAAATTTCATCGCCTTCTTCACGACGAGCATTGATTGCAGAACGAAGGAAATCAGCGTTTGTTACGCCACTTACTTCACTTGGGTACTGCATCGCAAGGAAGAGTCCAGCTTTCGCACGCTCATCAACTTCCATCTCGAGCACATCTTCATTATCAAGGAAGACACTGCCTTCTGTGATTTCGTATTTCGGATGACCCATAATAGCTGATGCAAGGGTAGATTTCCCCGTACCATTCGGTCCCATTACTGCGTGGATTTCGCCACCATTTATTTCAAGGTTTAATCCTTTGATAATCTCTTTTCCCTCAATGGAAACATGAAGATTTTCAATCTTTAGAGTTGATGCTGCCATTTGTGAATACCTCCAATAACGTTTATACTATTCCTTCCTTATTGTAGTAGCTATAAGGTGTATGTCAAGGAATGTGTGCTAAGTCATTCTCAATCTATTTTCATTCTAATTTTATAACAAATACAAATAAATATCAAGGAACGAAGGGACCATACTTTCTAGCGTTCGCTATAGTTTGACCCGCTATTCATAATGAGAATGAAAGCTGTTTTTTTTCGATTCGTCCATTATTAAGACTATCACTATATCAACGATAGAGAAAGACCAATCAAAGCAAAAAAACCAGTCAATGACTGGTTTTTTTGTTTGGTTACCCCCACCACCCTTAAGGGGCAGTAGCAACCCTCCTCTGCAACGTTGGTCTTTCTTGACGTTGGGGTGGGGGGGGAACTGCCCCTTAAGGTCCGATTGGTTCAACTAACCATTAGAGGGGGAAAGCCTCTAATGGAAGTTTCACTTTATCCTTGATGCTGATTCACTTAGATAATTGGCGGTCGAATTCACTTACCATTTTGAGACTCCGACGATGATCCGCTTCACGCTCTCGTTCAATTTCCATTCGCTTATTGAAATTCTGACTATACTCCGCATAGCCTACTCCGTGAGACTGGTACATCGCCTTTTCCATTTCAGGTGTGTGGTTTAACCGCATCGAACTAATAATGAATCAATCCTTTCAGTATCTTTTTACTTACAAGAGATACTTTAACACGTTGAATCATTAACTACAAATACCATTTAGGTTGCTGTGAAAGGGTATTAATGGATTCTGTTAGTTCTGAATATATAAAAAACTGCTATTCTTAGTATTACTCCCATATTCACCTTATTCCAATCTTATTTACAAAGGACGCCATTATAATAGAAGAAACCTGGGTACATTACTGTTTCAATTGACTGAGATCGTGAATACACTCCTGTACAAGCGTTACTGCTTGACTCATTGCAGCCCCACCGCCGAACGCTGCTGTAACGCCAACTGTCTCCAAGATTTCTTTTTCTGAACATCCCTGATCCAAACACCCTTTTGTATGATAAATAATGCAGTATTCGTCCTGAGAATAAATTGAAATCCCAAGAGCAATCATCTGTTTCTCTTTCTGACTCAATTCCCCTTCTTTAAAACAGGCCTCTGTAAACTCCTTATACTTCTTTGCGATTTGAGGCATTTTCTCAGTAAAGACACCTAGACCTTCTTTGTAGTCATGCAACGCCGCTTCTGAGAAATTATTAAATTCCTGTTCCTGATTCAAGGCGCATTCCTCCTTCTAGTTATTCATCGTTAGTATGAGAAAACGTTCCATTTGCTATCCATTAAATTGCCATGAAAGAAATTAAGATGATGGCGCTTACTCGTGATAAATGTCACACTGTAGGGGACAGCAATACGATAAGATCATATGGAAAACAAAATCTAAATAAGCAGGGGTGGATCTCAATGTTTCAAGGTAAAACAACACGCGTAGCGCTCATCGGAACCGGTTTTGTTGGAACAAGCTATGCTTTCTCTTTATTAAACCAGGAACTAGTCAATGAACTTGTCTTAATTGATGTGAATAAAGAAAGAGCAGAATCGGATCCGGCACGATACTCGACACCGCAAGGTTCCGTTACTTACTAAGTGATTACTTTAATGTTGATTCTAGAAACGTCCATGCCTATATCCTTGGGGAGCATGGAGATACAGAGCTTCCTGTGTGGAGTCATGCGACGATTGGAAGCAGGCCAATCATGTCTCTTATTAAAGATAATCCGAATGCGATGGAAGACCTTGATGAATTATTCATCAAGGTACGCGATGCGGCCTATCATATTATTAATCGCAAAGGGGCCACTTATTACGGGATTGCGATGGGGCTTGTCCGATTAACAAGAGCAATTATTCGTAATGAGAACTCCATCCTTACAGTCTCTACCCTGTTAGACGGCGAATATGGACTGAAGAATCTTTATATCGGAGTCCCTGCCATCGTGAATAACAATGGTATTCGAGATATTATTGAACTTGATCTGGATAAAAATGAAATGGAAAAGCTTCATCATTCAGCCGAAACATTGAAGCACGCTCTGGAGCCTGTCTTTCAACACGAATAAGCATACAAAAAAGGTTCTCCAAATTGGAGAACCTTTTGATTTTACTCGTCTACTGGCACAACCGCACCATCATATTCTTCTTCAATAAACGTTTGAATTTCTTCAGAATGTAGAACTTCAACTAGCGCTTGAATCGCTTCGTTGTCTTCATCACCTTTATTTACCGTTATCACGTTCACATATGGTGAATCTGCATCTTCAAGAGCAATTGCATCTTCTTGAGGATTTAGTCCTGCATCAATCGCATAGTTTGTATTAATCATAACTGCATCACCTTCACCCTGTTGATAAATCTGTGGAAGCAGGGAAGCTTCTACATCAGTTTTAAATTCGATATTTTTAGGGTTTTCTGCAATATCTTCAACTGTAGCATCAGATGGTTTTACACCCTCTTTTAATTTGATTAATCCCTGTGCTTCTAATAACGAAAGCATACGACCGTGGTCAGAAACAGAGTTACTCATAATGATTTGGGCGCCATCTGGAAGATCTTCTAGGCTACTGTAGTCTTGAGAATAAACGCCAATTGGTTCGATGTGAATTCCACCAGCATTTACGAAGTCATAATTTTCGTTTTCTTCCATCTGTAATTCCATATAAGGAATTGTTTGGAAATAGTTTGCATCTAATTCACCATTCGCAAGCGTCTTATTAGGGAGAATATAATCTTGGAATGTTTTGATTTCAAGCTCCACACCTTTTTCTTCAAGCATAGGCTTCGCTTCTTCAAGAATTTCTGCGTGAGGAACATTAGATGCACCTACAACAATTTTCTTAGAATCGCCTTCTTCACCTGAACCACCTTCACTGTTTCCACCATTGTTCGAACCACATGCTGCAAGAACAGCTAGTGCAAGAACAGACAAAATCGTTAATATTTTTTTCATCATCAATCTCTCCTTTTCTTCTAATTACCTTTTATCTATTGCTCGTGTTGTAAGATCTCCACCTATCTGGAGAATTGCAACAATAACTAATATGAGGACAGTAGCAACTAACGTCACATCTGGATTGTTCCGCTGAAACCCGTCAAGGTAAGCAAGATTACCAAGACCACCTGCTCCAACGACACCAGCCATTGCTGTGTAGCTTACAAGTGCAATTGCCGTAACCGTTATACCTGAAATGAGGGCTGGCATGGCTTCTGGAAGGAGCACCTTAAAAACAATCTCCCCATTTGAGGCCCCCATGGATTGAGAGGCTTCAATAACACCTTTGTCTACCTCTCTTAACGCAATTTCAACCATTCTTGCGTAGAACGGAGCCGCACCAGCAATCAGGGCTGGTAAAGCAGCATTTGCACCAAGCATCGTACCAATAATATATACCGATAGAGGAATGAGCAAGATGATTAGAATAATAAAGGGAATCGATCGAAACAGGTTAACAATTCCAGCTATTACGCTATTGATGTACTTATTTTCCCAGATGTTACCTCGTGCCGTTAAAAATAATAGTAGACCGAGTAAAATACCCAGAATAAATGTAGCAATTACAGAGATTGCCGTCATGTAGACTGTTTGAAGGGTTGCCTCCCACATATTCTCCCAATAAACGTTCGGAAATAAAGATTCAGCCATTCGTAATCACCTCCGCTTCGACTCCCTGGCTGCGTACATATCGAAGAGCTTCATCTATGACAGCCTGCTCACCCTTCAGGAAGACAGAAAGCTTTCCGTAAGGACCATCCTGAGTATGAGAAATTTTCCCTTGAATAATATTCACTTCGATCTCATACCTCCGAACCAATTCAGTCACGAGCGGTGAGCCTGTCTTTCCTTTCAGGAACGTAAACTGAACAAGTTCTCCAGCGGCATCCTCCGCCAGATGTGCAATCGATTCCTTCATTTCCTCTGGTTCACTTAGTTGATTTACGAAGTCTTTCGTAATGGGTTCCTGTGGATGATGAAACACTTCTAGTACTGATCCTTCTTCCACTACACGCCCACTCTCCATGACTGCAACTCGATGGCAGATCTTCCGAATGACGTGCATTTCATGTGTAATCAAAACGATAGTTAATCCCAGTTTTTGATTGATCTCAGTTAACAACTCTAGAATACTGTCGGTTGTCTTAGGATCAAGTGCTGAGGTTGCCTCGTCACAAAGGAGAACTTTTGGATTATTCGCAAGCGCCCTCGCAATCCCTACACGCTGCTTTTGTCCCCCACTCAATTGAGATGGGTAAGCATTCTCTCTTCCTTCTAACCCTACAAGTTTAATTAGTTCTTCTACTCGCTTACTGCGCTTTTCCTTTCCAACCCCTGAGATTTCAAGCGGGAAAGCAATGTTTTCGCGCACCGTGCGTGACCAGAGAATGTTAAAATGCTGAAAGATCATCCCTATATCTTGTCTAGCTGATCGAAGCTCTTTTTCTTTTAAAGATGACAAGTTATTTCCAGCTACTGTAACAGTACCTTCAGTTGGTCTCTCAAGAAGATTAAGCATTCGTATAAGTGTGCTCTTACCTGCACCACTGTATCCAATCACACCGAATATTTCGCCTTTTTTTATTGAAAGATTCACGTCCTTAACTGCCTCAACCTTTCCTGATTTAGCGAAGAACGTTTTCTTGATACTTTTTAGCTCAATCACATGTCTCACATCCTTTATACATTTACAGGTAGTAACCAGGCTAGATTGATTCCTATTGCCTATCATACCCCGGGTACGACTTAACAAATATGTTTCTATAAAAAATGCCTTCCTGCAGTGAGCAGAAAGGCATGTCATAAACGATGTCTTCCTCTCATTTCTCAAAGCATATGCTTTGCAGGAATTGGCACCTTTTCAAACAAGTTGTTCGACGGTTGCCGGGCTTCATAGGGCCAGTCCCTCCACCTCTCTGAATAAGAGATATAAAATTGAAATTACTTTACTCTGGTTAAGTGCTAAATTGAATTCTAGCATGGTACTTTATGAGTGTCAATTACTGAGCAAAAAGTCACAATAATCAAAAAATGTTCCAAAATGAAAACCATCAGCTAATTTTTCTGATGGTTTTTGCACGCTGTGCAAGGAGTTTATATGAGGGAAGCTTATCAATATCTGCGTTACCGCCACTAATAACTGATCCAATCTTCTCGCCATTAATTCTTCCTGATTTGAAAAGAACAGCAGCAAGTGAAGCAGCACCAGCACCTTCTACAAGGGTTTTATGTCTCTCGAGCATAAATAGAATGGCGGTTGCAATTTCCTCTTCTGACACAGTTAACATATCATCAACGAGATGATCAATAATCGGATACGTTAGTTTCCCGGGTTCTTTAACAGAAATGCCGTCTGCAATCGACTTTACCGATTGTAGCACTTTCGGCCCGGCACCTTTATAACGATTCCATGTAGCAGATGCTTCAGCTGCCTGAACTCCGATGATCTTAACGTGGGGGAAATATGATTTCATTGCGAGTGCCATACCAGCTAGTAGGCCACCGCCTCCTACCGGGACAAGAATCACGTCCAGATCGGGGCATTGCTGCATCATTTCAAGCGCTACTGTTCCCTGACCTGCCATAACGTCAGGATCGTCAAACGCATGGACGAAGGTGGCTCCACGCTCTTTCTGCTCGCACTGTGCCCCTGCAAAGGCTTCGTTGTAAGAATCCCCTTCGAGAACAATTTCTGCACCATAAGAGCGGGTAGCCTCGATTTTACTGATAGGTGTTTGTGCAGGCATAAATATTTTAGATTTGATCCCTCGTTCATTTGCAGCGAGGGCTACTCCCTGTGCATGATTTCCAGCAGAAGCTGCAACAATGCCACGAGCAGCTTCAAGGTCCGTGAGTCTTGATACTTTGTTGTAAGCACCTCGGAGCTTAAAGGATCCCGTGCGCTGCAGGTTCTCCATTTTCAAGAACACATCTTTATTTGTTCGATCATTTAATGTTTTAGACTGCTGAAGCGGTGTTCGATGGACCGCCTGGAGCAGATTCTCCATTGCACTTACAACGTCAACGCCATATTTCTCCTGATAATTCCCAAGATCATTCACTCTCCCACATATTGTTTTTCTTCATATTGACTGATTTTCTCTTCAAGTGACAGTGTACGAGATACTTCATCCCAACCGTTTAAGAGCATTTCTTTCCAGTAAGGATCGATTTCAAATGAAGCCGAAAGTCCATTTCCATCACTGACTTGCTGTTGCTCTAGCTGAACACTGAGCTGGTACCCATTTTTCGACTTCGAAAAAAGTTCTGTGATCGTTTCCTGAGGAAGCGCAATCGGAAGGATTCCGTTTTTCACACAGTTATTATAGAAAATATCAGCAAAGCTTGGGGCGATAACAACTCTGAATCCATAATCAAGCAGAGCCCATGGCGCATGCTCTCGTGAGGAGCCGCAGCCGAAATTTTTACCGGCTACTAGAATCGTAGCATCCCTATACTGGTCTTCATTTAAATTGAAGTCTGAGCGGGGATTGCCATCGTCATCGAATCGCCAGTTGTAGAAAAGAAACTGACCGAATCCCTGACGTTCGATCCGCTTCAAGAATTGCTTTGGAATAATCTGATCTGTATCTACATTTACCTTCTCAAGAGGGTAAACCACACCTGTATATTCATTAATTGGTTCCAGGACTCCTCACTCCTTTCAAACGACAAGAGGTTTTACTTTTCTAGCATCTGTAAATCTACCTTCGATTGCAGCCGCTGCAGCCATAGCTGGACTAACTAGATGCGTTCTAGCGCCATTTCCCTGACGACCTTCAAAGTTCCGATTGGATGTTGAGGCACAGCGTTCACCAGGTGGAACGATATCATCATTCATAGCCAGGCACATGCTACAACCGGCTTCACGCCATTCAAAGCCTGCTTCTTTAAAGACATCATCCAGACCTTCTGCTTCGGCAGCATCTTTAACGGATTTTGATCCAGGTACAACAAGGGCTGTCACGCTATGGTGCACTTTACGGCCTCGTACAATTTCAGCAGCAGCTCTTAAATCACTTAGACGAGAATTAGTACATGAACCGATAAAGACATATTGAATATCAATATTTTGTATCGGGGTACCAGGCTTAAGGTCCATATAAGCTAAAGCCTGCTTAATGGCTTTTTGATCACCTGGGTCCTTATAGTCTTCTGGAAATGGAACTCTTGCATAAACAGAAGATCCCATCGAAGGATTTGTTCCCCATGTGACCTGAGGCTCAATTTCATCTGCAAAAATTTCCAGAACTTCATCGTATTTTGCATCCGGATCCGTTGCGAGCTTTTTCCATTCTGAAACAGCTTCATCAAATGCTTCTCCAGATGGCACATGACGTTTTCCCTTTAAATAGTTAAACGTTGTTTCATCCGGACTAATTAATCCCGCTTTAGCTCCTGCTTCAATGGACATATTGCAAACCGTCATTCGTTCTTCCATCGTCATGTTTCGAATCGCTTCGCCCGTATATTCAAGCACCGCCCCTGTTCCTGCATTCACGCCAAACTTCGCGATCACAGCAAGAATCAAGTCTTTGGCGGTTACACCAGCTCCCAATCTTCCTTTCACTCGTAATTCAATGGTTTTGGGCCTGGATTGCCAGAGTGTTTGTGTTGATAGGACATGCTCGACTTCACTCGTTCCGATCCCAAAAGCAAGGGCACCGAAGGCACCGTGTGTGGACGTATGGCTATCACCACAAACGATGGTTTTACCTGGCTGGGTTAAGCCAAGCTCAGGTCCAATAACGTGGACAATTCCCTGATCAGGATGGTTAATATCGGCAATTTCAACTCCAAATTCGTTACAATTTTCTTCAAGCTTTTCCATTTGCACCTTCGATACCGGGTCATTAATAATATGACGGGCAATTGTTGGAACGTTATGGTCCATCGTTGCGAATGTTAAATCGGGTCTTCTCACTCGTCGGTTATTCATCCGCAGACCTTCAAAAGCCTGCGGAGAAGTAACTTCATGGACTAAATGCAAGTCAATATATAGAAGGTCTGGACTACCTTCTTCTCTATGCACAACGTGCTTATCCCAGATCTTTTCGATAATTGTTTTCGGCTCCACACCCATCCTCCTCTACCCTTTTGTCATCTTGTTAGGCATATGCCTCCATAATTCCTGCAGTCGCATTATCTTCTTCTAGTTGAAAAATTACTTGTTTGACCATTCTATCTGTACTTAGCGCGTTTGCTCCTCTGCCAGCAATGTCACTTGTGAAATAACCGGCATCAAGTACTTCCTTCACGGCTTTCTCAATAGCATCCGCTTCTTCATACATTTGGAAAGAGTACTTTAGCATCATCGCTCCCGATAAAATCATGGCAAGCGGGTTGGCAAGATTCTTTCCTGCGATGTCAGGCGCTGATCCATGAACTGGCTCATACATCCCATATCCATCACTACGTAAGCTAGCAGAAGGCAGCATTCCAAGTGAGCCTGTAATCATAGAAGCTTCGTCACTAAGAATATCTCCAAAAAGATTTTCCGTTACAATCACATCAAAGTATGCTGGATGCTGAACCAGTTTCATTGCTGCAGCATCAACAAGCATATGCTCCACTTCTACCTCAGGATACGCCTTGGATTTTTCTTCCACAATCTCACGCCACATTCGACTGGATTCAAGAACATTAGCTTTGTCGACACTTGTTAGCTTCTGACGTCTTTTCTTTGCTGCTTCAAAGCCCTGATCGACAATGCGCTCAATTTCAGATCTTGTATAATGAAGCGTATCAACAACTTCGTTACCATCTTTTCGGCGTTCACTCGGGGTACCGAAGTATAATCCTCCTGTTAGCTCTCTTACGATCAACATATCAACACCTTTGATTCGATCCGCTTTAAGCGGAGAGGCGTCTAATAAACTATCAAAGGCAGTAACAGGACGAAGGTTCGCAAATAAGCCAAGCTCCTTTCGAATACCAAGAAGACCTCGTTCAGGACGAAGATGACCGGGAAGGTTTTCCCACTGAGGACCACCTACAGCACCTAAAAGAACAGCAT
The DNA here is from genome assembly GCF_039851965.1 of Pseudalkalibacillus hwajinpoensis. Lineage (NCBI taxonomy): Bacteria > Bacillati > Bacillota > Bacilli > Caryophanales > Guptibacillaceae > Guptibacillus > Guptibacillus hwajinpoensis. The sequence goes on along the minus strand of NZ_CP156674.1, from coordinate 3,017,189 downwards.
CGCTTTCTTTACAGATGCGAAGCGTTTCATCTGGTAGAGGCTGGCCATCTTCATCAATAGCTGCCCCTCCGATCCTCGCTTTATGAAATTCAAACGTATGGCCAAATCGATCTGCCACGGCATTGAGAACCTTCATCGTTCCCTCCATTACTTCTTTGCCAATTCCATCACCGGGTAATACCGCAACTTTTCTCTTCATCCTTCTAACCTCCCTGTTAGACGTTCGCTTGTTTTTTCACCTGATAGCTTTCACGAGCAAGAATACGATTAACTGCGTTCAAGTAGGCTATAGCTGACGCTTCAAGAACATCCTGAGCTGTACCACGTCCATTGGACTCTACACCGTTATAGGTTACGCGAACATGAACTTCGGCAAGGGCATCTCTTCCTCCACCGACAGAGTTAATTCTATAATCTTGAAGTTGTAGTGAGCCTGTAATTAATTGCTCAAGCGTATTATAGATTGCTTCTACACTACCTGATCCGGTACCAGCCTGCTGGATCATCGTTCCGTCCGGCTTTTCAATTTCAATCGTTGCCGTCGGGATATTCGATGTACCATACTGAACCTGAATGCTATGAATTTCATATTTATCAACAAATTCATCCGTCTGAATATCCGTTAGTAGGACAAACAAATCATCTTCAGTTACTTGTTTCTTCTTATCAGCAAGGTCTTTAAAATCAGCAAATGCTTCGTTTATTTTAGCCTCATCAAGTTCGAAACCAAGCTCTTTCACTTTATCCCTGAAAGCATGTCTTCCAGAGTGTTTACCGAGTACAAGACTATTGGATTGAACACCAATCAGCTGTGGACTGATAATTTCATAGGTTGTTTTTTCTTTTAACACGCCATCCTGGTGAATCCCTGACTCATGAGCAAAAGCATTTGCCCCAACAACCGCTTTATTTCCTGGAACAGCCATTCCTGTAAGCTTACTCACTAGATTGCTAGTTCGCTTAATTTCATCAAGCTTTAATCCAGTCTCTGCCTGGTAAAAGTCATTTCTGATTCGAAGCGCAACAGCCACTTCTTCTATCGCAGCATTTCCAGCCCTTTCACCAATACCATTGATCGTTCCTTCGATTTGCGTTGCCCCGCATTCGATGGCTGCCAAAGAATTCGCGACTGCCATCCCTAGATCGTTATGACAGTGGGCAGAAAGATCAATACCATCAATATTTGGAACGTTTTGTTTTAAATAAGTAAACAATTCCCCATATTCTTGTGGACTTCTATACCCCACAGTATCCGGAATGTTAATAACGGAAGCCCCTGCATTAATCACTTCTTTAATGATTTTCGCAAGAAAGGTTCGATCAGAGCGACAGGCATCTTCCGCTGACCACTGTACCTTTGGAAAAAACTTTTTCGCATATTTCACTGCTTCAACTGCTGTTTCCACCACTTCGTCAGGCGTTTTCTTTAGCTTATGAGTCATGTGAATGGGAGAAGTAGCTAGAAAAACGTGTAATCTTGGATCAGCACCACCCTTAAGAGCATCCCATGCTGCATCAATATCTTTCACATTCGCTCTCGCAAGCCCTGTTACGGAGACGTTTCGAACCGTATCTGCGATATTTTTAACACCCTGGAAATCGCCCTTGGAAGCGGCGGGAAAGCCCGCTTCCATAATGTCGACTCCAAGTCTTTCGAGTTGTTTGGCGATTTCCAGTTTCTCTAATGCATTCAGATTGACTCCAGCTGACTGTTCTCCGTCACGAAGCGTTGTATCGAATACATTAATCTTTCGCACTGGCAACCACTTCCTTCTTTGATTTTGGTTTCACGAATGGCATCATTGCTCTGAGTTCCTTACCAACTTGCTCGATTGGATGTTGCTTTTCTTTCTCATTGATTGCATGGAATTCAGGACGATTCAATTTATTTTCTAAGATCCAGCCTTTCGCGAACTTACCAGTCTGGATGTCTTCAAGGATGTCTTTCATACGTGCCTTTGTATCCGCATCGACAACACGTGGTCCTGATACAAAGTCACCCCACTGAGCTGTATCAGAGATAGAGTAGCGCATACCTGCAATACCATCTTCATACATCAAATCAACGATCAGCTTGAGCTCATGTAAACATTCAAAGTAAGCAACTTCCGGCTGATATCCTGCTTCAGTCAGTGTTTCAAATCCTGCTTTTACAAGAGAGGATAGTCCTCCGCACAGTACTGCCTGTTCACCGAAAAGATCTGTTTCCGTTTCTTCTTTAAATGATGTTTCAAGAACACCCGCTCGTGCACCACCGATACCTTTTGCATAAGCAAGGGCCAGTTCTTTAGCGTTACCTGATACATCCTGATAAACACCGAATAGTGCAGGAACACCGGCACCGTCTTCAAACGTTCTTCTTACAAGGTGTCCTGGCCCTTTAGGTGCTACAAGGAACACGTCAACGTTTGATGGAGGAACTACCTGATTAAAATGAACGTTAAATCCGTGAGCGAATACAAGGGCATTTCCAGCGTTCAGTCCGGGTTCAATCTCTTGTTTATATACGTCTGGTTGATATTCATCCGGTAGAAGAATCATGATCACATCAGCCTCACTGCTGGCATCTTTCACTGTCTTCACATCGAAACCATCCTGTTCAGCCTGCTCCCATGAACGACCCTTTCTAAGTCCAACCGTTACGTCAAAACCACTTTCACGAAGATTAAGCGCATGAGCATGACCCTGTGAACCATAACCGATTACTGCGATTTTTTTCCCTTTAAGCGTTCCCTCATTGATATCACCGTTATAATATACTTTTGCCATTTTAATTCATCCCTTCTCAATTTGGTTTTAATGGTTAATTGGTTAATTTAATATAGAGTACTGTTTCAGATCAGTAACTGATTTCTGGCTTCCCCTTGGGAAAGCTGTGATCCCTGTTCGAACCATTTCCTTAATTCCATAAGGACGAAGAAGATCAAGAATCGCTTCAATTTTGTCGGAATTCCCTGTAACTTGAACCGTTATGCTTTCACGACTCACATCAATAATGGAAGCCCTGAAAGGTTCAATGATCCCTGAGATTTCACTTCTGATTTGTGCATTGCTGATCACTTTAATTAAGGCAAGCTCTCGTACTACAATCGCTTGATCTGTTATATCTGAAACCTTGAGAACATCGATTTGCTTATTAAGTTGTTTAATCAGCTGCTCAATTTTCCCATCTCCATCCACATTGACAACAAAAGTCATTTTAGAAATACCTTCTGTTTCGGTGTGGCCAACTGTAATGCTTTCAATATTAAACTGCCGCTTCGTCATCAGGCCGGTGATGCGATTTAGAACACCGCTCTGATTAATCACTGTGGCGGTTACGATTCGTTTCATGGTTTCACCCCAATCATCTGATGAAGCCCTTTACCAGGCGCAATCATTGGATACACATTTTCTTTCCCACTCACTCTACAGTCAATCAGCACCGGATCGCGGTGTGAAAATGCTTCTTCAAAAACAGCATTAGCTTCTTCCTCTGTGGACACTTTATATGATTTAATACCATATGCCTCGCCCAGTTTGACAAAATCTGGCTGAACAGGAATCAAAGAATGAGAATAACGCTCTTCATAAAATGCTTCCTGCCACTGCCTTACCATTCCAAGAGATTGATTGTTCATGATCACGATTTTGACGGGCAGGTTCAGCTCCTGCAGTGTTGAAAGTTCCTGTAGAGTCATCTGGAAACCACCGTCACCTGTTAGAGATACAACAGTTTGTTCTGGAAACGCTAGCTGGGCACCAACCGCAGCAGGAAAGCCAAAGCCCATAGTTCCTAGTCCTCCGGATGTAACCCATCGATTGGCATCTGTGAAAGCATAATATTGAGCTGCCCACATTTGATGCTGTCCGACATCTGTAGTTACAATGGCGTCTCCCTTTGTATGTTCATGAACAAGTTCGACAACCCGCTGAGGTAAAAACTCTTCTGTATTGACCTTTTTCCAGAGAGGATATTTTTTACTGTTCTCTGTTAGGTGATTTAACCACTCTTCTGTATCAGGCGTTTCAGTCTCAACATCAATTAGTTTCTTGAGCGCTTCTCTTGCATCGGAAACGATCGGGATTTGCGTTGGTACATTTTTTCCTATTTCAGCCGGATCTACATCGATGTGAGCAACTATCGCATTCTTAGCAAAGTGAGCAAGATTTCCTGTTAACCGATCATCAAACCGTGCGCCAATGGAAATCAGTAAATCACATTCATATAGCGCCATATTTGCTGTATACGTCCCATGCATGCCCCCCATTCCAAGGAAGAGCGAATGTTTGCCTGGATAGCTCCCTAACCCAAGAAGCGTATTTACAACCGGGATCTTATTTTTTTCTGTAAATGATAGTAGTTCTTTTCCAGCATTGGCATGGAGGATACCCGCACCGGCTAAGATAACCGGTTTTTTTGCCTGCCCAACCGCATCTGCAAGCTTTTTGATTTGCAGGATATTAGGTGAGAATGTTGGCTGGTAGCCTGGCAAATGAATAGTAGAATCATAGTCGGGGGATATGGTTTGGTTTGCCACATCCTTAGGAATATCAACAAGAACTGGACCGGGACGTCCTGTCGTAGCAATATGGAATGCTTCTTTAATAATTCTCGGCAGGTCCTGAACGTCCCGCACCTGATAATTGTGCTTTGTAATTGGCGCCGTGATCCCCATAATGTCAGCTTCTTGAAAAGCGTCTGTACCGATTACTGTACTTGCAACCTGCCCTGTAAAAATAACAAGTGGCAACGAATCCATCATGGCATCCGTAATTCCGGTTACAAGGTTAGTAGCTCCTGGTCCGGATGTTGCAATGACAACTCCGGGTTTTCCGCTGACTCTTGCGTATCCTTCAGCAGCATGAATGGATCCCTGCTCATGCTTTGATAGGATGTGTTTAATAGGTGATCGATACAGTGCATCGTAAAGTGGAAGCACTGCGCCTCCTGGATATCCGAAGAGGATTTCAACATTCTCCTTCTTTAACGAATGAATTAAAACATCTGCCCCGGTCACTTCCTCTGTTACCGCTTCGGCTTCTGGTTTCGCCTTCGCCCGCATACTCATACCCTCCAATTGCTTTATTGTCTTACCTGCCAACTTTCAATTTCTGATTAGGAATAGCGTATAAAAAAAGCCTTCTCATCCCTACGCCGCAACTTACGGTCCATAGGGGCGAAAAGACTTCACGGTACCACCCTACTTTACGACAAGGATAAAAATTGTCGCCTCATGAGCAGCATATGCTGCTCTTTTAAATAACAAGTGTTTAAGAACACCTGGCTGATCCTAGCATGCTTATTTCAGATCAACACTCAGAGGGGATGTCGATGCAGGGGGTAATACCGGCTTCCACCATACCGGCTCTCTGGTCATTACCAATTCCTGCATCTTTTACCTCGTCATCGATTTTTCGTTATTTAATTCATCGTGCTTAACCTGCCTGCACATCACTTTTAGAAGGATACACACTAACACCATCTACCGTTACAATCTCACGAAACGCATTAAGCAACTGATTGGTTGTTTTACCTGGCTTCGCTTCGCCAATTTCACGTCCATCTACTTTGACGACTGCAATGACTTCTGCAGCTGTTCCCGTTAAGAACACTTCATCCGCAACATAAACATCATGTCTCGTAAACGTCTCTTCTCTCATGTCGTAACCTTTCTTCCTGGCAAGCTCCATAATGGCATTTCTCGTAATGCCTTCAAGTGCTCCAACGTAACCCGGTGGTGTCTTGATGACGTTACCTTTGACAATAAATATATTATCAGCCGACCCTTCAGCAACATATCCCTGGTCATTCAGCATCAGGGCTTCGCTTACGCCAGCTAAATTCGCTTCGATTTTAACAAGGATATTGTTCAGGTAGTTTAATGATTTAACCTTCGGACTCAACACATCCGAACGATTTCTCCGACTTGCTACCGTTACAATCTCAATCCCTGTTTCATATAAATGCTTAGGGAACAAGGCCAGTGATTCTGCAATAACAATCACTTGAGGTTCCTTACATGTGAATGGATCTAGACCGAGGTTACCGACTCCACGAGATACAACGATACGGATGTATGCATCCTGAAGGTTATTCTTCTTCAGTGTTTGCACAATAATATCAGTCATTTCCTCCATTGTGTGTGTGATTTTTAGCATAATTGAATGAGCTGAATCATATAGGCGTTGCAAATGATGTTCTAATCTGAATACATTACCGTCATACATGCGAATCCCTTCGAACACCCCATCGCCATAGAGGAAGCCATGATCATAAACTGATACTTTGGCATCTTCTTTCTTCACAAATTCTCCGTTAAGGTAGATCCATTGTTCACTCACCTTGTTCACTCCTTTCTGTTTGTTAGATAAACTTAGCTTATCGCCGGTTGAATAGCGAAAGCCTTAGTTTCCCTTATACTTTAATAAAGTTGAATTTTCTTAAAGTATTAAATAGACGCAGTAAAGCGTCAGCGTTTAAGTATAGGACCATCGTGTTTTTACCGGGCCCTAGTTTGTTTTGTAGAGTGATTTATTTGAATACTTTGTTTAATTGAGGATTATATTACGCCCGTTTCAGCAGAAGGTCAACACCCTAAATTAAAGTTTTTAGATAATTTAGATACATCAGTATAATTGAAACCGCTTACAAGACTGTCATGCGTGAGGTTTCATTACACACTATTTTTAATTGTAAATTTTATCATAGCGCTTTCAACAAGAACCTGAACGGCCCCCTTCATATCCTGGAGGGGGCCGTTCATACTATATGGCAACTAATTGAGATAGTAGACTCTTCGCAAATTGACCATGAATCGGGTAGAAATTCACCTGTGAAAACTTCCTCAAAAAGTCTTCCACTTCACTTCTCTTTCCACTCATATAATAAGCTCCTTGTTCGACCATAGGCAGAATGTTTTGGTGATCTGCTTCTGTAATGTCTCCTAGCAACAGCCATTCGTTATTTCTCTCATCCTCACCTTCTGCTTTAGAATAAAAGCGCGTTTCAGAGCTGTTCCTATAAAGGCTAAGAAAATCCTCTATCATCGCGCTAGCCGTCGGAAATGCCCCTGCCCCGGGGCCCTGGAGTGTAATTTCACCTGCAAGGTTACCCGTAAGCTGTAAGCAATTGTTGACACCTGTAACATGAAAAAATGGATGAGAAGGAGTAAGGGCAACAGGTTCAACTGAAATAATTGGTCCCTTAATATCTGGAACGATTGTTGCTGTATGCTTGATTCGTAGTCCGAGTGCTTCAGCTTTATTAATATCGGATGATGTGACTTCACTGATGCCTTTTCTTACGACATCATCCCAATCAGGTTGTTTCCCATAAACAAGATCAGAAAGAATGAGTATTTTGTAGAAGGCATCCCATCCCTCAATGTCGTTAGTAGGATCAGCCTCTGCATATCCGTATTCCTGAGCAAGCTTAAGTCCATGTTCAAATGAAATGTTCTTTTGCTGTACCTCTGTAAGAATAAAATTAGACGTACCATTTAAAATCCCACTAATTTGTTGAATCTGATTGCTTTTAAGACCTTCACGCAACGTACTTAAGATTGGGATGGATGCAGCCACTGCTGCCTCAAACCTTAATCCAACTTTTTGATTAGCAGCTAGATTTCTTAATTCATTTCCTTTGTGTGCCATCAACTCTTTGTTCGCTGTTACAATATGACAGCCCCTTTGGATACATTTTGAAAGATACGTACGAGCAGGCTCTACACCATTGATCGCTTCAAATACGACATCAAGATTCGGGAGCCCCAGAAGATCGTCAATGTTTGTCGTTAAGAGAACTTCGTCGTCTATTTCCCTTTTGACATTGCCGTCTTTAATCAAGACGCCCTCCACAATAACTTTTCTCTGAAGCAGGCTTTCTAACTGTTCCCTCTGTTCATGAATACTTTCATAAATTCCTTTACCAACAGTTCCAAATCCTATAAGTGCTATATGGATAGACTCCATCGCCGTCACCTCATTCTACTGATTTACTTTTGATTTTCCTTAAAATTTTGCCACTGACTATTGAACCTTCATTACTTATTACTTTACACCTGGAAAGGGGGCTTTGAGTTTCTGAGTTCACATGCGCTTCCCTTCACCGAATAGGAGGCGCCAGGATGACAGGTGGTCGTTTTCTCGATACTTTTAATTGCTGCCGCCATAAGAAAATGCCCTCTTCATTAAGAAGAGGGCATTAGCCTCCTCTTATCTGTCAGAATAGGTATTATTCTGCTGGAGTTAGCACCTTATTAAGCAGTCGCTTAATGGTTGCCGGGCTTCATCGGGCCAGTCCCTCTGCCTCTCTTGATAAGAGTCTATTATTTAGTTGGAGTCGCTTATACGCTTGCTTCAACTCGCGCTTTAGCAATCGCCTGCACAAGATCTTCGATGAGATCATCAATATGTTCGATTCCAACGGAAAGTCTAATTAAGTCATCACGAACACCTGATGCTGTTAATTCGTCTGCGCTCAACTGCTGGTGCGTTGTACTAGCTGGGTGAATAATTAAACTCTTTGCGTCGCCAACGTTCGCAACATGAGACCAGAGATTTACGGCATTGATAATGCCTGCTCCCGTTTCGCGTCCTCCTTTAATTCCGAAGACAACAACAGCTCCAGCTCCCTTTGGTAGATACTTCTTTACAAGCTGATTAGAAGGATGGTTCTCTTCTTCAGGATAGCTAACCCACTCCACTTCTGGATGGTCTTTTAAGAAAGAGACAATTTTACGCGTATTGGCCACATGTTCCTTCATTCGAACGTGGAGGGTTTCAACACCTAGAGCGATTTGGAAGGCATTAAATGGACTGAGTGCAGCACCCGTGTCTCGTAACAGTTGAACGCGTGCCTTTACAATATAGGCAGCTTCAGGAAGCGCCTCAGCAAACACGATACCATGATAGGTGTGGTCAGGTTCAGTGAACCCTGGAAACTTTGGAGAATTCCAGTCGAACTTACCAGCATCTACGATTATTCCACCCATCGTTGAACCATTTCCGCCAAGCCATTTGGTCGCAGAATGAACTACGATATCTGCCCCGTGTTCAATAGGTCTGCAAAGGTATGGTGTCGCAAAGGTATTATCAATAATTAGTGGGATCCCTGCTTCATGAGCGATTTCAGCGACCTTCTCAATATCCAATACATGAAGCCCAGGATTCCCGATCGTTTCAGCGAAAATGGCTTTCGTGTTTGGTGTAATGGCCTCTCTAAAGGATTCAGGATTTTCGGGATCTACGAAATTGGTTTTAATACCGTATTTAGGTAGTGTTGATGCAAAGAGATTGTATGTTCCGCCATATAACGTGGAAGCTGATACAATTTCATCCCCACTATTTGCAATATTCAATATCGCGGTTGTAATGGCAGCCATACCACTCGCGAGACCTAATGCTCCCACACCACCTTCAAGCTGGGCGATCCGTTCTTCAAGCGTACCGACTGTCGGATTACCAATGCGTGAATAGATAAACCCTTCTTCTTTCAAAGCAAATAGGTCTGCCGCATGGTCCGTATTGTTAAATCGGTAAGCATTTGATTGATAAATCGGTAGGGCTCTTGCGCCTGTTGCAGGATCAGCCTGTAAACCTCCATGAATGCCAATCGTTTCTAAATTATAACGTTTCTCTGCCATTTCACATCACTCCTTTAAATTTTCAAAGTCTCTTTTAACTGTTGTTTAATTAACGGTCCCCATTTATCGAATTCAACGAGAAATCCATCATGACCAAATTTTGTATCAACAATATAGAAGTGCGCCATACTTTCCAAACTAAACATTTTTTCTAACTCATGAGGTGGATAAATCAAATCTCCTTTAAAACTAATAGCAAGCACGTTTGGCTGAATAAGCTTAGCTGCTTTTGCTATGCTGTCTCTTCCTCTGCTTATATCGTGCATATCCATTGCTTTCAGTAAGTATAAGTAGCTATTCGCATCAAAACGACCAACTAGTTTATTCCCCTGGTAGTGAAGATACGACTCCACATCATAAGTGGTTTCTGTATGGCTCTCACCAGGATTCCCCTTCACTTTCCTACCGAACTTCTTTTGAAACATGTCATCTGTTCGATAAGAAATCATACCAATCATCCTTGCTGTAGCGAGTCCGGCAGCTGGCGGCTTTTCAAGATTATAATAGCCCTCTTTCCATTCCGGATCTTTTGTGATCGCAAATCTTGAAATCGAATTATACGCGATCCCATAGGCACTCAGGGAAGGTGTCACCGCGAGCGGTACAAGATGGTCCATACACTCCGGATAAAGAATGCCCCACTCCAGGACCTGCATGCCTCCGAGTGACCCACCAATTACAGCGTGCAAATGGTGAATACCTAATTGCTCTAGCGCTTGTTTCTGTGAATGAACCATATCCCTTACTGATATGAAAGGAAAGTCGGCCTGATAAGCTAATCCTGTTGTCGGATTTATGGAGCAGGGCCCTGTCGAACCATTACATCCTCCCAGCACGTTAAATGTGACGATCTGAAATTCTGACGTATCTACGTACTTGCCTTTGCCAATTAATCCTTTCCACCAGCCTGGTTCATCTTCACCTATTGTAAATTGATTTCCTGTTAGTGCATGGCATACAAGAATGACTGGTGCATCAGAAGGACCAACTCGCTCGTAAGCGAGTTCAACGTGAGGAAGCTCCTCACCGGATTCAAGTACAAATGACCCTATGGAAACGTGTGAATCCTCGTATCTTGTCTCTCTGTCCAAACCCCTACCACTCCTTTCAACGGCAATTGTCATTCACGTTATCGGTTTCAGTTCTCTTCATCTTTCTTAAAACTAAAAAAAGCCCCTCTGAAAGACAGAGAGGCTTGATTAATTAATCAGCTCCGCTTATCTTTCAGGATTTCTCCTGCAGGATTTGGCACCTTTTCAAACCATGAATGGTTTGACGGTTGCCGGGCTTCATAGGGCCAGTCCCTCCGCCTCTCTAGATAAGTAAGAATATTTCGTTTTCATTTAATTGTGTTTATTTTAGCAATGTGACGTATCAGTGTCAAACTTTTTCCGAATTTTGATTTATTTGAGAGTGAATTTTTTATTAAAAACAGTCTACGATACGAACCATTTGATTAGAACTAGAAATTTGATAAGGTGTTTACATGACAATTATGAGAGGAGAATAGCCTTGAAAGCTCCATGTTTTGAATTAAAGGAAATAAGAAGCGGTGATCCGGTCCGATTATCAGACTATACCGGTAAACCAGTGATGCTCACCTTCTGGACTTCATGGTGTCCTGACTGCATGCAGGACTTACCGATGAAAGAACAGTTCTATCAACACGCTGATCCAGATACTATTGGTTTCTTAACCATCAATGTAACCGGACGAGAGCGTTCATCTGACGCTGGTCAAGACTTCGCTAGTAAAAATAGCCTTCCTTTCCCCGTACTAGCAGATAATGGCCGTGAAACGTATGAAGCATATGGATGCGCAGGTGTCCCAACCACAGTATTAATAGATAAAAACCACAACATAACTCACGTTTTTAATGACCAATCTTCTTTCATGGATATTGTGAAAGCATTACCTGCCATTATGGAATAGTTTTAAAACGCTAAAAAGCCAGGGGAACCCCCTCTGGCTTTCTAGTCATAAAATATAAAATAATAGCATGAATCATTTTTTCTCTTTGTTTTCTTCCTCAGACTGATCTGAGTTTCCTTGCTTTACTCGTTTCTCATTCTTCTTCATATCTTTTTCTAATTCTCTTTTTTCTTTCAATTGAGCTTTTTTAAGTTGTTTTTCTTCCTTTTCGGCTTTCTTTTCTTCCCTTTCAGCTTCTTTCTCTTCTTTCTGGGCTTCTTTTTCAGCGTCTTTCTTTACTTTACTTTCAGTTTTTTTTTCGTTTTCTTTCATTTCTTGTTGCGCTTTTATAACTTCAGTATCAGTATCTCTATCTTCCTTGACGACTGCTTTGTCTGTTCCATCATCGTCTTTCTTGACCGGTTTCGTTGTTTCCTTATTAGGTTCTTGCTGCTGGTTACTCGATTCTTGCTCCTGTTCTTTCGAAGGAACGCTTTCCTTTGTCACTTCATTCAGTTGCCTATTCGAATCATCTAAAATGAGTTCTTCCTCGAAATCTTTTTCAGCAGGTTCCGCCTCATCATTTAATTGAACAACAGAGTCTTCCAATTCCGTTGATTTCTGGGTATTTTCTGATGGATTCGATTCTACGGCAACCAAGCTTTCTGATTGAAGTTCGTCCATTTTCTTAACAGAGAGATTCTGCACCTCCGCTAACGTTAATGTAGCGCCACGGTCTAGAGCTGCTAAATAGGATAAATATTTACCAGGTGAAAGGCCATTTTCAATCGCTGCTTGTCGCATACTATAATCCTCATCAAGAATACTAGTAATCGCTACTGATTTGTTGGTCAACACTTTATTTTGTTCGATGTCATGAATTACTGCCTCAAGAGCACTCTTGATTTTCTTGTAACGTTCTTCTTGCTCTACATCTGTCGCCACAATTAAAAGCTGGCTGCCATCTGCAAGGTAGCCGCCACTCTCCAGTTTAGACACCAGCAGTCCTGCGAACTCACCAAGTGGCATGTTCGTGGTGTCCCGATCTAAATGTAACCCTTCACCGTCTGAATTCAAAGCTTGATACTGTACAATTTCGAGATCAGAATTCACTCCAACCTCGATACTTGGATTGATATCAAAACTTACATAAGCTGCAACTGCATCGTTTTGAGTGACAGGAATGACTCCCGTTACGATCACGACAAATAATAGAATTGCTGCCATTCCGGCCAGAGTTGGCATAGTAGGGGGGAAGTAACCTTTTCTTTTCTTAACTGGTTTTGGTGTGAGTTTAATTTCAGAGCCAATTGTCAATGTATGATTTCGTTTGAGATCGATTGTCGTAAATTCCCCATCAGGTGTTAAAACAACAGCCTTTCTCCCACGAATGTCCATAATAACCCCTTGTTTCATCCCCTGGCCCCCTTAATTCAACTACTGTATATATGATTTCAGAGCATTGAATCCACCAAGATGAATTAACGCTACTGCTATTATATACTTTCGATTACGTTCGATAGTTTTTCGACTGCATGTAACAAGCGCCAGTAAATCTTTTATTGGGAGCTGCTTTTTTTCTAACAAATAGCTTGATAGGGCGTGATCATCCGCAATTAATTTTGCAATCATTTTAGCATTTTCTCTAGCATCGATGTGTTTTGGACAGTTTTTACTAAGGACTTTGAATGTAATCGTGAATTTGTTGAGCAGTTGTTCGTACTCTTCAATCTCATACATACGAACTTCACGTTGTTTATCCATTTCATAAACATCAAGAGCAGCCTTTTGCTCGGCAAAACTATCTTCCAAACGACCTTCCTCATCTAATTCTTCAGGTTCAAGGTAAATGTATTTGTTTTGTCGTGCTTCTTTCCGAATATAGTCTATTACTCTTCTTCTAATGACCATATCAGCGAATGTAAGAAAACGACTTCCCTGTCCTCTACGAAACTGATCCATAGCTTCATTAAAGGCTGATAGGCCGATACTGAACTCGTCCATTGTATGATTGATATACCGATTACAAACTTTTGAAGTGATTTTTTTAATAAATGGCTGATAATCTTCTAAAAGCTGGTTTCTAAGTGATTTATCGCCGTTCTGAATGCTATCAATTTTATCTTCTAATGTAACACTCTCTTTATTTGTATTGAAGTTCCCCATTCTAGTGCTGATTGAAATGGTTGTCATGTTATACACCTCTCATCTTGCAAGTCAATTTATCATTGATTGCTTTTCGGGTTGAATTCTTGGATGTCTTAAAGTTAAAGTTCTTCTTAATATAGGTATAAAAATGAAATGCGCCACCATTCAATACGGAATGGTGACTCTATACTCAGTTATACCATTCAATCAGCATCAACGAAAATACAATTTTATGACAATGTTACTGTTTCTTTACTGCCTGTTATATTAATTTATCATTATTAATATTGCTAAATTTTCAGCGAATTATTTTTTCTTAAAATCCCTATGTAGAGAGGTTCTCAGAAAATAAAAGTAAGGTTTAATTGGTCAACATTCATCAAATTTTTTAATACTCTTCCAAAAATTGATCTACTCGTATTACCGATTCAAAGGCAAAAAGGGTCCTGCCTATCTTGCCATTCTTAAATACGGTTAGTGCTGGAACGCTTTGTATCTTATGCATTTCAGCCATCCATGGGAAATGATTCAAATCGCACGTGTATATGTTATGAATCGTTCCCCTCGCTTCAGCTACAATGCGCAACATTCGTTCAGCTATTTTGCAGTTCTGACAAAACGGGGTATAAAAGAATAGAATCGATTGATCCTCATGGATCACGTCTTTTATCTCTTGATCTGATGTGAGTTGCCTCATATAAATGCTCCTATTCAAGTAAAGCCTTGAGGAAGATAGAAAGCTTCCCCAAGGCAATATAGCTAACTGCTAGACGGTCAAAACTTTGAATTTCGCAGCTCTTAATATGCGCGTTAAATAATTGAGCGGAGTTTCTGCCACTTCGCGATGTAACATTGTAATGTACAGGTGTTCTGCATGTGGAATTTCCTGCGTCAGCTGCCTCCTGAGCTTCTCACCAGCGTTATCTGCATCAACGAGCACATAAACATCCTTTTCTTCCAGCTCTTCACTCAATTCTTCGAGCCTTTCAAAACTGATCGTACCGTAAGTGCAAATAATACTAACAGGTTCATCTAACACTCTCATAATTTGCTCTTTATCTGTCTTTCCTTCTACAATAATAACTTTATCGTTCATGGCACAACGCTCCATTTCAAGCTGTCGTATCAACGCTTTTATTATAGCATATGGATGTGGAGGCAATTCGTTTCTGTGAATTTGGCTCTTTTAAATATCCTGAATTAAAGTAGCAGCGTTAGTCATCATTATCTTCAGAGTCTTCTTGAAGATAAGTCTCAGAGGTGGAATTGCCATGCTCCCTCTGAAGATCATCTGCTGTTCGAATTCGATCATCCACTCGATTGCCAGAGGTTTCGAAGCTTGCTTCATCATCCGGTCGACTGTTTTCTTTATTACTTTCCAGTTGATCCTGTGCCTCTTTCGTCCGTATTGCATATGGTA
This sequence comes from Pseudalkalibacillus hwajinpoensis, assembly GCF_039851965.1. Lineage (NCBI taxonomy): Bacteria > Bacillati > Bacillota > Bacilli > Caryophanales > Guptibacillaceae > Guptibacillus > Guptibacillus hwajinpoensis. The sequence continues at coordinate 3,002,084 of NZ_CP156674.1, read as the reverse complement.
TAGCTTCCAGACGCTCTTTATCAATTTCTTCTCCAGTATCAACACATACCCCATATGTTCCTTCTCGAATACGATCAAGGGCCATATTAATCAAACTTAATCGCTCCCTTGCAGCATCTTCTAATGTTATGTCCTTTTCACGTTGGTCTAATTCCGTCGCCATATCTGCAAAATGGTTATCATAGGATGTCAATTCGCCCGTTTCATCCGCCAAAGCTATATATTCATCATGCTTCGCTGCCCCACTATCTAGAAGATCTTTCTTTTGAGCAAGAAGCTGTTTTTTAAAGTGCTGTAATTCTTCCTTCGACAAAGCCATCTTTATTCCCTCCATTAGTCATTTTCTTTTCCATTCTCTATTTTCCCTTAACACTGTCTTCACTAAACCATGCAATTATGTTTTATTCTGGGAAAGTGGTGGAAATAATCAAATAAGAATACAGATTGGAGTGGTTAAAATGGCAAAGCTATCTCTTGGACATAACGTACCATCCTTTTCTCTTATTGATACGGAAGGTGAACTTTTTCAACTCGAACAACATATGAAAAATGACAAACGGTGGCACATGCTCATATTCTTCCGCGGTGAATGGTGTCCTGTGTGTAATGAACAGCTAGAGGAGTTGCAGCAGCATCTATCTGCCTTTCAAAAACTAGATGTTCATCCCATCGCTCTTGCTAAAGATGATCTCGAATCTCTTCGTAAGATGAAAGAAAAACACGGTCTTAAATTTCCGGTTTTAAGTGACAACGAAAATGTTGCAATTGATTCCTATGGTGTTATGATGCATCGAGATGACGATCCTTATGAAGATCATGGTGAACATGGGGAACCAGCTATTTTCCTCGTCGACGAAAATGGAAAGCTCATGGCGCAATATTTACAGTCCAGTCCCTTTGGAAGACCTTCAGCAGATGGGCTCGTGACTACGATTAAATACATTAGAAAAAACAAAGCATAGAAAAACCGGCCTAATAATTAGGCCGGTTTTTTAGCACCATCCAAGGTCACAATCCTCAACATATTTTCCATTTTTCTCCATAGCACGTTCGTAATGGAAAATTTTATCCTGATCAAATTCAAATCCTTCAGCTAACTCATACTGATTACCCTGATTGGAAAATAGAATACGGCCGATTTTTTCCTTGTTTAAATAAAGATTCATTGCGTTGTGGTCGAATTTACCGTATACCTTACTCGTTACATCAATTCTTTCCATAGGAAGTGATTGATCATTCATCAATGTCATCCCCTTTATATAGTGTCTTTCCTTAAACCCGTCATGAATTATTGATAAAATGACTCAAGCTGGATACAGAACCACTGTTTAGGGTTATCGATAAACGTATTTTTATTCCTGGATGGTGACTCTCTGTATTAGTCTTCGCTTACCATTTTTTCATAAGCCTCAGGTGTCATCAGCTCTTCAATTTGCGAAGGCTCAGACGGTTCTACAACGACCATCCACGCTTTTTCATATGGAGAGTCATTGACAAATTCAGGGCTATCTTCTAATTCTTCATTTACAGAAAGAACTTTCCCTGAAATTGGTGCATAAAGTTCAGAAACTGTCTTCACTGATTCTACACTGCCGAAAGGCTCGTCTGACTCAATTTTGTCGCCTTCTTCCGGAAGCTCTACGAATACGATATCCCCAAGTTCAGATTGTGCAAAGTCAGTAATTCCGATGCGTACATTTCCGTCTTCCTGTACTTGTACCCACTCGTGCTCTTCGGAGTAGCGAAAATCTTTTGGTAAGTTCATTTGTAATTCCTCCCTGGAATGATTTCTCTTGTGAAGTTTAGTTCTTCATATTAATTACAATAACTATCGTATAATAGTTATTATTAATTAAGCAACCGTTTTATTTTTTCCAAGTTTCATTAAAAGTCTCTTCTTTAAACCCAACCGTGACGGTTTGTCCATCTGTTACTATTGGTCGTTTAATTAACATACCATCTGATGCCAGCAGGTCAATCAATTCCTCCTGTGAAGAAGATGAAACACGGTCTTTCAACCCCAGTTCTCGGTACCTTTGTCCGCTGGTATTAAAAAATTTCTTGATAGGAAAATCACTCATTGTTACTAGCTCGGTTAACTTCTCTTTAGAAGGTGGATTTTCAACGATATGGATCTCGTTTACCTCCACTTCATTATCCTGAAACCACTTCTTTGCTTTTCTACAGGTCCCGCATTTAGGATATGCATAAAATGTAATGGCCAAATCTGTTCCTCCTCACAACAAAACAATATGATGATGACTTTAGTTTATCATAAGGAAAGGGTTCGACAAATCCAGACGCATCTAAAAGTAGCTTTCGTCATGCGTAAGGAAAATCCTTTTTTATTTCCATACTATTTATCTTACCTTTCTCAAGATAAAAAAACCCCTCCAATTAAGGAGGGCTAAAAAGAATAGGGTTTGGAAATTAAAATCCTAACTTAAACTGTGTAACGCTTGAGTTCAAGCACACTTGCTGCAATTTCGCGTTTTTTAGCAATCACATTGATTGGTGTATAACGTGAAAGCTTGCGAAGCGCCGAAATCATCATTCGTAATGTATCGCCCGTTTCAACAGCAATGAGTGTTTCCTTTGCATGTGCTTCAATACGGTTGAAAGATTCCTGGCAGAATACTTGCGTAAGAAGAAGTTTATTCTGTTGCTTTTCTGCACCAGATTTGTTCATTGCTTTTTCGGTACGAAGAACCGCAGATTCCATTGAATAGATTTCGCTCACTATATCTGCAATATTTGATAAAACTTCCTGCTCTTTATCAAGTGCTTTTCCATACTTCTGAACAGCGGTTCCAGCGGCCAGCAGCATAATTTTCTTTGCCATTGCTACAAGGTACTTTTCTTGCTCAAGTGGTGCTTCGCCAATTTCCTGTGGCGTTAACATCATTAACTCTTCTTGAAGCTCTGTTGCTTTTTCAAGCAACGGAAGTTCACCTTTCATTGTTTTCCGAATGAGTGTACCAGGCACAAGAAGACGGTTAATTTCATTTGTACCTTCAAAAATTCTGTTGATTCGAGAGTCACGGTACATTTTCTCCACTTCATATTCGGACATGAAACCATAGCCACCGTGAATTTGAACAGCTTCATCTACTACATAGTCAAGAGACTCGGAAGCAAATACTTTGTTTAGAGAGCACTCAATCGCATATTCAGCGATGGACTCTGCAACTTTCGATCCATCTTTCTGTTCTTCATCAGATAGCTTCCCTAGCTTCTGTTCAAAAAGACCACCTGTACGATAAGTTGAGCTTTCAGTTGCATATGTTGCAACAGCCATATTCGCCAGCTTTTCTTGTATTAGAGAAAACTTTGCAATAGGGGTGTTAAATTGCTTGCGTTCTAATGCATATTTTGCTGAAAGCTCAATGCCACGCTTCATTCCACCAATTGTTCCTACGGCAAGTTTATAGCGTCCAACATTAAGGATGTTAAATGCTATAATATGACCTTTTCCAGCTTCACCAAGTAGGTTTTCCTTTGGCACTGGTACATCATCAAGGATTAACGTTCTAGTAGAAGAACCTTTAATCCCCATTTTCTTTTCTTCAGGGCCAGTTGAAAGCCCTTTTGAATCACGTTCAACGATAAATGCGGAGAATTGTTCGCCATCAATCTTAGCGTAAACGATGAAAACATCAGCAAAGGCAGAGTTTGTAATCCACTGCTTTTCACCGCTTAAGAGGTAATGCGTTCCCTCTTCATTTAATTTCGCAGTCGTTTTAGCACCAAGTGCATCGGACCCTGATCCAGGCTCTGTTAGAGCATAAGCGGCAATTTTTGCGCCTGATGCAAGACCTGGGAGATACTTTTTCTTCTGATCTTCATTTCCGAAGAATACGATTGGAAGGGAACCGATTCCTACGTGGGCACCATAGCTTAGTGAAAAGGAACGGGCACGTGCGAATTTTTCTGTAATAACAGAAGAGCTGATTTTATCAAGGCCGAGACCGCCATACTCTTCAGGCACGTCAGCTCCAAGAAGACCAAGATTACCAGCTTTTTCAAGGAGTTTACGGGAGATTTCAAACTCGTGATTTTCAATCTTATCAAGCTCTGGAACGACTTCTTTAATCACGAAGTCTTCCGTTGTTTTCCCCATCATGATATGCTCATCTGAAAAATCCTCTGGTGTGAAAATATTCTCAGCAAGTTGGTCCTCAACTAAAAAGCTCGCACCCTTAATCGTTTTGTTCATTGTATTAGACATGCTTATCGTTCCTCCCTTTTCATGGTTACGTTCACTTTAAAGAATTTCAAACACACCAGCTGCTCCCATTCCTCCACCAATACACATCGTGACGACTCCAAACTGCTCTCCCCGACGCTTCATCTCATGGATTAAGCTTAGGGTTAACTTTGTTCCCGTGCACCCTAGCGGATGTCCAAGTGCAATAGCCCCACCATTAACGTTTACTTTATCTTCATCGAGACCAAGCTTTCGAATAACACGGAGTGACTGTGATGCAAAGGCTTCGTTTAATTCGAACAGTCCAATATCAGATAGCTCAAGCCCAGCTAGCCTGAGTGCTTTTGGGATCGCTTCAATCGGTCCGACACCCATAATTTCTGGAGCTACACCCGCAACTGCGAATGAGCGGAATTTCGCCATCGGTGCTAACCCTTCACTCTCCGCTTTCTCACGATCCATCACAAGAACACTTGCTGCTCCATCGCTCGTTTGCGATGAATTTCCAGCTGTGACAGAGCCTCTTACGTTAAAAACAGGTCTTAGTTTGCCAAGAACATCCAGGGACGTATCTGCACGAACCCCTTCATCCTGGGAGAAGAGGAATTTCTTCTCCTGAAACTTGTTTTTCTCATCAACCCATCGTTTTGTAACTTCTACAGGTACAATTTCATCATTAAACTTTCCATCTCTAATCGCTTGTGCTGCACGTTGATGACTTCTGAGGGCGAAAGCATCCTGATCTTCCCTGCTAATTTCAAAGCGTCGTGCAACTTCTTCAGCGGTATGCCCCATACCCATAATATATTCAGGCTTCTCTTCTACAAGTGCGGGATTAGGTTTAATCACGTGCCCCCCCATTGGCACTAGGCTCATCGATTCTACTCCGCCAGCCAGTATCGCCCCTGATTGACCAAGCATAATCCGCTCAGAAGCATACGCAATGCTTTGAAGACCAGAAGAACAATATCGGTTAATCGTAATAGCAGGCACCGTTTCTGCGAGTCCACCACGTGCGCCGATCATACGAGCAACATTCAACCCCTGCTCTGCTTCTGGAATGGCACACCCTATAATCACATCATCTATTTCACCATCGTAGCCACCTGCACGCTTTAGCGTTTCAGCAACCGTTATCGCTCCAAGATCGTCCGGACGCATGTTAGCGAGAGTTCCTCGATTCGCTTTTCCAACAGGTGTTCTAGCACCAGATACAATAACTGCTTCTCTCATCAAGCTTCCCTCCTCCATACTAGTTACGCAGTGGCTTTCCTTTTACTAACATGTGCTGCATTCGTGCTTGCGTCTTTGGCTCTCCTAGCAGGCTGAGGAACGCTTCACGCTCAAGGTCCAGAAGATACTGTTCATCAACAAACGTTCCTTCTTTTACTTTTCCGCCCGCAATAACATGAGCAAGTTTTTTTGCAATCGTTAAATCATGATCCGACAGGTAGCCGCTCCATTTCATAGTTTTAGCTCCCATGAGCATCGCAGCGTAACCTGCTTCACCAGCAACCGGGATCTTCTTAGCTACCGGTGGCTGATATCCCTGTTCAGCAAGGAATAGAACTTTTTTCTTTGCATCATATAGAACGTGATCGGCATTCGCGCTAATCCCATCTAGAGGACGAATAAACCCTCGTTCCATTGCTTCATGTGCAGATGTCGAAACCTTAGCCATCGCAATTGTTTCAAACACATTCGCTGCAACATCAGTAAGATTCACGTTCACTCCCTGAGGTGCTTGTTCTAGCTGGCGTAAATAAAGCTCTTTATTACCACCTCCGCCAGGGATTAATCCAACACCCACTTCAACAAGACCCATATACGTTTCAAAAGATGCTTGAATGGAAGCAGCAGGCATACACACTTCAGCCCCACCACCGAGCGTCATCTGGAATGGTGCTGCAACTACTGGTTTCTTAGAATAACGGATCCGTCCCATGGACTGCTGAAACTTTCTTGCCACCATTTCAATTTCAAAGAAGTTGTCATCCTGGGCTTCCATTAACATGTAAGCCACATTGGCACCAACGCAGAAGTTCTTGCCCTGATTTCCAATGACAAGTCCTTCAAAGTTTCTCTCCGTTTCATCAACTGCTTCGTTAATCATCTGGAGAATATCCATTCCGATCGCGTTGTTTGGTGAATGAAATTCAAGTCCTGCCACACCATCACCTAAATCGAGAAGCGTCGCACCCGTATTCTTCTTGATGACTCGGTTCTGTGCTTTTAATCCCTTTATATGAATGATTTTCTTACTCTCTTCTACACCTTTTTGATCGCCTTTATGATAGAATGAGCGACTTCCACCCTCCTCCTGGTAGAACGAAGTAACTCCAGAAGCAAGCATCTCTTCAACCCATGCTGGAATCGTCTCGCCTTCTTCTTTCATTCGTGCAACTGACTTCTCAACTCCGAGCGCATCCCATGTTTCAAAAGGACCCATCTCCCAACCGAAGCCCCATTTCATAGCACGGTCTACTGCATCGATGTCATCTGCAATCTCATAAACCTTCTCAGCAGAATAAAGCAATACAGGCTTCATAATATTCCAGATTAATTCGCCAGCACGATCACTCGCATAAGCGAGCGCTTTCAGTTTATCGCCTTTTGATTTAGCCTGCTTACTCGCCTCAACAGAAGCTGTTTTTAATTTCTGTCTTGGTTCATAGTCCAAAGTTGATGGATTTAACTCAAGAATCTCGCTGCCCGTTGGACCTTTCTTTTTAACAAAGAATCCCTGACCTGCTTTGGCGCCAATCCATCCCTTTTCTTTCATTTGCTGCATAAAATCAGGTATACGGAAAACTTCCTTTTCATCCCCATTAACTTGATCAAAAACGTTATTAGCAACGTGAATAAATGTATCAAGTCCTACTACATCAAGCGTTCGAAACGTCGCGCTTTTAGGTCTACCAATTGCAGGCCCAGTTACTGAATCAACTTCACCTACCGAAAAGCCTCTATTCAGCATTTCTCTCACGGTAACGAGGAGGCCATACGTACCGATTCGATTCGCAATAAAGTTCGGGGTATCTTTTGTTTCCACAACACCTTTACCTAAAACACCCTCCCCAAACGTCTTCATATAAGAAAGGACTTCAGGGTCTGTGTCCTTAGTAGGAATTACTTCAAGAAGCTTTAAGTATCTAGGCGGGTTAAAGAAATGAGTACCAAGAAAATGTTTCCGGAAATCTTCTGAACGTCCCTCAGCCATTGCTTCAACTGAAATACCAGACGTGTTTGAGCTGACAATTGTGCCAGGACGTCTATATTCATCTACTTTTTCATACACTTTCTTTTTAATTTCTAGATTTTCAACAACAACCTCAATCACCCAGTCAACTTCCTGTAATCGCTCCATGTCATCTTCCATGTTCCCCGCTTCAATTAACTGAATATGGCCTTTCTTTGAAAGCGGAGCTGGCTTTTGTTTCTTAAGCTTTTCTATCGCTTCAGAAGCCAGACGGTTTCTTACCGAACGATGCTCAAGAGTTAGACCGCTCGCTTTTTCTTTATCATTTAATTCATTTGGTGCTATGTCTAATAATAAACTCGGAATTCCTACATTCGCCAGGTGTGCGGCAATGCCTGATCCCATTACTCCTGCTCCTAGTACAGCAACTTTATGAATGCTACGTGTCATAGCGAACCTCCCTTATTGAATGAATGCTCATTCATTTTTATCTAAAAAAAAGAGCGAGATCATTTCCTCTATCTATACTATAAAATATATTCTGAAATTTAGCAATATACTGTTCAGAGTTTTTTCCATTTTTTTGTGCTCTTCATTTTGCGGTTGGAAAAGCGGACCATGGCCCGCTTTCATTCATTTCATCATGCCTTTAAGAACAAAAGCTACGTTTGCTGGACGTTCGGCAAGTCGTCTCATAAAATATCCATACCAGTCTTTTCCGTAAGGTACATAGACTCTCATCTTATAGCCATCTTTGAGAAGCTTTTCTTGCCTCTCTACACAGATTCCATACAGCATTTGAAATTCAAATTGTGTGCGGGGAATATTGTATTCTTCAACTAGCTTTTTTGTGTATTCAATAATCTGGTCATCGTGGGTAGCAATCGCTGTATAATTCCCGTTTAAGAGATGCATTTTGATAATTTTCCTGAAGTTTTCATCGACGTCCTTTTTATCCGGAAACGCTACTTTTGCAGATTCTCTATAAGCCCCTTTTACCAATCTAAGATTGGGAGATAGCTCATTTAACTTCTCGATGTCTTCAGCTACTCGATACAAGTATGCCTGAAGTACGGTACCAATGTTCTCGAACTCTTTCTTAAGTTCGGTAAAGATATCTATTGTCTTCCCACATCTCTCGAAATCTTCCATATCAATTGTTACAAAGACGTTGTTCTTATCGGCAGCTTCAAGAATCCTTCGCATATTCTGGACTGTCATATCATAGTCAACATCGAGACCCATTGACGTAAGTTTCAGAGAAAGCTGGGAGTCCAGGTTTTCTGCAGCAATTCGTTCGATCGCATCTATACAGTGCATGGTCATCTCACCAGCTTCTGCTGCATTATCGACAAATTCACCAAGATGATCGATTGTTACCGAAAGGCCCTTTTGATTCAACTTCTTGATCGCATTAACAGAGCTATCAAGCGATGCCCCTGCCACAAATCGACTAGCCCCGAAACGCATCCCATATCGCTTAGCTACTTTCGTCGCTACTCTATTCTTTCCCATGTATAAAAAGAAATTACGCATTACCTGTTCCATTATAATCCCTCCGTGAAAACGCATACATTGCATTATAAAAAATATATAGCGGAGAAAAACGGCATATCATCTCATAAACAGCCATATTTCGCCTTCAACTCTATTCTACCATGAAATGCTTTGAATAGACCTGTTTTTGATAGATTTTCTCCATGGTTTGTTTTGTTAATATTTTACTGATTAATTGTACATTACCCCCCATTTAGTAAACTAAAAACATAGGATTATTCTATTCTATTTTTATTCTTCTTTACTTGATACTCCAAAATTCAGCTATACTAGAGACTTTGTGAATAAACGGTCAACTAACCGAGCCAAATAAAAAAGAAGCCAGGTTTCCCTGACTTCTTCAAAAGTCAATCATTAGTATCTTGAGACTTTCGATGTTCTTCGTTCAGCTTCCTAATTTCAGAAATGAGTTCTTTCATTTCATCTTTTGCATCAGGATAGGTCTGGTTCCAATGTTTGGCGAGTGGTGGCATTGTTTTGGAGAGATGCGTATACATCGCCCAAAGCTTCACCTTTTCTTTCAGCTCTGGACTACTATCGCCGAGAAGAAGTTCGGTATATTTCTCCATTAACCCATCAACTTGTTCTTGAAGTGTTTCAAGACTCATCCGATTCACCCCGATCACTGACAGAATATCCTGATTATAGCATATTTATTGAGAAACCCGTCCATTGAACTGAAGGTCCCGTAATCTTTCATAGTCAATTCTTTGCTGATTATCTTTAATTGCCATGATCAATTCTTCTATTAGAACTTTTTCATCTGTAACAATAAAAAAGCGACATGAAATCATCGCGAAGTCTCCGAAGAAAGCTTTGCAACCGGAATATCTTTTTGCATCTCGAACTGGCTGGTATGGAAAAATAAAATTCCCACTCTGCTCAAATGCTGGATCTAGTGGCTGTTCTTCCAGTATCTTGATCAGCTCACGGATCGTTAGTTCTCGACCGTGTTCGTTTCGTCCTATTTCAATAATCTCAAGCAAGGTTCATTACCCCCCTTCTTTAAAGAGTTCGAATAAGAATTGTGTTGATCGAGGGCCGAAATATGTAAACTGTCGTAACTATAGATTATCAGCTTTTCTCTCATACTAAAAAAAAGTGAGCCAGGCATTCTCCTGGCTCCAATTATGGGTCACAAGAGTGAGTTTGCGAAGGGGGACCTGGCCTCACTCTTACTTTATCTTATGTACCACTTTCTACATTGGCTGGACAAGTAGCTTGGGTCAAACATGGAATTTTATATCATTATGACCATCTACCTGTTACATCTGGTTACTTCTCTCACCATCGCACACACATCCATTGATGCCTTCACCATTTTTTAGCATTATAATAAAATTAGACAAAGTTACATCGTGGAGGGGTTTAGGTGGAGATCATTGTGATTGGAGCCGGGATCGCCGGTCTTACTGCCGGTGCGATGCTTACGAAAGTTGGGCATGACGTTACCTTACTGGAGGCTTCGAATGAATGGGGAGGTTCTGCAGGGAAATTCCGCAGAGGCAAAACGCTGGGTAGCGGTTGTTCAAAAAGGCGAAAGCTGGAGAGCCGACCATCTAGTTTGTAACCTACCTGTACAAGGATTTGTTCCACTTCTACCTGATCCAATTCTGAAACAACTGCCAGAGAAACTTCTGAAACGAAGTAAGATTTCACAATGGGGCGCTTTTACAATGTATCTTGCACTAAATGAAGATGTTATCCCTCCTTATACAGCCCTCTTTAATCAGGTTCTTTCATCCAATGGATCTATGACGGAGGGAAATCACCTGTTCCTCTCACTTTCAGAAACTGATGATACACAACGGGCTCCAGATGGTTTCCGAACGTTGACCGTTAGTACCCATACTGAATTACATCACTGGAATACGAAGGAGAAATATGATCTTTATAAAGAAGAACTAACAGAAAAAATTCTGTCAGGGATCGAACGCGTGATTCATGTAAGAGATGGAATCGAGTTGCAAATGACCGGTGCTCCTAGAGCCTGGGAGAGATTTACGAATAGACCAGGAGGAATGGTTGGTGGATTCCCTCAAACTAACGAGTATAGTCTTTTTAATAGTTTATCTCATCGTACTGGGATAGATGGACTATGGCTATGTGGAGATAGTGTCTTTCCTGGAGCAGGAACAATTGGTGTATACAAGCGGTTATCACATCTATCAATCCATCTCAAATTGTTAATCAAGAATATTTTTTGACGTTCTTTGGAAGAATGATACTATCATTCAATAGAAGGGACGGAAATAACACATGAACGCCAAAAACAAATTAGTAACACCAGAGGCGACGCAACTGCTGGCCTCTGTACGTGAAGAAATTGCAGAGGAATTTTTGGTAATGGAAGCCGTCACAGAGCAAGTGGAAGAAAAAAATTTCTACACATACCATCTCTTAAAAGAAGCTGAAAAGCTTAGAGACAGCGCTAAATAAGACATCTTTGATAAATGACGAACCAGCATGAGTGTAGTATACTTTCAGTAACTGATTTAAAGGAATGATGCGAAATATGACAACACATACATTTACTGTTGGTGAAGAGCGTGCGAATTATATAACTCATGGAATTGGTGCCCTGATAAGCCTTGCTGCTCTTGTTGTCTTGATTGTCTTTGCATCTCGATACGGAACAGCCTGGCATATTGTAAGCTTTACATTGTTCGGAGCATCGATGTTACTCCTATATACAGCATCTACACTAGTTCATAGTTTTCCACCGGGTAAAGCTAAAGACTTTTTTGAAATACTTGATCACTCTTCCATTTACTTTTTCATCGCTGGAACCTATACCCCATTTTTATTTATTGTAATTGAAGGAGCGCTTGGCTGGACCCTATTTGGCATCGTATGGGGACTCGCAATTGCTGGAACAGTGTTCAAAGCATATTTTGTGAAAAAGTTCTTATTTATTTCTACGATTCTTTATGTCTTAATGGGCTGGTTAATCGTCCTAGCATGGAATCCACTTACACAGAACTTGCATCCTAATGGTTTAACGCTACTTGTAGTGGGTGGAATTCTGTATACGATTGGTGCAGTTTTCTATGTTTGGAGAGCGTTTAAATATCACCATGCGGTCTGGCACCTATTTGTAGTCGGTGGCACTCTCGCTCATTTCTTCTGTGTTTTGTTTTATGTACTACCTTTGTAGGTGCAGGCATCACCCCACCCCTCTGTATGACCTTTGTGCAGAGGGGATTTTTGTGTCCAGCTTTCTTAGAACCTTTTGTAGTCACTATTCGTCTTATTTGTAGAATATCAGTTAAAGGATGAACTATTTTGATAGAAGTGTCGCAGCTTTCCAAACGATATAAGAATAAAATGATTCTTGAAGATCTTAATGTATCTTTAGAAGGTGGAATGGTTGGACTGATTGGACCTAACGGTGCTGGAAAAACCACCTTCATGAGGTTACTTTCTGCAGTTTCAGCGCCAACTTCAGGAGATATTACCGTGAACGGCTATTCGATGAAGCATAAAGCTTCCCATGTTCGGAAGCACATCGGCTACCTTCCACAGCATTTTCAACTCTATCCACAGCTTACAGCTGCCCAGTTTCTTGATTATGTTGGTAACTTAAAATCCAATGGCAAGTGTGACCATGAAAAAGAAAAATCATGGTTGCTCAATGCCCTAAACTTAAATGATCAAAAGAACCAGAAGATCAAAACGTTCTCTAATGGAATGAGACAGCGACTCGGCATCGCTCAAGCTCTATACGGTGAGCCTGACATCATCATATTTGATGAGCCCTCAGCTGGGCTCGATCCTGAAGAGCGTTTACGCTTTCGAAACTTAATGGCAGACGTATCAAGTAGGAAAATGGTTATCCTCTCCACGCATATTGTTGAGGATATTGAAGCAAGTTGCGATACACTGATCGTGCTAAACAACGGAAGGATTCTTTTTCAAGGAACTCCGGCAGAGTTACAGAACAAAGGGAACGGCGTTGTTTGGGAATTTAATCTGGTGGGTGAAAACTGGAATATGCTTTCAGGGTTGCAAGCTACCTTAACAAAGCGAACGTCTGAGGGCCTGCATTGTCGCGTCATTTCCCCTGTGGCCCCTTTCCCATTTGCAGAGGCCTCAGATCCTACGCTTGAAGAAGGATACATGGCTTTGATTGGGCGTGATCATCTGTGAAAAAATGGGTTGTTCAATTCAAGCTTGAGTTAACTTTCTTATTTAAAAACTGGTTCTTCACACCATTGCCTTTTCTTTATTTAATCTGGTTAGTATTTAGCATGGGAGCAGGGCCAGAAGAAGTAAATGGAAATTTGTATCGAACCACTTACGAGACGACCCATGCGCTTATCTTTATTCTCTTAGTTGGCCTGAGCATTTTAATTGGTGTCTACATCATCCGCCGTGATGTGGGAAATGAAGCATTTGAATGGCATCGCGCCTTCCCTGTTTCCAATTTTGTATTCATAAGTGCTAAAATATTGTCCGGTTTAATCTACCTGTCTATTTTTACGTTATTAATGGCGACCATGTATGCACTATTCGCTAACAACCGTGGGATTCCGAATGAAGAGACGATTTCTGTTCTTAGCTTTTTTATAGTTCAATATGAAGTCGCTTTTGTAGTTAGCTTATCTCTTGGAATGCTTTTATCTGTCCTCATACGAAATCGGTTCGTTTATTTAATAGCTTTTTGTGCCTGGATGTTTGGTACTTTATTTATGGAAATATTTATTATCCAACGAGGGGATTTGTTTTTCCTTAAAGCATTCCATCTTACATATCTATTTAATAACTCGATTCTTGTAAATGGAACATGGGGCATCGAACTTCTGAGTGAAGAAGTAAAATGGCAAAGATTGTTTGTTCTAACGTTCTCGTTATTATTGCATACGCTTATCATGCTGATCCTCAATATGAAACGACCTAATCAATACCATAAACTCTGGAAAGGAATCGCGATATTCAGTATCCTCCTGGGCCTCCTTTCCTTCGTTCCATATGGTCAGTTCTGGGACAAAAGAGTCACTGAATTTGACCAGGTTAAAGAACAATCGCCTTTTATAACAATGGAAAACGAGCAAGATGAGGACATATACATGAAATCCCCTCCTCTCTCCCATCCTGATGGCATAGTTGTAGGAGAAGGTGAGCTTTATAACCCGGACCGGTTTCTCGTTAAAGAATTCGATTTAAAAATCGATAATGATAACGATTTTCTTACAGTATCGGCTGAGCTCTCCCTCCCAGAAGATGTCTTTCAAAACAGAGAAGAGTTAGCATTTACCCTAAACCGCACCTTCGAAGTTAAAGCGGTTTATATTGATCAATGTGCTATTCCTTTTGAGCAAGAAAATGACTTTGTCACGATCAGCTTACCTGACACCATTCATGATTTTAGTGTCACCTTGCAATATGAAGGAATGTATCAACTCTGGAGTTACCATTCAGGTCAAGAGTATTATCCAGGCTTCGTTAGTGATGATCAGCTCGTCATGCCATCACAAACAGCATGGTATCCATTACCCGGACACCAGTATTTGTTCGATATGTACGGGACATCCCGTACGGATGTTGGCTTAATGAATAGAGCGGAATTTAATGTCTCGCTAACAGGAGTAAAGTCAGAGGTATTTAGCACGATTCCTGTGATTAGTGACACTCCCTATCAATTTAAAGGTGAAACCGCCAAGCTTGATCTTTATGGTGGTGATTTAACAGAAGTCACCTCGACTCATTACCCATTCTCAGTCGTCACGACCTATTATAATCGTAATTTAGCTGAACAGCTTATTGAGAAGTTAGATGAACGAATGCTTTATACAGATCGTTATGTAACAAAGGATATCCAAACAATTCGACACTTATTTTATCTCCCGGTAGAAAATATCAGATGGACAACTTACTTTTCCCAGCAGGGATTTATTGACCAGAATTACCTACTTAACGATACACCCACATTCGCATTTAATACTAATCATCATTATTTTATTACTGAACTACTCAAAATAAATCTATTTCATGAAGATATCGGTATCACTGGAAATGGTGAAGGTGAAATGGTAACAAGCGTCATCCAATCCGCCTTCAATTACATTTATGAACTAGAGCACGGCATGTTAGCGGAAGCAAATGAAACGCGATCTTCTGTTGTTTATACCGGTAATGAGATTAGTGAAGATGATCGAAGTGCTGAAGAAAAGAAAGCGATACAGGTTTACGCTATGATTAAGAAGGCGATGAACCAGGGCAAAGAAAAGCAAGTAAAAGAAGTGCTGAACCGTTTCTATAGCGAAAAGTGGGACGACCCTGGTTTCGCTAATGATTTCAATTTATACCATGAGCCATCAACCATCATTACGTTTGCAGAATGGAAAGCTGTTTGGAACGATGTCATGAAACATAACAGTTAGAAAAGGGGGGCTTGAGATGACAGATGAAGAATTAGTCATTGCAATGTCCAGGGGAAATCAAGCTGCCTTCGAGGCATTTGTTCATCGCTATCATGCTCCATTACTTGGTTACCTTGAGAGAATGCTGCGCGATCGGAAAAAAGCAGAAGATGTCGTACAGGATACGTTTCTTAAACTCATTAACCAGCTTAAATCCAAGAAAATACCTGACAAAGTGAAACCATGGCTATACCAGGTGGCAACGAATCAGTGCCGAGATTACTGGAAAAGCTCAGGTTATAAATCAGAAAAACAGATTCTCGACAACATACCAGATCAACCTGACCATGAACCCTCCGTTGTTGAACTATTTGAGAGACAGGAAGCAAGAAAGGAATTTCTAGAAAAGCTTGATACGTTATCAAGTACACAGAGAGAAATCGTCTACCTGCGCTTTTATCAGGAGCTAAAATATCAAGAAATCTCAGAAACGCTTGAGTTACCACTCGGTACTGTGAAATCGAATTTGTTCCATGCTTTAAAGAAACTGAAAGTATCACTAGAACGAAAGGAGGAAGTTAGCCATGCGAGACATCGATCTTGAGTTAGATAATTTAGAAGACGAAATGGAACAGCCTCTCAAATCATATTTAGCAACGTCACCACGTTCTGAAGATACCCAGAAGCTCATCATTTCCCTTCAGGATTCCTTTGATGACCTTAAACCATCGCAAATCGAGTTTGACTTTGATACTGAACCGGAAAGACCTTCCTTGTATAAACAGTGCTTGAATCAATTTCGCTCGTACCACTGGGCTTACTGGTTAATTAGTCTACTTATCTTTACGATGTTAACGATAATCTCTTCAGGATCTATTGACTCCGAGAGTATGTTTCCTGTGGTCGTACCGATTTATCTCCTATTTAGTGTGCTTTATAGCTACAAAACGTGGAATAGAGAAATGCGAATGGTTGAGTCAATAACTCCTTTTCCACCAGCATTATTGCTACTAAGCAAGTTACTCGTTGTGCTAACCGTTAATATTGGATTTAGCCTTGTTTCGACAATTTTTATTGTTTCAGGGAATCCCTATACGGACCCACCTTTGTTTCTTTTGCACTGGTTTGCTCCATTGCTTTTCTTAACAGGGCTTCTCGCCTTCGTCATGTTTCACAAAGGGATAATCGCAGGATTCGTCGCAGCACTTGCTGGATGGGCCGTAACATTCTTATTACTGCCGCTCATGCTTTTCGAAGCATCTGGGATGGCGACTCAACAGGATCTACTATTTGTCAGTTCTCACCTTTTAATCTTAAGCCTTGGCGTAATGATGTTATTCTTATCTTACCGAAAAAGTTTGCACCTACAATATATGTGAGGTAATCATAATGATTTCAATTAGTCACTTAAAGCATACTCGAAAAAATTTCCGCCTATCCATCCCTGAGTTAACCCTTACACCAGGGATTACGATTTTAGTTGGTAAAAATGGGGCAGGGAAATCCACTTTCCTTCAACTTCTAGCTACCGCTCTCAAGCCCCAGCAAGGAACCATTGAATATGGTGGAAAGACAACCGATAAGTCTCTACCATTTATTCGAAAGCATATTGGGTTTCTTCCAACAGGGATCGAATTGTACGATGAGATGAAAGTAAGTCGATTCCTTACCTATATGTGTGAATTAAAGGGTGTGTCCAATCCGCAAGCAGTTGACCAATCGATAGTGGCACTATCGATTGAAAATCTCAAAAGGAATAAGATTAAAACGTTATCTCAGGGAATGAAGCAGCGGATCGGTATTGCACAGGCACTGCTTGATTGTCCACCCATGCTCCTACTTGATGAACCATTAAATTATCTAGATAGTCACGAACGAAAAAATGTTGTATCGCTTTTGTCTCGTTACGCAGGGAATAAACTTGTCGTCATTGCGACACATGAATTAAACGAATGGGAAGAACTCGCAGATGATGTCATCTGGCTACATGAAGGAAAAATGCTTTATCACGGATCAATCAACTGCTGGAAGAACCAGCTACCGGATCGAATCTGGCAGGGAAAAGTCTTGCCAGAAAAGATGGCGCTTCTTGATCAAGACCGAATCATCCATATCAAACGGAGAGACGGCAGCATCTTTCTTAAATACATGCATCCATCAAAGCCATTTGAGCATTTTACTGAAATACCACCCCGGATAGAAGATGCCTATTTCATTCGAAAAAAAGCATGGGAAAACGGTCGTTAATCCGTCCCATGCTTTTTTTCACAAATCTTTTCTCGTCATTTTGTCACCTTTTCAGTTTTTACTTCAGTTTGTTTCCAGTTCGTTGTGTATACATTAAAGAGAGATTCAAGCTGGTTTACTAATCCCAGTGCTAGAAGACCATTACCCTCTGCTTGCCTTGAACATCCGATTGGAATCGTCCGTTTAATAAGCTGCGAATAGATTTCAGCTTCACTAAGTGTTCGGTTGAAGTCACGTTCAGAAATATTTATCAATAGTGCAAGTGCACCAGAGACATGCGGAGCTGCCATCGATGTACCAGAAAGCACGGCATATTCTCCCTTAAGATAAGTGGATAAAATATCGACACCTGGAGCGATAAGATCAATTTCGTTATTCGTGTTTGAGAATGGAGCGAGCGTTCGCTGAAATGAAGCAGCTCCTACTTCAATTACTTCATTGTAAGCACCTGGATAGGCATATTCAGAAGTATCTTCCCTGGCATCCCCTTCATTTCCCGCCGCACAAACAACTGAAATATTCCGATTAACAGCTTCCTTTATAACATCGTGTAGTTCTGGGAGATCTGTTGGTCCTCCAAGCGACATCGAAATCACGTTTACTCGCTCTCCATCCGGACCCTTCCAATCGATTGCATAGCGAATACCATTAATAATAGACTCATAAGATCCACTACCAACGCCGTTAAGTACCTTCACAATAACGAGATTAGATTCAGGAGCAACTCCTGACAAACCATTTTCACCACTCATCGCTGCAATCGTTCCTGCAACATGTGTGCCGTGCCCGTTGTTATCATCATACTTATCAGATGAACCACCGTAATCAGCAGTAAAGTTCTTACCATCAATAATTCTCGATTGGAGGTCCGGATGATCCACCTGACATCCGGTATCTATTACTGCAACGACTTTCCCTTTTCCTTTTTGTGACGCTTCCCATATGGCCGGGGCTTGAATCATTTCAACTCCGTTTGGAAGAGCATCAACCTGTTGAACGACAGCTTCTACTTTAAACGGAATTAACCTCATTTCACTCATGATTTATCCCTCCCTCTCTTTTAACAGAATTATCTGATAAAAACGCAAGGTTTGTCCAGTTCCATATGGGCCATTTTCCCATTTTTTCATTCTTTTAATTTCGTACATTTGTACTAGTTGGAGAAGACGATGCTTATTCAGTTAAACCGAATTTCTCTTCCCCCTTGTCATAGATATATTGTTTAAAAACGGCATATTCTGAAAATCCTAGTTTCTTTACTATAGGTTCAGAAGTGCCCTTTCTAGCCTGCATTACAGCTACCTTGCATCCCCTTTTCTTGGCTTCAACCAAGCGCTTAGCAACCATTCCACGGTAAATTCCTTTACCTTGATATGTCGGTAGTACTCCCGCTCCATTTAAATAGAGCACTCTCCCATCTGCACTGTATCGATAATTTGAATAACCAATTGATTTGTCACCATCGAGAGCAATCATGTACCCTCCACGACGGTCCGAGAACTTTATATAATTCATCCGCTCTTGAAATGCTGCTTTTCTAGCCGTTTCATTATAGTTCCAAATTTCAGTTGCTACTTGAACATGTGCCATCACATCTTCTACTGTACTAACCTCTCTAAATGTGTAAGCTGACACCGGTTCGTACTCATAATCAAGTATCTTAGCTAGCCCCGAATAGGTATCAAAGTGCTTCATTCCATGATGAGTCAATACCCTTTCAAAGCGATCTGATTCGTGATTCATTTGCAACCACCAGGAGAACGGAGTGTTCTCAAAAAAAGCAAACACCTCATCAATTTCCTCATAACTCTTCTCAAACCTGACCACTTTGTTTGCTTAGAAACTGGCGGATTTTTCATTTTTTATGATCACAATGTCATCTTTTTGAATATAGTGAATAGATTCAGGTACAAGAGTTTCTTCATAATCCCATTGAATCGCTTCAATTGCCTTGATCATTTGTAAATCATTCATTGTGATCCTCCTAAGAAATTGACATCATCTGTTTATTAACTAATCTGTCACATCTGAAATCTGAATTGTGATTAAAACACATAAACTCGGGAGATACTGGGAATGAAAAAAAAGGATAAGGAGGTTGTGCTCATGGAAACAAATCAGCTAAGGAAAGCGCTCGAACAACGGAGACATTATTATATTTCAAAGCTGATTGAAGCAGGTGCGTATTCAGCTGCTGATCGTCATCTTTATCAGTGTACGCTGACAGATCTTGAAAAAGAGTACAAACAACTCTCCAACTATTAACTTAACAAAACGTCAAGAGATTCGATCAGAGTCTCTTTTTTTATGTAATCAAAAGTAAATTCAAATGTATAAAAAGGCTATGGGATGGTGAGAATGGTGCTATAGAATTGAAACTAGCAAAAAAGAAAGGATGAATGAAATGAATAAAGCAGAATTGCTGTCAACTGTTGCGGAGCGTGCTGAAATGTCAAAAAAAGATACTGCAAGAGTGGTAGACACATTGATGGATACGATTGCTGAGGCGCTTGCAAAAGGTGAGAAAGTTCAACTTGTAGGCTTTGGTAACTTTGAAGTAAGAGAACGGTCTGCCCGCAAAGGCCGTAATCCGCAGACTGGTGAGGAAATCTTAATTCAGGCTTCAAAAACCCCTGCCTTTAAGCCAGGGAAAGCCTTAAAAGAAAAAGTAGTCTAATAATGAAACTTCTCATCAGATGGACTTCATCCCTCTGATCGTTAGTTGAACCAACCACACCTTTAGAGGCAATGGGAAAATTATTGAAAGCTGGGCCTCTGCGGTCCCAGCTTTTCTCATGAGGAGAATAAAATGGACTATATTAAACTCATTAAATATAGTGTCACTTTAGCTACAATAATCATGCTAATCATCTTCTACTATCGTATGGCTAAAAAGAAATAGCGCTCGTTTAGAGCGCATCTAATTGTTTGCGTAATTTGTTGTACCAGCTTTCCGAAAGCTCTGTGGCAAGCATCGCCTGTTCAAGCCCTTTGTAATCAGAGCGATCATGGTAGGTTAGTCGATTTATGAGTGAAACAGTCACATCATGAGTTGGGCGATTTTCAATCCTAACGTCGTCCCCTTCTTTGACATACCCTTCTTCAAGCACTCGCAAGTAATAACCGCTATACCCATTCTCCATTACAAAAAGATGCATGTTATCAATTTCAAATTTTTTCGCAAGTTTGTAGCATGGCTGCCGCGGTAAACTTACCTGCACGGTAATTTCCCCAATACGGTAAACGTCGCCAATGCGTGCTTCATTTTCATCTAAACCAGATATCGTAAAATTTTCTCCGAAAGCTCCAGGAACTAGCTGACGTCTGAGCTTCTCTTCCCAGAAGGAATAGTGATCGCTCGAGTAAACGCAAATCGCTTTCTCCGGTCCCCCGTGATGAACTAAATCCGACTGTGCGTCACCTTCAACCTGAACACTGGAAACATAAACAGCTTCTTTCACTGATTGTTTATAAATTCCTGTTTCAATCTGTTTCCCCTTGTACTCTGTTTCAATAGGCTTTCCTACGTTCACGCTTACTAATTTTGGCATCGCTCCACCCTCCTCACACCTTATTTTAGCACATGAGATTCAAGTCTAAATACGATCAAATAAACGAAAAAACAGCCGTTAGACGACTGTTTAAACGTGTTTATTATCAATTCGCTTTTCTATTTCAGCAAGTTCCTTTTCATTCTTTAGAAGTTCTGCTTTATTCTGATCTACAAGTTGTTTAAAAGTTAATTTTTTCAGCTTTTTCAACAAAATTCACCAACTTTCCCTCTGCATGAGTACATTATACAACAGAAGCATGTCAGATAAGTTAACAAACTATTAAAATTTTGTGAAAATTTACACACATTTCAGTTTATGAATGTTTATTCTTTTTTATAACTTGAGTTAAATGATTTACCACTTAACCCATAGAAAAATAAGTGTAAAACGTCATCCAGAAAATCCTCTCGCTGTGACCAGGTTTCTGCTGGAACACGTTGTACCTCAGATTTTAATGCATTGAGATATAGCATCACTGCTTCGATCGACAAAGAAGTAGTGATTTCACCGCGCTCTCGGGCTCTTTCGAGTACTTGAATAAATATCGGGAGAGTTTGCGTTTGATAAAAATGATCAACATATTCTTTCAGTTCTTCATCTGAAGTTAACATTTCCTCGAGAAAAGAAGGATCAAGACTCTGAACAGCCTGATGCTTCTGAAATATAACCATTTCAATAATTTCAGAGAAAGTATAGTCTTCCCGGGACATCTCTTTAAACGCAGTAAATTGTGTGTTCATATAATCCTTTATAACCTCTCGCACAAGTTCTTCCTTGCTAGTAAAGTGATTATAAATGGTTACTTGAGATACATTCGCATCCTGAGCAATATCACTTATTTTCACTTTCTTCACACCCTCTTGATTAAACAGCTTAAAAGCAGAAGTCATAATATCTTTTCGTTTCTGTTGTTTACGCATTTCAAATCCATTCATTTTCATCACCACCCTAACTATACCATTTAATGAACTATTTATTAAATTTTAGTTCATTAAATATTGATTAATTTTGACCAGTCATTTATGATAAAAATGAAATATATAATTAATTATAGTTCAAAATTTAACTGAGGGGGAAACCTCAATGATTGAATTAAATGGATTAACAAAGAAATTCTCAAATGGAAAAGGGATTTTTGATGTTACATTTTCCATTTCAAAAGGCGAAGTTTTTGGTTTTCTTGGGCCGAATGGTGCTGGAAAGTCTACAACAATTCGCCATTTAATGGGATTCATGAAACCATCAAGTGGCTCTGCATCAATCTCTGGTTTGGATACGTGGAATGACGCTGCAAAGATACAGCATAAGGTAGGATATCTTCCCGGTGAAATCTCTTTTCTAGACGGTATGGATGGATTGGAATTTCTTAGATTAGTAGGTGGAATGAGGGGTCTTAAAAATACGGACTACCGCGATGAGCTCATTCATCGGCTTCAATTCGATGTCAAAACACCAATTCGTAAGATGTCAAAAGGAATGAAACAGAAAGTAGGCATTGTCGCTGCTTTTATGCACCAACCTGAAGTTATCATTCTCGATGAACCTACTTCAGGTCTTGACCCTCTTATGCAACGAATTTTCATTGAAATTGTTACTGAACAAAAGGAAAAAGGGACAACATTTTTAATGTCATCTCATAGCTTTTCAGAAATTGAGCGAACGTGTGATAGAGCGGCCATTATCAAAGATGGAAAGATTGTCGTCGTTGAAAATATCCATGATCTGCAGCAGAAGCAACGCAGGATATTTGATGTTACATTTGGTTCAATTGAGGAAGCTGGAAAGGTGAAGCTGAGCGGTTTGGAGGTAGTCTCTCTTAGTGAGAACCGTGCTGAAATTGCTGTCCAGGGAGATTATAATCAATTCATTCAAGCACTCAGCTCCTATCATATTCGAAACATTGATATTCACGAACAGAACCTTGAAGAGGTATTCCTCAATTACTATGATAGGGAGGCAGATCAATCATGAACATAACACTTTATGCAAAGATGCTTAAAGTGCATGCGAAATCAATTTCAAGTTATGCAATTGGATCTGCTCTTTATTTACTGTTGATCATTGGCATCTATCCTTCCATCGCAGATGCGCCGGGCCTTAATGAACTAATGGAATCTATGCCTGATAGTTTTCTCGCAGCTTTCGGAATGGAAGGTGGCTTTCAACATGTTAGTGATTTCATTGCTGGAGAATATTACGGATTATTGTATATCGTTATCCTTTCGATCTTCTGTTTAATGACCTCTTCTCAGCTCATGGCGCGACATATTGACCGCGGCTCGATGGCATACATTCTAGCAACACCGAACTCCAGAACAAAAATCGCTTTTACACAGGCATTTGTACTCCTTACAGGGCTTCTCATCATCGGCTTAACGACGGCGTTTGCAGGTGTTGTTGGCACTGAAGTCTTAATCGACGATAAACCTTTTGAAGCAATGACTTTTATGAAAGTAAACCTTGTTGGTATTCTGTTGTTCTATGCGATTTCTGGTTATTCGTTCCTTTTCTCTTCCTTATTAAATGATGAAAGACAGGCGCTCGGAATATCAGGGCTATTAACAATTGTTTTCTATGGCATGGATCTTGTAGGTAAAATGAGTGATAAGCTCGATTGGTTGGTGAACCTTTCCCTTTTTGCTACATTTAGACCAGTTGAAATCGCAAGAGGATCAGTCGACATTTGGCCCTCAGTCACGTTCCTTCTTCTTCTCGGAACTTTTCTTTATGGCCTAGGAATCTTTCTCTTCTCTAAAAGAGACCTTCCTTTATAATATGACGATGGAGGCATGCATTTGAATTATGTAAAAGAACTTCGCAACCTGGTCGGACACCGTCCCCTCATTCTTGTTGGCGCAGTGGTTTTGATTTTTAACGCTAACAGAGAAATCCTCCTGCAACAGCGGAATGAACGGAATAAGAGATGGGGATTACCAGGGGGGCTAATGGAGCCAGGGGAATCTACTGAAGAAACAGCTACAAGAGAAACATTTGAAGAAACGGGCTTAACTGTGCACAACCTTAACCTCTTTAAACTTTACTCAGGAGAAGAATTTTTCACAAAAGCGGATAATGGAGATGAGTTCTTCTCTGTTACGACTGCTTATTATACAGATGAGTACTCAGGAGCAATTAAGCTCACTCAGGAGAGCCTCGCATGTGAATACTTTTCCTTAACGAACCTACCCGAAAATATGGTAGGTAGCCATCGACGTATGATTATTGATTATTTCAATGATCATGGATGAAATGAACTTAAAAAAGCAGTGGAGATCGCTCTCCATTGCTTTTTTTGGTGCTTTTTTTCAAATTTCTTAATTGACCACTTTGTATATTCTTAGTATACGAAATAACAGATTCCCTTATCTCCCCAATTCCCTCCTTATACTCATCTACCTATTTCGACCTAATTTTCATCTCCCCTTCGAATTCTGTAAGGTTATGTTAGAATAAGAGGGTTGTTTTTCGGAAATGAATCTTTGAATCTATCAATTAATATTACATAGGGATGTGAACATTATGAAGAAGTTATTTCTGTTGCTACTATTAGCTTTGATTGCTACTATCGTTACCGCTTGTTCTGAAACAACATCCACCTCCACCGATAATAAGATGGATGGAAAATCTGAACAGCAAGCATCAAACGAAGGGGAGAAGAAAGAGAAAAAACCCCAACCTTTTGAACCACTGACACCTTCCAAAGACGCCAAACCCTTAAAGGAAACAATGTCTGATGAAGAATTAGCTAAGATGCCAGTCGTTGAAGCACATGGAGAGGACCGAACAAGGAATACACCTGTTGGTCAAACGTTAATTGAAGGAAAAACTGATAAAACAGAAGGGCTTTTGAAGAATTACCGCCTTGTCGCCTATTATGGACAACCAAACTCTACCAAGATGGGGATTCTCGGTGAGATGGAGCCAGATGCTTTGATGGCAAAGTTAAAGGAGCAAACGCAGGCGTATTCAGATGCTGATCCCTCTCATCCGGCCATACCAACAATTGAGCTGATCACGACGATCGCTCAACGTGATCCTGGACCTAACGGGTTATACTATCATATGACATCAGAAGAGGATATTGACGAATACGCGAAGCTCGCTAAGGAAAACAACGCCTTGCTGATGCTAGACGTTCAGCTCGGCCGTGACACCGCTCTTCATCAGGTACAGTTGCTTGAAAAATGGCTGAAGCTTCCTTATGTTCACGTCGCAATCGATACGGAATTCCACGTCGATGAGGGTCAGACGCCAGGCGTTGATCTCGGTAACGTGGATGGTTCTGAAATTCAGGAAGCCGTCGAATATGTATCAGAATTCGTAGAAGAGAATGATTTGCCTGACAAAATCATCCTTGTCCACCAGTTCACCGACCATGCAGTCACAAACAAACATAAAATCAAACCTACCGATAACGTTGAAGTTGCCCTGAATTTCGACGGTTACGGGGACTATGCCACTAAAATGTCCCTCTACCGCAAGTTCGTCCGTGATGAAGCAGTACAATACGGTGGCTTTAAGATTTTTTATAACAAAGACGAACCAGTCCTGACACCATCAGAAGTCTTGCAGCTCGATCCAAACCCCGCGATTATTAATTATCAATGAAGAATGTTTAATCAGAAACTCAAAATTAAAATTGAATAAACCCGATGGATCGTTGTAAAGTCGCATCTCAATCTATTTTGGATTGAGATGCGACTTTAGTTTGTAGCGAGGTCTAAATTAACTAAAGCTCCACTAAAATTAAACAATCTATTTTCTTCCTACAGTTGCTATCTATTCCCTAATAGGTATATTAATTTTGCTTTGAGCCACCATAAATATTGGAGGTGATGCACATGGATAAGAGAACAAATAACAAGGAAGTCATCGAAAATAAGAAATTGAATAAGAGCTCCAATGGCTTAGGTGTTGATCAAGATGAACAGGAAATGAATGGATTATACGGGATGTTAGAAACTAAGCAGGAAGATAGGATTCATGATTCAAAGTAACAAAAAGTGTAGGCATAGCTGTAAAGTTGTGCTTACAAATTCAAACACATCTGCGTCGTTAGCACACGCCATGATTTTATTCTTAACACCATTCTCTTCTTTTGCATGGCATGAGAATGTTTCCTTGCCTTCCAAACGCTCATCTTGATGTTCCTTACCACTTAACAACTTTAAAAAATTCACCAGCCTAAAACTTACAAACCTAGCTGTTTAACTTGATATCCTAATGGGAAACAGCTATGTAAATTCGTTTAAAGCGGACACGGATTAGTTTATGATGAGAAAGAAAAGTTTAATGATGAATTGCTAAAACTGTTAAAATAATTAACCAACAGGGCTGTATGCTGAGAGGCAAATGGTCCTGTTTTTTGATCCAGTGATTTCGAATTTTTGTGAATTCAGTTCGTGATATTGATCTCTTTCTTGTATCGTTCAACATTAAAATTCATATGCTCCATTCCTTTCTTCACAGAAAAAAATTTCGTGTTAAATATGATGGAATAATGGGAAGAGTATAGATGGATGTTTTTTTAAGACTAGAAACAAAAACAAAAAGGAGTGAATAACATGAACAACAGTCAATTCGACAAAATCAAGAACGGTAAAGGGTTTATCGCTGCGCTCGACCAAAGTGGCGGTAGCACGCCAAAAGCATTGGCAGAGTACGGCGTGCTTGAAGATTCTTATTCTGGCGAGGACGAGATGTTTGATCGGGTACATCAAATGCGGACCAGAATCATCACATCCCCTGCCTTTAGTGCTGATCATATACTTGGCGCTATCCTATTCGAGCAAACGATGGATCGTGAAATTGAAGGCAAATATACAGCGGATTATCTTGCCGATAAAGGCATCGTCCCTTTCCTGAAGGTGGATAAAGGACTAGCGGAGCAGGAAAATGGCGTCCAGCTCATGAAACCAATTCATGATTTGGATGAGACTCTACGCCGTGCCAACGAACGAAAGATTTTCGGTACTAAAATGCGCTCTGTGATCCATGAGCCGAATACAAGCGGGATCAAGGCTGTAGTGGACCAGCAATTCGAAGTTGGAAAGCGTATAGTCAACTCCGATCTGATCCCAATTATCGAACCGGAAGTTAATATTCACAGTGAGAATAAGGAAAAATCCGAAGAAATTTTGCGGGATGAAATCATCAAACACCTGAATGACTTATCGGAAAATGAAAACGTGATGCTGAAGCTCTCGATTCCAACGAAAGCCAATGCATATAAAGAATTGATTGAGCATCCGCGTGTTATACGTGTTGTCGCTCTCTCAGGCGGCTATTCCCGTGATGAAGCAAATGAGAAGTTGAAAGAAAATGATGGTCTAATTGCGAGCTTCTCTAGGGCATTGGCTGCTGACTTAAATGCCAATCAGTCTGAGGAAGAGTTTAATAAGGCGTTGAAGAGTGCGGTAGATACGATTTACGATGCTTCTGTTAATAAAAAATAATCGTATAAGCTTTGATGGATAGATAATTCATTATAGACAAACTGAAAAAAACCTTTATGGCAGGACTTATGCCGCAAATGGGACATGAATAGCAGTAACAAGCGTGAAGCACTATTCAAAGTAATACGAAAGAGAGGGCCTCCGGATTTCGGTGGCCCTCTCTTTCGTTAATCTAACCTACTCTTCACCTAAGTCAACATTATGATAGACCTGTTGCACATCTTCCAATTCCTCTAGTGCATCTATCATTTTTAAGAACTGCTCCTGATCTTCATCTGGAAGCTCGACATCATTTTGCGCGAGCATTGTCAGTTCTGCAACGGTAAATTCTGTAGTCCCTGCGTTTTTAAATGCTTCTTGAACCGCATGGAACTGATCAGGTTCAGCATACACAATAACGACCTCATCTTCTTCCATAATGTCACGTAGATCAAGATCCGCTTCCATTAAGAGTTCAAGAACCTCGTCCGCTGTCTTTCCTTCTATCCCAAATACAGCTGTTGCATCAAACATGTAGGCAACAGATCCGTTCACACCCATGTTACCACCGTTTTTCCCAAATGTGGAACGGACGTCTGATGCTGTCCGGTTTACATTGTTCGTCAGCGTGTCGACAATAACCATTGACCCACTCGGACCAAACCCTTCATAACGAAGAGTATCATAATTTTCATCTGCTCCGCCTTTTGCCTTCTCAATAGCACGATCAATAATCGCTTTAGGGACATTGTACGTTTTTGCACGTTCAAGAACCAATCGTAGTGCCTGGTTTGAAGCTGGATCAGGTTCTCCCTGCTTTGCTGCTACGTAAATCTCACGTCCGAATTTTGCATAGATACGACTAGTATTCGCATCTTTTGATGCTTTCTTTTCTTTAATGTTATTCCACTTTCGCCCCATACTATTTCACTCTCTTCTACAATTATCTCTTCCATGACAAAGTTCACATTACTAGTTATACGTCTCTTCAATTATACCATATTTCACAGTTAAAATTCGGTTATGAGAATCTGTGCTCCTCCTTATCTGTTTTGGTAGAGTAGAAAGAATAGTAAGATGAAAGAAGAAAGAAGAAAGAGGTGATGAGGATGAAGCAAAAGAGGTTACGAGAATTTGGTGTGATGATTGGTGAGTTAGAACCTGGAACGAGGAATTCCATTACTGATGTGGAAGGAGTGACGGTTGGCCATACAACTCTGAGCGAGGGCGAAATTCAAACTGGCGTGACGGCCATACTCCCTCATCAGGGGAATACCTTTCAACAGAAGCTACTTGCTTCAAGCTACGTTCTTAATGGCTTTGGAAAAACAATGGGGACAATCCAAATGAACGAGCTTGGCACGCTTGAAACACCGATTATTTTGACGAACACGTTGAGTATTGGAACTGCAGCAGATGCATTAATTGATTATATGCTTGAGCGCAACCCTGAAATTGGGAGTACGACAGGTACGGTGAATCCGATCATAGGTGAGTGCAATGATATGTTCTTAAATGATATTCGGGCGCGTTCTGTTTGTCAGCATCATATACACGATGCCATCGCTAATGCTTCTTCTATAACGGAAGAGGGATCAGTCGGCGCCGGCACAGGCATGTTGTGCTATTCATTAAAAGGAGGGATAGGTACTTCTTCAAGAAAGATCACCATGCAGCATGCTACATATACGATCGGCGTATTGGTTGTGACCAATTTTGGAATTCTTCGTGATCTGGTTGTAAACGGGAAGGCTGTCGGACAGGAGCTAAAAGAAGCCCTACTTCAATCGTGGAATGAAAAAGATAAAGGTTCAGTCATGGTGATCGTTGCTACAGATCTTCCCGTCTCTGAACGCCAGCTTCACCGGATTATTAAAAGGGCATCCACAGGCTTAGCACGAACAGGTTCAATCATCACAACCGGCAGTGGGGAGATCATCATCGGCTTCTCAACAGCTAACAAAATTCCTCATCAGTATGGTCTGACCACACTACCCATTGAAACTATACACGAAGAAGAGATTGATACTGCTTTTCGTGCAGTGGGAGAAGCTACGGAAGAAGCGGTCTTAAATTCACTCGTCACAGCTACTCACGTTGTTGGCCGCGATGGGAATGAAAGGCCATCACTAAAGGACTTACTTGATCAATTTAATATTAAACTTACGTAAGAAGCGGCCTGTCATTATTTTGACAGGCCTACTTCTTCGGCCCACTTATCCTAACACTCGACATTGAAATTATTGATCATCTATTTCTAACTTCTCCTTTTAACCTGATTCTTCTCAGAAAAATGGTGTTATTTGTAAGCTTACTCTTTATACTATAAAAATATCTATATAACAGTAATCGAATCAAAGGGGCTTCATCTATGTTATCCAATCAAAGACACCCTAGAGGAGTTATGTCCTCATTCACCTTAAGTCATATTCACCTGCGAAATCCAAATGCAATTATGTGGTGGTCAGCCCCCTGCCCGGATTTGGTCATATCATGCTATGCAAATATTTACTTGGCTCCGTGTTAATTCTCTGGGAATTTATTCTCAATACACAGGCGGGACTAAATTTAGCAGTAATTTATTCCTTTACAGGCCGCTTTGATCTTGCAACTCAGGTTCTTGATACTCGCCTGGCACTTCTTTATATCCCTATCTACTTTTTTGCAATTTGGGATAGTCGACGAATTGCAATCGATTTGAATAAGTTTGCGATTTTGGCTGAACGAAAAGGATCAACACTTCAACAAATTAAAATTACCTCTCTTGAAGTGAATTATTTATCGATTCGAAAACCAATCTACACTGTTATCTGGAGTTTTCTTTGTCCTGGCCTCGGTCATATTTATATTAATCGGTTATTTACTGGACTTTATGCAGTAAGCTATTTTGTCATTTGTGTTTATTTCTCTAATGTACTCCCAGCTTTGCTTTACTTGATTGAGGGCGGTCTCAAGCAATCTGTTGCAAGCATTAATCCGGAGTGGTTTCTATTCCTTCCTTCTCTGTATGGCTTTAGTGTCAGCGATTCTTTTACTAACGCTATTGAATACAACCGACTTTTCAAAATGGAACAGGCCCAGTATTTAGAAAATACGTTTCAACCAGCAAGCTTTCCTTTACACGTCATGTTCAAGAAAGAGTGATGTTATGTTTATCGTTTCTTCTTTTAATCATAATGTGTCACTTGAACTCGCCCTCATTGACCTTGAATAAAGCGGCATTTCTAATAATCGGATTCTCGCTATCCCTCTCGTAAAACAATCGAATCATCAGCAAGGCCTTTTGCATGGAAATGTATCTAACCGAATTGACTCTCCCATGGGCTGGGGTACTGCTATTTCCGTCATCAGCTCTGCAGTTGGATTTATCTTAAAATGGGGACCCATCATCTGGGGATTAATTGGTTTTGTCATCGGCGTCCTTCTCGGCTTTTTAATCCAATTCACTCTACATAAAGTAAAGAATAAAAAAGGAAATAACACAGAAGTATTTGTTCTCATTCATTGTACAGAAGAGGAAGTGGAAGGAATAAAAGAGTTGCTAAGGACCCATCAGACGCTTGGTATGGCAATGGTCCATCATTTAAAAGAGAGCTAATAGAATCTTCTACCTGGAACTTCGATATAACTCGTTCAGCCCCATGATCCATTGATTACGATGTATAACCTCCTGGGTAGGGTGTGATCGACCGATTTCTTTTGGATCGGTCCTGCAGATAATATTTTCTAACGCTTCTGAAGAGTAACTGATCTGTCCATGTCCAAGAAAGCCTGTTGTTCCATGCACTTCAACAACATCTCCTTCCTGGAAGTTCCCCATCACTTCCTTAATCCCATTATGAAGCAAGCTTTTTCCATTCGATACAAGTGCTTCTTCTGCCCCTTCATCAATCCTGATTTTACCCGAAACCGCAGAATGCATCGCAATCCACTGCTTTTTAATCGTGACGGATGACACCCCCGCCGTAATGTATGTGCCATCACCCTGTCCAGAGAGGATCTTATGAAATTTATGTTGTCCTGATTCTTTCCCAATGAAAACTGGTACTCCAAGAGTTATCGCAGTCTTCGCTGCAAGTAATTTGGATTTCATTCCTCCGGTGCCTCCACTCGTCCCCGCTCCCCCAGCATTTTCAATCATCTTAGCACTAATATCGGTTAATTCATTGAACTTTTTGGCATCAGGGTTCGTTCTTGGATTCGATTCATAGATTCCGTTAATATCTGTTAAAATAAACAGGTGATCGGCATGAATAAGACCACTAACGAGTGCCGAAAGCATATCATTATCTCCAAATTTTAACTCTTCAGTTGAAACCGTATCATTTTCATTAATAATTGGCATTACGCCTCTTTCTAATAACTCTGAGATCGTATCAAACGCATTTCTATATTGAGCTTGATTGGAGAAGTCGGGTCGGGTCAGCAGAATTTGGGCTACCGATAGATTCATTTGTTGAAATTTCTCAATATAAGATTTAATCAGTAAACCTTGACCAAGTGCAGCTGCAGCCTGTTTCCCTTTCAGTGTAACTGGTCGAGCCGGGTACCCAAGCTCTTTGAATCCAGCAGCTACAGCACCAGAGGAGACAAGGAGTACCTCATGCCCCTCGTGACGTAGAGATGTAATCGCATGAATATGATCATCTAATTTGTCGTGATCAATTTCTCCCCTGCCATTCGTTAATGAACTGCTTCCAATCTTAACCACAATTCGTTTCTTTCCCATGATACATCTCCTCGAATTTATGCATCCTGTCCCTCACAGCACAAAATGAAATTTTTAAAATTTTAACACATAAATAGAATTCTGTGTTATATTTCTTCTCCGCTTATTTCATATCGTTAAAAAAGACCAACTCAAAATTGAGATGGTCTTCTTCAACGCATGTTCTATAAATCATCAAATCCATTATCATCAGACACTTTTGTATACTGACGCGATTTCTGCTCGAAAAAGTCACTTTTTCCAGCATTCACGTCCGAGTAAGCTTTAATCCAGCGTATTGGATTTTCTCGATGTCCTTCAAAAGGGCGCTCAATGCCGAGCTGGTTAACCCGTTTATTCGCCATAAATTTAATGTAGTCACTGAGCTCGTTCATTGTAATACCAGGAAAGCGATTTCCAATGATATAGTTACCCCATTTTATTTCAAGATCGGCCGCCTTCTGGAACGTATTTGTAATAAAGCTATGATTTTCCTTCGTATTTAATTCAGGGTGCTCGTTGAACAGTTCCTTCACAATGTTTACAAAAAGCGTCACGTGCAGCTGTTCATCTCGGTTAATGTAATTAATCATTGTTGAGGTTGATACCATCTTTTGATTTCGAGCTAAATTATAAAAGAAAGCAAATCCTGCATAAAAGAACAACCCTTCTAGAACAATATCGTACACAATCGACTCAAAAAATGTTTGTGGTGAAGGATTTTGTACAAATTGTTCGTATCCGGCTGCTATAAATTCGTTCCGTTCTAAGAGAACGTCGTCGTGCTTCCAGTATTCGAAAATACGATCCTGTTCCTGTTTATTTACGATGGATGATAACACATAGCTATAAGACTGGTTATGCACCACTTCCTGAAAAGAAAGAACCTGCATCAGTGCCGAAAGACTTGAATCTGTTAAATAATCCGCTACTTTACTTGAATAATCAGTCTGAATGGAATCGAGAAACGCGAGTAATCCAATAATTTTCTTAAACGTATCCTGTTCCTCTTCGGATAACGACTCCCATTGTTTGACGTCTGAAGACATATTAATTTCAAAAGGAGTCCAGAAGTTTCCTAGCATATTTTTGTACATTGGATAAGCCCAGTTGAAACGGACATCATCCCAGTTCAAAACATTTGAACTTTCTCCATTGATAATCCCAGTCGATCCATTTGGCGCACTAATGTCATAAAGCTTTCGTTTCTGTAACGTACTCATCTTATCCCTCCTTTAGCTAGCACAGCTATCACAGTCTTCAATTTCAACCGAAGTGCTTCTCGTATAATAAGTTGTCTTCAACCCTTTTCGCCATGCTGTCATGTGAATGTGAAGAAGATCCTTTGCTTTTATCGTACTTTGCACATAGATGTTAAAGGAAATCGATTGGTCAATGTGGCGCTGACGTGCTGCATTCTGCTCAATACTCCATAGCTGGTCAATATGATAAGCAGACTTATAATACCAGGTCGTAGCTTTCGATAAGTCAGGAGCCGTAACCGGGATTTTGTAATTCTTCTTCTCCTCTGAGTACTCTTTTTGAAAAATCGGATCGATCGATGCTGTTGATCCTGCGATCAAGCTTGTAGAACTGTTGGGGGCAACAGCAAGCAAATATGCATTTCGGACACCGTTTTTCTGAACTCTAGCCTGTAGCTTCTGCCATTTTTCATCATAGTAACCCCTGGATGCGAAATAATTCCCGTTCTCCCAATCTGAACCTTTGAAAAGTGAATATGGTCCTTTCTCCTCCGCCAGCTCTTCAGTTGCTTTAATCGTGAGATAGTTAATCGTTTCATATAGTTCATCAGCATAATATGCTGCTTCATCGCTCTCCCAGACAATGCCTTTCTTAGCAAGTAAATGGTGCCAGCCGAACGTGCCAAGACCAATGCTTCTATATTTTTCATTCGTGAGCTGTGCCTGAGGGACATCGATGGTATTGATATCAATCACGTTATCAAGCATCCTTACCTGGATTGGGATTAATCTTTCAAGCACATCAGCTGTAACGGCACGACCTAAATTAATGCTCGATAGATTACAAACTACATAGTCACCAGGGGCTTTTGTAATGATGATCTTTCCATCTTTGGTCACTTCTTCTTCCACAGTCGTCGCACTCATATTCTGCATAATTTCAGTGCATAGGTTCGAGCCATAAATCATGCCAGCATGCTTATTCGGGTTCGCGCGGTTAACGGTGTCACGATAGAACATATAAGGGGTCCCTGTTTCTAATTGAGATTTCATAATACGCTTCATAATATCAATCGCAGGTACTGTTTTCCTTGAAAGTTCAGGGTGGTTCACACACTGTGCATACTTTATACGAAATTCGCCTTTTCCTTTTTCCTTATCATACGAATCTTCAAGTGAGAAACCCATCACTTTTCTAACTTCGTGCGGATCAAACAAGTGCCATTCTGCTCGTTCTTCCACTGCCTCCATAAACAAATCAGGAATGCATAGTCCTGTAAAAAGATCATGTGTCCTCATCCGTTCATCACCATTGTTTAGCTTTGCATCAAGAAATTCAAAAATATCGCTATGCCAAACATCAAGGTACACCGCGATCGCTCCTTGGCGCTGACCGAGTTGATCCACACTCACTGCCGTATTATTTAATTGTTTCATCCATGGAAGCACGCCAGAGGAATTTCCTTTGAACCCTTTAATGTCACTACCGCGAGAGCGAATTTTACCAAGATAGGCGCCAATCCCTCCCCCATTTTTTGAAACGGTTGCAACATCCGTATTGCTATCATAAATACCACGAAGACTGTCATCTACCGTATCAATAAAGCATGAACTAAGCTGACCATAGCTTTTCCCTGCATTCGAAAGGGTTGGTGTCGCAACTGTCATATATAAATGTGATAAAGCCCAATACGCTTCTACAATAAGGTCCGTTCTTTTTTCTTTTGGCTCATTCATCATAAGTGTCATCGCAATAACGAGAAATCGCTCCTGTGGAAGCTCATAAACATTCTTCTCATGATCAGTCGCAAGATACCGATCAGCAAGCGTGCGTAGTCCGATATATGTAAAAAGGTTGTCTCGTTCTGGAACAATCAACTGTGCTGCCGTTGTGATTTCCTCTTCTGTATAAGAGGTCAATAGATTTTGATGATAAATCCCCTCTTTTGTCAGCTGCTGCAAAAGACGATAGAAGTTTCCCTCACCATATACGTAAGAATCCCCGCGGTTTCTAAGTGATTCTTTATAGAGCGTTTGTAGATGAACAGAAGCTGCTACATATGTCCAGTTAGGTTCTTCAGCCGTGATTCTCTCAAGTGCATTTAGAACCAGTACATGTCTTATTTCTTCTTCAGAATTTGTTTCGGTTATGCTATTAGATGTTTTCTCGAAAAATCTTTCACTGTTAAGAGATGGAAAATTCTCTATAATCTTTCTCACTTCTTTTAAGCTTTCCCGTTCATTCAGCACCATGCTCATAGTAATCTCTCCTTTTTAATCAACATAAAAGGCTCACTCTGCATCGAGTGAGCCTTGGAGAAAACGACATAAAAAGAATACAAAACACGCATTCAGTCTGCCATTTCTCACCCTCAATCCCCGAAGAATAGAAACGTTTTTGAATACACGGCAGGTCTACTGGCTTGTGCTTCTTCCTTGGCAAGCCTTCCCGGAAAATTCTCCAGTGGCATTTTGCCTCGTCCACACGACAGTTGCGGGGACAGCTCCGGATTCAGACCGGATTCCCTTTCAAGTCGTTATACGACACCGCATACTCAAATATTCAGTTAAGGGGAAAATACCCCATATATAGTATACCAAAACCAAAACCAACACTAAATGTTGATAACATCATCTTACATCACTCTCACATTTTCCACAAGCTCTATTGTTGCACCGAATGACTATTATTTCAACTCGGAAGATAAATGCCTATCACTCATGCGTTTTCATCGCATATATTGTTGATAATAAAAAAAGTTTCCTTGAGGAAAGAAAGGAATGATTCGTTTGAAGAAGCCACTTGATTCTTGTTTTAATAAGCTTGCTGGTTATACTCTGCTATGCCAGAAGTTCGGATTGCTAAGCGAACAGGAAAGTAAAGATATTATACAGAAATTATCACAGCTGCGTTAGTAACGATCTTTCCGTTTATTCAAAAGGAAGGGTAATGCTAAACAATGCACCTGCATCAGTTTAGCGCTTCAATAGTTCCATGGTGTTTTTCTACAATCGTTTTTGTAATGGAGAGCCCGATACCTGATCCTGATTGATCTCCTGTATAAAATCGTTCGAATATTTTATCGGTGTCATCTCAGAATCCAGGACCATCATCCTGAATCTGAATAGAGACGAGCTGATCTTCCAACTTCAGCGAAACATGTATATATGATGTCGCAAATCGGATCGCATTAGCTAGCATATTAATTAAAGCCTGTTTCATTTTATCCAACAATGTACGAAGAAATTTGAAAAGACTATGTGAAAATGATGGGAATTAGAGTGATTTATTCTTTAGTTGTTCAATAATGCTTTCATCAAGACTTCGAACATGCAAATCTCTCTGAGGAAACGGGATTTCGACTCCGTTTTCTTCAAAGATTCGATTCAAGCGAAAATTGAGATTGCTCTTCGTTTCCACAACAGCCTTTGGTGAAGAAATCCAAATGAACAGTTGAAAATCAAGGGAAGAATCTCCGAAACCAAAGAAATTGACAAAAGGTTCAGGAGTTTCAAGCACATACATAGATTGTTCCTTCTCCTGATCTGCAACAGTCAGAAGAAGAGTTCTAACAAGCTCCACATCTGAACCGTATGCCACTCCAATTGGAACAACCAGCCTCAGTTTCGAATCTCCATAGGAGTGATTAACAACCTGTTCTTCTATAAAGTACGAATTTGGCATAATAATCCGCTCATTATCAAGCGTACGGATAATCGTTGCTCGCATGTTAATCTTCTCAACATCACCGATTATATCGTTAATAATCACTCGATCTCCTACTTTAATTGGTCTTTCAAACAAAATGATTAAGCCAGAAATGAAATTATTTGCAATATTCTGCATCCCAAATCCAATCCCAACTCCAAGCACACCTGCAAAAACAGTTAGCGCACTGAGATCCAGACCTACCGTTGTTAAACTAATTACAACTGCAATCACCATCAACGTGTAGTGAAAAATACGGTTAAACGTAAATTGTAGTCCAGTATCAAGACTATATCGATCATACAGTGGGGGCATCAGAAACGAAGTGAAAATTTTTGAAAGACGATTCGCCAATGTAATGATAAATAACGCAATTAGAATAAGAAACAATGAGATTTCAACACTACCGATAGAAAATAGCTGCTGAAACATCCATTTTGTATCTGAAAAATAAAAAAGAACAAAAAGTAGAATAGCGTAGACAGTTGTCCAATTCAGGAATGAAAGAAACGCAGGTTTTATGGCTTTTGGATACCTTTCTTCTTCACCTTTTCCTGTTAGCCATAGTTTTATCATAAATCTCAGGAGATAAAGACCGAAGATCACGAGAGCAGTAATCAGAATATCTCTGGTGAGCGAATTCCCCATGAATGAAAGCAAAACGTGCAACCCCTTTTCGAATCAGTTACCTTTTATCATACCATTTCTGTGTAACCACTTTCGTACTAATTCCGTCTAATAAGAGAAGGTCCAGGGGGTTAAAACATGCGCAAACGGTTCATCTTTCTCATATGTGGCATTCTTCTAACATCAGGTTGCAGTTCAAATGAAGACCTGTCTTCGAAAAGTGAGGCAGACACGGGGTCTATTACCGATACAACGGACAACAAAGTGGATGATGTGGAGAATCCAGACGAAAACGAAATATCCTCTTCTAACGGAAGTTCTGATTTGTCTCTATCGCAAGAACGCAAAGTAATCTTTAACGCAAACTTGTCATTAACTGTAGAGGATCTCCCGCAGGCTATTGATAAACTTAACCAGTTCACTAACTCATTTAAAGGCTACATCGTCGAGGCGAGCACCTATACGGAAGATGAAACCGTAATTGCATCAATGACTGTTCGAATTCCTCAGAATAAGTTTAATTCGTTCCTAGATAAAGCGGAAGCGATCGGAAAAGGAACGCCACAAAAATCGATTACAGGATCTGACGTAACGGAAGAATACATTGACTTTACTTCAAGACTGAAAGCAAAGGAAACGGTGAGGAAAAGGCTTGAGGATTTTCTTAAAGAAGCCTGAGAAAACAGATGACCTCCTTGCTATATCTAATGATCTTTCACACGTCCAAGAAGAAATTGAACAGCTTAAAGGACGTATGAACTATTTAGATAACCAAAGTGAATTCTCAACGGTAATAATCTCTATTGCACAGAAGAAAATTACCGTACCCTCTATTAGTAACAAGGAATTAAACACACTGACTGAAGCTAAGGAGAACTTCAAATGGCATAATCATCTTCTTCTCAATAGCCGTTGTATATCTTATTGGCCTGTCTCCTGGCATTCTTCCATTACATGCAGTCGTTCTCTTCTTCATCTTTCGCCATAGAAAACAACCAAAAAAGCCGATCAGATTTCCTGATCGGCTTTTGTTAGGCAGCTACATCTCGCTTCGTAAACAGTAGCCAGGATAACAATATAAATATGACAAAATAAATAGTCAGTGTAACAAGTGAGAAGCCAAGCGTCATACTTTCGACGATTGGGGAGCCATCAAAGTAAACACTTAAATCAGTATTTGCAAAGAGAATATATTTTACCCAATCATATTGACTCAATACAAACGTTAACTGACTTCCTGTAAACATTAAGAAAATGGAAAGACCAATTGCAAGGGAAGAGCTTCTGAAAATGCTAGACAGCATGAAAGCGAACGTTACCATCATTAAAAGATTCACACTGGCAAGTGCATATTCCACAATATAATGAACGGCCATGCTTGTTTCAGATACTTCTCCACCAGAATACGTAAGGTATGGCTGATCAATCGAATCAAACCCTAGTAAGAGACCACCGATCACAAATGATGAAACATAAAGAATGACAAGGGAAAAGAGAGCAAAGATCAACGTAGCAATAAATTTTGAAGCAAGAATTTTTGTGCGCGTCGCGGGCCTAATAAGCAATAATTTAATCGTTCCCCAGGAAAATTCACTCGCTATGATCCCGGCCCCAATAATTATAGTAAAAATGGCAATGAGGCTTACAATACCTGTCGAGTTATCCATAAAGCTCCAGAGTGAGTCGCTTGCTAGAGGTGGAAGGTCCTGTGCCAACCTGTATTCATTGATTGCAATTGTACGTTCTTGAATATCTCTAAATGCTTTTGGCATCCCTTCAGAGTCCTGCAACGTTTGTTCTGACTGTTGAATGGAATTTTGTGCCTGTGTGCGCCATTCTGTTGAATTATCGCTTCCGTTCATATTTGTAAAAATAGCTGTTATAAGAACCGCTATAACTACCAGGCTCAACATGACCCATGTACCAACCCTGCGATAGATTTTCATGTTTTCATTCTGGATAAGATTCATTAGATTAGACAACCTGCTCACCTCCTGTTACTTCCAGGAATACGTCTTCTAGAGTTTTAACCGATGTTTGAATGCCATAAATTCGAATTCCTTTTTCAACGAGCTTAGTTGTAACGTCTGGAATAAACTCATGCTCTATTTTCATTGTTAACTTACCGTTCTCTTGCTGAATCTCATTTTCCGGAAATGCCGCTTTAATCGCTTTGACAGCATGTCCGACTGGGTCAACTTCAAATGAAACCATGATGGCTTTATCCTTCTGTATGAAATCATTCACCTTTTGCACATCCACCATTTTCCCGCTCTGAATAATACCAACACGATCACACATTAATTCTATTTCAGACAGCAAATGGCTTGAGACAACCACAGCTACATTCTCTTCTCTCGCAAGTGTTCTTAAATACTGTCTGATTTCTCGAATTCCTGCTGGATCAAGACCATTTGTTGGCTCATCTAGAATTAGTAGTTTCGGTCGATGGAGAAGCGCCTGAGCAAGCCCAAGCCTTTGTCTCATACCAAGAGAATAGCCTTTCACTTTGTCATTGATTCGATCTTCAAGACCAACCAGTTTAATCACTTCATCGATTCGATCTTTCGAAATTCCTTTCATCATACGTGAATAATGAAGCAGGTTTTGATAACCTGAAAGGAATTTATACATTTCTGGATTTTCAACAATCGCACCAACTTTAACGATCGCGTCCTCAAAGTCTGTTTTGATGCTCGTTCCATCAATCAGCACTTCACCTTCTGTCATTTTCATTAAGCCAACCATCATCCGAATCGTAGTTGTTTTCCCCGCACCATTAGGTCCTAAGAATCCGAATACTTCACCTGGGTACACATCAAAAGATAAGCGGTCGATAATCGTTTTCTTTCCGATTACTTTCGTTAAATCACGAATCTGCACTATTGGTTCTGTTGCCATTTGCACACCTCTTCCTCCTTACTATAAATACACTTTATCCATTCTACTACTCTTATACGATTTCGCTCGCGAATAGTTTCAACGTTCTCCATCGCAAATATTTTTCCATTGCGAATCGCAATAAGAGTTGTGCCATCGAACAATGGACTGAACCAGCTGCTTGAAACTATTCACATGAAATTTACAGTAGAGTACGACTAACTTATATCGAAAAAAATGATAAAGGATAATTCCTGAAAATTATGATCCATATGGACATGAGTTACGTTAGCTATGTAAGATTAGTATGAGAAGAGGATTAGAGCATGCATCTGAAACGAAAAAAGAGGTGAAGAAAGTTGAGGAAAGTTATGCTACTCATCGTTGGGGTCATTATCTGGCTTGTGCTAGCGGGTTATAATAACAATTTCGCTGCAGATCCTGCTGTACCAGCAGACGAGCCTGTTGAATCACAGACACAGTTAGAGTTAGAACCTGAAAAAGAACTTGAGGAAGTGAAAAAGCCTGACACCCTTTCTGATGAAATAGATGCGCAGAAAGATAAAATTAAAGCAGCTAAGGATGCCGAGAAGGATACTGAGGAAGGAATTGTTCCTGTTAAAATCGATATACCAGCCATTGATGTTTCAGCAAATATTGAAAATGTAGGTGTGTTAGAGAACGGACAGATGGGGGTTCCATCAAATATTGACGATGTTGGTTGGTTTGAGCCTGGCTATAAACCCGGTACTACCGGAAATGCTGTTCTAGCAGGACACGTTGACAGTAAAACGGGACCGGCTATTTTCTTCTATCTTGATCAACTTTCAGAAGGTAATGAAATCATTCTGACTGATAAAGATGGCAAAACACTCACGTTCGTGGTGAAAGGAATGAAAGCTATCCTTATACAAACTCCCCAATCGAGAAAATTTTCGGACCAACTGACACAAAGAACTTAAATCTGATTACGTGTGCCGGCACATTCAACCGGTCCAAAGGTACACATGAAGAAAGACTTGTTATATTTACTGAGTTAAAAGAAGATGCAAGCGAGAAAGACAAAGAACTGACTGTCGATCCGAACGAAATTCCAGATGCTCCAACGAACCTTAGTGTAAGTGGTAATTTCTTATCATGGCATGCTGTCCGCGATGAGAATGTCGTCGGTTACCGCATTTATAAAGCAGATGAGAACGGCTCATTCAAACAAGTTGAAAGCATCTCAAGCATCGAGCGTAAAAGTTACTCTGATGAGGCTGCCTCCACATCTTCTTACCACGTTACAGCAGTAGACATTTTTGGAAACGAATCTGCCGCATCAAAGAAATACATCTCTGAAAAATAGAAAAAGCACAGCTGGGTCAATTCCAGCTGTGCTTTTTCCTTTCTAGCTTGCACGTTTCATTTCAGCTTCGGCCAGGTAACGATCAAAGTAATCGTCCGTTTCACTTTTAATCACCTTATGAAGTAGCAAGAGGGCGATTAAGTTTGGAATCATCATAAGGGCATTAGCCATATCTGCAAAAGCCCAGACGGTTGTCAGATTTGCTATTGTTCCTACAAAACATGCTAGAACATAAATTGCTCCATAATACACCGTTACTTTTGTTCCGACAAGATATTCGAAACACTTATAGCCATACACATACCAGCCAATAATGGTCGAAAATCCGAAGAAGATCACAGAGAACGTAACGATATATTCTCCAATGATTCCAAGACTCGAGCCAAACGCCGCTGTCGTTAGTGCACCTGCTTCAAGACTGGCATCGTGAGCAACTCCTGAGAGCTCTCCTCCTGTCGGGTCCCAAAACCCTGTCATCAGAAGAACCAGCCCTGTCATCGTACAGACAATAATCGTTACAATAAACGTAC
This sequence comes from Pseudalkalibacillus hwajinpoensis, assembly GCF_039851965.1. Taxonomy (NCBI): domain Bacteria; kingdom Bacillati; phylum Bacillota; class Bacilli; order Caryophanales; family Guptibacillaceae; genus Guptibacillus; species Guptibacillus hwajinpoensis. The sequence continues at coordinate 2,959,520 of NZ_CP156674.1, read as the reverse complement.
CAGTCATGGCGACAAGCGCCTGTCTCACAGGATGTTCTGCTTTTGCATTACCAGCAATAAGCGCAGCTGTACCGAGACCAGCTTCGTTTGAGAAAATCCCTTTCGACACACCTGATTTTACGGCTTCCATCACAATAACTCCTGAAAACCCTCCAACTGCTGATAGTGGAGTAAAGGCATATGTAAAAATTAATTTTAACGAGGGAATAACAGCATCGATGTTGATCACAATGATGATAATTGCTCCAATGATATATAACACTGCCATGATCGGAACAAAAAAACTAGCGACAGAGCTAATACGCTTTACACCACCAAAGATAATGAGCGAGGTAAGCGCTGCTAGAATAGCTCCAGTTACCCATCCATCAATTTGAAAGCTTTCATCCACCACACTTGCGATCGTATTGGATTGAACACTGTTACCAATTCCAAGCGAAGCGATCGCTCCAAACAGGGCAAAAGAAATTGCTAGCCATTTCCATTTAGGACCAAGCCCTCTCTCCACGTAATACATTGGCCCACCTGCGAATTCGCCATTATCGTTTTTAACACGGTATTTCATAGCTAAAAGCGCTTCTCCATATTTTGTTGCCATTCCTACAAGTCCAACAATCCACATCCAGAAGATTGCTCCTGGACCACCGATTGTAATAGCAGTAGCAACACCCGCAATATTACCATTCCCAATGGTAGCCGCAAGTGCCGTCATTAACGCTTTGTAGTTACTTACATCTCCTTCAGCACTACTGTCTTCTTCCTTTTCTTTTGAGAAAGCAAGCTTGAACGCATAACCCAGCTTTCGAAACTGCAGTCCTTTCAGTATCAGGGTAAGGAATACACCGGTTCCAAACAAAAGAATAAGGCTCGGCGCCCCCCATAGAATTCCATTAATTTTCTCAAGCCATTCTAAGATGTTCATTCTCTCTCTACTCCTTTATGTGTTAACGCTTTCATCGCTCTACCACACTATCATGTGAATCCATTCTTCGCAATTTAAATTTAACAAAATGATGAATTAGTCACTATTCCGTTTTACTATAAATCTGCTCCAAATACAATTAGTAACTTTCACCATAAAAAAGAAAGGCTCAATAGGTTTAATTGAGCCCCTCTTAAGATCTGTTTTACTTTTTATAGTTGTCCTAGTGCGTCACTAATTTTGTGATCACCGTTCAGAATTTCAAATGTGCGATGAAATGTGTTTTCATTTTCAAGGATTTCAGTCAGAACAGCTGCAACATCTTCACGTGGAATTTGACCGGATTTATCATCCAGTGAGGTTGCTGCTCTAATCTGTCCTGTTCCTGGATCATTTGAAAGACGTCCTGGACGAAGGATTGTATAGTTTAAATTAGTTGCTTTTAAATGCTCATCCGCACGTTTTTTAGCATATAAGTACGGCTTCATGTTGTCAGGTCCCAGCTCAGGATTGTCAGATCCGACCGTGCTTAACATAACAAAGCGTTTAATACCCTGTTGCTTCGCTTCATCTATTGCTTTAATTGCACCTTCCTGATCAATCATAATCGTTTTATCGGCTCCGGTGTGAGGACCCGAACCAGCCGCAAAAATAACAGCTTCACAACCATATAAGGCTTGAGAAAAATCTTTTTCAAGATCACCAAGCACTGTTTTGCCGCCAGCATCTTCTATCGTTTTCACCTGATCCGTATCTCTTATCATTCCAACTGGTTCATGGCCACGTTCAGCCAGAGATTTTATCACATGTGTTCCAACTTGTCCGTTTGCTCCGATAACTAGTACTTTCATCTCTATCTTCCTCCTTTAAAAACCTTAACACGTGTTATATTCCGCAAAATGGAATAGTTAAACCCATGAATGTTCAAGTTTGTTAAACCCATACCTGATTTCTTCCATTATCCTTTGCTTTGTATAACTGTTGATCTGCTCTCTCAATCGCTTCCATAATTGATTCACCTGGGGTTAGTTCAGCAAGGCCGATCGAAATCGATACGTCTTTAATCACATCACCAGCTTCCGTTGTAAATGTGTGGCGACTTAGGGCGGATTGAAGGTCTTTCATTTTATCGATCGCTTCAGATTTTTTATCGATATCAATCAAAACGATGAACTCTTCTCCCCCATAACGACCTATAACCCATGATTTGTCCTGTTTTAATAGAAAATGCGCAAACTCAGCAAGCACGCGGTCGCCATTTAAATGACCGTACGTATCGTTGATCACTTTAAAATAATCTAGATCAAGCATGGCGACTATTCTAGTAACTGACCCTTCTCGCTCATCAACCTGTTTAAGAAAGCTTCGAACATTAAGGAGACCTGTTAGAGAGTCATGCTCTGCATAGAAACGAAGCTGTTCACTCATCTCCAGATTCTTAGTGCTTGTGTGTATAAAAAAATACATGATTATTGCCGAAAGCTGGAACGATAGAAAACGGAGAGCAAAGGCTGAAACCATATGCTCATTTCCTGAAGCAACTAGCACAAGCATTACATCAGAAATGAACCAGACGACAGTGAAATATACGAATAGATTAAGATAGGAGAGCTTCTCCATTATTTTCTGCCTGAAAAGTAAGGTAACGATAGATGGGATAATGATTGTAAAAAGTATTTCAACCACTATTTCTTCTCCAGGAAAGATGAATCGCGCCAAAGTAACCATCATTATCACAGGAAAACCATAGTTAAAGCCATGATAGATCAGCAGGAAGACCAGCGGAATCGTTCTTAAATCAAAGGAATAACTGTTGATCGTGACAGGAAGCATATAAAGAATAATGATACCTACCGTAACAATTAGTATGTGTATCACCGCAACAAAAGTAGCGGGCACACGATTTCGAAATGCCAGGTAGTAATTGCTTTGTATACAAAGATGCATAAATAAAAGAATTGCAAAGTTTGCAAGTAAAGACTGCAACATGATCGTCACTTCCAATATGTATTTTTCCTTAACTCTATCTATCATCAAATGACAGACTTATACTCATCTTAGCATCATTAGAAAATGGTGGGAGTTAAATACAATAAAAAAAGGAGAGTTATCTCCTTTTTTTTACTCATCATAGTCAATTTTCAAACCTTCTACATGCTTACGGTTCATAAGTTTCTTCTTCTTTCTATTTTCAACAGATTCAAACAAAATATCGAAATCATAGTTTTCTGGATACAGTTCGATTGCAGGTAATAAAAGCTTTAAACGTTTAACATGTATCGTTTCTTTCTTTCCATCTATCATAACTATGACATTTCCAAAATCATCTACAGGTTTATAGACGATCCCTTTTCGATCCACTGAAGGAATCAGAATGCTATCTCCAATCGAATAGTCTTCGAATAATTTCTCCCCTCCAACCTTTTTCTTAACCTGTGGTCTTACAACCTTTTTACTCTGAAACTGTTGTTCGTAGTCCCACACACGCTCTTCTAGGCCTCTGTAAGTTTCATGCTCCTTGTACGTAATTTCATGAGCTCGCTCAATAATAGTAGGATGCATTCCAAGCCTTAGAGCTATAGCAAAGGCCTGACTCTCACCGGGAATTCCCATACGAAGTCTGAAAGTAGGGCTTAAAGAATCTGGATCAAACTCCATTGACGCATTCTCAAAATCTGGATGAGCTGAAGCAAAATTCTTCATTTCACTATAATGAGTCGTAGATAGAATGGTTGCCCGAAGACGATTCAAATGTTCAAGAATCGAGACAGCAATCCCCATCCCTTCACCAGGATCCGTGCCGGAACCAAGTTCATCTAGAATAACAAGTGAATCAGATCCCGTTTCTTTTAAGATCGATATAATATTGGAGATACGAGATGAGAATGTACTGAGCGACTGCTCAATGCTCTGTCCATCCCCAATATCAACAAGAATCGAACTGAACAAACCAAAGACTGAGGTTTCATCTGCTGGGATGTGCAATCCACACTGTACCATCATCGCAAGAAGACCAACCGTTTTAATAGCGACGGTTTTCCCACCGGTATTCGGTCCAGTAATCACAAGGCCTTTATAGGTGGTTCCAAGCTCAACTGAAAGCGGTACGGCATTTTCTGAAAGCAATGGATGTCGACCATTCACGACTGAAATCATTGGCTGAGTGGATAATTGAACTTTATTTCCCTCAATCGCTGCACTATATTTTGCTTTGGCAAATATAAAATCATAGTGCGTCATGGTTTCAATGTTAATCGAAAGTTCTTGTTCATAACGCTCTATCTCTCCAGTCAATTTACTTAAAATTCGCTGCTCTTCAAGGTACTCATCTGCTTTTAATTCATTGAGCTCAACCTGGACTTTTCGTACTTCCTCCGGCTCGATATAAACTGTTGATCCACTTGATGATTGGTCATGCACTATTCCTTTTATCTGCTTACGGTATTCCTTTTTAACGGCAACGACATAATGACCATTTCGATCACTTATGATCGCATCCTGTAACGCCTTTCTTTTTGAAGGTGATCGTAATAGTTGATTTAATTTCTCTTTCACTCGATCTTCATAAATGGCTATTTTCTTTCTTATTCTCCCGAGTTCTTTGCTTGCCCCGTCGTCAATTTCACCATTTCGAATGGCACTTTTCAGATCCTCTTCTAGTTCATTCAGATCATAAAGAGACAGCACATAGCTTGAAACGGTTGGAGCAAGCCACTCTTTTCCAACCATAAACTGTTTCATTTTCCGACCACTTTCAATTAACTCTAGAACTGTTACAAGTTGATCCGGCCGTAAAGCAACACCTTTATTTAATTGCTTCATCACTTGAAGAATGCCGTGAAGACCATGAAGCGGTACACTTGAGATTTTCTTTACAATTGCCTTTGCTTCTGAAGTTTCATTTAATCGATTTTCCACTACCATTAAATCAACAGACGGGGTAAGGGTCTGAATATCTCGTTTTGCTTCTTCTGATAGCGCGTAATGTGCTATCGCCTCTCTTATTTTATCAAATTCTAATGCCTTTATCGTTTGTGTATTCATTGTTCTTCCTCCTTCGATTTTTGGTCGTTCTGTTTATTAATAAGGTTTTAACAATCAGCATGAACGCACTTCCTTTTGAAATTGAATTAACCTGGACTCATAAAAAAAGAGCCTCAAATGAACACAGGTTCATCCGAAGCTCTACTTGTAAATGGGTAGACTGATTCACTTAGTGCATGCCCTAAAAAGCATACAAAAAGCTGCGCACAGAGCGCAGCTGGAATGGTCGTCTTTCTTCATTCATGAGCTTATCTGTGTTCTTAACTAATTCGACAGAAGGGCATGCTTAAATAAACATGTGATTTTCCATTTTAAACCATCTGTCTATTAAATTACGTTAGTTAAGAATCACCGATAACATAAACTTTTCCCCTTTTTATTTTCAGGTTATCGTTATTATAATGTATGCTCTCTATCACATCAAGTGCAATCACTAAAATCCGAAAAACGGGAACAAATCTGTTATGCCAAGCAGTGAGAGCTCCTGAGCCAGTTATTTCGTGAGTTGATCAACTCTTTCTTACTTGGACTAAGTCTCACCAGTTTTTCCATCCATCTTTCCACTAATTTTCATACATCTCGACAGTATTTTCAAAAGTTTATTTTGTATTATAAAGGTTTTTGTGATAATTTGTTAGAATATTTAGTATTAACTTACATAAAGGAGGAGTTTGTATTGGAAGCAGCATTAAGTACTATTAGTGGATTAGTGTGGGGGTGGCCACTGCTCATTCTACTCGTTGGGACGGGTATCTACCTTACCGTGCGCCTTGGATTTCTTCAATTCACCATGCTTCCATATGCATTGAAGCAAGCTTTCACGAAGAACCAGGACAAAACGTCTGAAGGGGATATTTCTCACTTCCAGGCTCTAATGACTGCCCTTGCTGCTACAATCGGTACCGGTAATATCGCCGGTGTTGCTACAGCTGTTTTTGTTGGTGGCCCTGGAGCAGTTCTATGGATGTGGATTAGTGCCCTGTTTGGAATGGCTACAAAATATGCAGAAGCGATCCTTGCTGTAAAGTATCGCTCAGTTAACTCAAAGGGCGAAATGTCCGGGGGACCTATGTACTATCTTGATAAGGGTCTTAACATGAAATGGCTAGGGATGATTTTTGCTTTCTTTGGTGCATTTGCAGCGTTCGGTATAGGAAACATGGTGCAATCAAACTCTGTTGCTGATGCTGTCGCTACATTTGGAATCGCACCGTGGATTACGGGTCTAGTGCTTATGTTCTTTACTGGACTTGTTATTCTTGGAGGTATTAAAAGCATCGGACGTGTTACAGCGTATTTCGTTCCGATCATGGCACTCTTTTATGTGATTGGCGGCTTAATTGTTATTTTCATGAATCTTAATTTAGTTCCCGCCGCAGTATCACTTATTTTCTCTGATGCCTTCACAGGTGAAGCGGTTGCTGGTGGTGCGATTGGTGCCGTTATCCGTTACGGTGTTGCGCGTGGTGTGTTCTCAAATGAAGCGGGTCTCGGATCTGCACCGATTGCAGCCGCTGCAGCAAGAACAGATTATCCAGGTCGTCAGGCACTCGTTTCAATGACTCAGGTATTTATTGATACGATTGTCGTTTGTTCGATTACTGGTATCGCGCTTGTTATGGGTGACCTCTACATGGGTGACTTAAATGGTGCGGCACTGACAACAGCAACGTTCGAAAAGTTCCTTGGTGTTCCTGGTGCACTTATCGTAACGATTGGCTTAATCTTATTCGCTTATTCAACGGTACTCGGCTGGTCCTACTATGGTGAAAAATGCTTCTCGTATCTCTTCGGAGACGCCTCTATTAAGTACTATCGCTTTGTATTTGTGCTTGCTGTTTTTGTAGGAACGACATTGAAGTTGAACGTTGTTTGGCTATTAGCCGATATCTTCAATGGTCTTATGGCGCTGCCAAACTTAATCGGTCTTCTTGGTCTTTCAGGTGTCGTAGTCGCTGAGACGAAACGATTTATGGTGAAAGTGAAGGAAGAAAAACGCGAAGCCCATTCGAGGGGAGTTTCAAATTAACATTACTGCTGTTTATAGAAAGGCACACACAAAGATACGCAGGGTTTTAACTACCTGCGTATCTTTTTATATTTATATTTGTATTAGACAGTCCTTTTTGAAATCATTCCTTCAATAATCCATTCTCGACCAACCAATCATGAGCCACACCAGAGACACTATTTCCTTCAATATCCACTTAATTCACGCATAATGTCACTGTTTAATTTTTCAGCTAATTCTGCAGTGATACCTTTTATTTCGGGATATTTCTCGCAAACCTTTTTATTAATACTGACCGCTGCACGATAGGGTGGAAAGAAATTTTCGTCATCTTTAAGCGTTACAAGGTTATAGTCTACGATCGTCGCATCGGTTTCAAAGGCAACAGATACGTCTACCTGTCTATTATGTAGTGCCCTTTGCGTTTAGCCAAGGTCCATTTGTTTTATTTGACTAGAATCAAATTCAAAACCATACATATTCTCAACGCCAGGCAACCCATCGGGTCGGTTGGCAAATTCGGCGTCAGAGGCCATCATGAGAGAACCAGGGTTGTCATTAACATATGCAGCTAAATCACTGATTGATTGAATGCCTAATTCTTTTGCCTGATCTTTGTTCATCGCGAGTGCGTATGTGTTATTGACATTCGACATATTCATCCAGTGGATGCCTTGTTTCGCATCTATTTCTTTCACCTTCTGAAAGGCTTTTTCAGGATCAGAAATGGGTTCTTCCACCCATATAAGTAATGAGGGCAGTACCCGTATATTCCCACATCATATCGACCTGGTTATTTTCCAACGCTTTACGAACAACCGTACTTCCATGATTATTCATTTGCTTTACTTTAAAACCTTCTTCTTTTAAAAGAAATGCGGTCATTTCAGAAAGTAAGTATTGTTCTGTAAAGTTCTTACCTCCAACAGAGATCTGCTTCCCTCCATACGAGCAAGAGGTCAGCACAGAGAGTATAGCTATAATACTTATCCAAGTGAGCAATCTTTTTCTCATAAAAAACACCTCCTGGCGATCGATTACGTTTCTTGTGAGGGCCTTGAACCTTTTGGCACGATAAGACGCTCTAGTAATCGAAGTAAATAATCAACAAAAACAGCTAGTAACGTGACGGGAATGGCACCTGAAATTAAATAGCCATTATCAAACAATTGGATACCCGTGAAAATCCAGACCCCGAGTCCACCTCCGCCTACTACATAAGCTAGAGCAGTTGTTCCAATATTTAATACGACTGCTGTGCGAATCCCAGCCAGAATGGAGTAAGCGGCATTAGGTAATTCAATTCGGAAGAGAATTTAGATCGGCTTCATTCCCATTCCTTTAGCAGCATCAATCAGGTTCTCATCAATGGAATCAATCCCTGCCACTGTGTTGCGATACATTTGCAAGAGCGAATAAATAAACAAGGCGAATATTGCTGTTTTAAATCCAATCCCCAATATGCTGATCATCAGTGCAAGAACGGCTAGACTCGGAATTGTTTGCACGAAGTTCACTGTATTTGAAACAATCCACTCTGCTCTCCGAAAGCTTCTTCGTGTAACCAGTATCCCAACTGGCACCGCAATGATCACTGCTAACAACGAGGAAACAAGCACGAGTTGCATATGCTGCTTTAATAAATGAAGAAACGTATTAGATTGACTGAAAATGTAGTTAAAGTAGTCGTTTCGAATGGCCCAAAAGAAGAATAAAATGACTAGACGAAATAGCGAACAATACGACTAATCATCTTTTTTGTATTCATGAAATCATCCTTTCTGAACCAGAGTAGGCTTCGCTTTAATTTCAAAATGGAGGTACTTTTGAACAAGATCAATTGTGATCGCACCAAGCTTATTTCCATCATGATCGCTTTCAATGACTTGTTCTGCTTCTTGATTTAGAAGCATAGATAAGGTATTTCGCAAATCATGATGAACATTAATGGTCTTTGTGTCTGTGATCGTTTCATCAAACTCTACAAGACCAATAATCTCCTGAAGATCTTTAATGGTATGTAAGCTTAAGCTTTTAATGGCACGGTCCTTTCCAAAAAACTCCCTAACGAAATCATTCTTAGGACGGACGAGCATTTCTGAAGGAGTATCATATTGCATCACTTCTCCATCACGTAAAAGCACTATTTTATCTGCCATTTTGATAGCTTCATCAATGTCATGACTCACAAAGAGGATCGTTTTCTTAACTTCTTTTTGAATTTGGAGAAATTCATCTTGGATCTTTTCACGGATAATTGGGTCGAGTGCTCCAAAAGGTTCATAACAGGTGGATCTGCTGCCAATGCTCGAATAACTCCAATTCTCTGTTGCTGTCCTCCTGATAATTCATGAGGGTACCGTTTACCAAATTCCTCACCAGATAAACCAATCATTTCCATTAGCTTATTAAAACGTGTCTTTTTTTCTTTTTTATTCCATCCTAATAGGTCAGGAACAATCATGACATTTTCTTCAATAGTCATATTCGGGAATAATCCATTGCTTTGGATGACATATCCTATTTGTCTTCTTAATTCAATTTGATCTAATGCCATCGAATCCTGGCCATCAATCATGATTTTTCCTTTAGAAATAGTCTCGAGTCGGTTAACCATTCTAAGTAGAGTTGTTTTCCCGCAGCCAGAAGGTCCCAGCAGCACAACAATTTGACCTTCTTCAACGGTGAAATCAACTCCTTTAACGGCTGTTACATCGCCTTCATATGTTTTGGTTGTTTGATCAAATGTAATCATCTTTTCACCTCTTTACTTAATTCGCAATACTCTTTGGTGTATAACGTTTTTGAATCCATAATAGAATTCCATCTGCGATCATAGCAAGATTGGCGACAGCCACCGATCCGCTAATGATTAAATAATTATCTCCTCGCGAGATGCCTTGAGTAATTAATACACCAAGACCCCCCGCCCCGATATAAGCTGCGATAACTCCTATTCCAATATTCAACACCACAGCAGTCCGAATTCCAGCCATAATAATCGGGAATGAATTTGGAATCTCTACACGCAACAGACGCTGATGAGTTTTCATCCCGACTCCCTTTGCTGCATCTCTCATCTCTGGACTAACATTTCTAATAGCTGTATATGTATTTCGTATAATAGGGAGCTGTGAATAAAGAACTAACGCTACAAATGCTGGGACAAATCCAATCCCCTGATTGATAATTGAAAAGACTGGAATCATCACCCCGAATAAAGCAATACTCGGGATTGTTAACATAACAGAGGCGATTTGTAATACCGTTTCAGCTAGATAATCATTTGTCGTTAAGTAAATTCCAAGGGGAACCCCAATTAACAGTGCAACTATAATCGCTAATCCGACTAAAACTGCGTGCTCAACAGTGAGATCTACAATTCGCGAGGCATTTACCTCGAGAAACTTAATCCAGTTTTCCATGAAATCCTCCTCTAAACGTAATCCTCACAATCATTCGGTTTAGTATAACCATGTGATGATCTGCCAGCATTCTAACGAAAAGGATACCTCTGTGCTAAAGAAATAATACAAATCACAGTAAATCCATAATAATAAAAAAAAGAACCCGGAGGTTCCGGATTCTTTTGGTGAGTGATTACATTTTCATAAAACACCATTTAGTATATGTATAGTGTGAGCAATGCGACTGACACTCCAATGAAACCACAAAATAAGCTATATGGGAGGTTTTTCAGCACAATTTTATAAGGATTCATTTTTAAACCTACAGACGTAATGGTTACAATGAGTCCATAAGGTGCAGACGGAACAGTGGCTATAGCGCAACTCGCCAGGAGTACAGTTAATGTCACAGAAGGCAGGACTCCCATGAGAAGTTCGCTAATACCTCCAAAGATTCCCATTGTCGCAAGTGGATGAACGCCTAATAAAGTCATAATCAGAAATGCTGCTTGAATAAAGAGCATGATATAAACGGGATGACCTTCTAACGCAACGATTGGATCCTGCAAATATTGCAAGTACGGCGAAGCATTCAAAGTTTGAGTAAGAAATGATAGAGATAACAATAGAACGATGAAATTATTTAAATGGTTCGTTTGTCTCTTCCAGGTTGGCCATCCAATTCGCAAAAAGCTTCTCTTCCGATTCATTAGAATCGCCCATGTAAACGCAAAAGGGAAAATCGCAACCGTTACCGCAAATAAAAAATTGAACTGGATCACATTAGCAAGGAAAACCACAACCATTAAAAATAGGACAAGTGCGATGATAAATTCTACTAATTTCTTTTTGTTTTCCCCTGCACGCTTCGTTGTTGTCTTATGCTCTTCGACGTCGTGGTTTCGAAAAATCACTTTGCCGATACTCGCATCCAAGATGAAGCCGAGTAGAGCAACAAGCAGCATCCATGGTAAAACTTCTAAATAATTCGCATCCGTAATAAAGATAGACGTTGCTAATAAAATCTCCAAGGGACTCCAGAGCAATGCAAGGGAATATCCTCTAAGAGTAGATCTTGAAATAAAGCTATTTCTCACTTTTGTTTTCACTTTCTTCAATTGACTTTTTAACAGGTCTTGAGAAATGGTGGCCGAAGATAAATTCAAAAAAGCGGCCAGAGAAACCATTGTCACTTCACTTCTTACGTAAAGAGAACCCATCCCTTTAACATTCCCACCAAGCAACGATTGAAGCAATTTATTGTACCTTCCTGCCTTCACGACAGTATTCATCCATGGAAGCATCGACAAAAGCAGAAGTAAACCTATATTTCCAGCGAAGAAAGAAGGTATGACATTGACAGATACATCACTCGAAATAAAGAAGAAAACCCCTGCCGCTAAAAGGATGATTCCAAGTATTTTAAAAACGCGATCCGCTCCAGGAAAGTTAATCACGACCATGATGATTCCTAGCGCGCCAATCACTGAATAAAGAACAGGATTAGCCCAAAATACATGAATCACATTTAATAAAAAAACGAACGAATAAAAAATATATAAGTGATTCGAAACGAATGAATTACGCAAAATCAGACTCCAATCCATAGGCAAACGTACAATCCAATTCTTGTCACCTTAAATTTAAGTTTAATGACGTTCATCTACTTCTTTTGTTGTTTCTAAAACAAATAATATGTCCTTATATTAACATATCTATCCAATCATACATGATAAAACAAACAGTTCAAAATTGGACTGTTTGCGTATCTCATTAAGAGCTCTCTTCTAATTGAAACTGCTGGTGTGCAAGCTCTTTATAGAGTCGACTTTCTTGCATAAGTTCTTCATGTGATCCCTTACCTGACACAGCGCCATTTTCCATAACAAGAATTTGATCGGCATGAACGACTGTTGAGAGTCGATGGGCGATAACGATTGTTGTTCTGTCCTTCATCAGATTATTCAATGCTCGTTGAACCTGAACCTCTGACGTGCTATCAAGACTGGACGTCGCTTCATCTAATAATAAAATATACGGGTTCCTCACAATCGCTCTTGCAATCGCAATCCGCTGTCTCTGGCCTCCTGATAGCTTGATTCCTCTTTCACCGATTTCTGTTTCAAAACCAGCAGGAAGATCAAGAATAAATGGAAGCGCGTATGCCTGCCGAGCAGCAGCGTGTAATTCTTCATCTGAAACATTTTCTTCTAAGCCGTAAAGGATATTCTCTTTAATTGTCCCTCCAATTAGCGGACTCTCCTGTGACACATAACCAATTTGTTTCCGCCATGACGTGAGTGAGAAATCATAAACATCCTTTCCACCAAGCATAATCATTCCTTTTTGCGGCTTATAGAAGCGCTCAATTAATGAAAAAGTTGTTGTTTTCCCACTTCCGCTTGGTCCGACAATCGCCGTGACCTTACCAGGAGGTATATCAAATGAGGCCCCTTTAAGAACAGGCTCTTTCCCATAAGAAAAATCAACTTCTTTAAATACTAATGGGTGAGCTGGATTTAAAACGTCCTCGCCGATTGATCGTTCTTCACTCTCATGGTGAAGAAGAAATTGAAGGCGTTCGGTAGCACCCATCGCTTTCTGGATCGCGGTTAAAAAGCGAGCCATTGAGCTAAAGGGAATGATAATCTGGAAAAGATAGAGAAGGAAGGCGACAAGCTCGCCTGCCGATAGTTCTCCAGTTGAAACGCGGACACCTCCATAACCTACAATAATGACTAGAACTCCCATTAACAGTAACGTCATGAGCGGCATCAAGAGGGCATAGATTTTGGCTTCCTTCATGCTGTATGAAAAAACGTTTTTTATGCCATGCCTCCCCTTTTCCTCTTCCACATTCTCTGCCATTGAAAATTTAACGAGACGAACTTCAGAGAGCACTTGAGTGATCGTTGCTGTGAATTTAGCCGTTTCTTCCTGAAGTCCTTTCGACACTTTATACATGCGTTTCCCAATGAAACGAATCCCAATCATCATAACCGGAACGACCGCAAGAAGAATGGCGGTTAGTTTCCAGTCTAAATAAAGAAGAATACCGATTGAACCAACTATTGAAAGTGTACTAGTAAGCAAATTAATTAAATGGTTAGAGACGAGATCCTTAATCACTCCCGTATCATTCACAATTCGACTCGTCGTATCGCCAACACGATTGCTATCAAAGTACGCTACCTGAAGGGATAATACCTTACTCATCAATCGTTCACGGAGACGCGCTACCACTGTTTCTCCAATATAGAGAAGGAGATACATCGAGAGACCAGAAAAGATCGCCTGAACGATAAATGCCGTAATTAATAAGGCGATTACTCCTGATGAAAGGGTACTAGTCGAGAGTTGATCCACTAAATTCTTTGTAAAGAAGGGAACAATCAGCCCAGCTACTGTACCAACCACACTCATAAAAATAGCAATAAACACAAGAAGCTTTGATGGTTTTGTGTCCCGAATTAAACTGGCAAGATCACGCCAGTTCATTTTCTTGTCCTGGACGTTTGTTTTCTCATCCATATTTTCAACCCCTTTTGTAACCCCTTCTAGTATAGCGTGAAATCGCAGTGAATGAATCAGGTATTGCTCTACAAAATGGTAAAAAACCTTTAATTTGGGAAAATTATTCATAAGACGCAAAAAAACGGAGGGGGAATCCTCCCCTCCATTTAACTATACCTATTTTAGAAACTATCTTTAACAACGACTCGTTCTAATGGGAAGCGAGCAGTTCCGTATGCTTCAACTGCTGCTTTACCGACAGAGATCAGCATGGTGGGCACATAACGAGCAGGAATATTGAACTCTTCAATCAGTGCTGCAGGATTAAAGCCACCCATCGCTACTGTATCGTATCCTTTTGCTTTCGCTGCGAGCATAAGCTGCATCGCTGCAAGGGAGCTATTCTTTAGTGCTTCACTCATAGCGAAACCATCTCGCTCATAAGCACCGTTGATCTGGCTTACTAGCGTTTCTTTCACCGCATTCTCCATAAAACCTAGCTCAACAGCCTGACCGTAAATTTCTTCTGCATGAAGATTTGCCTCAAGATCGCCTAGAATTACAATCGTAGCTGAGCTATCTACGATTTGCTGCTGGTTAAAACCAATCGGAAGAAGCTTTTCTTTCTGTGCTTCACTTTCTACGACAAGGAATTTCCAGTGTTGCAAATTCCATGAAGAGGGTGCTTCGATCGTAGCCTTCAGAATTTCTTCCATTGTTTCTTCTGGAATTGTAACACCTTTTTCGAATTTCCTTACAGAATGTCGGTCTTTCATAACTTCCAATACATCTTGTTTTGTTTGCATATCTACAGACATTGTTTCTCTCCTCTTTCTACCCAAAAATATGTTTTCTTTATCATTAGCATATCTATATAACTTAATGTAACATATTTAGTTACAGTTAAAAACTGAAAACAATTAGCAATCGTGACAATATCTTCCCTTTTTAGTCGTGTTTTTATTAACCCAGTTTTGAACACCGTTTTTCATTTGTTGAAAAAATGAACTCGAAGCTCGTTCAGGGAAATCGATAATTAATTTCAATCTGGATAATTCAGTAGTCAGTTTTATCGCAAGTTCGGGATAGGCGAGATACAAGGCACGAAAAGAAATTTGATCAATTTGAATGAGCTCAACATCAGCAACTGTTTTTGCATACAAATTTTCATGTACAAAAATGGAGCGATTTCCGAGTACATCATTCGTTCCCAGAACAGCAAGCGGCTTTTCCATGTTTTCGGCATGATAAATCGCAACGCTACCTTTTTTGATAATATAAACATTCCGATTTGTATGCTCCGGCTTTATCAAGAATTTTCCATTGTTTCGCTTGATTAATTGACCCGAACGTTCCAACCTGTTCCAGTCTTTCCCATTAAGCTTACTTTCATAATTTCTTTCAACCAGACCTGTACCCATGTCTGCTCACCCCCAGAAGTATTATTGAAATTATTTTTGTTACAGTTTGACTATAAAACAAAAACAATCAATTATAATTGTTTTTGCTTCAGGCTTTGAATAATATCACGGATTGTGTATTGTTTCAAGAATGCTGTTAAGTGGTTCTCAGCATCCGTAAATATGTCGCCTAGCACATTTGATAGATTTGCTCCAACAAGGCAGTACTGGTTTGCATCCGGACACCTCGGTTGAAGTGCTCCAACTGACGTCAGGTTATAAATCTTATCAAGCGTAACATCTTCAACTCGACAGGAAAGGGTAAAACCACCACCAGCGCCTTCTTTTGAAGTAATATAACCGTTTTTCTTGAGTAAACTTAGAATTTTCCTCATACGAACGGGATGGACTGAAGCACTTCCGGCAAGATAGTCGCTTGTGGCCATCTTGCCGGGCTTGATCGCAAGGAGTGCCAGACTGTGTACGGCGAGAGTAAAATCACTATTCAATTGCAGCGCCTCCCAACACTTTCTTCACTTTCCATCCTATCTTATTTCAATTATAGCTTGCAAGAAAATTTTAACAGGGAACTACTTCCTTCGACTCATGTCGAAGCTCTTTAAGCTGAGCTGAAAGTTCCATAAACCATTCTTTATCTTTTGTTATTAATGCTACTTCAATTAAGTTTAGCAGGTATGATTCATCTTGTTCAAAATCCTGTTCTTCAAGCTGTGAAATACGATTCTGGAAAGTTTCAATTACTTTTCCTACTGTTTCTGGGTTATCACATTCAAGAACGAAAATCTTTATTGTTCCAAGATAGTTATTTACTGATTCAACATACCCATGGATCAATTCATCATGGACAGATTTTCCTTTTACCCAATCACTTTTTTGGTATAGAGATTGTTGATGTAGTTGATTCATCATTATTCTCCCTCCTTATTTGGAAGACTATTTTCGTGTTCCAACTGAGGTATAGTGTAATTTTAAATATTACAGTTGGTTTTGTCAAGTTTAGCGTTTGCCATTTAAATCGAACGCCTCTGCAATAAGCTTGTATGACTTCAGTCGCGATTGAAAATCGTGCGTAATCGTATTAACAATCACTTCATCACTCTGATAAATATGACCAAGTTCTTCAATTTGTTCTTTAACTTGTTCAGGAGTACCTACGATCATCCTCTTTCTGTTTTCCCGAATCCGTTCTTTATCAAACACCGTATAAGGGAAGTGATGTGCTTCATTTGGTGATGGAAAGCCTTCTCCCGATTTCCCCTGTTCAATCAAAAGAATGGAAAGATCGAGACTAGATGCCAGGTATTCCGCTTCCTCTTCCGTTTCACCACACACAACAAAAATCGCAACATTTGTTTTGGGCGTCTCGTTAAATTCAGATGGTACAAAACGATTGCGGTATCTATCAACTACATTTGTTCCACCATAACCATTTATAAAGTGAGCAAATGAAAAGGCGAGTCCACGCTGAGCTGCAATCATCGCACTTGCACCACTTGAACCGAGAATCCACATCTCAGGGATCGTGCTGCCAAGCGGGGTTGCTCGGACATCCATTCTCTCCGGGTCCTCTCCTTGAAGATAAGATGCTAATTCATTTACCTGCTCTGAATAATTGTCGATACCCATACTATTACCACCAGCAAGAGCTCTTGTAACATTAGGCATTCCACCGGGGGCCCGTCCTAATCCAAGATCGATTCGATTGGGGTTAAGCGTTTCAAGCATTCGGAAATTTTCAGCCACCTTATAAGGGCTATAATGCGGTAATAAAACTCCACCGGATCCGATTCGCATATGCGATGTGTTCGCTGCGAGATGCGAAACCAACACTTCAGGGCTAGAGCCTGCAAGACTTTTCGTACTATGATGTTCGGATACCCAGAACCGATGAAACCCAAGGTTTTCTGTTTCCTGTGCTAACCTAGTCGTCTCGCGAAGCGCTTCTATAGGAGTACTACCTTTTGAAACAGGAGATTGGTCAAGTACACTCAATTTCATATCTGAATCGCTCCTCTAATTGTAAAATTAATCGTTACAGTTAATCATATCAGCTTTTGTAATCAATACCAACAAAAATGCTTTTTTAAGCGTAGTGCTCTATCCACTTTATTGCCTTCTGGTCATTGTTACCCTTTTTAAACATAAAAAAACGGACCGTCACGCCCGTTTGGTTACGCCGGTCCATTTCATATTATCTTTCTGCAACGACTAGCTTCACTTCGTGTTTTCTTAACATCTCCTGCACTAGTGAATCAGGGATTTTATCAGTAATAATAAGATCAATATCTTCAAGCTTCGCAAATCGAAAAAACTCGGACTTTTGAAATTTGGAAGAGTCAGCCAGCGCAATCACATAATTAGACTGCTCGATCATTTTTCGCTTCACCATTCCATCTTCTTCATGAGCAATCGTTAGTCCCTGGTCTGAAATACCAACGACGCCAATAAAAGCGATATCTGCATAATAGGCAGAAACTTTTTCCACTACAGCTGATCCATAAAGAAAGCGATGGTCTTTTTCGAGTTTTCCTCCTAAAAGAAGAATGTCGAGTCCGGCACCGCTTGAGAGGATATCCGCCTGGTGGATCGAGTTAGTAATCACAGTAGCATGCTTTTCGATTAGAAACTCAGCACACGCCTGAACAGTTGTGGAGGCGTCCAGGATCACTACATCTCCTGTACCTACATAGTCTGCGGCCGCCTTACCAATTCTCTTTTTCTCATCTGAGACAACATTTAAGCGATCCTGATAACTTTTAATTTCATGACGTAATTGTGGAAGAACAGCACCACCTCTCGTTCTTGTTACAGCACCTTCTTCTTCTAACTTAACTAGATCCCGCCTCGCTGTATCTCTTGAAACAAGAAATAGCTCACAAATTTTATCGACAGAAATACGTTCGTATTCTTTTAGATAATCAAGGATCGATAACATCCGTTCTTCCTGGTACATCACGCATCCCTCATTTCCATTCGTTTACATTATAAGTGTTTATAAGTATAAATGCAATCGTTAATAAGTATTGTTTGTTTTAAATAAGTGATTGTAAGTTTTGGTCTTATTGTCCTAGTTATAGTGATTATAATCCTTTTATCCTTTTGCGCTTTAACCTGAAATAATGTATTATTTAAAACATTTAATAGACTATTGGAGGCAAAACATGAAGCAAATCATCGAAAAAGGTATTTTATTAGTATCCTGCCCAGATAGGGAAGGGATTGTAGCAGCTGTATCGAATTTCCTTTTCTCAAATGGGGCAAATATC
This sequence comes from Pseudalkalibacillus hwajinpoensis, assembly GCF_039851965.1. Classification (NCBI taxonomy): domain Bacteria; kingdom Bacillati; phylum Bacillota; class Bacilli; order Caryophanales; family Guptibacillaceae; genus Guptibacillus; species Guptibacillus hwajinpoensis. Next base: position 2,940,936 of record NZ_CP156674.1, on the reverse strand, counting down.
GTGCATTCTGACCAACATTCTACCGATCCCGTAGAAGGACATTTTTTCATGAGAATTGAGTTCAGCCACCAGAATTTGAGTGAGGTGCTTCCGACGTTAGAAGAAGCATTTGCAGTAACCGCTGCCCCTTTTTCAATGGACTGGTCAATCACCCTTGCATCTAGAAAGGCTCGTCTCGCTATTTTTGCTACAAAAGAAGATCACTGTTTACAGGAATTAATCTGGCGTTGGCAACTGGGGGAACTACATGCGGAAATCGCTATGGTGATAAGCAATCATCCTGATTTCAAAGAGTTAACTGAAAATGCTGGCATTCCGTTTTATCATGTCCCTGTAACGAAAGAAACGAAAGTCAGTGCAACAGAGACTCACCTGCAATTACTGAAAGAACAGAACATTGATACGGTTATCCTTGCACGGTATATGCAGATCATTCCAGGTGACATCATCCACCTTTTTCAGAATGAAGTCATTAATATTCATCATTCCTTTCTTCCCGCGTTCATTGGAGGTAGTCCCTATCAGCAGGCCTTCGATCGTGGCGTAAAGTTGATCGGAGCCACTGCTCATTATGTGAACGAACAGCTTGATGAAGGCCCAATCATTGAACAGGATATTACTCGAATTACGCATCGGTACAACGTAGCCGATTTAAAGAGACATGGTAAAGATATTGAACGTATCGTCCTCTACCGGGCTGTCAAATGGCATCTCGAAAAACGAGTAATCGTACACGGCAATAAAACAATTGTATTTCAGTAACGTCCCACCAAACCAAAAAGCACCCGAGATGGGTGCTTTGCTTATTTTAGTAAGCCCATACTGCTCCAACGATAATCAAAAGAATAAACAGTACAACGATTAACGCAAAGCCCTGACCATAACCGTAACTCATGCAAACCCCTCCCTTCATACTATTTCATTCAAGAAAGGTTTAGTAGCCATAACCGCCGTAACCGCCGTAGCCACCTTTTCCGTAACCACCGCACTGGCCGCCGTAACCAGCTCCGCCAACTGCAGCTGCCCCAACGATAATCAAAAGGATAAACAGTACAACGATTAACGCAAAGCCTTTACCGTGGCCGCCGCCACGTACTTGTTCTTTTCCACTCATTAGAAAACCCCCTTTCCTGGAAGGTTACTAATACTATATGTCGGAAGTGAAAAGAAGGGTTAGGCGGATGTCCGTGGTCACCTCGAAATAATCGAATTGATGATTGAGGAATCAAATTATACCTGCCACTGCGAGTAAAATAATGATGAGAAGAATAAACAAAACAAGAAATAGGATTAGCTCATCCATCGAAATCCCTCCGGGTAATAGTGATGTAATAATGTATGCACCCTGGGCTTTACGGTGAATAGGACGAGTAGAGTATTAAAAAAAGCCCCCATCACAATGTTGGGGGCATCAAAAATCTTATTCCATTGTATTTCCTTTTGCCGGGATAGGGTTATTAGCAAATATCCTTGCGAAGTGAATGAGATTATACGCCATAGTTTTGGCATGTCCTGTTGTAAAATCATTCTGATAGCCTTCTGCCTCAATATAAGATGAGCCTGGTCCCGCTTCACCAACCCAGTAAGTATCAACATTTGGAGGTACCGTTATGCCGATATGTGAGAAGCCGTAAAGCACGGAAGCTGCAGCATGTTTCGCCCCATCTTCATTACCTGTAATAACGACTCCACCGACCTTATTGTAGTAAAGTGATTGGCCCTTTTCGTTTGTTAAGCTACTACCTCCATAAAGGCGTTCAACCGCGAGCGTTGCGATACTACTCTTCTCGCCAAGCCACAATGGTGTGCCAAGCACGATGATGTCCGCTGCCTTTACTTTATCAAAAATCAACGGCCACTCATCACCACTTCCTTCGTCTTCCGATATTCCGAACGCGATTTTGTAATCCGCAAGTCTGACGCTTTCTGATTCTACTCCTTCTTTTTCAAAGATGGCTTCGACCTCTTTGTATAGTGCCTCTGTGTTAGAAGTGTTTTTGCTATCCTTCAATGAACAATTTAGAAACAATGCTTTCATCAAATAAGTCTCCTCTCCCCATAATTTATTTATGGTACTATTACCTTTTAAAGGAAAAGTTAAAACAAAAAAACATCCGAATATAAGATCGGATGTATTATGTTTTATTCTGTTATTAGGAGTAGAGGCGGATCATTTAGAAACTTCATCATGTTCTGCCCATCTTCAGATACTTTCGCCCATGCTGGTGACTGCATTGCGTCTTCAAGCAGTTCTTTTGATTCAAACTCATTGTTGCTGTAAGAAAGTAAGGTTTGTCTGTATTCATAGCAGCAGCAACGTAATTCACTTCAGCATGCTTCACATTTGGTACGTCCTTCACAAGAGCCATGTGATTATTCTCATAATAACTCTTAAACTCGTTCACTTCTTTTGGATCCTGATAAATAACCATAATCTTAGCCATAGACAATCGCTCCCATCATTTCATTAGTTACTTTTTGTGTACATTCATCATAAAGTGAAACTTCCATCAGAGGGGGTTTTGCTTCATCCCCCTCTGATGGTTAGTTGAACCAATCGGACCTTTAGGGGCAGTTGACCTCCACCTAATCGTCTAGATTGATTTACATTCCTGAGGTGGGGGTTTTACTGCCCCTTAAGGCTGGGATAAATTACCCCGCTTTTGAAAAAACTACATGGTGAACCGATAAAGGTCTTACTTATTTTTATGGTAGTACCCGAGAACAGTTGTATTTCAATCTATCGCGCACTGAACTGCCGCTTCTTTTATTGACCAAACTCCTGGTCATTTTTGTTTGATTGTATCCATATTGAGGGAATCATCCGTATAATAGCAATATGATTACTATTACCTAGGAGGAGGTGAACCCTTACGAATTTGTAAGGGCCTGATTGGAAATTATTAAAATTATCGTCGTTATTCTGTTGATTGTACTAACTGCGTTTTTTGTCGCTTCAGAATTTGCTATTGTAAAAATTCGAAGAACAAGGATCGACGCTCTTGCACGAGAGGGAAATAAAAAAGCAAAATCCGTCCAGAAAGTGCTGGGAAACCTGGATGGGTATCTTTCTGCCTGTCAGCTGGGAATTACCATTACAGCTCTTGCTCTCGGTTGGCTCGGTGAAGAAACAGTCGAGCACCTTCTCCATCCACTGTTTGAACTGATTAACCTTCCTGAGACAATCGCCTCGACTGTAACCATTGCGTTAGCTTTTGCGATTATTACCTTTCTGCATGTGGTACTTGGTGAGCTCGCGCCCAAAACGTTTGCCATTCAAAAGGCAGAAAGCGTCAGTTTATTATTAGCAGGACCTCTGATCTGGTTCTACCGCATAATGTACCCTTTTATATGGGCGTTAAATGGTTCTGCTCGCGGTGTTGTTAGGCTGTTCGGTCTTAAATCTGCGAATGAACATGAACAGGCTCACTCAGAGGAAGAACTTCGTCTTATTTTATCCGAAAGTTATAAAAGTGGAGAAATTAATAAATCCGAAATGGAATTTGTTAATAATATTTTTGAATTCGATGACCGAATGGCCCGTGAAATCATGATCCCTAGAACTGAAATGACCTGCTTATTTCTGAATAACACTACTGAAGAAAACCTTGAAATTATGAAAACTGGGAAATACACACGCTATCCAGTTGCTGATGGAGACAAGGATAAAATCGTCGGCGTCGTTAACATTAAAGAGATTCTAACTCAATATAGATGGGGTGAAGAGCTCATTCTGAAAGAGTACATCCATCCGATTAACCATGTTATCGAAACGGAGGCCATTAAAACACTGCTCGCAAAAATGCAAAAGAGTCATAATCATATCGCAATTGTCGTTGATGAATACGGAGGTACGGCAGGATTGGTTACTGTTGAGGATATTCTTGAAGAAATTGTTGGTGAAATACAGGATGAGTTTGACATCGATGAAAAGCTCCCAATAAGTAAGGACGGCAATGGGAATACCATTGTTGATGGCAAAGCGCTCATCAGTGATATCAATGACCTTCTAGGAACGTCAATTGACCGTACCGATGTTGATACAATAGGCGGCTGGATCCTAACGAATGATATCGAGCCCAAGCAGGGAACAACATTTTCAGTTGATGGATACGAATTTACAGTACGTGATGTTGATGGACACCAGATTAAAGAGCTTGAAATTAAACAAGCGACTGACTAAAGATAAAGTGAAACTTCCATCAGAGGGGTTTTGCTTCATCCCCCTCTGATGGTTAGTTGAACCAATCGGACCTTTAGGGGCAGTTGACCCCCACCTAAACCTCTCGATTGATTTACATCCCCTGAGGTGGGGGTTTTACTGCCCCTTAAGGCTGGGTTAAAATAAAGGCTATCTTCCTAAACCGCATAACGGTTTTAGGAAGATAGCCTTTTGTTTAAGACAGAAGGTCAATCCATATTTTAATGGACGTACCAAGGATAAGGGCTGCAAGTACCCATTGAAGTACTTTTGTGTTTATTTTCTTACCAGCATTTGCACCAAGAGGTGATGCAATTAAGCTCGCTACAATCATAATAGCTGCTGGAATGAACAGCACCTAGCCCGTCGCTACTTTACCGACTGTTGAGCCGATTGAGGAAATGAACGTGATTGCAAGAGAAGATGCAATCGTCATACGCGTTGGAATTTTCAACACGACAAGCATGATTGGTACAAGAAGAAACGCACCAGAAACACCCGCCGGCAAAAGTTGCTACGGCTTCGTTTTCTTGTACAGCCTGCGCAGGTTCACTTCCGTAGGAGCGCTTAAAGAGGACATCATATATTTTAGGTACAGCGAAAATCAGGATCACTGTCATTCCGATTAAAAGAATCCCTCTCGATGCTTTCATTACTTATTCCTCCTTCTTTAGTGGAAGCGTAAACCAGAACTCACTTCCTTTTCATACTTCACTTTTGACGCCAATTTCACCGCCATGCAGCTCAATGAGTTGCATGGATATAGCGAGGCCGAGCCCCAATCCTCCGTACATACTGTTTCAGGACTTTCCAACACGATAGAAACGATCAAAGATGCGATCTAGCTCTTCTAATGGAATTCCACTGCCCTCATCACTTATAAGGAAAAGTGCGACCGTATCCACCTTTTTAATGTTTAAGCCATCTAGGGCTATGAATTTGATGGAGATGGAGATGGAAACACATACAGGTTGTCGCTTTGTTCTACGTAATATATTCGAACTCTCAAAACTAACTCTCTTGGCTAAACGGTTTTGTCATATAATCATTTGCGCCTACCGTAAGTCACCTCTAATAGGAGCCAGTTCAGCAAAACTAAAATCAACTTGAAGAAGGTTTACACCAGAAGAAAAGCGACTATACAAGCCACCAGTAAGCGCCAACAACTATACTGACGAGCGTGGCCTTTCTTTTCTCCCCCTTTTCCTTCTCTTATAAGATATCTTCATCTTACGAAAGGTTAGTGTTTCCTGAACAAAGAATTACGATTTGATTAACTATGATAAGTGCAACGTATATTAAACAAAACGTATCATTTTGATCGGCTAAAACCAAAATATCCAGGCGTGTCACCATTATTCTGGTTAAAATAGTTAAGTGGTGTTAGGATAAATGTAGAAAAGTTCATTTATAAAGGAGTATTCGCGATGAAAAAATACAATATCCCTGTTGAAGCGGCCCTCGAAGTGATTGGAGGAAAGTGGAAAGTCGTTATACTCTGTCACTTAATAGATGGTACCAAACGAACCGGTGGATTAAAGAAATTAATGCCTGGTATTACGCAAAAAATGCTAACCCAGCAATTACGTGAATTAGAAGACGACGGTGTAATTCTTCGTAAAGTATATAATCAGATTCCCCCCAAAGTTGAATATTCTCTCACAGAATATGGCTGGTCATTGAAAGGAATCCTTGATTCTCTTTGCTCATGGGGCGAGCAGCATATTGAGAAGTCGTATCCGTGTAAAGAAGACGTTCTTCTTCAACCTGAAGAGCGGGAACAAGACTCAATAAAAGCGTAACACCTAACAATACAGTGAATTGAAGATGAAAAAGCGGTACGCCGATTTCAGAGGCGTACCGCTTTTTCTATCTTCTTGCAGAAGTTAATTTATCAGGCGAAGGAAGCCATCGATCGAAAGCAAGTAATTTCGAGAAGAATGGCATGCTCAATAGCGTTGAAATAAATAATGTAAACACCACGATAAATGGGATACCCCATATCGAAGTAATGACTTCAGAAGATTGCTGTTCAAGGAACCATTTGATAATAAATCCATGGAACAAATAGATCGCAAATGTTCGTGATCCAAGCGGTGTAAATACAATAGGTCCCTCTGGAATCATGGAAAAGAACAGAAACATCACAGCTACGGTTCCTACATAATAAACAACTCTGATTAGCAGATCGGAGCTCGACTCATAGACATATGTGCCATATAAGATATCTGCAAGTCCTTCAATTTTGTACATATAGAATACCAGGAAAAAACCAGCGAGTACGACAGGCGCCACCCACTTCATAAATGGAAATCGAATAGGCTGCTTCTTACGGCCCATCACCATTCCTAGAACGAAAAATGGGAGAAAAACAAATAGACGATCAAGAGACAAGAATCTTTCAACTTCAAAGTAACCAACCATTAAACCTGCTCCAACACTTAACGGAAGCAATAGGCTTGTCTTCATTTTTAGCAAAAATGGTGAAATTAATTTGTAGGCTGCAATACACAGAAGAAACCACATTGCCCACCTTGGCGTAAAGATTTCAATCGCAAATGACTTTTGATACAGATTTGTGTAATAGATTGAATAAACAACTTGAAAGATCATATAGGGCAAAAGAAACGTAGTGAAAATTTTCCAAAAGTATTTTGTACCTGATGCCTTTCTAGTGAAGTATCCTGCCAGAAAAATAAATGCAGGCATATGGAAAATAAAGATAACGTGATAGAGACTATAAAGGAAACGTGATTCTTCAATAAAAGGAGTAAGCAAATGCCCTCCCACTACAAGCAATATTAGTATAGCTTTACTGTTATCGAAATAGGCAATCCGGTTTGACACTTGAACAACCTCCTAAAGCGGAATAAGAGACGATTGTCAAAATATCGTCTTCATCTATATACCCGCTATTTTGTAATTTCATCCTATTCCTTTGTAAGTTATTCGTATAATGCCCCCTTCATTCTGTCACCTAAACAAAAAGAGAGAATATTCCTATCATTTCTGGTTTTAAAACACGTCAAATTCACTAGACAAATGTAGTAAATCTTGACCATTTTTATAAGAAAACGCTTAAGTTAATAGAAAAATATATTTTTTCTGAATAATCTATTGTTTTTTTATAAAGAGGTCAGTAGAATGAATGTTATATTTTCAAACATAGAAAAAGGAGGCGGGAGACATGATCACATTTGTCGGAGCTATTGCGTTATTAATTTTCGGGTATTACGTATATTCAAAGGTGGTTGAACGAATTTTCGGCATCGACGATGATCGTGAGACGCCTGCATATACAAAAGAAGATGGTATGGACTATATGCCAATGAGCTGGTGGAAAGGTAGCTTGATCCAGCTTTTAAACATCGCTGGTTTGGGGCCTATTTTCGGAGCGGTTCTTGGCGCTTTATACGGACCTGTTGCTTTCATCTGGATCGTAATCGGGTCTATATTTGCAGGAGCAGTACATGATTATTTCTCTGGAATGATGTCCCTTAGGCACAATGGTGAACAATATCCGTCTCTTGTTGGCAGGTATCTCGGCCGAGGCGCCAAAGGCACTATCAACTTGATCTCAATTGTATTAATGATTCTTGTAGCTGCAGCATTTACTGCTGGGCCTGCACAACTTATGGCCCAGGTGACACCACTTAGTTTTACGATGAGTTTGCTATTGATTTTCGCTTATTTTGTACTGGCAGCTGTTCTTCCAGTTAACAAAATCATCGGCAGAATTTATCCAATATTCGGCATTATCCTCATCGTTATGGCTGTATCCATTGCGATCGGCTTATTCTTTATAGATAACCCGATTCCGAACTTAACACTGTCCAATCTTCATCCAGATAATTTGCCACTTTGGCCGTTATTAATGATTACTGTGTCATGTGGCGCAATTTCCGGGTTCCATTCCACACAGAGCCCAATCATTGCTAGAACGATGAAAAAAGAGAGTGATGGCAAAAAAGTTTTCTATGGCGCTATGATCGCTGAAGGCGTCATCGCACTAATTTGGGCAGCAGCAGGAATGACCTTTTTCGGAAGCACTGGTGGTCTTCAGGCGGCTCTAGCAGCAGGCGGCCCATCAGGAGTAGTTAATGAAATCAGCTCTTCCCTGCTTGGTACCTTTGGGGGCGTACTTGCCATTGTTGGGGTTATCATTCTTCCAATTACAACTGGTGACACGTCACTTCGGTCTTCTAGAATGATGCTTGCTGATTTATTTACAAAAAAGGAAAAACAGGGCAAAGTAAATGGAACCAGTAAAACACTTTTACTAACAGCTGTGGTAGCTACACCAACTTTCTTATTAACGCAAATTGATTACACGTTCTTATGGCGCTACGTTGGGTTTACGAACCAGCTTGTTGCAACGGTTATGCTATGGACTGGCGCTATGTATCTTGTAAAGAAGCAGAAGTTTCACTGGATTTGCAGTTTACCGGCTCTGTTTATGACAATGACCGTTTCCACATATCTTTTCCTTGCACCCGAAGGCTTTCACCTTCCTTATGATGTGTCCATGCTCATCGGTGGAGTAATCACACTTCTGACAGCCGCTTGGTTTGGCTTTCAATTATGGAAAGAACACAAAAAGAATTCACTACCTTTGGAGCAAGTCGCTTAATCAAACTAAAAGCAGCTATCCTCTTCCTCAAGAGAATAGCTGCTTTTTTATTCATGTGTATTATAAATCGTGAGTTTATGCTTAACCGATGTCCGTTCCTTCGGCTCAGGTATAACCGCTGGTTTACCTAAATGGAGCATTCCCAGGATGACATCATCTTTATTAAGACCTAGGTCTACCTTGAATTGAGGATCAAAAATAAACTCATTCGTTTTCCATACCGTTCCAAGCCCCATTGACCAGGCAAGTAGCTGCACATTTTGCATGAACGCACAGGTAGCTGCAAAATCCTCATGCCATGCTTTTTGCGTTGGTCCTGGCTTCATATAAATTAGAAGGTGAATAGGAATGTCCGTTACGAATTGCTGAAACTTCTTTCTCTTCTTAAGAATAATGTCGTTGGAAGATTCGTTCTTTAACCCGATACGAGACAGACTATCTCCCACTCTTTCTACAAGAGTATCGCGACCTTCTCCTTTAAAAAGGATGATTTCCCAAGGTTCTCTAATCTTATGATTTGGTGCCCATTTCGCATCTTCTAAAATGCTCACCACGACGTGTAAGGGAATATCATCAGGTAAGAATTTACGGATTGTTCTTCTTGATAATATCGTATCCTCAATTGTCTTATTTGTAATCATATGTTCGCTCCTTCTATCTACTTAACAAACCATGAGATCATCCTCGCAAATTCTCATAATAGATGGTTATCAATTGACGAACGTACTCTACCTTTATATTAATGATAATGATTCTCATTTTCAAATAAAAAAGAAGCCTTCTAGAGACTCCCTTCAATCTGGTAATAGGATGCGACGAGCATATCCATCACTCGGCTTGTACGAAGCGCTGATTCTCCCGTACTTGGAGATTCCCCTGCCCCGTTTAACTCGTTGACAATTGATTGAATCAATGGCTGTTGAACATGCTCCGGATATGTCATGCTAATATCCTGCTCACCTTCCACATTTTTAAGAATCATTGGTCGTTCCTGCAAAGTTGAAAATAGTAAGGATCCCTTATCTCCAACTATTTCATTCAAGTCTTCATTCTTATAAGAATTAAAGCACCATTGACCTGTCCCATGAACACCTGACTCAAATACATAAGAGCCAGACACAATGTCCTCTGCCTTATAAAGCCCTTCCTGATTACTAGCAAACCCGTTCACATGCTCAATTGGACCTAACAGGAAATCCAAGTAATCAAGGGTATGGCTTGCCAGATCAAAAAAGTGACCGCCCCCGGCGATTTCAGGTTGAACACGCCATGGTAAGTCGCCATTTTTCTCCTGGTCTGAGGCCTGCTTATGATGAACAGTGTTGACAAACCGCACGTTACCAATAGCTCCACTATCAATTAATTCCTTTATTTTAAGAAAAGCCGGCATCGCTCGACGATAGAAGGCGACGAATAACGGCACACCGTGATTACTACAGCCTTCAATCATTTCTCTGCACTCAATACTATTCAAAGCCATCGGTTTCTCAACATAAACTGGCTTTCCCGCTTTTGCAGCACGCAACGTATACTCTTTGTGGCTCGAAGGAGGTGTTGCGATATAAATCGCATCAACTGCATTATCTTCGATCAGGTCTTTAGCACTTGTATACCATTTTGAAACTCCGTGCCTCCTTGCATAGTCTTCTGCAAGTTCACCGTTTCGTCGCATAACAGCGACTAATTCTGAGTTGTCGGCTTTTTGAAAACCAGGACCACTCTTTTTTTCTGTTACATTACCGCACCCAATGATGCCCCAGCGAATCTTTCGCATTTCTCCACCCCAGTTCAATTAAAGTAAATTTGAAGGCTCCTTCTCAAGTTCCTTAAACTCATTCACCTCGTCCTTAATGCGAATCATTTTCGCATCGAGATAATGGACGATATCAGCAGCTTCCTTTAGTTCATTGCTTAACTTCTCGGGAATCTCACCTTCAAATTTATAGTAGATTTTGTGCTCTAAACTTGCCCAGAAATCCATTGCGATCGTTCGAATCTGAATTTCAACTCTCATATATTCAGGGCCCTTTGATAGAAACACAGGAATTTCAACGATTAGATGAAGACTTTTGTAGCCGTTCGGTTTTGGATTCTCAACATAATCCTTTACATCAATTAACCGAATATCATCCTGGCTTTTTATCATCTCATATATTTTATAAATATCTGTTGTAAAAGAGCAGGTGACCCTAACTCCAGCAATATCATTGATATGATCCTTCACATTCTCCGTCGTGACTTCAAGACCTTTTCTCTGCAGTTTATCCATAATACTTTCAGGTGATTTAATGCGTGACTTGACATGTTCGATCGGATTATGGTGATGAACAAATTGAAACTCATCATTTAATATCGTTAATTTTGTATTGATTTCATCTAATGCAAATTTATAAATAAACAGGAAATTTTTCCACTCTTCGATTCTTGCATGAAAATCGTTCGTCATGTCAGTATCATCCTTTCAACACATACAGTATCATACTTTTATAAACGAATTATGAATAAACTTTGACGAACTACTAAACAAATTGAATGATTGGCAATTGAAGGAATTGCGTAAAATAATATACAATAGGAGGTAAATACTGGCTAAAGTTAAGACTCGCTCTTTCATTCACTAAGGTTAGTGTTCAGCGCAATTGGAATGGGAAAGTTTGCTTTGGATTAATACAGAGATCGAAACACTGGTTATACGATTACCTTCGCCGCTTTATGTATTTTCTTCATTACCTTTACAGCTTACAGTCTAATTAGAAACCGTAAAATTGATAATAATTAAAACTGCACTTTTTTATTTCATCAGGAAATGAAAACAAGTCCTAATGAAATGAACACTCCACTTACGAGAAGAACGATAAAACAATACCCCATGATATCTTTAGCCTTCAATCCCGCGATTGCTAGTGCAGGAAGCGCCCAGAAAGGTTGTATCATGTTTGTCCATGCATCGCCCCAGGCGACTGCCATGGCTGTTTTTGGCACCGAAACCCCAAGCTCTTTCGCTGCATCAAGCATGATCGGCGCCTGAACAGCCCACTGTCCTCCTCCTGACGGAACAAAGAAGTTCACAATACCAGCACTAAGAAATGCAAAGAATGGAAAAGTAAACTCATTAGAAATTGATACAAATCCCTCTGAAAGCTGTGCAGCAAGACCTGATGCGACCATCATTCCCATGATCCCTGCGTAGAATGGGAACTGAATGATAATACCGCTAGCGCCTTTTACTGCATCTGTCACAGATTCAAGAAATCGTCTCGGCGTACCATGAAATAGGATGCCAAGAAACAGAAAACCAAAATTAACTATATTTAGGTTAAGCTCAAATCCACTATTTACAAAATAGTAAGTGAGATATGAAAGACCAACTAACCCAATTAAACCTGATACAACTTTACTGTTCTCCAAACGTTCAGCCGGCGTCATTTCCGCATCAAGGGCTGTTGCATGAAGGCTTCTCTCTTCTAATAATGAAGGATCGACTTGCACACGCTCATCCTCCGATGGTGACATAAAATAATTAACGATTGGTAGAAAAACAAATAATGAGGCAACGATCACTAAATTAAAAGCTGAAAAAATCGTTTCATTTGTTGAAATTAATCCAATCGCTTCTTCAGTAAAATGTCCTGGCGTCGCAATCGTTAGTGGGATTGATCCCGCTAGCCCTCCATGCCAGACGAGGAAGCCGCTATATGCACTCGCAATAAGCAAACGGTAATCTACCTTTTCTACTTTTCTCGCAAGCTCTTTTGCATAGAGGGCACCGATCACAAGACCAAACCCCCAATTGATCCAACTGGCCATAAGCGAAACAATTGTCACATATACGATCGCCTGTCCAGGCGTTTTCGCAAATGCTGCTAGAGAACCAAGTCCCTTTTTAAATAATGGGCTGCTTGCCAGTACATAACCAGTTACAAGAACAAGTACCATTTGCATCGAAAAAGCGAGCAAACTCCAAAATCCTTCTCCAAAATACTGCACCATTTGAACTGGCGAACTTCCTGTAAAAACCAACCCAAATCCAAAAACAACAAACGTTAGTAAAATAACGAATAAAAATGGGTCTGGCAAGTAGCGTTGCATGATTCGATTTGATACGGCAATTGATGCTTTTAACATTCCTACAACTCCTTTTATATGATCCCATTTCACTCCTTTCGGTAAACTATTTATATTTCCTTCCGCTTAAAGAAAACGCTTCCAAAAATAAGCATAAAGCCGCACGTAGGCGACTTCTTTAATCTGCTTTTCTATTAAGAAAATCCTTAACAAGATTGACATACGGCTGTGTTAAATAACTATTATAATGAACCGTTGCAAGTCGAACTGGATCACCGAAGAAGAAACGCTCGAATTGAGTTTGCCGTGAACCAAATGCACTCATTCCCAGGTCCCATGCCAGTCGGAACAACCTTACTCTTTCCTTCGCATCAATGTTCGCACCTTGAAGGTACTTCGATAGATCGTCCTTTATATCTGAATTGAAATCTTTCTCAGATGGAATGGAGATCAGTCCACTTGCACCAAGAAACTGAATGATCTCGATTAATCTCGGATAAACACCGGGAAAATATTGAATGGCTGCTCGTAGTGGTCCACTATTCGGCACATACGTTCCATAGCGATTTGGCTTGCTCGTTACTTCTGAAGACAGTAAGAGAGCTTTCATTATTTCAAGAGTGGTAATAATTTCGCTCATCTTCATTTTCACATGTTCATATTCCTGGATTTGAATGGCGTCGGAAAGCGTCTCGCAGAGTCCAAGAATATACTCTAGCTTCACAACCTGCCGTGCAACAGATTGAAACTGCAAAAAGGTATACATACCAGTTTCAGCTTCAAGGCTTACTACAGGCTGCAAGCTTTTATAAATAAAAACAAACTCCCATGGCACTAGCACCCGATCAAAAACAACTATCGAATCTATCTCTTCAAATTGCGATGCTAGCGGATGATCAAATACAGAATTACCATAGCTAAAAGATTCTCTACAAAGAAATTTCAATCCGGATGTATTCGAGGGAATCATAAACCCAAATACATACGAATCATCAGAATGACCAGCAGGAAGCACAAGCAACTCGTCAGTTAATCCCCCCTGGGTCGCGAGAAGGCGTGCCCCCTGAATAACAATTCCTTCTTCTTTTTCCTCAACCACTCTAGCTGCAGAATCATTAGAATCTTCAAAGTAGCTTTCACTTGATCGATTTACTTGAGGATTAATAAACGTATGTGTTATTGATAGATCCTGATCCCGCGCCTTTTCATATAACCTTCTAATGTTATCTCCAAATTCTTTACGCGCTTGAGAAAAATGGGGTGCAGCAGATCCTAAAGCCATTAGTAATGTATTCATATAATCGGGCGATCGTCCCATTAAGCCAGCATTCATTCTCGCCCATTCTTGAGTGGCTTTACGTCTATTCGTTAAATCCTCAATGGACTGAGGCTGGTGGTATGAAAAACCGTATTCCCCCACGCCATCTGTTAAAGAATAGCGAAAAAGTTTATGATTAGCTGGGTCACACTGATAATCATAAAGTGAAGCCTTGTTTTTCAAAATCCCTTTAAAAGGAGCCAGGCTCGACAATTTCTCTACACATTTTTCGCCATCGATCCACACTTCATTTTGGAGAGCATCAATTCGATCTATATACTCCTTACCATCAATCACGCAGTCCCCCCTTTCCAACTACTTTTTATTACAATATGCAATGAAAAAGTAGAAGGTAGTGCTTCTGTCCTCATTGCACCTGAATTGTAATAAGAATGTGGTTTTTCTCCCATACTTATTGAAGGGGGTTTTCAACTCAGGTGTTTTGTGGAAGAATAGGAGACAGCCTTTTGAAAGGAGCATGTGAATTGCATAAATTAACTTACTTACTCATAACAGGTTTATTGCTAGTTGTACTGGCTGCCTGTGGAGGAAACGAAGAAAGCAGCAATGACAAGACAAAAGAAGATACAAAGACAGAGGAAAAATCCGGGGAACAAAAACAGCCGGAAGTTGATAAAGTTGATGCAGATAAAGTCGTAGCTACAGTAAACGACAAAGAAATTAAAGGGGAAGATTTCAATGCCCTTTATAGCCAGAGCCAGATGCAATACGTTCAAACGGGACAGGAAGTTCCTAAAGAACAGCTTAAGCAATTAAAAACGCAGGTAGCTGAAAGCATGGTTGGCCAGGAACTGATCCTTCAAGACGCAAAGGATAAAGGATACGAAGCTTCTGACGAACAAGTTAAGAAAGAACTAGCAAGCTTGAAAGAAGGCTATGAAAGCGAAGAAAAGTTCGAAGCAGCGCTTAAAAAAAGCGACATGAGCGAAGAAGATCTTAAAAAAGAAATTGCAAAAAACATTCAATACACAACGTATATTGATAAAGAAATTAAAGTTGATGAAGTAACCGAAGAAGAAATGAAGAAATATTATGAGCAGGCAAAAGAGCAAGGTAAATCAAAAGAAATGCCAGCTTACGAAGATGTTAAGCCTCAGATCAAAAAAGGTCTAGAAGGTGAACAGAAGCAGAAGAAAACGCAAGAATTAATTGAAAAACTTAAAAAAGATGCAGATGTAAAAATTAATATTTAATGAACAAAAACCGTCAGAGAATTATTCACTGGCGGTTTTATTACTCATGTATAAATGTTTCTCTAACTCCTCCCGAATCTCATCTGGAATAACTTCACTCTGCTGAAGAACAAAATCGTAGTTCACATAGGTAGCACGCCCCTTTGCACATACCGTGTTACTTTGAGAAATCTCCTCATACACTTCAAAACTCTTATTTCCAATTCGATTGATCCATGTCTGCACATTAACAGATGTGCCATAAAATAATTGGGAAGTAAATTCCACATCCATTTTCAAGAGAACACAGCGCCAATTTTGAAATGCTAAGTCCGGCGTAAACATTCGAAAGATATCATCTCTTCCTGATTCAAACCAGACCGGGATCACCGTGTTATTTATATGTCCTGCTCCATCTGTTTCTGAAACACGCGGCTCAATTACTTTTTTAAACATAACATCACTCCTCTTCTTGAAAGTATTCGATTAAATGCTGCCCGCTCCCTCTCAAATGTTAGAAATATTTCTAATTGTAGTAAGTTATTCTTGTAATGGAGAAGAGCATAATTAATAGCACTAAAAAAGCTTCCAGATCGTTAAGACCTGAAAGCTTCTGATATTTTATTACTGATATTGTTCTTTGTTAATAAACTGTTTAAATTCAACGTTCGCTATCTTAGCGAGCGTATTACCTAACTCTTCGTCAGCTTGATAGAAGTTTGCGATCGCTCTTCCAGCAATGCTCTTATCCTCGATGCTATCAAAATCGTTAATAATGTTCTTCACAAGCGTATCCTTCGTATGCTGATCCCAGCTGCGATAAATACGTCCAGCCTGATCAGCAGGAGCACCGTTAGCACTATTCGGCTCATAATTCACATGACCTTTATGCTTATCATTATTCATGCTACCTTATTACTGGATCAGGCTTAAGGAAATGAATCACGTCCGGGAATTTAATGGCATCACGAATAAAGAAGATTGGCAAGGTATTTCCTACGAAATCATAGTTATCTTCTTCTGTATAGAACTTTACAGAAAATCCACGAGGGTCACGTGCTGTTTCCGGTGAGTGCTTACCATGAATAACAGTTGAGAAACGAGTGAAAACTTCTGTTTCCTTCCATTCTTCTTGTAGAAATGCTGCTTTTGTATATTTTTTCATGCTATTTTTCGTGACGAATACACCATGAGCACCTGCTCCTCGTGCATGTACAACGCGCTCAGGAATACGTTCTCTATCAAAATGAGCAATCTTTTCAAGTAACTGGTAATCTTCTAAAAGAGTTGGGACTGACCTAACTCTTTTTTCGAACTAATGTTCTTGTTTGTTATTCGAGTTACTTGTATACTATAATCTGTATGAGAAAGCATCTTACTTACCTTAAGGAGAGTGAAGAAATGAAGCACCAGGCGATTCCTTATTTCACGTTTGAAGGTACAGCAAGAGAAGCACTGAATTACTATAAAGATATATTTGAGGGTGAAATCACTAATGTTCAAACATTCGGTGATGCGAATTACGAAACCCCTCCAGAGCTTGATGATCACATCATGCATGCACGCTTCGAGAAAGGTGATCTCTACTTTATGGTTTCTGACGTATTCTTGAATCAAACAGTAACGGTAGGGAACAATATCTCACTAGCACTTGAACTTGATAGTGAAGAAGAAATTCAAACTTTGTATTCTCGTTTAAAAGAAAAAGGAACGGTGTATATGGAGCTTCAGGATACATTCTGGGGAGCAACATTCGCGAAAGTAAAAGATGCATACGGTGTGATCTGGGACTTAAACTACGAAAAAGAACAGGTAAAGTAAGTTAGAAGGTCGTCACGTTGGTGACAGGCTTTTTTGTTGAATTCTTGGGGGTGTGGTTTCGTGTGAAGCGGGGATCACGATTTTAGCCAATCAATTCATTAATTACTCCTTTTCTACTTATCTCTTACTCTTTCTCTCCCCACCACTCAATTCCCTTATTGAAAAAAGCATCCAAACCAAAAAAACCAGCTTCCCCTAAAGGAAGCTGGTTTAACCTTTATTCTAAATCGAGATCCGTTACAGCACCTTTCGCTGATGAAGAAACAAGTCGAGCGTACTTGCCAAGAATACCTGTCTTATATCTTAGCTCTGGTCTTACCCATTCTGCACGGCGTCTCTTGAGTTCCTCATCAGAAACATCGAAATTGATCTGCTGCGTCTCACTATCAATCGTGATTGTGTCGCCTTCTTTTAATAATCCAATTGGACCACCTACGAAAGCTTCTGGTGAAACGTGACCGATGACAAATCCGTGTGAGCCACCAGAGAAGCGGCCGTCAGTCATCAAGGCAACTTTACCCCCAAGTCCCTTACCGACAATCATAGCGGTAATGGAGAGCATCTCAGGCATGCCTGGCCCACCTTTTGGACCAACGTTACGGATAACAAGGACATCGCCCTCTTTAATAATGTTTGCTTCAATTGCTTCCGTTGCTTCTGCTTCACTATCATAAACACGTGCTGGTCCTTCAAAACGACTAATCTTTTGTCCAGACATTTTCGCAACTGAACCTTCTGGCGCAAGATTCCCACGAAGTACGACAAGTGGACCGCTCGCTTTAATTGGATCGTTCAAGGAACGGATCACTTCCTGGCCTTCCTTTAGAGATGGCGCTTCTTTTAGGTTTTCAGCAAGCGTCTTACCTGTAACCGTCAAGCAATCACCATGAAGCAAGCCATGCTCATGAAGTAACTTCATGACAGCAGGTACGCCGCCGATTGCATAAAGATCCTGCATCACGTATTTACCACTCGGCTTCATGTCAGCAATATGTGGAACTCGTTCGCGTACGCGTTCAAAGTCATCAAGAGATAAATCAACACCCGCGGAATGCGCCATTGCAGTTAGATGCAAGAAAGCATTTGTTGAACCACCAAGAGCCATCACAACCGTTATCGCATTCTCAAATGCCTCTTTCGTCATAATATCGCGCGGATAAATGTCTTTTTCAAGAAGTTCGACTACTAATTCACCAGCCTGGCGACATTCTTTTTCTTTATAATCATTAACAGCTGGGGTCGACGATGAACCCGGGATACTCATGCCCAGCGCTTCTACTGCAGATGCCATCGTGTTTGCCGTATACATACCACCACATGCGCCAGCACCCGGACAGGCATGGCATTCCACTTTATGAAGCTCTTCGTCATTGATGGTCCCTGCTTGATATTGACCTACAGCTTCAAAGGAGGAAACAATATCGATATCATTACCATTCAATTTTCCTGGCTGAATCGTTCCTCCGTATACATAAACAGAAGGAATGTTCATTCGGCCAATTGCGATTAAACAGCCCGGTGTCGTTTTATCACAACCACCAATAGCTACAACTCCATCAAGGCGCTCTGCATTCGTAACCGTTTCAATAGAATCCGCTATGATTTCGCGACTTGGGAGGGAATAGAACATCCCTTCATGCCCCATCGCAATTCCATCTGATACGGTAATTGTATTGAAAATCATAGGCGCTCCACCGTTATCTGCAGCTCCACCTTTCGCCTCGCGTGCAAGGCGATCAATATGTACATTACAAGGGGTAACCTCACTCCATGTACTCGCTATGCCGATCATTGGTTTCTTAAAATCTTCATCCGTAAATCCAACTGCTCTTAGCATCGAGCGGTTAGGGACACGGTTCACCCCTTCACTAATGACTTTACTTCTGATTCGTAAGTCTTTCTTGCCTTCCATCCTGATCACCCTTCCAAATCACTTGTATAATTAGACAATTATCTCAATTCAAAATTTATATTCTTTGATGATACTAGTTTTCATGCTTTAACGCAAATAATTATCAGAAATTTTACAGAACAATTTTTTTTGACTCATATATATACCATTCATTTCCAGGAGAAATGCATTGTTTACATGCACAATCACATGTTAAAAGGTTACGATATGGTCACGTATATGAGGTGATGAGATTGAACAAAGAAGACGACTTAACCCTAACCTTTAAAGCATTACCACACCCGATTAGGAGAAGAATTCTGGATTTGCTGAAAAGCGGACCTAGAACGACTACTGATCTAAATGATCAGTTTGAAGATGTAACTCGCTATGCGGTGATGAAGCATCTATCTCTCCTTGAAGAGGCGAATTTAGTTCTTGTGAGACGGGAAGGCAGGATGCGCCTAAATCACTTAAATGCTATCGCGCTCCAGCAAATTGTTGAACGCTGGGTAAGTACATACCAATCCAGCATTGCTTCATCATTATTATCATTAAAATCTAACCTTGAAAGGGGTACTCACGATATGGAAAACCAACAGAATTATAAGCACGATTCATTTCAAATTGAGCAGGAGCTTCGCATTCAAGCTCCAATCTCCGATGTCTTTTCATCGCTAACAGAAGGAATTAATTCCTGGTGGGCTTATCGTTTATGCGGGGAGAATTCGACTCTTTCGATTGAACCAGAGGTTGGAGGACGTTTTCTTGAAAAAGGGGAAAATAACCTCGGTGCACTCTGGGGCACTATAACGTATATAAATGCTCCCTATGAAATTCGACTGAATGGTGGCATGACAGGTGCTGTAAACAGTGCCTATAGCTATCAATTACGAGAAGAAAAGGGTGAAACCATTCTTTCCCTTTCTCACCATGCGTCTGGGTTGCTTGATCCTAATTGGCATTCAGCACATGATGAAGGCTGGAAGGAACTGCTCGGAACATTCCTTAAAAATTATGTAGAAAAAGGCAAAACATATACTGAGATGCAGAAATGATTCAAGTCAGGGTTAGCATTTCGATCGAACGACCTCCTGAAGAAGTCTTTAGGTATCTGTCTAATTTCGAAAACAACCCCAAATGGCAGAGCGGTATGATTGATGCAACATTCACTTCGCGTGGCGATCTTCGAGAAGGTTCGACTTATGATCAAGTTGCTACATTTCTAGGAAAAGAAATTAGAACAACGTTTGTAGTAACTCTCTATAAGCCCTATGATAGAATTCAGATAAAAAGTGTAAAAAGCACCTTCCCTATTACTGTTACGAGAGAAGTCGACCTTACTGATAATGGATCACTGGTTACTGCTATCGTCGAAGGAGAGCCCGGGGGATTGTTTAACATTTTAAAGCCGCTTCTCCAAAAAATGGTGCAGCGGTCAGTAACGAAGGATTATGAAAACTTGAAACAAATACTAGAACAGAAATCCTAAAAAGCCGGTCCAACAGACCGGCTTTTTTGTAAGGATTAGAATAAAGTAAAACTTCCATCAGAGGAAGCAGGGACAATTGCCCCTATCTCCACGTCTAACCTACTTTTTGAGGTGTGGTTTTACTGCTGCTTAAAGATGGGATTAAAGGGTCCCAGGCTCAAACGTTTTGCAATCCGTTTCTTCACTATTGCTCGCTTTATTTCCTTTGTGACTCACAACAAATATCTCGTCTGCGCCACATTTTTTTCCTTTGCGGTTATACACACAGTTAGCAACCTCACACATGACATCCATCGCCATTCCCCTCACCTCCTTATATATAGCTTGAACATAACAGAAGTGCACCATACCGGTTTTATTTAGCTGAATTTCCTTCTTTCTTCATAAAACGAAAAGATTCTCTTCTGATACATAAGTTAGTGATATGATTGTAAGAAAACAGGTGAAAATTGAGGTATTGTAATGTGGCAAAATAAAAATGTGTGGATTTTATTAATCGGTGAGTTCGTTGCTGGTCTTGGATTATGGCTCGGAATTATTGGAAATCTCGAATTTATGCAAGTAAAGGTTCCTTCGGATTTCTTGAAAGCAGTCATCTTAGCGATTGGTCTACTCGCAGGCGTTGCGATCGGTCCTTTAGCAGGAAGGGTAACTGACCAGATGAAGAAGAAAAAAGTTATGCTGATCTCTGGTCTTGCCCGCTCCATTAGTGTAATCTTTATGCTTATTGCAATTCAGACGGGCTCGGTGCTCTGGATGATTGTTTTCCTAATTATGATTCAAACAGCAGCATCCTTCTATTTTCCAGCCCTACAGGCAGCAATCCCTCTTGTAGTAAAAGAAAAAGAATTACTGCAAATGAATGGGATCCACATGAACGTAGCAACAATGTCGCGAGTGCTCGGAACAGCTATTGCTGGTATTTTCCTTGTGATTATGAGCTTATCCATGCTTTACCTCATATCATTAGCTGCTTATCTTTTTCTATTTATTTTAACCCTCTTTATTACGATTGATGAGGAAGATTCAGTGAGAAAGCGCTCAAAAACGGATAGTGGATTTAAGAACTTGTTTCCGATCATCAAGCAGCTTCCTATCGTAACGATGACGCTTATTCTGACAATGGTGCCCCTCTTATTTATAGGCGGATTTAATTTACTCGTTATCAGTATTAGCGAGCTGCAAGACAATTCGTTGATTAAAAGCTGGATTTATACAGCGGAAGGTATTGCCTTTATGCTTGGTGCGCTTTCTGTAAAGCGCCTTTCACTTAAACACTCACCATATACCATTTTATTCTTCTTTTCCATGATTATCGGCTTTTCACAGCTTCTCATTTATTTCGCAGAAAGCCCGGTGATAGCGGTAACCGCATTTGCCTTATTCGGCTTTTCAGTTGGCTGCTTCTTCCCAACCGCAGCAACCATTTTTCAAACACGTGTGCCGAAGGAGTTTCATGGGAGATTCTTTTCATTTCGGAATATGTTAGACCGGATCATTTTCCAGGTTGTGCTTCTCTTAACAGGATTGATGCTTGATCTCATTGGCCTACAATTGATGTCTTTAGTTTTTGGAATGATTTCAATCACAATTACGGCAGCATTCTTCATAAAATATCGTCAGAGTCCATCATCGGAAAATTTCAAGATGAAAGTAAGCTAAAGTATCTTCCCTTAAAAGGAGATGCAGAATTTTAACATTCTGTGTCTCTTTTGTATAGAATAGTGAAGGACGACTTTAGGAGTAACGCTATGGACAATGAAGAAAAGGCGATATTTGGTTCATGGATACAGGCAATTGGAACTGTGTTAGCCGCTATCGGCAGCACCCCTATTAAAGAGCTTAGTTCTGATCTTCTTGATAGTCTTAACTTAATTGGAAATGTGATGCAGGGCACGGGGAATGCCCTTATTTCCGATACGATTGATCCCCCATCCCTGGATAAATTAGGAAATCAAATCCAGGCGATTGGAAACTCAACTGAAGTAGCTGGCATTCTCATCGATTTTGACGAAAAAGTGAAGCAAATACTGGAGATTGATGGAAACTGGTTACAGGCACTTGGAGGAAGTGTCGCCCTCGCAGATGCCCTCGGTGGGGAACGATCCATTGAAGCACTATACAGTATTTACGGAAACCTTCTTCAAACAATTGGTAACTCACTCCAGGCCATATCCGGTATAAAGGAACTATTCAATCAAGATGGCCAGAGTCTTAACGTAGTTGGGAGCTGGATACAAGCTGTTGGTTCTGTCATTTCTGCCATTGGCCAAACAAAATACCCTTAGAAAAGCCCCCCGAAATGCACCGGGGGGGCTCCTTTAGATTATCTCAATAGCCCTATAAATTCTTTCATAAATCCAGGCAAGTCAGGCCAGGCCTGTCCTGACACAAGGTTACCGCTTGTATGAAGCTTCTCATCAATGTATGTAGCACCACAGGCCGTTACATCGGGCTTACAAGCAGGATATGCTGTATATTCCCGATCCTTCATAATCTCAGGAATTACATTTAAGACCTGAGCTGCATGGCAGATGGCACCAACAGGTTTATTTTCCTCAAAGAAATGCTTCAAGATACCAGGAACATTCTCATCCATACGAATGTATTCAGGGGCTCTTCCACCAGGAATAATAAGTCCATCGAACTGAGATGGATCAACATCAGCAAATGACGTATGAGACTCAATCCCATAGGCGGGCTTTTCCACGAACGTTTCCATTTCATCAGTAAAATCATGGCAAACCGTTTGAAGTTTTTTTACTTTCGGTGAGGCAATCGTAACTTCAAATCCTTCTTCTAAACAGCGGTAGTATGGATAATAGATCTCAAGTGCCTCAACAGCGTCACCAGATAAAATCAATACATTTTTACTCAAGAGGAGCACCTCCATTAGAATATTTATTGCATTATTTCAATACCCGCTTTTTCAGATATCTAACAGATTAATTAAAAAATAAGTCTCGCATGTCCACCACTGTTGAATTTACTTACGATTTACGACTACAATGAACCATAATAGACCTTTCACATTAAAGAGGAATAGACAGGAGCTTTCAAATGGACATTAAACAACTTGCCTACTTTGTTGAAGTTGCGAAACAAAAAAGCTTTACTAAAGCCTCCCAATCGCTCTACATCTCACAGCCTACATTGAGTAAAATGGTAAAAAGTCTAGAATCGGAGCTGGAGGTGGAATTACTCGATCGTTCGGCAAGGTCGAGTGAACTCACAGATGCTGGAAAAATCGTATTTCTACAGGGAGAAAAAATATTGAACATGGTTGACGACCTGTCTTCTCATTTGTACGACATGATGAACCTTAAAAAAGGACATATCAAGGTAGGTCTTCCTCCACTTATTGGAGCGCTCTATTTTCCAACGATTATTAAGGGATTTCAGGAAAGTTATCCTGAAATCACGATCGAACTGGTGGAGCACGGAGCCAATATCGCCCAGCAAAAAATACTAGAAGGCGAACTGGACTTTGCTGTAGGACTACTACCCGTGAATGAAACCAAATTTGAGACACTTCCCTTTACTTCAGAGGAATTGATGCTGTTCGTTCATACCTCACACCCCCTAGCCGAACAAAGCTTTGTCACTATACGCGATTTACGAAATGAAAGGATCATTCTTTTCAGTGAGGACTTCATGCTCCACGATCAAATGATTGAACAATGCCGAAATGCAGGGTTTGAACCACAAATTTCTTATGAGAGTTCACAATGGGACTTCATTAGTGATATGGTAAGTCACAATCTCGGCGTCACCTTTTTCCCGAAGTCCATTTTACGAAAAATTAATCAGGAGCACATTACACCCATTCCAATTAAAGAACCATCCATCCCATGGGACCTGGGTATTATCCTCCGAAAAGAAAAATATATTTCTTATGCGTCACGTGCTTTTATTAATTACATATCATCTAAAACAATTTAGAATTGAGCAACAACTTAAGTCCTCCAATCGCCGACTATTAGGCGGTTTTTTATTCAAAAAAACTTCTCTTTATATCTGTCATTGTGTATACTATTCAGGCCGATATACGGTGGATGAAGGGCAGGAAGTGGTGGTATTTCTGATTGGTATGCGTGTTAATCAGTGGTGGGCAATCCATAAATGGTTTCCTGTGTTTCTAGCCATGCCTGCCATGATTCGTGAGCTTAGTATGAACAGGGATTTAGGGTGTCTATCGATGGAGAACTTCTTTAGCCTACGAACGACACTACCCGTCCAATACTGGCGTTCACCGGACGACTTGCACGCTTATGCTCATGGCCCAGCTCACTTAACCGCCAACTTCTCACGCTAACTCCTTTAAAAAACGACTTCACAGCACTAGTTCTGAGAAAGCTTAATAACGAAAAACAGCCAGGGCGTATGAACATCCACTTACGCTCTAGCTGTCTTTTATCTAAACATGATTATTTCTCCAAATAAAAAACCACCAAATATATATTTGGTGGAGACGGTGGGAGTCGAACCCACGTCCAGAAGTATCGGCACTTAAGCTTCTACGAGTGTAGTCGATATATTAGTATTTCACTACAATTCTGCCTAACGACAGGCGTCTTTGCAGCTAGTCTGGTTAATCTCTTCCAACTTTCCTCAGACGGTGGATTGTTGGCGTATCCCACTTAAGTTGAGTCCCTTACCCTACCACATGGGCGATGGAGGGAGGAACCGCAAAACAGCTTACGCTGCTAGTGCGAAGTTGTTGTTTTCTTTGCCAGTTATAGGCATGGCGTTTTTAACGAAGCTCGCCAACTCGACTCGCGACTTAAGCTCGACCTACCCCTGTCGAATCCGTAACGTCCCCATATTAGAAATGAGAACCGAAAACGGGTAAGCAGTTAAGCTTAGTTGTGTTGTTTCGGTAATTTAATTATAACATATAAAGACTTCCAATCAAATGGAAACTATATCCGCTGACGCTCTTTCAACGCTTTATCAACTTCACGCTTCATCGTCTTATCTTTCAAATCCTGACGCTTGTCGTACTTCTTCTTACCTTTTGCAAGACCAAGAAGAACTTTCGCGTAGCCATTCTTAATATAGACTTTAAGAGGAATAATCGTATACCCCTGTTCCTTTGTAAGGCCAATCAGCTTGTCAATCTCTTTGCGCTTCATCAATAGTTTACGAGTACGGGTTGGATCGTGATTAAAACGGTTCCCCTGCTCATATTCATTGATGTGCATATTCAAAAGAAAAATCTCGCCTTTACGAATAATGGCGTGAGAGTCTTTCAGGTTTACGCGTCTTGCCCTGATGGATTTGATCTCTGTTCCCTGTAGAACCAATCCAGCTTCATAGGTTTCAATAACTGAATAATCATGTCTGGCTTTTTTATTTTGTGCAATTAGTCCACCATCACCTTTTGGCATGACCGTCCCCCCTCTCAAACGTCGAACTCCAGTATATCAATTTGGTCAGAATAAGTCAAGATGACTTACTCCGACCATCATGATTGGATTCATTCTATTTAACGTTGTTATTTTTACGCTTTTTCTTTTTGTTTTTCGGCTTCTTTTTCGATCCCTGACCATCTTTCGGTGGGGAGAATTTGCGTTTCTTAGCACCAGCATCCGTGGTCTTCTTCGAATTGCCGCGCTTTTTACGTTTTCCGCCTTCAATGACTTTAGGACTCTCTCTTCTTCGACGTTCTTTCGGTGGCTTCATGCCAACAATTTCGAAGTCGATCGCACGCTCATCAATGTTTACATTCAGCACGCGAATGGCAATTTCATCACCAATCCGATACACATTACCAGTTCGTTCACCAATCATCGCATAAGAACCTTCATCGTAATGGTAATAGTCGTCTGTTAAGTAACTCACGTGAACGAGGCCTTCAATCGTATTTGGAAGTTCAACGAACAAACCAAAGTTCGTTACGCCACTAATGACACCTTCGAACTCTTCCCCAATTTTATCTTGCATAAACTGCGCTTTTTTCAAATCGTCTGTTTCACGTTCAGCATCCACTGCACGACGCTCCATCGCTGATGCATGCTGAGCAATTTCACCAAGCGACTCGTTCCATTTTGAGATCGTACTGTTATCAAGCTTTTTCTCAAACAGGTAGGTACGAATCAAACGATGCACGATCAAATCTGGATAACGGCGAATTGGTGATGTGAAATGTGTATAGAAATCAGTTGATAATCCGAAGTGACCAAGACTTTCAGGGAAATATTTAGCCTGCTGCATGGAACGGAGCATCACTTTACTGATAACCGCTTCTTCTGGTTCACCCTTCACTTCTTCTAAAAGCTTCTGCAGGGCACGCGGGTGAACCGTGTTTGCATTCCCTCTCATTACGTAACCAAAGTTCGTAATAAACTCAAAGAACGTGTTCAGCTTGTCGGCATCAGGGTCTTCATGGATACGGTACATGAACGGCACATCCATGAAGTGGAAGTGCTGTGCGACGGTTTCGTTCGCTACGAGCATGAATTCTTCAATCAGACGTTCCGCAACAGAACGTTCACGCTGAACAATTTCCTGAGGTGTTCCTTCTTCGTCGACAAGTACTTTCGCTTCAGCAAAGTCAAAGTCAATTGCTCCGCGCTCAAAGCGGCCTTTTCTTAAGATTTCTGCAAGCTCGCCCATCCCATCAAAGAAAGGCACGAGGGATTTGTAACGCTCAAGCACTTCATCATCTTCACGCTCGAGAATTTTACGAACGTCTGTATAAGTCATTCGCTCATTCGTTCGAATCACACTAGGGAAAATTTCATGATTCACAACTTCACCTTGAGGAGAAATTTCCATTTCGCATGAAATCGTTAGACGATCTACCTGAGGATTTAAACTACATATTCCATTTGATAGACGGTGAGGGATCATCGGAATTACGCGGTCAACAAGATACACACTTGTACCACGCTCAAGCGCTTCCTGATCAATTGGAGAGTTCTCCGTTACATAGTAGGTCACGTCCGCAATGTGAACACCTAGCTTGTAATTACCGTTTGGTTGCTTAACAACGTTAACAGCATCATCAAGGTCTTTCGCATCTGCACCATCAATTGTAACAATAGTTTCTTCACGCAAGTCACGTCTTCCTTTGATTTCCTTCTCATCGATTTGATCAGGGGTATCATTTGCCTGCTGCATCGTTGCATCAGGGAACTCACCTGGGAGTTCATGTTTATAAATGATAGAGAGGATATCAACGCCTGGATCATTTTTATGACCGAGGATCTCTGTAATTCGTCCTTCAGCACTCATGCGGCCTTCGGGATATTTAGTGATTTCCACAACAACTTTGTGACCGTCAACCGCACCGTTTGTCAAACCTTTGGGGATAAAGATATCATGCGGGATTCGTTTATCGTCGGCAATCACGAAACCAAAATGTTTGCTATCAGAATACGTACCGACCGTGCGTTTTACGCCACGCTCAATAATACGGATGACTGTTCCCTCAGGACGCGTCCCCGACGATTTTTGATGTAAACGGGCAATAACACGGTCCCCATTCATCGCTCCTTCTAAATCTCCCTGATTAATGTATACATCTTTTTCACCGGTATTATCATCAGCAATGAGAAAGGCAAATCCTTTTGCATGTACCTGAAGCTTCCCGCGAACCAAGTTCATTTTTTCTGGAATACCATAGCGGTTGCTGCGTGTTCTGACGATTAATCCTTCATCTTCCATTCCATTAAGTGTTTGTACAAATTCCTTAAATTCGCTGGAATCTTTAAGACCAAATACTTCTTCAAGTTCTTGTACGGTAAGAGGCTTGTATGCCTCGTCCTTCATGAAGCTCAATATCTTTTGATAATGTTCTTCTGCCATTGTCTTCCACCTTCTTTCTTTAAAAATACCTTGTTATTCTGACCAATCCAAACCATTTAGAAAAGATAGAACATCTTTATGTAACTCGTCCTTCTCTTTACCAAGCGTAATAACATGTGTCGAGTTCTCATACCATTTAAGGCTTCTCTCATCTGCTTCAATATTGTCATGAATAACGTTAGCGCTTTCTGTGTTAATCATTTCATCGTGCCTTGCCTGGACCACAAATGTTGGTGTGTAAATCATGTCAATGTTATCGCGCACATCGTAAATAAGATCTCGAAGTGCACCGAGTGTGTTCATTGGCGTTTCTTTAAAAGCTTCCATTTCTTCTTCAATTTGCTTAGGATCTTTTCGTTCAAACTTCTTATACTCTCTCGCATAAGAAAGAACACCTTGATACATTGTTTCTTCATCTTTCATATCCATCGGAGCGCACATGGGCACGATTCCCTTTACAGGAACAGTATAACCGAGCTTTAAAGAAAATACGCCTCCAAGAGACAACCCGACAACAGCAATCTCATCATACCCCATGTTTTTGAGCTTTTCATATCCCTCAGTTACGTTCTTCCACCAGTCTTCAGGGCCAGTATGTACTAATTCCTCCGGCGGGACACCATGTCCCTCATACTGAGGAGCATGACATGTATAACCTTCTTCCTGCAAATAACGTCCCATCATCCGGACGTCTGCAGAATTTCCTGTGAAGCCATGTAACATCAAGACCGCTCGATTGCCTCCTTCGAATGTAAATGGCTTTGGTGCAACTACTTTCATGATGTATCCTCCTTCAACTACTCAAAGTCCACTCATTAGTTTTGCCTTCAAAAAGTTTACTTATTCCACCTCTACCTCAAGTCAATCATGGGCTTCTCGCTGGTTTTATTGACCTTTATATTTGATGGTTCACTTTATGAACCTAGCTGTATTTTACCTTTTTCAATTGGAAGACAAAAGAAATTAGTCCCTTCTGTCTTTCCCTCTCTCATTCGACAAAAAACCATATATTCAAATGAAAAAAGCAGCAGGTGAATCACACCTGCTGCTTCCTCAGTCACGTTACACGAGATACGCAACGAGAATTGAAAGAACAAAAAACAATACGGCTAATACGACCGTTACTTTATTTAAAACCGCTTCAAATCCGCGGGCCTTTTGTTTTCCGAATAACTGTTCAGCTCCACCTGTAATCGCTCCAGATAAACCGGCGCTTTTACCAGATTGAAGCAATACGACAGTGATTAATAAGATCGAAACGATTACTAACGCAATGGTTGCTGCAAGATGCATGATTCCACCTCCCGGACTATAACCTTTCCAATACTATAAATTTACCATAATAAATTCAATAAAAGCAATATGTTTCAGGAATACTCGAAATTCCAATCAACAGCTTTTTAGAATAGCTTACAAAAAAAACCCGCGTTTTCACGCGGGGATTGTTACTAAATTACTTCTTATCAAGGTTGTAGAAGCTAGAACGACCACCGTAGATTGCAAGGTGCTCAAGTTCATCTTCGATACGAAGAAGCTGGTTGTATTTTGCAACGCGGTCCGTACGAGACGGTGCGCCTGTCTTAATTTGTCCAGCATTT
Source organism: Pseudalkalibacillus hwajinpoensis (assembly GCF_039851965.1). NCBI lineage: Bacteria > Bacillati > Bacillota > Bacilli > Caryophanales > Guptibacillaceae > Guptibacillus > Guptibacillus hwajinpoensis. Next base: position 2,910,915 of record NZ_CP156674.1, on the reverse strand, counting down.
GTTGCAACAGCGATGTCAGCGATTGTTGTATCTTCTGTTTCACCAGAACGGTGAGAGATAACAGCTGTGTAACCAGCACGCTTCGCCATTTCAATAGCATCAAATGTTTCAGTAAGTGTACCAATCTGGTTCACTTTGATAAGGATCGAGTTACCTACGCTACGCTCAATACCTTCAGAAAGTTTGTTTGTGTTTGTAACGAAGAGATCGTCACCAACAAGCTGAACTTTCTCCCCAAGCGCTTGAGTAAGCTTCTCCCAACCTTCCCAGTCGTTTTCATCAAGACCATCTTCGATTGAGATGATTGGATACTTTTCAACTAGCTGGCTGTAGAATTCGATCATCTCATCAGAAGTCTTCACTACACCTTCACCAGCAAGGTTGTATTTACCGTCGCTGTAGATTTCAGAAGATGCTACGTCAAGAGCAATCATAACTTCTTCGCCAGGCTTGTAGCCCGCTTTTTCGATTGCTTCAATGATCGTTTGGATTGCTTCTTCGTTTGAACCAAGGTTTGGAGCGAACCCACCTTCGTCACCAACAGAAGTGTTAAGACCTTTTTCTTTAAGAACACCTTTCAAGCTGTGGAAAATTTCCGCACCTGTGCGAAGTGCTTCTTTGAAAGAAGGTGCGCCAATAGGCATAACCATGAATTCCTGAATGTCTACGTTATTATCAGCGTGCTCTCCACCGTTAAGGATGTTCATCATTGGTGTTGGAAGAGTTTTTGCATTGAATCCACCAAGGTAAACATAAAGCGGTAGTTCAAGCTCTTCAGCAGCAGCACGAGCAACAGCCATAGAAACGCCAAGAATAGCGTTAGCGCCTAGCTTACCTTTGTTATCAGTACCATCAAGGTCGATCATCATGTGGTCGATACCAAGCTGGTCATAAACGCTCATACCTACTAGCTCTGGTGCGATTGTTTCGTTAATGTTGGATACGGCTTTTTCGACACCTTTTCCAAGGTAACGGCCTTTGTCGCCATCACGAAGTTCAACTGCTTCGTATTCTCCAGTGGATGCACCGGATGGTACCATTGCGCGTGCTTTTACGCCTGCGTCTGTAAATACTTCAACTTCAACTGTTGGGTTGCCGCGGGAGTCAAGGACTTCGCGTGCATATACGTCAGTAATGATTGGCATAACGTGTCATCTCCTTTAAATATATGTTATTTAATTAATGATTTTCCTGTCATGTCTTTCGGTTGCTTGCCGCCAAGCAACTCGAGAAGCGTAGGTGAAAGGTCCGCAAGAATACCATCTGTGCGAAGCTCAGCACCTTTTTTCGTTACAATAACAGGTACAGGATTCGTAGTATGAGCGGTCATAGCATCGCCCTCAAGCGTCGTGACCTCATCAGAGTTGCCGTGGTCAGCAGTAATGATGGCATGCCCGCCTTTTTCTGTGATCTTATCAACGATCTTACCAAGACATTCGTCAACAGCTTCAATCGCTTTAACTGTTGGTTCAAGCATTCCGGAATGCCCGACCATGTCAGGGTTAGCAAAATTCAAGATAATCGCATCATGCTTATCGGCATCGAGTTCTTTCAGTAACGCGTCCGTCACTTCGTAGGCACTCATCTCCGGCTTCAAGTCATAGGTTGCAACCTTCGGAGAGTCGATAAGAATACGCTCTTCCCCAGGAAACTCTTCTTCGCGACCACCGCTAAAGAAGAAAGTAACGTGAGGGTATTTCTCAGTCTCAGCAATGCGCAGCTGCGTGTAGTCCTGCTGAGCTAATACTTCACCAAGTGTATTATCAAGGTTTGTTGGTTTGAAAGCTACGTCGCCTCCAACTGTTTCACTAAAACGAGTCAGTGACACAAAGTGGAGATTCTTCGGACGTTCTTCTCCTCGATCAAATCCGCGGAAATCATCATTCGTGAAGACTTGGGAAATCTGGATTGCACGGTCAGGACGGAAGTTAAAGAAAATAACTGCATCATCATCGTTCACCGTTGCAATCGGTGATCCGTCTTCTTCTGTCATGACAGAAGGGAGAACGAACTCATCGTAAATTTCGTTGTTGTAGTTGTCATCAACTAACTCGTAAGGGTTTGTATAAGAAGGACCTTCACCGTATGCCAGGGCACGGTAAGACTTCTCAACACGATCCCAACGCTTGTCGCGGTCCATGGAATAATATCGGCCAGAAACCGTCGCTAGACGACCAACGCCAACTTCTTCCATTTTCTCCTCAAGCTGCTTAATGTAGGTTTTAGCAGATTGTTGACCAACATCACGGCCATCGAGGAAACCATGTACATACACCTTTTCAACTCCCTGCTTAGCAGCAAGCTCTAGTAGCGCAAAAAGGTGTTTAATGTGACTATGAATACCACCGTCAGAAAGAAGTCCGAACAAGTGTAGGCTTGTCCCTTTCTTCTTCACATGGTCCATTGCTTCAAGAAACGTTTCATTCTCAAAGAAGTCGCCTTCTTCGATTGAAAGGTTTACTCTTGTTAAGCTTTGATAGACAATACGACCAGCGCCAATATTCAAGTGACCCACTTCTGAGTTACCCATTTGTCCGTCAGGAAGTCCTACTGCTTTGCCACTCGCTTGTAGGGTTGCGTGTGGGTACTGACTCCAATAACGGTCAAAATTAGGCTTGTTTGCATGTGCTACGGCATTTCCTTTTTCCTCATCCCTTAGGCCAAAACCATCAAGGATGATTAAAGCTTCTGGCTTTTTAGGCATTCTGACCAGCCTCCAACAGCTGAAGGAAAGATTTTGCATCAAGACTTGCGCCGCCAACTAAAGCTCCATCAATGTCGGATTTACCCATAAGCTCGTCAATGTTACCAGGTTTCACACTGCCGCCATATTGGATACGGACCGCATTAGCTGTTTCGTCAGAAGTTTCGTCTTTAAGGACGCCGCGGATAAACGAACATACATCATTCGCTTGATCGCTTGTCGCTGTTTTGCCGGTACCAATTGCCCAGATTGGCTCATATGCGATAACGGATTGAGCTACCTGTTCATTTGTTAATCCAGCAATTGCTTTTTGAACTTGTGCTTTTACAATATCCTCAGTAACGTCGCTTTCACGCTGTTCAAGCGTTTCACCGACACAGATAATTGGTGTTAAGTTATGTTTGAACGCTGCATGAGTCTTCTGGTTAACAACTTCGTCTGTTTCACCAAATAGCTCACGACGTTCAGAGTGACCAAGAATGACATAGCCGACTCCAAGATCGTTAAGTGCCACAGGGCTAATTTCGCCTGTAAACGCGCCGTTTTCTTCAAAGTGCATATTTTGAGCACCTACTTGAAGTGATGTTCCTTTTAGCTCATCCGTTAAATAATCAAGGAAAAGAGCGGGAGCACAGACGACGGAATCTACGCGATCGCCATCAGGAATAAGTCCTTTCACTTCGTCAACAAAGCTTTTTGTTTCAGTAAGTGTTTTGTTCATCTTCCAGTTACCTGCGATGATTGGTTTGCGCATGTTCACTCACCATCCTTTATTAGATTAAACATAAGTATATTATTTGTCGTTAAGTGCTACGACGCCAGGAAGTTCTTTACCTTCCATGAATTCAAGAGATGCACCGCCGCCAGTAGAGATATGACTCATTTGATCCGCATAGCCGAATTTCTCAACAGCTGCTGCAGAATCTCCTCCACCGATAACAGAATACGTGTCATTAGCATTCGCTAGAGCTTCAGCTACGGCTTTCGTACCGTTAGCGTATACTTCTAGTTCGAACACACCCATAGGGCCGTTCCAAATAACGAGCTTTGACTCCGCAATGACTTTGCTATACGTTTCTCTTGTTTTCGGTCCGATATCTAGCGCTTCCCAGTCAGAAGGAATTTCCTCAATGCTTACCACTTTCGTGTTAGCATCGTTTGAGAAATCGTCACCAATAATGACATCTTGTGGCATATAGAAATTAACGCCTTTTTCTTTCGCTTTATCCATGAACGATTTTGCTAGATCAATCTTATCTTCTTCAAGAAGAGATAGACCAACTTCATGTCCAAGTGCTTTAAGGAATGTATAAGCAAGACCGCCACCAATGATCAAATTGTCTACTTTATCAAGCAGGTGATCAATGACACCGATTTTATCCTTAACTTTCGCTCCGCCGATAATAGCAGTAAACGGGCGAGAAGGATCAGAAAGCGCGTTTCCAAGAACCTCAAGTTCTTTTTCCATAAGGAAACCAGCTACAGCAGGGATATGATGAGCAATGCCTTCTGTAGAAGCGTGAGCACGGTGTGCAGCGCCAAAAGCATCATTTACGTAAAGATCTGCCATTGCAGCAAATTTCTTCGCAAGCTCTTCATCATTCTTCTCTTCTCCAGCTTCAAAACGTACGTTCTCAATAAGAAGAAGTTCACCATCTTGAAGATCAGCAATAGCACGGTCTACTTCTTCACCGTACACAGCATCAGTTTTTGTAACTGTTTTACCAATAAGATTACTCAAGCGGTCTGCAACAGGATCCAGTCGAAGCTCATCAACAGCTTCACCTTTAGGGCGCCCAAGATGGCTCGCAAGAATCACCTTTGCTCCTTGATCAGATAAGTGCTGAATTGTCGGAAGTGCTGCTCTGATCCGCGTTTCATCCGTTACCTTACCATTCTCCATAGGTACATTAAAATCAACGCGGCAAAAAACCTTTTTGCCTTTTAAATCAACATCACGAATTGACTTTTTGTTCATCACGATGTCCTCCTCTGCACAAAGTTTTAAAAGGTTGAAAACCTAACCCTTTAAATAAAGCTATATCTTTAAAAATACAATGGAAAAGGAGGAAGGCTCAAGACTTCCTCCTCCTCTATTAACAATTCTTATTATAGCCCTTTTGCAGCAATGTAGTCGACAAGATCTACTACGCGGCTAGAATAGCCCCACTCATTGTCGTACCAAGAGATAACTTTAACAAGATTACCTTCGATGTTCATTGTAGATAGACCGTCTACAATAGAAGAGTTCGGGTTACCGTTATAGTCTTTTGATACAAGTGGCTCATCGCTAAAGCCAAGGTATCCTTTAAGATCGCCTTCAGCAGCTTCTTTAAGTGCAGCATTTACTTCATCAACAGATACGTCTGCATCCAGTTCAGCTACAAGGTCAACGATAGATACGTTAGGAGTTGGAACACGCATAGCCATACCGTTTAACTTACCATCAAGCTCAGGAAGTACTAGAGATACTGCTTTTGCAGCGCCTGTAGATGTTGGGATGATGTTTTCCGCTGCTGCACGAGCACGACGGTAGTCTTTATGTGGAAGATCAAGAATTTGCTGATCGTTTGTATAAGAGTGAACAGTTGTCATTAGACCACGCTTGATACCGAACTTATCGTTCAATACTTTAGCAACTGGTGCTAGACAGTTTGTCGTACAAGATGCGTTCGAGATAACGTGGTGGTTAGCTGCATCGTACTTATCTTCGTTAACACCAAGAACTACTGTGATGTCTTCGTCTTTAGCTGGTGCAGAGATAACAACTTTCTTTGCTCCTGCTTCAAGGTGCTTAGCAGCGTCTTCACGGTTTGTGAAACGTCCAGTAGATTCAACAACCACTTCAACACCAAGATCGCCCCATCCAAGTTGTGCAGGATCGCGCTCTGAAAGAACTTTGATTTCAGTTCCGTTAACTACGAGGTTCTCGCCATTAACTTCAACTTCTACATTAAGCTCTCCATGAATAGTGTCATATTTAAGAAGGTGTGCAAGCATGTTTGCATCTGTGAGGTCGTTTACTGCCACGACTTCAACACCAGGATTGTTTAGTGCTGCACGGAATACGTTACGTCCAATACGTCCAAAACCGTTAATACCTACTTTTGTTGTTGCCATTGTGTAGTTCCTCCTTGAATTTCCTCGTTTCCCGAGGTGTGTTTTATTTAATAAAGGGAATTTCCCTCTAGTAACGCTTTGGCGGCGCCTTCGTCAGTAACAAGGATACTTTGAATCCCTGTCTTAAGATAGGCTTCGATTGCTTTTGCTTTTGAACGGCCGCCGGCTACCGCAATGACTAATTCGCTTCGTTCCAAATCCTCGAGCTGTAGTCCGATCGTCTTCACTTTGTGAACAACTTCCCCAGACTGGTCGAAGTAATAACCGAACGCTTCAGCGACTGCGTGCTCCTGCTCGATTTTGTCGATCACATCAAGTGTGGATTTGCGCCTTTCCGCCATTGTTCTAGCTTCTCCAATCCCATGAACCACAATACCGGCGGACTTGATAATTTCAAGGATATCTTTGACGCCAGGTTCTTCAATTAAAGATTGATAGGCTTCTTCACTCAATTGATCTGGAACATGTAGTAAGCGATAGTCGGTATGGGCTTTTCGCGCCATCTTCGCGCAAATCGTATTAGCCTGATTTTCCACCTGTTCCCCGAGACCTCCACGGGCCGGTACAAACAGGGTGCCCTTCATATCTGAAGAAGGGATCATCATATCGGCTACACCCGCGAGTGTGGTACCGCCTGTTACAGCAATGACTCTATCGTTGAGCTGAAAACTTTTCAAGCGTCCCACAGCGGCTCTACCCATTTCTTTCTTCACCCAGGGAGTAACATCACTATCACCAGGTACAATAAATACTTCTGGAATGCCAAGCTTTTCTTTCAAGCGTTCCTCAAGATTATCGAGACCCGATACTTCATTCATAACAGGTTCAAGCTCCATCAAAAGCTGTTCACCTTCCTCTGTCAGGTGCATGCCCTGTACAGACATTTCAAGTAAACCCTGGTCTTTTAAGAAGGTCACTTCGCTACGAAGCACTCTCTCTGTAATCTCAAGACTGTTCGCTAGACTTCGGCGCCCAATCGGCTGCATTAGCCGGAGCTGTCTAAGAACTCGGTAACGCTTAATCATGACTTCCAGCATATCTGGTAATAGTTTTTGTTGAAGTGACAATAATGAGCGCATAATTCGTCTCCCCTGTGGTTCTTCCTTTTCCACGAGACGCATAATGTCCCGCTTAGACATTTTCAGTCCCACCTGGATCAAAAAGAACTTCTTACAATTTTCATTGTAGCAGTTGCCAAATGCATGGGCAACTGTGTTATACTGAAAATTTTAAAGTAAGCGTTTTCTTATGGATTTTTTTGATATTCGACCATATTCCACTATTTCTGCATCTATTTCAACCACTGGAATCATGAGCATATATTTCTCAAGAAACTGATCATCCTGATAAATATCAACAATGTTTAAAGAAAATGGAATTTCTCTTTGAAGATCCTCTAGAAGATGGTGGGCTTTTTCACAAAGTGGACAGGCCTCTTTCGTATATAAGATAACCGATTTACTCAACCGTTAACCCCCCCTTTCCATATCTATTTCAGTTTAACGGTAGCAAGATTATTGTGCAAAAAAACAGCTGCAATTAATGCAGCTGTTACACGAATCGCTTTCGTTTAGAGGAACTTACTATGTTTAACTCATCTCTATATTTAGCGATTGTTCGTCTCGAAACTTTCACACCTTTTTGAATATGAAGTGCTTCTACGATTTTTTGATCCGAAAGAGGCTTTAATTTATCCTCCTTCTCAACAAGTTCTTTAATCAGTAATTTTACACTCGAAGAAGAAGTCCCTTCGATTGATTCTCCTGCAAGCTTTGAAGTAAATAAGTCTTTTAAAGCATAAAGACCATGAGGTGTCTGAACATATTTGCTTTTAATAGCTCGGCTGACTGTAGATTCGTGTACATCTGCCTCTATCGCCACTTCCTTTAGAGTCATTGGCGTAAGTTCACTTATTCCGTCCCTTAAGAAACCCTGCTGGTGGGCAATAAATACACCCATGATTGACCTGAGTGTCTGCTTTCTTTGTTCAATACTCTTTAGAAGCCAGGTAACCTGCTGATATTTATCTCTTAAATAGTGAGCAGCTTCATTGGTCTCGAAGGAGCGGTAAGCATTGCTTACCTTCAAAGCAGGCAATTCATCATCTAATAGCGTAACGACATAACTTCCCTCTTTCATTTGAATCATAACATCAGGCACTACAAAAGAAGCCTTTTCAAAAAACCATTTTGAACCCGGACGAGGATCAAGTGTTGCAATCAGATCAGCAGCTCGCTGTATGTCTTCAATCGATACACGATACTGTTTAGAAAGTTCTTTGTATTTCTTACTTGCTAACGCTTTCAAATTTTCACTCACTAAATTTCTAGCCAGTTCATGCATAGTTCCAGTTTCATTTAATTGTAAATAAAGACATTCCGACAACGAACGGGCTCCTATGCCAACAGGGTCGAGCAATTGAACATGCCGAACCGCTTCTTCTAATTCACTATCACGCACCTTAAGGATCTGCATCACTTCAAAGTCATTTATTCTTAGATAACCTGTCTCATCAATATTATCGATTAAATAATGGACAATTCCTGCTATCTTTTTGGATAACTTTAAACATCTTGCCTGTTCATGAAGCTCATCATGCAAACTTCTTCTTGTTTCGGCATATTCAATTGGATCCTGTTTTACTCCGCTATAAGAGCGCCTGGAAGATCTGACTCCCCTATCCCACGACGGGGTTTGTAATTCGATGAGAGGATTTTCAAGCGCCTGTTCTTTTACATACTCCATTAATTCTGCAGTAGAATACTGCAAAATGGAAATCGCTTGTTGCAACTGGGTTGTCATGACAAGTTTCGTTGTCTGCTTTTGTATCAATCCTAATTCCATCGCAATCCCTCCACTTTCATCATACTATAATGCTTCAGCTTATGGTATGGAAAAAGAGATAATGACCAGAATTTTCAGTTATTTACCCGTTCCATTCGACACTATTTTCTATCATTTTGATGAATATGCCCTTCACATTGTCACATTTCTACATAAACTGTTCTATAGAGAGAAAAGGAGGCAAAAACCATGGATTTAACTGTTTATGGAATTGCTTTGCTTCCAGTCATTATCGGAGTTGTACACCTCTTCAAGATGTTTGGTTTTCCGGCAAGGTTCCTCCCATTGCTTTCAATTGGGATCGGAATTGTAATGAGCTATATTTATGTGGAACCGGAAAATTTGAAGAAAGCCTTTTTAATAGGGTTATGGCTTGGACTATGCGCTACTGGAATGCACTCGGGCTTCAAACACACGATGAATGGAGCAAATAGCAAAGGACAAAACAGTGAAGAAGACAAGCCAAGTTAGGAAGCCATTGAACATTAGAGTGGACGAGTTCTACTCTTCTTTTTTTTGCAAGAATCGCGTGCAACCGATGGCTTTAGAAGCAAACCAAAGCATATACTATAGAAAAATCCCCACCGCATCAGCGATAGGGATTGGAAATATGTATATGGTGCGCCCGGAGGGATTCGAACCCCCGACTGACGCGGTACCGGAAACCACCGCTCTATCCTACTGAGCTACGGGCGCGCATCTTAAGCGCAAGGATAATTATACGTGATCATTTTTTATTTTGCAAGATGCTTTTTCGCTTCTATCCTGCCTTTCACCTGCAAAACAAGTCAAAGAGTCCCGCTTCTACTTTTTACCTTCCCTTATGTTCTTGACGTCTCAATTGTCTCATAGTAAGGTTACACCAAACACACGTTCTTATAGGCGGTGACTTTCATGTTCCAATTAAGTAAAGAAGAGTCAGAGGCAATACGGAATTATTTGTTGCTTCCATACTTAAAAAGAGTGCTGGAGCTCGATACGAAATGGATTCAGCATTCAAAAATGAAGCTTCCACGCCCTTACCTGGAACTGATTCGTTATGCCTTTTCACTTGCTTCTTCTGATCTAAAGCATGCGAAATCCATTCTTCATGACAGGGGAATTCGTGTTTCGGTAGAAGATACTAAAGAGGATATTGTCATTTGCAAGGTATACTGCCGCGGCTATAATCAAACGTACCGATACACCTCCGTTCAAATTAGAAACCAGGTTGAAAGAAGAATAACAGCTTACTTTTTAGCGGACAGCCGCTTTAAAAAAAGGAACACTCCCTCCGTTTAAAATACAGGGATGCGGGGAAAATGGATGTAGGTGGACAGGGGTATTTAGCTCCCTTTAAAACTTTATGAAAATTGAACAGCACATCATTTGACCTATATTGACCTTTTAGGTATGATGAACGTACAGCAACTACATATCCAACGAATATAAGGGAGGAATTTAGAATGGTTTTAATTCCAACGGTAATTGAACAAACAAACCGCGGTGAAAGAGCGTACGACATTTATTCTCGTCTTCTTAAGGACCGTATCATTATGCTCGGAACAGCGATTGACGACAACGTTTCAAACGCAGTAGTAGCTCAGCTCTTGTTTCTTGCAGCTGAAGACCCTGATAAAGACATCTCTCTTTACATCAACAGCCCGGGTGGCTCAATTACAGCCGGTATGGCGATCTATGATACAATGCAGTTTATTAAACCAAAAGTTTCAACCATCTGTATTGGTATGGCAGCTTCAATGGGCGCATTCCTACTAGCCTCAGGTGAACCAGGAAAGCGTTATGCACTTCCTAACAGTGAAGTTATGATTCACCAACCGCTTGGTGGTACACAGGGTCAAGCGTCTGATATTGAAATCCATGCGAAGCGCATCATTCAAATGCGTGAAAAGCTTAACAAGATTCTTTCTGACCGCACTGGTCAACCGATTGAACAAATTGATCGTGACACAGACCGTGACCGTTTCATGGAAGCAACCGAAGCGAAAGAGTATGGTTTGATTGATGAAGTAATGGAGAAAAAAGCATAAGCAGCTTAAAAACGCCTTTCCCAATTGGGAAAGGCGTTTTTTTAGTCTTTTTGAACAAAATCAATCAGTGATGAAATAGCGTCTTCTTCATCGTTACCTTTAACTGTAAGTACCACTGAAGCTCCAGTACCAACAGCAAGACTCATAATCCCCATAATGCTCTTTGCATTTACTTTCTTTCCATCTTTTTCAAGAAAAATGTCTGAGTTGAATCGATTGGCTTCCTGCACGAAAAGCGCCGCAGGTCGTGCTTGTAATCCTGTATCCAATGTAACGACCACTTCTTTTTGAACCACTTGTCCATTCCTCCTCTTATTTCAAACAGCTGATAAGAAAAGCGCAAGTGCCCTTTTAGGTCCAACAAGCGCTAGAACCTTTCGATTTGAACATGTGTTCAGAGCGAAAGGTCAAGCGACTCGGAAAACCTGGGCCCTGGAGCTCGACATCACTGAATTCTATACTTTCTTATCTTTTAAAATAAGTAAGCGCTATCTTAACCTCAGAAAAATTTAGAAAAACGTGTTTCCACAAAATGATCGTGGAAGTCGTTTTTCTTATCCCGATATGGATTAGAAAACCTGGCTATCCACCATAAGGTGGAAGCCTTCATTTTCTTATTTATGGTGGTTATGAGATTGGTTTCCCAGAACGAAGTTTGTCAGCAATCTGGTCAATTTTCCTAAGCCGATGATTAATACCAGATTTACTAATCGCTCCCCCAGTTACCATTTCACCAAGCTCTTTCAGAGTAACATCCTGATGTTTCACACGAAGTTCAGCAATCTCTCTTAATTTGTCTGGAAGTATTTCAAGCCCGACTTCCCTCTGGATAAAACGAATATTCTCAACCTGGCGGAAAGCTGCGCCAACTGTTTTATTCAGGTTGGCCGTTTCACAGTTCACAATCCGGTTAACGGAATTACGCATGTCCTTCATAATTCGAACATCCTCAAAATACAACAACGCCCGATGAGCGCCAACTACACTGAGGAATTCTGTGATTTTCTCGCCTTCTTTAATATAAACAATGTACCCTTTTTTCCGTTCAAGCATTTTGGCGTTTAACCCGAAATCATTCATCAATTCACAAAGCGATTCAGTATGTTCTTCATACATTGAGAAAATCTCTAGATGGTAAGAAGTTTCAGGATGGTTAATAGATCCACCTGCTAGAAAAGCCCCTCTTAAATAAGAGCGTTTGCAGCAGGATTTTTTCGTAAAATCTTTCGGAATCGTTCTTGTGAAGGTAAAAGCGTTATCCATAATACCAAGATCCTCAAGGAGTTCTCTCGCTTTTGCTGACACGCGAACAATATAAACATTGTTCTTCTTTAGACGCATTTTTTTACGGACAAGTAATTCTACATCATAATGATAGATCCGCTTTATTAGTGTATAAATCCTTCTTGCAATGGCAGCATGTTCCGTTGGAATGTTTAAAATCAATTGTCTGTTTCCAAACGATATTGATCCATTCATTCGAATTAATGCTGCAAGCTCTGATCTCGCACAACAGGGCTTACTTTCTAATTGAGTTAACTCTTTCTTTGTATCAGCAGCAAACGACATTACCATCCCCCCTTTTCCATGCAGGGGCCCCACTGACCCTTCATCATCACTTTTTATCGTTTAATAAAGATAAAAGAATCGACGATATCTTTTTCGCATCGTGGCGTATATATTGCTCATCGTATTGGATAATTTTATCACTGATTACATGAAAACCAAAGCTCTTTAGACGATTTTCGTCATATTGCACAACCTCTGCACGTTCTTCAGCATAGCGTTTTGCATAAAAAGCTGGAATCATTTGTTCATTTACAATAATGGTATCCATAAGTTTATAGCCGATGTGATCAATGAGCGCCTTCACATGGTCACTCGCTGTATAATTCTCCGTCTCACCAAGCTGCGTCATAACATTACACACGTATACTTTCCTCGCTTTAGCATGTTGAATTTCATGCGCAATTCCAGGTACAAGTAAGTTTGGCAGTATGCTTGTATAAAGGCTTCCGGGACCTAGTACAATCAGGTCTGCTTCACGAATTGCCTGTAGAGATTCTGGAAGGGCTTTAATACCCGGAGGTGAGAGAAAGACCTTCTTAATTTTTTTGTTCGTTTTTGGAATTTGAGATTCGCCTTTGACAAATGTTCCATCACGCATTTCAGCATGTAGAACAACACTTTGATTCGAAGCAGGTAGTACTTTACCGCGCACGTTAAGTACCCGGCACATTTCTCTTACACCCTGAACAAAGTCACCCGTAATGTCTGTCATTGCAGCAAGCATCAAATTACCTAGCGAATGGCCTGAAAGACCATTCCCATTCTTAAAACGATGTTGCATCAGTCCCTCAAGAAGAGGTTCAACTTCTGATAAAGCAGTAATAACGTTTCGCACATCACCAGGAGGAGGAATATCAAACTCGTCACGCAATCGTCCTGAACTTCCCCCATCATCTGCGACTGTGACAATCGCTGTAATGTCGACAGGGAATTTTTTGAGTCCACGAAGTAGCACCGACAATCCTGTTCCACCGCCAATGACAACGACTTTTGGCAGATTCGTGTCATCCATATATTTAATGACCCTTTCCTTTTTCAACATCCCTATGCGTAATATTGGTACGGTACTCCGGTTCGAAATGATGGCCGATATATTCGGCAAATGCAACCGATCGGTGCTTGCCACCCGTACAACCAATTCCAATCACGAGCTGACTTTTCCCTTCTCTTTTATATTGGGGAAGCATATAGGCCAGCATATCAATCAATTTATCAAGAAATGTCTGTGTTTCTTTCCACTTAAATACATAGTTCGCGACTTCTTCGTCTACTCCTGTTTTTGGACGTAAATGCTCCACATAATGAGGATTGGGTAGAAAACGAATATCAAAGACAAGATCAGCATCAATCGGAATTCCATATTTAAATCCGAAAGACATGACGTTAACTCCGAAATTTTCTTTTTCGTTATTAGAGAAGCGATCCATAATTTTCTCGCGGAGCTGAACCGGTTTAATATCACTCGTATCAATAATTTGTTGGGACCGTCCCTTAAGTTCTTCAAGCATACCTCTTTCTCGCTTGATTCCTTCGAGTGGGAGTCCTTCTGGTGCAAGGGGATGAGATCTTCTCGTTTCTTTATAGCGTTGAACAAGAGTAGAATCCTTTGAATCAAGGAATAGAATTTCCGCATCGAGCTTATCATGAACACCGAGGTGATCGACAGCTTCTACAAGATGCTCGAAGAAAGCACCACCGCGCAGGTCCATCACAAGTGCTACCTTGTTCAACTTCCCGTCTGATCCATCAACCATTTCAACAAATTTCGGTAAAAGTGTTGGCGGCAAATTATCGATACAGAAATAACCAATATCCTCAAAACATTGCATCGCTACCGTTTTTCCGGCGCCACTCATTCCCGTAATAATGACCATATGGATACGCTTATCTTTAGATTCGGTCATTTTCCCCACTCCATTTCTCAGTTTCTCTTAGTATCACCCTACTTTAAGACGGGTCAAGTCTATAAGAAAGCAGCTTGAAATCTGGCGTATACGTGAAAGTTCCATAAATAATGCCGTGACCTTTCATCATATAATCAAGGATATGATAATCACCTGGAGCCATTGGAAGTTCACTCACTTCGTCTGTCTTTATCCAGGAAACTATGCCTTCTTCCGACTTTTCAACCGGCTCTCCATCATATTCTGTCGCAAGGAAAGTAAACATCATCCATTCAGATTTCGTTACGTCATTTTCTTTAATAATGAACGTGAAAATACCTTTAAGTTTTGGGTTTTTTAAATACACACCTGTTTCTTCTCGAAACTCTCGAATCACCGAATCACGAATCGATTCTTCCGATTCCATTTTCCCACCTGGTGCAACCCACCATCCACGTCTTGGTTTTTTCAATAAGAGTACTCGATCATGGGCTTCGTCGTTTAAAATACAGTTTGTTACGCGTTGCACAATTGTCACCTCAATTCGGCAATCCGATTTTTTATACGAGAGTCCGTGTATATACAGACTTCAAGATTTTCTATTCATAGTATACTATGATTGCTTATCATGAACAATGAGAGCGGGTTGAAGAAGAAAAATCAGCGGCTACTATAAGAAGGATAAATCGCTGCAAAAAAAGAGCACGGAGCAAATGCCCGTGCAAAATGTAAATTATTTTAAAGGGGGGGTCAAATCTATATATAGTATATCCCATTATTGTTTCACTGCTGTTACAACAAAATTAAAACCGAATTACGGGTGTCTGTCAAAGTGACAGGCACTACCAGAAATCACCCGAAACATGTCGAAAAAGCAGAGAATCCTGAGATTCTCTGCTTTTGTATTTCTGTTCAGCCTCGTTATTAAACAAACGCTTTTTTACCGGCGTCTTCGAGTGACTCGATGTAATGCTGAACAGACTGTGCAGCATTACTACCGTCTCCTGTTGCTGTTACAATCTGGCGAAGCATTTTGTCGCGGATATCTCCCGCTGCATAAATACCTGGCACTTTTGTTGCCATGTTTTCGTCAGTTACAATGTAACCTTCTTCATTCGTAATATCAAGACCGCTAACAGCTTGATTTAGTGGAAGCATACCGATGTAAATAAAGACACCATCTGCGCTAAATTCACGTTCTTCCCCAGTTACCGTGTTCACAAGAAGTGTTTTCGTCACTTTACCATTTTCACCAAGGATTTCTTTCACGGTATGGTTCCAGATGAAATCGATTTTCTCATTATCAAACGCACGTTGTTGAAGAATTTTCTGTGCGCGAAGCTGATCACGTCTATGAACAATTGTTACTTTAGAAGCGAAGCGTGTTAAATAAACGCCCTCTTCAACAGCAGAGTCTCCCCCGCCAACAACCACAAGCTCTTTGTTCTTAAAGAATGCACCATCACACACAGCGCAGTAAGAAACCCCGCGGCCACTATATTCAGCTTCTCCTGGTACACCAATTTTCTTGTATTCAGCACCACTTGTGACGATAATCGCTTTTGCATGAAATTCCTGATTACCAGAAACAACCGTTTTATAGTCCCCATTGTCACGAATTTCTTTCACATCGCCATATTGGTACTGTGCGCCGAATTTCTTAGCGTGTTCGAACATTTTCGTTGAAAGATCCGGTCCAAGAATACTGTCAAACCCTGGATAGTTTTCTACATCTTCTGTATTCGCCATTTGTCCGCCCGGAATCCCGCGTTCGATCATTAGAACATCGAGATTAGCACGAGAAGTGTATACAGCTGCAGTCATACCTGCAGGTCCGGCACCGACAATAATGACATCATAAATTTTTTCACTCATCTGCTTCACTTCCTTCACGATCATAGAAATTAATTATATTTATTATTAAAGAAGAATGTTTCTTATTCAAAATCATATCTGATCATCATTAAAAAGTCTATCAGATTGCTCACAGCACTTCAGGCTCGAGTAAACGGGTTAGCTTTTTACGATACGTAGAAACGGTTGAACTAGAAATACCAAATGCTTTTGCAATCTCAAGCTGAGATACGTTCGTCTCATTCACCTTTTCCCACATATAAAGCATGGCAGCTGCTGTTCCTTTCGCATTCTGGAAACCATCACCGCTATATGAAAGTTTAACATAGCAGGGCAGCCAGATCCTTGCAATTAGCTCATGCAAATCTGTGTCAGTTATGTCTGCTTGTTCAAGCTCTGCAATCACTCTCATACCTGCCAAAACGTATTCAGGAAAATCAGTCAGCCGTTGCGCCGTATAGCTGCCACCATCCTCCACCACATGAACCGGCTCGCCGGAAATTGACAAAGCGATATAGGCAGAGAGTTCCTTAATTAGAAGCGGCTCATCCTTTCGCTTACAATACGATTGAAGAATCGAAGCACCTTCTGGATCACGTCTTGTATAAAGAAGCATGAGATGGGTCATACGTGCATGATACTCATGCTTTTCCTCCTGCTTCAATTCTACATGAGGCGTTTGAGAGCGATAGCTTACACGTTCTTTCTCAAGAGTGCCGCTTTCTAATTCAGAGAGATGAACTTCTGCGATACTGCTTGAAGGATCAAGTTGCAGAATCTTTTCCCAGTAACGTTTTGCAAGATCTAATCGGTCAAGCTGAAAAGCAGAAACGGCAATCCAATGATAGAACGGAATATCCCACACACCACGCGTGATTTCTACTTTACGGAGCCAGTGTAAGGCTAGCTTATGCTCACCAAGAAAACCGAACGTGCTGCCAAGCTTATACGAATGATCTGGATGAATGGGATAGACATTCTTTAACCGCTCAACCATCAGATCACGCTTCACATGTTGTCCAAGGAAATCATAAAACAATGCAAGATTACATACCGCATTTAAATTCCCCTCATTTTTAGTCAGCACAACATCGAGTACTTCGATCGCTTCTTCATATTGTTCATTATAGAAATAAGCAAGCGCAAGATTATTGTAAGCTGGCCAGAATTCAGGATAGCCATTCGTCATGTGCTCTAGCAATTCAATCGCTTCAGCAAAACGACCTGTTTCAATTGCCTTCCGAGCTTCTTCATGCTCTTGAATTAGCTTTTCCTCTTCGTCAATCTCTTCAGGCATATCCTCGGATTTCTCAAACAGAATAAGGTCAACCAGTTCTTCCGCATCTTCTATAAACTCACCATCTGGTTCTTTTTCAAGATAGGCTCTTGCATATTCTTCTGTCTGCTTAAATAGACCCATATGCGCATAGTTGTTTGCTAGATAGAAATAGCATTCGTAAAAGTCAGGATCCAGATCGTCAAGAACAAATGTCAGCCACTCGTTTGATGCTTCGTATTCACCTAATTCCGCCAGTACCGCTGCTAGTTGACATATATAATCGACTTCTTCGGGAGCAAGCTTAACAGCACGTTCAAGGTGCTGTCTTGCTTTATCAAGGTTCCGTTGCTGATAGGCTCTCATTGCCTTTTTAAAAAAATAATCTCCGTTCTGAACGAACGGAATCAGCCGACCTTTCATTTCCGAAGAAGCATGAAGTTCTTTCCTCATGTTTTCCCCCACTATTTCTTAAAAATATTTCCAAAACCAGTCACATCCGTTCAAAATTATAACATACATCGGCTTCATTTCATAAATGAAAGTGTATAGAAAAAACTGGCTATTAGACTTATCTTATCTTTTTCCATAATAAAAACGAGCCAGTAAGCTCGTTTTTATTTCCACATCTTATCTTTCCGTTTCTTAATTTCATCAGCAATAAACCCTACGCCCATTCCAAGCAGTACACCCGGACCAGGTTCACCAAGAAACAATCCAATAGCGAGACCAACAAACATAAACCCTACAAACATTGCCATTCGCCCCATTTCACCTATTCGAATTTAATTGTTCTACGAATAGGTTGGGTAAAAGTTTCAGTCTTTAGATGCGTGTCGCTTCTCAAGAACAGAAAGCACATCATCTAGGGAGCATTTTTGTTCTCTTAATAGCACCATAAGATGGAAAAGTAAATCCGCGGATTCCCAGGTTAACTCCTCAAGATCACGATTTTTAGCCGCAATGATAACTTCAGAAGCTTCTTCGCCAACTTTTTTCAGAATCTTATCAACACCTTCTGTAAAGAGATATGTTGTATAAGCTCCATCAGGACGTTCCACTTCACGCTTTGCAATGACTGCTTCAAGCTTATTTAGAATTGCGAAACGATCTTCGGAAGCCTTCACTTCGCTCTCCATTAACGAATTGGAAAAGCAGGAGTAGTCCCCTTTATGACAGGCAGGTCCTGCTGGATTAACAAAAACGAGTACCGCGTCTTGATCGCAGTCATAGTGAATATCTGTTACGGTCTGAGTGTTTCCTGACGTTTCGCCTTTGTGCCATAGCTCATCGCGTGAACGACTATAAAACCACGTTTCTTTTGTTTCAATTGTTTTCGTAAGCGATTCTTTATTCATATAAGCAAGTGTCAGGACTTCTTTACTTGTTGCATCCTGCACAATTGCAGGAACTAATCCTTTTTCATCAAATTGAATCATATCGGTATTCATCGAATCGCCACCCCGTTTTGTTTTAAGTAATCTTTCACATGCGCTAGTGAGGTTTCTTTATAGTGAAAAATAGAAGCAGCCAGCGCAGCATCTGCTGAAGCCTCATCAAAAACCTCTAAAAAGTCTTCAGAAGATCCAGCGCCTCCAGAAGCAATAACTGGAATGGATACAGCTTCGCCAATTACTTTTGTTAAGGGAATATCAAAACCATTTTTACTACCATCTGCATCCATACTCGTCAGCAGAATCTCACCTGCTCCCATTTCCTGAGCTTTGATCGCCCATTCAACAGCGTCCCACTCTGTGGCAGTTCTTCCACCGTGAGTATACACGCGCCAGGATTTTGAATCCGCCTCCCACTTCGCATCGATCGCAACAACCATGCACTGTGTTCCAAAATAGTCTGCGCCTTCCCCAATCAGTTCAGGACGAAGAACTGCAGCCGTGTTCATCGACACTTTATCCGCTCCAGCGCGAAGAACACGCTTCATATCCTCCAGTTTATTGATTCCGCCACCAACGGTAAACGGAATCGCAAGCTCAGCCGCTACCTGGCGAACGACGTCAACCATCGTCTCTCTTTCTTCATGTGAAGCAGAAATATCGAGAAAGACGAGCTCATCAGCCCCTTCTTTGTCATACGCTCTTGCAAGCTCGACTGGGTCACCGGCATCTCGAAGGCCGACAAACTGGATCCCTTTTACAACGCGGCCATCTTTCACATCAAGACACGGAATAATACGCTTTGTTAGCATCCCTATACCTCCAGTGCCTGTTTCAATGTAAATTGGTTCGTGTAGAGGGCTTTTCCGATAATTGCACCGCTGATTGAATCACTTCTTTTCCGAAGACTGATTACGTCATCAAGCTTGCTAATGCCACCTGACGCAATTACTTCCTTACCTGTTGCTTCACCAAGCTCAGCAATTGCCTCCACATTAGGACCAGACAGCGTGCCATCCTTTGAGATATCAGTAAAAATAAACACTTCTGCTCCGTGTTCAGCAAGCTCGATCCCAAGATCAACCGCTTTGATTTCAGAAGTCTTCAGCCATCCTTCGACCGCCACATAGCCATCTCTCGCATCAATGCCAATCGCAATTTTCTCTTTATAACGAGCGAGCATTCTTTTCACGAAATCAGGATCTGAAATTGCGCTGCTTCCAAGGATAATGCGATCCACACCATTTTCTAAATAATAGGCAACGTCTTCCTCTGTACGAATACCGCCCCCTATTTGTACTCGCGCCTGTAGCTTATTAGCCACTTCAAGCACATGATGGTCGTTCACACGCTTCCCTTCTCTCGCTCCGTCAAGATCGACCATGTGAATCCACTCTGCTCCATCATCTGCGAATTTTTTCGCCATATCATAAGGGGAGTCACCGTAAACTGTTTCCTTACTGTAATCACCTTGAAGAAGACGAACACACTTGCCGCCCCTCATATCGATTGCTGGGTAGATGGTAATTGGCATATTAAGCTTCATTCCTTTCAACATATTGTGCATAGTTTTTAAGAATAGTTAGCCCTGCATGGCTGCTTTTCTCAGGGTGGAACTGTGTGCCAAACACCTTTCCTTTTCCAACAACGGCAGGCACTTCTTCAACATAATCGGCTGATGCAATCAACACATCACGATCGTCTGTATCCACATAATAAGAGTGAACAAAATACACGTGCTCATCTCCTACTTCGTTCATAAGAAAGGAGTCTTTCTGATGAACTAGCCTGTTCCATCCCATATGCGGAACTTTGTAGGTCAGACCTGAAGCATCTTTTCCAGGAAACTTCTTCACTTTACCCGGTAAGAATGAAAAACCTTCTGCATGACCGTTTTCATGACTTTCTTCGAATAAGAGCTGCATGCCGAGACAGATACCAAGCAGTGGCTTACCCGCTTCTACCTCTTTTTCGATAAACGTCCTTAAGCCGGTTTCAGTTAAGATCGACATCGCATCACGGAATGATCCTACTCCAGGAAGAATCAGTCCAGTTGCTTTCGCAAGGTCTTCCTCTACTTCCGATACAAAATAATCATAGCCAAGTCGTTCTAGTGCCTTACTCACGCTATATAAATTGCCCATTCCATAATCAATAATCCCGATCATTTACAGCATTCCCTTCGTTGATGGAACGCCTTTAACACGTGGATCAATCAACGTTGCTTCATCAAGTGCACGTCCAAGCGCTTTAAAAATCGCTTCAATAATATGGTGTGTATTGTGACCGTACGGAACGATGACATGCAAGTTCATTCTCGCTTCGATCGCAAGCTTCCAGAGAAATTCGTGTACTAGTTCCGTATCAAACGTTCCCACTTGATTGGACGGCAGCTCTACGCGATATTCAAGGTGTGGACGATTACTCAGATCAACGACTACCTGAGCAAGCGCATCATCCATCGGTACAAACGCATTTCCATACCGCTTGATGCCTTCCTTCGATCCAAGCGCCTGTCTTAGTGCCTCACCAAGGCAGATTCCGATATCTTCTGTGGTATGGTGATCATCAACTTCGGTATCTCCATTTGCTTGAATGGATAAATCAAACTTTCCATGCTTTGTAAACAGATCAAGCATATGGGTTAAAAAAGGAACTCCAGTTTGAAGTTCGGAGTTCCCTTCTCCATCAACGCCAAATGTCAGGTTAATCGATGTTTCCGATGTTTCTCTTGAAATGGAACTTGTTCTCTCTTCACTCATCTCAAATCCTCCAATCGAAGTTCAACAGCTCTTGCGTGGGCATCTAGACCTTCAAGCTTCGCAAGTGCTGCAATGCTGCTTCCATTCTTTTTCATCGCTTCTTTACTGTACGAAATAACACTTGATTTTTTAATGAAATCATCTACGGAAAGCGGACTTGAAAAACGCGCTGTTCCGTTCGTCGGAAGTACATGGTTCGGTCCTGCGAAATAATCGCCAACAGGCTCAGAGCTATATGGTCCAAGAAATATAGCACCGGCATGACGTATTTTACCAAGTAATGTCATTGGTTCATTGACCATGATTTCAAGGTGCTCAGGTGCTAGATTATTAACTGCCTCCACGCCAGCAGCCATGTGGTCTACTACATAAATGGCACCATAGTCATCAATGGATTTTGACGCTATTTCAGCACGTGGAAGCTCTTCAAGCTGCCTTTTCACCTCATTCTGGACACGTTCAGCAAGCGATTCAGACGTTGTAACAAGAACGGCACTTGCGCGCTCATCGTGTTCTGCCTGTGATAAAAGGTCAGCCGCGACATAGGCAGGGTTCGCTGTACCATCAGCGAGCACGACAATCTCACTCGGTCCAGCTATCATATCAATATCAACGATTCCAAACACTTCTCGTTTTGCGAGCGCTACATATATATTGCCAGGACCTACGATTTTATCAACCTGCTCAATCGTTTCAGTTCCATATGCGAGCGCCGCAACAGCCTGCGCTCCCCCAATCTTGAAAATTTCCGTCACACCGACTTCATTCGCTGCAACAAGAACACCGGCTGGTACTACTCCATTGGCATCAGGTGGAGTAACCATCGCAATTCTTGAAACTCCGGCGGCCTTTGCTGGAATCACATTCATAAGCACGGATGATGGGTATGCTGCTTTACCACCGGGGACGTAAACACCTACAGAATCAAGAGGTGTTACCTTCTGACCAAGCAACGTACCATCCTCTGACGTTGTAAACCATGATTCACGGCGCTGGCGATCGTGGAATGTTTTGATATTCGCTGCCGCATCTCTAATTGTTGACACAAGCATGTCTGATAACTCGCTATACGCCTGCTTAATCTCATGTTCAGTAATACGGAGACTATCTAAAGCGGCGCCGTCAAACTTTTTTGTGAACGTTCTTACCGCTTCATCGCCGTTTGCTTTGACCTCTTCAAGAATCGTTAGAACAGCCTCGCGCTGGTCCTCTGTTCCTTCTTCAATGGAACGCTTAATGGAAATCCCATCATTCATCTTAATGATCTTCATCTTCACTGCCTCCTTCTACAACGGCAGAAAGGCGTTCGACCATATCATCAATGATAGCGTCTTTTGTTCGATAGCTTACAGGGTTCACGATAAAACGCGAGGTAATCGGCTCAATAAAAGCCGTTTCCATTAGTCCGTTTTCAGTTAAAGTTCTACCTGTTGAAACGATATCGACGATACGATCAGCAAGACCGATTAAAGGCGCAAGCTCAATCGATCCATTCAACTTAATAATCTCAACCTGCTCTCCCTGCTCACGAAAATAATTCGAGGCAACGTTCGGGTATTTCGTAGCGATTTTAGGCGCAATCCCTTTTATTGGCGCATCGGAAAGACCTGCAACAGCAAGGTAGCAACCGCTGATTTTAAGATCAAGCACTTCATAGACGTTTCGTTCCTCTTCAAGCATGACATCTTTACCTGCGATACCAACATCTGCTACACCGTGTTCTACATATGTAGGGACATCCATCGGCTTTGCGAGAATAAAGCGGATGTTTTCTTCTTCAATCTCTAGAATTAATTTACGAGAATCATCAAACTCCAGAGGCAGTTTATAACCAGCTTTGCGAAGCAATTCAACTGCTTCTTCAAAAATCCGCCCCTTTGGCATGGCCATCGTCAGCATTACAATGTCCCCTTTCCGTTCTTACCAATCATATAAACGACGTCTTCGAACCTTTCTGAGTAAGTATCAAGATCTGAGACTCCGCTTAACTCCTGCATAACAACTTTTTCACCCTGCGCTCTTCTTTTAGAAGCCTGTTGAATGGCTTCTTTTCGGCGTTCTGGACTAAAAATAATTGCATTCGGTAATCTTTCATCACCAGTAACACCTAGCGCTTCAGCAAGATGGTCGAGGCGAATTCCAAACCCAGTTGCCTGAGCGGGCCGATCAAAGTGGGAGAGTAGTTCATCGTAGCGTCCACCGTTACTTAAAGGCACGCCAAGATCATTTGCATATCCTTCGAATACGACTCCAGTGTAATAGCTCATATGGCTGACGAGAGTGAAGTCAAACTTCACCTGATCGGCTACTCCATAGGTTTCAAGCGTATTCAAGAGTGTCCGAAGTTCATTCAATACGTGTTCGCCAGCTTCCGTAGGAAGAAGTTCAATCGCATCATTTAATTTAGAGCCATCTCCTCTAAGCGTTAGGAGGCCTATCAATCTTTTTTGATCAATGGTTGAAAGCGGCATTTCACGTACATGCTGACGATAGCCAACATAGTTTTTTTCATATAAGTAGCGTCGAAGAACCGCAGCACGATCCTCATTACCTACAATCGACAGAAAGAGCTCTTGAATAAAGCCAACGTGCCCAATGGCAATCTGGAAATCTTTAAGACCTGCTTCTTTTAATACAGCAGCCATTAGAGCGATAACCTCCGCATCAGCACTTGTGGTTCGATCACCGATTAGTTCCACACCGATTTGTTCAAATTCAGCCGGTTTTCCACCTTCGTCTTCCTGCGCGCGAAACACGTTTGAATCGTATGCAAGACGTAATGGAAATGGCTCTTTCTTCAAACTAGATGCTGCAACTCGAGCGATTGGAGCTGTCATGTCGGGTCTAAGCACAAGAGTGTTGCCGCGCTGATCAAGTAGCTTGAAAAGCTGTTGATCAAGGATAGCTGAAGCTTCCCCAACTGTTTCATAATACTCAAGTGCAGGTGTATTCATAAAACGGTAACCCCACGTTTCCGTTACATGCTGGATCTTTTCACGGATTGATGCTTTAAATTTGTATAATAATGGTAGCGTATCCCGCATACCAAGTGGCTTTTCAAATACAAAAGGTCTTGTCATTGATCTGCACCTCTCATTCACTTTAGTTCGCTAACATACTAACAAGATGAAGTTATTTGTAGTGTACACGCCTATAAAATTTTCGTCAACCAGTATGAGCGCATTATTCCCTTTACCCTTTTTCTGTACTCGTACGGTATTCCCCTTCAATTCTTTAGATCCTGACGTGAAATCAACTTTCCTTTCCAATAAATGAAAACTATAATAGAAACAGGTTAACCTATTCATAACAGACCATTTCAACCCAAGCACTTTTAAGAGGGATTAAAATTGAGAGGATGTGTCACGTGGTAAATAAAATTTTCTTTTTCTTAGTCATCATTGGTGTTCCCCTGTCAGTCGCAGGCAGTCTCTTACACTGGTCGCAAACCCTGATGTTTGTTGTGTATTGTTTAACAATCGTTTCACTTGCTGCATATATGGGCAGGGCGACAGAAAGTCTTGCCATCATTTCAGGACCAAGGATCGGTGGATTATTGAACGCAACTTTTGGGAATGCAGTTGAACTTATCATTTCCATTTTTGCATTAAAGGAAGGATTAATTGAAATTGTGCTCGCTTCCTTAACAGGTTCGGTGCTCGGAAACCTGCTTCTCGTTGCCGGTTTGTCATTCTTTGTTGGTGGCGTGAAATTTAAACGCCAGAAATTTAACGTTTATGACGCAAGACATAATTCCGGGCTATTAATGTTCGGAGTCATTGTAGCGTTTGTTATTCCTGAAGTATTTGCGATGGGGATGAATGATGCCGAAGCAATCAACTTAAGCATAGGAATTTCGGTCATATTAATCGTTCTTTATATTGCTGCTCTTTTGTTCAAGCTTGTTACCCATCGAGGTGTTTACCAGCATGTAAGTGAACATGAGGGTGAGCATCATAAGGAGGAACCTGAATGGAGTAAAAAGAAAGCGATGTTCGTTTTAGCGCTTTCTACAGCAGCCGTAGCATATGTATCAGAAAGTCTCGTTCATACATTTGAAACCGTTGGCGAAACATTTGGATGGAGTGAACTTTTCATAGGGGTTATTATTGTTGCGATTGTTGGTAATGCAGCGGAACACGCCTCTGCGATCATTATGGCTTATAAAAACAAAATGGACATAGCGGTTGAAATCGCGATTGGATCAACCCTTCAGATTGCGATGTTTGTGGCACCAATCCTTGTTCTTATATCCCTCTTCTTCCCGGTGCAGATGCCGCTCGTCTTCACCCTTCCAGAGTTAGTTACAATGGTAACAGCCGTTCTTCTCACAATTGTTATCAGTAATGATGGAGAAACAAACTGGTTCGAAGGTGCTACTCTGCTTGCCGCATACCTGATCATGGGAATCGGATTTTATTTACTTTAATCACAAAGCCTGCAATTTGCGGGCTTTTTTGTTACAGTAACTGAGGGAAGTTATACAGCATACCGTATAAAAAATCCGGATTAAGATTAAATTCCGTGTTTCCCCTAAACCATTTAATCATTTATTTCACTTTAACTTTATAAGCATTAAACAATCCCTAGAAAGTAGGCGAAAACATGATTCACCGTAAAACAAAGCGAGAGATTCAATTAATGAAAGAAGCCGGACAGATTCTTGCAGACTGTCATAAAGAACTTCGCAACATCATCAAACCAGGCGTTACCACGAAGCAGATTGATGATTTTGTCGAGTACTTTCTTGAAGAACACGGTGCGACCCCTGAACAAAAAGGATACATGGACTATCCTTATGCAACGTGTGCGTCTGTAAATGATGTCATCTGCCACGGGTTCCCCGGGAGCCGGAAGCTAAAAGAGGGAGATATTGTCACGATTGATATGGTTGTGAACTTGAATGGCGCTCTTGCAGATTCTGCATGGACCTATGCGGTAGGCTCCATTTCAGATGAAAAACAGCATCTACTTGAAGCAACAAAAAAATCACTTTATCTTGGCATTGAGAAGGCAGTGATTGGTAATCGCATCGGAGATATCGGCCACGCCATTCAGAAATATGCTGAAGCAGAAGGATTTGGCGTTGTGCGCGATTTCACAGGGCATGGCATCGGACCGACCCTTCACGAAGAACCAATGATTCCTCATTTCGGCGAACCTGGTACAGGAACACGTCTAAAAGAAGGAATGGTTATCACCATTGAACCAATGCTTAACATTGGCGGACCATTCAGCACGATTGACGAAGACGGTTGGACGGCCCGCACAGTGGATGGCTCCACTTCAGCACAATACGAGCATACACTTGCTATTACAAAAGATGGCCCCGTTATTCTAACAGATCAGGGAGATCAATAACACGAAACCCGCAGCCGATACTGGCTACGGGTTTTATAGTTCATGCTTTGCACGTTCTTCATTCGTGTAAATCAACTGCATTGGATTGCCACCAACAAAAGCTCCAGCGGGAACACTTTTATGCACAAGAGTCCCTGCTGAAACAATCGCCCCATCACCGATCGTAATGCCAGGGAGCAACGTACTGTTTGCGCCAATCATGACCCTATCCCCGATCACCACATCTCCAAGCCGATACTCATCAATTAAATATTCATGAGCAAGAATGGTTGTGTTGTAGCCAATTATCGAATTTTTACCGACAGAAATCTTTTCTGGAAACATGATGTCAAGCATTACCATTAATGCAAAAGCAGTCTGATCCCCAATTTTCACGCCAAGAAACGTTTGATATAACCAGTTCTTAACGGGAATGAATGGCGTATAACGAGCAACCTGAATAATGATAAAATTTTTAACCACCTTCCAGAAAGGAACGGTTTTGTAAATTTGCCAGAGCGCATTACTTCCAGTTACAGGATACCGCTCCGTCTTTCTCACTGGTTTACTCCAGCAATGGAAAGAAGCTCAGCCATATGATCAATCATATAATCAGGCTTATAGGATGATAGAAAATCACGGCCTTTAATTGTCCAGGATACGCCAACTGTCGCTACCCCGGCATTTTGACCGCCAAGAATGTCATACTGACTGTCACCTACCATAAGGGTTTCACTCTGCACCGCGCTTAGCTTCTTCATCGCGGTTTCAAGCTGTTCAGGATGTGGTTTCGGATTCTCTACTTCATCTACTGTGATCACAACCGGGAAGAACTGATCAAGCTGTGTTAGTTTTAATCCCATTTCCACTGTGTTTCTCATTTTAGACGTTACAATAGCCATCTTATAGCCATTTTCCGATAACGTTTTTACTGTTTCAAAAACCCCATCAAACTCGGTTACAAGTTTGTCATGGTTTTCAATGTTGTGTTTACGATAAAAGGCTACCATCTCTTCTGCAAGGTTTTCATCGTGCTTTTCAAATGTATGGTAGAGCGGTTCTCCAATAAAACCAACTAATTCTTCATCACTATATCGTCCAGGATAATAGTGTTCGAACGTGTGTTTAAACGAAGCCATAATGAGATCATTGGTATTGATTAGTGTGCCGTCTAAATCAAATAGAATAGTATTAATATTATTAATGTTCATACGATGGTTCCTTTCTGTTTGAAGCGCTAATTTCACGTCGTTTCCAGACGATAGAGACGACGATCGTGAGAATGATGGCCGTCACTAGTCGAACAAGAAGCAGCCAGATAACAGGAATGCCAAGTGGAATAAAGATAAGCGTATCTTCAATAACAGCATGACAGGCTACAAGGAAAATAAACGCTAAATAAAGATCTTTTTTCTCAACGCCATCTTCTTTAACAGCTTGAATCATGACACCAGCCCCATATGCTAGACCAAAAACAAGACCTGCTGCAAGTGTTGTTGATGTATTCTCTTTCATCCCAAGACTTCTTGTGACCGGTGCCATCCACCGAGAAAACGTTTGAAGCCAGGAAAAGTCTTTCATAATTTGAATAAAGATCATGAGCGGTATAACGATGAGTGCAAGCTGCAGGACACCAAACGATGCCTTCTCAAGACCCTGGAGAATGATAGCTCCCCAGCCGCTAACTTCCTCACTTGTTTTTGAAACAAGCCCATAAACAGCCTGCTCACTTCCGCCGTGCCAGACGAGATTAATCACAAATGCGGATAGAAACGCAAGGCCAATCCTGACAGTTAGAATAACCCAGAGCTTAACCCCAACTTTAGCTGCCACTCCTGATTCAATCAGCAAATTATGTGAGAACGATAGCATAACGGCTAGAATAAAAACTTCTTTTACTGAAAGATCAAGTGTGAGGATCGCACCTATACCAGCATACAGGTTAAGAAAGTTCCCGATAACAAGTGGAATGGCTGCCTCACCTGACAGTCCCAGCCACTTCATCACAGGTTCGATGATACCAATAATCCATTCAAGGACAGGAGTATAGCGAAGGATGGTAACTGCAAGCGTAATCGGAAAAATAATTTTCCCAAGCTCCCATGTTGTTTGAAAACCCGCTTTCAAACCCCGTCGTAACGTGCCCATTCAATCGCCTCCTTTTATCCTTTTTCGTTATAAGGCTTTGGTTTAACTTTTATGCGTCGATAGACAATGAGTGTAATCGCTAATATTACAAGCACAACAGAAATTACCTGAGCTACTCGAAGGGTTTCCGTAAGCATCAGGCTATCGGTCCGAAGCCCTTCAATAAAGAATCGGCCGACAGAATACCAGATCACGTAGGAAAGGAAGATCTCTCCCCGTTTAAGAGACGTTCTTTGTAAAAGAATTAACAAGATAACCCCTGCTATATTCCAGAGTGACTCGTACAAAAATGTTGGGTGGTAATAGGTTCCCTCTATATACATCTGATTGACAATAAAGTCCGGTAACATCAAATTTTCAAGAAACTCTCTTGTAACAGGACCACCATGGGCTTCCTGATTCATGAAATTCCCCCAGCGGCCAATTGCCTGACCAAGAAGAATGCTAGGTGCAGCAATATCAGCTATTTTCCAGAAAGAAATGCCTCGCTTTCTAGTAAACACAATGCCTGTTATAACAGAACCAATTAGCGCCCCATGGATCGCGATGCCGCCTTCCCAAATGGCAAAAATATCACCAGGATTGTCTTTGTAATAGCTCCACTGAAAAATTACATAATAGATACGAGCTGAAATGATAGCAATCGGGACAGCCCAAAGGATTAAATCAACAAACGTTTCTTTCGGAAGCCCCTGTCGCTGCGTTTCTCTCACTGCAAGAAGCAATCCGAGATAGGCGCCGAATGCAATAATAATGCCGTACCAGTAAATCGAGATCGGTCCAAGCTCAAGGGCGACTCGATCAAGCGGCTGTATCGAAGCTAGCATGTAGTTGTCTCTCCTTTATCCATTAACAAATTAAGATTAGATACTATCGTGTTCATCCCCATCTTCTATTTCTCTTGTTAGTCTTTCAGAGAATTGTTTTGCTGCATTCATTCCCATATTCTTCAACCGGAAATTCATGGCTGCCACTTCAATGATAATGGCAAGGTTACGTCCAGGGCGAACCGGTACCACAAGTCTTGGAATGTTTGAGTCAATAATTTTCATATATTCTTCCTCAAGTCCAAGTCGATCATAGACTTTGGTGGAATCCCATAATTCAAGATTCATCACGAGGGAGATTTTTTTGTAATTTCGAATCGCTCCTGCACCAAAGAGGGTCATAACGTTGATGATGCCCAATCCACGTATTTCAAGAAGGTGCTGAATTAATTCAGGTGCACTACCAACAAGGGTATTTTCAGCTTCTTGACGAATTTCAACGGAATCATCCGCTACTAGACGATGACCTCGTTTGACGAGCTCGAGCGCCGTCTCACTTTTACCAACACCACTTGAACCTGTAATGAGAACACCTACACCGTAAATATCAACTAATACACCATGAATTGCCGTATTTGGAGCAAGCTGGCTTTCAAGGTAGTTTGTTAAACGGCTGCTTAATCGAGTCGTTGTCATATTTGAACGTAAAATAGGAACATCATTGCCTTTTGAAGAGTTAACTAGTTCTTCAGGAACATCCATTTCTCGTGAAATAATGATACCTGGCGTTTCTTCTGTACAGAGCTTCTCCATCCGCTCCTTCTTCTGCTCATCAGTTAGGCCGTTAAAGAATGACATCTCTGTTTTTCCAAGTAATTGCAGTCGACCAGCCGGATAATAAGTGAAAAAACCCGCCATTTCAAGACCTGGGCGTGAAATGTCGCTCGTCGTGATCGGACGATGGATCCCTTCCTCACCACTCACGAGCTCAAGACCAAACTTCTCAATAATATCCTTCATGCGAACTTTAACCATTCGTGAACCTCCTATGTAAGAACCGCAAACCACAGTTCAATTTCAACTATTTCCTATTGTACCATTTTGAATGGGGGTCAGACACGTGTCTGACCCCATTAAAAAAAAGAAGCCGCTTCAGCGGCTTCTCCCAATTTGCTTCTCTTTTACACTTTCAACGGAACGACTGCATCATGAATTTGCTGATCAAGATCTTGAAGATGAGCTTCTTTCACTTCATTTGACCAGTTTAGTCGTTTCGCCATGTATTCGACCACAGGCTCTTTCCAGCGACGCACCCAATCAATGTCGAAGTAAAGCGCACTCGTTCTTCGATTGAAGTAATCAAGAGGTGTAGCAACCATCTCTTCTTCAATGCCATAGATAAGCGTTGAGAATACTTCAAGACTTAAATGGTGGAAACTTGCTTCTGTCCCTATCGTTTCAATGATCTGGTAAATCCGCTCAATGTTTGATCCATAGCGATGAACAAGAGTTTCAGCTTCATTGACGGTTAACCCAAGTGTTGTCCCACGACGCACCTGTTCCTTAGCATATGCTTTAAATCCTTTACTACCTCCAACATTTCCTCCAGAAAGAATCATGTTTTTCGTAGAAGATGCCGGAAACTTCCCGTGCTTCTCTTCTTTAAATTGATCAGCGATAAGATCAATCACTTTTTCAGCCATTTTACGATAGCCTGTTAATTTTCCACCTGCAATTGTAATTAACCCTGAATCAGATAGGAAAACTTCATCTCTACGAGAAATTTCAGATGGATCTTTCCCTTCCTCGTGTATCAATGGGCGTACACCTGACCAGCTGGATTCCACATCATCTTTGGTAAGGTTAATGCCAGGAAACATATAATTAGCAGCATCCACAATATAATCACGGTCTTCAACAGTCATTTGCGGGTGCACTGGATTCTTAGAATATTTAGTATCCGTCGTACCAATATACGTTTTACCAGCACGAGGAATAGCGAACATCATTCTTCCATCCTCGAATGGTGTATCAAAGTAGACTGCCTGCTGTAGTGGAAATTTAGACTGATCAAACACAAGGTGAACACCTTTTGTTAAGAAAAGATGCTTTCCTTTTTTTGACTGATCTAGCTCACGGATCTCATCTACCCATGGACCAGCGGCATTGACTACTTTTTTAGCGCGAATTTCACGAGTTTCTCCTGTAATCACGTCTTTAGCACGGACACCGACTACTTTGCCATTTTCATATAAAAGCTGCTCCGCTTTCACATAGTTAACTGCTTTTCCTCCACGATGAACAGCTTCTTTCATGATTTCAAGTGTAAGGCGAGCATCATCTGTGCGGTACTCAACGTAATATCCTCCGCCTTTAACATCACTCTTACGAAGGAGCGGTTCTTTGTTTAATGTTTCTTTCTTGGAGAGCATACTTCTTCTTTCTTTTCGTTTAACTCCTGCTAATCGATCATAGAGAGCAAGACCCGCTCCGGTAGAAAATTTCCCAAAGGTACCACCTCTTATAATTGGGAGAAGCATCCACTCAGGTGTTGTAACGTGCGGTGCATTCTCATAGACAATCGCACGCTCTTTCCCTACTTCAGCAACAAGGCCAATCTCTAAATTCTTCAGATAACGAAGTCCTCCGTGGACGAGCTTTGTAGACCTGCTTGACGTACCAGCCGCGAAATCCTGCATTTCAATTACCGCTGCATTCATTCCTCGTGATGCAGAATCAAGCAAAATACCTGCTCCTGTTATCCCACCACCGACAACAAGTACATCCAGTTCCTCCGATACGATTTGATCAAGTACAACGCCTCTTTGTAATCCTGAAAATGGTTTAACCAAGATGATCACACTCCCTTAGATTGTATGGAAAATTGCAAAATTAACGTTTCGTTTTGAAATTAACTCTCTTCTTTACTTTACCCCTTAATCACGGTTCACTAAGCATATAGTTGCCGGACATAAAAAACCGAACAGAGTACAAAAAAAGACCACAACACACCAAGACATGACTTTCCCATGCTTGAGCGCTGTGGTCTTCTCCTATTCTCCGACCAAATTACTATTAACTTAACCCTATTGTAGCACAATCTCTATAAGAATGCCTACACTTAAAGATTATTTAAACGCCATTGTGGCATGCACTGCCTTTTTCCAACCATCATACAATTCTTCTTTTTGTTCTGCTTCCATTTCTGGCTCGAATGAACGATCCAATTTCCACTGTTGCTCAATTTCCTCTCGACTCTCCCAGTATCCCGTAGCAAGTCCCGCTAAATAAGCAGCACCGAGAGCAGTCGTTTCGCTTATTATCGGACGTTCCACTGGCACTCCGATCATATCGCTCTGGAATTGCATTAGGAAGTTATTGTTTACAACCCCTCCGTCAACGCGTAGTGTTTTTAAATCAATGCCTGCATCAGCCGTCATCGCATCTAGGACGTCTCTCGTCTGGTAAGCAAGCGATTCAAGAGTGGCACGAACAAAGTGTTCCTTACTTGTTCCACGTGTTAAGCCGAATACTGCGCCTTTGACATCGCTATCCCAGTACGGCGTTCCAAGCCCAACAAATGCAGGCACCATATAAACCCCATCTGTTGATTCAACTCGCTCTGCATATCGTTCACTTTCAGGGGATTCATTGAACATACGAAGACCGTCACGTAACCACTGAATAGCCGAACCGGCAACGAAAATACTGCCCTCAAGAGCGTATTCCACTTTACCATCAACGCCCCACGCAATGGTAGTTAATAATCCATTCTCAGACTTCACCGCTTTTTCACCTGTATTCATCAGCATGAAGCAACCGGTACCGTAAGTGTTTTTGGCCATTCCTTTTTCGTAGCAGGCCTGTCCAAATAATGCTGCTTGCTGGTCACCAGCAACCCCTGCGATTGGAACATTTTGACCGAAGAAATGATAATCAACTGTGTTAGCATACACTTCAGATGATGGACGAACTTCTGGAAGCATAGATTTTGGCACCGTTAACATTTCAAGAAGCTCATCATCCCATTTCAAATCATAAATGTTATACATCATTGTCCGTGATGCATTCGTGTAGTCAGTAACGTGGGCTTCTCCACCAGACAGCTTCCAGATTAGCCATGTATCAATTGTACCGAATAGCAGATCGCCATTTTCCGCTTTCTCACGAGCACCATCAACATTATCAAGAATCCATTTCACTTTCGTTCCTGAGAAATAAGCATCAATCAATAGGCCCGTTTTATCTTGCACCATATCACTGTGCCCCTGTGCTTTCAGCTCATTGACGATCCCTGCTGTTTGACGAGACTGCCAGACGATTGCGTTATAAACAGGCTTTCCAGTATTTTTATCCCACACAACAGTTGTTTCACGCTGATTTGTAATCCCGATTGCTTCTATGTCCTTTGCAGACAAACCGGAATTTGAAGAGAGCACCTGTGCCATTACGGAGAGAATCGAGCTCCAGATTTCCTGTGCATCATGTTCAACCCAACCTGATTTCGGAAAATGCTGCTTGAATTCTTTTTGGGCAACGTTTACAATTTCCCCTTTCTTATTAAAAAGGATGGCACGAGAGCTTGTTGTTCCTTGATCGAGTGATAGAATAAACTTCTTTGACATAGTAATTCCTCCCTATAAATTAGTAAACGCTTTAATTTTGAACTTCTGGACCAGACTGAATGCTGTCTGGTAATTTTTCTCCCATTTGATAGAGTCCTATGAATAGAACAGCCACAATAAGTGAAGAAATCCAGAAAACCATGTTGTAGTTTGCCTCAGTTACAGCTTTGAATAAAATAGCACCATACATCCCACCTGCTGCGGGGGCTACTACTGGAATCCAGGCATACCGCCAGTTCGAATCACCCTTTCCAGGTATTGGTAAGAAATAGTGAGCAAGTCTAGGTCCAAGATCCCTGGCAGGATTAATCGCATATCCTGTTGTACCTCCTAAAGAAAGACCGATTGCTACAATTAAAAATCCGACAATGAAAGGATTAAGTCCTTCCGTGAATTCATTCGAACCGATGGCAAGTAAACCAATCAATAGCATCGCTGTCCCAATAAATTCACTTAAAAAATTACTGAAGGTGTGTGGGATCGCAGGATCAGTTGAAAACACTGCCAGTTTAAGCGCTTTATCTTCTTCCTTACGAAAGTGAGGAAGAAAATGAAAGAACACAATACATCCACCGAGAAATGCACCAATCATCTGAGCTGTTATGTACCTTGGTACATCACTCCAGGGAAAATCACCAACTGCTGCTAATCCAAGCGTTACTGCTGGATTAAGATGGGCTCCACTAACTTGACCGGCTGCATAAACCCCCATCGATACACCAAGTCCCCAACCGAGTGCAACCACGATCCAGCCGCCCCCCTGTGCCTTTGAATCCTGTAGGTTGACGTTGGCGACAACACCACCGCCAAAAATGATCAAGATCATTGTCCCAAGTATTTCGCCAATAAAAGGAGACATTGTCTCACCTTCCTTATGAGTTTTTTAATAAACCCTTCCTGGAACCATTCCCTCTTTTCGTAATCTTAAAAGGGAAAATAAAAAGACCACACTAATTTTCCCTATCAGTTGATAGGGTTCTAGTGTGGTCTCCTCATCTCAGGCACGAGCTATTAACCTGTCTATTATTTAAACAGATAAATGTAAGCGGTGTCAAGTATTTTTAGGCTCGTAATGTTTCCACAGATCTTTTTTAGAAGTTGTGACAGCAGCTGCCCCTCCACTCAACGCGGCTTCCACGTCCTCTACTGAGCGAATAAATCCACCTGCAAAAATGGGAACCTTTATTTCTTCGTGAAGTTCTTCAAACACTTGAGGGATAATCCCTGGCAGCACCTCCACACAATCTGGCTGCGTGTTTCTTACCATACTGTAGCTTGTATCAAGGGCCATGGAATCAAGCATAAATAACCGCTGAACCGAAAGTATCCCTCTTCTTTTCGCAACAGAGAGCACATTTGACCTTGTCGATATTAATCCAGCAGGCTTCACTTCCTGACAAAGAAACTCAGCACCGTGCTCATCATTTCTTAAACCCTGAACAAGATCAGCATGTAACAATATTTTCTTTCCTGCTCGCGTTCCTTCCTTCACTACGGACTTCAATTGACCGAGATGGGTATCTAAAAGCACAATATACGTGTAGTTGCTATTCAATAACGTTTCAAAATCGCGCATCTTTCGAACAGCGGGCAATATACTTTGATTATGAAATGACATGAGGCTTCTCCCCTTTACTCCCTTCATCTTACCAAAAAAGCTGATAGATAGAAAAAGCACGCCGGGATGGCGTGCTATCTAGTCTTTATTTCGTATCGGATCGATGACAATCTTCTCGGTCAATAGGTTCAAGAGACCTATGATGAGTGACGCAATCAGCGCCATCCAAAAACCATCAATGGTAAATGCATCTCCCATTAAATAGGCCGTAATCATCAGGGTAAAGGCATTAATCACGATTAGAAAAAGACCAAGTGTTATGATCGTAACGGGAAGCGTAAGCAGAATTAGAATTGGTTTGATAAAGACATTCACCAGTGCAAGAATTACACTTGCAAGGATGGCGGCCCCTACACCTTTTAGAAAGAACCCTTCAAAGTACCCTGCAACAACCATTAAAACCACACTGTTTACCAACAAACTCAAAATCCATTGCCGCATCCGCTTCCCTCCTTTATCAATACAATAGCTAATTAAGCAAACCAGAAGTTACAAGTAAGAAACAGAAATGGATCCAGCAGTTGAGTTAGCTTCAATGCGATAGCTATGCTCTGATTCTTCTTCTGTTCTAAACTTTTTCAATCGCTGAGAGATTTCCTTTTTCTCACGTAAAATACTCATATGATCGAGATCTGTCGTAATCGCACCAATAGTCGATTTCAAATCTCCTTTTATATTCATCCCTTTTGGAACAACAACGTGGATTGTACCGTTTACTGTTTTAAAATCAGCACTGCCATTGACCGGATTTTGAAGAGTATGACGAATCGTTCCATTCATAGATTGAGCTTCTGTTTCCACAAAGGTGCCGTCAATTGTAATCGGACCATTGGCTGTCTCAAGTTCACAAATTTCTCCAGATGATCCTTCGACAACAATCGCTCCATTTCCCGTTTCAGCCTCGAGAACTTTAACGGATGATTTACGAACACCTATTTTACCGTTGGCTGTTTTCAGCTTTGCTTTCGCAGACGTCATATTTTCACCTGTCACATCTCCATTGAACGTTGTCACCCAGATTCCCTCATAGTCGGAAGAAGGAACATAAATCACAAGACTAACTTTCACATCTGCGCGTTCTGATTTAAACGTCATCCTGCCATTCTCTACAGAGAAGTACGTATCACGGAGAAGTTTATCTCTGGCATCTTGCTGATTGGATACACGATAGATATTTGCACGACAATCTATTTTTACATCATTCCGATCCCATGTTTGCAATGTGATTTCACCGTTTCTGATGTGAACATCCAGCGTCTTTGGATCAACGTCTGATTGCTCAAAGACATGGGACACTTCCTCAGAAGAACCAAAATTAAAATCGAGGTCCATATCTTTTACTTTTTGGATAAGCGATTCAACGAATTGTCCTACTTTATAGCCTGAGGCTGTTGTTCGATCTGCGTGGTCAGACGTCTTTTCCCTTTTATGCTCACCAGCTTCTTCATTGCTTCCAAGCGCTTTTAATAGCTTTGTACCTTCATCAGCTGAAATTTTGCCATCCTCAATCATTTTTAAAATCATTCTGCGTTCTTCGTTCATGTAAAACATCTCCTTTTTTTGATCGATTCTTGTGAACTTTCACGTGAACAATTACCAGCGGAGAACCTGAATCCCTTTTACAATGTTCCAGATGAACACAATGACATTTAATAAGCCAAACACAAAGATGCCTAGAATAATAACTGTTCCCACATCTAATACAAACAGTGTAATGAAGGCAAGAATTAAACTAACAAACGGAAACAAATGAGATAGAATTGCTCGCTTTGCGTGGTAAGAAACCTCTTCGTCTCTCATTACAAGAAAAACAATGATTGGAAAGAGAAACGGTGCAAAAAACACACTGAAATAACAAAGAGAGGACATTACTTTTTCAACAGACATGTTTTGTTTCCCCTTTCAACATTCTCTCCCTACTCTATACGATTCGTCAAAAATAAAGTTTCAAAAAGCAAAAAAAGAATCATTAAAAAGCGTAGAATATTCTATTTTTCTGAACATCACATCAGTTTTCACTGATATGAAAAAAAGGCAGCTAGAAGCTACCTTTTTCACATTAAACAGATTGCGTTTGTTCCATCCTTTTCTTCATGCGATTTTTATCCCGCTCAAGGATCGGTGCTAGATAGCGTCCTGTGTAAGAGCGCTCTTCCTTTGCAATCTTTTCAGGTGTACCGGTTACGATAACTTCTCCACCACCGTCTCCGCCTTCTGGTCCAAGGTCAACGAGGTGGTCAGCTGTTTTAATCACATCAAGATTATGTTCGATAATCAATACTGAATCACCGTTTTCCACGAGACGCTGCAGCACTTCAAGAAGACGCGAGATATCGTCTACATGAAGACCAGTTGTCGGTTCATCAAGAATATAGAGCGTTTTACCAGTTGATCGTTTGTAAAGCTGTGATGCCAGCTTTACACGCTGGGCTTCACCACCAGAAACCGTTGTCGCAGGCTGTCCAAGCTTTATATAGCTTAAGCCTACATCATAAAGGGTTTGAAGTTTACGGTTTATCTTCGGAATGTTCTTAAAGAATTCAAGACCATCCTCAACCGTCATCGCTAAAATATCAGCTATGTTCTTGCCTTTATATTCAATCTCAAGCGTCTCCCGGTTGTATCGTTTCCCATGACACACTTCACATGGGACATAGACATCAGGAAGGAAGTGCATTTCAATTTTAATAATTCCATCACCACGGCAGGCTTCACAACGCCCACCTTTCACATTAAAGCTAAAGCGACCCTTTTTATATCCTCGCACTTTTGCTTCATTAGTCTGTGCAAATACATCGCGAATAGCATCAAATACTCCTGTATACGTTGCAGGATTGGAACGCGGCGTACGGCCAATTGGCGACTGGTCAATATCAATGACTTTATCAACGTGTTCAAGACCGTTGATTTTCTTGTGCTCACCTGGCTTGTCTTTTGCCTTATGAAGCTTCTGAGCCAGAGCTTTATACAGAATTTCATTAATAAGCGTACTTTTCCCTGAGCCTGAAACCCCTGTTACACAGGTAAGCAATCCAATTGGTATCTTAGCTTTCGTATTTTTAAGGTTATTTTCCTTTGCTCCAACTATTTCAATGAAGCGGCCATCAGGTTTTCTACGTTCAGGTGGTACGGGAATAAACTTCTTCCCTGAAAGATATTCACCAGTCAGTGATTCGGGATCATCCATAATTTCAGCAGGGGTCCCTTCTGACGTAATGTAACCACCATGAGCACCAGCGCCCGGGCCAATATCAATAATGTGATCTGCCGCGAGCATCGTATCTTCATCATGCTCAACAACTATAAGTGTGTTTCCAAGATCTCTCATATTCTCAAGCGTTGAAATTAAGCGATCGTTATCACGCTGATGAAGCCCAATTGAGGGTTCATCTAGAATATATAAAACACCCATTAATCTTGAACCAACCTGAGTAGCAAGCCGAATACGCTGCGCTTCTCCACCTGATAATGTTCCGGCTGAACGGTTTAACGTTAAGTAATCAAGCCCTACATTGACGAGGAAACCTAAACGATCCTGTATCTCACGCAGGATCATTTTCCCAATAGTTGCTTCTTTTGCTGTGAGCTCAAGCTGATCGAAAAAACCTGCCGCATCTTTAATGGCGTATTCAGTCGCTTCCCCGATATGCTTGCCGTTTATTAAAACGGAACGCGCTTCTTTCTTTAAACGGTAGCCTTTACATGTCGGACATGGTTTTTGCGCCATATAGGCTTCCATTTGCTCGCGAATATAATCAGAACTTGTTTCACGATAACGACGTTCCACATTTGGAATAACACCTTCAAAAATAATGTTATTTTCACGAACCTGACCGAAGTCATTTTCATATCTGAAATAAACTTTCTCTCCATCGCTTCCGTAAAGAACCTTATCAAGTTGCGCTCGAGGAATCTTATTAACAGGCGTGTCCATGTCGATGCCAAAATGATTGCATACACTTTCAAGAAGCTGTGGATAATAGTTTGAGCTCACCGGCTCCCACGGAGCAAGCGCATGCTCGCGAAGTGATTTATCCCAATCTGGTATGACAAGATCAAGGTCTACCTCAAGCTTTAAACCAAGTCCATCACAAGAAGGACAGGCACCGAACGGGCTGTTGAAAGAAAACAACCTTGGCTCCAGATCACCAATTGAGAATCCACAGTAAGGACAGGCATGGTGCTGGTTGAACAGCAATTCTTCCTGACCCATCACATCTACGATCACCTGACCACTACCAAGATTTAGAGCGGTTTCCAGAGAATCTGCCAGTCGTGATTGAACCCCATCTTTTACGACGATACGATCAATGACCACTTCGATGGAGTGCTTTTTGTTTTTCTCAAGAGAAATATCGTCCGCAACTTCCAACATTTCACCGTCAACTCGAACGCGCACATAACCTTGCTTTTTAATATCTTCTAATGCTTTGACGTGCTCGCCCTTTCGTCCTGATACGACCGGGGCGAGAATCTGTAATTTCGTTCTCTCTTCATAAGTTAGAATTCGATCGACCATCTGCTCAATCGTCTGCGAAGTAATTTCCACACCGTGCCTTGGACAGACCGGTCGACCGATTCTTGCAAATAATAAACGCAGGTAATCGTAGATTTCTGTTACTGTACCTACGGTAGAACGCGGATTACGACTTGTCGTTTTCTGGTCAATCGAAATGGCGGGCGAAAGGCCCTCTATCGCATCCACATCGGGTTTATCCATCTGACCAAGGAATTGTCTGGCATAAGCAGACAGGGACTCAACGTAGCGTCTCTGTCCTTCTGCATAGATAGTATCAAAGGCAAGAGAAGACTTACCAGATCCGGATAAACCGGTCACAACGACCAGCTTATCTCTTGGAATTGACACATCAATATTTTTTAAATTGTGGGCTCTTGCCCCTTTGACGACGATCTCCTCGTTTGCCATCTATTCGTCATCCTTCCGCTTTAAGCTCTAATAATAAATCACGTAATTCAGCAGCACGCTCGAAATTCAGTTCTCGTGCAGATTCCTTCATTTCTTTTTCGACATTTTCAATCACTTTTGCTCGTTCCTGTTTCGTCATTTTACCTTGTTTAGGAACAGTGTACTCCTCGCCATCTTCAGCAGCGACTGTAGCGCGAATACCTTCGCGAACTTTTTTCTGGATGGTCTTAGGAGTAATGCCATATTTTTCATTGTAATCCATTTGTATTTCGCGGCGTCTATTAGTTTCATTAATCGCTATATCCATCGATTTCGTCACTTTATCAGCGTACAGGATTACATGTCCACCTGAGTTACGAGCAGCGCGCCCGATTGTTTGTATTAACGACCGTTCTGATCTCAGGAAGCCTTCCTTATCAGCATCCAATATGGTCACGAGTGACACTTCAGGAATATCAAGTCCTTCTCTAAGTAAATTAATGCCTACTAGAACGTCAAATACACCCAACCGTAAATCACGAATGATTTCAATTCGTTCAAGAGTCTTAATTTCAGAGTGCAGGTAACGTACCTTTACCCCCATTTCGAGTAAGTAATCTGTTAAGTCCTCAGACATCTTTTTAGTCAGGGTTGTGACAAGAACCCGTTCATTCCGCTCTGATCTTTTATTAATTTCATCAAGAAGGTCGTCAATCTGCCCTTCAATCGGACGAATTTCAATCGTCGGATCAAGAAGACCTGTTGGACGGATAATTTGTTCAACGACTCTTGTAGAATGTTCTTCTTCATAAGGACCTGGTGTTGCAGAAACATACACAAACTGATGCGCTTTTTCCTCAAACTCTTCAAAACGCAGCGGTCGATTATCTTTTGCAGAAGGGAGTCTAAAACCATGGTCTACAAGTACACCTTTCCTTGCCTGGTCACCATTGTACATCCCTCTTACCTGCGGAAGTGTAACATGTGACTCATCGACCATGATTAGAAAGTCTTCTGGAAAATAATCCATCAATGTATATGGAGTTGCCCCCGCATCCCGTAATGTCAAATGCCTGGAGTAGTTTTCAATGCCTGAACAGAATCCCATTTCAGCCATCATTTCAACATCATACCTTGTTCGCTGCTCAAGGCGCTGTGCTTCAAGCAACTTGCCTTCATTGTTTAACACTTTAAGACGTTCTTCTAGTTCAGCCTCGATTCGTTGAATCGCAAGTTTTAGCTTCTCTTCACGGGTTACGAAGTGGGAAGCCGGGAAGATTGCGACATGTTCACGCTCACCTAGAATTTCACCTGTCAGCGAATTCACTTCTGTAATGCGATCAATTTCATCACCGAAAAACTCGACCCGAATACAGTGTTCATCACGAGAAGCTGGGAAAATTTCAACAACATCACCCCGTACTCGAAATGTACCGCGCGTGAAATTAATATCATTCCTGGCATACTGAACGTCGACCATGTCACGGAGCAATTGGTCTCGATCTTTTTCCATCCCTTTTCGAAGAGAAACAACCAGACTTTTGTACTCTTCAGGATTACCGAGACCGTATATGCATGAAACACTTGCTACAATAATGACATCGTTACGTTCAAATAAACTCGATGTAGCGGAGTGGCGAAGCTTATCAATCTCGTCATTGATACTTGCATCTTTCTCAATGAACGTATCTGAATGTGGAATGTACGCTTCAGGCTGATAATAATCGTAATAGCTAACGAAGTATTCAACTGCGTTATTCGGAAAGTACTCTTTAAATTCACTGTATAGTTGTCCAGCAAGTGTCTTGTTATGTGCGATAATGAGCGTTGGTTTATTAACTTCCTGAATGACGTTTGACATTGTGAAGGTTTTACCCGTCCCTGTTGCTCCAAGCAGCGTCTGGTGGCGCTCCTTGCTTCGAACACCTTCAACAAGTTTTTTTATCGCCTCAGGTTGATCTCCCTCTGGCTCATAATCCGATACCAATTCAAACTTTCTTTCCACCATCTTCGCCTCCGTTCCTTTAATCTCTAACATTTATTATAGCATAGATAAAGGTCAAATCTTCAAATAAAGCGAACTGATATTCCCATATTTTTTGCTATTCTCATCTCACATACAAGAAAAAATAACTGATTCACATGTACTAACTATGTAAGCTTCCAGACGATCCTAATTGATCAAATAGAATACCATTATTGCCATTTCCCTACTTCATCCATTCTTAATCTGTTCAGCTGGTAGCACAGATTAATCTTCTATCTCATTTACCAGTATAGAACGAAAAAGAAGCGCCTATTCTTTTCAGAACAGCGCTACTTCATCTTTTTCTTATTTTGTTTTTGCGTTTTCTTAGAAAAATAGAATCCAATAAGGGAAGATACAATGGTTAAAATAATTAAATATATCGGGTGATCAATTCCACCGAATACAGCCCACATAAACAGAAGCGTTAACCCAAAGCTTACATAAGTATTATATGTAACACGTGTAAACACGACCATAATAATCGCAGGTATCAACAAAGCTGCTAAAATTTCTTGCATAATAATGAAGTTCCCCTCTCTAAGCACTCTCCCTCCATCTTACAACAAAGAGGGAGAAGAATGCTATGATGACCAAGTAAAACACATTAATTACTTATCATAATCATAAGAGGGGAAA
The DNA here is from genome assembly GCF_039851965.1 of Pseudalkalibacillus hwajinpoensis. Lineage (NCBI taxonomy): Bacteria > Bacillati > Bacillota > Bacilli > Caryophanales > Guptibacillaceae > Guptibacillus > Guptibacillus hwajinpoensis. Next base: position 2,867,410 of record NZ_CP156674.1, on the reverse strand, counting down.
TTCTTTGTATTTGTATCCCACGGTTTAGGCGTACCAAATTCTCGTGCTAGCTTTCTACTCTCGCCTTTTCTGCCTTTACGAAGCTCTTTTCGTTCTTCAGCCGTTTCATTCAAAAATTGTTCCTCTTCTGTTTCAGGGTAAACACCTGGTACTTCTACCGGATTCCCTTCTTCGTCAAGAGCTACAAATGTGAGAAGAGCTGTTGCACATACATGGCGCTCACCTGTGAACATTTTCTCAGCAATAGCTTTCACAAATACTTCCATAGACGTTTTATGAGTCCAGGTTACCATTGACTCAAGACACACAATGTCTCCCTGATGAATCGGGTGAAGAAAATCAACCGAATCTGTGGAAGCTGTTACACAGGGTCTTCTTGAATGACGTGTGGCTGAAATTAACGCCACATCATCAATAAACGCCATTAGTTGGCCACCAAATAATGTTCCATGAATATTCGTATGAGTTGGATTGACGACTGTTGCTTTCGCCGTTCGAGAATCATTAGTTGATTTCAACGTTCCATTCTCTAAAACTTGCTCCATTATAATCACCTTTTCTTTCTTTTTCAAAAACTAAATTACTATGAGTATAAAGTGAAACTTCCATCAGAGGGGGATTTGCTTCATCCCCCTCTGATGGTTAGTTGAACCAATCGGACCTTTAGGGGCAGTTGACCCCCACCTAAACGTCTCGATTGATTTACATTTTGAGGTGGGGGTTTTACTGCCCCTTAAGGCTGGGATAAAACAGGCGATTTAGCTTGATACGCTATATTTAAATCCTCGTTCACTGATTCTTGTAATTGGATAGTTACTGGATCCGGCAAGCATCATGAGAACATCGTATAAAGAAGATGTTGAGATCGTTATTCCATAATGCTTTTCAAGCTGATCAGATAAATAAAGTGGCCCCATTCCAACCTGAGAACGTTCAAGAATTTCAATAACTTCTTTAGCAGGCGCTTCTTTCAAAACTGTGCTTCCAGATTGCATTTGACCCATAATCGTTTCCCGCTCTATTTCGAATTTCTGAAGCAACTTCAATTCTCTTTCATTTAAATCTATTAATTGCTGCTGCAGCTGCTTTTCTCCAGTCATTTCGACATGCTCCTTTGCGATATGATTGATGAAAGTGTAGCAAGAAGCACAAGTAGAGACAAGACTGCCTAAAACACTGAAAACGCAACCATGAAGACTGTAAAACACCTTTTAAAATTCCATATTTTTCTTGAATACAACCTATAACAAATTGGCATAGATATTCTTTAGGAAAGTAGTTTAATATTTAATCGATTATAAATTCATTACGATACATTAACAGAGTCAAAAAAGAAGAAGGCAATGAATATCGCCTTCTTCTTTTTCCTATAAGCTACTGAGCTTCCACTACTTCACTAAAACGATGATCCTTCACAAACAGCAACCCTAACTCATGATGAGTATTATTGTAGAGCGCTTTTTGTTCAAATCTCACTTCACCATTAAAATCAAGAACCTCCATTTTACAAAATGCTGCATTTTGCTGAAGAGCAGTATATAAATCCATTCCTCGTCCTAAAGAAACGCCATTCACTTTCGAAATAACTTCACCCACACGTAAATTCATTTGATCAGCTGGAGACTCAGGGAGGATCCCAAGAATAACAAGTCCCTCATTTCGCTCATTGAAATAGGCAGCTTTATTTTTACCACGATGAAGAAGTAAGATGGCGGCACGACCTACAGCCATCAAAATTAGTGTTAGAAGAGCCAACCATTCTATAGTTAGAAAGTAACTGACAAACCCAATTAAAACGCCAATCCCACCTAATAACGCCACCTGCCTGCCGTTATTTTTCATTTCAGGCAAAGGTAGTGCGTGGTGAATGAGCTTTCGAAATCCGATAGGAAATGGCAGGATGAAGAAAGAATATGCCTGATCGCCGAATTGAAGAAGTGGCCACCATGAAAGGGCTTCTACGTTTCCCGCTGGAATAAAAAGAAATAACGGAAGGAGCCATAGTTTCTGAACTTCATGGGCGCCTACAAGCTTTCCACGTTTACTTTCAACTAATCGCGGAGATGTTTGTTTCCCAGCATTTCGAGAAATCAGAATTCCTTCGATCAATACTAAAAAACCAACCAGTAATGCAGGAGTGATCATTGAGACAGAGTCAATACCATTCTGTATAGAGTTTAAACGCTCAATACCTAAATCGATTGGTGTATAAAATTCAACTAGTAGTACAGGTAAAATAAATACGAAAGCCGGTGATAAAAAGCGAATTTGGCCCGTAATCAATAGGAAGAAGCCAGCGATACTTAAAGCGACTGTAATACTAAGCGGTAAGGTGATGCCAAGAAACAAATTGACGATCATAAAAATTGCACCCATAATGAATCCCGGAACAATTGCAAAAACCAGATCGTCCAGTACATCGTGAACACGAGTATGAAAATCTCTGCGATCTCGTTTCACTCGCGAAAGACCAAGGATAAATGCTCCCAGTAGCGTGATATACGTTAGAGGGTGCATTAAAAAACTAAGCAACCCCTTAAGTATGGAAAGACCAATAGTATCCATCATCAAATTCTCCTCCATGTTTCTTTGCAGTCCTGTTGGAAAAAACCATCTTACTTTCGATAACCACATCAGAAAAAAATTCCGCAGGGTTTCCTGCGGAATAGCTTCGACATCAACTGCCTGTTTCCTTCTTGAATTTACTTTGTAAGAAGTTCCACAGCAGTTTCAAGCTGCACATCATTTTCAGGATTACGAATAGAATCGACGATATTCTCTTGCAGTTTTTGTGCCGTTTTTTCATCAATTTTTCCAGATACAGTTAGATCATTCGAACGCTGAAATGCTTTTACTGCGGTTGTCGTTTTATCGCTATAGTAGCCATCTGTTCGACCAGGTTCGAATCCAAGTCCTTTCAGCATTACCTGAGCAGATTCAACCTGTTCATTATTCTGATCATATTCAAGTGTCTTTTCGGCTGAAAGTGGATTCACATAAAAGTAAGCAGGCTGCTCAGCTTTCACTGTCGGTTCAATTCCTTCTTTATGAATCCAGTTCCCGTCAGGTGTTAACCATTTGTACATAGTAAGCTTGATGTTACTTCCATCACCAAGATCAACTGTCGTTTGAACAGTTCCTTTACCGAAAGAGGTTTCACCAACAAGATCATATCCGCCAGCTTCCTTAAGTGCACCTGCCAAAATTTCAGCAGCGGAAGCACTGCCTCGGTCAATTAGGCCTACGATCGGGTAGTCTTTTTTCTCCTCAAGAGATGAAACAGAGCTCTGCTTCTCACCCTGACGATCTTCGATTTGAACATACGGTTTGTCATTCGGAATCAGTTCTTCTGACATGTCAGAAACCACATTCAAAAGGCCACCAGGGTTATTTCGAACATCAAGAACCAATCCATCTATTCCTTGATCTTCAAGTTTCTTAAGTTCTTTCGAAAAGCTTTCGGCTGTATTCTCTGAAAACGATGTTACCTGTAACACACCGATTGTTTTCCCGTTTTCTTCAATTGTCTTAGCGTAAACCGTTTCAATTGGTATTTCATCTCGGGTTACTTTCACTTCCATTACTTCTGAAACACCAGGACGCAGAACACCTAGATTTACAACCGTCCCCTTTTCACCACGAATTTTTAGAACGGCATCATACAAATCCAATCCTTCTGTACTCTCGCCATCAATTGTCATGATTTTATCGTTTGGACGAAGCCCCGCCTTTTCAGCTGGTGAATCTTTATAAGGTGAGACAATAGTTACTCTTCCATCCTCCATACTGACCTCTGCACCAATACCCTCGAATGATGACCCGAGGGACTGGCTAAATTGCTCGGCTGTTTCCGGATCCATATAAACGGAATAAGGATCTTCAAGCGTATCAATCATACCCTTTATTGCGCCATCCAAAAGGTCCTTTTGATTTACATCGCTTACGTAGCGATCTGTAATCAATTCATAGGTTTTATTGATTTTCTGGAGTTCTTCTGAGGCAATATCACTACCGGAATTTTGTTTGAGAGATTGCTCACTGCTGCTCGGCTCGTCCTGAAATAGTGCAAATGCCGCATATGTACCACCTGAACCTATGAGTAAGGCGATCACAACAAGTAACGCGGCAACTTTCCCCTGTATTTTCAATGTACTCACCTCTTCTAATTTGAAAGAAAAGGCATCCCATCATAACGATGCGATGCCTTTTCATCTTATTGTACTATATGATTCAGTTGTTTTCATTATGTTTCCATGTCCCACAATAAGTAGATGAATCCGATAGTACTTTTAGAAAAAGTTACGAGGATTTATAGCATTTGACTTACTTGCATTCCATGAACCTTTATGGATTTCAAAATGCAAATGCTGTCCCTTAGAAGCTCCGGTGTTACCCATTGTTCCAAGGTAAGTACCTGCACTTACGGATTGGCCAGTGGAAACAGCGCGATTCTTCAGGTGTGCATAAACTGTTGTGTACATTTGCCCATTAATGCTATGCGTAAGGAAAACAACATTTCCATAAGTTGATGATTCATAAGATTTTAATACAGTTCCATCAGCTGCTGCTGTTACAGGCGGGTCGCCGGCCTGTGCAATATCAACTCCAGCGTGGAAAGATCCCCAGCGCTGACCCATTCCTGAAGTGAAAGCACCAGGTGCTGGTTTTTGGAAGCTAGCACTGCTTGAAGCTGATGGGGCTGGAGCAGGTTCTGGAGCTGGAGCAGGTTCTGGCTCAGGCTCCGGAGCAGACTTCGAGCTACTTGATGCAGCTTTTGCTTCAGCCGCTGCCTTTGCTTCTGCCTCTGCTTTAGCTCTAGCTTTACGCTCCGCTTCAGCCTTGCGTGCAGCTTCTTCAGCACGTTTGATTTCCTGTTGAACTGCTTTTTCTTGAGCTTCTAAAAGATCTGCAGTTTCATTCAAGTCCATCATATGATTATGAAGCTCGCCTTCTTCTAATTCAAGAGACTTCATTAGTTTATCCTTTTCAGCTTTCTTAGCGTCAAGTTCTTTCTTAAGACTTACAAGTTCAGCCTTCTTCTCTTCAAGTGAAGCGAGCTTGTCTTCTACTTCAGCTTTCTTTTCTTCTACAGCAAGCATGTCCGCCTTATGCTCCTCAAGAATCTTTTTATCCTGATCAGCAATGGTATTTAGAGCAAGTACACGTTCTACAAAATCTCCAAAAGTTGTTGCTCCAAGCAGGACTTCCATATAATCAACAGTCCCACCGCCATTTTGTTGCATAGAGCGCACACGATCTTTTAGAAGCTTATCCCGTTCTGCAATTCTTTCTTCAAGAACTGCAATTTCTTCTTTAAGTTGAGTGATCTGTGCGTTTGTTTCATTAATTTCGCTTTCTTTTGTTGAGATCTTTTCGTCTGTATCTGCAACTTCTTTGTCCAAACGTTCAATCTCTGCATGTACCTGGTCCTGTTCTTCTTTTACCTCAGCAAGTTCAGATTCCTTTTCTTTCAGTTCTTGTTGATTCGTTGACTTCTCTTCTTTAACCTTGTCTAATTTCTCGTCAAGAGATGCTGCATGAGTCGTTTGTGGAATTGCTGCAGTTGTTAGTCCGCTTAATCCTAAAGTCAATGTTAAAGCTGTTGCTATCACTTTACGCTTCAATCTTTGTTCCTCCCCCAAATAGATCATTCTATTTATCTGGTATTCTCTAAAGTTATACTTTCAAAAACTTACGCATTGATGTAAGACTTCCCCATAATCCGATAATGACCCCGAGGACAACGAGAAGTCCTGAAAGTTGATAGATAAACGGTGTTACTGGAAGTAAGTCAATGATAAATGTAGGAAAACGATTATTTATTAATTCAATCAAATAATAGTAGCCGTACATGAGAATACCAATTGGAATGAGTGATCCTAAGATTCCAATCAACAATCCTTCAATCAAGAACGGCCAGCGAATGAACCAATTTGTCGCACCTACGAGTTTCATAATTTCAATTTCATGGCTCCTGGCAACAATTGTTAGTTTAATTGTATTTGAAATGAGGAACATGGCTGTAAATAGTAATCCTACAACAAGTGCCAGTCCAACGTTCCGAGCAATTTCAAGAACTTTAAATAATCGATTTACCGTATCTTCGGCAAACTCTACATCCTGCACATTTTCTAGCTGCTTAATTTCTTCAGCAACTTTATTGACATCCTGTGGATCAGTTGTTTTGATAAGAAATGCATCGCTTAAAGGGTTCTCATCCCTCAGAGATTCAAAAACTTCTCCATCATCACCGAGGTTATCAATCAAATTATCGAGTCCTTCTTCTTTTGACTGAAAGGTAGCCGATTCAACTTCAGGAATATTTTCGATTTTGCTTTTCAGTTCGTCTTGCTGCTCTTGCTCAGCTGTTATATCAATGAACGCACTAATTTCAACATCGCTTTCAATCTGGTCACCAAATGCATTTAGATTAAGAAGTAAAGCAAGACAAACGCCGACTAGTAGCAACGTAACGGTTACTGCCGATATAGAAGCGAAAGTCATCCAGCCGTTCCGGCCGAGATTTTTAAAACCTTCTTTTCCATGACGGCCCAATGTTCTAATTTTCATACCCGTACTCACCTCTTGCTTCATCACGGGTAACCAAACCGCCATCAATTGCAATTACACGTTTTCTAAAGGTATTCACAATATCTTTATTATGAGTTGCCATTAATACCGTTGTTCCGCGATTATTGATTTGATCAAGTAAATCCATTATGCCCCATGCTGTTTCAGGATCAAGATTACCTGTCGGCTCATCTGTGAGCAGAATGTTAGGGCTATTGACGATCGCTCTTGCTATTGAAACCCTCTGCTGTTCCCCTCCAGAAAGCTCATCCGGTAGGAACCTGGCTTTGTTTTTCAAATTTACGAGACTCAGCACATCCATTACTCGTTTGCGCGTAGCTGCTTTGCTTTCTTCGATGACTTCAAGAGCAAAAGCGACGTTTTCATATACGGTTAGCCTCGGAAGAAGCTTGAAGTCCTGAAAAACAACGCCGATTTCGCGACGTAGCTTCGGAACATGCCTATTCTTCATTTTGCCAACGTCTTTTCCATTGATGATGATTGTTCCACTTGTTGGCTTCTCTTCCCGGTACATCATTCGCATAAAGGTTGATTTACCGGCACCACTTGGACCTACTATGTAGACAAATTCGCCTTTGTTAATCTTGATGTCAATGCCATTAATAGCTTTAACCCCATTGTTGTATGTTTTCCAAACATCTTTCATTTCGATCAAAATGTACCACTTCCTACTTGCTTAAATTCTCGATGCAAATTCTTAGAAGATAGGTTTTTCATATGATTAGTTTGTTACTGTATTGTCCTTTACATCTGAAGACATTATAACAAACAAATTCGCTAATTTAAGACAAATTTTTATTACATTTTTGTTTCAGTAGCGTGTTTATATGACATCTTTTGCAATAACTCTTTAATATTCCAGTGATTTTCCCAGAGTTAAGCTGTTTTGCTTTCCCACATTCTTTCATTATTCGCAATATACGAACTCAATCTTTGTCCTGTTTAGTAGATATTATTTAACTAAATGAGAAAACACTCGCCTTCGCGAGTGTTTTAGCCGTCATTATTTCATATCTGCAAGCCAGTTGGCTACATTTTCGGCTTCTTTCCCTTCAAGTAGGTTGCCTGGCATTTGACCTTTACCGTTTTTTATTGTTGATAGAATGGCATCTTTAGGCAGGCGAGCACCAATATCTGATATATTAGGGCCAACCTTTCCCTCAAGATTCTCACCGTGGCAGCTCAAGCATTGCGATTCGTATGAAGCCCTTGCAGCCTCAGCATCATAATCTCCGGCCGAATCGCCGTTTTCTTCTGAAGCTTTCTCATCAGTTCCTTGATTGTCTGTCCCCTCATTGCCGCCAGTACCACAGGCGGCGAGTCCAATAATTAGAAACAGGGTAAGTACAACCGTTATCCATTTTTTCAATACGATCACCTCAATTTTCAAGTTAATTAAGGTTACTATAACCAGATTACTCTTTCTTAAAACCTTCTCCGAGCACTTCTGTTGCATTCGAAACAATTACAAAAGCGGAAGGGTCAACACCTTTCACGAGTTCCTTCAATTTTGTCACTTCATTTTGGGCAACAACAACCATTAAAATAGGGCGCTTATCGTTTGTGTAGCCCCCCTGTCCAGAGATCTTTGTCACTCCTCGATCGACGACCGTTAAAATCCCTTCCCTGAGCTCTTCTTCTTTATCAGAAATGATAAGAGCCATCTTAGAATAGCCGAGTCCAAGCTGAACAACGTCAATGGTTTTACCAGTTAAATACATTGCAATTAGGGCATATAGAGCTTCTTCAAGACTGAATACGAATGCCGATGCTACTACAATCAGTCCATCAATCATAAAGACACATGTTCCTAGTGATATGCCGCTATATTTGTTGACAATTTGAGCAGCTAGATCCGTTCCACCTGTAGAAGCTTTTCCTCTAAATACGATTCCAAGACCAAGACCAACGCCAAGACCACCAAACAGTGCGCCAAGAAGGGGATCAGTTGTAGCAGGCTCCACGTTCTCTGTCAATTTAACCACAAATGGGAGAAATAACGTCCCTACAAGCGTTTTAGGTCCATATTTTTTCCCAAGAAAAATAAGTCCGCTAATAAAAAGTGGAATGTTAAACGCCCATTGCACGTAGGCTGGCTTCCAGTCGAATACACCTTTTGTAATGGTACTTATCCCACTTACCCCTCCAGAAGCAATGCTATTTGGAAGAAGAAAGAGGTTAAAAGCAATAGCCACAAAGGCAGATCCAATAATAACGCTTATGTATTCCAGAACTTTGTGTGATGGTGATACTTTTCTTGCTGTAAACTTCGCTACAGTTGCTATCATAATATCATTCACTCACTTCTATGAAATTCATCGTTGCCGAATATTCAGCAAAATTCTCCAGTAGTATATCACTGGGCATATAGAGTGTAAACCGCATTGTAGCAGCGCGTTATCATACTGAAGTGTTCAGAATCCAAAGTTACTACAACTATAATTCGATAAGGATAACGGGTGCTTTTGTGATCTTCATAGCTTTTCCTGTAGCGTCCAATTTATTAACCCTCTTGACCTTAACCAACCACAAAAAACCTCCTGCTTTAGCAGGAGGGATACGGATTATTCATTATGATCATTTAAACGCGAACGTAGAAAAGCATCAATAAATGGATCAAGGTCACCATCCATGACAGATTGGGTATTCCCAACCTCCATATTCGTACGATGGTCTTTTACCATACTATATGGATGGAACACGTACGAGCGAATCTGGCTTCCCCAGCCAATTTCCTTCTGTTCACCGCGAATTTCAGCAAGCTCTGCTTCCTGTTCTTCAATTCGGCGCTGATAAAGTTTAGCCTTCAACATTTTCATCGCATGATCACGGTTTTTAATTTGAGAGCGCTCTGACTGACAGCTAACAACTACCTTTGTTGGCAGGTGAGTAATACGTACTGCTGAATCGGTAGTGTTGACGTGCTGACCACCCGCACCACTTGCACGATACGTATCAATTTTCAGGTCTTCAGTTCGAATTTCGATCTCAATCTCATCATTGAATTCTGGCATGACTTCGCAAGAAACAAATGACGTATGACGACGACCACTTGAATCGAATGGCGAGATACGTACAAGGCGATGCACACCTTTTTCAGCCTTCAGGTATCCGTAAGCATTATGACCTTTTATATTCAGTGTTACGCTCTTAACACCAGCTTCGTCACCGGGTAGGTAATCAAGTGTTTCAACTTTAAAACCTTTTTTCTCACCGTAGCGCGTATACATCCGAAGCAGCATGGAAGCCCAGTCCTGGGATTCCGTGCCTCCTGCACCTGGATGTAATTCTAAAATCGCGTTGTTTTTATCATGCTCTTCACTTAATAACAGCGTTAATTCAAAGTTATTAAGTGACTTTTTTAACTCTTTAATTTCACTTTCAAGATCTTCAAAAAGCTCTTGATCGTTTTCTTCTTTGACAAGTTCATAAGAAACTTCGAGATTTTCGTAGCTGTCTTTAAGTGAGTCATATTCATTAACCATTTCTTTCAGACTGTTTGATTCATTAATAACAGTCTGGGCTGCATTCTGATCGTTCCAAAAATCAGGATCGGTCATCAGGATGTCGAGTTCATCTATTCGAGCTTTCTTGTTTTCGAGGTCAAAGAGACCCCCTAAAATCATTTAATCGTGTTTCAATCGTATTTAATTCCGTCCGAATTTCATGCATTTCCATTGCATACACCTCAACTTCATTAGTTTACATAGAACAGGCAGGTGTCCATAGATGAACACCTGCCCGGCATTATTGAACTTTGCCGTGACAATTTTTATATTTTAAGCCGCTTCCACATGGACACGGATCATTCCGACCAACATCCATTTTCTTTTTAACCGGTTTTGGCTTTGAGCTTGCTTCTTCTTTAGGGTTTACTGCTTTACCTTCAGCAACCTTCTCACGCTTCAGATTGCTTTCAATTTGAGCTTTCATAATGTATGTGGCCACTTCTTCTTCAATTTCTGCGACCATATCTTCAAACATTTCGTACCCTTCAAATTGATATTCACGGAGAGGATCATTTTGTCCATATGCACGAAGGTGAATACCCTGTCGAAGCTGGTCCATTGCATCGATGTGATCCATCCATTTACGGTCCACGCTTCGAAGGAGAATTACTTTCTCAAACTCACGCATGCGCTCAGGTTCGAAAGAAGCTTCTTTCTCATCGTAATTCACTTTCATTTTCTCAATGAGAAGCACAACAATTTCTTCTTTATCGAGACCTTTGATGTCTTTAACCGTCAATTGACCTTCTTGTAAGAAGATGCCCTTCGCATGATCAATAATCGCTTGATGATCCCATTCTTCCTGGATGTCTTCGTCCCCCGTATGGGCATCGACAATTCTATTGATGACTGACTTCAGCATCGATTCAACAATTTCACGCAGGTTATCTGATTCAAGCACTTCAGCACGCTGTGCATAGATGATTTCACGTTGTTGTCTCATGACATCATCATATTGTAAAAGCTGCTTACGAGCATCATAGTTATTGCCTTCTACTCGTTTTTGCGCAGACTCAACTGCTCTTGAAACTAACTTCGATTCAATCGGCTGATCTTCTTCCATACCAAGGCGGTTCATCATGTTCATCATGTTGTCTGAACCGAATCTTCTCATCAGTTCATCTTCCATAGAGATATAGAATCTCGACTCACCCGGATCACCCTGACGACCAGAACGACCACGCAACTGATTATCAATTCGTCTACTTTCATGGCGTTCAGTACCTAGAATAAAGAGTCCGCCACTTTCAACAACACCATCGCCAAGTTTAATATCTGTACCACGACCGGCCATGTTTGTTGCGATTGTAACCGCTCCTTTTTGACCAGCTGATTCAATAATCTCAGCTTCTCGCGCATGGTTCTTCGCATTTAGAATATTATGCGGAATGCCACGTTTCTTCAAAAATTGAGAGATCAGTTCAGAGGTTTCTACCGCAACTGTACCTACAAGTATGGGTTGTCCCTTTTTATGACGCTCTTCAATTTCTCTAGCCAACGCCTGGAACTTACCACTTGTTGATTTATAAACAAGATCCGGATAATCCGTACGAGCAATCGGTCTGTTTGTAGGAATAGCAATAACGTTCATATTATAAATGTTACGGAATTCCTCTTCTTCCGTTTTAGCCGTACCGGTCATACCCGATAGCTTTTCGTACATTCTAAAATAGTTCTGGAACGTAATTGTTGCAAGCGTCATACTTTCACGCTGAATAACAAGACCTTCCTTTGCTTCAATCGCCTGGTGAAGACCATCGCTATAGCGGCGACCCGCCATTAAACGCCCTGTAAATGAGTCAACGATGACCACTTCATCTTCTTGCACTACATAATCCATATCAAGTTGCATAATGAAATTCGCTTTCATTGCCTGATTAATATGGTGGTTAAGCTGAACGTTCTTGTAGTCAAATAAATTTTCAATAGCGAAGAAGCGTTCCGCCTTCGTAATTCCGTCTTCAGTCATCTGAACATTCTTCGTCTTAATGTCGACGTTATAATCCTCTTCTTCCTTCAGGGTTCGAACAAACTGGTTGGCCTGAATGTAAAGGTTTGTAGACTTTTCAGCACTTCCAGAAATGATAAGTGGCGTTCTGGCTTCATCAATCAAAACAGAATCGACTTCATCTATAATCGAATAATGAAGAGGTCGTTGTACCATTTCTTCCTTATAAAGCACCATATTGTCTCGTAAATAATCGAAACCAAATTCATTGTTTGTTCCGTACGTAATATCTGCTGCATATGCCTCCGTTTTTTCTTCTTTCGAAAGCCCGCTAATGTTCAAACCAACTGTTAAACCAAGAAATTGGTAGAGCTCGCCCATTTCTTCTGCGTCACGACGTGCGAGATATTCGTTTACGGTGATGACGTGAACTCCTTTGCCAGTTAGAGCATTAAGGTATACAGGCATGGTTGCACTTAATGTTTTACCTTCACCGGTCTTCATTTCTGCGATGTTACCTTCGTGAAGAGCAATTGCTCCCATAATTTGCACCGGGAACGGACGCATACCGAGGACACGTTCTGATGCCTCACGAGCTGTTGCGTAAACTTCCGGAAGTAACTTATCCAGCTTCTCTCCTTTTTCAATACGTTCTTTATATTCAGTAGATTTGTTTTGTAGCTCTTCATCGGATAACTTCTTCATTGTATCTGAGTAAGCCTCAACCTGGTCTGCCATTTTCTGCAAACGGCTTACTTGACGCTCATTGCCATTCGGAATTATTTTACGTAATAAACCTTTCATAGAAACGCTCCTCTTTTGTTGTCAGTAGAGTGCTATCATATTTCAACATATACTTATTCATTTTATCCCACCCTTAAGGCTGAGTAAAATCCCACCTTAAAAATCAAGGTAGTCCACGTTTTGCAGTGGGATTAACTGCCCTAAAGGTTTGATTAATTCAAACTAACTATACTATGTAGTCATTTTAACAATTACTAGCTAGAGGCACAAGAAAGTTAGAAAACTTAACAGATAGCGTGCACTTTAGAAGTGAAAGTCTTCTCGCTCGTTTATTCCCCATTATTAAAGGGCATTTCTAGCATATTAAAAGGGGCAAGGGATGTCCCCCCTGCCCCATATCACATTAATTTATTAATCCTGTTCAATCAATCCGTATTTACCATCTTTTCGACGATAAACAACGCCTGTGTTTCCAGATACGGAATTCGAGAAAACGAAAAAGCTGTGGCCAAGCATGTCCATTTGAAGAATAGCTTCTTCTACGTCCATCGGCTTGAAAGTAAAGCGTTTTGTCTTTACAACCTGTAACTCGTCTTCATCAACTTCAGCTTCAGCAACGCTTGTGGTTGTTGGACTAAGTTCATCGCGGAACATATATTTAACGCTACCTTCCTGACGGAATTTGCGGTTCACTTTCGTTTTATGCTTTCGAATTTGTCGTTCTAGCTTTTCAACAACTAAATCAATTGCTGCATACATATCTTGATGCTCTTCTTCAGCTCTTAATAGAAGGTTTGGCATTGGAATTGTTACTTCGATCATTTGCTGATCGTTGTATACCTTCATATTTACATGAACATCAGAATTAGGTGGAGTATCGAAATACCTTTCAAGTTTACTTACCTTCTTCTCAGTATATTCTCGCATTGCAGGTGTAACTTTAATGTTTTCACCACGGATGTTGAAATTCATCATGTGGCACTCCTCCTTCCATGCTATAACTATATTATTCTTTATACCCTTCCCGTTACCCTCTATAAACTTTAAAAAATCATAATTTATTTTACGTTTAATTCACAAATCACCTTCTTTTACGACAAAAAAATACATTTTTTATAGGTATTACCTTTTATTGAACGATTGTAATAATTAAAGTGCAGTTTTTGGTGGCGATTCAAACTAAAAGATCCTGACTCAAAATAAAAAGCCCCCATAAATGGGAGCTTCAGAGTTGGATTTAAATTAGGATACTTTTTCTACGTTAGCGGCCTGTGGTCCGCGCGCGCCATCAACAATTTCAAATTCAACAGTCTGGCCTTCTTCTAGAGACTTGAATCCTTCACCGCTGATTGCAGAAAAGTGAACGAATACGTCGTCCCCATCTTCTCTCTCAATAAATCCGAAACCTTTTTCATTGTTAAACCATTTTACTTTTCCCTGCATCTTGTTCAACATTCCCTTCGAAAATCTTCATGGCATTGCCATGTCATTACTATAAAACGGTTTCAAGGGACTGTCAAAGGGATATTTTTGTTGATTTAACTCGAATGAAGGCGTTTTCCTAAAAAGTTTTCGACACGGTGTTTAACCACGACAAAGAGTTAACGAATAAACTTCTGCAGCACCAGCATTCTTTAAGGCTAACGCAGCGTAATATAAAGTCGTTCCAGTCGTATACAAATCATCGATTAGGAGAATTTTTTGATTACTAATAAACGTCTTGGAACTTACATAGAACATGTCTTCATCACGGTTAATGCGCTCTTCTCTAGACTTTTTGCTTTATTTTTCTTCATGTTTAATCCTATGAAAGTCCCCCTGCTCATACCCAAAACCCTCAATCCAGACGGAGCATTGATTAAACCCTCTCTCGTAAAGCCGCTCCTCGCTTAGTGGTATCGGAATCACACGGTCTACATGGTGATATGATCGTGCAATTTCTTTGTTAAACATATGTGAAAATACTCTTCCAGCCTCTACATCTCCCCGAAATTTATAAAGCGCAAATACCCCTTTCATAAAAGCATTAAATTCATAGAAAGAGCGATTCTGAATAAGGACGGCTCCCTTCCCTTTTTTTATCCATCGTAAGCAGTCGGAACAATGACGATCTTCAATATAGTTTTCATCCAACTTCTCTAACGGACGATCGCACTTCAAGCAGATTGGACCTGAAATTAGAGTAAGCTTTTCCCGACATGGATTACATGCTGTATGACTTTTTTCTATTTGAAGTATATTCCTCCATTAAGTCGTTCGCCCTAACTCTCCCCTACACCAAACACAGATTAGACTTTGAGCCATTCACGTTCACCTGCCTCGTCATTCATACGCTCAATTTGTCGAACAGCCGCTACCATTGCATTGGTTTTTCCATAATGAAAGAACGTGACATCTCCATCCGGAAATTCAGCACTTCTTCCCGCCCTCCCTGCAATTTGTACTAAAGCATTTTCTGTATATACATGATCTTCAGCTCCTACTACTCCGACAGAAACGTTCTCAATCGGAACCCCTCTTTCCAATATCGTTGTAGTAAGAAGAATGGGTATCTCTTTTCTTCTAAAACGAAGAACCTTATCAGCACGATCTGGATCCTCAGAATGAACCGCCTCGCATTGGATATCTACTGCCTCCAACAAAGCTTTCGCGCTTTCTAACGTAGTGATCGAAGGCATAAAAAGCAGCACTGGCTTTTCTGCAGATATTTGCTTATTTATCCATTCAACAATGGGTTTGGCCATTTGTCTTTTATTCATTTTCTTTCTCCAGTTTCCAATCCATGTGAATGAAGGCATAGGAAGTGGAAAACCATTAAATCTAGCTGGAATTCTGACTACACTAAGGCTCTGCTGATCGATACGTTTCAGGAAAAATTGGGAAGGAGTTGCGGTTAGATAGATGAGAGAACTCGCTCGTTTTCTCGATTTATTCACAGCATATTGAAGCGCAGGATCGAAGGTATAAGGAAAAGCATCTACTTCATCGATAATCATCACGTCAAAGTATTGTTTGTAGCGTAATAATTGATGGGTTGTAGAAACTATAAACCTGGAAGAAGACGAGGTACTTCCGGAATAAAGGGCGGATATGGGAGTTACCGGAAAAACTTTTTCCAAACGGGGAACAAGTTCACGAACTACATCTGTACGTGGTGTGGCAATGCAGATCGTTTGATTACAGGAAAGAGCTTCTTCCAATCCACGAAACAGCACTTCTGTTTTCCCGCTTCCACATACAGCCCAAACTAACAGTTCGTTATTCTGTTTGATGGTAGTAGCAACTGCATTTGATGCTTCTATTTGTCCTGCTGACAAAGTTCCGTTCCACTCTAGAAGTGGAGAGGAGTTAACTGGATGAAATGAAGTTGGAGCATGATAAAGGGCTGAACACGAACTAACGCGTCCCATCATAATACAGTGCCTGCAGTAGTGACAGTTATATTCACCGCACCGCGAACAAGAATAGCTTGAAAACAAATGATTATTCCCACATCTCCTGCAGGTTAGATTGCCATCCATGTTCTGGATCCCCGCTTCAAGTTGAATATGCCCATTCAAGTAGTGATCGTGAAGAGTTTGCAGTGAAAATGGAATTTCCTCTAATAGAAGATGTCTACCAATAAGGTGGTTAATAAGAGTGGAGGTTGGTTGGAAAGAGGTATTAACCACTTGCGCTGGAATCGAAGAGAAATGACTGATTGGATAATAGCGTAACGTATTAGGTTCAGAGAGTGATTCAGGAACAAGTACATGCTGACCATTTATTAAACAGGAAGCAAACCTCATCGATCTGCTTCCAATTCAACGTTACTCATGGGCGATACCAGCCAAGTCCAAGGGCACCCTCACCAAGATGAGTTGCAATCACTGGACCAAAATAACTTAAAATAACTTCAACATTGGGATACTTTTTCTCCAGATCTTCCTTTAAAGCTTCAGCTTCTTCTTTATTGGTAGCATAAATGACCGTTGCTTTAATAGGAACGTCATGCTTTGCTGCCTCATCAAATAATGAAAGAATTTTAGTCAGTGCCTTTTTTCTTGTTCTAATCTTTTCATAAGGTACGATTTTCTTGTCCTCAAATGTTAAAACCGGTTTGATTTGAAGAAGGTTTCCTACCACGAGCTGTGCGGCATTTATACGTCCTCCCCTGTGAAGGTTACTTAAATCATTAACAAGGAAATAAGCATTTGTTCCCTGGCTTTTAATATCATGAAGTCTTTCTAGTATTCGCTCTCCGCTGTAACCTTCAAGTGCCATACGGGCAGCCTCAATGACATAAAAGCCCTGCATCATACAACTAATTTCAGAATCAAATACATGGACATTTGCTTCTTCTACCATCGATCCTGCGGAATAAGCCGATTGATACGTCCCACTAACGCCACTTGATAACGTAATTGTGATGATCTCATCGTGCGATTTCGATAGCTTCTCAAAAGCCTCAATAAAACTTCCAATTGAAGGCTGCGATGTTTTTGGCAGTTCATCCTCCTGCTTAATTTTCTCAAAAAAGTCATCTGCTTTTATTTCTTTTTCTTCCAGGTACGTTTCATTTCCAAAAATGACGCTAAGGGGAATCATGGTAATGTCATATTCATTCAGCATTTCTTCAGGTATATACGCGGTACTATCTGTTACAATAGCAACTGTTTTCATTTAAACGCCTCTTTTCAATCTATTAAATGCCGATTTTTATCTTCATAGCTTAATTTAATGATAGAGCATTTTAATGATTGTGCCAACTGAAGCTTATATTATTTTTCACAAATTTTGTCAACTACTTTCCCCATATTTTTTAATATAAATGTCGTAATATAAAGCTTTTAGTAATTTAGACAGGTAATCTGTTACATGATTGTAATGTTATATTCATCCCATTGTTATCTCAATCATGTAAACTAGCAATCGTGATAGAGAAATAAATGTTTAAACTTATAAATCAGGGGGAATTATATTATGTTTAAGAAAGTCGTGATCACTACTACACTCGCAGGTACTCTTTTACTAGCACCAAACGTCAGTGAAGCAGCACTAGGTGACCGTACGCTTTACAATGGCATGAGTCACTCTGACGTAACTGAACTTCAAAACACACTCGACAACAAAGGATATTTTGACTACCATACAGCAACAGGATATTTTGGCAACATTACTGAAGACGGAGTTCGTGATTTTCAACGCAGCGCAGGACTAAGCGTTGATGGCGTTGTAGGACCTAAAACAGTTGGCGCACTTAAAGGGGCTGCCGTTTCAAAATCAAGCAGTAATACAAGTACATACAGCGGAACACTTCGTTATGGTGACCGCGGACAAAGTGTTTCTAATCTTCAAAGTCAACTTAAATCAAAAGGATACTATAGCTACTCTGTTGATGGCATTTACGGCTCAATTACAAAACAGGCAGTTCGTAACTTCCAGAGTGCAAACGGTTTGAGTGTTGATGGTATTGCTGGATCAAATACATTTGCAGCACTATCTGGTGCATCTGTAAACACTTCTTCATCTTCTTCACAGGTGAAAAGTGCATCTACATCTAACTCATCTGTTGTTTCTATTGCGAAGCAATATATCGGAGTTCCATATGTTTGGGCAGGAACAACACCATCTGGATTTGACTGCAGCGGCTATCTACAATACGTATTCAACAAAGCAGGCGTTTCAATCCCGCGTACTGTAGCTAGCATCTGGAATGCAACAGATAGCGTATCTTCACCATCTGTTGGCGATCTTGTTTTCTTTGAAACATACAAGTCTGGTCCTTCACACGCCGGTATCTATCTTGGTAACGGGAAGTTCATTCACACTTCTTCTTCTTACGGAGTTACAATCAGTGATATGGATAACTCTTACTGGGCACCTCGTTACCTTGGTGCTAAGCGCGCATAATGATCCAAAAAGAACCTCCAACCAGGAGGTTCTTTTTTTTGCCCTTTTGTTTCGAGCTCAAAAAAAATAAAGGTGCGTATCAGCGCACCTTTACCCAACCTTTTTTAATGGCTTCAACCACCGCCTGGGTTCTGTCATTCACATTCATTTTCTGAAGAATATTCGATACGTGGTTTTTAACTGTCTTTTCACTAATAAACAGATCTTCACCGATTGAACGGTTACTCTTTCCATCTGTAAGGAGCTGAAGAACTTCACATTCCCGTCGCGTTAAAATATGAAGGGGCTTGCGATATTCAACCTCTTTGTACCCGATCTGCGCAGTAGGTCTCTTGCCTTCAGTAGCAAGTCTACGGTATTCATTAACAAGGTTGTGTGTGACCTTCGGATGAATATAAGCGCCACCTGAAGCCACAACTTTTACCGCCTCGACAAGCGAGTTAGCATCCATTTCTTTAAGGAGATAACCAGCAGCACCAGTTTTGACTGCGTGAGTAACATAAGTCTCATCATCATGAATCGATAAAATAATAACCTTTGTTTCAGGAATCTGCTCTATGAGTTGTCTTGTTGCTTCAACCCCATTCACGTGTGGCATGTTGATGTCCATTAAGACAACATCCGGCTTGTGATCTTCTACAAGACGAAGTGCTTCGTCTCCATCATCACCTTCAGCAATCACTTCGAAATCATCTTCCATATCTAAAATTCGTTTTACCCCTTCGCGAAACAAGCGATGGTCATCTATTATAATAATTTTAGTTTGGGTTTTTGCAGCATACATCGTTTACACGCCCTCCTGTTCAAGTATCGGGATTCTAATTAATATATATGTACCCTTGTTCGGCGTAGATTGAACATCAATCGTACCATTTAATAAGCCTACTCGTTCTTTCATTCCGATTAAGCCAAATGACTGATCTTTTCGTACGTTAACGTCAAAACCGATTCCATTATCTTGAATGACTACCACAATCTTATCACCATCTAGATTCAGGTCAACATTTATTTCACTTGCTTCTGAATGCTTCAATGCATTTTGGATAGCTTCCTGCACTAAACGGAAAATGGCTGCTTCTAAGCGAACATGTAGTCTTCCGATTCCTTCGTAATAATCGAAGTAAATATCTGCATCTGATCGATCATCAACTTTGTTTAAATATTTCATTAAGGTTGGGATTAATCCGAGATCATCAAGTGCCATAGGCCGCAGATCATAAATTAGTCTCCTTACTTCTTTCAGCGCATCTTCAATTAACGCTCGCATATCCTTTATTTCTTTAAACGCTTCGTCTTTTCCCTTTTTCTCATAAATTCGTTCAATTAGCTGTGACCTTAAAAGAACATTTGCAAGAACCTGGGCTGGCCCGTCGTGAATTTCCCGCGAAAGTCGTTTTCTTTCTTCTTCCTGTGCTTCTATAATTCGAAGTCCATACTCTTGTTTTCTTTTAGCATCTTCAATGACCTCACCATATAGCCTTAGCTCTCCGCCAAGATAGCTAAGAACAGTGGAAATTTGACTCATAAATGCCTCTGCTTTCTCTGACGTATTTTGAAGAGAGAACAGTCGCTGCTCTAGATGGGAAATCTCATCTTTTAACCGGGATTCTTTCTCCATACTAACAGAAAGCCTTATTTGAGCATCTGCGGCCTTTTCATATGCTTTTCTGATTACTGGCTCACCATAGTTATGAAAGTTCTTACTGATCTTCACTAGCTCTGCACGAGCTACCCGATCATCGAGTATGTGATCCTGTCTTAGATTCTGAAGAGATTCTAGCTCTTCTTTCAATATTTGAAGGTGCTGATTAATCTCCTGGCATTCTTCATGAGAATGCTCACCAATTTCGAACAATTTTGATTTACTCGTATTAATACTCTCCATTGTTCTGTCTAGAATGACATCTAATTCTTTTGGATCCAGCTTCTTAAAATCCAAGCTAACTCCTCCATTCCTTCAAGGGACGGACGACAGGAAAAGATAGTCCAAAAGTACTTCTTTTACAAAATTCGTATCTGACCGTCTGTTTATGTCTTGAGGATTTATATTTGATGGATTATTTTAAGACACTTATAATTAAGAAGGAAACAAAACGCCTTACTACACTCTTTTAATAAAAAACCTGTAATTATGTATTATTCGATAATAAGAAACAAATCCCTTTCATTCTTAGCAATGTTAGAGGAATCGATGGAGGTAAACGATGCTTACTTCGTATTATACGGTCAAAGGTGACGGAAAAAATGAAATAGTCATACAAAGATCACGTTTTATAGCTCATGTAAAAAGAACAACAACAGAAGAAGAAGCTCAGGAATTCATCCAATCGATCAAAATAGCGAACCATAGTGCTACACATAATTGTTCAGCCTACTTAATTGGAGAGCAAGACCTGATCCAAAAAGCAAATGATGATGGCGAGCCTTCTGGTACAGCAGGGGTACCAATGCTTGAAGTATTAAAGAAACGTCGCTTAAAGGATACTACCGTCGTAGTTACCCGTTATTTTGGAGGGATTAAACTTGGTGCAGGTGGCTTAATACGCGCTTATGGCCAATCCGTATCTGAAGGTCTCACCGCCACAGGCATTGTTGAACGTAGGCTAATGACCAAAATAAGCACGAAAATTGATTATACTTTGTTAGGTAAAGTCGAAAATGAAATTCGGTCGTCGAATTATATATTGGATCATATCGAATATATAGATCAAGTGCTTATTGTAACGATGGTGGAAACTGGACTTGAAGAACAATTCATTGATTGGATGACCAACCTCACCAGTGGACAGGCAACCATTCACCAGGAGGAACAATTGTATAAAGAATACGATGTCTAAAATGATTATATGTTGTCAAAAGCGGGTACTGGTAATTAAATTCACTTGGTTTTTCAACATGAAAGCGCACGAATCGGGAAACCTAGAATGGACAGAAGAAATTTCAGTTAAATCATCATAAGAAACTTCTTGCAATAGCCTTCTATTTTGATATGATATGAAAGGAATGAACTACTATTCCTCAGTTAGAGGGGGATTTCATTGTATTCGTTAACGTTAACTGAATATATTATAGCGTTTATGATCTCCATAAGCGTGGCAATAATCGCTACACCAATTGTTAAATTCCTATCGCTTAAATTCAAAATTGCTGATAAACCGAACCAGCGTAAGGTTCACAAAGGCCTTATGCCTTCAGCAGGCGGTCTTGCTATTTTTGCAGGTACTGTTGCAGGTTTTTTATACCTTACACCATACTCACCGTACATGACAGAAATTATTATTGCCGGACTTCTTATTATCATTCTTGGCGTGTTTGATGATAAATATGCTGTTTCGCCTAAAGTAAAGCTACTCGGGCAAATTGCTGCAGCGATTATCGTTGCTTCTTCAGGTCTCCAGGTAGAATTTGTATCTTTTCCTTTTGTCGGAAGAATTGAATTTGGCTTTATGAGTTTTATCATCACAGTCCTCTGGATTGTTGGAGTAACGAATTCCATCAATTTAATTGATGGACTTGATGGACTTGCAGCTGGCGTTTCAACAATCGCTCTTGGTTCTATTCTAACGATGGCTGTGCTTGATCATCAGCTTGTTGTTATATCACTTGCTGTCATACTCATTGGTAGTACCCTTGGGTTTTTAATTTTCAACTTCCATCCGGCCAGCATTTTTATGGGTGACACAGGAGCACTTTTTTTAGGATTTGCCATATCAGTCATTTCAATGCTGGGACTATTTAAAAGTGTAACGGTATTCAGTCTTATTATTCCAGTGATCATTCTTGCAGTTCCTATATTTGATACTTTCTTTGCCATTATAAGAAGACTTATGAGGAAGCAAAAAATATCCACACCCGATAAATTTCATATTCATCATTGTCTACTAGCGATTGGTTTTACACATCAATCTACGGTGATTATCATTTATCTACTGAGCTTTTTCTTTGGAATAACAGCCATTCTTTTCTCAGCTTCTACTCTCTGGGGATCGTTATTCTTACTCATACTGCTTCTCATTGTGATACAATTTACTGCAGAACTCATAGGACTAATTGGAAATCAACGAAAGCCACTTATTAATACACTCAAAAAGATCCTGGTCTTCACCAGTACTATGAAACGATAAAGTGAAACTTCCATCAGAGATTGAACTACTCTGATCTTAATAAAAAAGCATCCGCTGCTGCGGATGCTTTTTTGTATCTTATCTATTCTCCTGATTGGTCAGTGAGAATGGAACTTAATTTCTGACTTAGATTTGAAACACTTTCTTCATTTGGAATGAAATAATACACACCGTCAATGGTCTGGTCTACTCCATTAAGTGAGAGACTCTCAAGCTTAGAGGAACTAACATCAGAATACTTTTTCTGAAGAGCGAATAATTCGGTTGGCTTCAGGTTGGTTTCAATGTTATTGCCTATATGCTGAGCAATGTCATCCAGCTTCATTAACCCTTTAGCACTGGATACTTCATCCATTGCGGCTTTAATAACTTGCTTCTGACGATCACTTCTACCGAAGTCGCCACGTGGGTCACTTTTACGCATTCTAGCGTATGCAAGGGCTTCTGTCCCATCAAGCCTCATCTCACCTTCTGTAAACTCTGCTCTTCCTCCAGGTACGTCTGTGTGAGCAGTGAAATCAAACGGTACATCAACCGTGATGCCGCCAATCTCATCTATAACATCTTTAAAACCATCAAAGTTAACTTTCACATAATAATCAATCGGTATGTTCAAAAAGTTTTCTACTGTATCAATGGTCATGTCTGTACCGCCATATGCATGAGCATGAGTAATCTTATCTTTAAAACCTTTTCCAATGATGTCAACTCGAGAATCCCTCGGTATACTGAGTAACTTTATTTCCTTTGTATCTGGATCTACAGTAGCTACCATTAATGTATCCGTACGACCATTTTCGCCACCGGTCGAATAGTCTTCGACACCCATGATTAAGATGGAAATCGGATCTTTTGTAACTGCCACTTCCGCATCCCTTAATTCTGATTTATCTCCTCTGGACAGCTCTTGATATGACCCTGATGCTGCGTCATAAGCATTATACGCAAGATAGGCTCCATATCCGACCAGGATCAGAACAATTAAGAGGATAAAAGTGAAAAATCTACGAAAAAAACTCTTCTTTCGCCTTCTTTTAATTCTTGATTGCTTTTTCATTTTCTTCCCCGCTTCTTTCAAGCTTCTTATTTATTTACCGTTGTAGCAAGCTACGGTAAAATCCAAGCAGTTTTTTTTCTTCACATGACCAATTATACTTGTTTTCAAAGGCTTTTCTAGCGTTCTTACCAAGTTCCCTTGTTTCTTCAGGAATACTTAATAGTTGTGTAATTTTTGCGGCAATGTCTTTGGGGTCTTCCGGATTAATAACCATTCCACCATTGCTATCAGTAATAACTCTTGCGTAATGTGGAAAATCAGAGGCAATAATAGCATTGTTAGCTGCCATGTATTCAAATAACTTATTGGGCAAAGCCACAAGATGATTAGGATAAGGTAAATAAGGCAATATGCCAATGGCTGATTGATCTACATAAGAGGAGATTTGTTCGTAGGGTACCCTGCTTATAAAGGATACATTCTCTCCAATTCCTTTTTGAGCGATCTGATTGTGTACTTCTTGCTCAAAAGCCTCGGACTCAAAGCTTCCAAGAAAAAGAAGTCTTGCGTTTGGCTTTTCCTTCAGTGCTAGACTGAAGCCTTCAACAAGCTCAAGTACACCTCTGATTTTTGTTATTCCACCTAAATAAATAAGTTGATTGGGGTCTTTTTCCCTTTTTCTTGCGGGAAACATTTCCTTAAGTGGATAGTTTTCAATTTTACAACCATTGTAGCGTCCATAACGCTTTCCAATTTCATCAGTTGTATAAATAACACCACTTATTTTCAGGAGTGCCAATTTTTCCACGCAAATGTATGCCATTTTCATTGGAATTTTAATGGCGGATGGAATATAGTCTCTTCCCATAATCGTATTAGGATAATGTTCATGAATGTCGTAAATAACAGGTTTTTTCAGAAACGTTTCGATCATAAAGCCAACGATCATTAACTCTGGATCATGGAAATGGTAAATATCGGCGTTCGTTTTTTTGGCTAAATTATACATACGATAAATCACCATAATTCGTTGCTTAATACTAGTAGGCCGCTTAAAAGTAATAAGAGGAATATCATTTGACTCCATCACTTCAGGCTCTGGAGCGATTAATACAACATCATAGCCTGCTCGTTTTAAGCTTTTGCACTGCTTATGATAAATACGTCCATCAAATGGAGAGTGAATTGATGTGATAACACACACTTTTTTCATTATGACCAACCTTTTGAGCTATGAAGAGTAGCTCGTAATCGTTTCGCTAAGTTTTTGGATAGTTCTTGCCTGTTATACGATAATAGCATCTTACTTCTTACATCTTTTTCGAGCTCATTCATAATCGCAGGATTAGAAGCTGCCTCTACTACGACCTCAGCTAGCGATTCAGGATCCTCTGGTTCGAAGAATAGACCTGCGTTTAAGCTCTTTACAATTTCCTTTGACTCTCCACCAATACCAAGCAGTACTGGTTTATTCATCGCAAGACAATCAAATAACTTTGAAGGAATCGTGATTTCAAATAACGGATGGTTTTTAAGGACAACCAGGCAAAGATCTGCAGCAGCATAGAAGCCATGAAGCTCCTGCTTTGCTCTACTATCAAGTATTAAGACATTCGTCAGTTTTTTTTCTTCTCTGTACGCCTGAAGTCGTACTTTCTCAGCACCTTCACCAATTAAAACAAACGTAATGGACGGATGTTCCAGTAAGTTCTCAGCTGCTTCTAAAACCGTCTTTAAACCCTGAGCAATCCCCATGTTACCCGCATATAAAATAATAAATTGGTTCTCTAATCCATACTGTTCTCGAATCATACTTCCTTCCTCAGGTACGAGAACTCCAGTCTCGTGAGGGTTAACACCATTGGTAATGACATCAATTTTATCTTCTGGAATCCCCTTTTCAATCAGGTACCGTTTATAACCTTGTGTAACGACAATAATATGATCAGCCTTTTTAAACAGAAACCACTCAAGCTTACGAGCAAGCTTTAAAACACGTTTATTATTAATTTGATTCAATACTTCAGCAAAATCCACCCATAAGTCTCTTACTTCAATGACAAATTTCGCGCGTTTTAGTTTACTTACTATATATCCGGATAGCCCCGCAAATAGCTGGGGGGTTGTGGCAAACACAACATCCGGCTTCTTTACGGTTAATCCTGCTATAATAGAAGTCATCATAAATGATAAATAATTCAACATCCGCCTGCGCGAACTTTTCTTTGTATCCTGAACGACAAACGTACGGATCACATTTAAACCAAGATGCTTACTGGTTTGCATGAGTTTTTTGGATGGCACATGATTAGGAAAAGCAGTGGCGACTGTGACATCGCAACCCTCTTCTACTAAATTCATTGACATATCATAGGCACGCGCCTGTGCGGCACCTATTTCCGGGGGGAAATGTTGTGTGATATACAAAACCTTCATAGTGAATCCTTTCCCTAACTAGCAGAATACGACATAAAGTGAAACTTCCATCAGAGGGGGGATTGCTTCATCCCCCTCTGATGGGTGGGATAAAAATACTTCTTTCATTATACTTCCTTACGAATCGATTGAAAAGTGATTACACAAAGCATGTAACTTGTAAAAAATGACATAACTTCACTTGTAGTGCGCTCATTTTGCTAATTCACTAAGAAGGCGATAATATTGAGACACCACACGCTCGATCGTAAATTCACTCACCTTGTGCATACCTTTTCGAATTAGTTCGCTTCGTTCATCAGAATCGTCAAGCACCGTATCGACAATAGCTGCGCATGTATCTAAATCATGAAGCTTGTACAATAAGCGCTCCAGTGCACCTGAATAAATTTCTGGAATTGCTCCGACAGATGGGGCTACTGCAGGACATCCGCACGCCATCGCCTCGATTAAGCTCATTCCAAAAGATTCTCCCCTGGATGTGCTCACCGTACATCCTCCGCTCTGTGCAACCATCGAATAGAGCGTTGGCATTTGTTCATATTCCATCCGATCAATCCAGGTGACATTTATCCCTCGATTTGCAGCTTCATTAAAGAAATGCTTTGTTGCCTTCACAGAGGCTGTTTCTCCACCTATCATCCAGAACACACAATCCTGTCGTTTTGCATTAATTTTCTGAGCAAGATCTAAAAAACCAATCCAGTTTTTATGATCGTTTAATTTCCCTACCCAACAAATAATCTTCTTGTTTGTAATTGGGACAGGATCTTTAGGCGAAAATAAAGACGTATCCAGACAATTAGGAATCACAAATGTTTTATTTTCTGGAGCGTGATAGTCCTCAATAATTCGATTCCTACTATAAGTAGAGGGAACGATATAGCCACTGAATTTAGTCGAATCTGTTTCAACCAAATAACTTAGCTTGTATGAAATGCCATGCACTTCCTGAATAATTGGGATCTCACATTCCTTTTCAATAAGATAATCTGTTACTTCCTTCGTATCAATCGCGATGATAAGATCGATCTTTTGTTTTTCAATATAGTGGAGAATAGCCTCTGGCTGATCCATAACCGTTAACTTCTCATAATCACCGAAGGCAGAACGACCCCCGTGATCTGACAGAAAGATAAAATGTGGATCACTAACAGTTTGTAAAAATCCACGCCTGTTTGCGAGCTGAGTCGTCACCCCGCCTAGCAATAAGTATCGATAGATGTATAGGATTTTCATGTAAGGCCTCCGGTTGGATTGGAAAGAATCTCATCTAACACCTCTGTCCAATTCCTTGGATTTTCAGATGGGATCAACAAACTGGGATCAAGTGGTGCACTCCAGTCTTCTATCTTCAGTAGAGGCATCCCGGTAGTTTGCATTAAATTGATGGGAGCCTTATCCTCTGGATGCTTCACAGGTAATATTCCACCAGTCCATTTCTGGATTCTTTTTGCAACTTCTTCGCGATGAGTATATTCTCTCATAATTAATCGATTCGTTCGAAAAGGTTTTTCTTCTGGTAGATGATGCCCAATTAATTCAACCGTTAAAGCTTCATTAGCTCTTAAAAGCTCTTTAATAGCTTGATAATGAATAGCTTTCGTACTTAAGTCCCCAATAAAACCTAAAATTAGTTTGGTTGACTCAGAAGATTTTGTATACGTCGGAACGCGCTCTTTAACCACCGCAGAAATAGGGAACTTACTACCAGCACCAGCTAGAAAGTTTTCTTTTTTAAGAAGATTTGCTAGAAAGGAATGAACGTCTTCATTCTGTTCGATAACCGCTTCCGGTAAATAGTACACGCTCCATCTATTCCACAGAAATCGACCAATTCGTTTTGCAATCTGGAGGTCCGTCGAAGTGATAAATAAAGCTGGTTGGTTAAATAAGTCAGCAATTTCTCCAAAATCCTTACGATTGATTTGCAATAATTGTGTGGATTCATTTTTAATAGGATGGATCGTTTTATCAACATTATTCGTTACATAGATAACCCTGTAGCCTTTACGTAACAATGCCTCTGTTAAATGGTGTGAAAAGTTAAGGCTATACTTTCTGTAATAGTCGCCATCCCCCATCACAATCGCAATGTCACGTTCTTGAAAAGATTGGAGTATAAGCTCTTTCAGTTCGATTTTTTGGGTGTGTAGCACGGTATCCTGTTTAAGCGGTGTAAGTTCACTCTTCTCTTTTTCAGTTAACTGAATCGTTTCAATCTGCGTGAGATATTTATTGCGAAAATATGGGACAGTCATTTTAAGCTTTTTATCTTTTTCTAGCTGCTCTAATATGCTATCCTTTTTCTGCTTTAGAACCTGTTGCTTTTTCTCTTCTACGAATATTTTTTTCTCCTCTAACCTTTCACTAATCTCTACTACTAGATGCTCGACAATATCTTCTGTCTCTGTTAAATCCACTCCAGAGTTCCTGCCTACCCAGCTAACACAATCATTGTCGAGACGTTTATCAAGCTCCTCAAAATGTGAAAGAAGAGGGATCCAATAGTCTTTCCTTGTTAAAGATTTAGTCAATTCTTGAGTGATAATCAACTTTCCGTTCGGTTTTACCACTCTTCTAAACTCATCAATAGCTTCCTGTGCTGTTAGTTCAAGAAGCTCATCAATTATCACCGTATCAAAATAGTTTGTAGGATATGGGATCGCACCTGATAAATCCCCCGTCCAGAATACAGAACAACAGCTCTCTACAGCAGGATGGTCAATGGTTGTGTACTGTTGGTTTGAGGGAAAGACATTAACCATATCTAGTTCAGGATCTTCATTGATTAAAGCCAGAATAGAAGGCGTTTGACTAACTTGAAGAAGATGAAATCCTGAAGCTCTAGAACCACACCATTTCAATCGAGACACTTGTGTTTGTGGTAGACGAATCGTTCCATTTTCTAAGTGCTTTAACTGATTTTTTAGCATGCCATTCTCCTGTTTGAGCTACACATACAGCTCTATAATTTGATACCATTTATTTCCTATTATGGAATATTCACCTTTATTTGAATTATATATGATGTTGTATATTCTAAAAAGGATATACAGCTAATTTCATAAATAAATCGACTATGCCCTAAATTTAGTAAAAAAAGCTGTCGGATCTTCCGACAGCTTCTATCCTTATTAACCCCAGAAATTCTGAAGGATCTGGTTTTTCTCATTTTCATCTTCGATCAGCCCATCAATATATCTATTTTCGAACGATGTAGACATATTGTTGGAATGAATAACCTGAACGTAGTTTCTCGGCTCTAACAGCTCATGATTTAAACTATGAACGGAAAGATGTCCTTTAACAGGATGACGCTTGCCTTCTAAATATTCAGCCACATTATAGATTAATGTGTAGAATGGAGGCGATTGAATCTTAGCAGTCGCTACTTTATCTGAATATTCATCATAGAAGTACCCGTACTGATTGATAAGCGCTTCAGTACCTTCAGCTGGCTGATGATTCTTCAGAAATTCAAAGTAACCTTTATGATACATATCATCTGAATCAATTCGTGCAAAATACACTTCATCATAGTCCTGGATTTCGCGCTCCAGCGTTTTGTTGTAAGCATTTTTCGGCACAAATTTAATATTCTCTGGAAGCGGATCGTGTTGTTTTAGAGCGTTCAAAACGTGTTCTTCTGAACGTTGGTCGTATTGAAGAATTGTCGTGAAATCTTGATTCGTTTGTGCTTTAAGACTCTTAC
The DNA here is from genome assembly GCF_039851965.1 of Pseudalkalibacillus hwajinpoensis. Classification (NCBI taxonomy): domain Bacteria; kingdom Bacillati; phylum Bacillota; class Bacilli; order Caryophanales; family Guptibacillaceae; genus Guptibacillus; species Guptibacillus hwajinpoensis. Next base: position 2,837,454 of record NZ_CP156674.1, on the reverse strand, counting down.
ACGTATATTTCATAAAAATACCCATGCGATGGTCAATCCATTCCTTCGTCAAACGGTTGTCATTTACATCTGTTAACGCCCAGTTATTGAAGGCAATTGGCACTAAAATCTTACGTTTCAACATCATCACTCTCCCAGACAGTTTTCTAATTTTCTACTACTACGTTTTGAACAATCATTTCAGCCATTTGCTGAGCTCCGTTCTCTTTCACAAGAGATAAAGCATTTTTTCTCATGTTACGGTTGTTCTCTTCATCAAGAGCTTCTTCAATCGCTTTTTCAAAATCGCTAGCTCCAGGATCTCTCAATACGATTGCAGCACCTGCGTTCCCTGCAATCATCCCTCTTGCTACTTGATCGTCTGTCTTCGTGTTCTCATTTGGTATTAAGATGGATGGCACACCGAAGTACATGACCTCGTGGAACGTATTATACCCGGTAGCAGTTACAATCAAATCGAATGCATTAAAGTAAATCGAGTTAGGATAATCCCTTAAGGTAAGCACTCGATCCATTTTTAAATCCATGCGGTTACCGATAATCGACTCACCAATAACAACGAAAACGTCTTCTCTTTTAAGAAGTTCATTTAACAAAATGGAAATTGTAGAATGAATGTCGTTGATTTTACCTGCACCAAGCTGTACGTAAACCATTTTCATACCTTCTGGGATATTCCATTGACGACGAACGCTTTCACGATCTTTTAGCTCTTCTCGATCAAGATAAAGCACTGGTTCACAGTATGTTTTAATACCTTCTTTTCTCATGCTGTTCTCACCACCGGCTTCACCTGGTACGTAAACCTCGTCAAACTCATTTTCCTTCGTTTCAACGAGTTCAGCTTTTCCTTCTTTATGCTGACCACGCTTCACCCAGATTTTTCTTAAGCCATCCTTTTTACGCATAGAGGCAACAAGGCCGGCATATGGGAATGCACCATCGAAAACAATCGTTTCAGGTTGGTGAATACTGATCACCGTTTCTAGGTGATCACGCAACATTGCGTTCCATTGCTTGGCACTCATTTCTTTAGGGAAAAGCATTTTCGATGGTAAATGATACCCAAGGAAACCTTCTTGAAGAATCAAATGCATCGCCGAGCTCGTTGTATGGAAAATAATCTTCTTAGAAGGATCAATTCGCTTTACACGTCGTGCAATCGCAAGAAGACGGGTTAAGTGACCAAGTCCTGCTCCATTTGTTGGAACAAATAGAATCGCATTACCGTTATCAATTGGCTCAATGTCGAACGAACCAGAACCGTTCTTAATACGACCTAGCTTCCCACTCTTTGCATCACGATAAATCTTAAGAAGACGCTTTGGAAGACGAATGGCGCGACCAAATGTTCTTGCTCCCATAACAGCATCACCAATCAAATACCTTGCAGATGCATTCGAATCCATGTGATTAACAATGTGCTGTGCACGATTGTATCTCTGAGTAACTCGAGCAAGCTGCTTATCCTTTTTTCGTACATCAATTGATAACTTTTTGACCTGCTCGTTTAGCTCATTGATTTTAAATTGATGCTGAATAGCTTGGTCGAGGCGTTGATTGGCAACAGCTTTAGCGATTGCTTCTTCATCAAACTCAGGTTCGGTCTTCTTTACTGAGACTTCGCTCACACCTAATTTTGGAATTGCTTTTTCGAGCTTAAGAACAGCTGCAAGCAAATCACTCGTGACTTCTTGCTTAATACGCTCTTCAGGAAGTATAGTCCGCGGTTCACCCAGGAAATAGAAGTAGTTATCTTCAAACCCCATTGACTTGGCAATGAAGAATTGATTCAAACATAATACGACTTCAGAAATATCTTCTGTCACTTCAGCATCCATTGGTAACTTAACTGCAAGCGTACCATTCAGCTCATCTGAAAGATTCGCATGAATGGTGTGCAGAAAAGCTTCTTCAAAGAATCGCGTTGTGAAAGAGCCCTCAAGTACAACCATTTCAGATTTATAAGGAGAAAGTTCTTCCGAGTTATAGAAGTTTGCTTTTTGAAGAGTTAACTTCTCCTGTAGCTCTCGCGGAAGCGAACGATACATGTTACTTTTTCCTTGCAGCTCTTCATCAAATCGAACAAGCTCGACGACGTGCTTGTCGAGGCTTGCAAGTTTCAACGAAGATTGTGTGTCCCCATTTCCAGAAAGAACAAGAAGAGAATTCGCTTTTTTTCCATGTGAGATCAGTTTGTTATTCAAGCTTCCCTCATTAATAGAAACCTCAATATTTTCTGTATAAAATGGGCTAACATCAAATTTCATCAGGATTCTCCTTTTACATCAATTACTTTGGACTAACACTTGAGTTTTCTTCAACATTCGTAGGTAAATCAAAGTTCTGTTGTCCGCCTAATAGCGTTACTTTACCTTCCGAATCTTTGTAGTTCTTCGTCACGTTACGAGTGTCATAAATGAGCTTCGAACGGTTAATTACATAATCATAATCAACAGTTGTGTGATTCGTTGCGATAACAACTAAATCCGCATCATCTAGATTCTGATCGTTCAATTCAACGGAGTAAACTACTTCATCACCATTCTTAAAGCTTGAAACAAACGGATCATGGTAGTACACATGAGCTCCTTTATCTTCAAGAAGGCGGTAAATTTCAAGTGCAGGAGATTCACGAAGATCATCAATGTCTTTCTTATAAGCCATACCAAGGATAAAGATTTTTGATCCTTTAATTGATTTTTCATTATCATTTAGGATATCAGCAGCCTGGTTAAGTGCGTAGCGTGGCATGTTACCATTCACATCACTTGCCAGTTCAATAAATCGGTTGTAGAAGTTAAACATTTTAGCTTTCCATGAAAGATAAGCTGGATCAAGTGGAATACAATGTCCGCCAATTCCTGGTCCAGGGTAGAAAGGCATGTAACCAAACGGCTTCGTAGCAGCAGCATCAATCACTTCCCATGCATTAATGCCCATGCGATCACACATCATAGTTAGCTCATTCACTAGTCCGATGTTTACACTACGGAACGTGTTTTCAAGAAGCTTAACCATTTCTGCAACGCTTGTTGAGCTAACTGGAACGATATTCTCAAGGAACGAGCTGTAAAGAGCAACACCAAGTTCAAGACATGGTTTTGTTGAACCACCAAGTACTTTTGGTGTGTTTTTCGTATTAAATTGCTTGTTACCCGGATCGACACGCTCAGGTGAGAAGCATAGGAAGAAATCTTCACCCGCACGGAAAGAAGTCTGTTCTTCAATAACAGCTTTAATTAACTCCTCTGTGGTACCAGGGTAGGTTGTACTTTCTAGAATAACAAGTGTTCCTTCAGTCATATACTCAACTAACTGTTCAACCACAGCATTGATATATGAAACATCTGGCTCTTTCGTTTTAGCAAGTGGTGTCGGAACACAAATACTCACAGCATCTAGCTTCGAGAGTACTGAGAAGTCGTCTCCAGGGAAAAAGTTCTTTCCGATGATGGCTTCCACCTGCTCATCAGAGATGTCCATGACATAACTCTTCCCCTTATTTAGAATGTCCATTTTTTCTGTAGATACGTCGATTCCATATACTTCAAAACCTTTTTGTGCCATTTCCACAGCAAGCGGAAGGCCTACATATCCTAGTCCAATTACTCCAACACGTGCATTACCTGACTCAAACTTATTTAACAAAGATTCCTTCATCTCATTCATCCTTTATAAATGTAATAAATTCGTGTTGATCTGGGATTTACCCACTTTTTCATATTGAAAGCCAGCATCTTCTGCCTGCTTTTTATTTATCATGTTCTTTGTATCATACATCATAGCATGACGCATGAGAGGGACGAGTTTCTCTAAATCTAAATCCTTGTATTCATTATGATCTGTCAGCACAAGAAGACAATCTGCATCTTTCACGGTCTCTTCAACCGTCTCGAACTGATGATCAATCCGTTTATCTATGACATATGGATCATGCACGGAACAGGAAATACCCATGTCCTTAAGATGTTGCAGAATCGTAAGAGATGGACTCTCACGTGCATCACCAATATTTCCTTTATATGCAAGGCCAAGAACGGCTACCTTTGGTTTCTCAATTCCTTCAAGCTGCTGTTTAACTTGATTCGCAATAATTTCGGGTACACCGTCATTGATAGACCGTGCCGTTTTGATAAGTGTAGCATCTTCAGGACTTGCTTCAACAAGAAACCACGGATCGACTGCAATACAATGCCCACCTACTCCTGGACCTGGAGAATGGATATTAACCCTCGGATGGCAATTGGCAAGCTCAACAGCTTTCCAGATATCGCATCCGACATTCTCTGCAATCCTTGCTAGCTCATTTGAAAGAGCAATATTTACGTCCCTGTACGTGTTTTCCATTAATTTTACCATTTCAGCAGTGGTTGCATCAGTCTGGTGAATAATACCTTTTACAAAGATTTTGTAAACCTTCTCTGTCATGATACTTGATTGTTCGTTCACTCCGCCTACGATTCTGTTGTTATTAACCAATTCTTCAAGGAGCTTCCCAGGTAAAACGCGCTCTGGAGAATAAGCAACAAGTAAATCTTCTCCTACTTTTAGTCCGGTTGACTCAAGTATTGGCGCCATTACCTTTAAAGTAGTTCCGGGAGGGCTTGTCGACTCAAGTACGACAAGGTTCCCTTTTTCAAGAAATGGATTAATCATCTCTGTAGCAGAACGAACGTAATTTAAATTCGCGCTTTTATCAGGATTGACAGGTGTAGGCACGGCAATAATAAAACCGTCTGCTGAAACAGGTTTTGTTCCAAACGTTAAGTTACCTGATTCGATCGCTTCTACTAGCATTTCACCCAGTCCGGGCTCTTCGATGTGAAGCGATTTATTTTGTAGCGTTTCAACAACTTGCTCATTGACATCGACGCCATGTACTTGAACGCCATGCTTTGCGAACATAACCGCGGTTGGCAAGCCTATATATCCGAGACCCATTACGACAAGTTTCATTTTTTTACAACTCCTCACATGCAATGCTCAAACACTTCATGGTTAAGCGGTGAAGCTTAATACCTGATGGTAACGACTGCCTTCAAAGAGGCATTTCCCTAAGAAAGCAGCTCTTCATATAACGCAATCAGCTTCCTTGATTCATTCGGCCAATTTAGTATTTCGCTTGCTTCACGGCACTTCTGAACATAGTAATCACGTCTTTGATCGATTGATGTAATTGCTCTAACGATGTCATCTTCATTTTCATCGACCGCTAATCCAAAATCGTACTCCTCTAGTAAATATGATTTCCCCGGATGGTTAGAAGATACAACCGGAAGCCCCATGAGCATATATTCGAATATTTTGTTTGGAGTAGAAAAATAATTGTTCTCACTCACGTTCTCATACATGACAAGCCCAATGTCCGCTTCTTTTGTAAGGGCTAGGATTTCAGAAGGCGGAACTTTAGGATGAAAATAGACCCGTGATTGCAGACCCTCTTCAGTAACCAGCTGCTCAAGCTCTCCTTTAATGTCGCCATCTCCCAGTAAAACAAGTCGATAGTGATCATCAAGCTGCTTCATAGCCTTCACACAGAGCTCAATACCTCGATTTTTGGAAAATCCCCCCTGATATAAGAGAACGGTTTTATCCGTAGTAAAGCCGTAAAGGTGGTGAAAATAGTGCGCGTTTTTCCGCTCTTTTTCCTCACGAAGCATGGGGATGTTTTGCAAGTAAATAGAAGGCTGTTTACTTCCATAACGGTTCTTAAACTTATCAACGAGAAAAGGATTAACTGTGATGAGCCTGTCAACATCTTCAAGTAATTTCCCTTCCATGTAGTATCCGTAACGCCTGTCCAGGGCATTTCTACCCGTCATTTCATTAAAAAGCTCATGTGAATCATAAACGAGCTTACACTTGAAATCATTCGCTAACTTTTTACTAATAGAAAGGGTATTTAAATCATGGCTGTGAACAGCGTCCACTTTCTCTGAAGATACATAATGCTTTATTTTTTTATAAAATTCATAAGCTGCATATTGATCTTTAGCAAGTTTAACGAGCGGGCTCCTAATTACTCGGGTGGCAAGAGATGGTTTCCCCTTCTTATCCCCTGATAGACCCTTCTTAGCTTGCTTGGTCGAAATTGTAAACTTTTGAATCATAATCAATTCATGAAGGAAAGGGGGATCCGTATCATACTCATTTAAGCAGCAGATCATTACTCTGTACCCACTCTCAGCTAGTGCCATGGCTTCTCGCTGAACCCTTGCATCGTAATCAATATCTTTAAAAAGAATCATTAAGATGTGCTTCATTTTTGTTTACTCTTCATAAAAGCATCGTACTCTTCGACAATTCCCTTTGTTTCACCGACTGCTTTCTGTTCGCCACGGTGAATCCAAACAACCCGATCGCAAATTTGCTTCACAAGGTTTGAGGAATGGGTAACTAGAATAACGGTTCGATCCTGCTTAATTTTCTCAAGGATTGCCTCTTTACACTTCTTCTGGAAAGCAGAATCGCCTACGCCCAGAACTTCATCAATTAGTAAAATTTCAGGATCAAGCATGATCGCTGTTGAGAAAGCAAGTCTTGCCTTCATTCCTGAAGAATAGGTTCTCACTGGCTTATAAATAAAGTCGTCTAACTCAGAGAATTCAATGATTGCCTCAAGGTTGTCATCAATTTTCTTCTTGCGGTTTCCTAACAGAAGCGCATTTAGATAAATATTCTCGATGCCTGACAATTCAGGTTGAAAGCCCGCACCGAGGGAAAGCAGCATTGGGCGCTTTCCTTCGACATGATAATTCCCTTTATCTGGCTCAATCAATCCACTCATCAGCTTCAATAAAGTACTTTTACCTGAACCATTTCGCCCAATAATCCCAAGCACTTCACCCTTTTTAACCGTGAAGTCAAGACCTTTCAAGGCCCAGAATTGTTTCTTATCCTTGCTGATCAGTCGCTTAAATGGATTCTCAGAGTCCTCAGGATACGAAACCCATATATCATTAAGTTCAATAATGTCCTTTTTCAATTAAATCACCTTAGCATATTGTTTGTCGTATTTGTTCAGGATGCGAATCCCAATGAACAACAGTACTAATGAGAATCCTAATATGATGAAAAGATTGTCCCAAAGTGGCTGTCCCTTGTATAGAAAGATATTTCGGTAAGAAACAAGAAAATTCGTAAATGGATTCAAGTAAAGAAGCTCTCGAATTCTTTCAGGCGCATCCTCCATGCGGAAAAGCACCGGTGATAAATAAAGCAGTGTACGTGAAATATATTGCATCATGTTTTTGATGTCCTTCAGGTACACACCGATATGGGCCATTAGGATCATTATCCCGAGTAATAACACTAAATTAAATAGCACAACGATAAAGAAATTCAACGCATTTACCGTTAGGTCTACTCCGCTGAAATAAAGGAATAATACCATCATAATGGAACTTACGAGAAACTTAAATGTATTCACTCCGAGTCTAACGAGGATGAATGTCAGCTTAGGCACATATACCTGTTGTAAAATCCTTGCCTTTGAAGAAATGGCGGTTGTGGCATCGACCATACATGCAGTCGCCCACTTTAAAGGTATTAAGCCTGTAAAGAGGTAAACGGCATAGTCCTCTCCACCTCTACCTAAAATAACTCCTACAAGTAAATAGTAAATCGCCATGTAAAGAATAGGATCGATAATCCACCACAATGTTCCAAGATATGTTCTAGCTGTATTAGATTTTAATTCAGATACTGTCAGATGGTAAAGCAAGTCTTTGTTGTTTCGCCAATCATTGAGTAATTTTTTAAACATTCGTCTTTTAACTCCCAATCTAACTACATTTATATTTGCAAACATCTTTATACATTTTATATAATTCCGCCTCTGACGTCTACTAAAAACAGAAGGACGATGTAAATTTAAGAGAGATTATAAATATAAAACGACACATCTCAACACTATTTCGTCAATCCACCTCCTTATTCAACCGTAACTAACAAAATCTTATTGTTGCTCTCTAAAAGCAATCATCTACTAATTGTTTCACAATTAAACGCGAATTGCCATCTTTTGACGTTTCTATTTATATGATTTTCTTTAATAGTAAAAAGCAACCCTATAAAGGCTGCTTTTCCCTATTTCTATTTAATTGAAGCGAGTTCAACGATTTCTTTTTGTGGTTGATCTCCACCAATCTCATAAACCTGCTTGATTAACCCAGTATTTGGCGCGTAATAAGTCGTGACGACCATATTTTCCTCTCCAATGCTGCGCTTCATCTCAATAACATCTTCAAATGTCCCATATGGTACTTCCACACTTTCCAATAAGGTTACTGTTCTATTCGATTCATCGGATAACGTTAAAAGTGTATCGACTTCTTCTACCGCTTCAAACCCATCTAACTTACTTTGTATCTGCTCCGGATTACTTTCTTCTTCCACGATCGAAACGTCTTCTTCAGTCCATTTTAGAATTTGGAGCGTCTTCATACTTCCAAGGGTAATCACACGTTGCACATAGGTTTTATTTTGATCAATAATTTCCTCATTAAAATGAGGTTGACCATTGGACGTAAAAGATTTAACCACGCCCTCTTCAGCTCGATAGTTCGTAAGGTTAACACCTTTTTCCTCAAGCGCTCCGTTACTATCTGTTTGTTCATTTGTTTGATTTGCTGACTCACCAACAGCGTCCGAGCTCTCAGATGTTGCTGTTCCACAGGCAGTAGTAAATAAGAGAAATGCCGTTACAATTAAGCCGATCCTGATCTTCATGTATGCCTCCTTTATATCATTCGTCACCATCAATTAATATAAACGGTTTTTCACTTGCTTTACTGCATCTTCTTCTACGCGACCACCGATCCTCGTCAAGGTAGTAACACGATTTTCAAGTCCGTAATCCCATAGCACATCCTGTACGTTTGCATCCAAATCATCATGTACAAGGATTAAAGGGGCATTAGTTTCAACTGAAAGAGTAGAAGCAACGAGGGCATCTGGGAAATCCTGTCCAATAGAGAGAAGAACAGTATCAGACGCCATCTCACCACTAAACTCCTTTAGAATCGCGGCAAGCGTCTCGTATCGATTGTCTCCTGATAATCGTTCAACTGAGCTTGAACCATTCATGCTCTCAAGCTGCTGTTCAATGGTTTCGGACATAACGGTTTCCCCGCCAAGAATTTTCGTCTCTTTATTGTCCATATACTCCAAAGCGTCTTCGGTTAACTTACTTCTGTCAGACAGAACAATTGACCAACCTGATGAAGCAGCAATAGGGGCGCTTGCAAGAGCATCCGCGAACGTCAAGCCATTCGCTACGAAAGCTCCTTTAACATTGCTTAACCTTTTATTGATCAATAGATTTGTTTCATACCGGTTAGCGCCACCTATTCGTTCCACTTCAACGCCCAAATCTTTAACCTGATTTTCTACGTTATTAAATAACGCAGCTGGACCACCGATGAGAATCACTTTTTCAGCATCAAGACGTGAAATTTCCTTTTTACTAAACGAATCAAGCGATGCTTCTCTCGACAGTAATATTGGTGCATTGCCTAACTCCGCTGCCAGAGGTCCAACTGAAAGGGCGTCTGCATACCCCAGCCCATTTGTAAGGATAACCGTTTTATGTTCGTTCGTATTATCAAAACCGTCAGGATATAATTCCTGTGAAATCTTAACCGCTGTTTCAAAACGATCGATTCCAGATAATTCTTTTGTCTTGACTGACTTAGTTATCTCTTCTCCAGTAATGCTCGTCCATAAAACATCTTCAGATGATCGTTTGACCACTTTGGCCTTCGCAAACGTGTCTGCAGCATCAATCGCCTGATCTAATTCGTAATAATTTCCCAAAGATCCATTTTGGTCACGTACCTGATAAGGGCGATACAAATAATTGGACCATTCAACACTGCCCTCTTTCGTATCAATCACTTTTGAATCACTCTGGTTTCTTGCAAATTCAATCGCATCAGAAAGTGTTACAAATTTCGTCGCCTCACTCATCTTAGATGCATAAACTTCATATCTAGCATTAATAGAATCATAGATTGTTTCCTGTTTGTCTTTATCAAACACTATTACATTCTTAAGCGTCTTTGCATAGTTAATCGCCTCAGTTCGAGAAGTGAACTGTTTTATTTCATTCCCGTTACTATCGATCACTTCAAAAACTTTAAAGAAGTTCTTTGCTGCTTGCGCCAGTGCTTCTGCGGCATTTTGTTGAAACTGATCCGTTTTTATCAAACTTTCTTCAGAAGGATTTGACATGTACCCTAACTCGACTAGAACAGAAGGCATCTGCGTATTGCGGATCACAAAAAACGCCTGATCGTTATGTATTCTTTTGTCTGATAATCCTGTTTCATTCAGCACAAGTGGGTGAACGTTATTTGCGAGACGCCGACTGTCTAGTTCATAAGAAACTTGAATCGGATCTGGCGGGTATTCCTCGTCCCAGGCAGCTGCTTTACTATAGTAGTAGGTTTCATATCCACGGACAAGCGTACTGAAAGGATACGCATTATGGTGGATAGACATGAAAATAGAATTATCATTGTTACCCTTTGCATAATTATTTGCTACCTTCGTACGTGCTATTAAATCTTCCTTCGAATCATTAGCAAAATCTTTATCAATTTCACGAGTCATAAAGACTTTAATATCAGTGTCTTTAAGCTCCTCTCTAAGCTTTAATCCAATCTCAAGTGTTCCGACCTTTTCATAGAATCCTGTTTGATTTCCCGAATAACCTGATGTACCTGTAAACCTACCACCGTGACCAGGATCGATTATTAAATATTTTTCTGCAAATGTAAAGGTAGGTGCGCCAAAAAGCGTAATTAACAAAACAAAGCTACTCACAATAAAGCTTTTCTTCATATTCCACTCCCCTATCAACGTAATCCTATACATTTTATACCAGCATCACCATAACTTCCATTCTAGTTTCATAATTAATGCAAATTAAGAAGATCTTCCTACGTTGTTGATATTCGGCTCATAAATGTAAAAAAAGAAACCGACTAAATTAGATCGGCTTCTTTCATAATAATAGTCATAATTGTTAATCGCTTATGATTCAATAAATGACTCCGGCTTTTCTTTTGTTAATTCAAAATGATACAAAATCGCATCGACGATCCGTTTGGATGCTTCTCCATCTCCATAAGGATTTGAAGCCCTGGACATCTTTTCGTATTCGTCTTGATTTGCTAATAACTCGGAAGCGGTTGAATAAATTTTGTCTTCATCAGTACCGACAAGTTTAAGCGTTCCAGCCGAAACACCTTCTGGACGTTCAGTATTTTCGCGCAAAACAAGAACAGGACTTCCAAGAGACGGTGCTTCTTCCTGAACCCCACCCGAATCGGTAAGAATAAGCGTTGCCCGTGAAGCAAAGTTGTGGAAGTCAATAACATCTAATGGCGATGTTAAGTGAACGCGATTATTTCCACCCAGCACTTCATCCGCAAGCTCGCGAATCATCGGATTTAAATGAACTGGAAAAACAACATGCACGTCTTCATGTTCCTTTACAATTCGATTGACTGCGCGAAAAATATCCCTCATTGGTTGTCCATGATTCTCCCGTCGGTGTGAGGTAAGCAGGACCATACGCTTTCCGTTCAATTCTTCTAACAGGGGATGGGAATAATCATTTCGAACTGTGCTTTTTAGCGCATCGATTGCTGTATTACCCGTTACAAAAATACTACTTTCTGACTTTCCTTCATTCAATAAATTATCATACGCTCTCATCGTTGGAGCAAAATTCAGATCTGCGAGTACCCCAGTGAGCATTCTGTTCATTTCTTCAGGATAGGGTGACATTTTGTTATACGAACGCAGTCCCGCCTCCACATGTCCAACTGACACCTGGTTGTAAAACGCTGCAAGGCTCGCTGCAAATGTTGTCGTTGTGTCTCCGTGCACAAGCACAAGATCAGGGTTTTCCTTTTTCATTATTTCGTCAAGCCCGTTCATCGCTCGTGTTGTAATATCTGCCAGGGTTTGCTTGCTTTTCATGATATTCAAATCATAATCAGGCTCAATATCAAAAATAGCTAAGACTTGATCTAGCATTTCACGATGCTGTGCTGTTACAGCAACAAGAGGCGTAATGAATTGTGGGTACTTCTTTAACTCATTAACCAGTGGCGCCATTTTGATCGCTTCAGGTCTGGTACCAAAAACACTTATTACTTTGATAGGTGCCATGTTGACTCTCCTTTTATCCGAATAAAATTCGTGTTCATTAACATCATATTAAAACAGTCACCAAAAAGCAAAAGCCTTCCCTCTATTATAAGGAAGGCTTTTGTTCACTTACCACTCATATAATTTACGATAAAGTCTCCCCAAACGTTGAAGCCTTTTTCGTTTGGCTTGGAATCACTTAAGTATTTCTTTATAACCTCATCGTTAACATCTGGCCACGCTTCCCAGTGATCGAGATAAATGAAGTCTTTGTTTTCAGCATAATCTCCAAGTTTATTAATCTGAAGAGAATAATAGTCTGGATCAGAAATTGGATTAGAAGGCATGACCATAACGCTAATTCCCGGGATGGCTTCCTTTAATTCAGTAATGATGGTAGATAAATTCTGATGGCTTTCTTCGATCACAACGTTACCATTGTCATTAAGCGTAAATGTCTCCATTAAAACAACATCAGGTTTTTGTTGAATAACCTCTTTATATAATTCTTCTTGAACGACTGTGCTGGTGGTTGCCTCTTCAAAGGTAATTTGCTCCACCTTAAAAGCACCTTTCCAGTAGGCTTCTTCAAGACCTTCTTCTACAATTGACTCCAGCCCAGCTTCTTTCGTTCCAATCATTTCTGAGCCCATAATTACAAGGGAAACTGGTTCGTTTGAACTCATCATTTTTTCGTGAAGCTGTTCAGGGAAATTCGCAACTAATTTCTTCAACTTTTCATCACTAATTGGTTTTTCCTTTACACTATTCTCCTCGGCCAATGAACCAGATTCAACTTCAGCACTAACAGCCAGACCGGACTGCTCATTTTTATCGTCCCAATGAAACTTACCAGCAATCACCAACGCAAAGCAACCAATGAAAGCTAGTAGAAAAATGATATTCTTCATAACTCCCCCTAAAAATCTGTCGAATAATGGTATCTATTAGTATTATTGTAATAAAGGGAAAATGATTGCAAGTGCAAATTGAAAAGCCGCTCGAAAATGAGCGGCTTTTTTTAACAAATTACTTATTTAACCATTTGTTAAACTGATCTCTCACATCTTCATTAACTGCGTTATCTCCACCAAGCACAGTAGCACCTGATACATCAGTTGTTGTAAAGTACTTAACTAGATAAGCTTCAATCTCTTTCGGAATCTCATCGCCCTTCACAAGGAACATGCTACCTTGTTCTTTTACAACAAGCGGAGCGGCTGCAAGTGCATCAGGGAAGTTCATTCCGTTTGCTACAAACAGTTGATCTGAATTAGAGCCAAGCTCCTTATGAATCTCAACAAGCGTACCAAATCGGTTCGCACCAGCAAGGCGTTTCGTGGATAGTGAAATTTTATCAGTCATTTCAACGACATCTTCTGTAATAACAGCATCTCCACCAAGTACATAAACCATCTTACCTTCCATTACCTTCTTCGCTTCTTCAGTAAGTGACTTACCATCCGTTAATACGATTGGCATATCGTTAGCACCAGCAATGGATGCAGCACTTAATGCATCTGCGAAGTTCGTACCAGTTGCAAGGAAAACAGCTTCACTTTCAACACCTTTTTCAGCCAGCTTATTGATAATTTGAACGTTCGTATCATAACGTGTATCCCCGCTTAGACGTTCAATATCAGCTGTACTTACACCGATATTAGCAAGTTGAGTAATTACTTTCTTAGAAATGGCATTTTCTCCGCCAAGAATCATAACATTTTTCGCTTTCAAGCGAGAAATTTCATTTAATACTTCATCTGAGAGCAATCCATCTTTACCTGCTAATAGAACAGGTGCATCATAAGCACTAGCAAGTGGTCCTGCTGATAGTGCATCTGGGAAGTTAAACCCTGTTGCGATAAACACTGTATCTGCAGTTGTTCCTTCAGGATACATCTCTTTTGAAATTTCAATAGCAGTATCAAAGCGAGTGTCACCAGCAATGACGTCTACCATTTCTCCATCTGTTTCAACAGGAATAATGGAAAGAACTTCACCAGTTGCTTTGTCTTTCAAGAACACACCAGCAGTGTACTTGCCACTATCCTCAGGAGTTGTGATTTTCACATCAGTCGTCGCTTTTTTACCAACGCCTAAATCAAAGCTCGACTCACCAGTCACTTCGATACTACCAGCACCGTCAGCTCCAGGTTCGAGTACTTTTGCTTCAGTAATAGAAAAGTCGAAATCAGTAGTATCGGCAACAGTTGAATACCCGTCAACTCTCACAATATATTCACCATCAGGAAGGTTTTTAAGAGAAATTGACTCTTCAGAGTCTCCATCTGCATCGATCGCTATATAATCTCCAACAACCTTACCATCTACTGAGCGGTAAAGGTACAAATCAAGGTCATCCCCAGCATCGCTTGTGTTTCCAATTGACACATCAAGAGAAATATTATTCTTTAATGTAAGTTTCTTGTCATATACACCGCCGTCAGCTACCGTTTCTCGCGATTTAGTTGTCTCTGGCTTACTAAATTCTCCGCCTACCACTTCTACCGAACGTTTCGTAGATAAGTAGTTTTCAAATGTCACAGATTTAGATACTTCAGCCCCAGGCATGCTACCAAGTTCAATTTTTCCTGGACTTGAAACAACATCCTGAACAAACGCCTCAAGCTTAAATTTGTTCATATCATATCCATCTACTGGGTCAGCTGTACCGTAAACCGCTACTTCCCAAACACCTGATTTAGGACTTTTCGCTACATAGTCTTCTACTCCAAGGCCCTCATAACCAGCATAACCCTGGAACGCATTAACCTGGTCCCCATCAGGATTCATAACAAGCATGCGGACACGGCCCTGGAACTCATCGTTTTCTTTAAGAGCTTCAAGCGCAAAACGCACTTCCTGAGCACCTTCTTCTACATTAAAGAAATAGCTCTTAGTCTTAGAAGACTGTACTTCATCTTCATGGGTTAAACGGAAGCGATCTTCAGATGTAAAATCTTCTCCAAGAATGATTGTCTGGAATGAACGAGCTTCTGCATAAGCCGTATCTGGGTCATCAATTAACAGAGTTCCAGCATTCACACCAACGCTCATTTTGCTCTTATCATAAGTTACGGTCATTTCTTTAAATTCACCCGGTGCGAGCTCGATGCTATCAACGGAAGGTGTAAACCATTCAGAGTCTGAAGTGATGTTAAGGCTCTTTGGTTCATCCGTTGGATTTTCAACCGTAACAGTCACTTCTTCTGGTACTTCTTTGTTACGAACATAAAGACCAGGACCGCCTGAAACTTTCTCACCGTGGTAAACAGTGACGTTCACTTCTTTAACTTCATTGATATAGTGTTTGCGAATGTATTCATAAGCAGCGGGAACATCAATTAGTCCCGCTCCTTCTGCTACTCGCGTATAGCCATCAACGTGTACAGCTGTTTGGATTAATGCTTCACGAGCAAGCTCATAATCAAAAGGAATACGATCCTTTAATGCCGCTTGCTTCAAAGTTGCTACAGCTCCTGCAACATAAGGAGAAGACATACTAGTACCCTGAAGAACTGCATAGTTACCTAAATGCTCGGGGTATGAAGCATATGCTGATCCCGGAGCAACAAAGTCCGGTTTCTGCTGGCCGTCTTCCGTAGGTCCATTCGCTGAGAAATACCAGAGTCCTTCGCCTTGAACAGGAGAACCGTCAGCATTTTTACCATACGGATAGTAGCCATATTCAGTTGCCCACATCTTGCTATTAATGTATGCACCGATGGATAGTGCCTTCATGCCATCTCCAGGAGCGCCAACTGAGTCGACCCCAGGACCATCATTACCAGCAGATGTGACATAAATCGTATCGAACAGTTCACCCATGTCTTCAATGATTTTCGCATAGGCTCCTGAACCATCGTTTAGGTCTGGCGAAGAACCAAGACTCATGTTTACAACATCTGTTCCGAATCCACCCAATTCTTCAGGTACTGCCGCTAGATACATAGCATTTGCAATGCTCCAGCCATACGTTCTTCCAGCCGAGTCAAACACTTTAAGTCCGTAAAGATCTGCTCCAGGGGCTACTCCTTCAGCAGCTACAGCACCTGTTTCATTTTCATTCGCAGGGCCATTCGCAGCTGTGATACCTGAAACATGTGTACCATGTCCATCTCCATCAAAGAAAATGGAAGCTACAGGCCATGGATAAAGAGTTGAATCCGGGAATTGATGTCCTGGATAAGTAGGGCTTGGTGAAGCAACTCTAAAGTTCGCACCTGCGATTTCATCTTCCTCATTTAGATCTAAACTATCTACGTCCCCTTCTCCGTACGGCTGTTCATCAGTAAAATCTATATCCTGGTCTGTATCAATATAGATCTCATCGTCAACGAGAAGAACTCCGAACTCTGCATCGCCTTTTTCATCGCCATTCAAATCTCTATACATAGGATTTCCGTCTTGATCTGAATCATACGGAGCGGGATTCAACGTACCGAAATAATATGTATCATCTTCAGCATCAATACCCTCAGTATTGTACGTGTTGTCTCCAACAGTAATAGAGTCACCTTCTTCTCCACTGTCCTGGAACCAAACATCACCTTCACCAACAGTATCCACTACACCTTTAACTTTTGAAGAAATAACTTCTCCATCGTCACCATACTGAGTAAATGCTTCGTGGCCAGGATCCACACCGGTATCAATAATACCTACTTTTACACCTGTCCCATCATACTTATCATGAAACTCATCAACACCGGTTGCTGAATGTGTTTCTTCTGTTGCAGGCTTCACAATTTCTTCGGGGTTTTTCACCTTAGGTTTAAGATCGGTATCTTCATTCTCACTCTTCTCTAGGACTATTTCACTATTCGCTCCAATCATTCCAACAGAATCCAGGCGGTAAACCTGCAGAACCTTGTGAGTTGGAACTTCAGCTAAATACAAATAGTTATTTGTATTCTTCTTCACTGTTACTCCAAGACTCTCTAGTTCCTTTGTTAGATCCGGACCACCATGTTTATTAGCAACAATAATTAGTTCTTGCTTTGCCTGTTCACTCGCAGCAAGAGATGCAATTTCTTGAGTTACCGGAAGCTTAAATTTCTTTGTTTCAGAGAGAGCAGCCTCAGCTTTTTCGGGGCTATAGCTCATACCAGCGAATGAAGAAGCAACGAGTGAAGCGCCTGCAACAACAGACAGGACTTTTTTCTTAAACGTCATTAATAAAAATCCCCCTTAGTTTTTGTAAAATCCGTCTAATCTCCCCTCCTCAAGCGATTGATTATTATAATAATTCACTATTTTCAGTTTAATTATAATTAGATTAAGAGTCAATCTATAACTGTAAAAAATGTGAAAAAAATTGATATTTTGTAGATATTTTAGGACTTTTGTCCATAAAAGCATAATAGTGGAAAGAGCAAAAAAAGTACTTTTGATACAAAAAACGCCATGATTTACATGGCGTTCTCTCCTATCTATTCAAAAAGTATTTGATCTAGATTCCAGGCCTTTTCCAGAGGGATGGCTTCTGAACCTCCGAGAATGCGATAGTCATTTATTCCCTGGTTATTTAAATAGAGTAGGGACTTTTTAAGTGAATCGTACTCTCTTGTAGGATGAACGAGGACAATTGACTCCCCAGTTAACGAGGCAGCTGCCCCTCCTGTCAAAGCGTCAGGATATTTCATTCCGGTGGCAAAATACACTTTTTCACTCGAATCTGATAAGCCAAAGTGGAGCAGCACTTTAAAATTCGTATCATAGCGGTCTTCTCCACCAATACGCTCACGCTCCATTGCAGGTATAGATGCAAATACGTTAGCGTCAACTACTTCTTCTCCACCAATCACATAGGCTGTTTCTTTAACATCCTGCTTTAGATAGGTTATCGACTCTTCAGGCAGAACATGATCTTTGGTAAATACCACAGGTGCTTCCAGTCTTGCTGCAAATGATGAAATTGAAAGAGCGTCCGGGAACTTTTCACCTGAAACGATGAATGTTTGATTTGTATCACCATCAACGATTTGAGCTATTTCGGTTGCTGTGTCATATCGATTATCACCGGCAATGCGAGTCGTATTGATTCCGACTGATTCGATCCCATTTAACACCTTCTCTGGTATAGCATTTTCTCCGCCTATGATAAGCACATGATCAGGAGAAAGTCTCTCTATTTCACCCATTACATCAGCTGAAAGCTCATTTCTTTTTGTTAGTAAAATCGGACTTTCTAGTTTTGAAGCTAGAGGAGACGCTGCAAGACTATCTGGAAATTCATCTGAGCGTGCAAGTACGATAAACTTTCCTTCAAGACTTTGACCATCTATTTCAAGCGTTTGGTTCTTTAAAGTCCTCCAGCTATTTCTTGAAATTTCAATAGCCGTCTGAATGGCTGTGTCACCATAGACCCGCTTATATTCTGAAACCTCGTTAACAGCTGACTCAACATTTAATAAGCCGCTTCCGAGTAAATAACTGCCACTTAACTCTTCAGCAGTTGATTTCATTAACTTAAAAGTTTGCTTGTTTGTTAGATATGGGGCATGTTTTTTCAATAGAACGGCTGATGACATTGCAATCGGTGCTGCAACACTTGTGCCATCATCAAAGGCATATGTACCATTGAGAGATGTACTATAGATATCCGTACCTGGAGCTGCTATGTCAACTAATGAACCGTAATTAGAAAAAGAAGCTTTCTCCGTGGTCCCAGTCTCTACTGCAGCTACTGATAAAACCTCCGGATATGCAGCGGGATAAACAACAGCTGAATCATTATCGTTCCCAGCAGCCCCTACAACTAATATGTTATTAGCTATAGCTTCATCAATTATCGTTCGTAGCGCGAATGAATGATTGTAACTTCCAAGACTGAGATTAATCGCATCTGCTCCATGGTCAATGGCATATCGTATGCCCTCAACTACTGTTGATAACTTTCCCGTTCCATTCTCTGTCACCTTCACCGGCATAATCATTACCCCTCGAGAAGGTGATGCAATCCCGATCTTATTATTCGTTTCAGCTCCAATAAGTCCGGCTACCCTGGTTCCGTGTCCATCGACGTCCTGAGGCAATTTAGCTGGTGTTATTAAATTCACACCCTCCGTTATATTCGCTTTCAGATCTGGATGGTTTAGATCTACCCCAGAATCAATAACCGCTACGACTGAGGAAGTATCATTTTCTCGTACAAGATCCCATGCACCCGATAAGTCGATCTGCTCAACCCACGCTTTTTGATAAGAAAACAATGGGTCATCAGGTTGTGCATTCATCAGGTAGACCGGCTGATCTTCTTCAACATGTTCCACTTCTTTATTTGTTTGAAGGCGATCAATTGTTTCATCCACCTCTGTCGCTGGGACCTCGATCACCCTCACTTTACTCGGTGTTTCTGAGACCCGAGACGGTGCCCTTTTTTGCTCATATGTAATGAGGAGCTTCTCTGTATCTTTGCCAGCTGCTCGCAGCTCCTCATGGTTCAATGAAAATATGAAACTAAAAAAACATAAAAATAGAATCGTTTTCGACTTCAGTTGTAACACCTCTCTCTAACAAATCGTCCTGTCGATCCATTGCATAACGAATATTTCGACAAATCACTAGAATAGTATCACACTGAGGTTCAGAAGAAAATGGAGAACTTTATGGAATGAGTTAATGGGGTGTATTAATATGTCACGTTTATTGGGGAATTATTATAAAAACTATACACGTTCCTGATGTAAATGTTGTTGCTGGATAGTTTGAAGTTTTTCTTCGAGGATATGCTGTTCTTTTCGTACACTTCCAATAATTTGAATTAAATTTGTGATGATTCTTTCCAATCGTTCAACCCGATCTTCCTGCAATTTCGACACCTCCTTTTCATTTTCATCATTTTACCATATAATGGTCAGTATAGTTCGAAAATTCATTCGACATTCAATGTTGGGAAAACGATTTGGAAAAAGGGCAGTTAAACGGCCAAAACACATCTATATTTCCCAATCTCAAAACTATTCTCTTTTCTGAGAATTTTTAGTAAACTGTAATCAAATAGTTCTAGGAGAAAGGGAGCAAAGAATGATTGGGGCAAAAATCCGATACTTTAGACAAATGAAAGGCATCACGCAGGAACAACTTGCTTCCGGTATCTGTTCTATTCCTTACTTAAGCAAAATTGAACATGGACTTGCCCAGCCAAGTGAAGAATTAGTCGAACATTTATGTAATGAATTAGGTGTCTCTCTTGATCAAGTTGATGATGAGGACAAGATGAAACAACTGCACAATGACCTGGATTCCTGGTACAAAGAAATGCGTTTGCGAAATTTTGAAGAGGTTATTAGTTATAAAAAGCGCATTGATGAGGAGATTGATACAGTAGAAGATCCTGATATGCTTACTAAGTATTTACTCCTTTCTTTTAGATACCACATCCTTTTCAGAGAGTCCGATAAGGCCAATGACCTTTTAGAACGACTTTATCATGTTCAGGAAAGATTATCTGAGGATCTTGAATACTTCTATTATTATTTTTTAGGTTTATATTACTACCAAAACACCAAATTTAAAGAAGCAAATGAACAATACAAGAAAGCTCATTTTCTATTAATTTCTATGAAATCTAATAGTGCAGAATGGGCAGAATTTTATTATCAGCAGGCACTTGTTCATAATCGACTTAGTCAAATTACACTATCAAACAACCTGGCAATAAAGTGCCTTGATTTATTTAATAAAGAATACAATTTTAAAAGAGCTTCTGATACAGAAATTCTATTAGGTATAAATAATAGAGTAATATTAAATTACGGTGAAGCAGAACACCATTTCCAAAACGCATTAAAATATGCTGAATCATTCAACGATAAACGTCTAAAAAGTATTATTTATCACGATCTTGGTTACGTTTATTCCTTTCAAAACAATTCGGAAATGGCCTTACAATACTACCAATCTGCACTTCAAAATAGTGAAATGCACGAAATTGAAGATCGAGCTAAAACCATTTATCTAATTGCATCAGAATATTTAAAAATTAATAACTTTGAACTTGCAAGTCACTGGATTGATGAAGGTATGGATTTAGTGAAAAAAACAGAGTTCCTGGAATATATACATCATTTTAAAGTTCTGATATTGAAACTTAACAATAGTCAGTTTGACAACCAGGAACTTCTCTTAAAAAACGCTGTGAAGTATTTTGAAGAGAAAAATCATTGGTTTTACGTTTCAGAATATGGTGAAATGCTGGCAGACCATTATTTTAATAATGGCCAATATAAAAACTCAAGTTTTTATTTTAGATTAGCTAATGATGCCAGAAAAAAAATCATGAATTAGAAAAGGAGAAATAAAATGAAAAAGCTAATTGTAAACGTATTACTAATTACGAGTATGGTGGGAATCGTAACATTGGGACAACATGATAGATTTCCTGATTCACACGATAGAGTACCTGACTCAAGCCCAGCTAAAGCTGAATTGCACATTTAATAGTAAAAAGCCTGATGCAGATAAAAACGGCATCAGGCTTTTATTTGCCCTACATTCCCTCCAAAGGATATACTAGTCATAACTTATAAAAACAGGAGCGTGCTGAAATGGCCTTTTATATGTTTGATGTAGACGGTGTTCTGACAGACGAGAATGCCAGACCAGATAAAGATGCGGTAGCGTTAATTGAAATTCTTGCAAAAGAAGGTCATGTTCTTTCCTTCGTAACAGGACGATCACGCGGATGGCTTGGGGATTATTTATTCCCTTTATTTGATGACAATATTGACTGGTCCTCGCTTTATTGTGTGTCAGAGCATGGAGCAATTAAGGGACGTGGAACGGATGTCTCTTCATGGAATTTCGATGATCACTATGATATTTCTGAGGAAGTTAAAAAGAAATTATATGAAGTGAGTCAGAATGAAAAATATGAAGACCTGATCCAATGGGATAATACGAAAGAAGCAATGGGGACGGTTGAGGCTGTACATGGTGAGCCTGGAAATAAGGAGCATTTAGAGAACACGCGTAAAGCGCTTCGTGAATATGCTGAGGAAGTTGAATCCATTGCTAATGATTCTAATAATAAAACAGTCGTTTCTACTTACGGAGTTGATGTAATCCATCCTGATTTATCCAAAAAAATCGGTGCGGAATGGATTATTGATGAAATCAAGTCAGCTGAGGAAGTCTTTGTTTTCGGTGATAGCGGCGGTGATATGGTGATGGCTACTACCGCTAGAGACAAAGGGTTATCGAACATTACTTTCCACTGGGTTGGTGAAGGTGATTCACCTGAGGAAGACGGAATTAAAACGATCTCAAGCTCAAATTCCTATTCAGAGGGTACAATCGAATTATTAAAAAAACTTGGCTAACCTTCTGAAAAGCAATCATTCTTAAAGTATTAGAAAAACACATTGGCTCTTAAGCCAATGTGTTTTTTGGTTAGCCGATTTCTTCCGGACTATTTTTTTCAATTGAACGATAGCATGCTTCAATGGCTTTCAAATTATTAATTGTTGCTTCGCCTGAATAGGATGGTTGTTGGTTATTTTGCACACAATCTGCAAAATGGTCAATCATCAGTGTATATTGTTCCCCATCGGCTACTTCTTCTCGTGTCTCCCCATTACTATTCGTAACGTAAACGAATCCACCCGCATCAGGGGCATCTGGACGATAAGCGAATGGCACTTTAATGCTTCCTTTCGTTCCGAGCACTTCATAGGTGTTACTCATCTGACGCTCAAAGCTACAATCGAATGAAGCTGTTACACCATTTGCGAATGTGAAAATACCTGCTGCTGACATATCCACACCAACATCAGGTGGCACCTGAGCTTCAGCATAGACTTTTTTCGGCTCATTAAGAATGAATCGAGCTGAGTGTATACAGTAGCACCCAACGTCCCAAATGCTTCCTCCTCCAAGTTCACGGTTAAGCCTTATGTTTTCGGGCTTATCGCCAATGAAAAACGAAAAGTTTGTTCGCATGTGTTTTACGTCACCAATCTCACCCGATGCGATCACATCTCTGACAAGGTCGTGCTGAGGATGAAATTGGTACATAAACGCTTCCATGAACGTTACACCATTTTCTTCACACACCTGAACCATCTCACTCGCATCCTGAGCTGTGATTGCTGCAGGTTTTTCACAAAGCACATGTTTCCCTTTTCTAGCTGCTTCAATTGTCCATTTTTTGTGGAGCGCATTAGGTAACGGAATATAAACTGCATCAATAGAATCGTCTTCAAGCATTGCCTCGTAGCTATCATGATAACCGTCAATTCCCATTTCCTTAGCGAATTTTTTCGCACGCCCGCTTCCACTTGCCACACTCACCACTTTTGCATTGCTTGAATTGATAATCGCAGGGATTACAGCTTTCCTTGCAATGTTCGCAGTACCCATGATGCCAAACCTCACTACCATCTAAATATTCCCCTCTCTATGTATTGACTTTTCACCTTAAATTTACCAGAAAAATCGATTCATTTACAATTTTACACCGTCATCCTTATCCACCCCCAAGGAGTAAAGCGTTAAACCGAAACATTAAGTAATCCCTTTAATCCCCCCTTTTGATTATAAGGAAAACAGGAGGCGGCCTCATTTTGAGGCCGCCTCCTTTTATTAATCTACGAATTTCCTAATAACATCAATCAACTCGGGACGAATACTTTTCTCAAGATCTCTAATCTGTGACTCATTACGATATTTCTTTTCAATAAGATCTCTTTGACTGCTGTTTTCAAGCATCCAGTGAAGCCAATTCTGATCTTCTGTTTCTGTGAATTTATCACGATTTTCATATTTATCATGCAAATCATTTAATAAGTGTCCTAGATTCTTTTCAGGATGCTCATTCCAATATGTTTGTAGAGCATCGCATAGGATTTCAATTTCCTTGTGCATTGCATCACATCCTTTTGAGTAAAAATGATATTTCTGGCTGGTTTAGTTTAAATGGGTTAAAACTATACCTGGCACAGTGATACACCTGTCACCCTTTCTAACAAGAGCCTATTTCTAATAGAATACCATAAAAAACAGCCCACCATAATAGTGGGCTGTTTTTCCTAACTATTTAGCCAATTTATTTATTCGATCTTCAACTGGTTTACTAATAGCTGCTTCTCCACCAAGGAGATAATATTCACGGCTAATGGAAGAGTTTAAATAATCCTCTACTTCCTTTGTAAGGCCGTCCTGTTTCATTAAGATGACTGGGGCACCCATTGCAGCTGCAAACGGGGAGCCTGGAAGTGCGTCAATAAAGATATCTCCATTTGCAAAGAATACACTGACGTTCTCAAAATCAAACGTTTCAGCAATTTTGACACTTGTTTCGTAACGGTTATTTCCTGCCACACGCTTAACCGTTGATACTTGACCTATTTCTTCCTGAACAGCAGGTGATACCGCATTGTCCCCTCCGATAATGGTTGCCTTTACCGGTTTAGCTGCATTCATGTACACCTTCGCTTCTTCACTTAATTTTGCTGCTGAGGTTAATAATATTGGAATTTGTTTCGACGCTGCATAAGGAGCAATGGAAAGAGCATCTGGTGACTGATCATCTCCGGTCGTTACGATGATCTCATTGCTGTTCCCAACCTCATTTGCAACAGCTACTGACGTTTCATAGCGATTACCTCCACTAATACGTTCAATATCAGCAAGATATCCTTTCGAAGCAAGCTGCTTTTCTACTGTTTCAGAAATGGCTGCTTGTCCTCCAAGGATATAAACTTTTTCTGGTTTTAAACGATCTAATTCAGCCTCGACTAGAGCCGGAAGCGCATCACTTTCCGTTAATAATAATGGGGCATTGTGCTTTTTCGCAAGAACACTACCTGTAAGAGCATCCACTGATAAATCTCCTCTTCCAATAACGACAACATCAGAAGATTGTTTCCATCCTTCTTTCGAAATTTCAACGCTTGTTTCATAGCGATTATTTCCTGCAAGGCGTTTCGGTACTTGAATTGAACTTGACTCTGTTACTAAGTCTGTTTCAGGATAATAGAATGATAGAATTTCATTAAATGTACGGCCGTCTTTCGATTGCTGATATGCTCCGTACTGACTCATTCCAATTCCATGGCCATATCCACTTCCTGATACGACAATTGAGTCACCTTTGGTTTCAATGCTCTTAATATAAGGGCTCTTCATAATCGTCGTTCCAATCATGAATCGAATATTATAGGAAGTGTCTTCAATTTTCATTGTATGATTCTTTAAGATTCCATCTGCATTCAATACAAATCCATCTTTGTTTTTGAGAAAATAGGTAATCGTCATACTGCCCTTCAACACTTCATCAGATGTAAATGGTGGCAGGGTGAATGACACATTTGAAATCTCAGTGATTTTGATTTCATCTGTTGACTGGATTTTCCCCTTTGATGTCAGCCATGATTTCATATTCTTGATTTCCGTTGCATCAGCACTTAGTTCACTAACGCTATTCCACCAGGATTCAGGTTTCTTCAAATCAAGCTGGCTCGTCTCAATTTGCTTTTTGCCCAGTGTATAACTCCATGAGTCATATCTCGTCACTATTTTTTCATCATACGGATCAGCTTTTGTCTGTAAATAAGGTAATAATCTGCTTCCCCAGGAATTCGTATTCGACATGACCATACCACCGTTAGTAGAAGAATAGAATGCCCCTATGTATGAGCCATTGCTCTTCAAGGTTTTTCCAGCTGTCGCATCAATCGCTTCATTCGTTGTTTTTTCCCAGTCATATCCTTTGTAGACCTGACTCGATTGACTATCTGTCAACTTGTCTTTTCGTGGAATAGCAAAAGTTCTTGCTGCGATCGACTGGGCTTTTAAGGCTTCCATTCCACCTTCGTACCCCCATGAAGCAGGCATCTCACTTGGAACGACACCCTTTAAATACTCCTCCATTGAGAGTGTATTAATTGGGCGAATGTACTTGCCTTCGACTACAAATTCCATTTCGCCTAGATACCTTTTTTCCCCAAGTTCCACAAAGCTGTCCATGGCATTCGTTATGGTTGGGACAAGCTTCATAGATGATCCAAAATTCTTTAGTTGCAAGCTTCCTCTGTAAAGAACCACATTGCCTGCTTCTGCCTTAACGCTGTACTCATTTAATCGATCGCTTTCGAGTACAATGTCGCTTCCCTCAATTTGATAACTGCCATACACGTTAAATGCCAGCATCGAGTTATCTTTAATGTAGTTTACAAGTTTAACAGAAACCGTCTCCCCTGCTGCCTGTACGCCGTTCATCGACAAAGAAAATGCTAAAATGCCAACCAAAAGTGACGTGAGAATTTTCAAACCCTTTTTCCCCCTGAGATTTATTATGATATGAAAAACTAGAGATTTTCTCCCTTTTTAACACTTTAGCATAAATTTGCCATTAAAATATCAATCATATTACAAATCTTACAAAAATAACATAGAAGACCCATGAAACATGTCGAATGGAAAAGATCAATAGGTTATTTTAACTATAAAAGTTTTTCAATTGCATTATTCCAACACAAAAAGCCCTCCAATCAGAGAGCTTTCCATTTGCGACATAGTTGCCATGAAAGATATAGTAAAACGCCATGCACTCCTCCTGCCGTATCTACGAAAACATCCATCATGAGTGCCGTTCGAGATGGCAGAAATGCCTGAATGAATTCATCCATCACACCCAAAACACACGTTACAAGAACAATGAGGAAGGGTTTTAAGACTAGTGGTTTCATATGTAATAAGGACATTAAGACAATCGAAACGAAACTATAAACAAAAAAGTGACCAAGCTTTCTAATTATAAAGTAAGTAACTCCGGCTTCTCCATTGGTAGCAATACTAAGAGTTAACGGTCCATAATGAATTTCTTTCGACTTTAGATAAGAGGAAACCACACCTTCGAAATGAGATGATGGATCCACTCCGACCAGAGTCAATACAGCTATGGATGACAGCATTAGTCCGAAGAAAAACCACGCCAACGCCAGTGCTAACATAGCTGTTTTCGATACATAAGCAATCATGATCCCTGCTCCTCTCAGGGCAAGTATAGCCTTAAAGAAAACATGTTATTCAGCTGTTTCAGCCATGATTTTTAATTGACGCGCACGTTCTTCAAGTAACTTCCTCATGTATTTTTTCAAAAATAGCGCATCAGCAAGTGAGCCTACTAACCCAAGTGGAGATCGATAGATAAATTGATCAACCATCAATGTCACATGCTCGATTTGCTCAAACCTGTGTGTATGAACAAATGATTTAAAAGCGCCTGAAACCATTTCATCTATAAACCAATCTGGCTCATGCATAGCAGTGATTTGAGCTGTTAATTTCTGTTTGATTCCAAAATGAACAGCTTCCCAGGTCACTTGATCTCCATTTTCAAGAAGTCCTTCCGTTACACCGTCCACGGCTCGTTCATGCGTTTGTTCAGTACTTTTCACGTGTGCCTCAACATTTCTTGCGAGGTTGAAGCATGTTTCAATCGGAGCATCAATCAATGTTTCGAGATAAATAACAGGCAATCTTCCACTCTCCTATGAAATTTGACATAATTAATTACCATTTTATTGAATAAGTCTGTGGCATAAAGATTATTTAACATGATTCGACAAAAACGACTAACTTTTTCGTTCCATTTAACCGATAATAAGCATAACACGATTAAAATGCCTACATTGCGAACCATGCAGGTAAACGAGGTGGAATGAAATGAACAAAAACTGGAAAACACCAGAAGAAATCCATTTTCTAAAAAAACGAAAGGAAAAGCTACTTCTCATAGCGATTCCTTTACTATCTATATTACTCGGAGTACTAATTGCGATTGTTTCTAATAAGGGAATTTAAACAGTGAGGCGTTATCCTTCATATTTAGGTGCAGTAACCTGTTTATGCTTGCTTCTCTTGTACTCAGCTTCGGGATTCGGCAAGCTTTCAACAGGTGTTTGATTGTTTGTTATAGCAGCATTTGGTTGAGCTTTGCGCTTTTTCATAAACAACCTCCTTTCGTTTCGCTTTAGTGTTCCTCACATATGATTTCTTTATGAGAGTGTAAAACGTTCCTATATCACTGATAAGGGATACAAAAAGAAACAGAAAGAAATGAACATTTTAGTCAATGCTCATTTCTTTCTGTTTACGATCCCAGTATCCTGAGAGGAAGCAAAGCATGACATGGACGCCGGCTTTTATAGTGGCTTCTCTAACGTCTAATCTTGGGTCAAGACATACAATATCCATGGAAGCTGCCTTACTTGCCTGACCAGCTAAAAAAACGGCCTCAAAAAGCTCATCTGTTCGCATCCCGCCAGGCGTTGCAGCTGGTGCGCCAGGGGCAAAAGCAACATCAAGAACATCCATATCTACCGTGACATATATAATATCTACGTCCTCACTTAAGGCATCAAGGGACTCTTTAACCGTTCTAGAAATCCCATACTTTCTCATTTGCGTCATCGTTTTATAGGTCACACCGGACTGATCAGCATAGTGTTTCAGCGCCTGGCTGTTGAAAAAACCGTGTACTCCAAGCGTATGGATATGCTCTCCTTTCACAATGCCTTCTTCAATCAGAAGTCGCATAGGCGTTCCGTTCGTTGGTCCCTCATCAAGGGATCGCAAATCGAAATGAGTGTCAAACTGTAACAAGCCAATTGTTTGCTCTGGATGTGCCTTCTTCCAGCCTTGAACTAGTCGGGCGGTAACAGAGTGATCCCCTCCCAGGCAGATTGGAAGGGTGTGGGGATGGTTCATTCTCATCGCATACATGACTTCACGAATCGCCTTATAAGAAGCGGCAATATCCGTGATTGACTGTTTAACATCGCCAATATCAAGGATTCCCATCCCATTCAGTTCAACATCCGCTTCGATGTGGTATGTGGAGAAGTACTTCCAAGCGCTTCTTAAAGCATTCGGCGCTTCACTGGCTGCTGAAGCACTGATGGAAGAGCGTGATAAGGGAATTCCAAGAATAACGGCATCGTAATTTTCAAAGCGATATTCCCCTGAAGGTGGAAGGGTTTGAATCCATTCGCTTACATTTCGAAAGGGTTTTCCTTCGGCTTTCCGAAACTCAACAAATGGCCTTTCAAGCATCGGATAAGGGTATGTGCTCATACAATCCTCCCCTACTCCATAATAATATGGCCGTTTTTTATCACCTTATCAATATGATTTTCTCCAAAATGGTAGTGAAGATGATGATGGGTGGGCACGGAAAAAATAAGTAAATCTGCTTTTTTCCCAACCTCGAGACTTCCAATACTACTGCCCCTTTTAATCGCATGGGCAGCATTAATCGTAACAGCTGCCATCACTTCAGAAGGTGTCATCTTCATCATCAAGCAGCCAAAATTCATCATAAGTGAGGTCGAGACAGTTGGTGAGGATCCCGGGTTACAATCAGTAGAAAGCGCCACCGGTACACCCCGATCAATCATCATTCTTCCCTTTGCCATCTTCTTTTGCAAGAAAAAAGCTGTTCCCGGAAGTAATACAGCTACAACACCTGCTGCTGCCATTTGGCTCGTTCCAGCTTCTGATGCGCATAGTAAGTGATCTGCCGAAACAGCCCCAACCTCTGCTGCTAGCTCCGCACCTCCAAACGCCTCCAGTTCATCTGCATGAATTTTAGGTAAAAGTCCGTAGCGTTTTCCTGCATGTAGAATTTTCCGTGATTGATCGACTGTGAAAACGCCTTTCTCACAAAAGACGTCATTAAATTCCGCTAAGGATTCTTTAGCAATTATAGGAATAACGGCTTCGATTAGATAGGCCACATACTCATCTGGAGTTTTCTTGTAAGGTGCAGGTACAGCGTGTGCGCCCATAAATGTACTAACGACATCAATAGCATGGCTACGGTTTAACTCTTTAGCTACCTCAAGCTGCTTTTTCTCTGTTTCAAGATTAAGTCCATACCCACTTTTCGCCTCAACTGTTGTTACACCCTGTTTAATTAAACGATCAAGACGTGTCAGACTCTGATCATATAGCTCGTCAAAGGAAGCTTTGTTCGTTTGCTCAGTCGTTGCATAGATCCCGCCACCAGCGTTCATGATATCCATGTAAGAAGCACCTTTTAACCTCATCGCAAATTCTCGCTCTCTTGAACCAGCAAAAACAAGGTGTGTATGCGGGTCTACGAAACCTGGTGTTACAAGTGAACCGCTCGCATCAATCACTTCTGCTTCACTGATTAGACCCGGATAGATTGATTCAAGCTCAGCAGTTTTTCCTACTGCTACAATCTTGCCTTCTTTAATAAGAAGGCTCCCATTTCTTATAATGGAGAGATCTGATTCATCTGGCCTTATAAGAGGCTTGACTGAATGCCCCTTTAACGTGATAAGCTCATTGGCGTCTCGAATAAAAAGAGGTTGATCCATCAGACTCCCTCCTGACCGAGCGACGGCATTTCAATCCCATGCTCCTTTGCGAAGGTAATGGCTTTTGGATAACCTGCATCTGCATGTCTTACAACCCCTAAACCAGGGTCAGTCGTTAAGACACGATTTAGCCTCACCTCTGCTGTTTTCGTTCCATCCGCTACAATCACCATGCCTGCATGGAGTGAATAACCCATCCCTACACCACCACCATGATGGAAAGAAACCCAGCTTGCTCCACCTACAGCATTAATCAGGGCATTTAATATTGGCCAATCGGCTATAGCATCGCTACCATCGCGCATGCTCTCCGTTTCTCTGTTTGGTGAAGCGACTGACCCCGCATCAAGGTGATCCCTTCCAATCACAATCGGAGCGGTTAACTCACCTGAAGCGACCATATCATTGATCATTTTTCCAAATCTCGCCCGTTCTCCATAACCGAGCCAGCAAATTCTTGCAGGAAGACCCTGAAAAGCAATTCTTTTCTGAGCCATCTTAATCCATTTACAAAGGTCTTTATTATCGTTGAATTCAACGAGTAACCGTTCGTCAACCTTCCGAATGTCTTCTACATCTCCTGATAAAGCTACCCAGCGAAAAGGTCCTTTGCCTTCACAAAACTGTGGACGAATGTATTCTGGCACAAAGCCTTTGATTGAAAAAGCCTCCGCCACTCCTTCGTCAAACGCAACCTGACGTATGTTATTGCCATAATCAAAAGCGATTGTCCCTTTTCGTTGTAAATCAAGCATCGCCCTAACATGAATAGCGATGCTTTCATTAGCACGCTTGCGATATTCATCCGGGGAAACCTCCCTTAATCGCTTTGCTTCTTCTACAGAAAAGCCCGATGGAATGTAGCCATTTAGTGGATCATGTGCGGAGGTTTGATCTGTTACAATTTCCGGTATCACGCCCTTTTTCACAAGTTCAGGAAGTAGGAGCGCAGCATTTCCTGGAACACCAATTGACAATGCAGATCCAGAAGCCTTTGCCTTTTCTGCTTCCGCAATCGCTTCATCAAGATTTTCAATCATTTTATCGAGATAGCCCGTCTCAATTCGTTTTTGAATTCTGGCCGGTTCAGCTTCAATACATAGACTTACCCCTTCATTCAGTGATACTGCAAGGGGCTGTGCGCCCCCCATCCCTCCAAGTCCAGCCGTGACAGTTAATGTTCCTTTTAAACTCCCCTTGAAATGCTGCCTTGCACATTCAGCAAATGTTTCATACGTTCCCTGAACGATTCCCTGACTCCCAATATAGATCCAGCTTCCTGCTGTCATCTGTCCGTACATCATTAAGCCTTTTCGATCCAGTTCATGAAAGTGCTCCCAATTTGCTTTTGATGGAACAAGATTGGAATTTGCAAGCAGGACTCTTGGCGCCTGCGTATGTGTACGAAAAATGGCAACTGGCTTACCAGATTGAATAAGAAGAGTTTCATCTGACTCTAACCTTTTAAGAGAATCAATAATGGCCCCAAAAGCCTGCCAGTTGCGTGCTGCTTTTCCAATTCCCCCATAGACAACGAGGTCCTCAGGTCGTTCAGCAACTTCCTCATGAAGATTATTCAATAGCATTCGCAGTGCTGCCTCTTGCTCCCAGCCCTTTGTGTGAAGTCTTATACCAGTATAAGGATGATTAGCTACAAAACGTTCATAGTATCCTGTCATACCTTCACCTCTTCTCAGGTAGTTGAAGTTAGACATTGGGAAATAACGTTTACAAAACGGTAATATGATTAAGCATATTAATCACATTTTCCCAATATACATGTTCAATGGAATAGGGTATACTAATGATTGAAGTCATTTTTCGACAATTTCCATGGTCAGATGACATCGTTTTCTTATAACATTTTGCAAATCGTACGAGAATGGCAAAATCATTGAAAAATGATGACGCAAAGCTTTAGGGACTTCTCGGTGTTCCGAAAGTCAGCCAGCTGCCGAATACGGCCTCCACTGCGATTTAGTAAGGAACTAGGGGGAGTTTTAAGATGAGGGGATCCTGGGCTACACCTGAAGAAATCCAATACCGAAAAGAGCGCAAGGAAAAATTGATCTATCTTCTTTTACCTGTATCCGCTATTGCTATTGGTGGTGCAATTGCGTTTCTAACCCAAATGACTTATTAATGAAGTAGATGGAGAGCTAAATGGTTCTCCTATTTTAATGCCTTCATTCATCTTGTAATCATTTTCTTTCAGTTAGTTTCTATTTCGGCGTTTGACATGCCATTTCCTTTTCTCTTTTGTCCATAAAAAAGAAGCCACAACCAAATGTGGCCCCTGATCGAAATTATTTAATGTTAGTTTTCTTGCTAGATGGCTTAATAAACTTCTTTATTCCAATTAAAATCAGTCGAATCACTAAATAGATCAAGAAAAGAACTATAAACCCCTGAAGACCAATGACAGCATCTGCAAACTCCATATTTCCTCGACCTGTAATTTTCTGCTGAATTTCAATTGCAAATACAACAACAAGCAAAACAGTAATGGTATAGATAAATGAAATGGCTGTGATGCTCCATTGTGATAGAATTCGAAATAGCATTTGAACAACAATAAACCCTGCCATTCCAAGCAATCCGATCACCCAGAAATGGAGGTCTTTATCAGTTGCTGAAAAACCAAGACCAAGCATGATCTCAATGAGCACGTCGTGAAGCTCATTAACAATTGCTACAATTAATTTGATAAATTCGCTCATATCTCACGTTCCCTCTTCATCCCATTAATTCTATTCTAGACAGATTGAGAACAGGTTACAAGCAAAATAAGTGAAACTTCATCAGAGGGGCTTTATCGCACTCTGAGAGTTGGGTGAACCAATGGGGCACAGTAGTTGGCATCACCTAAATGTCTAACTTACGTCGCCCTTAAGAGTGGAAAAAAAGAAGCGATTGCGCTTCTCTCTCCTATTCCTTATTGGACGCGACCTGGTCAATATACGCTTCATTATTCACGGGAACTTTAGTCATATCGATACCGCAATAAGGAAAAATCCATTCTCCCTGGTAATTGCTACTGTAGGACGGCTTGTTACATTCAGTACACGTTTTTTCTACCATTCTCCCACTCCATTCAGGCGGCATCCTTCATTACTGCTCTCTTTTTATTAGAATGCTATTCAATGCCCTTATTCACAAGCTAACAAAACATATTTTACCAAACTACATAATATTTTCAAGTTTCCTATTCAGAATAATAATGGGGGTAGAGTGAAACTTCCATCTGCAGGGTTGGTTCTTTTGCTAGAGAGGGACGAGCTTGCTAATAATGGTAGGGCGCCCAATTGAGATATAATGAATTGGAAACCTGGATACTTCATGTAAGGAATAACAATTTCTTCCGTCAATTACTACTGGAGATTTCATCAATCTTTGAAAAGTAGAAAGGTCGATTTCTTTAATTTCTGCCCATTCTGTGAGGATAAAAACAGCATCTGTGTCAATTAACGCCTCTTCGATCGTCTCTTTGAATACGACTTCCTCAGGAAGGAAGCCCTTTGCATTAGGGATGGCTATCGGGTCGTAAGCCACGACTTTAGCACCTGCTTCAACAAGCGATCGTGCAATTGGGATCGATGCCGCTTCCCTCATATCATCCGTATTTGGTTTAAAGGCAAGACCAAGCAGTGCGATAGTCTTTCCTTGAAGATCTCCAATCGTTTCCTTCGCCTTTTGGAATAATTTCAGCTGCTGTGAATTGTTTACTTCGATGACGGACTTAAGAAGTTTAAAGTCATGATGGTTATTTCCAGCAAGCTGAACGAGTGCATTGGTATCCTTAGGAAAACAGGAGCCTCCATAGCCAATTCCTGCTTTTAGGAATTGCTCACCTATACGCTTATCTTTTCCCATCCCTAAAGCAACGTCTTCAATATTTGCCCCCACTTTTTCACAAATTGCAGAAATTTCATTAATAAAACTGATCTTTGTTGCGAGAAATGCGTTTGACGCGTATTTAATCATTTCAGCACTTTTAAGGTCTGTATGATAGATAGGAAGCCCAAAAGGAGCATTAATGCTTTCAATCACCGATGCGGCTCGTTTATTTTCAGCGCCAATAACTATTCGATCTCCGTTAAATGTATCATGAATGGCTGAGCCTTCTCGTAAAAATTCAGGGTTTGAGACCATTTCAATGGTTATGTTTGAAGCAGCCGCTTCCTGAATGATCGTTTTTATCTTATCATTTGTTCCAACAGGTACCGTACTTTTCATGACGACAATCGTATCCTGGGTAATAGAGAATGCGATGTCATGTGCAGCTTGCTCAATAAATTGCAAATCTGCTGTTCCATCCGGAAGCTGAGGTGTCCCTACTGCAATATAAACCACATCCGCTGATGAAAGCCCGTTAAGATAGGAGGTCGTAAATGATAAATGACCGGATTGAAGGTTCTTCTGCATCAGATGCTCCAGGTGAGGTTCATAAATAGGGGACTGACCATTATTCATCACCAATACTTTCTGTTGATCAATATCGATACAGATAACATGATGACCAATTTCCGCTAAACTAACACCTGTTACTGACCCTACATACCCTGTGCCAACCACAGAAATATTCATGACACATCCCCTTTCCTTTGTTGTCTACTTTCTATTATATAAAATTTGAATTAAAGAAAGAGACCATACACTGATTCCAAACAATACTTTAACATTTATCCCCTCCACCATTAAGGGCAGTAATATACAAGCTCAACTGCCCCTAAAGGTCCGAATGGTTCAACTAATCATCAAATAGCCCCTTCTAATGGAATATCATGAAATCTCTACCTACTATGCACAAAATCCGGTATGATAGTGACTAAACTGCTCAATAGAAAGTGTGAAAAGTGTGACGTTCTTTACCTATTGGAAGTGGCCAATTCTTGCTCTTATCATGATGGGCGTTCTTTTCATCTCCTCTCATACGCCCTATCAGGAACAGGATTTGAAACCATTCTTTAAAGATTTCATCACGATTACCGAAAATGATTTACCTGATGTAGAATTCACTTACGACGGTGCACTTGTCACGCCATCCGAACCATATCAATACGTTGAGTTCTTTCTAAGAAAGGCTGCCCACGTTGGCTCCTTTGGACTTCTTGCGTTTTTCTGTGTGATGACTTTTAAGAAAAGGTCATATGGTCCTATATATGGCTCTCTTGTTGCATTTGGATACGCGATGTTTGATGAATTTCATCAAAGCTTGATCGAGGGAAGGACAGGTCATTTAATTGATGTTCTTGTACCGGATACAATGGGTATCCTCATAACGTTTCTGGCAACGACTATCCTATTAAAACGCCGCACAACATGAAAAAGCCCCGCTCAGCGGGGCTTTTTACAACTATATAAGGTTGGTGTAAGACTAAATATCCTGTCTCGTTTCTGACGCTCTCGCTTTATCACTAACCTGTTCTTCTTGCTCAGTCGACTGGCCCATTCCTTTTAGAAACGTGATCAGAATCGTTAAGGAGCGATTCACTTCCGGATCTTTCAGGAGTCTAAGCAAATCCAGATAACCTGTCTTTTGAGCATCTTCCGAATGCTTTGAAACATTTTCAATCCCCTTATTTACTTTTAAAAGAAGAGGTTCGAGTTCCTCAACATTGATTTTTCCAGCAACACCGAACAGGAGCATGAGGTTCTTTAAAGCAGTCGTATTTTCGGGCACATTCAATAAATCAACAATCACTTTTAGAACACGGTCACCTTCCCCAAACAATCCACTAAGAAGAGAAAGGACACCTCGCTCCTTCATTCCCCCAACAACATTTAGAGCCTGGAGAAGCGCATCTTTGTTCTCAATCAGAGCATCTTCAATCTCTCTTAAATCATTTGCTCGTTGTTCCTCTGCCGAGAGCTCAATCCGTCTGATTTGCTTAATGGCTTTTGCCATAATTGGTTGCCTCCTTCGTCACCATATCCCCGGGGAACATATAGTCTTTTCTTGCCCATTTTCGTTCAACCATAACACCTTTCTGTGGTTGCGGGTTCCCATATCGGTGATTGATCTTTGGAAGAGGAGAGGTTCCCTTATCTTGAAGAATTTCCATCTTCGCTTTTAATTCTTTATATACTGGAGTATCCGTATCTTTATCAGCATAACTGCTTGTTAATAGGTTGACAGCTGCATCATCACTATCATTTAGCGGAATATAGATTTCTTTTCCTTGAACACGATTGGTTACTAAACATTTGATTTTTACAGCTCCATAAGGAGAAGTTAATCTTACTAACGTGCCATCTGTAAGTCCGCGTTCCTCGGCAAGCTCAGGTGACACTTCAACAAACGTACTCGGTGTTTTTGACGTGATGCCTTCGTTTTTGTATGTCATATTGCCTTCGTGGAAATGTTCGAGTAAGCGTCCATTATTAACATGAAGATCATACTGGTCTTCAAATTCAAGCGGCTTCGTCCATTCAACAGGGAAGAGACGTGCTTTTCCATCAGGGAACGGAAACTCATCCATGAATAAGAGTGGAGAATCTTTCCCATCTGCATAAACCGGCCACTGTTGACTGTTATATCCTTCAAGACGCTCATACGAAACACCTGCGAACATATTAGCAAGCTGAACAGCTTCAGTCATAATCTCGCTCGGATCTGAATAGTCCCATCCTGCGCCCATCTCATTCGCAATGTCCATAATGATTTGCCAGTCAGGTTTAGAATCTCCTAGTGGTTCAAGTGCCTGGTATAAACGCTGGAAACGACGCTCTGTGTTCGTAAATGTCCCTTCCTTTTCAAGACTCGGACTTGCTGGAAGAACCACATCAGCAAATTCTGCGGTCTTCGTTAGGAAAAGATCCTGTACAACGAAAAAGTCCAGCTTTTCGAATGCAGCATGTACATGGTTGATGTTTGAGTCAACAATCCCCATATCCTCTCCTTTTAAGTACATCGCTTTTAATTTTCCTTCATGGATATGCTCAACCATTTCGTGGTTGTTCAAACCAATTTCCTGCGGTAATGGTGTACCCCATGCTTTTTCATACTTTTCGCGTACCTTCTCGTCAGTGACATTTTCATATCCAGGCATTTTATCTGGCATACTTCCAAAGTCACTTGCACCCTGAACGTTGTTATGTCCGCGAAGTGGGTAAGCACCTGTCCCCGGTTTTCCATAATTTCCTGTCACAAGAAGCAGATTGGAAATAGCTGTACTTGTGTCAGCCCCTCCACCATGTTGCGTCACTCCCATAGCCCAGAGAGCAACGGTTGTCTTCGCTTCATGGATCATTTCAGCAATCTGAATTAACTTTTCTTCAGCGATTCCAGTTACCTCAGAAGCATAGCTCATCGTGTATTGATCAAGACTTGCGATATAGTCATCAAGTCCATTAACGCGATCCTTCAGAAATGCTTCGTCAGCCCAGCCCTGGTCGATGATGTATTTTGTTACAGCAGATAACCAGACAAGGTCAGTCCCTGATGATGGGCGAACAAATAGATCCGATCGTTCCGCCATCTCATGCTTCCTTAAGTCAGATACAATTAGTTTTTGGCCATGAAGCTTATTAGAACTTTTCACTCTTGTTGAAAGGACCGGATGTGATTCAGATGTATTCGACCCAATGACAATGACGAGTTCTGACATCTCAATGTCTTTAATTGAGCCCGCATCACCACCATGGCCAACTGTTCTAAATAAACCTACCGTTGCAGGCGTCTGGCAATAACGTGAGCAGTTATCAATGTTATTCGTTCCAATAATGCTTCGACCAAGTTTCTGCATTAAATATGACTCTTCATTCGTACACTTGGAAGAACTAATGAAGGACAACGCATTCGAGCCATGGTTCTCTTTGACTTCAGCGAATTTGCTGCTAATGAGCTGAAGTGCTTCTTCCCATTCTGCTTCACGGAAAGAATCCCCTTCTCTAATGAGAGGTTTAGTTAGACGCTCGTCACTGTTGACGTAGTCCCACCCAAACTTTCCTTTCACACATGTTGAAATGCCGTTCGCTGGCGCTTCAGCCTGTGGCTCTACCTTTAAAATATCGCGGCCTTTAGTCCAAACATCAAAGCTACAGCCGACACCACAATATGTACAAACGGTCTTTGTTTTCTTAATGTCATTTTCGCGCATGGCAGATTCCATATCTGAAATCGCAAGAATTGAATTATAGCCAGTTTCAACGTTTTTCGTTAACTCAATCATTGGACGTAGCGTGTCTTTTTGAATCCCTGTTAATAATCCTGTTTCGCCTTCCATACCCTTCTCCATCATCGCATTACATGGACATACGGTTGAACAGTGTCCACATGAAACACAAGAAGATTCGTTGATTGCAACATCGTTATCCCAGATGACACGAGGACGTTCTCGTTCCCAGTCAATCGTGAGCGTTTCGGTTACCTGTACATCCTGACACGCCTCAACACAGCGACCGCATAGAATACATTGATCTGGATCGTAACGATAGAAGGGGTTTGAATTGTCAACAGGATCTGGCTTTGATTCAAACGGGATACTCTGGTGATTCATTTTCATTTGTTTAACTGTATTATGTACTTCACACGTTCCGTTGTTGTAATCACATACGGTACAATAAAGCTCGTGATTATAAAGAATTCGGTCCATAGCAATGTTTTGAGCTTCCTTCACGTGCGAAGCAGTCATATTAATGCTATCTCCATTGGATAATTTCGTCGAACAACCCCTTACAATCTCTCCGTTCACCTCAACCATACACGTGTCACACGTTTCAATTGCCCCAAGACTTGGATGATAACAAATGCTTGGCAAATCAAGCTCGTTTTCGTTCAATGCCTGAAGAACACTCTTGCTCTCGTCAACGGCAGTGCTTCGACCATTAATCGTTATATGAATGGAATCTGACAAATGACATCACCCTTTTCTAATATTCTGAACTCACTCCTCTTCATTTACCCTACATCTAGAAACTTTAGACATATTTTTGCAAGATAATGATGAAGAATTTTGATCGTTTTCTCTGTTATTTAAGTTAATTAGGGATCGCGTGAAACGCATGCTTGCATAAAGTGAAACTTCCATCAGAGGGGGTTTTGCTTCATCCCCCTCTGATGATTAGTTGAACCAATCGGACCTTTAGGGACAGTTGACCCCCACCTAAACGTCTCGATTGATTTATACTTTAGGTGTGGGTTTTACTGACCCTTAAGGCTGGGTTCACAAGTAACGTGGAACTAAAAAAACGGGCAGCATTCTTACCCGCTGACCCGCTCTTCTAAATTTTTCACGCCAACGCTTACGTTAAGCGTATGTGCCCCGCCAATATAGACACCTTTTAACGGAGAAATGTCACGATAATCCCGACCTACCGCAATACGAATATGCTGTTCGGCTGCAATTGCGTTATTAGTAGGGTCGAGCCCGATCCATGGTAATCCCGGAAACTTCACTTCAAGCCATGCATGCGTAGCGGCATCTCCGCGGTAAGCTGAATTTTCACCAATGTAGATATAACCGCTTACATAGCGGGCAGGGATACCCCGATACCTGCAAAGCGCAAGCATAAGATGGGTGTAATCCTGACAAACGCCTGTCCTGTGCGTTAAAATTTTCTCTGCTGTTGTTTCAACGTTTGTTGCTCCAGAAACATATTCCATTGTGTTATAAATATGTTCGTTTAACTTCACAGCAAAATCAAGCTCATCTCTGGCGTTTTCCAAGAGGCTTGCTGTTTCCTCTTCCATCACACGGTTTGAGATCGTTGTATATTCCGTTTCGACCATAAACTCATTATGAGCTTGCTTGAACGACTCAGAATGGAGTTCATTTCGCTGTTCATCAGTAAGTGGTAAGGTGACATCAATGTTGAGAGGTTGTATTTCCACTGTAGATACCGTTTCAATCTCAAGGTCCTGATGCTCCCCCCACAGATAGAACGTTTCAACATAATTACCCCAATAATCCGTATGGCCATAAGTTTCACTAACAGGGTTAATCAGAACGTTGTAGGCGTGAAGCGTCTGCTGCTGATCATGAAGTGGCCTCAACCTGAACTGATTAATACTCTGCCTTACTGGCAAATCATATTGGTAGGTGTTCGTTTGGGTAACTTCGTATTTCATGGTATCACAACTTCCCCCAGATAATAGGTTTTTGTAATATGCATGCCAATTGTCATGCACCTGTGCTGAAAGCTTTGAAGAAATGTATGGGCGCCCTGGCCCAGAATTTCTTCAATTGAAAAGTCATACAAATCATTCGCCAGGTGCTCCAGTTCCTGTGCAAGCGATTCTGAGTAATGTTCAACATGACCATCTTCAAGCGCTACGAAGGCATTACGGACCTTCTGAATGCAGTACATCATCGAGCGAGGAAATTCTGCGTTCAAAATGAAAAATTCTGCTACATTACGACTCTTGATCAGCGGTCTGTACGTTTTAATATACGCTTCATGGCCACTAACCGATTGAAGAACAGACCACCAGTGATGATACTCAACAATTTCCTTATTCTGATAGCTTTCTAAATCTTTATGATAGTAGACGTCCAATATGCGGGCTGCTTTCTCAGCTCTTTCCAGATGTTTACCCATTTCCATGAAAAGATAAGCATCTCCTCGTGGCATTGTTGCTTCCACGATTCCCTGAAAAAGCAGTGATTCCTTCTTCACAAGTTCACAGATGTCACTGACATCATCCATTGTCCAGGGAGTATGGCTATGTCGCTTTAATTTTAAATAAAACGAATTAATGCTTTCCCATAGTTCGTTGGGGATGATTTCA
Source organism: Pseudalkalibacillus hwajinpoensis (assembly GCF_039851965.1). Classification (NCBI taxonomy): domain Bacteria; kingdom Bacillati; phylum Bacillota; class Bacilli; order Caryophanales; family Guptibacillaceae; genus Guptibacillus; species Guptibacillus hwajinpoensis. The sequence continues at coordinate 2,796,204 of NZ_CP156674.1, read as the reverse complement.
CGGACAGCACGAGCGTTTTCTCTTCCGATCGTTATCGCATTTAAAATCGAGTTCGGATTTTCCATTGAAAAAAGTAGAAATTCTATCACATTATGGTCGCTTGAACGCTCATACTTCTGATCAAATACTTCCTGAAACCCACTTATCTCAATAAGCTCATACCAGTTTTGATTCATTTCCTCAATCGGATTCGCATTCTCAAGACGACTCGTCAACTTAACCGCAATTAACCTCGCATTGTTTTCTGCACGTTCTACATTTCGTGTTAACCAATACAGTGAATCTGCCACTCGGCTGAGCATGAATGCCACTCCTTCCCTTATTTACACATTAATCGGATTTTCTTCAAGTACCCACGTATCCTTCGCACCGCCGCCCTGTGAAGAATTCACTACGAGGGAACCTTCTTTCAACGCCACACGTGTGAGTCCACCCGGGAATACATGGGTCTTTTCTCCTCCAAAAATAAAGACGCGAAGATCGACATGGCATGCTGCAAAGCGATCCTCCTTAAAGGCTGGAAGTCGCGATAGCTTAATCGTTGGCTGGGCGATAAATTCAGATGGATTTTCAAGAATCTGCTTCCTGTAAGCTTCGATCTCTTCCGGAGTGGCATGCGGACCAATTAACATGTTATAGCCACCTGAAGCATTTGTATGTTTAACGACCAGTTCAGAAAGATGATCAAGCACATAGTTCAACTGATCTTCATATCTAAGGAGATAGGTGTCGACATTCTTTACGAGTGGTTCTTCATTTAAATAATAGCGGATCATATCAGGAACAAAATGATAAATCGCTTTATCATCTGCCACACCATTTCCAATCCCGTTTAGAATCGAGACGTTTCCTGCTCGATAAACATCAATTAGTCCTGGAACTCCTATAAGAGAGTCCTCACGAAATTCTAATGGATCCAGGAATTCATCGTCGATTCTACGATAAATGACGTCTACTTTTTTCAAGCCACGAGCCGTTTTCATATATACTTCACGCTCACGGACGACAAGATCTCTACCTTCAACAAGCTCAATCCCCGTTCTTTGAGCAATGAAAGAATGATCATAATAAGCAGAGTTATGCACGCCTGGCGTTAGCAATACAATCGTAGGATTTTGACTGCTCTCTGGTGCGAGTGAAGCCATCGCTGAGTGAAGATATGAGAACTGCTGTTCAAGCGATTGAACAGAATACTGGTTAAAAAATTCCGGATAAACTTTTCGCATGACATATCGGTTCTGGAAGACATAAGAGAGGCCAGAAGGATTGCGGAGATTATCTTCTAATACACGATATTCTCCACTGTCATCTCGAATCAAATCGATGCCCGCCATAAAAATGTGCTGCCTTCTAGGAAGGTCAATGCCTGCGACCTGGTGGAAGAAATGCTGGCAATTTACCACAATATCACGCGGAATGATGCCGTCTTTTAAAATGTTTTGTTCATGATAAACATCATCAAGAAAGGCATTAAGCGCATCAAATCGCTGCATTAATCCGCGTTCAAGCTCCTGCCATTCTTCTGGAGGAATAATTTTCGGAACAAAATCAAACGGCATCGTTCGTTCAGTTCCTTCGTTATCACTATAAACGGTAAACGTAATGCCCTGACGGAGAAAATCACTCTGCGCAAGCTCATATCTCGATTGAAGTTCTTCAGGTGAAACTTCGTTTATCTTTTCATGGAATGGCTTGCAATGCCCTCTCGGTTCCTTGCCGTTTTCAAGCATTTCATCAAAATACCCATCGATCTTATACGAATTAAACACTCGCACTCCCCCTCCACTTATGTATCATATTTTCGTAAACCTTACCCATTTTTCGCACTATTCTAACAAATTTCAAGATTGAGAGTCAAAATTCCTCTATTTTGATTATATTTCAAACAAAAAAGAACAGCATCTGCTGCTCTTTTCAATCTCTCTAATTATCCTTTTACAGAACCGGCAAGCAGTCCTTTCACAAAGAATTTCCCGAGGAAAATGTATACAAGTAAGGTTGGAAGTGCGGCAAGAAGCGCACCTGCCATCTGAACATTCCACTGAACAATCTGACTGCCGGATAAGTTCTGAAGGGCTACCATAACAGGCTGCTGATCAGATGTTGTAATGGTTACGGCGAACAGGAATTCATTCCAGATATTCGTAAACTGCCAGATTGCGACAACAACAAATCCCGTAATCGACAGGGGTACCATAATGAAACGATAGATTCCGATAAATCCAGCACCATCAATTTTCGCAGATTCAATCATAGAATCCGGTATACTCGCATAAAAATTCCGAAACATAAGTGTTGTAATTGGAATGCCGTACACCACATGAACAAACACCAGTCCAGCAATCGAGTTATAGAGCCCAATTTCTCTAAGGAATTGAATAAGCGGAATTAAAATGCTCTGATAAGGAATAAACATTCCAAATAAAATAATCGTAAACAATGCGTTTGCACCTTTAAATTTCCACTTTGAAAGAACATATCCGTTTAAAGAGCCAATAAGGGCAGATAGGAAAGTTGCTGGAATAACGAGATAAAAACTATTTAATAGATTCGGAGCAAGCTTCGTAAAAGCTTCTGCATAGCTGCTAAAATCAAATGTAGTTGGTAGCTGCCACATCTGACTTAACGTTACTTCATCAAGTGGTTTGAGACTCGTAATAATCATGACGTAAACGGGCATCAAATAAAAACATGATAAAGCGATTAGTAGCACATAAAGAAGCGGGCGTGTGAACGATCTTAGCGCCATTATGCTTCCCCCTTTCGACTCGACCAAAGATAAGGAACAATAAAGATTGCTACGGCAAGAAGCATCACAATTGCAATCGCGGCACCGTTCGCATAGTAGTTTCCGCGGAACGTTGTCTCATACATATATACACCGGGAACATCTGTAACAAAATTCGCTCCAGGACCGGTCATGGCATAAATCAAATCGAAAATCTTCAATGAGATGTGTGCCATAATGATAATAACGCTTACCGTAATCGGTCGAAGAATTGGCATAATGATTTTCCAGTACACTTGAAATTCATTTGCGCCATCCATTCGTGCCGCTTCACGTACTTCTTCCGGAACGCCACGTAAACCGGCAAGATACATCGCAACAGAGAAGCCGGTCATTTGCCAGACAGCTGCAATCACAACCGCAATCATTGCAATAGGGATTCCAAACTCAATCTTCCCCCAGCCAATTGCGGGGAAAATGGTCGTATCGGTATACCATTTGGAATCAAGTCCTATCTTTTCAAGAAACAGATTCACTCCGGTTGAAGGGTTTAGCAACCACTGCCACACAACCCCTGTTACGACGAAGGAAAGCGCCATTGGAAAGAAGAAAATGTTTCTGAACAGGGACTCCTGCTGAATTTTTTGATCAAGAAGAATCGCAAGAAATTGACCAACAACAATGACCGCTAGAATAAAGAGAATCGTAAAAAATAACGTATTCCTCAAATCAGCCTGAAAGCGAAAGTCACCAAACAGGTAAATATAATTTTTAAGTCCAACGAATGAAAAATCCGGCACAAGCGAGTTCCAATTGCTCAACGATACATAACCGGTCCAGCCTATAAACCCGTATACGAAAACACCGACTAATAGAATCGAAGGAACAAGGAAGCCAATCGCAAGCCAGTGGTCTTTCGTTAAAGAACGCCTTTTGCGAGTTGTTGCTGTACGTACTGACTGTTCCACCGTCGTTTCACTTTTCATAGTTTATTTCCTCCCGCTATAGAAAAAGGGAGAAGAACGATCCTTCTCCCAGCTTTTTTTACTTTAGATCACCAGACGCATCTTCCAACGAGCTAATGAACTGATCAACCTCCTGTTGGGTAACAAAGATATTAATCGCCTGATTCACTTTTGTAACAAAGCCTTCAGGTGCTGCAGATCCGTGCGCAAGGCTTGGTGCTAGACTTGCACTCTTAAAGTCTTCAATTGTTTCTTTTCCATACTCATCATAGTTCGATAGATCCGCATCGACACGAGCAGGAATGGACCCTTTTAAAGGATTAAACGCATCCTGTCCTTCAACAGAACCGAGTACAGATAAGAATTTCTTAACGTCTTCAGGATTTGAAACGCCTTTTGGCAGGCCAAATGTATCTGTGATAACCATAAACATACCGTCTGTACCTGGCGTTGCTACCCACCCAAAGTCTTCTTTCACTTTTAGGTTAAGATCGTTTACAAAATAACCTTTTGCCCAATCTCCCATCACATTCATAGCAGCTTCACCATCTGCGACAAGCTGAGAAGCATCCTGCCAGTTTCTCGAGCTATGATCTTCATTTATATAGCCTAGCATTTTCTTGAAATTTTCAACGGCTTCTTTTACTTTAGGATCGCTAAAGGACAGCTCACCAGTAAACAGCTTTTTATAATCATCTGCTCCAAGTGTACCTAGAAGCGCCGTTTCAAATAGATGAGTCGCAGTCCATGGTTCTTTGTCTCCAAGTGCAAGCGGTGTTACGCCAGCTTCTTGAAGCTTATCGGCAGCGGTGAAAAACTCTTCGAACGTGGCAGGCGGCTCTACGCCATTCTCTTCAAATACTTTCGTGTTGTACCAGAGCACATTTCCGCGGTGAATATTAACTGGCACAGAGTAAATATCGCCATCTTTACTAACTAGCTCAATTAAATCCTCAGGAAACTTATCTTCCCATCCTTCAGCTTCATAAAGGTCGTTAAGCGTTTCCATTTTTCCCGCAGCTACCCAACCATCATTTAGCTCGGAACCACCGTGAACCTGGAACGTTGCGGGAGGATCGTCACCCTGCATACGGCTAGCAAGGACTGCCTTTGCATTTGTACCTGCTCCTCCAGCAACAGCTGCATTTTCTACTTCAATATCTGGATATTTTTCCTTAAATAAGTCGATTAACGCATTCAGACCGTCTTCTTCACCAGCTCCTGTCCACCAGCTGAAAATATCCAGTGTTTCCTCACCTCCGGAGCCTCCCTCGCTTCCGCTACTATTCGTTTCTCCGGAACTAGAACAGGCAGCAAGCGGCACAAGTGCCAAAATGAGAACAAGAAACCATCCCGTGAACTTACTAAATCTACCTCTCATACGTTAAATCCCCCCAGGTCATTTATTACTATTAGTTTATCAAAGGGGATTACGCACTAACTTTGTAAGCGCCTTCATATTTTTGTCATCATCTTCACTTTCTTGTGGTCGTATACATAAGCTAGTACATATCCTGAAGCTTCTTACGTTCAGGAGGATCATGTGAAACTTCCTTCAGAGGGGGTTTTGCTTCATCCCCCTCTGATGGTTAGTTGAACCAATCGGACCTTTAGGGGCAGTTGACCCCCACCTAAACGTCTCGATTGATTTACATTTTGAGGTGGGGGTTTTACTGACCCTTAAGGCTGGGATAAAAGGTCTTTTACTGGATAGAGTCGAATGTGATAGTAAGAGAAGAATTGATCGTATAGGACGAGGAGAGAGAGCAATGAGGTTATCAGAAATGAACACTGATCGTCTATCAATAGAAGAGCTGACGACTTTTATGTTTGATGACACGAGCGATGACGGAAAGTCTGGGGACTGTATTCTCATATTTGGTGCGAAAACCATTCATCGAGTCGAAAAGGCAGCCAGATTGTATCACAATAAGCGCGCTCCCGCTATCCTTGTAACAGGATCGGCAGCACGATGGGGGGAAAATGAGACACCTGAAGCTATCTGGATGAGAAATCATCTGATTGATTTAGGTGTGCGCGAGGAACACATTCTTCTTGAACTTGAAGCGGCCAACACAACTGAAAATGTGTTAGCTTCGCTTATGGTCCTTCAACGGGCATTCGGTCTGCATACGTTAAAAAGGCTGCTGATTGTAAGCTCGCCTTTCCATATGAAACGCTGTTTATTAACGTTAAAAACGTACATGCCTGACTGGATTGATTACACACTCTGTGCAGATGATCGCAAAGTAGGACAGCGTTCGAATTGGTGGACAGATCCTATTGAGAAAGCACGAGTATTGAAAGAGGTGAACTCGATTTCAAACTATGTAAAAAAAGGCATTATTAAAGATGGTCCGGCCATATGAAACCTGTGGCCTTTTATGCTCTGTTAGCTGGACGAGCTAACAGAGCTTTTATGACTTAATAACGTTTAACCTATCACGGTACTGCGATGGAGACACACCTGTTTTTCGTTTAAACACTCTACTAAAATAGTTAGGATCTTTGTACCCAACCTCATAACAAATTTCTTTAAGGCTTTTTAAAGGATCAATCATCGTACGCTTTGCCGCTTCAACCCTTACTTCAGTGACGTAGTCAATAAATGTCATGCCGCTCCTGTCTTTAAATAATTTGCTTACATAATAAGGACTGAGACGAACGTGCTCAGCAGCATCCTCGAGGGTTAACTGTTCATGGTAATGGAGGTGAATGTATTGCTTCACCTGTTCTAAACGATCTCCGCCATGCATTGAACGCCACGACTGCACACTTTCATTTAACTTATGCAGCTTTTCTCTTGCAAACTTTCTACCATCTTTTATGTTTTCTGCATGAAGATATGTATAAGAAGCGAGGGAGATGCCATTATTCTTCATCATGCGCTCTGCAACAAGGAAAAGTTCATTTAACTTTTGGACAAATCCTGCACACTCAAATCCTGATAACGCCTCAAAATAAAACTCCAATTCCTGTGTGGCTTTCGCAAAGTCTCCATTATTAATCGCAGTAATAAGTTTCGTTTCCTGCTCGTGGATCACATCCTGTTCTTGATGTATGAGGTTGTTTCCTTCCTGATAGAACACATAGGTGACTTCGTCATCGTGAGCCACCGTATTAACAGCATGAAGTGCTTCTCGATAAGAGTCGACATACTGAGATGCTACTGTATAAGGTCGTCCTATTCCAGCACATACGGCAGCATCGAACTCTTTTGAAAACTGATGAAGCAGATTCCTAAGATACGGCTGTAGTATTCCTTTGATCCGCTTATCCTTCTCTTTAAGGGTTTCGCTAAAAAGAAAACATGGAAAGTAGCGCTTCTCTCGCACACCAAACATTACTTCACCAGGGCCCCTCTCTTTCATCTTTTTCTTTATCCGATGACACATGTCACTCCACACCTTGTCGTCTTCACCGGGAAATTTAAACACAAGGGCAAACCCTGCTGTTAGAGGAACACCGAGCAGTTCACTCCACTCATCTGGACTAAATTCCGTCACTTGATTCATCAATATAGAGTTCACCCACTCGCTCTCAAGGAAATGAATGGCTTTCGCAAGTTGATGCTCCATATGTACTTTTTCAGCCTGCTGCTTTCGTTCAACCATAAGCTCGGCTGAAATTCGCTCAAACGCAGCAAGAATTTCCTTTTTGCGTCCTGGCTTTAGTAAATATTCCTTCACCCCCTGCTGCATAACCTCTCGCGCATAGTCGAATGTATCGAAGGCAGACAGCATAATAAAGCGAACACCAGGCAGTTGCTTTTTAATGGTTTTAACTGCTTCAACCCCATCGATCCCCGGCATTTTAATATCCATGAACATAATATCCGGTTGAAAAATTCCCGCACGTTCTATCGCTTCTCGTCCATTTTTCGCTTCTTTAATGGTGACATGATCTCCATATTCACGTGTGATCATCGTCCCGAGCGCTTCCCTTTCTACTTGCTCATCATCGACTACCATCACTTTAAGCATATCGCTCGCCTCCTCTGACGACGGAATAAGGCAGATTCAAACGGACAATCGTCCCTGATTCTGGAGAAGATTCAACCGTCATTTTTCCAGCCTGACTGGTAAAAAGTTCAATTCGTTTCTTCACGTTTTTCATACCAAGACCAGTGGAGTGTCCCCGTCTGTTCTCCTGTTCTACTCTTTCTTCATCTGAGAGAATTTCTACTAAACGTTCCTTAGCCATTCCTACACCATTGTCAATCACTTCAACGACCACTTCTCCCTGAATCGCATAGACGTGTAAGGCAATTTTCCCGCCTTCTTCGTATGCTTCAACTCCGTGAATAAACGCATTTTCCACAATCGGCTGTAACGTGAGCACGGGGATTTTACAATCAAGCACCTCATCATCTGTAATGACATCAAAGGACACACGATCACCAAACCGGGACTGTTGGATAAAAAAGTACTCTTTTACAATATTGATTTCATCTCTTAGCGTCACATCTTTATTAAGATTTCCAAGATTGTAACGAAGTAATGCTGAAACAGATTCAATAAGCTCACTCGTTCGATCGGCTCCTTCAATATAGGCTCTCCGTGAGATCGTGTTTAACGTGTTGAATAGAAAATGTGGGTTGATCTGACTTTGAAGACTCTTAAGCTCCATTTCTTTTAAAAGCTGATCGAGTTCAGACTTTTGCTTGATTTCTTTAATTAAACCTCTTATGTTTTCCTGCATCCGATAGAATGTATCTGCGAGCAATTGAAGTTCATTCTTGGATTTAACAACGACCTTTTCAGCAGTGAAATCTCCTTTTGAGAGTTTACGAGCTGCAGCAGCAAGCTCATGGATAGGAGCAGTAATGCCGCGAGAAAACCAGAATGCCATGACAAGACTAAACAAAATCATCGATACGAATAGAGAGATGCCCATCCATTGTAAATAATTACTTTTCTGATCCATCTGGTTATAAAACGATCGGTATTCTGTGAGCTCCGAGTTAATAAGGGTCAGTGTGGTCTCCTGAATATACTTTGAAATCTGGGCTGATTCATTCAAATGACCTGAGTACTGATTGATGTCCTGTCTTTGAAAAGCTTGAACAGTAATGTCACACTCAAGCAAAAAACTCTCAATCATATTCTCATAGTTGGTTACTGTAAGGTAATTCGATTCATTCTTCACATTTTCAAGAAGCTCGTCTTTCTTCCTGGATAATGTTTTACGTTCTTCAGCATACGCTTTCAATTCATTCTGCGTTCTTTCTGTCAGATACGCATTCATCGCCTCATACACCTTATTCGTTTGTTGTGAAAGCTCGTTTAAGACTATAAATCGCTGAAAGCTAGTGTGATAGTCATCTATCGTTCGCTGACTATTATGAAAGAGGTAAAAGGCGACACCGTTCATGAGGACAACAAGCAGTGTGAAAAAGAGAATAAACCTTGCCTGGATTTTCATGGCAGCCTGATCCCTCCTGGGGTAGTGTCGTTGATTCGATTGATGTCTTCTAAATGAATTACCTCTGTGAGTGTGTGATGATAAGTGGAAACTTCTTTCCCTTCTTTTAATTCAACCATCAGCTTCACCGCTTCAAATCCCATCTCATATGGTTTTTGAACAACTGTCGCTTCAAGCTTTCCCTCTTCTATTAGTTTAATGGTTTCAGGAAGAACATCGAACCCGATAACGTAGACCCGATCAGTCATACCAATGCTTTCAAGTACCTGTACAATTCCAATGGCGTCCAGTGCACTGGTTCCATAGAAAGCATTTACCTCCGGATGCTCTTTGATCATTTCATAGGTTTTCTCTGCAGCCTGAATTCTAGTAATCTGGGAGGCGTCAATCGCGACGACTTTTACTCTTTCATCGTCTTGGATGGCATCTTTAAACCCTTCCACGCGCAGCTTCTGATTGGCAGAGTCGAATCTTCCTGTAATGATGCCAACATTCACGTCTCCCTCTGTATCTTTCAATAGGGCCTGCCCTGCAAGAAAGCCGGCATAGTAATTATCTGTGCCAATGTACGCAAAACGTTTGCTGTTAGGTGCATCCGTATCAACTGTGAGAAAAGGAATGCCTTTTTCAACAACGCGGTTAATAAGCGCTGGAGATACATCCTGATTCAGTCCCTGTGCCATGATGCCATCAACTCTTGCAGCGGCTGCCATTTCGATCGTTTTGATATGCTCAGCAAGATTGGCTTGCTTCGGGCCTGTGTATTCCAGCGCAACATTGTATTCTTCCGCTGCCTTTCGCGCCCCCTCTTCAACAAGACGCCAGTAATCATTGTCCATCTCCTCTGTTACAAGAACAAAATGATAGTCTGGCTCAACATAGGAAGCAGAAGATCGCTCAGGCGTGATGTTGAAAGCCCTTACAGAATAGAAAACAAAAAAGGAAAATGACAGAATTACAAGCAAACTACCAACACCATATACCAAGCGTGCCATTCTTCTTCCTCCCTTATATTTTATCGTCACCGGTAACGTGACTGACCCCCTAAAATGATTTTAAACCTATTATATCGCTAATTCACCCCTCGTCATCAACCACTTTTCAAATAAAAAAGCGCTGTCCCCGGATAAGTACTTTTTCGGGAGACAGCTTTCTTTTCATCGCCAACTGTTCCAGCGAGCAAGCCACTGCTGCTTTTTCAATTGCAGTAGCGTGTTTCCTTCTTTATCTTTGTTTTGCTTTTGCCATTCATAAAAGCTTGCAACAGCAATAAGCGTTGAACCTGCGATCAATAGATACGCCCACCACGGCATGTTTCCCCAGTATGGCCGGGTCTGTAGAAACAGGTTTAGTAATAGCACACTACTCCCTATAATGAAGTAAGATTTAATCCGGTAAAAGAAGCCTGCTAGGAGAGAAATAAGCGATAGGCTTCCTGCAATAAGCGCATCGATGATGGTGTTGCTCATCAAGGCGTCTGCTACTAAAATGGCAGCTACAATTGAAAGGACCAACCACTCAACCAATCTCATGATTCGCTCTTCATTTACCCATGTTCGTTTGGAAAGATAAATAGCAAGCCCTATCCATGGCAGGATATACACTTCGGTTACAATGTATTCGTTCAGGTCAATATGACGGAGAAGCGTATAGTATGGAATCAACAAGCTTACTGTTGTCACACTTTTTACAACGCGAGATGGTAACCCAACTGGAACTCTTCTAATTTGAAGGGCAAGAAAAGCAACGATAAAGATTGCTGGTAGCTCCTCCACCCAAAGAGTTTGGGTAAGGGCATTTCCATACACGTTTAATACAAGCAAGAAAGCCGCTACTGAATACCAGTCGAGATGATTTCCAAGCATCCTTTTCGCCTGAAACGAGAAAAGCTTTTGATGAATAAACAACCCTGCCGTAAGAATGAACGAAGCCGATACCACGTAGACAAGAGAAATCGTTTCAATGTTGTCGAGTGGAAGCAACATGATGAACAATATGATAAACAGGAGCGGCAAGACCGTAAACAACTGCCATCCTGACCTGTGCATCACATATAGCGTGATGATGGCATAACTAACAGCGAGTGCGAACGGAAGTAAAGGAATAGCGATGTATTGCACCGCAAATGGCACAAGACCAATCACCGCAAACGGCACTGCATACCACTTAATCCGCTCCTTCCACTTTTCGTCCAGGATGAGCCAGAGTCCGAATATGACAAGACCTGAAGCAAATCCAATATACGTCATAGCCTCTTCATTCAGTTCAAATGTGGTAACAATCGAGTAATAAAGAAATGGAAGCATAGTAAACCCTGCATAGAGAAACGTACGGATTTCCCATTCCCTTTTTCTTGTCAGAATCGTGTACAGATAGATTAGCAATGCAATTCCGTATAGAATGGGATCATTTTCTTGGTCAATAGCCGTATAGAAAATAGCCATCGGTAAATATAGATGCGCAGAATAGAAGAATGCTTTCTTTACAAACTCATGTTTACCTGCTATTTCTGCAATCCCAATCAGCACAATACTGCCTATCACCCACTGTAAAGTCCCCTGTAACGGAAACGCCTCAGCGGCAGAAAGATAAGCACCAAGAGTGAAGGCGCTGATAAGGTACCAGAGCATTAATTCATTTGTTCTCTTCACTATTAAAAACAGAACACCGGTCGCTCCAAGCAGCATTGTTGTTCTAATAAACAACTCATTGATTGGCGTGGTGATCAGGAACAAGAGGGCAAGTCCATAGACGCTAACACCCGTCCAAAACGTCGTCTCAGCAAGCTTCTCCTCTCCCTCACCTTTTTGATGCCATGCGTAATGGATAAGAATGATAATAACTCCTGTGATCCCTGCATGGAAGGGGAAGCCAAACACATTTTCATAGACCCTTGCTTGTGCCAATAGAGGAAAAAGGACAAGCAAAGCAAGCGACCAACTAACAGGGTTTAACCCTCGTGCTGAGACGCGAAGCCATGACCATTTTGCTTTTCTAGAGATCGTATAGTGAATCATGCCAACTATTAGGAAAAATAAACTGGTTAGCAGCCAGCTTTCTGTGACAAGCCCGATCAGAACAGCAAGGCTCATTGGCCCAAATGAAACAAACAGTGAACCTGTTTGAATATGTTTCGTATAACGCCAACTATTCCAGTAATACCCTCCTCCATAGAGGAGAAGCGCTGTTACAAACATGTGTGTCATTACAGTTTGACTTGAAGGATTTTGATAAAGCAGAGCGATTGGATACAGCCCGGCTGCTGCAAGGAAAACCGGTGCAAGCAATCCGAACACACGGAAGCGAGATAGATTAGCAAGGTATATATAATTCAAGCTGATTAAGAAATAGCTCAGCACGAGCAGCCATGAAGGATCATCCCATCTTAAGATTAAGCCTTTATAGCTAATAAAAAAGAACGCGCAAAATGAGACGATCGCACTCGTAAACTGAAATGACTTTTTCAGATACCCGGTTTGGAAGGGTTCAAGCATCTGTATCCCAATAAACAGAAAGCCAACAAGTGCGTATACCATAACGTCAACTGTGCCAAGGAGGGAATGCTCGATTAGCTGATAGATGCCATAGATCAAAAGGAAAGTGAAAACGAAATGGTATTCTTTTTGCTTTCCTATATACACCATTGCAAGATAGAGCACGGCAGTAAGAATCACGTTAAAACTATAGAAAACTTCACTTTCGTAAAAGAATAGGAGAAGCAAGGTTGATAGAACAAGATTTCCCTGCGCATAAATCGGAAGCTCTTTCGTGAAAAGCGCGACACTTTCTATGTGCTTTGTTTTCGTATAAGTAAGCAACAACAACCCATTAAACAGCACGATTCCAAAATAAAAGATATCTATAGAAGGATTGAACATCCCAATGAAAAAGTGAGCTCCAATACTGAGTGTTACAAACGAAAACCAGACAAACAATCTTGAACGCTGACGCATCGCCTGTAAGACGTAAAGCGGCAAGCAGAGGAGCACCCCGAAGAGTCCGAGCACTTCATTTCCATCTCCTGTAACAGAAAGCCATTCCCCGAACAGTTGGAAGTACCCTGCTGAAAGCACAACAATCGGCAGAAAAAGGCTGCCGAGGATCAGAAAAGCAAACGCGGTTTTCTCAATTTTCAACTTGTGTCCACTGAGCCAGCTTATGCCGAAGAACACAGCAGATATACCGGCGATCAGCGCGGTTTTCATGGCTGATGTCATCACTTCCCAGGTGCTGGTGGCCAGAACCAATGCCCCAAGCAATAGAAAGACTACGCCTATAATCAAAATCCAGGTTAGATTACGATCGCGCAGTTCCTGAGCTGATTTCACCTTTTTCTCTTTCTTTGGTTTTGCAGGTGGTTCAATTGCTTTTTGGTGTTTGGAAGATACCTCTGGCATTGGTTCAGCATGGTCCAGGTCCTCTGCAGGTTGTACCATCTTTTGATAAGCTGTTGCAACGACTTCATACGTATTCCCTGTTATGTAATCCTGAAGCCTGAGTCGTTTTAACTCTGATCGAAACGCTTCCTCTCTCTCTTTTGTTTCCAAGTTTCCCACCTCCACTAATTAACAACTTTTTCCTGCTTCTATTCTTAGTTTACTCATACTCGAAACTAGCTGACAATATGATTATTGGATTTTTCTTTTTGTTCAGTTAATTTATTGCAAGAAAAAAGAGAGGGGGTCAGGTACCGACCTGACCCCCTCTCTCGTTATACAATTCATCATAAGTCCCTCTATCAACGATCTCACCCTTTTCTAACACAAGGATTTGATCAGCACGCTGAATCGTATTGAGGCGATGGGCGATGACAAAGCTTGTTCGTCCTTCCATAAGCGCCCAAAGAGCTTTCTGGATGTGAATTTCAGTTCTTGTATCAATACTGCTTGTTGCTTCATCAAGGATAAGAATCGCAGGATCAGCTAGTACCGCCCTTGCGATTGAGAGAAGCTGACGCTGACCATGGCTGATTCCGCCGCCATCCTGTTTCAAAATAGTATCGTAACCATCTGACAATCTTGAAATAAACGAATGGGCGTTAGCAACACGTGCTGCTTCCTCCACTTCCTTATCACTTGCATCAAGCCTTCCGTAGCGAATGTTTTCCCGTACGGTCCCTTCAAATAAGAAGGTGTCCTGAAGCACAAACCCCATTTTGGCTCGCAGACTGTCTCGCTTTATTTTTCTAAGATCGTGACCGTCAACTTCAATTGTGCCACTGTTCACTTCATAAAACCGCATCAGCAAGTTAACAATCGTTGTTTTACCAGCCCCGGTAGGTCCTACAATCGCAACCGATTCCCCGGGATTCGCTAGAAAAGACACGCCTGATAATGTCGACTCGCCTTCTTCGTATGAAAAAGAAACGTTATTGAATGCTACTTTACCCTTTATCTGATCAAGCGTAATCGCATCCTGATCGTCCACTTGCTCGACTTCTTCATCGAGTACTTTGAAAACTCGTTCAGCCCCTGCAACGGCTGACAATATTGTATTAAACTGATTTGCAAGATCGTTAAGCGGTCGAGTAAACAGACGAGAATATTGAATAAAGGCTACGATCACCCCGATCGAGACCATGCCTTTCAAAGAAAGCCATCCTCCAGCTGCCGCAACTAATACAAAACTCAAGTTATTCAGGACATTCATCAGTTTTGGGATAAACCCCGAATACGTCATCGCCCAGAACCCAGACGTTCTGAGTGCTTCGTTCTTTTCATCAAGCTGCTTTAAAACTCGCTTTTCCTGAGAAAAGGATTTCACGATTTGCTGTCCAGAAAGCGTTTCTTCAATCACACCATTTAGATCACCAAGATTCCGCTGTTGTTCCTTAAAATAATAGCCAGTATGTTTTGTAATCCATTTCATCCCAATCAGCATAAGTGGAATGATGGTAAAGGTGATGGCTGAGAGCAACGGACTAAGCCAGAGCATAAGTGAGACGGCTCCAATAAGGGTTAAAACGCTTGAGAAAATTTGAATAACCGAAGTGTTCAACGTTTTACTCACATTCTCAATATCATTGGTTAACCTGCTCATAAGCTCTCCATGTGTCTTCTTATCAAAGAAAGGAATCGGGAGACGATGGAGGTGGTGAAACAAATCTTTCCGCATTCGATAAACGGTCTCCTGAGCAATTCCAATCATCCAGTAATTTTGAAAAAAAGTAGCTGCAGACTGCAAAATATACACCAGTACGAGTACACCTAAAATGAGCGGAAGACCATTCAAGTCACCAACAACAAGGTAGTTATCGATCGCTAGGCTCGTCAGATATGGACCAAGCAGACTAAATCCTGAACTTATCACAACCATGAGAAAGACAACGGTTAAAAGTCCCTTTCGCTTTGACAGATAACGCCAGATTCTTGCAACAGTACCTTTCAAATCATCTGGTCGCTTCTTACCAGGCTGTTTAGAAAGATTGTTGTTTGAGCTCATTGAATGCCTCCTCTCCATACTGAGAAATATAAATATCACGGTAGACCGGATGATTCATAAGCAGGTCATCATGCGTTCCTTCGCCAATGATTTCTCCTTCATCAAGTAGGAGAATGTGATCCGCCTCTTTAATCGAACTGATTTTTTGAGCAATAAGGAAAATCATCCCAGGAAACTCCTGCCCCTTTAATGCTTCTTGAAGTCTCGCTTCTGTGCTCTGATCAAGCGCACTTGTACTGTCATCTAGAATCAAAATGTCCGGGGTGCGAATAAGCGCGCGGGCGATTGACAGTCGCTGCTTTTGCCCACCTGACAGGTTAACTCCTTTTTGACCAAGGATCGTGTCATATTGCTTCGGAAGCGACATAATAAAATCATGAATTTGCGCTGCTTTAGCAGCAGCCTCGACTTCTGTTTGATCGGCCTCTTCTTTCCCCCACCGAATGTTTTCGCCAATCGTACCGCTAAACAGAACCACCTCCTGTGACACCATGCCGATTCGACTTCTTAACTCTTCAAGATCAAGGTCATGTAAATCAACATCATTTACTTTAATGACACCCGATGCAGGATTGTATAGCCCCGGGATAAGCTGAACGAGTGACGACTTTCCTGCACCTGTCGCTCCGATCACGCCAATCAGCTGACCAATTTGAGCGTTAAAACTGATGTCTCTTAATACATCATCTTCTGAATCAGGATAATGAAAATGGACGTTTTCAAACTGGAGCTTTTCGATCTTATGAACGGATACACCGCCCGCGTCTCTTTTGGTTGTAGGTGTCACGAGCACCTCCTGCATTCGCTCTGCGGAAGCTTTTGCTCGCGATAAAAGCATGAGAATAAACGAAAACATTGTCAGTGCAACAGTTATGCGCGTGCCGTAAGTAATAATAGCTGCTACTTCCCCGACCTGCGCGCCTCCTCCAACAACCTTCAAGCCACCAAACCAGATCACAGCTACAATGGCCGCATTCATTAGAATTAATAATACTGGTGTAGCAAGCTCGATTAGACGAAGAGATGTAACCGTTTGGTTCATTAAATTGTCATTCACACCTTGAAAACGCCCCTGTTCATGATCGCTTCTCCGATAGGCTTTCACGAGCCGAACGCCTACGAGATTTTCACGCAAGACACCGTTTACGCGATCAAGTTTGTCCTGTACTGAACTGAAGAGAGGCACCCCCTTTTTCATCACAAAATAGAGAAACACGCTGACGAGCGGGATCGCAGCTGTTAACAATAGGGCCAATTGAACATCAACGACAAATGCCATCACGACGCCACCCACCACTAACAAGGGTGCCCTCACCATAATGCGAAGACCCATAAATACAACCAGCTGAACCTGGTTTACATCATTTGTTAATCTTGTAATAAGCGAAGAAGTAGGAAACCGATTGAAATCTGCGAATGCGAAAGACTGCACTTTTTCGAAGAGGGCTTTTCTTAAGTCGAAGGCATAATGTTGACTTACATAAGAGGCGAGAAACGTGTTGATAATTGAACCAACAAATGAAATCACCGTGAGTACGAGCATGAAAATCCCCAATTTAGTGACTACATTGAGATCTTCTTTTACGATACCATTATCAATAATGTCCGCCATTAATAACGGCAGCCACAGTTCAACAACTAGCTCAACTAACATCAAAAGAGCCGCAATAAACGCAGCTACTCGGTATGGTTTAATAAACGATAATACATTCCGCATGGCACCCTCCTGATTTCCCTAAGACCTGCCTTAAAATACGATCATTATACCATTTATACCATTCTAAATGGTATTTAGGGACTCGAAGAAATATGTATACAGGGTCCTGAATGAAAAATGAAACCAGCTCTATGAGCTGGTTTCCACCTTATGCTTTATTACTCTTTGATACGATCATTTCTAGATCGCCTTCAAGTTTAAATTCCTTCATTGTTGATGGGATAATAAAATGATCGCCCTGGTTCACTGAAAAAGAAGCTTCTCCTGAAGAGATATGCCCTTCGCCGCTCAACACACTTACGAGCAAATAAGAATGATCCACAGTGCTGTTATATTCTCCATCAACTTCCCAGCGATAAACTGTAAAGTACTCGGATTCTACAAGTTGAATTTGCTTCAGCCCGTCGTTTTCTTTCACCACTGGATGAAAACCAGGATCCACGTGAGGAATCGTCGAGACGTCGATTGACCGTTCAATGTGTAGCTCTCTTGTGTTCCCATTTCCATCTGTCCGATTGTAGTCATAAACACGATAAGTAGTGTCTGAACTCTGCTGTGTTTCAAGGATCATCGTTCCCGCACCAATCGCATGAATGGTTCCGCTTGGCACAAAGTAAAGTTCACCTGGCTCAATCGGAACCCGTCGAAGCAAGCTGTCCCATTCTCCGTCTGCAATCATCTGCTCGAATGATTCCTTCGACTTGGCATGATGTCCAAAGATTAATTCAGAACCTGGGTCACAGTCAATGATGTACCAGCACTCCGTCTTTCCGTATGCTTCTCCTTCTATTTCTCGTGCATATGTATCATCAGGATGGACCTGTACTGATAAGTCACGATCCGCATCAAGAATCTTCACTAATAATGGAAAATGATCTCCTGCTTCATCATTAAATAATTCTCGATTACTTTGCCAAACTTCGTTCAATTTTTTCCCGGCAAGTGGACCATTTCTTACTTCACTTGGTCCATTTTGATGTGCTGAAATCCCCCAGCATTCCCCTGTCGTCTCGGTTGGGATCGAATAGCCAAATACATCCCTTAGCTTCGTGCCGCCCCAGAGCCGGTCTTTAAATTCTGGATTTAAAAAAAGTGGTTCGTGTTGATACATCATTATTCCTCCTTACGATTATTTTCTGCCTTCTGACGACCGTGCATCGCAGCGCCAACGATACCTGCCTTATCATGAAGCTTAGCCGATTCAATGGTTATTTTTCCACGAAGACCTTCATAGACATAGCCATCAACTTTTTCACGAAGGAGTGGAAGAATCATTTCTTTTGCCTTCATGACACCTCCGCCAAGTATAAAAACATCTGGATCGACAGAATGAACAAGATTTGCAATGCCAATTGCCAGGGCATCGACTGCTTCATCTATAATAGCAATGGCCATTTGGTCTCCTTCTTCAGCATACCGGAACACCTCTTCAGTACCACCACTTATACCGAGTCGTTCTCTTCCTTCCCGTGCAATTGAAGTACCTGAAGCCAGTGCTTCAAGAGAACCAGCATTCATATTGGCATGTTTCGGACCACCAGGTTTAATGATCATATTGCCAATCTCAGCACTATATCCGTGTTCACCCTGAATCAGGCGATTATTTTGCACGTATCCACCGCCAATTCCTGTACTAACAGTTATGTAAAAGGAGCTGTCTTTACCGTGGCCACCGCCAAACATGGCTTCACCAAGCGCAGCAGCATTTGCATCATTCACAAGATAAACCGGAATTCCAATTTCCTTTTCAACAAGCTTTGTAATCGGTATGTCCTTCCAGCCTGGTAGATTCGGCGGTGATACAACAATGCCATCAAACGGATTGAGAGGACCGGGACAGCCAATCCCAATCGATTTAGCTGAGTATGCCTTCTTTACATCCTTAATTAATGCGATCATTCGCTCAATTATTGTTTCGTAACCCGCCTCTGCTTCTGTAGGAATTTGCTTATACTGAAGCATCTGGCCGTTCTGATCGACAAGTCCGACACGAAGATTCGTGCCTCCAAGATCAACACCAATGTAAACGTTCTCCAACGACCTACCTCCTTAAGAATCTTTTCTATTATATTATCATGAAAAGCGCTGAAACGAAGGGGTCCAATTAAAATGTGACTATTCGCTTAAGATATTTTAGAAGTTATTGAGGGGAGATCCACGGTATAAGGTGGATCTGAATCAAATCAGCATACAAACAGCGAGTGCCGAAGCACTCGCTGTTTGGTTATGTTTTTTAGATTCGGTATTCGTTTAACTTTTGATTTAACTCTTTTGTTTGTCCATATACGGACTGGTATAACGAAAATAGCTTATGATAAGCTTTTACATTCTCATCATTCGGTGTAAACTGCTTTTTGACTTTTAGAAAAGAGTCCGCACATGCTTCTAGAGTCGGAAACCATCCGCATCCAAAAGCTGCAAGCATTGCCGCCCCAAGCGCTGGTCCTTCTTCACTTTCATGTCTCGTGACAGTCGCGTTAAAAATATCAGCCTGCATTTGAAGCCAGCTGTCATTCTTCGCACCACCGCCAATTGAAACAATCTCATCAATTTCTTTGCCACTCTCTCTAAAAATAGCCAGAGACTCATTCAATGAGAAGGTAATGCCTTCAAGGACTGAACGAACGAGATGCTTTCGTGTGTGTGAAGCATCGATGCCGATAAAACTTCCTCTTATAAGAGCGTCAGCATGTGGACTTCTCTCTCCTGATAAATAAGGAGTGAATAGGAGCCCATTCGAGCCTGCAGGGACGTCATCTAGATCAGATAAAAGTTCTTCAAAAGGGGTATCTTCAGCAAATTGCTCTTTAAACCAGCTTAAGCTCTGGCCTGCAGAAAGAGTCACACCCATCGTATAATATGCATTTGCTTTTCCATGATTAAAATAATGAATTTTACCATCAACAGTAAGATCAGTATCCTCCTCATAAGAAAGGATTACACCCGAGGTTCCGATACTGCAAAGTGTTTTTCCCGGTTCGAGAATCCCTGCCCCGATAGCTCCGCAAGCATTATCAGCCCCACCTGCAAAAACACTAACATTCGTTAGACCTTCTACAAGACCATCCTTAAAAGCGCCAACCCTTTCAGTTGATTCTATTAAGGGAGGGCATAGTGATCGACTGATACCTGTCCTGGATGCAATTTCATCACTCCAGGTTTTCTCACTTACATTCATTAATAGCGTCCCTGCTGCATCCGAATAATCCATGTAAAGCTCACCCGTAAACCGATAGCGCACATAATCTTTCGGCAAAAGAAAGAGGGTTGCTTTCTCATATAGATCAGGTTCATTCTCCTTCACCCAGAGTAATTTAGGGAGTGTAAACCCTTCAAGTGCAGGATTTTTTGCTATCTCGAGAAGACGTTCCTTCCCCACCTGTTCCTCAATGGTACGGCATTGTTCTGTTGTACGCGTATCATTCCAGAGAATAGCCGGACGTAGCGGTTGATACTGTTCATCCAACAAAACAAGACCGTGCATTTGACCTGAAAAACTCATTCCATCAATGTCTGATGCCGGGATCTCCTTTGTCAATTCATGTAATGCATCAAGTGTTTTCTCTACCCAGTCTCCGGGATTTTGTTCGCTAACCCCCGACTTTGGATGATGAAGCGGATAGCTTCTTGATACCTCAGCCTGAACCCGCCCAGTGCGATCAACAGCAATCACTTTCACCGCACTTGTTCCAAGATCAATTCCTACGACATAGCTCAAGGGAGTTCCTCCTTACCTGGATCCATGCTTACCATTTGAATCCTTTACTTATTTAACTGTTTAGTCCACTCTAACTTATACACGAACATTAGAGAAAGCGTTCAATAAGTATGAATTGATTTCTGCTTTTAACTTTTCCATACGTCCAGATTTTGTCTCAATATTTGAAAGACCTAATGCATACTGTTCAAGCTTGTGAAAATCCGTTTTTCCTTCGATAATTTCTTTACCGATTCCTTCAGAAAAGCTGGAATAGCGATCCGATATAAAGTTCTCAAGTACACGGTCTTCAAGCATCTGATGTGCAGCCTTTAAGCCGATTGCAAAGCTGTCCATTCCAGCAATATGTGCATGGAATAAATCTTCAGGATCAAAAGAGTTTCGACGAACTTTTGAATCGAAATTCAGACCACCTTTTCCAAGTCCATCATTCTTAAGAATCTCATACATCGCAAGGGTTGTCGCATACAAATCCGTTGGAAATTCATCTGTATCCCATCCAAGCAGCGTATCACCCTGATTCGCATCAACAGAGCCCAGCATTCCATTGATTCGAGCGGTATGAAGTTCATGTTCAAAGGTGTGCCCAGCAAGCGTTGCATGATTAGCTTCAATATTAAATTTAAAATGATCCTGCAAATCATAGTTTTGTAGGAATGATAGAGATGTTGCTACATCAAAATCATATTGATGTTTAGACGGTTCTTTTGGTTTTGGTTCAATGAGAAATTGTCCAGTAAAATTAATTTCGTTCGCATAATCAAGCGCCATGTGAAAGAAACGCCCAAGATTATCAAGCTCAAGCTTCATATCTGTGTTGAGCAACGTTTCATACCCTTCACGTCCACCCCAGAAAACATAATTCTCTGCGCCAAGCTCTTTCCCAACTTCTAGGCCTTTTTTTACCTTAGCAGCTGCATAAGCAAACACATCTGCTTCAGATGTTGTCGCAGCACCATGTGTAAATCGCGGATGCGTGAACATGTTTGCCGTATTCCATAGAAGTTTAGTAGAGCTTGTCTTCATATAATCCTTTATCATCGATACAATTGTATCAAGGTTGTCATACGATTCTTTAAGTGTTTCTCCTTCTGGTGCTACATCTACATCGTGGAAACAAAAGAAAGGTGCGTCAAGCTTATCAAACAATTCAAAAGCCGCTTCTACTCTTGCTTTCGCTTGATCCATGCCGCTATATTCACTCCAAGGACGCAGCATTGTTCCAGCCCCAAATGGATCTGCTCCATCTGCGGTAAACGTGTGCCAGTATGCGATCGAAAAGCGAAGATGCTCTTTCATCGTTTTATGACCAATTTTTTCGTCAGGATTGTAATATTTAAATGCGAATGGATTGGAAGACTGCGCTCCCTCATACTGAATGCGGTTAATATTGTTGAAATACGCCATAATATATTCCTCCTTGAGTATAATTAAAGCTTCTAATAACGATTTTCTCACTTTATAAGTTAACTCTGAACTTCCTGTCAAGCTACTTTCGATTCTGATTAATCGTGTTTCACAGAATCAATTATGTAACTGCTTTCATAATGAATTATAGCACCACTCTGTTAGTTTGTCTATTAGATAAACAAAGATTTAAGAACACGTTATTGTTCTTACTAAGTTAAGGTTATTTCACCACATCGACTCTTCTTCATTCGTTACCTTATAAAAGAAAGGCAAAAGTAATAACACTATCAAGCTCGTGGTGATCTCAATAGCTATAATGATTGGGAACTTAATCCCAACTAACACTAGAGGCAACCAGAGCATCGCAACAAAGGTCGGAATGATCGATAAATTATTTCTTGAGTCACGTGTTATATACTGCTTGCCTCGGCATTTTGGACAAGTGATTGCTTTCTTAAATGTAAACATTGAAGCGAACGTCTCTTTCCACGTCCATTTCTTGTGGCATCGTTGACAAATTGCCATTACTATCACTCCCTACTCTTTCTACGATTTAGAGGCGATTGTGGTTTCACGGTTCAAAAAAAGCTGAACCAGATGGCTCAGCTCTTTTTGAAAACGATACTATTCTTCATCTGAAAGGGTATTTATGATAATCCTGACCGAGTCACGTATACTCGTAAATGGGAAGCCGGTATGTGCAGAGTGATGGAGTGTCATCTCGAAAGTAGGTGGCACATGTACGAAGCCCGCTGGAATATCAAGCCCTTTTTGTTCGAGTGCATAGAGCACGCTATACATCACGTTGTTACACAAATACGTTCCTGCGGTATTTGAAATCTCTGCTGGAATGCCATTTTGTACGAGTGCGTCGGTCATTTTTTTAATAGGAAGCGTTGAGAAATAAGCAGCTGGTCCCCCCTCAACAATTGGTTGATCAACCGGAGCATTTCCTGAATTATCTTCCACACTGTCATTCACATTGATCGCAATCCGCTCAGGCGTTACCTTCGTCCGATCTGCTGCAAGTCCCAGCATAATGAGGGCAATCGGTTCGCATTGCTCAATATACTCAATCAACATTTCCGATGCCCGTTCGTAGTCTACTGGCAGGACTCGTGAAATAACCTCAAACCCTCCAACTACTTCTTCATCAAATTCTCTAACGATTTGCTCGGTTGGATTATGACGATGTTCAAGAAAAGGTTCAAATCCAGTTAAAAGCAACTTGCTCATCCAATTCTCCCCTTTCACATAGTAGTAAGAGTCCAAGACAGGTGCAGACTAGTTTGCATACTGTTCTATTACCTAAAAGGATGAATTTCAACCTTGAATTTTTAGTAAATTTCTACCATAGCGTAGTGAGTAGCGTCACTGGCGTCACCGGTAACGGGTCTGTCCCCCACCCCTTTAAAGCAGAGATTTATCTACTTAAATGAGAATCACCGTCATATAGACTATTAGCACTATTTCAAAGGAAAGTGATTCATTAACAGAGGACGGAGTGAAATGATTGATTCATAAGCTCATAGGGAACACCATTAAAAACAGAACTGGTGGTGTAACCTTTGGGCTATTTCTTACTTCTTATTCTTTCACTCGCAATCCTCATTTTTCTGATCCGAGTGCCGTTAACAGAACGATTTCCACCTGCCATTCGCAAAATGGGAGTGATCTTTCTCGGAGCAATCTCGCTCGTATTTCTTGCGTTACTGATTTCTTCGTTTATCTAAAAGTGGGGGTCAGGCGCAAGCCTGACCCCCACTACACTACCGCATTAATAAAGTGGAACTTCTATCAGGGAAATATAACAGCGTTTGTTAAGTCAATATGTTCCACTTCTTCTCGGCTATTGATCAACCAATTTCCATTACTCTTCACTAGCTTATAGTGAAAAGCACTTGAAGTAACTTCTGTTCTAACGTTTTGATCACCTGGTTCATGGTTAGCGGAATCCATTGTAATGAGAACATCTACCTCTGCCACTTTCCCTGAAGAATGGATCACGAGACTATCCATATCAAATGCAGCTTCTAGCACCTCTCCCGTGAATGCCCCATTATTTTGTCTAACGGAGACAAAGCGATCTTCGAAATAGGAATAAAGCTCTGGCGTCAGGTTCGTAAAATAACTGGTGTCCAGATGTTCATATGCATTAATCCAATCTCTCAAATACGTATTCACTGCCTGAATAATTGGTTCAGATTGATTAACGCTGGCAAATACCTCTGTCGTTTCAGATGGCACTTCCTTCTCGATTACAACCGGTTCTGGCTCACTATAATCAATTGCTAAATAGACATCTTCCCCCTCCAAACGGACTGAAGGACTTTTCACAACACCTACTTCAAACGTCTTTTCAACGTGCATGACAACAGATCCGTCGATTGGAAAAGGTCCAATTTCGCCTGTTTCCCCCACCGTATTACCCGTACCTTTTCCATTAATAAATAGAACAGCATCTTCATAATTAGAATTCGGAGATACATACGCCCCATTCACAGGAAGATCGATTTGTTCTGTTTCCCCAGGGTATATTAATTCGACTTCGGCTTCTCCCCGCATCTTATACCCTTCATTCTCTAGTTCTGCTTTTAACTGATAGAAGCCAGGTATGAAAGGGCCTGTTTTCTTCGCAGTACCATTAAATTCGCCAGCTTCTTCCTCATTAACAAAAAGGGTTGTATCTGGAAACTGCGTGTACACCTCTACGTAAATTGGAACAGGTGTGATCGCGTAATTATTGAATATCAAAAATGTTTTTCCCTCTTCTACTAACTTCATTTGAATAAGTAAGTCTTTATTAGGTTTCACGTATTCATGATCCTTTAAAGCCTTCGCTTGACGCTCAAGATCTTGAATAAGAAGCATACGCTGCTCGGGATGATTCTTAATTAAATTCGTAAAACTTACGATTTCTGACTTATGTGAGAGAATGGGATTCACATGAGTGACCATCGTGGCCATCTCATCGTAATCCTCCTGCATCATCGCCTCTCGAAACCGATCAACTGTGCGCTCAGGAGATGATAGTACTCGTAACGTGTAGAAACTTCCACCCAAAATAATAACCAGCGCGACTACAATCATTACCCAGATCCCCCATTTTCCATGGCGTACCTGGTCTGATTTCGTTACCTGACGTCCGCATTTCACACAAAATGCACTGGTCTCTTCCCTGCTACAGTACCCACACCAATTCATTCTCCCACCTCCTGCCATTATTCCAAATCATATGGCAGAAATTACTATTTATGACCTCTTTTTCATACGATCTTCTTATGCACTTTTTTAACATGTATAGTGACTTTTTACATAACTATGAAAAAGTACACGCTAAAAAGGGGGGACGGTCATGTCTGATTTACAGACCAAAATTGGTGGAGGGTTATCCAAACTTCAAGACGGCTTACAGCAAGGGAAAAACAAACTTCAAACTGCACAGGAGGTATCTCAGCTTAAAAAAACCGCAAGTGACGCTGCTACAAATCGATCAAAAATTATCAATCAGCTCGGTGAACTTGCTTATCGTCTCGTAAGGAAAGGCGAAGTTCAGCATTCTGAACTAAATGAACAGGCTCAGCGCGTTCAACAATATGATCTAGAACTCTATCAGGCGAACAAAGCTCTAGAAATGCAGCTACGAAAAGAATCTAGCGGTCAGGCTTGTGAGTGCGGAGCCACTGTTAGCGACGAAGATAGCTTTTGTGGAAGCTGTGGAAGCAAGGTACAAACTTCTGAAGCACCAACTTCAGTTCCTATCAGATCATGCTCACTATGTCAGGAAGATGTCCCTCAAGCCGCTCTATTTTGCGGTTGTTGTGGGGCTAAAAATGGGTAGGAGGCGTTTACAGCATGTATTGCAGAACCTGCGGTAACGAGGTTCCATTTGGAGATAATTATTGTCCGTTCGATGGGACATTTCAGCAACATGATCAGCAACCACATGTAACCACAGAAATTACCCCGAAATTCTGTTCTGATTGTGGCACTTCTAATACAGGTGAGCACCTTTATTGCATCCAGTGTGGAACATTCCAATTAACCTTTATCCCATTTAGATATGAACGTGTTAAAGAAGCGGCTGATCCAACTAAAACACTTCCAGACCTAAACCGCATCAACAAAAGAATGGCTATACTTTGCGCCTTTCTTGCATTTTTAATGGTGGGGATCGCGTCACTTCTCTTTGCAGAAGGGTTCCAGGAGCAAGCAGTTGCCTTTCAAGAAACCTTTGAAGAGAACACGGGCCTCGCCCCGGATGACGTCGTGAATAGTTTTTATTTCGATTACAGTGGGGAAAGCTCTGTAATTCCAACTGATCCTTTCATCGGAATGACCGATTACTGGATGTCAGCGCATCTGCTCAATTCCAAGCTTTCGTTTGATCTACAAGCAGGACCTGAAACATTTACCGGTGGCGTACACATACAGTCAGGAGCACTGATCCTTTTACTCCTTCCAATCGCCGCCCTGCTGGTGACGGGCTATTTCTACGGTAGAAGAAATGATCTTGATACACAGCAATATTGGATATCCTCCCTCTTGATCGGAGTCATTTACGGTGGCCTAACAGCCATTATTGCGCTATTTGCAGGTTTTTCATTCGATGGATCGGTAAAAGAAGAACTGATGACAGCAAGTTTAGCGATTGAAAATAGTTATCCTTTTTTTAGAGCACTACTTGTCGGATTTTTAATCGGAACGATCTTTTCCTTTATGGGAATTTTATTTGGCAGCGGGACTATGAAATCACTTACGTCCTCCCCACTTAAAGAAGGATTACGAACAATCCTTATTGGAATCTCAACCTCTATCGTGATCACGGTTTTTCTGCTCTATCGCTATATAACGGACACCGAAGTGGCCTGGCTAACCTATGAAACCATGCCGGCTAGCGTCTTCATCATTATCGCTGTCCAGGGTGGCTTGCTTCTCTGGAACGTCCTTAACCTCTCTCCACTAACCATCGAAGTGAACGGAATCGGTGAAAATATGCAGGTCATTTACTCGATTTTATCTGGCCTCAAAATAGATTCCAGTGACCCTTTGTTTACACTGGCATTCAGTGATCCAGGAAACCTGAAGTATTTGTTAGTCGGATTACTGATTCCGATCACTCTCTTTATCTGGTCAGGATATCGTCTCCAGCAGCAAGGTCCCATTCAATTTCATCGAATGGTGCTGTTTGGTTTTATTTACGCGTTTCTCATCGGATTACTTACAGCAGGGACGAATACTGGATTTGAGTTTTACGGAAGAGACATGATAGAAACGATGAGCTTCACAGATATCCCTTCTCTTTTCATAGGGTTCTCTTTCATTAGCACTTTCTTCAAATGCTTTATCTTCTCAACACTACTCGCCATCGCGGGGGCTTATTGGAAGAAAGTAAGGGGTCAGACACGTGTCTGACCCCCTTTTTCAATCGTCATACCCTCCTGGATTACTCTGATGCCATCTCCAGGCGTGCTCAACAATTTGGGAAAGTTCCGGATAAACGGGGTTCCAACCAAGCTCATTGATCGCATGTGCTGATGATGCAATGAGAATAGCAGGATCTCCTGCTCTGCGAGGAGCAGTTTCAGCCTTTATCTCTTTTCCAGTCACACTTCTACATGTATCAATCACTTCTTTCACCGTGAACCCTTTTCCATTTCCAAGATTGTAGATTCCACTTTCATTCGTTTCCTTCATCTTTTTCAGTGCAAGGTAATGAGCCTGCGCAAGATCAAGAACATGGATGTAATCACGCACACACGTCCCGTCCTTCGTATCATAATCATTTCCAAAAATGGACACTTTCTCACGTTGACCAAGTGCAGCCTGGAGAACGATCGGAATTAAATGAGATTCCGGATCGTGGTCTTCGCCAATCCTTCCCTCAGGATCTGCACCAGCTGCGTTAAAATAACGAAGTGAAACTGACTTAAAGCCGTATGCATCATCACACCAGCGAAGCATTTTCTCGATGGCAAGCTTTGTTTCTCCATAAGGATTCGTCGGTTTTGTAACGTCATCTTCTTCGATTGGTATCCGTTCTGGATTACCATATGTTGCCGCTGTCGACGAAAAGACGATGTGCTTCACATTATGTTCCACAAGCTTCGACATAAATGCCTGCGAACCCGCCACATTATTCCGATAATATTCGAGTGGATTCGTAACACTCTCTCCTACAAGTGAACTTGCCGCAAAATGAACCACAGAATCGATCGAATGATCCGCAAAAATTTGATCAAGCACTTTGCCATCTGTTAGGTCCCCTTTGTAAAACGGAACATCAAGCACTGCCTGTTCGTGCCCTTTCGATAAATTATCCAATACTACTACTTCTTCGTCCATCTCGCGTAAATACAGAACGGTGTGGCTCCCAATATAACCGGCGCCTCCTGTGACCAAAATCGCCATCATTATCCCTCCATTTTGTAAAATCAGGGTCGAATCCCCTCGTTATTTCCCGGAAAATACTACTTACTTCGAACGAAGCACATGAGCTGCGAGTGGAGCTAAAAGCATCTCCCCTGAAAACTCCTTATGTGATACAGGATCGACCCACGTTCCCTCCGGAAGCGTCAATGTACCTGCTTCTTCAGTTGAATGGTTCACAACACTCAAGAAAACGGATTCATCAGCCCCAGTACGCGTAACTGCTTCAATGTTATCGCCTGAAGAGGCCATAATGCCTACACCTTTTTCTTTAAATATATCCAAATACAGTGCATCCATTAGTTCATTATCAAGCGCAGAACCGATATAATAAAAGTTTCCTTTACCAAATTGATTCATCGTAACCGCCGCCGTTTTTTCATAGAAGCAGTTACGTTATTCAGCAAGTACTTCAGCTGTCGTTGGTTCAACGAGATCACACCAGGTCCCAGGTCGAAGCAACTGAGTTCACACCGGAAACAGCACCTCTAACTCCTTCAACCGTATTGCATTGGCCAAGTTGAAGCGACTCATATTCGTTAATTCCCACTCCTGCAAGCTCTCGAAGAACACCAGGAAGGGTATCTCCCACAACAAAATTATTCTGTTCCTTCACACCGGAACGATAGGACAAAATCACCGTTCCGCCTTGCTTAGCAAAACGCGAAATCTTCTCGTTAACCGTTGATCAGTCAGGAAATAAACCGGTACAACAAGCACTTTATACCTATCAAGGTTGCTTTCCTTCGTAACGATATCCGTCATCGCATTCAAATGGTGAGCTGGACTATAGAAACGAAGGAAGTCTCGCTACACGTCACTATTTACCGTATAATGCCGTCTGGCTCCAAAAGAAATAACCGTCCCATTCGGATCAACCGGCAAAATGTCAGGGTACTTCTGAACCATCCACGCAGGTGGCGTTGCCGTTGGGATCCCAAGAACAACCTTGATGTCATTCGCCGTCAAAAGCTCAATCGCTTCATCGTACAACGAAAAATCATACTTTCCTTCTTCAGGATCCATTAACTGCCAGCCGAACTCGGCAATCCGAACAACGTTTACACCAAACTCTTTCATCAGTCGAACACCTTCCGTCTATCGCTCTTTCGGCCACTGCTCCGGGCAATAATCAACGTCAATATACATATCATCAGCTCCTTCTGTATCAATACTATTGCGTGAAACTAAGGATCAGAGTGGTTGCTTCATCCTCCTCTGATCGTTGGATCTTTAGGGACAATTGCCCCCACTTAAACGTCTTAATTGACCTACATTCCTGAGCTGGTGGGTTACTTAAAGAAGCCAGCCAGATGCCGGCCAGTAGGATTATTTTTCAGTTAAGTACGTGTTCAGAGCAACTGTAAATCGATCAAACGCCGCCTGGCCGGAAGGATCCCGCTTGAAAACTCCTGCGTGACTTAGAATGTCAGAGAATACTAACCCCACTTCATCACGTAAACGCGATGCGACGTTCACTTCCGTAAACTCAGTGTACTTTTCTAAAAGCCCTTCCGCCCATGTTGCATGCTTCCTAATCCGATCATCCTTTTCAATGCAGCTAATCGGATCATCAGAGAGAAAACATTCTCCTAGAAGCTGAAGCTCTTCTTGTAGTCTTCCCGGTAGCACCGCAAGCCCCATTACTTCAATTAAACCAATGTTCTCTTTTTTAATATGATGAACCTCTGCATGGGGATGAAAAAGCCCCATCGGATGCTCTTCTGTCGTACGATTGTTCCGAAACACAAGATCAAGTTCAAATAATGTCCCATTTCTCCGTGCGATCGGTGTAATCGTGTTATGGGGTTCATCACCCGTAAACGAACGAATGTTAGCATCTTCGTCACTGTACCCCTTCCAGAAATGGAGAATGCCATCAGCTAATTCTGCTAGATCTTCTCTGTTTTCACCCTGCAACCTGAGAACAGACATTGGCCATTTCACAATTCCTGCTCTCACATGAGAATAAGTCGAAAGTGAAACAGAACGCTCCATTTCTGCTTTCGCCATCGGTAAATCGTGTTTGCCACCCTGGAAATGATCATGACTCAGAATCGAACCACCTACAATTGGTAGATCTGCATTCGACCCGATAAAGTAGTGTGGAAACTTCATTACAAACTCAAGCAATCTGTCAAACGTTCCACGCGAGATTTTCATCGGCTCATGCTCCCCATATAACACGATCGCGTGCTCGTTGTAGTAAACGTAAGGAGAGTACTGTAAATACCACTTTTGCGCTTCAAGCGTCACAGGAATAAGGCGAAGATTCCGTCTTGCAGGATGATTGGCGCGTCCCGCATAGCCGACATTTTCTTTACAAAGCAAGCATTCCGGGTAACCGCTTGCTTTTACCTTTTTGGCTGCCGCAATCGCTTTTGGGTCCTTCTCTGGCTTGGAAAGATTAATGGTTATTTCCATATCGCCATAGTCAGTAGAGGTTAGCCAGTCTTCATTCTTCGCAATTCGATCGGTGCGAATGTAATGAACACCTTTTGAAAACTGGTAAAATTCTGCCGTCGCAGCTTCTGGGCCTGTTTCCTTATACGTCTTTTCGAACTGATGCACTACACCTGAAGGTCGCTCTGTTAAACAGCCCATCAGTTTCGTATCGAGTAAATCACGAAATGTAACAGTGTTTTCTACTAATCTCCCATTTCGGGAAGCCCAGTCGAGGATGTTTTCTAGTATCTCAACTGGACTTTCTGGAATATCAGGATGCTTTTCCACGCCTTGATACTCATCTAACTCGAGTACATCAAGAAGCTGATTTCGAGCGTACGCCAGGTCCCATTCACTGATGAGCTTTTTCTTTATCCCGTAACGGAGGAGACGATCGATTTCGTGATAGATGACAGTCATGGTTTCTTTCCACCCCTCTAAAAATTACAGTGCTTCAGTTATGTGATTTATTTCTCTTGCACCAGCACCTATTTCAACCACGTAAAATTCAGGTAATAATCCAGTTTTCTTTTTATATGTGTTTGCTGTGTTTGTTTGAAATGCTTCGAGGTAACAATTTTCGACAATGCTAATTGTGCAACCACCAAATCCCGCCCCGGTCATACGTGAGCCTATCACGCCATCTTCTGCCCAAGCAGCTTCAACTAACGCATCAAGCTCAAAGCCAGTTACTTCATAGTCATCTCGTAAAGAAATGTGCGACTCATTCATCAGCTGACCAAAAGCATTAATATCTCTTGCCTTCAAACGCTTTGCCGCTTCAATCGTGCGAGCGTTCTCATAAACCGCATGTTTTGCCCGCTTTTTATCAACATCATTTGTTATGATGTGCTTATGTGCTTCAAATGCTTCAATTGTTAAATCACCGAGCGATTGAATGCTGAGGTGATCCTGCAGCTGTGAAAGTGCGCGCTCGCACTCAGACCGGCGTTCATTGTACTTAGAGTCCGCGAGCCCCCTTCGTTTGTTTGTATTCGCAATAACAAGCGAGGCATCTTTTAGTTCAACAGGACTATAGCTGTAATCGAGAGTATTACAATCAAGAAGTACAGCGGAATTTTCTTTCCCCATCCCAATCGCAAATTGATCCATGATCCCACAGTTCACACCAATGAATTCATTCTCTGCACGTTGGTTCATTTTCACCATCTCAACCATGTCGACGTTTAGCTCGTTTAATTCATTTAGTAACACAGACGTTGCAAGTTCGATCGAAGCAGATGAAGAAAGACCGGCACCGTTCGGGATATTTCCGAAATAAAGGACGTCAAATCCGCTTACAGAAAAGCCCTGTTGCTTAAAGATCGACACGACCCCTTTAGGGTAATTCGCCCAATCGTGCGCTGCTTCATAGATCAGATTTTTCGCATCAACTTCAATGACGCCCTGTGATGCAAAGTTCATCGAGTAAAAACGAAGCAAAGAATCATCTCTTTTTCTAGCGACAGCATACGTCCCAATACTCAGTGAGCATGGAAAAACATGGCCGCCATTATAATCTGTATGTTCACCAATCAGATTGACACGCCCTGGCGAGAAAAAGCTTCTGAGACTTCCACCCTCTCCAAAAACTTTTGAAAATTGTTCGAATAACGCTTTCATATTAATCACCCAACCTCATTTAATTATTTGCTGCTTTTCCGTAGCTTTAGCTTTGTAGACATCGTCACTTTCTTAGCGATCTTTCGTCCTGAAATACGCTCCATTAAAAGGCCAACTGCCGTCTCACCCATTAATTCTGTATAGACTTTCACCGTACTTAAAGCAGGGTACACATACTTTGATACACTAATATCATTTACGCCAATTAAGCTCACACGCTCTGGTATAGTTATACCTTGTTCATGAAGAGCGCGAAGACAGCCGATCGCCATTGTGTCATTTCCGACGAAAAAAGCAGTAGGAAGTTCATCTCCAAACTCATCAATCGCCTGGTTCATAAGGGCATATCCATCATCAACCGTAAAGGAACCGGTATAAACGTAAGCTTCATCCGCTTCACCGCGTGCATCCATATAAAGTTTAAACGTTGACTCACGTTCATCCTGAAGCTCAGCGCTCGCATCACGGAAAGTCTCTCTTCCACCAATATAGCCGATGCGTTCGTGCCCTCTACTCACAAAGTAATCAAGCACTTTATAAGTCGCCTTTTCAAAATCAACGACAACAGAATCATACATCTCTTGACCAGGGTCATAATCGACGAAAACGATATTCGGTGTCACCTTTGTGAGCGAAGCAATTTCATCATTACTGAATTTCCCAACAGCAATCATGCCCTGAATATTTTCTTTCTCAAGATCCTCATAGTTATCTTTAAAAATTTTCACGAGGTCAAGTCGTTCTTCCTGACAGCGCTGCTCAACCCCGAGTCGAATCGACATGTAGTAGAGATCGTTTAGCTCTTCCTTTTCCGTATACCAATGGATAACCGCTATTTTCGGAGTTAGCGACTTTTTACCGCTTTTCTTACTATAAGAAAGCTCTTCCGCTACTTCGAAAATGCGTTTCTTTGTATCATCTGAGACAGATAAGGTTTCATCATAGTTCAGGACACGTGAAACGGTCGATGGAGAGCATTTCACTTTTAGTGCGATGTCCTTAATCGTTGCCATGGCCATCATCCTTTTTCATTCTCTTAGTCTGCTTCCAATCAAAATACCTTCGATTGATAATCAGTACATATTTCAGCTTTAGCATCATTTGAAAGTGAATGTTTTTATAATTGTCTTAATTTTTACATATCGAGGTGAAGACAGTCAAGTAAATATTTACTAAAAATTTACTTAATGGGGGTCAGACCCCTCTCTGACCCCCACCAGTTGCATAGAAAAAACCCTTTCTTTTATACAAAAAAGAAAGGGCCTTTTATTTATACTTTTGCTAACACTCCGTATACCGCTTCATGAAAATGATGCACCTCTGGCTTCAAGCCGTTCTCTTCAAAAATTCTCATCATCTCTTCAGAAGAAATCCGTTCATGTAAAGGCGGACCCATGTCCATCTCAATCGCTTCCCATTCAAGTGAAAGGAACATTTGTCCTGGTTTTAAGATCCGTTTAAACTCTTTAAATGCCTTGGTAAGATCTGGCACTTCATGAAGCACAAAAGCTGCAATCGCTTTATCCGCGACTTGATCGGGCAGGTTAATACTTTCAAGGTCGCTCACAACATAGTCAATGTTATTTCCACTTTGCTCTAAAGCACGCTTACGAAGAAGATCAAGCATTTGTTTTTCAATGTCAACCGCATAAACCTTCTCAACTGCACCTGCAAATGGCAGGGTAAGATACCCATTTCCAGCACCTAAATCTGCCACATGATCTGTCGCTTGCAGATCTAGAAGTGACATGACCTGTTCTGGCGAAATGATTTCTCTTCGCTTTGGATCTAGA
Organism: Pseudalkalibacillus hwajinpoensis; assembly: GCF_039851965.1. Taxonomy (NCBI): domain Bacteria; kingdom Bacillati; phylum Bacillota; class Bacilli; order Caryophanales; family Guptibacillaceae; genus Guptibacillus; species Guptibacillus hwajinpoensis. Next base: position 2,761,511 of record NZ_CP156674.1, on the reverse strand, counting down.
AGTCGATCCGCTTTCCCGGGCTTAAAGCGTCTACCAACCATCTGAATACCTCCCTATATAAATGTCTTTCAAATCTCTGTTCACTTTACAAGTATTATATAGAGCACTATTCTTAAACACAAAAGGTCTGCTTCCAATAAAGGAAGCAGACCAGATTGTCCTCTGCACGAAGACAAATGTCTTTCGAGGGGGTCAGGTACGTACCTGACCCCCTTCCCGTTTATACCCATCAGGGTTGCCCGACTGCCAGCGCCAGGTGTCACAGCACATTTCTTCAATTCCTCTTTCTGCCACCCATCCAAGTTCTTTCCGTGCTTTCGTTGGATCGGCATAGCATTCCCCAATATCACCAGGGCGACGTGGAGCGATGGAATAAGCTACTTCTTTTCCAGTCACTTCTTCAAACGCTTTGACCATCTGAAGAACACTGTAGCCATTTCCTGTTCCGAGATTATAAGCGTTGACACCAGTTGTACCAAGAACATGCTCAAGGGCTCTTAAATGACCATTTGCAAGATCAACCACATGAATATAATCACGGATTCCCGTGCCATCAGCTGTGTCGTAATCGTCTCCAAACACGCTAAGCTGTTCAAGCTTCCCAACAGCAACCTGACTAATAAACGGCATCAGGTTATTCGGAATTCCGTTAGGATCTTCTCCAATTCGCCCGCTTACATGGGCACCGATCGGATTAAAATAGCGCAATAAAGCAATACTCCAGTTCGAATCAGCCACATGAAGATCACGAAGGATCTGCTCAATCATGAGCTTCGTCTGGCCATAAGGATTTGTCGCGCTGAGTGGCGCCTCTTCTGTAATAGGCATCACATCTGGCATACCGTACACAGTAGCCGATGAGCTAAACACAATGTTTCGAACATTGTACTTTTCCATTACTTCACAAAGTACAAAGGTCCCTGTGAGGTTGTTGTGATAATAATGAAGTGGCTTTGCTACGGATTCACCAACAGCTTTCAATCCTGCGAAATGGATAACAGCTTCAATATGGTTCTCTTCAAAAACCCGTTCAAGCGAAGCACGATCGAGCAAATCAACTTCATAGAAAGGAAAATCTCTTTCTGTTAGCTCACGTACACGATCTAGCGACTCCATTTTACTATTTGAAAAATTGTCCACTACTACGATATCAGATCCGTGATCTAGTAACTGTACACACGTGTGACTCCCTATGTATCCTGCTCCACCTGTTACCAAAACAGCCATTTAAATCCCCCCATTAACAATAATCGAACACCAATAAATCCCTTCTTATCATACCATATGCATAATGGGTTTTCATGGGAAATCATCAAAAAACGAGCTACAGGAAGAAGGTCAGACAATAAGTTCTCAATAATTTAATTAATTTACGAATACTTTGTGAGAATAAGAAGGAAACCAATCGTTCCTGTCGAAAAATCTGAGTATAAGGAATTCCCTCTTGGAGTCTGTCCCTGCTCAGTGCTCAAGCCGTGATAAAGCAGGAAAAAAGTCGGGGAATATGTTAATATTAGTAAGCACTTAAATGAAGTTTGAAATCATATAGTTACTGGGAGGATTCAACATGAGAGTTAGGAAAGCGATCATACCGGCTGCTGGTCTGGGAACAAGGTTCTTACCAGCAACTAAAGCCCAACCTAAAGAAATGTTACCAATCGTGGACAAACCAACAATACAATATATTGTTGAAGAAGCTGTCGCTGCTGGTATTGAAGATATTATTATTGTAAGCGGTCGCGGAAAACGAGCGATTGAGGATCATTTTGATAAATCCTATGAACTTGAAGAAACGTTAATTAAGAAACAAAAAGACGAAATGTTAAAAGAAGTTCAGCAAATTTCTAACCTTGCAAACATTCACTACATCCGTCAAAAAGAGCCAAAAGGACTTGGCCACGCGATTAACTGCGCAAGTCGTTTTATCGGAAATGAACCTTTCGCAGTTCTACTCGGAGACGATGTCGTGAAATCGGAGCAACCATGTATTGGACAGTTAATGGATAGCTATAACCGTTACCGCACTTCCATTGTCGGCGTTCAACAGGTTGCAGATGACGCAGTTTCAAAATATGGCATCATTGCACCTAAAGGGGAACAAATTGATAACGGCATTATTCCGATTAAATCACTTGTTGAGAAGCCGTCCCTTGAAGAAGCTCCTTCTAACTACGCTATTTTAGGTCGTTACATTTTAACGCCTGAAATTTTCACGATCCTTGAAAACCTTCCTAAAGGTGCTGGCGGTGAAATTCAACTAACGGATGCGATTAAAGTGCTTAACGAGCAACAGGCTGTATTCGCACATGAATTCGAAGGTCAGCGTTACGATGTAGGTGATAAATTCGGATTCATTAAGGCAACAATCGACTTTGCACTTAATCGTCCCGACCTTCAAAAAGATGTGATGAACTATTTAAAGCAAGTTGTTGATCAGGAGTTAACAACAAAACAGTCGTAAAAAAAACCGCATTCCCTATAAAGGGAAATGCGGTTTCTTAGTTATTCATCTTTTCAAGCTGTTTTAGAGAGAACTCACCGGCTACAGGAAGCTTATACATTTTCCCCTGATACGCTTTTACCATTAACACAATCCAGACAACCAGACTGAGCGGCGGTAAAATAAGCACCGATACGATTGTTCCGATAACCGGGATCACATTCAATACAAGACTTGCAACGAAAAGTGCTCCGAACACCACAATTGACTGCATTGCGTGAAAGCGAACAAATTTGTTTTCCTTTTCAATTAGTAAAAAGATAAGTCCTGTAATAAATCCAAGTACATAGGTCAACAGTCCTGCGACATTTTCATCCATTCCACTGGATGTTTTTCGAGGTGTTTGTTCCACTTTTTCGGGACCATTATTGCCGACTTCCATTGATACCCCTCCCTAATTTAGTTAATTCTGAATATTTCATAAATTAATTTTATCAGAAGCAGGATTGAGGGGGTAGTATACGAAAGTATACTACTTATACTATAGGATGCAACTTTATGCATAGGAGTGTGAAATAAAATTATGCTTCCAGATCTTCCAGTTTATGACGAAGATGACCATGGAAAACCCTTTCCGTTTAACATTACTAGAGAGAAAGAGCTTGCTATTTTTTCCCATTTGATTAACGAAGGCAAGAGTGGGATTTTATCCATTTACGGACAGCCCGGAACTGGGAAAAGCGAATTGATTATTCATTATCAAAAGGAAGCCCTGAATAGAGGTGTCGAATTTTATCTAGTTAATGCCCAGTATTCAAGAGCAGAACCGGGTTCTTTCTTAAGATTGTTGCTCGAGCAAATTGGAGTCTCCAATCCTTACGTCCCCCCCCTTGAAGCGATCAACATGCACATTCACCAACTCGAAAAAAAAGGAATTCGATTTGTGGTGGCAATTGATTCTTATGAGCGTTTTGAGAAGCTTGATGAATGGTTTAGACAATCGTTCCTTCCTTCCCTACCTGCATCAAGTATCCTGATTTTTTGTGGACGTAAGCCGCTCAATGCGTCATGGAAGGCTTCAATCTGGTACCCGTTCATTCAGTCCATAGAGCTAACAAATTTTACGATTGGACAATATGATGCTGCATTCCAAACGCTTGATTCTGAGCTCACGAAAAAGGCTTGGCACTTCTCATCAGGAAATCCTTATGCTCTCTCCCTTTGCGTACAAAAGTTACATCAAACAAATGAATGGAAAGAAAGTGACGAACAATCCGTCTATCGAACAGTAGTAAAAGAGTGGCTTAGTGAATTAGAGGATGATCATTTACTTCCTTATATTGAAGTGGCATCGATTGGACGGTACATTCAACAGGAGAAAATAGAAGTGATGCTTGATCGAGAGATGCCACGAAAGGACTTTGAAGCGCTTGTTTCTCTTTCATTTTTTGAAGAAACAGAGTCGGGATGGTATTTAAATTCGCTGTTTAAAAGAGCGATGAGAGATGACCTCCGCAGAAGAAAGCCTTCGTACTATGAACACCTCTGGAAACGTGCCCTAATCTATTGTCGAACGTTCATTCAACAGCAGGATCGCTTAATGGAGTCAGCTGAAATTAGTGAATTTTTCTATCTTCTCAATGAACCAATGATGCGAGCGGCGCTATTTGATCACGAATCCCTTTCATCTTATAGTATGACATCCGCGAGAAATGAGGATTGGCCAGAAATTCTTCCTTTTCTAAAGGAAAACTCGCTTATAAAGTCTCAAGTTAGCACGGATTTTGTTGATGAAATGAGTGGCAAAACTTATCAACATCACGTACCGGAGAACATTAATCAACTGGAGTCATCGTTCGTTACGCAAGAAATGATCGAGTCAATTGGTGTTCAACATGTTAAACTGCTCTGGAATCATGACGGTGTTGTTTCAGGTGTCGCATTCCTTATCCCGATCCAGGCATCAACACTTCCAGATTTAAAAAGAAGACCTGTTACACGAAGCTATTTTAACCAATTATCACTAACAGAAGAAAAGCGAATTTCGGCTAGGAAAACACCCTCCGGTTGGGTCATACGGTACCTTGGCGTCAAGGACGTTACACGAATGGAGGATCGAAAAGCTTTACTTTATCATCTCCTTCCACTCATTCTGACAGAAGGAATCCTGATCGCCTCCACGCCACTCCCTTTTTACCAGGAGTTATTAAACCAATTTCGTTTTGAAGAAATACCTGAAGCCGAGCACTATGATTACGGTCCATCAAGACCATCAAAAACCTATGAATTGGATTTGCGAAACTCGCGTCTGCCGCTATATCTTGAAACCTTCGCGAAAGCTCTAGGAGTAAACTTGATCGAAACGCCACTCGACCACTTCGAGTTCACACCTAGAGAAAAGGAAGTTGCTACCCTTGTCATTCAGGGGTACTCAAATGCGAAACTCGCAAAAGAACTATCCCTGAGCGAAGTAACCATCAAGAAGCATCTGAGCCGTCTTTATGAAAAAACAGGTGTAAAGAATAGAACACAGTTAACTAAGGTGATTTTGGAAAGGAGGTAGGTGGTGGTGGGTGGGGGTCAGACACGTGTCTGACCCCCACCACATCACCACTTTAAAGAGGTGATACAATTCAAATGAAAACGACAGAAGTTTATCTTGTGCGCCATGCCCATTCTATCTACAATTCTGATGAGTACGGGCGTGGACTTTCAGAAGAAGGACGTGAGGATCAGAAACGATTAACTGAGCTGATGAAGAATATCCATGTTGATGTGATCCTCTCAAGCCCGTATAAGCGTGCAATTCAAACGGTAGAGGGCATAGCAAAACATATTAATAAACCTGTGCAGACTATAGCAGGTTTTAAAGAAAGAGCACTTGCAGACGGGCCCGTTGAAAACTTCCAATCAGCGATTGAGTCTGTTTGGTCAAATGAGCATTTCAGCTTACCAGGTGGTGAATCCAATGAAGGAGCAAGACAGAGAGGCATTCTGGCACTGAAAGAAGTGCTACATAGGTATAAAGGAAAACGTATTGTGATTGGCACTCATGGAAACCTGATGGTGTTGATGATGAGCTATTTTAATAGATCCTATGATGTTCACTTCTGGAGAAATCTTGATATGCCTGATGTCTATCGATTAACATTTGTTGGAGAGGAATTAATGCAAGTGGATCGAATCTGGCAGCGTCAGACATAACAAAAGCAAGGCACTAGGCGTGAAAACGCCTATGCCTTGCTTTTTCTTCTATTACATAACGAGACACATATGTTTCTATATTATTCAAGAAGACCTTCTTCCCTCACTTTTGCTTCTACTGTTTGCCCTACATTCCGATTCCCTTCATTTTCTGGCCCATTACTAAAGAAGCTTTCACTACAATGGGATTGCGTCAAATAGTAAGCGTTATACAGGAGACGCCGATCCTCTATTGAAATTCCACCATTCGGAAACAAGTACGTACAGTGCTTTTCAATTGGCGTTCGCTTATCCTTTTGATCAACATAATAGAAAGTATCCGTAACAGCGCCATACTCCATATCTTCTGTTGATGTGAGGTACATACCATCCTCTTCATAAGGGATTAGCGTAAATCCCTTCTCCTTTTTTAATTTCGGTGCCCCTTCCACGTTGTAAATAACGATCAACTGGCCTTCAAAACCTTCTGGAACAAGATGAATCATATCGGTTTGGTCATGATTGACGGCAGATTTTGATGCACACGAAGCAGTTACCATAACGACAAGCATCCATACAAGCAGCATGACCCATTTCATCAACTTCTCCCCCCGGCTTATCAATGTCCCTTTTCTTTTTCGACGGGGATAACGCCTCTTCCTTCATTTTAGTAGTGCCTGTCACCACCCGCATTAGCTCAGAAGTTGTCGAACTGGAGTGGGCCTTATGAAATCTCCATCTTCAGACTGAGATGAAAACCAATCCAGTGGCCGGTTTATTTAAACCTTTATCAGCGTAAACTGAAATTAAGGAAAGTGACGAAGGGAGGAACAAAACATGGAGAACATTTACGCGTACTTGAACAAGAAATCATTAACCGTAGGTAATCACACTAATTTAAAAGGAGGAGTTCAAATGACGATTCTTTTACTCATTAAAAACTTTTTCAAGTCTAATCCAAAGCAAGATAGGCAAATCGCACAGCATCGTAACCGTCACATCGATCATCTAGCGAATCACACATATCACATTTAACCCCTGGCATCTTCAATGATCGCCAGGGGCATTTTTTATTCAACTTAATGTCACACTTAATGCTTCAAGTCCCAGAATAGCTTCTAACACGTCTTTCTTTGTGACTGGTTCAGGAAAGTGGATCGATTCTCCTTCTTTTGTTGCGTGTTCAGCGATCACTTCTCCTACCGCTTCAATTCGCTCTGATTCAATTCCAATTGTTTCAAGAGAGAAAGGCAGTCCTACCTGCTTGTAGAATGTAAATAACCCCCTAATCTCTTCCCACTCCCCTTCAAGGACAAGCTGTACGAGAATGCCGTACGCTACTTTTTCACCATGAAGGAAAGAATGCGCTTCGCTCACGTTTGTGAGGCCATTATGAATCGAGTGTGCGCCTGCAATTCGACCATATCGATCACCAAGGCCGCCAACCATTCCCCCCGTAAGAAGGTTCGTTTCAATAACCCGAATGAACGCTTCACTTAGGTAACCTTTCTGATGGTCCTCTACCGCCTTTTCACCATCCCGAATCAGCGTATCGCGACAGTTTTTTGCCGCTTCATACGCGAGGCGAACCGGGATCGAAGTAGAAGGGAGCTTGTCAATTAACGCTCTTGCTTCATACCATTTTGCTAGCGTATCTCCTATTCCTGCTTTCAAATATGCACCAGGAGAGTTCAGAAGAATGTTCGGCTCAACGAGAACAAGATATGTGCTTCTTGGGAAAATCGTGTACGTATTGAACTTGCCATCATCGGTATATTTCACGCTTAACGGCGTAGTAGCTGCACAGGTAGAAGCAAGTGTGGGAATGAGCGCGGTGTCAATACCCAGTTCATTCGCAACCGCTTTAGCTACATCAAGAACTTTCCCACCGCCGACACCGATCACAAGATCCGCACTATGAATCCTTGCTAATTCAGCCTGCCTTGCAATTTCGGTATCTGAGCATTCTCCAGTGTATGTAGAATAAGCATGCTGAAACTCTGATAAATCAGGAAAGTACTCCTTAGCTGCTTCCCACGAACGATATCCAGTTATAATAAAAACCTTTTGAAATCGCCCTTCATTAAGAAAACGTGGCAGATCCGTTAATACACCGGGGTAGCACCGATAATGTCCCGGTGTGCCCCTTACTTGAATTGGTTCCATCTGTTCATCTCCCTACAGTTACTAAACTCAATTTCCATTCAGTTTGTTTTAAGACCATCGGTTTAATCCTTCTTCAAACGTGCTGACAGGACATTACCAAACGATTGAAGCCCCTGAACAAGCACAATTAAAAGAAAGACAGTGACATACATAACATCCACTTCATATCGCAAATGTCCGTATCGATACGCGAGATCTCCCAGTCCTCCTGCACCGACCAGACCAGCCATCGCCGTTGCACCGATTAATCCAATCGTTGCAATCGTAAGTCCAAGTACAATCGAGGAACGTGATTCCCTGACAAGCACATGCCAGATGATATGCCGCGTCTTCACACCCATCGCTTCATACGCTTCAACAACCCCACGATCAACTTCTAGAAGCGCTGACTCCATGAGACGGGCAATGTAAGGAGCAGTAAACACAACAAGCGGCACAATCACTCCTTTTACACCGATTGTCGTACCTGCAATCATCTTTGTAAAAGGTAGAATGAAGAATAGTAGAATAATAAATGGAATCGATCGAATCACATTGATGACCGCGTTCAGTAGGCGAAAAAGTAATTTGTTTTCAAGCGCTTTTTCCGGTCTCGTTAGCACCAGCAGTACCCCTAACGGAAGGCCGATCAGAACCGAGATTAGTAACGAAATACCTACCATCTGAAACGTTTCAATAATCGCTTTCCAGATGTCGACACCCCATAGATCAATGAATTCTGAAATTTTAGCTGACATGTGTTTTCACCTCCGGAACATAGCCTTCAACGACAACACCTTTATCTTCTAAAAATGCTACAGCCCTCGCCGTTTCGGAAGCTTCACCATCGAGATGAACGACGAGTCTTCCAAACGGTTGATCTTTCAGTTGAGTAATGTTCCCGGCGAGAATCGAAGGATACACGTCAAATTTCTTACTAACTAGAGCCAGTGCCGGATTTCCGGAACTCTGACCGACAAAGGAGAGCGTTACAATCTGGCCGCGTTCTTTTAAATTTTCAACTAATGATTCTGGGAGCTCGTCCTGAAATAACGACTGAACGAAACGTTTTGCGGTCCCTGTTGCAGGCTTGCTGAAAATATCAATCACACGCCCCTGTTCAATAACCTGGCCGTTTTCCATCACGGCTACTTCATGGCAAATCTTTTGCACAACATGCATCTCATGTGTAATGAGCAGAATTGTAATCCCGAAGTCGCTGTTGATCTGCTCTAATAAGGAGAGGATCGATTCTGTTGTATCAGGGTCAAGTGCACTCGTTGCTTCATCACAAAGAAGCACTTCAGGCTCATGTGCTAGAGCTCGCGCAATGGCTACTCTCTGTTTCTGACCACCGGAGAGCTGGGCAGGATAAGCATCACGCTTATCCGATAGCCCAACAATCTCCAGGTATTTCGTTACCCTTGACTCAATTTCTTTTTTTGGAACGCCCGTCAGTTTAAGGGGGACGGCGATATTTTGATAGACCGTCCCTGTTTTTAATAGATTAAAAGATTGAAAAATCATCCCTATCCGCTGCCGCGTTTTCTGAAGCTTTCCTGTTGATAATGAAGTGAGTTCTACATCATTAATAAACACTCGGCCCTCAGTGGGGCGTTCGAGAAGATTCACCATGCGCACAAGAGTACTTTTCCCCGCTCCACTATAGCCAATGACGCCATAAATGCTGCCTTTCTTGACTGTTAACGAAACATCATCCACTGCTTTCGTAACAGTATGACCACTCTTATATGTCTTCGTAATGTTTTCTAATCGAATCATCTTGTTCGCTCCCTCCACTGATTACCAGGATGCTACGACAGAACCGTTAAATTCATCCTCGATAAACTGCTTCACTTCATCAGATTGATAATATTCCACAAGCTTCTGAATTCGCTCGCTATCCTTATTTTCCGTTTGCGTTGCAATAACATTGACCCACGGTGAATCCTCTGGCTCCATCACAAGGGAGTCCTCAGTAGGTACTCGTCCACTTTCCATCGCAAAATTCGTATTAATAGCTGCAATAGCTAGCTCACCTAGCTGTCTCGGAATCTGTGAAGCTTCAAGTGGGACAAACTCCAGATTATGAGGGTTTTTTTCAATGTCTTTAATAGTAGCCTTGACTCCAACTCCGTCTTTGAGTTCAATAATGCCGGCTTCCTCAAATAGCATTAGTGCTCTCGGTTCTCCAGTAGAATGGTTCGGCAAACCAACTTTATCTCCATCCTGCAACTCATCCAGACTGTCGTATTTATCGGAATAAATGCCCATTGGGAAATTAATCGTTGTTGCCACTTTTGAAAGTTCCAGACCACGTTCTTTCACAAAGTCATTTAGATAAGGCTCATGTTGAAAAACATTCGCGTCAATTTCCCCTTCATCAAGTGCTGTGTTCGGCATTACATAGTCATTAAACGCGATCACTTCAATCTCAAAACCATCTTCCGCCGCAACTTCCTTCACTTTGTTCATCACATCTTCATGTGGACCTGCTGTTACACCAACCTTTAGAGGACCTTCCTCCGCATCACCCGAAGCCTCGCCCCCCGAACAGCCAGCTAAAATAACTAAAATAAGTGCACCCAGTAAATAAAATGATTTCTTCATTCTCCATTCCCCTCTCTTTTATATAACTATTTAAAGCGTTCTAGCACTAAAATCCCAAAGCGTAAAAGAACCTCGGCTTTAAACAAGTCCCCCTCTCAAATAAAAAACTCCCCCTGTAACGTACAGAGAGAGTTGAGTGATTTAGAATAATCATTCATGCTTGAACTCCCTCTCATCTTTCAAACGATCACTCGTTTGCTGGAATTAGCACCTTTCTCACGAACTGAGATGGTTGCCGGGCGTCATAGGGCCAGTCCCTCTGCCACTCTTGATAAGAGTTTTCAATATTATTTAACTATTTAAAATAGTATAGTACCTTTTGTGTAGCGCGTCAAGTACCGAGTGCCTGTCACCACCCGCTATTTGTCGAAGAATGTCATCATTCTTCTTTAACACTAGCTAAGTTATCTTCAAACCATCCTGCAAGATGCTTTAATCTTTCCACTCTCAATTCGGGATGACCACTTCGAGAAAGGTTATGATCTGAATCAGGAAACCTCACAAACGTCGTCTTCTTCCCACGGTGCTTTAGGGCGATGTATAATTGCTCGCTCTGTTCAATTGGGCAGCGGTAATCTTTCTCACTATGAAGAATAAGAAGCGGTGTTTGAATCCGGTCAACATACTTCAATGGCGAATGTTCCCAGAGTTTTTCTGGATCTTCATCAAGATCACTTCCTACCTCCCACTTCGTGAAAAAGTAGCCGATGTCACTTACGCCATAGAAGCTCTGCCAGTTGGAAATAGAACGTTGCGTCACAGCGGCTTTGAAACGATCGGTTTTCCCAACAATCCAGTTTGTCATAAACCCGCCGTAACTACCTCCTGTCACAAAAACCCTCTCTTTATCAAGAAAGCTCTTTTCACTAAGAACAGCCTCCACACCTGCCATTAGATCCTCATAATCTCCACCACCATAGTCACCACGGCACCCGTTTACGAAGTCCTGTCCATACCCATGACTACCTCTAGGATTCGTATACAAAATAGCAAATCCCTTCGCTGCAAGAAGCTGAAATTCATGCACGAATGAATTCCCATACATCATGTGAGGTCCGCCATGAATTTCGAGAATCATAGGATAGCTTTTCTCTTCCTCAAATCCGATCGGCTTCATAAGCCATCCCTGAATCTCCCACCCATCCTTTCCAGTGTATGTAAACGATTCTGGTGTTGAGAGTGACTGACTTTGAAAAAGTTTACGATTACTCTCTGATAAACGGCATTCTTTCACTTGATCTCCACCAAAGGTAAACGTATAAATGTCTCCTACATTCATCGGGTCACTAATCACCACAGCCGCTTCGTCCGTGGCTGCCAGGTAGTGAAACGCGTAGTGGTGCCTGTCACCCCCCCGCTATTTGTCGAATGGTGCGATCTACTCCTATAAAGTAAATGCCGTTATTGCCGCGTTCACTTGCTTGGAAGTAAAGGCCTGTCCCATCCGAATTCCACATCGCACCAGGTGACGCACCTCCCCAGTGCATGTCTGAAATTAATACATCTGTACATTCAAGGTCATATGCCTCAGTAAGGCACCTAAAAGCTCCTGAAGATAAATCAACTGTCCAGACTTTATTTAAGGTTGCACCTTCATGCTGAAAATCATGACCAATAAAGGAAAGAGAACTTCCATCTGGTGACCAGTTTGGAGCCGTAAAGCTTCCTCCTTTTGTGTTCAATTGCTCTGGCTCACCTCCTTCCTCCAATCGATGAACAAGTAAATCAGATCGCATATAGGAACCCGGCTCTTCATAGCGACTTCTCTCATACGCAACCCTTTTGCCATCAGGTGACCAGCTTAGATTAGAATGATCATAAGGAGCATCTGTGAGCCATTTAACCTTACCGGTTCTGGACGTAAAGTCAACGAGCACAAATCTGCACATGGGTGCCATCAAGAAAACCTTTCCCATCCGCCTTGTACTGCAGATCGTTCACTACTAAAGGTTTACGCCCTTCGGTTTTCTCATCTTCGCCATCTCCATCACTACTCAACACCAGGAGCGACGTGCCATCGGGCTTCCAAATTGGCTTACCAGACACTCCACGAACGAGTTCTGTCAACTGCCTTGCTTCTCCACCATCAGTCGAAATCAACCAGACCTGATTTTCTCCTGAGCGATCTGAAACAAATGCGATCGTTTTCCCATCTGGTGACCAGCGTGGGGAATGATCTCTATGCTTGCCAGAAGCAGCTGTCCAATCATGCTTAATCTCCGTGTTTCGGTTCATAATGACTAGATTTGAAGCATACTCCTTTTTATCTGTGATCACTTTTTTCACATACACAATATAAATCCCATCAGGTGAAAATTGGGGATCTCCGAGAAATGTTAGATCATAAAGAGAGCTCTCGTTCATAATTGCCTTTTCCTGTTCCATTTCAGCTTCCATCCTTCACACTTCCTTCCTACTCTTTTTAGTTCCATTGCATAACTTAAACTCCTGCATATATAAAAAGAGTTAACCTGTCCCTAAATAGTACAAGCTGATTATTCCTGTATCTCATTCTTTTAATCAATCACACCTCCAGAAAGCGAACACCAGTTCCTGTTTTTTGATTTTTCCGCTGAACCTCCGCTCACTTTCATAACAAAATCACATCAGTTATATACGATACATCTCAAAATGGTATTTGAATCATCTCATTGTGAGATGTATAATAAAATTAACAAATTGAAAGCGGTTACCGAATCGGAAAACTACCGCTTAAAATACAGGGAGGATTTACAATGAGCCAGCAAGCACGAAACCAATTTATTGATCTTTTGTGCGACAGAACAACAATGAACAGGGAAGAAGTTCTAAGAATGTCTGATGCGGAAGTAGAATATTTTCACTGGCTCTACTTTGATGACTCACCAGCGGACTTGATGTAAGATAAATAGAAAAGAGCGCCGGATGCAAGATCAAACTTTGATCTTGCATCCGGCGCTCTTTGTTTAAGTAAGCTTCATTTCTTATTAGCTGGAATTAGCTCCTTCACTCCAGTATATAAGCCAATAACCCTATGTTTAGAATTATCATAGCTTAGCAGATGATAATCAACAAAATTTAAATACTTTAAAACACCGTTTGTATTCCTTGAAATAAAATAACGGTTTTGTCGTTCATACGGAAAACACCTTATTTTTCTCATGAAAGGAAAATCCTGATATAAGATTGAGAGTGTACGAACGACTCTAGTCCAGGTCTGGTGACCCTTTGCATCTTGCTTCAAACGAGTAAAATCAATACTCTCGTCACTTACAAATAGCAATTGCATAAGATCAACATAGCTCTTAATTGAATCCAAATTATGTCGCCACGCATGTAGACACATCATATAGAATGTGTGATAGAAAGATAGTTCATAAACATATTCATACCCCTCCATTAAAGTAGCTTCTTCCCAGAACTCTGCTATATCAAAGTTTGATGTTTTCCCTTTTATCACATCCCAGTGAATTTCTACACAGAGCGGAATCGGAGATCCGAGTAATTCTTTGCTAAAACTACAATGGAAATGGCCAGGCAAGTTTTCGTCCTCGAGAACAAACCCTAATTCTTTAACACAAGCGATGGCTTTATGAATTTCGGAAACATTGACTAATAAATCGATATCTGAAGTAGGCCTGGCACCTATATGTCCGAAGTACCTTTCTGAAAAACAAACACCTTTTAATGGAATGGCCTCAATCCCCTCTTGTTCAAATGCTCTAAATATCTCTTCTGCTTGATGCTTAATAAATATATTTTTGAACAGGGTTTGAGTATATCCTTCTTTTAGAAACCCTTGAAAGAAAAGAGGGGTTTTATCCAAATGTCCTCGATCCTTTAATAAAGTATAAAGTTGAGGATAGATACAAGTTAGTTGGTCACTATTCATCATTTTCTCATAATACAAATCATCTTTAGGTAAAACTGTCTTTTTTTGATAAATAGTTTGTAGAAGTTGAAACACCACTCAGCATTCACCCTTTCAATACCAAGACTAGGAAATAGCGGTTTTTTCAGTAGAAATGTGATTGCCGTTTAATTTTTGATAGAGACCACTTTGAAGAAGGAGTTGATCGTGAGTTCCACTTTGAACCATCCTTCCTTCGTCCATCACAATAATCAAATCAGCATTCTGTACGGTAGAAAGGCGATGAGCGATCACAATCGTTGTTCTTCCTTTCATTAACTGCTCCAGCGACTGCTTAACGTATCTTTCCGTTTCACTATCCAAAGCAGAAGTAGCTTCATCCAATAGTAGAATTGGTGAGTTTTTTAAAATAGCTCTAGCAATCGAAATCCTCTGCTTCTGTCCTCCCGATAGCTTAATGCCCCGCTCTCCTACCTCAGTATCATAGCCCTCAGGTAAGGATAAAATAAACTCGTGAATACATGCGTACCGTGCTGCCTGGATCATCTCGATTTCCGAAATCTCTGGACGAGCTATGAGCAAATTCTCTCTAATTGTACCTCCAAATAAAAAAGTTTCCTGGGGTACATGAGCAATCATACTTCGTAATTCAGAATGTGAATATTCATCTGTAAATCTTTCGTCAATACATATTACCCCATCCTGCGCACGATAAAATCCCTGCAAAAGGTTGAATAAAGTCGTCTTACCAGCACCACTCGGCCCAACCAGTGCAACCACCTTTCCAGCTGGAATCGTCAGATTAAGCTTTTGAAAAATCGTTTTATTATCATCGTATCCGAATGTTATATTCTTGAATTGAATAGAGTTTGAGGTATTTCCAGTAAGTCGGATCGGTGTAGACAAGTCATTTGAGTCTACCGGCTCATCCAGAACATTAAAGACACGCTCCAATGCTGAAACAGAACGTTGAAACCCTGCCCACTGTCCGGCAAGACCTGTTAATGGATACACAAGGTGATTTACAAGATTGATAAACATGATGAGTGCACCAACCGTCATGACAGAGGCAGAGACATAATAGGCTCCGATACACAGACTAATCATAAACGATAAGGAGCTGACAAACTGCCCTCCAGCATAATACCACCCCTGAAGCTTTGCATTTTCCACTTCAAGTCCGTAAAGATCTTTATTCTTCTTCTCGTACTTTAAAAATATTGATTTTTCTAAGGTGAAAGCTCGGATTACTTGAAAACCATGGAAAGTTTCATTTTGCAGTGTGCTTATACGCCCAAATAGACTATGAATCTTTCTTCCGTTAACACGTAATAAAAGACCAAAAACTACTCCAGCAACCAGGGCAGCAGGTGCAATCAATAAACTAATGAGGGAAAGAGTCCAATTGATTTGAATGAGAAAAGTAAAGACAGCCATATAAATAAGCGGAAGCCTGATTAAATTAATGAGGTTATAACCAATTACACCGTCAATGTTGTGCACATCATTGCTAAAGTGAGACAAAAGCTCACCCGAATGAATACCAGAAGCTCTCGATGGAGGTAGTCTTAAAATATGGTGAAACAAATGGTTTTTCACATCACGTTTGACCGCATTTGTTGCAGCTGTTTTATAATAAATATCAAGAAAAGAAGCTAAAATACTAATTAGAATTAACCCTGCACCAAGCGGAACAAGCCACTTGATCTTCTTAAAATCACTCTGAATCGCCGCATCGGTTATGTTCCCAAAAAACCATGCAAATGTAATCGTTAGTGCAATATCGAGGAGCATCAATATAAATAGAATATAATAAGCTTTCTTATGCTTTAAGATAAAAGGCCTTAACATCTTAAACGTTCGTCGAAAATCCCCCATAGAAAAATAGCGTCTTAAATTCCCTTTTAATTTCGTTATGTTAAAACGGCTCATCTTACTCACTCCAACAAGCTACTGGTGTAGCTGGTTCTTTTTGTTTAAGTAGACACGAAGCAACCCTGAAAGCCATGGAAATGTCATGAGTGTCTTACACCACATTAGAGAGTGCATCCGTTCAGCCTTTAGATAGACCTTTCGTTTTTTCACGGAAACAAGCTTACCAATAATATCAGCCTCTATAACAGGCTCATCCAAGCCGAGATTTGTATCTCCTTTAAAAAAGTAAACACATTTTCTGTTCATTAACTCTGAACGAATGAAACGATGACCAACCAACTGACCGGAAGAAGAATAGAACAGTACAACATCACCCTTTGTTAATAAGGAGGGAATACATTCAACAAACTGGCACTTATCACCCTTCCGGATGAAAGGAAACATGCTGTTTCCTTCTGCCGGAAGTTCAATACTTCCATTTTCTTGTACGAGCTGTTTCAGAACAGAAAAAGTCTCCTGGTTAACTAACATGATGGACCAATTCGCACTGAATCAAATCCATGATAAACTCTTCAATTTCTCCTTCGTCAGGCTGTTCATCCTCAGGAAATTCCTTATGAATGGCTTCGAGAAGAGAGTCAACGGTCTGTTCCTCATGTAAAAGCGACCAACAAAATCCACCTACACCATTCAATTTTGTAACCGTATAATTATCTGTATTCAAAACGACATATTCATCATCAAGCCTGGTAACATCATACGTTTTATTCTGAATGTAACGCTTCATTAAGAAATCAACTCCCAGAACGAATTATTCTTTTGAAAATAGAGGTTGTAGACTGGAACATTCGAAACGAGCTGCTGAAGTTTTTGAAAAATTCTCCTTGTCTCTTCATGACTGTGTTCCTAATAGAAAACTTTATCAATTAACTGAAGCAATGCATCAGATTTGGATATCTTCTCTCTTCGATTTGAAAGTGATTGATGTAAGAGTTGGATACTTGCTAATGAAGCTTCTTCTAAATCACTCGAATCTAGTTCACTATTAAAAGGTGAATTATAAACAGTTACACCTTGATCAGTAATTTTAAGGATGGACGCTTCATCGGAAAGTAATTCGCGAGGATGTGATAGCTTAGCTGCAGTTGATTTACCCGCTCCAGATTGTCCGGAAAAGATGTGTGCTTTCCCCTTTTCAATTGCGCAGGAGGAATGGATGAGAAGCCCCCAGTTGTGATGGACGATGAAAGAGCTGTATAAATTCATCAGGGCATGTTTTAAAGCAAGTTCATCGTGAACATATAGGGTGGCTTCTTTGTAATCTGGATCAACTTCGATTAAGTAATCTGAGCGTTGATAGGTTATTTTCGTGTGGTCTTTTATGATTTTGACGTCGTAGTCTATGAAAGGGATGCCGTAATTATCTTCTAATCTAATCACCATGTCAGGTGCTTTCACTTCATTAACTCTTCTACTTTTTATTGATAATATCTTCATCGGTTTAACTAATTTATTTTGAATCACAAAAATATGATCTCCAATTTCAAAGGAAATGTTCCCCATATTAGATCTCCTTTATTAGATGTGCTGTGTTCATAAGAGGTTAATAGATATTCCATTAACCTCTCGATAATTATTTGTTCTTGTGTGGCTTCTTTGGGGTGTAAGGATCATGAGGATAATTGCCACCATTACTGTTTCCGTCGTCCCCCGAAACAGGGCCGTGTCCTTTATTCCAGCTTTGTGAAGTTTCAAACCGAATGACCTGATGAGTCATCACTTTTGGACTTCCATACTTTTGAACTACTTTTTCTTGTTTCTTCATACCTTCACCCTCCTTGTTCAATATAAAGAACAAACTTACAGAGCTCATTACTCCATCAATCTACCAGCACAAAAAATAAAGCACTATACTGCTGCTCCGATTAATTTGATTATACAACACGTATCGTTCTTGTTAAAGAACAAAATGAAAATATTTAATACAACACAAAAAAAGTCTCACCTGTTAAGATCAGACTTTTTACTCATTCTCCTCCAGTTAAACTAAGAACATTAATTTCTGGAGTATTAAATAACCTGAAATTCATAACCGAAATTGCGTCGCTACTGCCAAGTCCTGCACTGACATACTGCTTTGTCCCTTTATACTCCCAGAAGCCTTTTACACGATCTTGTGGAGGCAATATCCCTCCATTATTATACCAGGGCTCAGGTACAAATAAAGCACCCAGAAAAGGAATACGAATTTGACCTCCATGGTAGTGACCAGCGATGATTAGATCATATTTTCTAAATTCATAGTCTTTCTGCTTCTTAATATAATCAACTCTAGCATCAATGACTGGATAGTGATTTAGAGCGATTAAAACATCTGAATCATTTAATTCATCAATAACGCTAATTCTATCGACCAGGGTACTCTCATATGCGCTATATTCAGGAAGTACCGCATACTTCGGTCGCACTTTCCCATTATAATCTTGTCTTACAGCATCAGAAGTCATAAGAGACATTTCAAAATCCGCCAAATAGAGTTTGGCTTCTTGATTATTGATTGATTCAATGCTTTCAAGAAGCTTCACTCCCCTCTTCTCCATCCCAGTAACAAACTCGTTTTTCATAAGATTACCTTTTAAATCTAATCCATAGATTTCGGGATCCGTGTTACCTGGAGTAAAGAAAGCATTCTCTTTATTTTTAATTCCATCAAGTAAAGTGTAAAAATAATCATAATTCTTACTCTCCAGACTATCTAAAACATCACCTGTAAAAACAATTGCATTATAGTCTACCGAGTTAATAGCATCTAGCAACTTCTTATTATTGTTGCCAAATTCCTTTTCATGAAGATCCGTTACCTGGAGAATGGTGAAGCCCTCAAATTCATCAGGTAGATTCTCTATTAAAATATTTTCCTTCACAATGATAAGACGATTGTTATCCCAAAAGGTATATAGAACAATAGAAAAAGTCAGTATTAAAGAGGTTCCCACCATCAACATCTTCCAGCGTCGTTTTTTCAATGACGATCGCCCACCATTCACAATTCAATTATTAAGTCGCCTTCACCTGATTCTGTAGTAGCTGACTGAACACATTCCGTTTCTCATTCGCAAGCTGATTAAAACCACCTTTTTGAATAACCTCACCTTCCTCAAGCACAACAACCTGATCAGCATTTCGAATAGTTGATAAACGATGGGCAATAACCACTATCGTCATTTTACCTTTCAACCGATCGAGTGCTCCTTTAATCTTAGCTTCATTCTCTGTATCCAGGGCACTAGTTGCTTCATCTAAAACGAGGATCGTAGGTTTCCTAAGAATAGCACGTGCAAGTACAAGACGTTGCCTTTCTCCCCCAGACAGCTTGATTCCTCTATCTCCAATTAGTGAATCAAGACCTTCTGGTAGCTTCTTTACAAATTCTGCAGCAGACGAAAACTCAAGCGATTCCCATAAATCTTCATCACTAGATTCAGGTGCAACTAATAGAAGGTTCTCGCGTATCGTCGTATTGAAAAGAAACGGGTCCTGTGCAACATAACTTATGGAACGCCTAAGCGATAAGAGGTGCTCGCTCTTCAAAGCAACACCGTCAATAAGGACCTCCCCTTTTTCTGGCTGGTTCAATCCCATCAACAAATCAATTAACGTACTTTTCCCAGCCCCAGATCGTCCAACAAACGCAGTCATTTTATTAGCAGGAATCATGAGGTTCACATTTTTCAAGGCATAAGGTCCGTCATTACTGTAACGAAAGTAAATGTTTCGACATTCGATTTCTTCTTTAAAGTTGATTGGTTTAATCGTACTCTCACTGACATTATATTCCATTGCTTCATCGCATTCATGCTGTAGAGCCTTAACTGCCTTAAAAGAAGGAAGCGTTGTTGCGATTTGTTCCATAGAGGCTTGAATTCCAGCAACCCTTGGCCAAAGTCTTGAGAAAATCACAATGATTAATGTTAGCTGTCCAACCTGGGCGTTAAACAAATTAATTGCCATATAAATAAATACCGCAATTAAAATAGCAGAAGCAGCTTTATAATATAATTGCGACGTTGTTTTCAATTTAGTATATTCAATTTGCTCATTCTGCATTTTTTCAGTTATACCGTTAAACCAGTTCATTCGTGACTGTTCCAGTGTATTGCTTTTGACATCTTTAATGCCGTTAATGTG
Source organism: Pseudalkalibacillus hwajinpoensis (assembly GCF_039851965.1). Taxonomy (NCBI): domain Bacteria; kingdom Bacillati; phylum Bacillota; class Bacilli; order Caryophanales; family Guptibacillaceae; genus Guptibacillus; species Guptibacillus hwajinpoensis. The sequence goes on along the minus strand of NZ_CP156674.1, from coordinate 2,741,220 downwards.
GTCGGTAATGCCTGCCATATAACTTCTGGCATGTTCGTAATTACGATTTCCAAGTGCAAGAGAACGCTTAAGGAATTTTCGGTTGAAAAAAATGAGAATAACTCCACATAACAAAACAAAACTAGTTATAGTCGGTGCTAGAAGAAATGCTAGTCCAATTTGAATAGAAGTGAGAATAAGAGAAGATAAAAATTGGAGTAATGAGTTCGTACCAGCACTTGCCCTGGCTACTTCAGATAATAATATATTAATAAGATCTGACTTTCTTTTCTTAACAAAAAATCCCCAATTAGAATGAAGTACTCTTCTATAGGTTTCTATCCGAATATGCCTAAGAAAACCTTGATTTATAGTTGTATTCCGAATCGTAACTTGTCGTTGAACGATATGCTGACTAATAACAAGCACAATAAAAAATCCAAGTATAAGAGGTAAGCCCAAGTGAGCTGGAATCCCTTCAAGAAACCAAAAAACCGCTGAGAAAGGAATATTTTCAACATCTATTTCAACAATACCAGTCATACCAATTAATGGAATGAGCAAAAGAATTCCCACACCTTCAAGCAAACCAATAAGCATCAATGCTATAAGGTTGACATACATTACTTTCCCAGAATATTGATGGATTTGCTTTAAAAAATAAAAAATGCTACTCATAGAGCGGTCCCCCTTTGGGGTAATACTGCCTTCAACTTTCTCCAGCCCCATAAAAGTGGTCGTAATGGGAAATATAGAAAATGGATAGTTTTGGGTAGCGGCAGCGTCTCCATATCCTCAGGATACGGATAAAATAAACTAAGCAGAAATAAAAGTTTTCGCTGAAATGACAATAAAGTAAATACGTGATTTTTATGATATTTCGCTATATACTCAGGCACTGGATCTGTGTGTAAATTAACCATGTTTTCAAAGTAAAAAATTGCTGCATTTGCAAGCTTTACTGAATGGTTATTCGGATTTTTAAATTGAATAGGTACATTTGCCTCAAGTAGTTCGGTGGCAAGAATAATACTTTGTTCACCTATAGAAAAATAGTGGAATTTCTTTAATAATTTATAAACTTTTTCCCAATCAAGAGAATAATCCATCAGCTGCTTCATATCGATAAGCCACCTTAGTCTTGACCATCCATGGCGTGCACCGTGGGAAGCTAAAAATAAAAACAAATCTTCTCTACTAAGTAAATATACAGGTGAACCAGTCAAACTATTTTGTCTTCTCCTTTCCCATAACTCACTAAAACTAGGTTCCTTACCAGGGCCAGGATTCAGTCTCCAGTGTACTTCTACTTTGATTCTCTTTTGTGGATGGAAGTATGTTATATGATGATGACGCCATTTCCAATCACCTAACACCGTCTCTATATAATCATCTTTTTCATAGCCCTTCTCTTTCATTAAATCTTCCACCTTGGCAAGATCTTTAATTGAAATAAGAAGATCTAAATCACTTGATGTACGTAGTGATACATCACCATAAAGATCTTGAGCAAGAATCGGTCCCTTTAAATTTAATGACTTGACGTTCTTATTTAAGAACGACCTGCTAAGTCTCTCCATTTCCCCGCTTAAATGAAGCATTTTGAACGTATTTTCCTTGTAACTTTGTGATAAGTTCTCAATTACAAAGTGTGGGATATTATTATCGCTTACACCTTTTAACTTTTTGTATAACAATGGATAAATACGATGATGTCTTGCCTGTTGTACAAATAAATTCCAATCAACTTCTGATAATAAATCATCTTCTGACTGCAATTTAGTTTCTATTTTTTCTGAGCTAAGGATCTTCAATATCAATCGTAATTCTTTTGGAATATTTTCTAAAGATAGATTAACAGATTTACCCATGATTCTTCCCTTCTGTCCTATAATAATCACAACTTTTTAGCAAACTTCCCCACTACGGTAAACCTCTCCATCCCCTCAGCTCCAGTAATATAATAAGGGCCGCTACGTAACCAGGCATGAGCGATTAATTCTCCGGATTCACCTTTAGCAGTTCCAAGGTACAACGTGCTTTCAATCCCACGTCTTTCTAACATTCTCATAGCTGCAATAGCCTTTACCAGGCACTGGCTTTCCCATAAGGTATATTTGCTCATGATGTGAATTGATTGTGAGATCTTTCTTAAGGTTTGCTGGTGTAACCCATTTATTTCATAATCCGTTTCATCCATTTGCAATCCAAGTGTTGGTGCTACTTTTGAAAAAGAAACACTTTTGTCTAAACGTGCCTTCCCTAAATGATAATATGATTCTAGTAAGAGGCTTCTCGTCTGATTAATCAATGAAAGATATATTTTCAGCTTCCTCATTTTTCATTTAGTCCTTTCAATAAATACTACGGGAAATCAGTGTTTAGTCATTCCACCTTAATAAGACCCTCTTCTATTAAATGCTCTAGAAAGTTATGAACGTCTGCTTCACATACATCTCTTTGAACATTGAATTCTTCCATTAAGTTTGTAATCAATATTTCGATACTTATTGGATCAGCAATTCGATCCCAAATTTCTCCTCCGACATCGCCTAAATTATAATATTTTCCATTCTCAATACTAAGAATTATTTTTTCGCCATCCATATCTGATGCTATATTTCCTGGTACCTGTCGAACTAATTTTTTTTCTTTACTTACACTAATATCAAGCATGTAAAAGGTCCTCCTCTTTTATTTGAGTAATAATTAAATCAGCTAGTTCTGCAGCGGAAAAACGGAATTCTGGGCGTCGGAGTTGATACAGGAATATATCGTTTGCAATCTTTGTTGTTATTTTGAAGTGCCATTCCAACTTATCAGAACCAGAAATAATTTGATTTCGATAGGTATGTGTGAAAAGGGTTTGTAACTTGTTCAACTTGGTTATTTGGTTTAGTTCCACTTCACTTTGTTCCGTTTTTACTAACTCAAAAACTCCAGCAAGAGGTAACGGTTTATTAAAGAACTGATCCTTTAATGGCACTGCAAATTTAGTTTCCCTATCAAAAAGTGGGCGATATTGACTTGAATCCATTCCAAATTGGTGCAAGCTTTCAATCCATAATTTTTGTTGAGGGTAACTGGGAACAACAATTGATTCGCCTTTATTAGAAATTAACACTGGAATAATATCGTCGGTAAGTAATTTATAGCCTCTCTTCATAAATTCGGAAGCCAATGTTGATTTGCCTGCTCCTGAGTCCCCGACTAAAGCATATACTTTACCTTCAATTGAAATTGCACTTCCATGAAGAGGTAATATTTCTCTTTGAATAAGTAAAATCCCCATACAAGTTCCTAATATATATAGCTTAATCTTATCTTCTTCAGTACCATTGAAAGGGCAAACTAATATGGTATTACCATCTTTAACGCAAAAAACAGCAGTATCTTTCACCTGAAATAAAGTGTGATTCTTTTTAACTTTGAATTTCCCAACTTCCCCTTCTTCATTCCAAACTGTGGATAAATCTTCTATTCTAATATTTATATCCTCAGGAAACTGGTTATCTCTATTAATTAAATAACCTAATTCTTGAAAATAATAATCACTTCTTATGATAAATCCAAAAGCCTTAAACAAATAAGTTTCTCTATCCATATAGCTCACTCCAAATTTTTTTTACAAGAAAGCTGTAACCGTCAAGTAGAAACAAACAATTTTCCACAAATAATATTAAACAGTTTTCCACAATTAAGATTCAACAGGTGATGCATCAAAAATTGCTTTCCGATATTTCATCCTTATACTATCTGCCTCCTTATCAAATGTAAGAATCTCACTCCGGTGTAATAACCTATCTAGAATGGCCGTGGTGAGAGTGGGATCACCAAGGAATTTCCCCCACTCTCCAGGACCTTTATTAGAAGTCAGTATAAAAGCTGCTTTATCATATAAGTCGTATATAAACTGAAAAAATAGATGAGCTTCCTGAGCTTCATATGTCATATACATCACATCATCTATAATAATGAGATCCGAAGATACAATGCGTTTATATCTAGTTTTGGATTTGCTGATATAGTCTCTTGTCTTCAGAATGTACATCAGCTGGCTCATTGAAGTGAAGGATACTTGATATCCATTCTCCACGGCATGTATTCCTAATGCGACAGATAAGTGTGTCTTACCAGCTCCAGTTGGACCCATCATAATTAAAGTGAAGTGTTCATCTATCCAATGAAGTTCCTGTAACACATGGAGTTGCTTTTCTCCGATGGCATTCTGTTCCTTCAGGTCATATGTTTCGAAGGATAAATTCTCCGGGAAATCCGCCCACTTCATCATCTTTTCCATGTTTTTTTGTTCCCTGCAACGAATTTCATAACTTAATACTTCATGAATGAGTTCGTGGTACGTCCAATTTTTAGCTTCTGCTTTTCTCAGAATTTCCGGTAGCTTCTTTCCCGTCTCTGCGAGACGGAGGGTTCGACACTTTTCCTGTAGATGGTCATATACCTGGTTCATTTTCACTTACCTCCTGACAACACTTCGAGATAGATATCCGCTGATCGTTCTGGTGCAACGATCGCTTGATACTTTTCATTTGTCTGCACATCTTGTGGGGAGGTCAGAACCAATCTCTCTTTTTCTATCGCTAACGATTTGACTACATCACGAAAGTCATTTGCGCTTGTCATATTCATTTGTTTTATCTTTACAAGAGCCTCTTCCACCTCATTTGGATAGTTCTTGATGGAAGATTGGATCACTTTCAGTTGATCAACTAGGTGACGAGGATAACGTTCTTTTAATACTCCCATAAACCACTTGATAGAAGTCTTGTCCGTAAAGAAATCCTCGATTTCATATATAAGTAAATCTCTTTTTGAAGTATTCTTATTTCGATGTTCAGGGGCGGTTATGGTTTCTCCTTTTTTGTCTGTTATTTCATGCTTCGCGATAACTTTTCCAGCTTCTTTTAATCGAATATATAGGAATCCTTCTTTTTCCATGACGTAAGCCGTGTTTGCTGCTCCGTACCGATAGGTACCTTTCGGTACACTATAACGGTTACCGCCATATCGAATGATATTGTCCTTTTGAATGCTTCTTGTTATACTTGGGCTATGAACATTATCGAAAAGATAATAGGTATTTGAGACTTGGCGTAAGTGCGGCTTTTCCAGGGCGTGCACCTCGACTGGTCTCTTTTTTATATTGTGATGAATTTTATAGTTCCCGGTGCGTTTCAGCCAGGCTAGGCAGGAAGCATTCCAATCCTCAATATTGTTATAAGTTCGATGGTTGCTGAAATTGTTCTTCACGAATTTCACAACTTGTTCGACTTTCCCTTTTGATTCTGGATCACTCTTTCTGCACAAATAAATTCTGAATTGTCTTGCCTGGTAGTACTTCGTGAATTCTGCAGTCATAATTAAGTCACCGGCATTTTCGTTAATTGCCAAAAGGGCATCCTGGTCATAAACCATCTCCTGGGGCATCCCACCGAAATACTGGAACGCTTTCTCGTGTGTGTGGATGACATCGGTGGTTCGGAACGGCCGATCTAGCCATTCTACATATTTGTATCTCGAATGCGATAAAATGAATGCGATGAAGTATAAGCGATGCTTTTTCCTTTCAGCATCTTCCACAATTGTTTGACCGAAATCAACCTGAGCTTGTAGACCCCTCGGCACTTCTGGTATCGCACTGTAAGTGCGATGAGCCTTTACTTTTGGAATGTAATACTTGTCACGCAATTCATTTACATAATTTCTTACTGTATTCTCACTCACATCCTTTACTTTTAGTTTTTCCTCCAGCCAGTCATAAATCTGAGCTGATGTTAAATCAGGATGCTCTTTCAACCATTCCATGATATGTATTTGATATGGATCTAATTTCTTCCCCCTCATCTTTAACGAAGTTATAAACTCCTCAAAATCATCTGGACTCATTTTCAAATAATCAATCACCCTATTTCTAGATATTCCTAACTTCCTAGCTATTTTACTTTTTGAAAAACCTTGCGAGTATAATTGGTGAATTTCAACATAAGACATATAACGTTCCACTCCTGGATCCTCACTTTCAATAAACTAACTCTAGTATATTGAAGGGAGGGGCTAATTTGGAATAACTGTTTAATCTTATTTGTGAAATTCTGTTTAGTTTTAATTGTGAAAAACTGTTGAATCTAGTTTATCGTTTACAAAAGCCCTTATATTAAGTTATAAGGGCCGAGGCTAAATAAGTATTTAACTATAATGGATTGTTTCATCAACATCAGGCTGTACTGCATCTGGAGTTTTAAGACCAGGTCCGGCCATTGTCATTTCAACCTTAAGTACTTCTAGCTCAGGTTTCATCCATGCTCTTTTCATTATTCCACCTCCTTTCAGTTGTATTTTTTAACAAATCGATAAAAAATGAGACTGCGCATTAATATTCGAAAATTCATTTCATAAACGTATGACGGCTTAGGTTTATACTTCAAGGATTCTATTGCTTGTTTAATGATTTTAATATTCAGATATTCCGTCACAAGAGAATCCCTACACATGTTTTCTAATTCCTCAATGAACTTTCCCCAAACCGGCATCATGCGATGTAGACCGTCTGCACCTTGAATCCCTCTTGAACGTTCATTCAGTCTCACTTCATCTGGCAAGATATTTTTCATTGACCTCCTGATAAGCGACCTAGATAATCCACCATTAACAAATTGTTCTTCTGGAACTGATAAGCAAAACCTCGCAACTCTCAAATCATTTGTAGGATCACGACCCCATAAAGAATAACGTAGCGATAATTTTGATCCATAAGTACCTGTAATATTCCAATAAAATAAATCTTGAAATTGTTTCTTTTTAATATCGTAAACACTATCCTTTGAATTCCCAGTTAAATCAATTCCATAATCCCTTAGTTTCTCAAATGAATTTAACTTATGTTCAAATTCAGGATTAATCATCTGTAGAATTTGACTTGGTTGTTTCTTCAAGGAAGACATCGAAAATATTTTCCTTCTAACAATGGAGAATATGCGAGATTTACTAACACCTATATTTTTACTGTAAAGATTTATTTCATTATAAAGTCTCAACAGTTGCATTTTCCTTAATAAACCAGCCTGGTAATCCAGCACAGGCCCCCAAGAAATAGTCCAATTACCTCTTTGTCCATTTAACAGAACGCCTATGTTTTGCGAGTGTGCTTCTTCAAAAATCCCCTTTAACCAAAAAGTATTCTCAAAGAACTTATACGGCATCTCCAATACTTCTAGCCAATCATCTATATCAGTGAGAGGCGTTTTCCCTTCAAAGTCTAGATAGTTATCTTGAATGTTGCCTACATGATCGACAGTAGCCTTTATTAATGGTCTTTCATCAGCTAATCTATTTTTAGGGGTCCAATCAACAAAATCTTTCGCTGGTATATAGCTAAACGTATGTAATTGTTTGTTTTCTCGTTTTAGCGAGTTTGCAGCAATCCCTACAACTGAACCAGAATCCAGCCCCCCACTAAGGTGTGCACCTACTTTACGATGTGTACGAAGTCTTGATGTAACTGCACGTTCGAAAACTTCCTTTAAAGCTTCCTCGTATTCTTCATTTGAATTTAATTTTAGTTTTTCACCTTCTAGTAAAGTATTGTATCTTGTAAGCTTTAATTCACCCTTTATTAAAGAAATACTATGAGAAGGAGGCAGTTGATTTATATTCTCAAATACAGTAGAAGTGGTATCAATGGATTCGAAATTCCACGGAATACTAAGAAAATCAGCCATCCATTCTTCTCTTAATTTATGCTCGATAAAAGGTAATTGAAATAATGGTTTATTAATTGAACAAAAAGCGAACTTTTGATCACTGTAATAATAGTAGAGTGTTCTACTGCCTGAAAAATCTCTTGCCCCAAAAAGCTCCTGCTTCCTTTCATCCCAGATCATAAATGCAAAATCACCAATCAAGAATTTCGGGGTATCTTCACCCCATTTTATATAAGCTAGTAAAATTAATTGATTGTCAGTCATTGTTTTTCTATCTACATGATCTATTTGCAATATATCAAACAGTTCACTTCTATTATCAATAATGGCGTCCGACGTAATGACCAATTGTTTTTCATAATCATAAAATGGTTGCTGCTCATTTATTGATTCTGGTGTAATCCATTGAGCATGACATCCCAGGAATACATTTCCCTTGAGCCAAAACTGGGAATCATCGCAAGGAAACTCTTTTAGAGAGCCCATTACATTATTAACTATGTCTAATGAGATTGGCTCTTTATTAATATGATAGATCCCTGTGATAGCACTCATTAAATGTCTCCTCGATTCTAGATTTCAAATCATTAATAGTACTGCCTTTTTTAAAAATTCAAAAACCTTAATAAAATCTAATGACGTTCTATATAAAGAACAATACTACATTTAAATTAAAAACACAAGGTATTTTTCTATGTATGAATGTTTTTTGAATTATTTGTCTCTTCAAACAAAAAGTGGTTTAAATGAATATGAGTGTCAAAAAGCTGTTTCTAACTTCGTTTAAAGTGAGTCATGTCCGGTAACCGACTGCCCGACGTTTCATCATCTTGATTTTATTGTTGATCCATTCAATTTTCCCGTTAGAAACGTCATATCGGATGCCATTCGCAATAAGTTCTTTCCATTTTTGAATGATTTCGGCAATCGCATGGCGCGGTTTGTATGTTGAAAAAAGATAACGGTCGATCCACTGATCGACCGTTGTCGTGATCTATTCCGTATTTCTGATGCTGTAAACGCGACGAATTCCTTAAAGCGCATGATAAAGCTTTCCAGATCTTCGTATTGGGCAAGCCAATTCTCTAACTGAAGGAGGTCTTTGAACGAAAGATTGTTTGAACCAGTGATGAGGCACCTTGTCACCTTTCGTCTCTTCGATTGAGGTGAGGTCTCTGTCTCTGTTACAGCGATGTCTGGTTCCGCGCATGGCCAATGTTTAAGCGCTTTTGTGATGTTTTTCGGCTACATCCCTTGCTCACCTGGCATACGTCACCCGTTTTATGATCAGCTAGAGAAATGGCGAAACGGTGTCCTTTATGAAGGGCAAAATCATCTAAACAAACGGTTTTTGGTGAGCTGCGATTTTCTTGCATCTCATTGACTCTGTGCTCAGCGTATTCATAATTCCACCGTTCAAGAGAAGTGTAGGCGATTTTATGAGTTATGGAAACGTAACGAATCGACGTATACGTATAAAGAGAGAGAAAAACATCTGTTTCTTTAAATTGATCCGTTGTATGACCACGAAATGGAATACCACGCCATTTCAAACTCCAAACTGCTGTGCATCGGCTGCATTCCTGATAATAGACAGGAACATTTACGGAAATATGCTTCAATATTCTCCGCTTATCGTACTTATGATTGGAACTTTTTGTTTCAGTTCAAAGTCTGGAAGATCAATCAAATCAATGATAAACTGGCGGTACAAGCAGAATTCTTCTTTCTTTGGTTTGGTTACTTTTACCATAAAGGGGATTCTGCTTTTTTCGTGTCTTAAGGCTTAAACCACTTTTGTTGGTGTAGAGCCTCCAAAAAGTTTTAAGTAAAATTTTAAAATCTAATTTCAAACTATGATTTTCAACATAATACACATATAACGCTAACCTTTCATCCTAATTAAGTTTATTCCTTCCTGATACTTGTGCGATTCCGGTCTAACATTATGTCTCTTCACTTCTAGTTCCGTATAATAAGGAAGATACTTAATTAGTAATGGTCTTGGTCCAATAAAGCTCATTTCACCTTTTAAAATATTAAAAAGTTTAGGGAGTTCATCAAAACTTAATTTCCTAATAACCTTTCCAATTTTCGTTATTCTTTCACTCTGGCAAGAGATCCCCCTGAAGAATCTGCTAGACACGAATCTCTTATGTTCATAAAAGATTAATGTATCGAAGTCTATTTGCATTTTTCCAAATAACTCTTCACGGTTGTCAATGATAGCGTCAGCAGTTATTACCAGCCCCTTGTTATAATCGTAGTATAGCAGTCTCTCCCCAATTTGCTCAGGTGTGATGCATATCATCTTAAAAATACATTTTTCTTATTCCAAATTTTGATATAATCTGCCAGTTAATCCCCCGAATATCCATATCCCATCTTTTTTAGATGAAGTTCTTTATTTATTTTTTAGTCATTATAATGAATGCCCACAATCGCACTTCATTTTTAATTAGTAGTTTTCAACAACATTAGTTCTTTAACAAGAACATAACATATTTTTTTTTGGAATTTCAATATATATTGCGGTAACCAGTTCCTATCATATTTTGTCCTATTCTTTTACAGTTGATTTTATTGTTAAACCACCTCTGATTTTCATCAGTAACGTGATTAACAAAGGTTTTGCTACTCCATATAGATGCTTAAATTCATCCGTTTTATAAAATATCACTATAAATATTAGATTAGGTACAACAATGCAAACTAGAAACTTTAAAACTAGTTCCAATATGGAAACTGTATTAATAAATTTACAAATAAAATCAGTAATAAAGTATGTGCCTGTTACTAGTCCAAAATAATATAAGTATTTCTGAAAATAGATTCTCACTGGTAATTTAAAAACCTTTCTGTAAACTATTAAAGGAGTGAACCAAAATGGTAAAACCAATGTACTTAGTAATGTTCCGATAAATACCCCGGATATACCTATATATTGTACTAATATAATTGAAATTCCTAGATTCAATACTGCCTGACAAAGTGGTACATAACGATCTTTATGAAAAATACCCGAGGTTGTTTTAATAGTAGTAACTGGATTCCTCATTCCCCTTTCAAAGAAAAGAATTAATAGAAGTAAAACTACGCCTTCATTCATTAAAAATTCTTTTCCAATCCACAAAACAATAAATGGTTCAAGTACTATCAACAAAGTAATAGAAAAAAAAGAGTGCAACCAGAAGCTGAGTAACCAAATTGAATTAAAAATACCATAGATTTTATTAATACTTTCTTTAGCTACTAAATTTCCTACACTATGATAAAGATTTGAAAAAATTTGATTAGTGAATGTTTTGCAAATTTCAATAAGCATTTTATAATTTGAATAGATACCTACAGCTGTTACACTAACAAATGTTGCTATCAAGATATTATCTGAACTTAATATTATAAAGGCACCAATGTTCTGCAGAATAATTGCTTTAATATTTTTGGTGATTGTCTTTCTAGTTTCTATATCTAATGATGAAGTTACTTTGTCTCTTAGGAATGGATACATTCTGTTTACAATAATTACCAACACTAAGGTAGTCAAGAGGGTAACACCAATATCAATAATTAAGTAAAGTATATAGTTTTGAGTATAATACAAAATTGCAATTTTGATGCCTATCGAAACAATTTGCGAAATAGAATAAAGACCAGTTACGATGTAATTCTTTTGGCAAACACTTAAAAATGAATTTTTATGTAAATAAAGGTAAGGGAGAACTGTGTTAATAAGGAAAATAAAATATATTAAATTAATGTTATCGACACTTGTATCCTTCACAATGTATCCAAGAAACGGAAAAATTGATAATCCTAATATCAATACGATAATTGCAATTACAAGATAAGCTTTTTTATATAATTTCATTAGGACATTTATTTTTTCGTGGTCTTCTTCTGCAACTGGCTTATATAAACTGTAGACTATACTCGCTCCAATACCAGCCTCTGCAAGTGTTAACATTAGCAAAATATTTGTAAATAACGCATTAATTCCTAGATACTCCACTCCAAGAGCACTGATAAATACTGTTCTTGATATAAAACTGAGAGCAGTGACCACTAATTGATTTCCCAATCCCGCCAAAACGTTGAGCATTGAATATTTTACTCTCATTGTGGTCTCCTCTTATCACTAAATTATTAATAGCCCTATCACAGATGATCTGTAATAGGGCTATTATTTTGGAATTATTGAAAGTTCAACTAATATCTATATTGTCATACATAACAGTATTATTATTTACGTTAAATGTCGTGCTTTCAAATACGCAATTTGCTATAACCATACCTTTTTCCAAAGCTAAATATTGCAAATCAAGTCTGGAATTTTCAAAATAGCAGTTTATTATTTTTGAAAACAAATTTTCTGCAAACAAGTTTTTTTGAACATAGGAATCGATAAGTTTACTGTTCATTAAAACTGTATTTCCAATAATAATCCCTACATTACTAAAAAGCAGGTTATTAGCGTTTACTCTTCGAGTATTATTGTAACTATTTATATTGATATCGCCTCCCAAAATACCAGTCTTTGCCCTGATAAACTTACTATTGGTAATATTACAAGCTTCCAAATTAACTCCACCTTCAATTACAACTAAACTACTCACGGATGATGGTCTTCCAGCATAACTTTTAGGAGCTTGAATATTACATTCATAGTTTTTAACGGTGACGTTCTCTATTACGGCGCCTGTAAGGACTAAAGCAAAATTTGGAGTTAATGAAGTATCATTTCTCCAATCTCTTTCCACAACAATATTAGATATAAAACATCTTCCATAGTCATATCTGCTTATATTGTATTCTCCTATTCCTATATCAGTTATCGATACAGATGTTCCACCTTTTGTTTCAGACACTTGAAAACTTGTTGGTGTAACATTAATCGTGTAGTAAAGCTTGTTTTTATTAATGCCTGAGGGAACTTTACTGTTCTCCCATTCCTCAAAACATATTTTGGCCCCATTCCCCATTCCATGAGGTGTATTATATTTATAAGTCCCAGTTCCGACTTCAACTGAAATGGGGGTTCCAAAATATCCATAATTACTAGAGCCATAAAATAATCCTTCTTTTATTGAACAGTTAGATATATGGGCTCCCCTAATATCTTGTAGCTTCACATTACCTTTATAACAGAATGCACCATTAACAAAATTATCACCTTTAACAGTTAGTTCACAATGAATAAAAGTATTGTTAATATATTTGATATACCAATTATTTTGGAAAGAACTAATCCCCCCAACATTATAACCTTCAAAAGTGTTACTTTCTAAAACAACATTTATTCCATCTGCGTTTACAAAGTGTCCTCTAGCATTATTAAATATATAATTATTAAATATATAAATTCTAGTGTTTATTTCAAAACCTTCTTGGTCCAATTCTGGCCTCCAAGTCGGTATGTTACTTTCAGACCATTGTGACTCGATATCTATGCCGAACATTGGTGAAGTTCCATCGACCGTAACTCCATCATCAGCGTAACCAATATGATGTATTTTGTTATTATAAACGTATACATCATTTGGAGCGCCTAAAGAAACTCCTTGTCTTCTACAATGATGCAAGTTGGAATTATGGATAAAAATTCTCGATCCTATCTGTTCCTGAGTGTATTCACTTGGGTCAAGCTTATATTCAAGCCATCCTGTATAAATAGCATCACCTGTGCAATCACTTATTTCAATATTTGTTACTTCAATGTTTGTACAACCATTGATCTCGATACCATGCCCAAACTCATGAGTGTAACTTTGACTGTCCACTTTTGCTCTGATTGCAGATATTTCGGCATCGGTTATGTTAGAAGATGAAATATCAATGACAAAAACCATTTTATTTACCTCTTCTATTGTACCAAACCAACCTCTACCTGAGGGATTCGCAGGTGCAAACCCTCCATTATTCCTCACCCCCTTTAACGTGCTGCTAGATACGGTGCCTTGATATTGATAAAAACTATAACTACCAGTTGCTATACCAGGGATACTCCATAAACGATAAGCTCTTAATAGACCAGGATCGTTATATCGATCTATAATTTCGCTTCGAATAAAATTAGGATTATTATTTAAAGAACCGTCGCTATTTACTCCACCTCTATAGAATTTAATACCAAGTTCATAGACATGTGATTTTTTATCTCCTGTTATTTTACCACCAGATAATTTTACATTTTTCACACCAGTTAAATCTATTACTCGATAGAATGGTGATGAATTTGTTTCAAGCTCTAAGCTACTATTTTCAGACATTTCGAAATGAATATTACTCGGTACCACAATACACGAGTAGGATGAGCTATTCATCCTAAGTTTATAGTAACCTTCAGGCAAAATTACATGATCATACTGGTTTTCTTTAGCCCAATTTATTGCATTATTAATTCCATTAGTAGTTTCTAAAGGGTTTGTCCCATCGTTTTTAATATCCCATCTATCTAATTCAATTCGATAAGAAACACTACTATTCTCTTGTCCTGAAAGATTAATCTTTGAAGGGAGCCATGTTGAAGTAGTGCTATTGTACATTAGTAAATCGTTATTGGTTGGAGGGTTAGATGTAAGATCTATATCTAATAAATCTCCAAGGTATGCTTTTATTCCTTTAATATCCAATCTATACCACCTCTCTTTTTACTAATGTATGATTATCTTTTGAGATGGTATAGGTAAAGTATAGAGGAAAATAATTTATCACCCTTTTTAAAAAAACTCCTTATAGTGATTAATGTTCAGAGTGCATTCACTACTAATGTGTTTATTAATCACTCTAAGTGAAAATCCCTGAGTAAATGGCAGTATATTAAACAACCTGGAATACATTCCTATATCTTTCGTATCTCCCTGTGAAAAATCAATAGCACCAGATCGTCTAGTAACACTCATTAGATATGAGGTTGCCAATTTTTCACTAGCGATACATTTATCCGTTAATCCCTCTATGCTAGCAGCATTGATCATAAACCATGCTAACACAGCAGTGACAGATGAATCTGGTCTACTTTCATTTCTGCTTACTGTCCAGTTCCAGCTACCATTTCCCTGTTGAAAAGCAATAGCACTACTTGTGAAACTAATAACATTGGTTCTAAGAATTGCTTTGTATTTATTATTATTTGGCAATTCATTCCACGAATCGATAAGACCTATTGCATACCACCCCAGTCCTCTTCCCCAGCCATAAAGACCTAGAGGAACCTTACTTTTAATATGATAGGCGTGACAAGGTATAAAATACTTATTTAACATTCCATATTTATTGAATTCTTGTATTTGCTTCACAGCCAAATCAATACACTTTTCTTCTTTATAACGAACACCAAATGCGATTAAAAATGGACAAATAAATCCAATAGTATCTACGTACCTATATTCATCCATTGATTTCCGATATTTAACAGTACCATCTTTACCAATGTGCTCCTGAATCATATTCCACACGTACTCTAAAGCTTGTTTATATTTATCAGTATCTATAAAATCAATTTTCATAATAGCATAGGCCAAAATTGCACTGTCAACATGTGTAGGAGACTCTCTCCATTGACCATCGCTATTAAATTTAACATTCATATATTGTAAAATAGCTTTTTTAATTTTATCGTCCTTAGAAATTTTATAATTCTCCATTAAACCAAGTATTAATGTTCCTTCTTGCCAATGCTGAATGGAAGACTTTGTATAGTTCCCCTTCAATCGATCAATGATCACCAATCTTGTGTTATCCGTTACTTTTATTTTAGGTGTTTTAGATAACCATTTAATACTCTTTTGTGTAACACACTCATTCCATTTTTGAAAATCTTTATACCTTCCAATCCTAACTCTTGAAAACCAATCAAATATTAATGGAATTACATCTAGTAAAGCTACAAGAAATACTATCAAAATTAATAGATAACTAATATATTGGAACACTATTGTTGATTTCCTTTCCTTATAGCTTTATTTAACATAACCAACTTCATTATTTAACTCGTCCGCCATTAATCTAGACATTTCTAATGTGATATCTCCTGGTATCGTCCATTCCCTTTCATAAACATGGGATTCGAACATTTTAGCTTTGTGCTTCTTTATATATTGATCTGTATAGCTTAAAATTCTAGCTAGATTCCCTCCAACAATGACTCCCTCTGGTACTAATTTAGTCACCACACTTCCAGCTGCCTGCCACGATCGTATTTTTTCCAATGGATACTTCTGGCATAATTAACGCCCTAGCACCTATAAATACATTATTTCCTATTTTGATTTTAGCTATTTTTGTATAATCTAAGTATCTTTTAGTACTTGCATCATGTGCAAGCAGGTAAGCTTGAGGAGCAAAAGTTACATTATCACCTATCTCGATTAGCCAACAATGAGCATAATCAATTGTACATCCCGCAAGACCATGACAATTCTTCCCCATTCTCATTCCTTTTTTATACAAGCTTCTAACGTTAAGTCTTCAACTGACAATAATCCAAGTCTTATCAAAAGTGATTATTTTACTCTGTTTAGCATTTTTACCTCCACAAAAATATAATCCTTATTTTTCTATCAAATTATAAAATTTGGTAATTTCTGCTTCAGTTCCATTCTCCTCTGAGAAAAGCTTTTTAGTGAATTTGTTTTTAAGATGACTAGTATTAATTAACAACTCAATTTTGTTAGCCACAGATACAGGATCCATTTCAGCAATTAGCCCATTTACATTATCGCAAATATGATTTTTTGCCGTTCTAAAATTAGTAATAATAATAGGCTTGCCAAGTATTTTTGCTTCATCAATTGAAATTGACTTACCCTCAAATTTCGATGATTGGATATAAATATCAGCATGTCTAATATAGGGATAAGGATTTTCTTTCAATCCTAAAAATATCACTTTATCTCCTATTTTTTTTTCAGAAACCATTCTTTTCAAATCAGACTCCATATTCCCTGCACCCATTAAATACCATTTAATATTTAATCCTTTTTTTATCAATAGGTTTATGGCCTCCAAAGTAATATCCAATCCTTTTTCACTCGCTAGCCTTCCTACAGAAATGAGTTTTATACTTTTTTCATCATAGATATCATTTTCTATATTTTCTAAAGAAAGTTTTCTAATTATCTCCGGAGAAACAATGTTATATATACAGCTTATTTTCTTTTCACATTCAGGAAAAATTCCCTTAAGTAGCTTAACAAGCTCTTCAGACACTGTAACTATGTTGTCTAATTTTGCAAAGTATGGTTTATCATAGCTAGCGGTCATACCAAGTTTGTTGTAATCTGTATGAATCCATCCAATTTTTCTAATTGCCTTTACCTTATCTATGCAGAAATAAACTGGGTTTTTTTCAAGATACCCTATCGCAGTATCGTATGACTTATTAATATCCTCTATAACTTTTGATAAATACCTCCAAGCTCTTTGTTCGCATTTAGCACTGTTTTTTTCTGTCTTAAATAAATACCCAGTAAACAGTCTCCAGAACCCTACCTTATATCTCTGTTCTTTTAAGCAACCTGTAACTGCTGCTTTTATTGGCATATCAAAAAACTTATATGCTGTTGGTTCTGAGAGCAAATTCACCTGCTCTGGTAGTTTTTTTAGAAAAATCCCCTCATGTTTAAACAAAAATAAATCAACATTATACCGAGAGTAATCTATAGTTTCCAATAAAGAAAGCAGCGCTTTTTCAGCCCCTCCACAATTCAAATTATTCATGATGAACAAAACATCTTTTTTCATTTGATCACCCATTATTAATCAGATTATATAACTTTTCTATTTCACTCTCTGTACCAAGGTGCTGTTGTTTTAAGTTTGTAGAGTATGATTGAACAAGGTCTCTATTATTCATCATTTTTTCTAATCCGTTTGCTACACAACCTGCATTAATATCAACAATTAATCCATTTTCTTCGTTATTAATTTGATCGCTTGCTGTACTAAAGTTAGTTACCAGGATTGGTTTGGCGAGAATTTTGGCTTCATCAATTGCAATAGCTTTACCTTCGAATAAAGAAGTTTGAGCATATATGTCTGCTTGCTCAATGTACGGATAAGGGTTGGATTTAAGGCCTAATAGAATAAAGTGTTTCTCTAAATTGTTTTGTTTTATTAGTCGCTCTAATGAATTCCTTTCAGAACCTTCACCTATAATGTACCACTTAACATTGTATCCCTTATCGATAAGCACCTTGCATGCTTTAATAGCTAGATCGAAGCCCTTTTGATAATGAAGTCTACCTATTGATAAGATGACGGTTTCACCACTCGCTTCTGGGAAAACATTTTCTTTTTTTTGATTAGCCATACTATTAATAAACATAGGAGATACAATGTTATAGATTACGCCTACTTTACTCTTTTGTTCAGGAAATGTTTTTTTTAATATATTTGCACACTCTTCAGAAACAGTGACTATAGATTGGAGATTATTGAAATATATCTCATCCATCTTCTTATTCATACCCATTTTATTATAATCAATATGGACCCATCCAATCTTCTTGTTTGCTTTAATGTTATCTACACAAAAGTAAGTAGAAGTCTTTTCCAAGAAACCTATTGCTACGTCATAATTACCCCCAATTAACCCAATTGTTTTCGATAAATATTTCCAACTTCTTTGTTCACTAATTGAATGATTAGAGGATAACCGGTTTACAACCGAATACGCTGTACGATTAAACGCAGACTTTAACTCACCTCTCATTAGGAAAGTTATTATTGATTTTTGCAATGGTTTACTAAAGGTCTCATAAGCTTCTGGTAAAGGGAGTATTCTTACGTTATCAGGTAGGTGTTCCATGAAAATCCCATCGTGGTTAAACAAGAATAAATCGACATTATATTTTGTATAGTCAATCTGTCCTAATAAATTCACAAGACTCTTTTCACCCCCACCAGCAGATAAACCAGGAATTACAAACAATAGATTTTTTTTCATGGACTAGACCATTGAAAATAGGTTTGTTAATTGATTAACTGATGTATAGGACATATGTTTAATAGATGGAATTGACCGATTTAGAGTAGTTTTCATTTCTTCCTCACTCTTAACCAATTCATCAAAAGAACTGATTATTTTATTAACATCAGAAATATCATTAATACCCATTACTAATTTTTCCTCTCCAAATATGTCTTTAGCAATACCTTTTGATTTGACACTATAACCTAATACCATTGTAGGCACAAAACTTGAATAAGCTGCTATTGTGGCATGCGTCCTTGCGCCTATAAAAAACCTCATTCTTGAAATATACCCCTTATATTGAGGTGCTGTTAAATTATCAGGTAATATAATGACTCTACCAGAACTTTCAAATTCATTATAAAACCGATAAAGAACTTCATAATCGTTATTACCTTCTGCTATCACGTGTGGGGTAAGA
The DNA here is from genome assembly GCF_039851965.1 of Pseudalkalibacillus hwajinpoensis. Lineage (NCBI taxonomy): Bacteria > Bacillati > Bacillota > Bacilli > Caryophanales > Guptibacillaceae > Guptibacillus > Guptibacillus hwajinpoensis. The sequence goes on along the minus strand of NZ_CP156674.1, from coordinate 2,722,124 downwards.
GCAATGGTCATATCAGTTGAACGAAGTATGTGAGTGATCAGCTGACTTAAAGCCCCATAGGATTTAGCATTTCTTTTCATAACCAGAGGACTATAATTTAACCCTATTGTATTACCTTCAATAAAACCTTCTGGTAAAGGCAGTTCTTCACTTTCCATTGTAAATGCAGGATCTGCACAGAGTTTAACATTTTCCAGTCCCAAATTAACAAGCATATTATATGTGAGGGTTTCTCTAGCAAGAATAAGGTCATATAACTTTAAATCTTCTAATTTCCTATCAGACATATCCTCTTCCCCGATCGAACACCCCCATAATACTAATTTTTTCCCTGATGCCCTCACTCTCTTATTAATTTCATACCACCCCGGTTGTTCACCATAACAATAATTATCTCCACCAATGGATAAACAGACATCTGCTTCATTAATATGTTTAATAACATTATTGTGTATTTTCCCAAGAGCATATGACTCATCATTGAATACCTTTACTTTTATAGAAGAGAAAAACCATTCATAACTATATTTTTTAATTCTATCGTTTCTCCCATCAAAAATACCATCTAGTTTAGTGATGACATTATCTGTTTCAGGCATATCAGAGACAAGAAATACCTTTGAGTTAGGAATTCTTTCTTTTATCATCTCTACAGAGGATCTTACAATCGCTTCACAACCTCTATTTAAACTACCACCATGAAAAAGCATTAAAATTTTCACTAATAGTGACCTCCTATTGATTTCTATGCCTGCTATATGAGACTAAGGAAAGTAAACCAAAAACCAATTCTTTTTTTATCATAAATAGTAGAGCTTTTTCATATCTCCCCATGCTCTTTATAGCATGTAACGGTAGTAGCTCTAGTGCTTCTTTTACATACTTATGATTAATCATTTGTTTTATATATTTATATCTTGTGATAAAAGGAACATCCTTTGTAGGCGTAAAATATAGATGTACATAGGACATGACTGTATATATTAACTTTATTGATTTCAAACTATTAACCTCATCTTCACCTAGTTTCAAAGAAAGTTCTTTAAAATAATTCAACGAATACATCTCCGAAGCTGGTTTAAAATAATCTTTCTCAATAATATTTCTAGTAGCACTTCCTTTTACTTCTCTATAACAATAACCAGTGTAATCAATATATTTTGCAGATTCTGCAAAACACATAAACAGCAAATTAAAAACCCCATCTTCTCCCAGTGATATATGCTGCGGAAATTGAATGTTATTCTGTTGTAATACTTCATTTCTATACAATTTATTCCAAACTGCATTACACTTATCTGAGGCAAGAAGATAGGAAGTTAGCTCAATATCAATATATATTTTTTTAAAATTGGTATTGATGGGGAAAGGGTACTTCTCAACTGATTCTGGTCGATTAGAATCAGTTTGAAAATTTGATATTACAATATCGCAATAGCTAGACCTTGCTGCTTGATAGTGTACGGCGTACATATCTGGCATTACGTGATCATCAGCATCTACAAAACCAACGTATTCCCCACTTGCCTTACGTAACCCTGCATTTCTAGCAGAACTAACACCTTGATTTTGTTGATTTATTAATACAATTCTAGGGTCTATTCTTTCATACTCCTCAATTATTATCTTACTGCTATCAGTTGAACCATCGTTTATAAAAATAAACTCACAATCTTTAAGAGTTTGGTTAAGTAGAGACTCTATGCAATATGCAATATATTTTTCTGCATTATAAACAGGAACAATAACACTAACCTTTGTACTCATATTTAAGTACCCCTTAAAAAAAAAATCCCTCTTTGCTTTTGAAAGACAAAAAAGGGTTAGTTACTTATAACGCTATAAAGTTTATCTAGTTCCTTAGTATTTGAATAATTTTGTCCTGTATTCCTTTTAATAAGATTACTTCTCAAGTGTTCTTGTTTTATTAACATATCAATTGCTTGCGAAATTCCCTCAAAACTTAAATCGCAAATAATTCCATCTATTCTATCTCGGATCTGACTTTTGCTTGTAGGATAGTTTGTAATCAGAATTGGTTTTCCTAATATTTTCGCTTCTGTAACTGTAACGGCTTTCCCTTCGTATCTTGATGGTTGTACATATAAATCACACCCTTTTATATATGGATATGGATTTGTTTTCTTTCCTAAAAGAATAAAATGTTTTTCTAATCCAAACTGTTGAATTAAGCTTTTCAATTCAGTCTCATAACCACCATATCCTACGATATACCATTTTATGTTCTGATACCCTTTACTCTGTAAGTGATTAAGTGCTCTAATGGCAAGGTCAAAACCTTTAACATAAGACAATCTACCAACGGAAAGTATTTTGAATGTATTTTCATTACTTTCAGGAAATTCAATACTCTCACTTGCCATCTTATTTATTAAATAAGGAGACATGATGTTTTCTACTAGAAATACTTTCTCTTTCAATCCAGGATATATCTTAATAAATGATTTAGTAACCTCTTCAGAAATAGAGGCAATATGATCGAACTTATTCCAAACGTTATAATCTAATTTATTATCGATTTCCAATTTAGTATAATCAGTATGAATCCAAGCAATTTTCTTATTGGCTCGTACTTTACTTGCAATAATATCGTGTGGCCATGCGTAGCTAATAGCAATGTCATAACTTTTGGATGGTGAAGGAACAAAAAAAGAAGAATATTTTGTAGCAAGTTGCATTTGAATGTAACCAGAACCTTCTTCTAAGTTTAAAAATTTTGATTTAGTGTAAGCTATAGATTTACTTACTAACCTTACAAATAATAGTGAATAATGACCTTCTTTAAAGCATTGTAAAATTGACTTCCTAAACACACTATATTTATCTATTTGAGGTAATGTGTTTACACTACTCGGAATTAAATTCATAAATTCACCAGTATGATGAAAAATCAGTAAATCAACATTAAACTTATCATAATCAAATACTTTAAGCATGTTGATTAAACTTCTTTCAATACCTCCAATTTCCATGTTATATACTGAGATCAAAATATTTTTCTTCATAATATATTCTCCTTATTAACTACTTTTAGTGCTTTTAATTGGAGAATGACTTATATACTTAGGCTCACGTTTGTTAATGAATAACGTGTTAGGTGGAACAACTCCTTTTACAACACTACCAGCACCTATCACTGAATTATCTCCGATAGTAGTATTTTTTAAGATCACAACATTTGCCCCTATCCACACATTATTCCCTATTTTTACTTCACCTTTTATGAGATTACTACCATTACTTGAATCGTTATAGTTATGATCATGATCATTAATACACACATTAGGAGCTATTTTTGTATTTCTTCCTATGGATATTGAATTTATACAATTAATTACACAGTTGTCATTTATGAAGGTTTTTTCACCAATCATTAACTTTCCATCATAATCAATTCTAATACTTACATTCTTTCTCATAAATACAAACTTTTCTATTACTACTTTTGCTTCTTTATTGAAGACTTCAATTTTAGTACCTTTCTGTTGAAAAAAAATAGAAGCTTTTATATTACTATTAAACAGAATCTTGTTGAATAAAGCTCTACTTATACCCCTTAAATATGAACAATTCATTATGATAGTAATGAAAACACCTCTACGACTGCTTTCATTCAATTGCGTTTTAACTATCTTAGTCAATATTTTCATCACTTGCATTCTCCTTAATCGTTGATGAATTTGGTTCTAATCCTTGCTAAATTATCTCCTCCAATAACTTTTACTATGTTATTTTTCAAAAAACCTTTTAGTCTTATCCTTTTTGGTAGCCAACTTTTATAGAAGTGATGCATGGTATATGTTTCGGTAGAGGCAAAATTCCGACAGTTTATATAATCAAATGGTGAAAAGAATTTTTGAGGATAAAATACTCCTATATCTTCAATTTCTTGATATTCTCCACTTCTAGTTACTCCCTTTTTCTCTAATAAATCAGTAACTAATGCTACGTTTGTTAAATCATCAAAGTTTCCATTTGCTTTTACAAAGCTCTTATTTGTATATAGATTCAAAAATTCCCCCACTAATTGATTATTTTTCATGCTTCCAATTGTGCTTGTTGCTATATAATTTTCCTGCTCAAAACCCCAAAACGAATCATGGTGTAATAAATCGTCAAAGTTCTTATAGATTTCTACGTCAGTATCTAAGTAGATCCCCCCATAATGATATAGAGCATAAACTCTTACAAAATCACTAACAAAAGCAAATTTTTTTAACTCGTATGCCTCAATTACATAATTGTTTATATTCAAGTTGAAATTCTCTTCATTCCATTCTATAATTTCGTAATCAGGTAAGTGTTTCTTCCATGTCTCGATACATTTTTTGATAATAGAAGGTTTCTCCCCACCTCCAAACCAACAATAGTGAATGATTTTTGGTATCAACTTTATTCCCTCCAATCTTTTCAAACTAATTTCTTATCTACTATTTTCGCTTGAGATATATTCATTCCGCCACTTAATAAACTCCAGTATCGTTTTATACTCCCGAAGCTGTTCCTTACGTAATCCTGATTTCTTTAGTTCATCTACAAAATCAACCCATTCTTGATCTGATAAATGATGTTTTTTTCCATCTTCTTCAAGCAACATATTTAGCTCTACATCCAGGACGAATGCCAGCTTTTCCATGACTTGAATAGAAGGATTTTGTTTTAGATTTCTTTCGATATTACTAAGGTATGATTTTGAAACCTTTGCCCTTTCTGCAAGTTCTGACAATGTAAGGCCTTTCGCTTTTCGAATTTTAAGTATATTTTGTCCTATCATGCAATATACCTCTTCATTTTCTGACTCATACCATTTCCCTAACTGGTTCTTTCATATGAAGAGCCTTTTTAAAACAGTCAATAATATATAGCTGATCTTGTTCTAACAGGTTAGATCCGGATGGAAGACAGATTCCAGAGCGAAATAGCTTTTCTGCTACATGCTCCTGAATACCATGAGAATAATATTTTGCTTCTTGATATAAAGGTTGAAGATGGAGTGGTTTCCACACTGGCCGTGCTTCGATATTATGCTGTCTCATAACCTCCAGAATCTCCCTAGTTGATGAGAACGCATCTTCATTGATCGTGAGCGCAGTCAACCAGCGATTGGACGATGTACCTAACAACTCTGGCATGAAATCAACTTCCTGAAAATGAGCCAGTTCATTATAGTAAGTATCAAATATCTTTCGTCTCGCTGATATACGATCATTCAGTACTTCCATCTGAGCTCTTCCTACTCCAGCAAGCAAATTACTCATCCGGTAGTTATACCCAAGTTGACTATGCTGATAATGATGGGCCTGATCACGTGCTTGAGTTGCAAGAAAACGAGCTTGTTGAATGGCATGAATATCGTTCGAAACAAGCATTCCGCCACCTGAAGTTGTAATAATTTTGTTGCCGTTAAATGAATAAATTCCGAATTTACCCAGCGCTCCACTCGCTTTTCTTTTGTAGGTTGATCCGAGGGATTCAGCTGCATCTTCAATGACAGGAACTTCATACTGATTGCACAACATCAAGATCTCATCCATTTTTGCACTCTGGCCGTATAGATGAACGACGATAACTGCTTTTGGAAGCTTCCCTTCCTTTGCAGCATCATTCAATGCTCTTTCCAGTGCCAGTGGAGACATATTCCATGTATCTGGTTCTGAATCAATAAAGACTGGCTGTGCTCCTTGATAGAGAATCGGGTTGGCACTTGCTACAAATGTTAGCGTCGAGCAGAATACATTATCACCAATCGTTACTCCTAATAAAGAAAGAGCCAGGTGAATGGCTGCAGTTCCTGAACTGACTGCAATTGCCTCACTGGCTCCTACATAAGTAGCGACTTCCTTTTCGAAAGCATCCACATTTGCTCCAAGTGGTGCGATCCAATTAGAATCAAATGCTTCTTGAATATACGTTTGTTCCTTCCCGCTCATATGTGGCGGAGAAAGATAGATTCTATTGTGCAATCACATCACCACCTCTCTTAATAATTTTGGCTGGGCACCCCACAGCTGTTGAAAAAGACGGTAGATTCTCGATAACGGTTGCGCCTGCCCCAATCACAGACCAGCTTCCAACGGAAATACCAGGTATGACTGTAGCGGATGCGCCTATATGTACTCCTTCACCAGTTGATACGCATCCGGTTAACGTCGCGTTTGGTGACACATGACCAAAGTTTCTTACCTTATTCCCATGCTCGATAATCGCACCAGTGTTGATGATGCAATGATCACCAATTGTTGCTTCAGCATTGATCACTACATCTGGCATAATAACCGTTCCAACTCCAATTACTGCTGATCGACTAATAATAGCAGTTGGATGTATAACGGTTAAATAATGATCAGGATGTAACTCTAGTTTATTTGAAACCATTTTTCTAAAAGCGTTGTCACCGATTGCAATGACAACCTTCACATCTGGTTTCAGATACTTTTCTACCGATTCAATTGGAGCATAATTGATTTCCTTTTCCCGTTTATAATCAGTATATTTATCATCAAGAATCGCAGTGATTTTGAACTTGAGAGAGCTGATCATCTCCTGAATCACTTTACTATGACCACCGTTACCAATGATAATGACTTCCATATTAGATCACTTCTTTCGATCCTCTGAATTTTTCCATCGGTACCTCTTCTTGTTGATTAATACCTTCCTTCTTCAAGACTTTATAGATTGTGATACATAAAATTTTAAGATCCAATAGAAAGGATTGGTTTTGAACATACCAGGTATCCAATTTGAATTTCTCTTCCCAGGAGATGGCGTTTCTTCCATTTACCTGTGCCCAGCCTGTCATTCCAGGTTTCACATGATGGCGCATCTTTTGATCATCTGAGTAAAGTGGCAGGTAATCCATTAACAATGGACGAGGACCTACTAAACTCATCTCCCCTTTGAAAACATTTAAGAGTTGAGGGAGTTCATCCAGGCTATATTTTCTAAGAAACTTACCAAGCTCAGTTAAACGAGAATGATCAGGGAGCAATTCACCATTTACATCAGTTCCATGTCCCATTGTTCGAAACTTACACAGATAAAATGGCTTTTCATGTAACCCTGGCCGTTGCTGTTTAAACAGGACAGGAGCACCCATTTGTTTCTTAATTTTAAGACTCAAAACACCAATGACTGGCGAGAGAACAACAAGTAGTGTAGTAGCTATCGTTACATCGAATAATCGTTTCATCCCTGATCCTAAGATGTTTCTTTCATATTGAAAACACTAGCGGATAAAAGGTTATCTCTGATCTCATCTACCAAATCAGACGCATTTAGATCATCATTACCATTGCCTTTATCTCTTGCCTGTATCAAGATTTCTTGAAGTTTATCTTGGGTAATGCCAAGTGTTGACCCCATATAACTCTCTCCTTCTCATTTTATGATTAATCATTACCATGTTAGAAAATTGCTCTTATAAATGATATTTAAGCTAATCACATTTTCGTAATAGTAATAAGCTAGATAGCAAACAAGAATGCAATAATAAATCATCTTCTGATCTCGTTGCTTAAAGAGATCTACGACCCAGGAAATAAGAATAAGTTGATAGAGGCCAAAATAGATCGAGAATCTTGCAAAGATCCAGCTCTGAGTTGAAACGATCATAAACACCACACTGAGTAAGGTCATATTTACAATAACATCACTTTTTGGAAACAGCTTCTTTAGCTTTACTCGTCCGAGATAAGCGAGTATTAAAGGAGCAGCCATGACAACAACTCTTAAGCTACTTGCACCACCTTCATCAAAGTCGTCGTACCTTCCATACTGAGTATCTTCAATCGCTGAGAATAAAATAGATGAAAACTTCTCAAATCCCATCACGATAATAATTGAAAGAATTAGTAGTGCGATCGTAGCTTTAGACCATGGTTTGAAACGAACCACAAAATAAATAGGAAGTAGGATAAGGGCACTTTGATGAATAAAGGATGCCAATACAACGATCAGAGAGTATTTAATAAAATCTCCTTCTATTAAGTACTTAGTTGCCGTGAATGCAATTGCTCCAGCTAGTGCTTGTCTAATCCCATTCATCGATACAAGAAAAAGTCCGCCAGTAATATAAACATATAGACTAAGCTCTATCCGTTTCGAATAAGTCGCAAGAATGATAACGATAAGCAAATTAGTGAATAACGCTGTCGTAAAAATCATGATTTGTGGATCAGCAGAGATTGTCTTCAAAATCATTTGAAGGATTCCAAATCCAATGTCCTTCTTGCTTAATACATATTCCCACGTGAAATCATTGTCTTCATAGATATTGACATAATTGAAAGTGTCACCAATGTTTGATCTCAGACCTGCTACCAGGATGAGGGTCAGCATCGCTCCGAATACCAACAATTTACTCGGTCTCATGATTTGTGAGTAGCCGTGGGTAATAACAATAGGTGAAGCATACCTCGCAAAATAAGCAAAAATAAAAACTATGGGAAGTGTGATCCATAGAATCGTCATAAGTGGTTTCCTTTCGATACCATATTCGATTACAAAGGAGTAGTTAACCTTACTGTTTTTGCCATAATATACAAATACAAAGCTACTCCAAAGGGGGTTGCGACTAGTGTTAATCCCTTTGCTGGTGCTTCGTTTAAGTACCTCATATTTCGTTCCATCATACTGCTTGAAACATAATGAATGGCCTGTCTGAATTTATACGAAAGAGTAGCAAACGGTAGTTTCATAAGTTCTCTTCGATAAAATGAAAACCCTCTCGGATTTTTACGATACTGTCTAAACATGTTTAGGGAAGAACCATCCTCTAAATATTCAACACAACAGAGTACTTCATTTAATAAAACCATTTCAAAATACTGATCGAGCTTGTAATACTTGTAAGCTAAGCCTACATATTTCTCGTTTTCATAAAGAGGATAAGTGAAATCTCTTGTTAATTCTGTTCGGTAAACTAGCTTTTTATCACCTGTTACTTTGTGCTTACTATATAAATGAAAAAGAGTTGAGCGTATCAACTTTTCTGGAAAACAAGATCCAATAATTTCTCCATTCATATAAGAATCAAGTCCAATGATTCCGCTCACTTCATTGCTTCCGTATTTCTCCCAGCACGATAAAATTTTCTCTACCGCATCATCTGGCATATAATCATCTGAATCAATACAAACGTTCAATTCTGTTTCAATGACTTCATAAGCGGTATTATGGGCACCATGCATTCCCTGATTCTCTTGTTTGACGTAAATGATTTCGACAGAACGTTCTTTGATCCAACCGCTAACTAAGTCCTCCGTTTCATCTGTAGAACCGTCATCTACGATTAACCATAGAAAATCTTTGTTAGTCTGTCTTTTTAAACTTTCATAACAGCTATGAAGACAAAAGGCCCTATTGTACGTGGGGGTGAAGACCGTCAACTTCTTCAAAAACTTCCCTCCCCATTTTCATATAATTATTCTGGAGCTTCGTGGCCGTTTTCCTAATATCATAGTCGCTTGTTGTTAATGAAGAAATAGATTTCTTACGTATCGGCCTAGACTCAGCAAACTCAATTAATTCACTTATCCAAATCCGTTTATCTTTTAAGGAAATCTGATGGATTAGATTCAATCCAAGATCAATCTCATTCGTAATGTAATCTGAAATAAAGCAAGGTAAGCCGGCTGCCTGTGCTTCAACAAGAGTAACTGGTAAGCCTTCATGAAAAGAAGGGAATACAAACACATCGAAAGCTTGCAAGATTCGATTAATATCACTCCGGATCCCAATGAACTTCACATTGTTTTCCAGTGATAACTCCTTCACTTTCTTCTCCATTTCTGAACGGTATGGCCCATCACCCGCTAATATCAGAACAGAATCTTTCTTCCCTTGTTGGAACCTATTAAATAAATCAATGAGGAATGGATGGTTCTTCTGACGAGCAAAACGCCCTACATGTCCAAGTACAAACGTTTTATCACCAATGTTTAATTCTTCTCTAACACTTTTTCTTATTTGATCCGAATAAGAAAATTGTTCAGGCTCGATTCCATTTTTTAAGATAATGGAACTTTTCACTTTTTTGGAATACAGCCAATTTGATGCAAGGTGAGAACAAGCATAAAAGTGTGTAGCATTAGTCTCAACAAATTGACCTGCATACCACTTATATATTCTCGCTGCCTTCCCTCCTTCACTATTCGTATTATGACTATGTGCAATACGATTTCTTATCCCGGCCTTCTTAGCAGCTCTAAGCACAAGTCCGCTCATTTTATCCATATGCGAATGAACTATTTGATAATAGGAATGAGCTTGAAAGAAACGATTAAGTACTCTCACATATCCACCGTGTCCTACCTCACTTACATAAGGAATTCGATAGATTTTACCTCCCATCGCTTTTATTTCTGAGTCAAATACCCCTTCTTTGCAGGTGAGAAAATCAAATTGAACTTTTGATCGATCAATATTTCGATACAAATTCATAATAAGTGTTTCTGCTCCGCCTCGGTTCATGTTAACGACAACATGAAGGACTCTTACCGGATTGCCCAAGTAACCTCCTCCGTTTCTTTTATATAAGAGGTGTAGATCATGCTCTTATGAAGCAGGATTTGATCTACGCTAAAATCAGATACTATTCTTTTTCTACCATTTTTTCCTAGTGCTTTTCTTGTAACCTCATCAACTGCAAGACGCTTAATTTTAGTAGCTAACTCTTCAGGACGATCATGATGAACAAGCCATCCCGTTTCATTAGGTACAACAAGCTCTCGATGCCCTCTGTTTTCTACTGCAATAACTGGTAGCTCACAGGACATCGCTTCCATGATATTGACTGGTAAGCCTTCCCGCAAACTGGAGGCAACCGCTACATCGCACATCGGGACAAGTTCCTTCAAATCTTTTCGATAACCGAGAAAATCAACCATATGGGTGAGACCAAGTTGATAAGCGATTGTTTTGCAACTTTCGAGAAGAGCACCCTCACCTGCAAGCAATAACTTTATATGTGGTACCTCATCCTTTACTAAAGCCAGTGCTTCAAGCAAGTACTTCTGATTTTTGTTGTGGTTGAATTCTGCTGCGTAAAACAACAAACAATCATCTGGTTGATATCCAAATGATTGTTTTCGAACACTCTTATCTTCCTCTAACAATGGGCTAAATAAATCAGTATCGATTCCAACTCCTCTGACATGTTCAATCTGGGTTGCGCTGAAACGCTTCAATGCAAGCTGATAGTCTTCCTGATTTATAGTGATTAAACAGTCCGTATCACTCGCTAACTCCTTTTCGATTGGATAATAGACGAGCCAGTTTATAAGTGGAGAGCCTTTACAAAAGTGAAACCCGTGAGCTGTATATATGACCTTTGTACCGTTGGTTCTTGCTTTACGAGCCGCTAACCTGGCAAGCACTCCCCCCATAGGTGTATGACAATGAATAATGTCATATTTGTTGTTATCCATCAGCTGTTTCAGTTTCTTGTATGCCTCGAAATTCTTCAGCCTAAAAGGTGAACGTTGGATTGGTATGTTGAATTTAAGATCCGTATCCGGTAATTCTATATCTCCACTAGCCGCTACGTGAACCTCCCACCCCTGTTCTTTAAACCATTTCAAATAGGGTAAATGAAAAGCCTTGAAATGATAATCAACTGTTGCGCAAAACAACACTTTTTTCTTTTCCACTCTTCCACCTCCTACCCTGATGATATTCTTAATAAAGAACGATATAGCACTAAAATTTATCCTGATAGTAATGGTTGAGACTCGACTCGATGATTAGCTAATAACAACAATCTATTTCGTAGGGCTTCCTTGTCCATCTCTATAAAAGACTCAATTAACTCTTCGATTTCCTGTAAATACAGCTCAGACGTTTTACCAACATAGATGTTTGGGTAAATGTGTTCCGCATGCACTTCTTCTTTATTTAGTAATTCTTCGTATAACTTTTCCCCTGGCCGAATTCCGCTATACTCAATTCCTATATCATCCACTGAATGACCTGAGAGTTTAATCAGGTTTGTTGCCAGGTCCACAATTTTAACCGGTTCTCCCATATCAAGAACGAAAATTTCTCCACCTTTAGCAAGGGATCCTGCCTGGATAACAAGTCGGGAAGCTTCTGGTATTGTCATAAAGAATCGGATCATATCAGGGTGAGTTACTGTTATAGGACCACCTTTTTCAATCTGTTTCTTAAATAAAGGAATAACGCTCCCGCGGCTCCCCAGAACATTTCCAAATCTCACTGCAACGAATTTCGTAGTACTCTGACGATCAAGGTTTTGAACAACCATTTCTGACAAACGCTTGGTAGCCCCCATCACACTTGTTGGGTTAACGGCTTTATCAGAAGAAATCATCACAAATGTTTTTACATTGTTCCAGCTTGCTGCGTTTGCAGCATTTAATGTTCCTATTAAGTTATTTTTAACGGCTTCTTCAGGATTTCTTTCCATTAGTGGAACATGTTTATGAGCTGCAGCATGATAAACAACATCAGGTTGATAATGCCCCATTACACTAACCATTTTGCTTGCATCTTGTAGGTCAGCTATTTCTGTGACGAAGTTTATGTCTGTGTTTTGAAATACTTCCTTTAATTCCATTTCAATTGAATAAATGCTGTTTTCTCCATGTCCTAAAAGAATCAGTGTCTTCGGATGAAAGAGTGAAATTTGCCTGCAAATTTCGGAACCAATTGAACCTCCAGCACCCGTCACAAGAACGACTTTATTCGTAATTGAGCTTGAAATCGTATCAATATCTAATTCGACTGGTTCACGTCCCAATAAATCCTCTACTTTTACATCTCGAAATTGATTCACTGAGATTTTCCCTGTCATCAGGTCTTCAAGCATAGGAAGGATTTGCGTTTTTGCTTCTGTTTTTGCACATTCCTGAAAAATGGCTTGCAGTTCCTTTTTATTTAACGATGGAATCGCTATTATGATGTTTTCAATGTCTAACTCTTTCACTTTCTCTTCAATCAAATGGATCCCGCCCAATATTGGAATCCCATAGACGTCTAGATTTTGTTTGCGTACATCATCATCAATAAATCCTGCTGGTGAAAGATCTGAATCGTTGTATTTCAGTAACTGTCTCACTACCATAGTTCCTGCTGAACCAGCTCCAACAATTAGCGTCTTACGTTTGCTATTCGATTTGTTCATAACCGTGTCCCGATACATTCTCCAGCAGAAACGTGAGCCGCCAATAAGTAATAAATGCAAAATCCAGGTAGCTATTAATAAACGAAAGGAGGTTTCTTTCAAAACAAGCTGTTGAACAATTGCAGCCATAAAGATGGATAGGGTAACTGTTTGTAAAATAACAACCAACTCTCCAACACTGGCATATTCCCAAACCTTCTTATACAAGTTAAAACGGAAAGAAAATAGATGATGACTTAATAAAATCACGACTGAGCTTAAAACAATAGAGAAAGAGATAACATGAACAGTTGCTCCAACCAGGAATTGACTGAAGAATATAGCTGTCAGTACAATACAGGAATCAATCAAAATAAAAAAAGGTAACCTTTGTCGGTAGGTCATATTTTCCCTCCTTTCATCTTTCTACTTCAAGAGAATCTTCCTTTTTTCAATCGCAGAGTCAATGAGTTTTTTAATCCCATACAATTGATCTTCTGAAGCATCCTGTTTAATGTATCTGATTGCTTTCTTAATCGATTTTGGATAATCTTCAGCTTGTTTCACCATTACAGCCCCCTTGTAAAAGAATAAAGTTCTAAGTATAAGGTTTTGTTAATAAACCTTATACTTAAAACTTTATAAAGAATTAATTTCTACTTCATAAATATAATAATGGGCATCTAACCCATCCTCACACCACACTATCGACGACTGGCGTCTAAGGTTCGTAAACCCACAGTATGACCGAGTGCCTACATTGATAATGGCAAGAAGGCATCGCCAGATTATTAAGTTGTTGCGATTCTATTCTTAATAACGAACAACATCCCATAGTCACTTCTTATTTATGATTGCTCCAAGGAGATTCGCATGAGCAAGTTCAAGTACTCTTCTAGCTTTCGCCGCGTTTTCAAGTTCTGTTTTCCCTCTATTTAAGACCAGAATAACCCCATCACAAATGTTAGCAAGCATCCTCGTTTCTGTGGAAGCTAGGACAGAAGGTGAATCGATTAATACAATATCATAAGTACGAGCCACTGTTTCAAGTAGTTCTCTCATCATTTCATTTCCTAATAGTTCTGCTGGATTGCTTACTGGTAATCCACTAGTAAGAATTTCAAGCCTTCCTATTTCAGAATGATGAACGGCTTCCTGAAATGTTTTTTTGTAACTTAAGACATCTGTTAGTCCTATCTCATTCGATATTTTGAAAATCTGATCTACAATGGGAGAACGAAGATTTGCATCAATTAATAATACTTTCTCTTTTTGTTGCGCCATTGAAACAGCCAAGTTTGCAGTAGTTGTAGACTTGCCTTCTCCCACACCAGGAGATGATATAAGAAAAACACGCTCCTCATTTTCTTTCGCTAAAAAACGCATGTTCGTACGAATGGTTCGAAACTGATCTGAAATAATTGAGTTTGAATTTGATAAGGTAATAAGGTTTCTTTTCTTTAAGGTAGCTCGTCCTGTCTTATTTAACGTCAACTGACTCACTCCTAACCTCATAGCCTTTTGCTTTCCTCTTCTTAGATACAAATTTCTTCTTATTCATATTTGATACACTCCCTATAACAGGTACTCCTAGTATTGTTTCAACGTCACTTTCACGTTTTACTGAACCATCCAATGAATCTAGTAAAAAGATTAACCCTACTCCAGCAATTATTCCGAAAATCGCTGCAGCCATTACAACTTTATTTTGAGATTCATTAATAGGGTATGGATTAAGTTTCGCCTCAGATAACAACTGAACTTCCTTGAAGTTTAAAAGCTTAACGATTTCACTCTTATATGTTTTGGCAGTGGCATTCGCAATTACAACTGCAGCTTCAGGATTAGTATCTATTACTGAAATTCTTACAACTCTTGATTCGTCGACCTGCTCAACCGTAATTCTACTTGCAATACCTTCAGCGGAACCCTGTAAATTCAATTCGTTTTTTACTTTTTCCATGATGATAGGATCTTTAATCATAACCATTAAAGTCTTCATATCTTGATTTTCTGTACCAATAATAATTCTTGTCGAAGTTTCATAAAGTGGCACGCTCGTATATTGGCTATAGAAATAACCTCCCGTTGTGGTAAGGATGGCAAAAACAATTACAATCCATAAACGCGATTTAATAACTTCAAAATAATCTTTTAAATTAATTTCCTTGTCTTGAGAAATTTCGCTACCATTTCCATATTGAATTTTAGTCATAAGGCCCACCTTTTTAATAGAGTTTTACCCTTACCCTGCTTATTCTTTATAATGAACACCCTATTCCAAAATTCTACTACCAGAGGAAATTCATAGATAAAAACAAGCCTCTCGAAGTAATTTTTGTTTTCTAGTAACTGTGATTATTTACTATTTTAGTTCTATATAAAGAACATGTCAACAGCCAAATTACAAATTTTCAGATAAGGAAATATAAGCTTTATATAAATAAACGGATCTTTAAGATATTCATTTGTTTTTTCTCTAGTTAACACCTTATGTTCTCTACCTTTATCCTTTTTACAAAAAACCACTTAAACTATATTTGATTTTTAACTTAAAATTCTCTCAAAAAAATTTTTAACATTTTCATATTTTTTGTTCTAATTTCCACTGTAGACCTTTAAAATTTTTACAAACAATAAAAGGCCCTCTATTATTGTAGAGGCCCTTAATATTTATTCACTCACTCCCCCTCTATCCCCTCCATCACCTCCGCAAAATTCCCATCTTTCCGATCTAGTATTTCGTTTGCTTCTTTCGCCCCTATTTTCATCAAAATCATCAATATCGCTATCCGTGCATCGCCTTCTGCCTGCTCGCTATAGTTTGCAGCTTCTTTTTCTCCGACTCCCGTTAACTCCTGAATAATCGAAACCGTCCGCTTCCGAAGTTTTTCATTAGAGGCCTGGACGTTCACCATTAGATTCCGATACACTTTGCCGAGCTTGATCATTGAGGCGGTTGTAATCATATTTAAAACCATCTTTTGTGCGGTACCGGCTTTTAGCCGGGTTGATCCGGTCACGACTTCAGCTCCTACCGGCAATTCAATCGGATATGTAACAAGGGTCGAAAGCTTAGCCCCACTGTTGCAAGAAATGGCTGCTGTTCGAACACCCATCTTCATTGCAGCTTCTATCGCTCCTATCACATATGGCGTTCGCCCGCTTGAAGCAATTCCGATCACCATATCGTTCACTCCAACATATTTTCTAACATCCTCTGCGCCCGTCTTTTTACTGTCTTCTGCGCCTTCAATCGGATAGCGGAGCGCGCGATCGCCTCCTGCGATAATGCCATTTACAAGATCTGCAGCAACGCCGAACGTTGGCGGGCACTCAGAAGCATCAAGCACGCCAAGACGGCCGCTTGTACCAGCTCCGAAATAAAAGAGTTTCCCTCCATTCTTCATGACAGTTACCGCTTGATCAATCACCTTCTCTATTTGAGACAGAGCTCCCTTAACAATCACTGGTACGCTGTGATCTTCTTCATTCATCAGCTCGATAATTTCAAGCGTTGTAAATTGATGAAGGGCTTCCGATTTCGCGTTTCTCATTTCCGTGTTTGCCGTCTCGTTCACGTCAGTCATCTTCATCTCTCCACTCCATTAGCCGTCAATCGCGTGATGAGACGACATCAAATTTTCTTTCAGTTGTACTGTTATCGAGATACCTCCAGTGATCAGAGCACAAATACAGGCTCCTGCTGCTGGAGAAAGGGTTGGATAATTAACCTCGCTGATCACATTTTTCTCAACCATTCTCTTAATAAAGCTTCTTCTAAAAAAGATAGATTGGAAGAGTCCTCCACAAATAACAAGTTTGCCATTCCCTACCTCAATTGCTTTTACCAAACCAATTAAATGATCTATTGCGCTTTTGACAATCAGCTCTGCAGTACGATTCTTCCGTTCTGCAAGTACGAGCACGATCCGAGCAAGCGAAGCAATTTTCATGCGAGCGTAAGGATCCTCATAAATAGCTGTAATAATCTCAGGTGAACTTTTCAGATTCAGAAAAGCTAGCACCTCATTGCTAAACACTTCATCGCCTTCTTCTCTTCCATCATGCATCATCGCAACCTTACGAAGCGCTTGTCTTCCGATGTCATACCCACTACCTTCATCACCGAACAGATAGCCCCAGCCACCTACCCGTTTCGATTCATCATTAATGGAATAAGCTATTGATCCTGTTCCAGCAATCAAAACCGTTCCTTCCATCGAAAAAGTCCCGCTTGCAAGCGCGCCGTAGGCATCGTTTCTTACCATCATAACTCCACCGAAATCCGGAAACACCTGCGTGATCCATTTTTTCCAGCGCTGCTGATCTTCTTCTCGGTCACCGCCTGCGGTTGATACAAAAATGCCCGCTATCAATCTACCATGTACCCCATCGATTAACTCTTTCATTACATGGTGAATCGCCGCACGCACATCTTCTTCCTCACGCGATTTAAGATTCGTCGACCCAGCGGTGCTTTTCACAAGAATCACACCGTCACAATCGCATAAGAGCCCCTCCGTTTTCGTTCCGCCGCCGTCAATGCCAATATAGTAGCTTTTATTTGATTGCACCTTGCGTAAGTCCCTCCATGAACTGTTTTGAGGCAATGAAGAAGAGAACGATCATTGGCAATGATGCAAGAGTAAGCCCGGCGAAAAGCGCACCCCAGTCTGCCGAATATTCTCCAAACAGCGAAAGCATGCCAACTGGAATAGTCTTCTTCATATCATCCGTTATGAAAATCAGTGGGAAGAAGAAATCATTCCAGGACTGGATAAATTGAATGATCATTACCGTTCCCAGCGCCGGTCTCATCAGCGGAAGAACAACATTCCATAGAATGCGAAGATTTCCTGCCCCATCAATTCGTGCTGCTTCTTCAAGCTCCCGCGGCATCGTTCTGAAGAACCCAGTTAGAATGAGAATCGACAATGGAATACCGGTTGCAACATACATAAAAATAAGTGACCAGAGGGAGTTTAATAGATTAAGATCCTTCATTAATATAAAAAGCGGCACGATTCCTAGTTTAATTGGAAGCATCATTCCCATAAGAAAGAAAAAGAAGATAATGTTATTCCAGACAAACGTAAATCGCGCGATGTAAAAGGCTGCAAGTGATGAAGTGATGAGAATTAACAGGACTGACACGACGCTTACAAACACGCTGTTCATGAAATACGTTGTAAACGGAATGATCTCAAGCAGATTCCGGTACGTATCAAGGTTGAATGTCTTCGGAAACGCAAGCGGATTAGTGAAAATTTCAGCGCTTGTTTTAAACGAAGAGAGGATCATTAATAGAATAGGATAGATGCTGACAGATGCGATTAAGAAAGCAAACACATAGTAAAACGGCTTCGTCCAGATGGTATGGTTCATAATATCCTCCTTCCCTTACATATCCACTTGTTTTTTCTGCATGTATCTGAGATAGAGCGCGGTAAAGAACGAGATGAACAGGAATAGAACAACTGCAAGCGCCGATCCGAGTCCTACAGCGGTTGTCGATCCTCCCGCCGATCCACCAAATGCGAGACGATAGAAATAAACCGCAAGCGTATCTGTTGAATGGTAGGGTTCACCCTGCGATCCCTGCATAGCGTAGACAAGTTCAAACGCTTCAAATGATTGAATGAACGTCAGGACCGTCATGATCATGAATGATGGCACCATTAACGGTAAGACGATTTTTCGAATCATCGAAAAGCCATCAGCACCATCAAGCTTGCCTGCTTCAAACAGTTCTTTCGGAATCGACTGCAAACCAGCAAGAAAAATAAGCACCCCGAATCCTATTCCATACCAACAGTTGACGAGAATAATCGAAATAAGAGCCGTATCCGGATCACCGAGCCAGGCCTTTTGCAATTGCTCCAAACCTAGCTTTTCTAGAATCACATTCAGTGCTCCGTAGTTTGGATTTAAAATCAGTTTCCATAGAAAACCGACAACGATAACGGATAAGAGTCTCGGCAGAAAGTAAGCGATTTTCAGAAATTCAGAGCCTTTTACTTTTTTGTAAATAATATAAGCAAGAATAAAGGCGAGGCCATTCTGGAAAATCATCTGAAGCACGAAATACAAAATGTTGTGGCCGAAGGCATTCCAGAATAAGCCTGAAAAAGGTTCAAGCGTAAACAGGTCTCTGAAATTCTTTAAACCAACAAACTCACCGCGTACTATCCCCTTCCAATCAAAGAAGCTATAGGTAAGTGCTGCAAACAATGGATACACAATAAAAAGCCCATAAATAATCAAGGCGGGAATAGGGAAAAGATGGATGGTCCATCTTTTCCAGTCCCTCTGTTTTTTAATTTTGACAACTGAATTCATGGCTGGTTTCATATTCTCCGCCCCTTATGACTTATTGTAGTGGCTCATACCAGGACTTGGCGCTTTCCTGAACGGCATTCGCTACTTCTTCTGGCGTACGTTCGCCAAGGTACATGCCCTGTAGCTCTGTTTCAATCGTTGCTTTCGTAGAAGGATTACCTCCTGAAAAATGAACAAGCATCATGTATGGCGTCGATTGCTCTTCTACAGCTTTACCAAGATCATTTACAAGCTGATCTTCTGATTCAATCCCTGGAATCGCACTGATCATTTTAAATTCTTCTGTGAACATTGTTCCGAATTCCTCTGTTGTCATAAACTGCAGGAATTTCTTTGCGGCATCCTTGTGCTCAGAATTTGCATTGATCGCATATGATCCATCTACCCAAGTTGTAATCGTCGGGTCTTTTCCAACAGCAGACGGCATTGGGAAGAAACCAAGCTCAAGCTCAGGGTTCATTTCACGAAGCACTTCAATTTCCCAGCTTCCAAGCGGGAACATCGCTACATCACCTGTGAAGAACATCGTGCGAATATCCTCCATCCCAAGCCCTTCATAGTTCTCAGGGAAAAACTGTTTTAATTCATCCATTGCTTCAATTGAGCTCTGGAACTCTTCACTAGTAAAATCTGATTCTCCAGCTGTGATTTTCTCAACAAATTCATTGCCGCCATAATGCGCTGGTCCGAAAATACCGTGTGAAAGTGACAGCAGCCAGCCTTCTTTTGTTCCAAGTGAAATAGGTGTAATGCCTTCATCCATAAGCGTCTCATTAAGCGTCATGAATTCTTCCCATGTTTGAGGCTCTTCAAGACCAAGGTCTTCAAAGATTTGCTTATTGTAGAACATTTGCGTTGTACTGATGTTCAGTGGTACACCGTATTGCTTGTCATCAGATCCTTTCGACGCTGCTAGCGTTTCCTCTGGATATTGATCAAGTCCCTCTAATCCGTCAAGCGGCTCAAGATAGCCTGCATCGGCAAGCTCAATTCCCGGTGCATATGGACGAAGGTGAAGAATGTCCGGTCCCTCACCGCTTTGAAGCGATGTATTTAAAATTGTATTGTATTCAGTATTCTTCGATGGTTTGAACTCGATGTTAATGTCTGGGTTCTCTTCATTAAACTTATCAATCACCTTCTGATAGCTTGCTTTGTCTTCTGTTCTCCAACTTCCAATTGTCAATGTAACGCTGTCTTCGCTCGCTTCTGAATCTCCTCCATTGCCTCCACTTTCAGAGCTACATGCTGATAAAACAAGAATAAAGGCTAGAAACCCAACTAACGTAAACGCTCTCATTTTCTTCAAAACTTTTCCCCCTTATTGGTTAGTAAAATAAGCATGGATCATGGAATGAAGATGCGGCCTGATCCGGACCATGTTGTGCTGTCTTCCGTAATGAATCATATTCGTTAAGAAGGTTACGATCAGCTCCTCCTGTGGATCAATCCACAGACTTGTTCCTGTAAACCCCGTGTGGCCGAAGCTTCCTTCTGACCACCTCCTTCCACATGATAGCGGAGCCCCATGTCCGCTCCATACCTCAAAGCTCTGGCCTCTGTTTTGCATAAAGTGTGTCTGTGCACTCTTCATAAGAGCTTTCGAAAGTTCCTGTTGCGTATCTGGATAAAGAAAATAGTGACCAAATTTACCAACATCGCTCGCCGTTGAAAAAAGGCCTGCGCTTCCGCTTGCACCGCCGAGATGAAGCGCTTTTTCATCATGTACTTTGCCCTGAATGTACTGATTTTCGTACCATTCTGTCGAAGCAATATGGTCAGCTTTAGTCAGGTTGAAGGTTGTATTCATTAGTCCCCACGGCTTGAATAAACGGTGTTCACTGAACGTCGAAAGCGGCAAACCGCTTACCTTTTCGACGACTATTCCAAGCAAAATCATGCCGAGGTCGCTGTATTGAACCTGACTGCCCGGAGTGTGTAATAATTCTAAACATGTGATATCAGTAAGGATATCGCGCACTTCATCACGCTTAACGGCTGGAGCAAGGTCTGCCGGTAGACCTGTTGTATGCGTAAGTGCATGCTGAATGGTAACGTCTGGATGCTTAAATTCTGGGATGTAGGTTTGAATGGCGTGATCGAATTCGAGTGTGCTCTTATCAACCAACCATAGAATCGATGGAAGGGTTGCCACCACTTTTGTAAGGGAGGCAAGATCAAATCGTGTTGTTGTGGTCATGGTGTGGGTTTGATGGTTACGGTCAATAAAGCCGCCGTAAGCCTGATGAAAAACGACCTTTCCTTTATGCTGGACGTGAAGAACTCCGCCTGGGAGCTCCTTCTGAGTAACAAGTTCGTGTAAATACGTATTAAATTCACACATGCTTTTTTAAATCCTCAACAGCTTTTCGGGTGCGTTCAAGCGCCGCAACACTCTCCTCGTAATCGCGGCTTGTCATGCCAACGTATAAAATATCAATCACGTTAAGCTGAGAAATGCGCGAGCTCAGGGCACCGCTTCGTATGCTTTTTTCAAGGGAGCTTGTGAACAGCTTGATATCAGCAAGCTCTGACACGGGATTTGTGCCGTATTTAGTTAGTGTAATAACAATTGCCCCGTTATCTCTGGCAATTTTCAACGATTCAATAATGTCTTTCGTCTGACCTGAATAGGAGATCCCAAACACGACGTCTTGTTCACCAAGGTTTGCTGAGATCGTGCCCTGCGTATCATAATCGACAGCTGCTTCACACCAGCGGTTGATGCGTGAGAGCTTTTGTTTAAAGTCTTGCGCAATTAACCCGGATGCACCGATGCCGTAGAGAGCAATTTTTCTCGCCTGACCTAGCGCTTCAATCGCTTTCTCGACTTCTTCTTTCGAAAGAACGGAGATGGTATCATTGATCGATTGAATATTGTTGTTCGATACATTTGCGATGAACGAATCGACTGTCCCATCAATCGAGATCTCCTGGTAGGTATTGCTCGAATGCTTTGTCGCAAGATCACCGGCAATCCGAAGCTTTAACTCCTGAAATCCCCTATAGTTTAGCGTGCGTGATAGTCGGATGATCGTTGCTTCACTAACATCCGTCCGTTCTGACAGCTTCTGAATCGACAGGTTGATCACTTCTTCTGGAAAGTTGATGATGTACTCTGCTACTTTCCGTTCTGAAGGCTTTAAAGAAGTGATGGATTCTTGAATGCTGATTAACCCTCCGTTCATTTATAAACCTCCTTTCGTTTGAATTTTCTAATAAGTTAATTCCAGTGTATCAAGTTTTATTTATTAAATAAATACTTATTCTGAAGTTTTATTACATTTCTATTGAAAAAGCACTTGTGACCATTAGTCACAAGTGCTAAAGAATCAATTTAGTAAAGCAAGTAGTTCTCTCTTACTTCCTTAAATTCGTTCAAATCTTCCTGCCACTGTTGCTCCATTTCTTCTACGCTTTGTCCCTCTTCAATCGCTTCACGAATCCAGCCATTTCCGACTAGCAGGTCAAAGAATGAAACGCCCGCACTGTTTTCTGCGCGGAATTCGAAGTCCTCTGGATAAAGGTCATGGATTGTTTTCACAAGACTAAGACCAGTTTTAACTGGCTTGAAAGCTTCCTGATCGGTTACATGAATTTGAACCCCATGCGTTAATTGACCCGCATGTTTTGAAAAAGAAGGTGTAAATGATGCGGCTCTGAAATCCACTCCAGGAAGTTCAAGACCATTCAGCTCTGCTGCAAGCTCAGTTGAATTGATGAACGGAGCACCGATCAATTCAAATGGCTTTGTTGTCCCGCGTCCTTCTGACACGTTTGTTCCTTCAATTAATGCCGCGCCTGGATACACAAGTGCAGTATCAAACGTTGGCATGTTAGGAGACGGAAGCACCCACTCAAGTGGCGTGTCATTGTAGTACATATCACGCTTCCAGTGATCCATTTCCACTACTGTCAGATCAGCGCCGATGCCAAACTCCTCATTAAAGAGCATCGCAAGTTCTCCAACCGTCATCCCATGACGAAGCGGAATTTCATACTTTCCAACAAATGACGAATACTCATCATTAAGGACAGGACCTTCAACCGCTTCACCACCAAGTGGATTTGGACGATCGAGCACAATAAACTCAATGTCATTTTCCTCTGCAGCTTCCATTGCGTAAGCCATCGTATAAATGTAAGTGTAGAAACGCGTACCCACATCTTGGATATCGAATAGCAGCACATCGATCCCTTCTAGCATTTCAGGTGTGGGTTTTTTCGTAGCTCCATAGAGACTATAGACAGGAAGCCCAGTTTCTTCATCAATGTAATATTCCACATATTCTCCAGCCTGAGCACTTCCTCGAACCCCATGTTCAGGACCATATAAGGCTTTCAATTCCACATCAGGATCATTGTGAAGTAAATCTACAATACTCGTAAGCTCTTGATCAACACCAGTTGGATTTGTAATAAGACCAACGTTCTTTCCTTCAATAAGTTCTTTCTGATCATTTAGCAGGGCCTCAACGCCAAGCTCAAATTTCTTCTTATTCTTATCGTGACCATACGCATGACCTTTTCCATTGTTATCAGCAAACGCTACCGACAGTGACGACAGGACGAGAATAGACGTTAGCACCATTACCAACCACTTTTTCATAGTATACCTCCCCGTTTGTCAGGGAAGAGAAACTCTTCCCTGCTTCTAAAATTAATACGTTAATCCATGACCAAATTTATATAGAACCCCGCTATCTTCCCCTGGGATCGTAATTGGCAACTTACCTGTAGGAGCATTCCCACCAAATATCGTTGCTGCTGTCGCTTCAAAACTTGCCGTTCTAAAGCCATATTGTGCAATGTAGCTATCGACACTCGGATATGCCATGATGTCGTATGGATTGCGAATACCAACAGCAATGACGTCTGCATCTGTAGAATTCATAATGCTATCAACCATCACCATTTGTGGGTGTTCAGGTGAGCGTGTGCCGACGCTATACGTATACGTTCCGATGATAATTTGATCGGCTGATTCAAGCGTCTTCTGCTGCTCTTCAGTTAGCGCGTAGCTTGAATTCACTTCAATTACAGTGGTGTTCGCATGTTGAGCTTTCACAGCTTCACCAAGCGATTCAACAAAGCTTCTGCCAACAACGACAACATGCTCGTCGCTTTTTGCATCAAGCGGAAGCACATTCTCATTTTTCACAAGCGTGATTGATTTGTTTGCAGCTTCCTGTTCAATCGCCTTATGCTCTTTAGATCCGACCATTGCGAGCGCTTCCTGAATTTGATTGTCTAAGCTCGTAGGATTTTCAGACTTAATCACACCGCGCTTTACTTTTAACGTCAGGATCCGATCAACAGAGGCTTCAATTCGTTCCTCTGAAATTTCGCCTGTTTCTACCGCATCAAGCAATCCACCAGCTACTTCAGCAAGACCAACCGGCATCAAGACGATATCTGTACCAGCTTTCACAGCGCGAATCGCTGCATCAACAGCACCAAAGTGATCCTGAATCGCCCTCATGTTCATAGCATCCGTTGTAATAACACCTTCATAACCCATTTCCTCACGCATGAGCTCTGTAAGTACTTTGTGGGAAAGCGTTGCTGGCAGTGAAATTTCAGTGCCATCTTTTTGTGAAATGACTTTCGTATCATCGATTTTCGGGAATGTCACATGAGCTGTCATAATTGCGTCGATTCCAGCTTCCATCGCCTGCTGAAAAGGATAGAGCTCTACTTCCATTAGACGTTCTTTATCATGTGGAACTTCTGGAAGACCGAGATGTGAATCTACCGCTGTGTCACCATGGCCAGGGAAGTGCTTTGCTGTTGCAGCAACGCCCGTTTCTTGAAGCCCTTTCGTGTACGCAATCCCAAGATTCGCAACAAGCTCAGGGTCTTCACCAAACGAACGAACCCCGATCACTGGGTTATCTGGATTGTTGTTCACATCCATGACTGGAGCAAAGTTCATATTGATTCCAAGTGAAGAAAGTTCCTCACCAATCGCATGGCCGACATTTTGTGCGATTTCTTCTGAACGTGTTGCACCAAGGGCCATGTTACCTGGCATATCTGTTCCAGACTGAAGGCGTGTCACGATTCCGCCTTCCTGATCAATTGTCATTAATAAACCGTATTTCTCTGATGCCTCCTGATAATCAGAAACAAGTTTTGTTGTTTGTTCGGTCGTCACTACATTTTCTCTGAATAAAATGACGCCGCCAAGATGGTATTTCTTAACCTGTGCTTCAATTTCAGGAAGCATTTCCGTGACATTTTTTCCGTTCCAGTTGCGATAATCAGGCATTAGCATCTGGCCAACCTTTTCCTCAATCGTCATGCCATTGATTGCGTTTTGGATGATGTCATACTGCTCACCTTTTTGCTTAATAAGAGAAGCCTTTGAAGCTTTCTTTGACGACTTATCTACTTTGTAATCAAGAGCAATTCGATCGGAATCTGATCCATCCGAAACGCTAATAAATGTACGCCCACGCTTGCCTGTTAGCGTTACATTTCCGTCATCGTCAACTGTGGCCACATTCTTATTTGATGACTTCCATTTTAGGTTTTGCTCCGTTTTCATAAAATGACCGTCATCATAAATGTGAAGGGCATTTAATGTAATCGTTTTTCCGTCAAATTCCGGACTCGCTTCAGGGACATTTTCCATTAAAATCAAATCTGTTCCATCGCTCTCAGCTGCTGTTTTCCCCGGTGTTAACAGCGCCTGTGAGAAAACCATAAGTAACGCAAGTAATCCCACAATGATCCGTTTGCTACGTACTCCCATTTCTACCCCTCCTGGTTTAAAAAATTAATATGAGCGTTGCACCCATTTGTCACTATTCACATTGAGATTCGTTCCATTTAGTTCTACGTTATCGATATACCAGCCGCGCTTGTTAACTGATCCGTCCGTGCTGTAGGTAAAGCGGATAAATTTAGTGCCTGCTGGTAGAGTGAGTTCCTCTTGCTCCCAGTCCATGCTATTTCCTGTGAGCATCGCGGCTTCAGTCCACTCACTTCCATTCTCCGATACTTCAACCGTCCCTACGTCATAGCCTGCCTCCATCCGGTACCATGTATCAAAAGTAAGGGTGGATTCTTCTTTAACATCGACTTCAGCTGTTAGGTGCTTCGACTGATTATCGCCATAACCGGCAAACCAGGCATCCGCTTTTTTATCCATCGCAACTGGGATCGCATCTGCTACTTTTCGTGCAAACTCCCTTCGAGTAGGAGAGGTTGAAACGGTCTCACGTGTTGGATGCACACGGTTTGTTAAGAGAATTGCAATCGTCTGGTTTGTTGGACTCACAACAATAGATGTACCGGTATAACCTGTGTGACCAAGGGTCGTACTCTCAGAAAGCCCATCCATGAACCATCCCTGCTGAAGCTCCCAACCAAGCCCGTGATCGTCACCAGGAAACTGAGGAATACGGTTTTCAGTTAAAAGTTCTACTGTTGTTGACTCCAGGATACGCGTTCCGCCATAGAGGCCTTCCATGAGGAACATATGAGCAAATTTCGCTAAATCTGATGCTGTAGAGAACACGCCCGCATGACCTGCTACACCGTCAAGTGACCACGCACTTTCATCATGAACCTCACCCCAAACGAGTCCTCTATTCGTCCATGGCTGATACTCGGTTGCGGCAATCCTTTCTTTCAGGCTCTCAGGCGGATTGTACATCGTGTCATCCATTTCGAGAGGCTGTGTGATTTCCTGTTTTACATACTCATCGAGGCGCATACCGGATAAACGTTCAACAAGGGCACCAAGCGTTATCATGTTTAGATCGCTGTATGTATACTCAGTTCCTGGCTCCGATTGAAGTGGATAGTTGAAGACATATTGCAGGCGGTCTTCACGACTTCCTTCTACAGTATAGAGAGGAATCCATGGTTTAAAACCAGATGTGTGTGTCATTAGCTGCTCGATGGTCACACTCTCTTTCCCATTTGCAGCGAACTCTGGAATGTACTTCGCGACAGGATCATCCAGCTTGAATTCCCCATCCTCATAAAGTGTCATTGCGGCTGTTGTCGTGAAGAGCTTGCTAATAGAAGCAAGATCAAAAATCGTGTTCTCGCTCATTGGAATCGGCTCGTCCATTTCCGTAAAATCACCATCCGTGTATTGAGCAGCGTATCCGTAGGCTTCTTCCTTCACGATGTGACCTCTTCTTGCAACGAAAGTAACGGCGCCAGGCATCACCTGTTCATCAATCGCCTCCTGTAAAACGTTATCAATTTCGTTTAGCGGCGCCTCCCGCATCCCAGCTCCTTTTACAGAACCTGGATGAAGAACTGGCGACGTTGGTCCTGGGTTATCCCATGAAAAAACCGGATGACCTTTGCTAGACTGATGCGTATTGACCTTACCCTCTTTTTCAATCGTCGGACCTGGAGCAGCTAATCCGGATCCGGGAGCTAATAATGACGTTCCAAGTGCAGTTGTTAGCAGCAGCGACAGCGTTTTCTTCCTCATATTGCCCTCCTTTTTGTTTTGAATAACGAATGAACCAAAGCCTCCTTCTCTTTAATATTCTTAATATGCAGAATATTCTTTCTAAAGTTTAACCCCATCCATTATAGTCGTCTATACCACTTTGGTCACGCATCGGTGTAAAAAGTTGGATTTCCCGTGACCTTATTCCTGCGTCTTTAGAATGAATTTGAAGTATTGTGACGTTTGTACCATTAAATTTATGTAGGATTGTTTCAGAAAGAGGGAGGAGGAGATAGGGGGTCAGACACTCGTCTGACCCCCTATCTCCTCCTCCCTCTTTCCTTCCCTCTAAACTTTATGAACAAAATGCACAAAAAGGAACAAACCTTTCTTATTTCCGTTTTCTTAAAATTTCGTCAACGATGAGATATATTGTGATTATAAGTTTTGAGAGCGATTACATAAATGAGAGGGGTTATTAACTTGATGAAAAAGAAGAACACGCTGATGTCTCTTTTGTTAGGAAGCGCACTTGTATTAAGTGCATGTGGAAGCAGTGAAAGTTCCGGGGAAAGTTCTGCTGAAGGTAATGGGGAATGGACTCCTGAGAAACCAATTGAAATGATTGCACCTGCAGGAGCAGGTGGCGGATGGGACACAACAGCAAGAACAATTTCTAAAGTAATGGAGCAAGAGAACGTGATTGATGAACGCATAGCTGTTGCAAACAAACCAGGCGGCGGTGGATCTGTTGGTTGGTCATATGTTGATAAAAAAGGAGGTAATCACACCCTCTTTGTGACATCACCTCCAATACTGTTCGTCCCATTAAATGGCCAATCTAAACTTGGTCATAATGACTTCACACCAATAGCTGGTGTCATCGCAGATTACTCAGCCTTTGTCGTTCCAGCCAATTCGCCTTATGACAACATGAATGATCTGGTGGAAGCCCTTAAAGAGGATCCAACATCCGTATCAGTTGTCGGGGACTCAGCACCAGGAAGTATGGATCACATGGCCTTCGTGAAAGCAGTAAAGGCAGCTGGCGTTGATATAAAGAAACTTAAATATGTATCTGCTCAGGATGGAAGTGGTATGAGCATGCTGCTTGGGAATAAAGTTGATGTGTACTCGACGGGTCTTGCCGAAGCAACAGAACAGGCTCGTGCTGATAAAGTAAAAGTTCTTGCGATTACTTCTCCAGAACCACTTGAAGGAGAAACCGTTTCAGAGTTTCAAACGCTTAAGGAACAGGGAATCGATGACCAATTTGTAGTCTGGAGAGGGATTATGGGACCAAAGGATATGGATCCTGAAG
The DNA here is from genome assembly GCF_039851965.1 of Pseudalkalibacillus hwajinpoensis. Lineage (NCBI taxonomy): Bacteria > Bacillati > Bacillota > Bacilli > Caryophanales > Guptibacillaceae > Guptibacillus > Guptibacillus hwajinpoensis. The sequence continues at coordinate 2,692,895 of NZ_CP156674.1, read as the reverse complement.
CAGCCGCATTCTATGAGCAGGCCGTAAAAGACATGATGGAAACAGATGAATGGAAGGCACAGCGCGATAACTTTGGGTGGAACGATAACTATATGTCAGGTGAAGAGTTCAAGAAATTCCTTGATGAAGAATATGAAACAATGGAAGAGCTTATGAGTGAAGTTGGATTAGCAAAATAATGATGAGTCGAAAGGTCAGTAGCTACTGACCTTTCGTTTCAATAAAAGGCAGGTGTGGTGAAATGTTAGCAAGTGTAGAACGTAAAGTAGCTATTAGTTTATTACTTATCTCTATTTTATATCTCGTCCTGAGTTTTCAAATTCCACCCTTCCCATATTCGATTGTGGATGCTGATGCCCTACCAAAAGGACTTGGATTTATATTAGTTGTGCTTTCGATCTTTCTTTTCATTCAAAACCCAATTGAAGACAGGAAGAAGAGCGATCTCAAAAAAGAGGAAGTGTTGATGCTTCTTGCAGTTGCAGGTTTAATATTCATCTATATCTTACTGTTTGAACTTCTCGGTTTCGTAGTTGTTACAATCCTATTCTTACTGGTTACATCACGAATCCTCGGATACACGAAATGGAAAACCCTGATCGCCGTTTCAGTTGGATTTACACTTGTTCTTTATTTTTCTTTTAATTATTTGCTTCAAATTTATTTACCGCAGGGCATACTTCCCTTTTAGAAAGGAGGATTTACCATGGATACGATTTCGAATATGCTTTATGGTTTCCAGGTCGTTCTAACATTTCAGAACATCCTGTTTGTTTTTGTCGGCGTTTTAGCTGGTACCCTAATTGGAATGCTCCCTGGACTTGGTCCTATCTCTGCCATTGCGATCATGATCCCGCTAAGCTACGGCATGGATCCTGCTTCAGCCCTTATTCTAATGGCGGGTGTTTATTATGGCGCGGTATTTGGCGGATCGACTTCTTCTATTTTATTAAATGCACCTGGTATTTCAGGAACGGTGGCGACCTCCTTTGATGGGTATCCACTCGCCAAACAGGGGCACGCCGGCAAAGCCCTGGCGATTGCCGCCATCTCATCCTTTGCAGGTGGAACCGTCAGTGTTGTCGCCCTCATGCTAGTGGCGCCTGTAATGGCAAGCTTCGCCGTTTCATTCGGTCCAACTGAGTATTTTGCACTCATGTTACTGGGACTTACTGCCATTGCAAGCTTATCGGAGGGTTCAACTGTAAAAGCACTAATTTCCGCAACAATTGGTTTAATGATTGCAACAATCGGCGTTGACCAACAGACAGGTACACAGCGCTTTACGTTCGGTAATCCGAACCTTCTTGAAGGAATCGATTTTCTGATTATTGCTCTTGGACTCTTCGCACTCGCTGAAGTATGTTCCTTGATCCTGTCTAGAAAATCAAAAATGATGGATGGCAACTCTAACGTCGGTTCATTAAGAATTACTAGGAAGGAAGCAAAGGAAATCTCAGGACCGATCGCCCGACATTCTGTGCTCGGATTTATCCTAGGCGTACTTCCAGGCGCTGGCGCGACAATTGCCTCCTTTATGTCTTATATTACTGAGAAAAAAATATCAAAGGATCCCTCATCGTTTGGAAAAGGGAACATCAAAGGACTTGCCGCACCAGAAACATCTAATAACGCTGCAACGAGCGGAGCTTTCGTACCACTATTAACTCTTGGTATTCCTGGTTCCGGAACGACAGCTGTTCTACTTGGTGCCCTCCTAGTCGTTGGGGTTCAGCCAGGGCCATTAATGCTTACCGATCACCCCGATGTATTCTGGGGAGTAATCGCAAGTATGTATCTCGGTAATATTTTCTTACTCGTCTTGAACCTGCCGCTGATTCCGTTTATCGCTCGTATCTTATATATTCCAAAAGCGCTTCTCATCTCACTTGTAATTATCTTTTGTATGATCGGAGTATACGGGGTAAGCTTCAGTACCTTCGATCTTTACCTGCTGCTCGCTTTCGGAGTGATTGGCTTTATTATGAGAATCCTTAACTTTCCCGCAGCGCCACTTATTCTTGCCTTTATCCTTGGTGGAATGATGGAGCAGTCGTTCCGTCAAGCTTTAACAATTTCCAATGGAAGCTATGCAACTTTCTTTGATAGCACAGTTACCGTTGTGCTCCTTATTATCTCTCTTTTATCACTAACGCTTCCTATTATTAAAGGAAAACTCGGCAAGAAAGCAGAGGAAAAGGAAGATGAACATTTAGCTTCATAAAATTTAAAAAGGCCATTCCGAAAATGATAGTTCGGAGCGGCCTTTTTTCTATCTCAGTGGCTGGTACCGACGTTCAGGTCTCCCAACCGTTCCATAAGATAAATCTGCGTCGACTTTTTCAATTGAAACCATATATTCTAAATACCTTCTGGCAGTTGTTCTACTACATCCAACGACCTTTCCAACTTCTTCTGCCGTCATGCCTTCAGGAAGATGATTAAGCAGAACCTCTTCCATCTTCGTTAGTGTCAGTGGATCAATTCCTTTTGGAACTGTTTGGGTAGAAGATTCAACCTTTCTAGTAAACAAGTGATCAACTTCTTCCTGACTTACAACCTTCTGACTACTAATTTGCCCTTTCGTTTGCTTAAAGTTCTCAAGCGTTCGTTTAAAGCGGTCAAAGATGACTGGTTTAATAATGTAATCAATCGCGCCTCCGCGAAGCGCCTCTTGGACGGCATCTATTTCCTTTGCAGCAGTAATCATCATGACATCCGTTTCTTTATAGTTTTCACGTATGTGCCATAGCAAACCAAGCCCACTTTCTTCTGGAAAGAAAATATCAAGCAGGACAAGATCCGGTTGTAAAATCTCCAAAAGTTCCTTCCCTTCTTGGATGCTTGAAGCCACTCCCATGACAGCATAACCAGGCACATTTTCTGTGAATTTCTGATTAATTCTAGCGATCCGATGATCATCTTCAACAATCAAAACTTCAATATCAGACATTCCTTATTCCCCCTTAGGAATTACAACGGTAAAAGCAGCCCCACCATACCGACTCTTTGAGATCGTGGCATATCCGCCTAGATAATCAAGGGCGTTTTTAACAAGGAAAAGGCCAATGCCTCGATCCTCTCCTTTTTTACTGCTAACCCCTCTCTCAAAAATACGGTCAATTTGTTCGTCAGGAATACCCTTTCCAGAGTCTTCGATTTCAACAATCAAATCTTTCCCAATATCGGTCATAAATAAGTGCACAATTCTTTCGTCCTGTTGCTTGTCGATAACAGCATCCATGGCGTTATCAACTAAATTACCAACAATCGTCACGATCTTTTCCTGTTCAATACGTGCAGGTAAGTCACTTATACTACTACCCTCATCAATCTTAAATTCAATATGAAGTTCATGAGCTCTATTGTATTTGCCTAATAGCAATGCAGAAAGTATCGGATTTGGTACAGCTTTCACTAATAGCTGTACCACCTCCTGATATCCAATTGCTTCTGAATGAATCAGTTCAATTGCTTCCTCATAAGATCCCAGCTGAATTAATCCTAAAATGGTATACAGCTTGTTTGAGTATTCATGCGTTTGTGAGCGCAGGACATTCGCATAGCTTTGTACTTGCGAGAGCTGACGCGATAGCTCCTCTATCTCCGTTTTTCTACGGAAACTAGAAACAGCTCCCGTAATTTTCCCCTGTTGAATGATAGGAATTCGATTCACGATCACATCATTCGTTCCTATGATTAGTTCTTGATCATGGTGTGACTCTCCTGAACTTAGAACTTCCATCATTTTTGTGTTCGGTAAGATCGAAACGATATGCTTTCCTTCGAGCTTCTCATCTAGCTCTCGATTAAGAATATGATGGGCTTCCTGATTGGCAAGTGTAATGTTCCCTTTTGAATTTACTGCAATGATTCCCTCTCTGATCGTCTCGAGGATTGTATTTCGTTCTAGAAACATCGATCCGATTTCTGAAGGCTCAAGTCCAAAGATTGACTTCTTGACCCCTTTTGCAATAAAGAAGCCCCCTGCCAAACCAAGTAAAAGGATGATTCCTATTAAACTAGCAACCTTAAGCTCAAACTGGTCGATTTTCTGCTCAATATCTTCAATCAGAAAACCGACCGAAACAATTCCTATTATTTCACCATCTTTCACAATCGGCGTTTTTCCTCTAAGCGAAGATCCTAACGAGCCTTCGGCTTTTGATACATAGGATTCCCCGTCTACCAATGCCTTCTGGCTATCTCCACCGACCATGTGTTTTCCAATCCGCTCTGGTAAGGGGTGGGCAACGCGCATGCCATCCTTATCGCCGACAACGATGAACTCCGCACCCGTTTGCAGACGAATGTCTTCTACTAATGGTTGAATGATACTCGTTGGATGATCTGATTCCATCCCTTCAACAACTGATGGCATGGATGCTACAGATTGAGCAACATTTAATGCCCGCTCACCCATCTGCTCTTCTACGCTAGTAGAATATAAGTTTGTAAAAACAAGACCTAGAATCAGTAAAACACTAAATAAAAGCCCAAGAATCATCAATGATAATTTTGTTTGAAGAGAAAGTGACTTCACTCTATACATGTATTCGCTTACACTTCCTGACTGAATTGTCTTTCTTTTATTCTAACGATGGTCTTGGTGAATAACAACAATACTTTTGAATTGAAAGAAAGAGGGAGAGGGAGAGGGAGGTCAGACACGTGTCTGACCTCCCTCTCCCTCTCCCCCTTCTTTACTTTTCAACTAGAATAGATTAGGATTAATGACTTTTGGTAGATAGAAAGCTACATCAGGTATAAAAGCCACTACCAGCAACACAACGAGCACTATTGCGATATACGGCATAACAGCTCCTAATGACCGTTCAACGGGTAATTTTCCTATTTTCGCAGCTAGAAGTAAACACAAACCATATGGTGGTGTCACTAGGCCAACTGCTAATGTCATGATCGTAACGATGCCCAATAAAATTGGATCAATCTCAAAACCGATCGCGACTGGTAATATCACTGGGATAAATAAAATCATCGCTGGTATGGCATCCATAAATGTTCCTATAAATAAGAAGAATGCAATGATAATCAAAAGAAAAACCCATTTGCTATCAATGTTATTGGCAAAGAATTGTTCAGCCCACACAGATAACTGATAGTAACTCATCAATTCACCTAGAGCATTCGCTGCTGCTAAGGCAAATAATGATAGCGAACTTAGTGTTAAAGTATCCACTAAAATTTTAGGGAAATCCTTTATTTTAAGAGTTTTATAATAGAATACGCCTATTAGTACTGTATAAAGTGAAGCGAAAGCAGCTGCTTCAGTGGCTGTAAAAATTCCTGTAATGATTCCCCCAATTAAGATTACTGGTGTCATTAATGCAGGAATAGTGCCAATAAACTGCTTCATGAAATTTCTCATTGATGCTTTTTGATAAGTCGGATAGCCCCTCTTCCTGGCAAGAATATAAACCAGCACCATCATGCCGAGTCCAACGAGAATACCAGGAATAATTCCTACTAAGAACAAAGCGCCGACAGATACATTCGTTAGTCCTGCAAAAATAATCATTGGGATACTTGGAGGGATGATAACACCAATTGTAGAAGAAGCCGCCGTAATACCGACTGCTGTTTCAGTGTCATACCCCTGTTTTTTCATGTTAGGGATTAAGATCTTTCCAACGCCTGCTGTGTCAGCTTGAGCAGCACCTGATACCCCTGCAAAAAGCATCGAAACGAGAATATTTGCATGTGCTAATCCGCCACGGATATGACCGACAATCGCTAGCGCTAAGTCGATTAACTTTTGCGAAATTTGGCCGCTATTCATCAAGTTAGCGGCTAATATAAACAAGGGCACCGCTAGTAAAACAAAGGAATCGAGACCATTCAGCATTTTAACTGGAACAGTTACTTCAGGAATATAGGGTACGTTCATAATTCCTAGCAGAGCTACAATTCCAATCACGAAAGCGATAGGAATACCTAGAATCATCAAGATAATAAAGAGACCAACTAACAGGATGCCAATCATTCGGTAACCTCCCTTTTGGAGAAATTTCTTATGTTACGGAGGATATGAGCAAAAGTATAAATGACCATCGTTCCACCCATAATCGGAATGGAGATCCATACATATCCCATTTTCAATTCAGGGATTGAAACCCAGGTGTAGTTCCAGAAGTTTTGAACAGCTTCCATTCCTAAATAAAACAACCCTGCACTAAATACGAGAAGAATAAGATCATTAAGGAGATATAAACTATTTTTGCTCTTTCCAGTTAATTTGTTCAATAATAGATCAAATTTAAAATGTTCTCTTCGATTGAGCATGACGGATGCACCCATGAATACTGCCCAAATAAAGGAATAAGTCGCAACTTCCTCCGTCCAAATAGCTGAAATACCCATATATCGTGTAATAACCTGGATAACAATCGTGATGAAAAATACTACTAGAAACAAGACACCGACTGTTAATTGAATTCTCTCAAGCAGCTTAATGAGCACGTCCACATTCCCCTTTCTTCTAACGTAAAGCTAATGATTTGAATAAGAGCGAAGGTACAAATCATACCCTCGCCTCATTCTTTCCTTATTTCAAATCACGAATTTTTTCTAACAGGTCGGTCGCACCGATGTCTTCTGCTGTTTTATCCTGAATAGGTTTTGCTAATTCAATGAAAGGGTCACGATCAATTTCATTCACTTCTGCCCCTTCATCAATCGCTTTTTGTTTATACTCTTCTTCTTGCTTGTGAAGGACCTCAATTTCTTTCTTTACTGAAGCTTCAGCTGCTTTTAATACTGCTTCTTTTTGCTTGTCCGTGTAAGAATCAAATTTCTCTCCATTAATGAGTAATAAGCGTGTGGTGTAGTCATGGGCGGTTTCCGTGATGTATTTTCCATTCTCAGTCTTATGATGATTTTGCTGAACAAAATACGGATAGGCATTCTCAGAGGCATCAACTACACCCTGTTGCAAAGCTTGATATAACTCGCCCCATGCTACAGATGTTGGTACTGCTCCAGTTGCTTCCCAATAGTCAGCAATAGCGCCAGAGGTTTGCGTACGGAATTTCATCCCCTCAATATCTTCCATTGCATTCAACGGTTCTTTTCCATAATAGTGACGTACTCCTGCTGTCCAATAACCCAGTACTTTGAATGTATTATTTGACTTCTCATTAATCGTCTTGGCAATTTGATCACCGACTTCTCCATCTACAGCTTTCTCCCAATGCTCATAACTATCAAACACGTAAGGCATTGCGAATAGATCAATTTCTTTAATGCCTGTTTTTGACATAAAACCAGGAGACACAAGGACAACATCCGCTCCACCAAGCTTAAGCTTTTCAACAAGCTCTGATTCACTTGTACCTAGAGTTCCTGCATGGACTTCTACTTCAATACTTCCATCTCCATTTTCTTCCGCTACTTTTTTGAACTCCTCCATGCCATATTGATATGGGTTTTCAGGTGAAGTTTGGTTATGTGCCGCAATGATTTTAAGTTTGCTATCATCGCCAGCTCCAGCTTCTTCACTGTTTCCGCAACCCGCTAGAACACCGACAGATAAGACCATAACTAACAATAAAGTAGATATATATTTCATAAAAGCTCCCCCTTTATTTTCTGAATCCGCTTTCAATTAATGAAGTACGATTTGCTTCTACTAGCTTTTCAACATATTGACTTGCGAGTTCTTGTAAACTCTCAAAATCTTCTTTTGTTGATAAATGAGCAGGTTGAACGAGTTGGCTTCCTATCCCAACAACTTTAGCTCCAGAATGAAAGTAGTCAAGCATATTTTCCTTATCGATGCCACCAGTTGCCATGATTTGAATCTGAGGAAGAGGTCCAAGAATGTTTTTAATATAATCGGCGCCCATGATGTTCGCCGGAAAAACTTTTACCATATCAGCCCCCGACTCATAGGCTGTCACCATTTCCGTTGGCGTCAAGGCACCTATAATGCATGGTACCCCATATCTTTTTGCCATCTTGACAGTATCTCGATTAACAGTAGGCGAAACAATAAATTGAGCACCCGCCATAATGACAGCTCTGGCCGTTTCAGCATCCAATACGGTACCTGCACCTACTACCAGCCCATTTAGGTTGCTTCTAACTTCCTTAATAAGCATGTCAACCTCAGGAGTTTCTGCTGTAATCTCGATCGCTTTAATGCCTCCGTCAAACAAAGCTTGAGCTATTGGTAAAATATTACTTCGATTCGCTTTACGGACAACTGGGACAATCTTTGCTTCTTGTACTTTTTGCAAACAATTCATTTTTTCACCTCTATTCCAAATTTGCGTGTTTTGCGGTCATTTTGTCATTATCCGTTTTCTTTGATTGATTTATCGTGTAGATGATGATGGCATCCAGGAGTAGATGAAGCGATTGATCAAATTGGTTTCCGAGTGGTTGAATCGTATCAGGCTCACCTGACAGCCTCTTTTTAGTAGCTGCAGGAACGAGCAATACATTATCGCTTATCTTAGCAAGTCTGGAATTTGCATTCGTAGTAACTGCTGAAATACGGGCACCTAATTCTTTGGCTTTTTCAGCAAAATAACAAATCGCCTGAGTAGAACCTGATCCAGAGATAGCGATCAACAAATCACCATTTTCGATATTCGGAGTAATGGTTTCTCCGGTAACAAACACTTCATATCCGCCGTGCATTAATCGCATCGCGAAAGCCTTTCCCATCAGTCCAGAACGTCCTTCTCCAGTCACGAAAATTCGTTTAGCATCCTCTATGTAGGATGAGAGCTGCTTCGCTTGATCTTCGTTCACTTCTGCTAACACCTGATTAATTTCATGAGCTACGGTGTGAATGACTTCTTTCATACTCCTGGATCGCCTCCTTGATTTGTGCAGCCATATGTTTACGGTTACCCTGTTTCGTAATGCCTCCCCCAACGATTAAGGTATCAGGTTCGTATGGAAGAATAGTTGAAAGAGTTTCAAGATTGATTCCACCTGCAACGGCAACTTCTAAGTCAGGGAATCCGCTTACAAGTTCAAAGATATCACCGGTGATGTTTCCATTTTTCTGCATGTCTTTTCCAAAATGGAGGCTGACAAGATCTACTCCAAGGTCATGAAGCTGTTCGATGCGTTGTTTATGAGTAACACCCAATAAATCCACCATCACTCTACCCTTAAACTCTAAAGCTACATCTAATATATCTGTAATCGTTTGGTCTGCGGCGAAAGCCATTACAGTCGTAATGTCTGCACCTGCTTCAAATGCCTGAGCCGCTTCATATTTGCCGGCATCGCAGGTTTTCATATCTGTTACGATGATTGATTTAGGAAAGGTTTCTCTAATCTTCCTTACAATTGGCATTCCATATTCTTTAATAACCCCTGTTCCAATCTCAATCCAGTCGATGGCCTCATATGTCTTTGTAAGAATGTCTAAACACTCGTCATCTGATAACCTGTCCAGGGCTAATTGAAGTTTCACCTATATCACCTCTCAATAAATTCTCTTTCGCCAAGCTGTGCAAGGACTTCCCCTAGTTCTGGTAACCCTTCATTATCTCCATAAACGCTTACAACCAAAGAGCCAATTGCATTTGAGAACTTAAGGGTTCTTTCAAGGGTCCATCCATTTAATAATCCATACACAAAACCGGCATCGAAGCCGTCTCCTGCCCCTACGGTATCGATCACTTTTTTTGGTGGAATTGGAGCGGCATGAACAAGGTCACCATTTTTAAAAGCACAAGCCCCGTTTTCACCTTTTTTTATTGCAATTGTTGAGATCCCATACTTTTGACAAGCTTGTGCAATTTTTTCGGGATCGCGGACACCGAAAAGTAATTCTGCCTCATCTTCACCTGTAAGCAGGACATCGACGTAAGGAAGGAGATCTGTTAAGCAACGTTTTGCTTCTTCGCGAGACCACAATTTCAAACGAATATTAGGGTCGAAAGTGATCATCGCTCCATTATCCTTTGCTATCGTCGCAGCTCGCTTGAGAAGAGAAATATTCTTATCTGGGTTAATTGCAGCAAAAACACCTGTGATATGTAACAGCTTGCAACTCCTCAATATATCTTCATCAAGAGTGGCTTCTGTCAGTGCTTCAGTAGGTGAATGATGACGATAATAGAACGTTCTTCCACTACCGTCTTCTCTAATTTCCTTGAAATTTAACGAAGTGGAATACTGATCCAGTAACTGTACTTCTGAAACATCAATTCCCTCACCTCTAGCAAAATTGCGAATGTATTTTCCAAACTCATCATTTCCTAATCGACTGATCCATCCCGTTTGTAAACCGAGCCTTGCACATCCAATTGCGAAATTAAATTCAGCTCCACCTGCTTTACGCTCAAAAGTGGAAGCATACCGCATTGGCCCATGATGTGAAGGATCAAATGTGATCATCGCATCTCCAATTGTAACAACATCTTTTTTCATGCCTGGTCCCCCTTCTCATTAGTAAACTGATTCTCTGATCATCAATTTAGGTTCAAAACGATATTCTGGCTGATTGTCTTTCATCTTATTTTTATTGATTTTATCTAACAAAAGCTCGGCTGCCATTTTACCCATCTTAAAAGTGGGCTGAGCTACTGCCGTAATTGGGGGAGTGTAAAAACTTGCATACGGCACATCATCAATTCCGATTACCGATAAGTCATCTGGAATATTCAAGGATTGCTGCTTAGAAAATCGAAGCACCTCTTTTAGCACGAAATCATTACCAGCAATAATACAATCTGGAGGCATTGGGAGTGCTAACATTTCTTTAAGTGATGAAGCAATTAGATCCGGCTCTACACATTGGATGTACTCTTCTTTTATTTCAATATCCCGAGAGTGTAAGGCTTTTTTATAACCTTCTACCCGCTCATACCGTGGAGAAATGTTATCTATAAAAGACGTGGTCATGATGGCGATATGCTTATGACCTTTACGAACAAAATGATCAACAGCTAATTCAGAAGCTTTTTCATTGTTAAGCATTATGGAAGATGCGGGAATATCCGGAACTGAACGATCTAGAAAGACGAGCGGATAATTCTCATCCAGCATTTTTTTGTAGAGTTCTCGGTTGTCACCAGTAGGAAAGATAATCAATCCGTCAACTTGTTTGGCACGGAGCATCTCTATATAACGCTTTTCCTTTACTGGATCATCATCAGCATTACAGATGATTGTGTGAAAATCTTCTCCATGACACGCATCCTCCACAGCTCTGCTTACTTCTGTTGAGAAAGTATGAAGGATGTTGGCAACGATAACCCCAATCGTTTTCGTTGACTTTTGTTTTAAGCTTCTTGCTACGATGTTTGGTTGGTAACCAAGATCTTTAATGGCCTCTTCAACTCTTAATTTAGTCTTTTCACTCATATAGTCATAACGTTTATTTAAATATTGAGAAACTGTGCTCTTCGATACTTGCGCCTTTTTTGCAACATCTGCCATAGTTACAGGTTTCATAAAACATTCTCCATATCTGAAATATTTTTACTAAACCGATTTAGTAAATCGATTTAGTTGTATTATAAAATGAATGTAAGCGTTTTACAACCCTTCAAGTCAAAAAAGTTTAAATTTAAATAAAAAGAAGGGAGAGGGGGGTCAGACACGTGTCTGACCCCCTCTCCCTCTTTTATTGAATCGATTCATATACAATGTTTACGACTTGTTTGGATAGCCCTCCAGTACTTGGGTAAGAGCCACTTTCAAGTGGGCCGTTATTTTGCTTATTAGTAAGCAAAATAATTTGAAGATTATACTCAGGATCAAAAATCACTTGTGTCCCAGTAAAACCTGTATGCCCGAAAGCAGATTGTGAATGCTTATCACCCATATACCAGCTTTTATTGAGTTCCCATCCATATCCCTGACCAAAACGCTGCGCCATAGTGAATGATTCAATCACACTATTATCATAAAGTTCAACTTTTCCATAGTTGCCGCCATTCAGCATAGCCTGTCCAAGAACAGCAAGGTCCCTTGCCGTAGAGAATAATCCTGCGTGTCCAGCAATGCCGCCATTTGCATAATAGCTATTCCCATCATTTACTTCTCCAATAAGTGTCTCGTTTCTCCATCTTTTGAAGTCCTCAGCATCTTCTGGAACTGTATACCCAAAATTAGGATCATCGACCATTTTGTACTCAAACGGATTTCCCCATGACGTTGCTGCAATATTATTATCTAGATGATCTGATGGGTTAAACATCGTATCTTTCATTTTCAAGGGCTGGTAGATATTCTCTGAAAGATACTCATCAAGCCGTTGACCGCTTATTTCTTCAATAACAAATCCAAGCATCATGAAGCTAAAATCGCTATAGCGACGATCTGTACCTGTTTCATACTCAAGTGGAAGTGCGTTAATATAGTCCAGAACTTCTGTTGAATTCTCTGCGTGAAAATAAGTTGGCTGCCATGGCGTTAAACCAGAAGTATGCGTTAGTAGGTCAGCAATTGTAACCTCTTCTTTCCCATTAGACGCGAAATCAGGGATGTACATGGCTACGCGGTCATTTAGAGACAGCTTCTCCTCACTAACAAGCTTCATAATTCCCTGTGTCGTACCCATGACTTTCGTTACTGAGGCAAGATCAAACATTGTTTTCTTTTTCATCTTGCGAGGATTTTCTAAAAGTACGCCCATGTCATATTTCTCTGCATACCCATATGCCGATTCCTTTACAATCTTTCCATCCTTCGCAACTAACACAACCGCTCCGGGAGTGACCTTATTATTCAATGCTTCCTGTACAACACTATCAATCTGTTCGAGAGTTGAAGGGTCCATCCCAACACCCTGTGGACTTCCATGACTAAGTTTTGAACTTTGTGCAGCGGCAGATGCTTTTGAAAAAAACGGTGCACTAATTGTAAGAACCACTAACATCACAACAAGTATTTTGTTCATCCATCTTCCTCCTTATTTCTTCAGAATTTCATTTAGAAAGCTTGTCCCTGCCTCAGGTTGCTCTATGTGAAAGTAGTCACTCAACGTTGCTCCTATGTCTGCCATCGTTTCTCTTGTCCCAATTGACACTGGTTTTACATTCGGGCCAGTAATCATCAGAGGAGTATATTCCCTCGTATGTTTTGAATGCCCGATCGTTGGATCATTCCCGTGATCTGCCGTTACGATCAAGATATCATTTTCTTCAAGAAGCCGAATAAAGTCACTAAGCCAAACATCCACTTCCTCGAGTAGTGATGCATACCACCTTGTATTCTGAGCATGGCCTGCAAGATCCGTTTCCTGCACATTTACTAGGAAAGCAGCATGACGTTCTTTTAGAAAAGTTTCCTTTAATTGATGAAGTACTTCTGCTGTGTTCACAATAGAATAATCAAGATCTTTCCCTTCGAGAACATCTGCTGTTTTTCCAATTCGATAAACTGGTAACTGCTGTTCCGCAAGCTTCTGGAATTGCTTTTCGACATGAACTCCATATCCAAGATGGCGAACATGGTAGTCTTCTCCATACACGCCCGCATTTGGACTATCCACCCCCCATTGCCCTGGTTGTCCTTCTTTCACAACTGAAATAAGATGGTCAATTGACGTATGGGGACCTCCCAATGTAATAACCCTGCTCGTATCAACCGAGTTTCTTACTACGTTTCCAACCTTTAAAGCGTGATCGAAGGATACCTTCGAAAGGTCGGCGGTCACATTAATAATATTTCCTGGCGTAGATTCAATGTTATCAGCTACTAGTATGGTCTCATCAATCAACAATACTGGGCGACCTTCCCATGGATAGTCTACTTTAAAATTTTCCCTTAAAAGATTTGCAGTTATATCTTGGTGTACGTCTTTCATCAAGCGCTTGGCTGATCGTTTTGGTAGACTTCCAGCAATCTCCTGATGCCCCATGTAAGTGTCAGCACCATGGTGCGCGAGCCTGGAACGTCCGTAAGCCCCATTTGTTTCTCCACTTCCGTCAACAAGCTGATTCAAACCAAGTGAATACATTGTCGGAATAGATAGCGGCACTGTTTCTCGAATGTGTTTGTACGTATTTGCCCTACAATCCCCGGGTTCATATTCAATACAATCATCCATTGCACCAATGCCAAAACTATCTAGAACGAGCACAATCATTCGTCCCATGCTATCCTCTCCTTTCGAAATGCACGATCTCTGGATAACCAGAATGTAAACCACGTACAAGCGCCACGTTCGCTCGTGTCACAAACACCTGTGTTCGAAAGGCAAAGATAGCCGTATCACCTATAGCAACAGGATCTCCCCGCTCAAGTCTCCCATAATAATCGATGTATTCAGAGGGTAGTGATTTCCCTTTTAAAAACGTGTCAAAAATCGTTTCAGCTGTCTGTCCAACATAGGCACCCGTCAAATTCCCACGTTCGTAGAATCCTCCTCCAAGCACATAAACATGGTCTGTATCCTCATGAGAGACTTCAGATACATAGATAATGGCTGGCTTTTCTGGAAGTGAACGCACTGCATGGAGCGGAGTGGTACCAGTTAGGGCGTGCCCTGGCTCTCCATGGGTAATCCCAGCCTGCTTCAACATCGGTATGGTTTCTGTACTCGTTGCACTCGGACCATTAACCTGCTGAATGCTAAATCCCGATTCTTCAAGTATTTCTTTTGCAGAAAGGATCGTTTTTAAGTTTTTTGTAAACGTAAGCTCTTTCCGCTCCTTATCCATTAATAGAAGTGGAAATGACGTAACGCCCACTACATCAATGCCAGGGAGTTTATGAAGATCAGGTACAGTTTCCTTAAGCTGATCTAGCGCAAACCCTCCCCACTGTCCAGGATAAATGGTATCCGATTCACAGATCACCCGAAGGATGACATCCTGTTTCTTTCCAAGTTTAATAGCTGCACCAGACACTTGCCTGGCACGTTCAATGGAGAACACAGTAACAACTTCAGGTTGAAACTCGAGAATGTCACCCCACTGGTGTTTCCCCGGTTGCACAAGATGGCCAACATTCCCAAGAGCAATCCCTGCTTGATGAAGTTTACGAGCTTCTTCAAATTCTACAGCAACCGCTTGTTTGATCCCATGATCAGCGATCCATTTACCGAGCTCACCTATTCGCCCGAGCTGTTTACTCATAAAATACAAAGTGAAATCATTCTCCCTGGCTGCGCGCGCCATACTCGTTACGTTGTCAGCGACCGTGTCAAGATCGATGACGTACGTATTCGGTGGAATGACACCAGCTTGATGCAGTTCTACTCCTGTTCTAATAAGTTCTGGATTCCTCTTCTTTGTAAGCGTAAGAAACAATGTCGTGACCTCCTGACCGACATGCAACACTCTTGCTGCCACGATGTAGAATTCATTCTGCTTGCATGACTTTCCTGAGAATACGAATGACGGTTTCTGCCCCTGCTTTCATTGGGTTGATTCGTAAACCGTAATGAAGTAGATCAGGCGTACTCTCTAGGAAACTACCAGAGACGCGATAAATCATTGGAACCAGTTCAAAACGAGATTCGGCACCCACTGGATAGGTTGCAGCACCAAATGCCTTACTTCGCTCAATTACTCCCTGAGCAATTGGTTCCTTGAGCTCAACAATGACATTCTTTGATTGGGAATTTGTAATGTAAGCCTCTTTAACCCCCGCTACTGAACCTTTATTTAAAAGCTCACATAAGAGATCTACTTGCTGGCTTTGGATCGCCAGGGAGACGGGTGCGAATGGGATGGAACGAAGTAACTCCATTGCTTCTGGTCCCTGCACCTGACTACCCCCAGAGTAATTTCGCTGTTGGATCGTGTCGATAGCTTTATCCCCGAGAATGATTCCAACACCTTCAGGACCGAGTAATTTAAATCCAGAAAAGGTAGAATAATCTGCTCCAAGCTCAACACCTATTTCTGGCATTTTTAGCGCACAATAGTTATCATCCACAGCCACGATCATCTCTGGCCTGACCGTTTTCACCGTATGAATGACTTCTTTAAGACGATACGTGTCATTGGGCTGTTGTCTTGCATGTTGAATATAGAAAACATTCGCATCTGAATGAGCAACTGATTTTGTCAAAGCTTCTAAATCATTGTAATCGACTGTTTCTGTTCGTAACCCGAGCATACGAATCGTTTCTTTAGTCGTCATGTAGATCGGTGCTGTATGGATGATGATTGAATCTCCAGGTTTTAGTAGGGCACTTAGTAACGAACGTATCGCTCCTGTACCTGATCCTCTTACAAGTGCGGCTTGTTCAGCGCCAAACATGTTGGCTAGAACATTTTCAACTTTAGCCGTTGTTCTTGGTCGCTTATATATGGGATTTACGCCTCGATCTCCATCTAGGAACATCTCGTTATCAGTAAATTCACGAGTCATACACTCGACTAATTCAAATTGCTTAATCGTTGCTTCTTCAATCGACATTTGAGGTAAAACAGATTCAGCATACTTCATATCTGCTTCATCGCTTTACGATTGAAAGCTCGAGCTGGATTACCTATAAGAAGCATGTGAATGTCTTGATCAGATAGTCCACTTTCTTTCAAGCGAGGGACAAACTGATTGAGGACATAGTCATAACCAATTCCTCCATGCTTATGCCAGTGAGACTTTCTGGTTAAATCTGCAGATAACAAAATCTTTGAACCATAACCTTTTTCAAATAAGAATAGAATCGAACGTATGCGATCCTCGTCGGGCCGATAATTATTCTTGCCAATCGTATCAAAGCCTACGAATGCTCCTGCTTCCACAACAGCAAGCACCCGTCCATTATCAGTATTGAGGTCCTGATGTCCAATAATTAATTGATCCATCGTCAATCCGAGCTTCGAATAAAGCTCAACTTGCTCGACTCCCATCGTTCCAAGCGTTGTATGGGTTGTGACAGGGAGACCGGTTTCAATGGCTGCGATTCCAGCACCAGTTAAAAGCTCTTCTTCAATAGGTTTAATTTCGTTATGACTGCTGCCAATTTCGCCAATGATCCCTGGGTACACCTCTGTTCCTTCGATTCCATTGTTTATTTCATTCATCATATGTTGAGCAAAATCTTCACGATTCCATGAAAAGGATTTCTCTGGAAGAAAAGGATCTTTGTAGAAACCTGTACTTGCGATAAGATGGACGCCTGTTGTCTCACTTAGTTTGCAAAGAAGCTCCGCATCCCGCCCCATTCCATCGTTCGTAACTTCTACCATCGCCTGGCCGCCCGAAGCTTTAAAGCGGCGAAGCTCTTCTTCCATTCCTCCAACATCATCAAGGATTGTATCAGGGTCTTTTTTAATACGTGATAAATCAATACAAAGGTGTTCATGTGCTGAACATACACCAAGGTCAGTTGGAGTGATTTCGCCTCTAACTGTCTGAATCATCTTAAAACCTCCTTTTACTGCGGTATTTGCATAATGCCTAGAACGACAAGGATATTAGCAAGAATACCAACGGCAATAGCACCAATCGGTCCAACAGCCATTCGCACAATCGGGCGACCTGCGATCTCATTTAATAAGTAGAAACCTGCAATAATAAAGAACCCTAGTCCTGGAGCAATCGCATTGGCGGCATTCGCACCACCAATTAAGAGGGCGACTTCTAGAATACGAGTCATTGCAGTTCGAATATTCTCACCTGACTGGCGAACACCTGGGTACTTATCAAGAAAACGCGCAATCTGACTGAGTAACATGACTTCAAGGAAAATCGTGATTGCACCAACAATGGCAGCTACCCATACATTCGGAACCAACAAGCCAACAACAAAAACAATTGTAAATCCGACCGGACCATAAACCCCTGTGGCAATGGCTGTACTTGCAACAAGTGGAATAAAGCCGAGCGCACGAGCACCCGCTGCGATTGCAGCATCTGTCACTCGTCCTTCTGCAAGCAAATTCAACGAGATAGGGTCTCCCGCCATAATGAGTAGATTAGTAGCAGCAGCAATAAGACCACCCATAATCATAAAATAAACAACATGCTTCTTAATTCGATTGACCCGCTCACTGAAAACAGATGCGAGATCAATACTGCTTCCTTCAGAGTCTGATTTTTGACGGACAGCATAGGTGATTAAGAAGATCATTCCTGTAATAAGGGCCATACCTTCCTGATTCAAAGTAACAGCTGTATCACCAAACGTCATGGCACCGCTTTCATTTAACCAAACAGCTAACTGCCTTACGATCGCTGAAACAATAAAAGTAAGGACACCTTTTTTGACGCTGAATTGTAAAGCAACGGCAAGAGCAGGAAACGCCATAAAGGTTACGACAACCGGTGATCCGACCTGTCCCATAGCATCAAGAAAGTTCAATGGTAGCTTCTCAAACAATGTTACAAACCCTTCTAATCCGACGAGCAATCCTGCACCATAAGCTCCACCTACAATAGCCGCAACAGGCGTTCCCCATTTATTTCGCGGTGTTATTAATCCAATAATGTCTGTCCCAAGAAGAATGCTGTGAATGAGGATTATACTTGCCGTAATCGTAAAAGGAATTCCAAAGCCTACAACGAGCCCAAAACTCATAGCAAATGCTGTTAAACCAAGCTCTTTCCGTCCCATTCGGCCTTCTGTATTTTCTGGTACAATCGGTCGTAAGCCATCGTTAAAAACGGCCAGGTTTAAATTTGCTAGAACGGCAGCCATTGCACCGATCAATATAATGAGCACCATTTCCATCTTGCTATTCCCCCTTCCAGATTACTGCGCTTTAATTGCTCTCATAATCATTGGCACAGCCGCTTCTTTATGATCCGCTGTAAAACCAAATGCTTTCTTTCCCTCCTGAACTGCCAGCTGAATTTTCTCTTCATTTGGCTTTCGACCTGGCATCGAAACAGTCTCGCAGCTTGCCTTGCCAACAATTGCAATTGCCATCGCAAGCGCACCGCCTCCACCAGTGTGGCATGCACCAACATAATAATCTGCCTGTCCAGTTTTTATCGCCATCGCCGCTTCTACATCTGACTTAATCGAGGTTTCTATCCCCTCAGGTCCGTGTTCCTTCACAAGTGCTTCTACTTCTTTTTTATCAACCTGACCACCTATTACAATCTTCATTTCGAATCTCCTCCTATTTCATTTCTTGAAAAATAGATACATAGTGTATTTTAAGAAAAGATAGCTCTGACTCTGGAATTTTCTCATTCCACATTGACTGCACCCAGGTAATTTCCTTTACAGCTTCATTAATTTGATCAGATTTCTCAACCTCTACAACTAGTTGATCTGGTGGACTATCAATGATTTCACCACGCGAAATACGAGTAAGCGCTGTTGCCAGGTGAGTGACAAGCATTTCCACCTTATTTTGGGGAAGGGTGCTTCCTGCTTGTCTAGTTAATCTTTGTACAGCTTTCTCTGCTATTACAGAGGCATCTGCACTAATGACGTCACCAGCTTTCAGAATTTCCAACCTCTCTTTAATCGTTGTCATAAAAGTCTAACCCTCCAATATACAGTATTTAGTATATTAATTTCATAGGAAACCCAGCAGGAAACCTAATTAATACCTTGGATAGATCTTACTTTCTTCAACTTGCCCTTGAAGATCGTTTACATCAAGCACAGGCAAAGTAATTAACGCTTCGCGGAGTTCCGGACGGTCCTTATGAAGCAACATAGAAGCCTCATTCACTTTTCTACTAATTTCTCGAGCTTTTTCTGAACGGAAGGATCCTTTCCCCAACCCATCAGAGTAAGTCATCTCATCCTTGTTCCAAATCGCAGCATCAATTTCATTGTTTTTAAGCATTTCCATTAGCTGCATATAGTTCACTTCAACTAACTCGACGTCAATACCTTCCACTTCATGCTCTGTTAACAGATGCTGATCAGCAGAGGAGTAATCAATTCCAACTCTCATCCCTTTTTGGATATGCTGGACCTTTGAATCTGCAAAAAAGACTTCATGTCCAGACACATACGAGTTGTTCCCAAACGTCTTCACAATTTCGATACGGTCATCCTCTTGAACAGCAAGTTCAGCTGCAAGTTTTGATACAATCACAAAATCATATCGCCCTGCCTTTAACGCTTCAATTCGATTCAATGAACCGCGCATAAACGCTAGATTGAAAGGAATCTTCATGTTCTCTAGCACCTGTACTAATCCGGTAGCAAGCCCCTCATATTTTCTTGAATACGGTAAGGGCATCGCTCCCATAACAGAGCCAAGTCCGGCAATATCCCAGAGAAGCTCCCGATTCGTTCTGATCAGGAAAGTCCCAAGATGCCCCCTTGCTTCAAGGTGAATTGCTTCAATTTCCTCAAGTAAACGAAGTGCTGCCTGAATCGTCCCCCTTCCAAGTGAAGTCTCTGTAACAAAATCACTTACGCGAGGAATCCGGCTTCCTGGCTCGATCGATAAAAGCTTAGCAGCAATTCTCCTGGCTGCAAGCCCATTCTTGCTGTATAATTTCTCCCATTTGCCTTCCATATCCTCACCTCAATATACAATATTTCGTATTTTCTAATTATAGAATAACTTAGTTTCCCGTTCGGTTCAATGAATATTCTGAAAAAAAGGAAAAAGGAGAGGGAAGGGGGTCAGACCCCTGTCTGACCCCCCTCCCCCCTTCTATTTCTACAACCCAACAAACTCCTTCTTCCGCTCTCTAAATACAGTCCAATTCCTAAATCCAATCTCCTTCAACTTAGCGCTCACTTCTTCAAACTCCTCCCCAACTCGGGATGGCCAGTGGGCGTCAGATCCAAACGTAACTCCTACACCATAATGGCAGGCCAATTCAAGCATGTCATTCGCAGGATACCAGCCACCACAGTCTTTATGCTTTCCAGAAGTATTAATTTCAATGGTTGCTTCTACTTCACCAAGTCGCTTTAGTGCTTTCTCAACTTCTGGTGTATGCACGTTTGTAAAGTCCGGATAAAATCCTTTCATCGCATCAATATGACCGAGAATATCAAATACACCACTTTCAGCTGATTCTACAATTAATTTGTAATAGTGCTCCTTCTGCTTTCGAACGTCTTCTTCAGTCACGTTCTCCCAGCGCCTTTTATCAAATATATTTGCTTCATTACTAAAATGAACTGATCCGATTATATAGTCAAAGGGATACTGGTCGTAAATGCTTTTGTATAGCGGATAATGCTCTCTGAAAAAGTCTGATTCTACCCCAAGCAACACCTCAATTTTCCCGCGATACTTTTCCTTAAGCTTTAGCACTTCCTCAACATATAACGAGAATTCACTTTTCGCCATAGCTATGCGTGGCATCGCACGATCTTCCTCGCTTGCAAAGAATGGCGAGTGGTCTGAGATGCCAATCATCTGCAGATCATTTTTAATTGCTGCCTGTATGTAATCCTCAATTGTTGCTTCTGCATGACCGCAGCGCTCATGGTGCGTATGGTAATCGAATTTCATAAAATCGCTCCTTCCATTTTCTTGTAAGTATTATTATCGCTATCCTACCACATCTTACGAGCCTCAATAAAATTCCGAGCGATTATTTACATACTTTACAACAGAGCCCAAAATTCGACTGAATCAGACATAAACCGGGTGGTGACAGGCACTCTCTTGCCCTCCATTCAATCACTAAATCATTTTTGAAAATGTGTAATAATTCGCGCATTCTTCGTTTATCCACTATACAAACTAAGTAAGGTTTGTTAAAATATCGTTATTGCAAGCGATTACAATCGAGAGGAGGAAGGGTAGTCAGTCGCTACTCTGTTGAACAGATGAAACTAAATAACAAAGCTTACATCGTTTTAATCACGCTTGTCGCAACTCTAGGAGGTCTTTTATTCGGGTACGACACGGCAGTGATTTCAGGAGCAGAAGGATCTCTACAAACGTTCTTTTCTGATCATTTACACCTTAGCTCACTGGTTCACGGACTCACTGTATCCAGCGCCTTAATTGGTTGTATTATTGGTGGATTGTTATCCGGTTACTTCTCGAAGAAAATTGGTAGAAAGTACTCCCTTATTCTGGCAGCTATCTTATTTTTGTTATCAGCTCTTGGCTCAGCTTATCCTGAATTTTTGTTTTTCAGTTATGGAGAAGATCCAACTTATTCTTTGCTACTTATGTTTAACTTTTATAGGATTATTGGTGGTATTGGAGTTGGTTTGGCTTCAGCTGTTGCCCCAATGTATATCGGGGAAATCGCTCCTTCTAACATAAGAGGAACCCTGGTATCACTGAACCAATTCGCTATCATTTTCGGAATGCTTGTGGTGTACTTCGTCAACTGGGGTATCGCTAAAGGACAACCGATGGAGTGGATGAACGATTTAGGATGGCGGTATATGTTTGCTTCAGAAGCAATACCGGCTATTTTATTCTTATTACTACTCTTTACTGTTCCAAAGACACCAAGGTATTTAGTTTCAATCAATAAAATTGAGGAAGCGTTCGCCATCCTTTCAAAGATTCATGACCAGACGATGGCAAAGGCCACGCTATATGAGATTAAGAACTCTTTTGATACCAATAAAGCAAGACTTTTTGCTTTTGGAAAAACGATTGTATTTGTAGGTATTTTGTTATCCATTTTCCAACAGTTTGTCGGGATAAATGTAGCTCTCTATTATGCGCCACGAATCTTTGAAAGCATGGGAGCAGCAAGAGATGCATCGATGGTCCAGACGATTATCATGGGCCTTGTTAATGTCATCTTTACGATTATCGCGATCTTAACGGTAGATAAATGGGGCAGAAAACCTCTTCTAATTGTAGGATCGATCGGTATGACAATAGGAATGTTTGGAGTAGCTGGAATGGCTTTCTCTGGAATTATTGGCATCGCCACATTAGTTTTCATCATTATTTATACGGCATCATTTATGATGTCCTGGGGACCAATCGTTTGGGTCTTAATTTCTGAAATTTTCCCGAATAAGATTAGGGGACAAGCCGTCGCGATCGCTGTTGCGGCACAGTGGGCGGCTAACTACTTTATTTCTTCCACCTATCCGATGATGATGGAATTGAGCGGTGGTCTTACCTACTCTTTTTATGGCATTATGAGTATTCTATCTGCCATCTTTGTATGGAAGTTTGTGCCTGAAACAAAGGGTAAATCATTAGAAGAATTAGAAATGCTTTTAAGAAAAAAGGACAACCAGGATAAGAAGTTGGCATAATGTTGTAAGAGCTCCTTGTAGTATGCGAGGAGCTCTTAACTGCTACCAGGAGTAGCAAAATGCGCACCTGTTTGTATACCGAATAAACTAAGTTTGTGTTAGAATAAAAGGAGGAATTTAATGTAAAGGAGAACGAAATGAAAATGACCCTTAACCATACCTGGAACCAACATGTCGTTAAAAGAGGAAATAAATCGATTGTGCTTCAGATCATCACAGAAAATACACCTATTTCCAGAGCAAATATAGCAAAAACCACCGGCTTAAACAAAAGCACCGTCTCCTCCCTTGTCAGTGAATTACTTACAGAAAATTTAATTTATGAATCAGGTCCTGGTGAATCAAGCGGTGGTAGAAGGCCTGTCATGCTATTCTTCAATGAACTTGCTGGCTTTTCCATTGGAATTGACTTAGGTGTCAACTATATGCTCGGCATTTTAACAGATCTTAACGGAAATATTGTTAAGGAAGAAAAAGTAAATTTTAATGATTTAAGCTATAAAAAAATAGAAAATCAGCTCTTAACGATGATTAAAAGCCTTTCAGCAAATACGCCTTCATGTCGATATGGCGTTGTTGGAATCGGAATTGGTGTTCCTGGCATTGTTAATAAAGAAGGAGAAATTTTGTTGGCACCAAACCTTGGCTGGAAAAATGTGAACTTGAAAGCGATCGTTGAGAATGAATTTAATATCCCAGTCATTATTGAAAATGAAGCGAATTCAGGAGCGTACGGTGAAAAGAAGTTTGGTGCTGGTCAGCCATTTGACAACCTCGTTTACGTTAGTGCCGGTATAGGTATTGGCGTTGGGTTGATTTTAAATGGGGAGCTCTACAAGGGGAATGACGGATTTTCGGGTGAAATGGGCCATATGACGATTAATACAAACGGCCCCGAATGTCGCTGTGGCAATCAAGGATGCTGGGAGCTATACGCTTCCGAAAAAGCCCTGCTTAACAGAGCTGATGAACTTCAATTGACCCCACCAAAAGGCAAAGAGCTCTGTTTAGAAGAGTTGATTAAGATGGCACGGACCGATCATTGTTCATCCGAATTGTTTGAAGAGATTGGAACTTATTTAGGCATAGGAATTAACAACATCATCAATACATTTAATCCAGAGCAAGTGATTATTGGAAACCGTCTAGCTTCCGCTAAAGAATGGCTCGGAACTCCTGTTAACACCCATGTTAAGAAACGCACACAGCCCTTCCAACAAAAAGACTTACGAATCGATTTCTCAGAGCATTCTACTCATTCTTCCGCTCTTGGTGTTGTAGCTTTTACAGTTGAAAACTTTCTGCAAATTGATTTAGTTAGCTAAACGATAAAGCGACGCCAATGGGCGTCGTTTTATCGTTTGCTGCTACATAACGAAAGAAATCGCCTTCTACCGTTTTAACGCTTTTATTTCATCACACCAAATTTATAACTTGTTTTGGTAGTATACTGCTTTCCTTTTTCAAGAATAATAGAAGGAAAATCGGCATGATTGATGGCATCTGGTGGTGCCTGTGTTTCGAGACACATTCCTAAATATTTTTCTGACGGGACGTCCCTTATATTAAAATTTTCCGGAATATTGTTTCCCGTATATAGCACAACGCATGGTTCTGTAGTCTCGATGATAAGTTGTCGCCCACTAATAGGTTCGCTTAAAATAATCTCATTATTATTCGTTTCATTTAACATGAATGGGTGATCATACCCATTCCCCACTAGTACATTCTGAGAATAAGAGGATTTAATCCCTTCTGCAATTCTACTTCCGTTTCTAAAATCAAAGGAAGTATCGGTCACATTCACCTGATTTCCTGTTGGAATTAGCTCTTCGTTTAGCTCAAGAAATTGATTGCTTTTCATCACTAACTCATGATCCACAATTGTTTCCTTCAAGTTACCACTTAAATTGAAATAGGTGTGATTGGTGAGATTCACTAAAGTATCTCGGTCAGAAACACCCGTATACGAAATGACCAGTTCGTTGTCATTGGTTAATAGATATGTAACAGTGACATCTAACTTCCCAGGGTACCCTTCTTCCCCATCTGCACTTATATAAGAGAACTCAAGTCCAACTTCATCTTTACGATCAATCTCCTGTGCCCTCCAGATCACTTTATCAAATCCATTTGGACCCCCATGCAGATGATTTTCACCATCATTCTTAGGTAGTTCATATGTTTCTCCATTCAACTCAAACTGCCCCTTCGCTATTCTCCCACCTACTCGTCCAATAACTGATCCAAAATAGGGAGAATAATTAAGGTAATCCTCCAGCTCATCAAATCCTAACACAATATTTTCTATTGAGCCTTCAGCATCTGGAGTTAGGATTTTAGTAATAATACATCCGTAATCTAAACAACTTACCTCCATACCATTCTCATTGATCAGTGTATAGAGTGAGACATCATTACCCTGCAGCTCTCCGAATTTCCTACTCGAGATTTTCAATTCTTCTAACCTCTCTCCTTAAGTTTTCTATGAATGTTGAATCATATCCTAAATCACCACTACACCAAAATTGGGAAGGCCACACTTACCTTCATCTTAATTATCTTAATAAAATCTCCTGTAAAGGCTTTCATCTTTTAATTATAACAATATCAACTTAATTTATCCACGAGACAAACTAACTTGAATGCTTATTTTATAAATACACGATCAAATCTACTATTGCTCTCATTCACTCTCATTATTGTGGAGCATGGTCCTAATCTGCCTTCCTCCCAAAATAGGTGCCATTACCCGATGATAAATTTACACAATTTTAATGATACTGAATACCTGTCCAAACAATTTAGACAAACCAACGTAAGATAACGTATGAAATGATAGCAATTCATTTCAAATAATAATTAGGAGAGGATTTCATGATTACACTTTTGCATAATTTGATTGACGAAGTTTTCAGTTGCAGTAAAAAAAGAAAGAAAGTAGCTAAGAAACGAGTAAAAACTGACGCTGCTGCAAAATAATCAATCACTGGAGTTAATGCTGTACCGTGCATTAACTCCATTTTTAACGATTACCATTAAGTTCTAGGAATAAGCTCATTACTTAGATTTAATCGCAATCATTTAATAATATCGATAAAGGAGCATAATTTATGTATATTCGTAATCGCATTAAGGAAAAGGACGATTCAACGTTAGTTTCTATATGCACACAGAATTTTGAAATACCCTCAAGTAAGATTGAGAATATCCTGAACCAGGCACACGAAGTCCTTATTGTTTGTGAACCAAATGGAAAAATAGCGGGGTTCCTTAGTTATCGTTTGAGAATTAACCATATGGTACTAGTTGATTATGTTGTTCTCGATCATAGTGTTCAAGGAAAAGGCATTGCACGGAAATTGTTACCAGCTTTCGAAAGCTACGTCATGAAACAGGGAATTACAACTGTCTATGGAATGGTGGACAAAGAGAACCAACAGGGGATTGAAAGCTTTAAAAGGTTAGGATTCGAAACAAAGGGCAGTTTCTTAACAAACTATATCATTGAAAAGAAATTGGATCAGGTGAAAGAAATCACTTCCAATAATCTTCACCTCAATGTAAGAAAACTTTCTCCAGTTCCTAAATTAGGGAATAGGTAAAAGGAGTTCCTCATACCAAATTAAACATCAACTCACAAAAAGCCGGCTTTCTCCATTGAAAGCCGGTCATTTATTGAGGATTACCACCCGTATTGCATAAGTAGATTTGATATGCCAGCGTTGACTGTTCTTGCTTCTGCAAGTTTATAGGTCTGTTCTTTTTCATCTACCGATAGGTGCACACCCGCTACAAGAAAGGCTTCAACCAGAAGAGGATCATTTTGTCTAATCGCTTCAAAAACCAGTGGCTCATCGTTAAATCGAGTGTTTGGATCTCCCCCTCTTTGTAATAAAAGAGTGACAAGATCAATTGAATGATCCTCCTCCATCACTGCAACAACAAGAGCACTTTTCTGCTCCTCTTCTACAGCGAAATTAGGATTAGCTCCTGCGTTCTCGAAGCCGAGTTCGATGGTAAAAAGACAACGCTTCTAAACGCTGCTATTATCGATCGCAATGAAGCGATCATTTCGATGTTACTATCTCCTCCTCCTGTACCGCTTTTATTAACATCTGCTCGTTACCCATCTCAAAATGAGCACCCATTTTCAAAAGCATATCAACGACCTCGTAATTCTCTTGCTCCGATGCAATTTCAAGAAGCAAGTCGTTATCTCCTTGATCTTCTTCAAGTGGCCTGACCGCACCGGATTTTAGAAGAAATTCCACCAATTCGTTCTTCCCATTCATAACTGCATAAGTAATCGGCGTAAGCCCCTCTTTGTTTGTTGTTTCAACGTCTACACCATCCGTGAACAATTGCTCTATTTCTTTAAAGGTCTCTTCGTCTAAGCTCTCCCTATGTAACAATTCCCATAGATATTCTTCATCACTCAGATTTGACGCTACAACCTCTTCTTCTGCACTTGCTTCCATTCCTGGATCCGCATTCTTTTCATATGAATGATTTTCAGAACAGGCAGCCGTTAAAAGGAAAAGCGGTACTAAGAAAAACAGCTTGTTTTTCATTTTTCTCCTCCATTAGATTGTAGAATCTAAACAAACAGGAAAATGACACATTTTATGAAATTGAGCCCAAGCTGAATGGGACAACTTATCTCACTCATACAATTCTAGTAGTCAAGCTTCAAGGAGGAAGGTACCTTGTCGCATTTTAAAACACGGCGCCAGCACGGTGGGGGCACAAAGTTGATCACGATTAGTTGTATTCTTCTGCTTTTAGGCGGGGCAATGACTTTCTGGATTCTTCAACAGCCAAAATCACAAGCTTCCGCAACGGTAAACGAATTTTACTCGCTTGAACAAAGCGGGGATTTTAAGAAGTCGTGGGAACTTTTTCACACAGAAATGAAAAATCGCTTTTCTGATGAACAATATAGTCAGCTTCGATCTCAGCTGATCACACAGGATATTGGTTCGACGTCGTATACATTTGAAGTTGGAAAAGTTAAAACAAAGAAAAATTGGAGATCAGGGGTAAGCGACATCATGATAAAGAAAGTTTTTGTTATGGAGGTCACACAAAAATTCCAAAATCAGTTCGGGAATTTTTCACTTGTGCAGGAAGTCTTTGTTGCGAAAGAAGATGGGGAATACAGAGTCTTGTGGGACTATAAGTAGTTAACTTGAGGGTTAAACAAACGTTTGATTAAGGGAAAGGTGCACCGAGATCCATATCTTTCCCTTCACTTATTTCTTTACTTTAGTGCGGTTTACCCGTTAGCCGTTATTTTGCTTTCGAGCTCATTTGTTCAGTTGATTCACGTTCTAAATCTTTGGTTGCTTACAGTCTTGCGAAGCACTCCCAAACCTGAAGACCTATTCAGCATAGTACTTTAAAATACCATAATTCTAATGCAGTAATTGATCTGCCTCCTTTCTCTTCGCATTCACAAAGTTACAATAATGGCTTCGCTTCTGAATCGCTGTACCCGGATACCCTTCCACTAGCGGTGATAAATTCATAAATGGTAAAAGCAGCGATTCTCTTGAAAAATAGAACCGATAACTGGACCACAGGTAATCCTCTGGACTCATTACGAGTGCTGCTTTTACTGGATTGAGGTGAATGTAACGGCTAACTTCAAGCATATTTGCAGGGGTATTGAGAGGCTCATCAAAATAACGTTTTTCAAAAACGTGACCTGATAAATCGTAGCGACCATTGAAGTAGTCTGCATAGCGTTTATTTATGAGAGACATGATTTTCGAAATGGGGTGCTCTTTCGAGCGTAGCTGAAGGTGAAAGTGGTTGTTCATCAAACAGTAAGAGGCTATTTCAAACGGATGTGTTTCGAAGACTTTCTGAAGAATGTAAAGGAAAGTTCGATAGTCCTGGTCGTCTTGGAACAAGACATCTTTCCGGTTGCCACAACTAACAATGTGATAAAAGTGATTCGGGAGCCAAACGCGCGATTTTCTTACCACTCCATCCATCGATGCGCGCTAGATCTTTGGTGTAATAAAGTAGTGACATTAAAGTATATATTTACCATCTATTTCTCTACTCCTTCCTTCGGTTCTTAAAGCATAATTCTTCAATTCCATACCGTCAATAACATCCTCTCGACACTTATCTACCTATTCCAACATAAAGCGGATGGTGCCTGTACCGCCCGCTTTATGTCACGTTATTAGGAGCATCTTCTCCTTCCAACACTTTCAATAAATTCGTTGCAGCGAGATCAGCCATTTTCATTCTTGTCGCAATACTAGCGCTACCGATGTGTGGCAGGGTTACAAGATTCGGGAGAGTTAATAGTGGATGGTCGAGGGAAACAGGTTCTTCCTTGAAAACATCCAAGCCAGCTGCCCAGATCTCCCCATTAGATAGTGCCTCATACAACGCATCCTCGTTCACAATGCCTCCTCTCGCCGTATTAATCAGAATCGCGCTTTTCTTCATCAATGCCAGCTGTTCATGACCAATCATATTTTCTGTTTCGGGAGTAAAAGGCGTTAAAACACATACAAAATCTGACTCCTTTAAAAGCTCCTCAAGCTCTACATATTTAATCTCTAATTCTTTTTCGGCATCCTGACTTCTGCTGCGATTATGGTACAGCACCTTCATATCAAACCCTTTCGCTCTTTTCGCAACAGCTTCACCAATTCTTCCTAAGCCGATGACCCCGAGCGTGGCACCATGTATATCCTGACCTGTCAGCTGCATCGGTGACCATGTTTCCCATTTTCCGTTCCTCAAATAATCAGAAGCCTCCGGGATACGACGAGCGGTGGCCATTAATAATGAAAAAGTGAGGTCAGCCGTTGTTTCCGTAAGAACGCCTGGCGTATTAGTAACAATGATCCCTCTTTCTTTCGCTTCATCAATCTCAATATTGTTATAACCAACAGCCATATTCGCCACCACCCGCAGATTATCAGCCTGCTCTAGCAATGAGCGATCAATTTGCTCTGTCAACAAGCATAGTAACCCCTCGACCTTTTTTATTTCCTCCTCCAGGACTTCTCTCGGAACCGGTACCTCTTCCTCCTCCCACATTCGAACATCACATTTCTCTTGAATTTGTTGGATAATTGCACCTGGTAATTTTCGTGTGATATAGACTTTTGGTTTCAATTTCATTCAACTCCTCATGTAAAATTGCGCTCTCTACACTTTTCACGATTCATTATTCTATTCCTCTACCAGTTTAGACATTACCCGGGAAATTTCGAACAATCCCGGAACTTTTAACTGAAAGTTGTGTTAATATGAAGAAAATGATCATAGAGGTGACAAACGATGCTTCGAGACTATCGATTTTTCCACCCGATTCGCGTCCGGTATTCTGAAATTGATGGACAGAAAATCGTCTTCAACTCGCACTACTCCACTTATCTAGATATTGCCACAACAGAATATTTTCGAGAAATCATAGGAGACCAAATGGGTGAGCTAGCAGAGAAACGCGCATTTGACCCTGTCTTAAAAAAAATCACAATTGAATTCGTCCAACCTGCAAAATTGGATGACATTGTTCAAGTTTATTGTCGTGTGAAAAAAGTTGGAAACTCGAGTTTCCAACTCGAACATACGATTACGAGAGGAGGAGAAATTCTTGTTGAGGCAGAAGTTGTGCAAGTGAATTACGATCCACGAACGGGAAATTCTCAGCCAATCCCCCAAGAGATTAAGCAAAAACTTGCTATTTTTGAAGATCTTACAATTTAATTAAACGTTTAATTAACTTCCACGAAATAGAGGGGATGCCTTGAATAGGCTCCCCTTCACTCATCCAATACTCTTATACTCTTCTGCCATTTGCATACTTTTAGACTGGGTCAGCGCTGAAATCACAATAACAATGACGATATTACACAGTAACCCAAGAATTCCAGCATGAATATCAAACGGAGTACTCGATGCTACTAGCTGGAAATAGTAGTTGATAAATGTTCCAATGATTAACCCAACAATCACTGCAGGTCCAGTGATTCGTTTTGAGTAAAGGGCTCCATATACTCCCGGAGCAAACTGAACGATGGAACCATACGCACCAAGTAAAAGTGCAATGAGCCCCTGCCCTCCAAATACGGTAATAAAATAGGCAAGACCTCCGATTACAAAAACGCCAATCCGCATCAAAACCAGCGTTATTTTATTCGATAAATCGGTTTTCACGTTACGGATAACCCCATCCGTAAACTCGAGAGATGCACTATGTGTAATTGCATCTGCAGATGACATCGCAGCAGCAAGTGCTCCAGCTCCAACAAGACCATAAACCCAGCCTGGTAAACTCAGTACTGCTGTTATTAAATAAGGAAGAATTTCATCAGGTGAGCCGATGACTGAGGAGTCTACCACGTTAGCTGCCGCAAATCCTACAAATAGAAGAGGAATTAAAAACAGCGCAAATACAGGATAAACAAGGACTGTTTTCTTGATTGCCCTCGCATTCGACGCATATGATTTCGAGAAAAGATGTGGCCACATGAGAAAGCCAATCACCGATACGAGAATGGTTGTTGTATATGCTGTCGGTGACATTGTCGATCCCAGATTACCAATCTCAAGAAATCCAGGTTTTGCTTCAACAAGCTCAGTGAACATTCCAGAAACACTGCTATGAAGCTGATTGACAATCGCAAGGCCGACAACCCAGGAGATAATAATCATAAGTAAACCCTGGAATACGTCAGACCACGCTGCTGCTCGCAATCCTCCAGTTGCAACGTAGACAACGACAATCCCGTAGGATACTAGAGCTCCAAGCCAAAAAGGGATTCGCCCTTCCGTCATTATATTGAAGATATAAGCCATACCTTTCATTTGCGTTGCAAGATATTGAATGGAAGCGAGAACGGCAATCAGTCCTATTAAGATTGGCAGAACTCGACTGTTATACCTTTTTTTCAAGAAGCCAGATACGGTATAAATATTATATTTTCGGCCAATTTTACCGATCTTCGGCCCAATAATGTACCACGGTAGAATGGCAAACGCGGTGTATGTAAGAATATAAAGAGCCGGTGCACCTTTGGAATATGCCCAGCCTGGTGCTCCAAGGAACGAGAATGCACTGAACACGGCGCCGCCCATCAAGAACCACATCACAAAAAGTCCTAACTTTCCACCTGCCACCGCGAACTCATCGAGTGAGCTTTTATCCTGATTTCGTCCAGCTAGAACCCCGATAACCAGGGCAATGACAAGATATCCGATCATGATGATCATCGCTATTTGCCAATCAGCCATTAGTTCACCTCCTCTTCGTCTTTATCCGGGTCTAATCGATATAAAATCAATACGATTAAAAAAGTGACAATGATCCACCCGATCACCCAGAACACGGAAAAAGGAAGTCCCATGACGAACGGCGTACTTCGATTACCTATTGAAAATAGCGGAAAAACTAGTAAAAGCATCGGTATGATTAGGGAGATGCAATAGATTCTAGTAAATTTCTTTTTACTCACGTAACGCCCTCCTTCTGACTTGTATATACAATGTCTCCGCTAATGACTGTTAGATCGACAGTGATATCTTTCAATCGTTCTGGATCACAATTTAGAATTGACTCATTCAACACTACAAGGTCAGCTAACTTTCCCTTCTCAATGCTGCCTTTTTCCTGTTCTTCAAAACTGGCATATGCACCTGACAACGTATAAGCTTTAATTGCATCCTGAATGAGAATTTCCTGACCTTCACCAATGACTTCTCCGGTTTTACTTCTACGTGTGATAGCAGCATAAATGCCAAGAAGCGGATTCACATCAGTTATTGGACTATCAGAACCAATCGCAAAAGGAATATCATTTTCAACGAAACTTTTTAATGGGAACATGATCTGGGTTCTTTCACCATAATCAGACACATAGCCATCACCAAACTCGTAGATAAAAGCAGGATTCGGTATCGGCACAATACCTGATTTTTCGATCCTGACTAAAAGGTCCTCAGGCGTCATTGCAGCGTGCTCAATTCGATGACGATGATCCGTTGAAGACTCACTTTCTTGCCCCGTTTGGATTGTTTCAATCATCATTTCAACTGCCCTGTCCCCAATCGCATGTGCTGTTATTTGCCACCCCTGTTGCTGAGCTGGTTGAAGATATTGATTTAGTTCATCCTGATTTACATAAAGTATGCCAGAATCCTCCGGGTCACTTGTATAAGGTTCACGTGTTTTTGCTGTTGGACCACTGCTGCTTCCGTCAATAAATACTTTAGCAGGACCAATCCGGAACCACTCATTACCAAGTCCTGTCATGATTCCGCTCTCGAGTCCCTTACTCACCATCTCGCCTGACTGATGGAGAGAGCCATAAAGGGCATAAATCCTTTGCCTTATCCTCTTTGACTTTACAGCTTTCTGGAGAGCTCCAATATGTGAAGGCCCATATCCGCCTGCATCATGGACACTCGTAATCCCCATTTTTAAAAAGTCTTCTGAAGCAAGTGTGAGGCCATCCTGAATTTGCTCTTCCGAATGCATCGCGTGCAAAAATAGATTCATATGCGCAGACTCCAGAAGCAGTCCCGTCAACTTTCCATTTTTTCGTACATATTTACCGCCTTCTGGGTCAGTGGTTTCATCTGAAAGTCCTGCAAGCTCAAGCGCTTTACTATTAACGCATGAGATATGACCACACGTACGTACAACGATAATTGGATGCTCAGTCGAAACCGCATCAAGATCCCACTTCGTCAGATGGCGACCGAGATAATTTTGATTGTACCCCCAGCCGCGGATCCACTCTCCTTGAGTTGTTCCGCTTGCTCTATCCTTCAACCTGGTTAGAATATCCTCAATGCCAGTAACGTCTTTACAATTAACACCCAGTTTATTCGTTCCATATAGTTCGAGATGGGCATGTGAATCGATAAACCCCGGGAGCAAGCTTCTTCCCTTCAAATCGACCTTCCGTGTCTCTTCATTTGCTAAGGACATTACCTCTTCCGTGGATCCTGTAAATAGGATTCTGTCTCCACTAATCGCCACTGCTTCCTTGATTGAAAAACCAGGATCAACCGTTACCACTTCTCCATTCACAAACACTGTCTCAACCTGCAAAGAATCACTCCTTTTCATTCTCCGAAATCCTCACAGCTGTCTGATAAAGCAAGTTAACTCCCTTCTCAATATCATCCATCTCCGCAAATTCTAGGGGATTATGACTGATGCCTTTCTCACAGCGAACGAAGATCATCCCATAATCACTGATGTATGACATAAAGAGCGCATCATGAAAGGGGCCGCTCATTAAAACAGGAGACTCAAATCCCAGTGCTTCATCTTCTGACTTCATAATGTCTTTAATCCAGTCCGCGCAGTACCTTGGCTCACTTCTCGTATCCTCACTAATTGTATGAGCCAGACTATGCCTGGAGCATGTCTCTTCAATGATCGTATAGAGTTTTTTCTCTAAATTCGTCCGATGCTCAAGATCGATGTCACGCAGATCCACTGTAAATTCAACTTTCTCTGGAATGATGTTTCTTGAGTTCGGGAAAACCTGCACACTTCCGACTGTGCCTACCGTTGTTTCCTTCCCTTCCTCTTTAACAAGCTGATCAAATTTAGTAATGATTTCACTCGCTCCAACCATGGCATCCTTTCGGAGAGGCATTGGAACAGAACCAGCATGCCCTGCAAAACCTTCCAGAGTGACCGTCAACCAGATCGGACCAGAAATACCAGAAACGATCCCGACTGGTTTATTCTGTGATTCAAGCACTGGCCCCTGCTCAATATGGAGCTCAAGGAACGCTTCAATATCACCTTTCTGATAGACAGGACTTTTCGAAAGATCAGGCTCAACACCGAATTCTTTCAGCGCTTCTTTCCGTGTCATACCACTTTTATCCTTACGTTCAAGCTCACCTTCTTCAAGCAACCCAGCAAGCGCCCGAACACCAAATACACCTTTATTAAAACGCGATCCCTCTTCATCTGAGAAACAAATAACTTCGATCGTCCGCTTTGGTGTCATCCCGTTATCCTTCATACTATGTACAACTTCAATCGCGCCAAGCGCCCCTGCAGTTCCATCGAATCGACCTCCGTAAGGCTGGGAATCGATATGGGAGCCGAGCACCAGGATCGGCTTTTCCTTCTCGCTGCCTTCTATTCTTCCAATTAAATTGCCGAAGCCATCAATTCTAGCTTGAAGACCTGCCTCTTCCATCCAGCCCTTTACGACCTCCACCGCTTCTCGATCTTCCTTCGAATGAGCAAGGCGACATACACCTGTTTCGCCAATCTTCCCGATCTTTGCCAATTCCTCAAGGTGTCCCTGTAAACGACTTCGATTAATCCCCATCCACCTTCACCCTTTTCATTGTTTTTATTCACTATAGCAAAGCAAGCCCAACACAGCATTGTACACAACGTAGCGTATTGACTGATTATTATATATATTTCGTCTATTTACCTTGCAACATGTCCCATTGAGGATGAAATTCATTCGACAAAATAACCGAAAAAGCGGGTGGTGACAGGCACTTCCGGCACAGGCACTTCTGCCTGCTGCTCTCCCCCTTGCCACCACCAGGCTAATTGCATATAATAAAATTAGATCACATAAATTAAAAAAGAACGCTGGTGTAACCCAGCGTCCTTACAGCTGCTCCGCATGAAGAGCGGCGGCTCAGAAGGCAAAAAAGTAACTCACCTTAAACCTTGGCCGGGGCAGGGTGGGTTACTTCTTTTTATTACTAGAAACAGTAATAATTGTGACCACGAGAGAAGCAAAGCTAATCATCAAAACAAGCGCCTCATATGTGCTCATCATTATAGGCAGCACCCCCTTTCATCAACGGGGTACCGCCGCCCACCCTGCATTGCAGCTGATACCTATCATCTTAACACAGACTTCTAGCTTGATTGGATAGACCATTTACCTATGTTGGTCTCAAAACCTCCAACAACCATTTCACATCACAAAAAAGGGCTTAATGAGAAGGTTCTTGCCATCTCATTAAGCCCTTTTCTATTACAACGGACGATCATCAAAATCATAGTCTGCTGGATTCGGCGCAACCCGCGCATTCTCTAGAGCAGGTGTATCGGGTCTTGCAACCTGGTAAACAGCTGACCCTACAATCTCCGCTACATTCTGGAGTTTCTCTTTGCTTATTTTATCAAGAGTATCTTCTGGAGAATGGTACCACGGTTCTAGAGGTGCATGGATGAACAGAGCAGCTGGGATTCCCTTTAGAAAGAAAGGAACATGATCACTTCGCCCGAGCTCGCCATAATCGACGGCACCTGAAATTCTTGCTCCTGCTGAAGCACCAAGGTCAGTTACGAGGTTTTTATTTCCATCAGGGGTAAACATAATCAACTCTCCTGCATCACGACTTCCTACCATATCCATTTGAAAATGAGCAACCATGTTCTCGACTTCTTCATCTGTTAAAGTATCAGCATAATGATAGGAACCGACTAATCCCTTCTCCTCCGCACCAAATGTTACAAATCGAAGCTCAGTATCCGTCGGTGTTTTCGCCATAATCCTTGCTAATTCAAGCGTCGCAGCAACTCCTGATGCATCATCGTTTGCCCCAGGTCCATTTGGAACTGAATCATGATGCGCACCAACAGTGATAATTTGACCGTTATCTTTATTCGGATGCGGTTCTTTCTTCGCAATCACGTTATAAGAAGTTTTATCAATCGGTCCGGCATTTTCTACGTTCACACTTGCTTGAACACTTCCATTTGTAAGCTGCTCCACTAGACTGAGTCCTGCTTCCCTTGTAATAGCCACGGTCGGAATGTCCTGCCCCTCATAAGCGTAGCCAAAAGCATTTCCAGATTGTCCTTCACCGTTAAACATGATGACACCAATAGCACCTTTATCATAGACGTTCTGGATCTTCTCATAAAAACTGAAAGAACCACGTTCGATTAATGCAATCTTACCTGCGACTTCATCACCAACTTCATCAGCAGAAGCAAGACCCACATAAACGAGTGAACCCGTTGCACTACCGTTGATCGATCCATTGAACGTATGAACATCACCCGTGAATGCATCCCCATTAAAGGAAACTGCTGCCGAACCACCATCCCACTCTTGAATGGTGAACGGCTGTAATTCCGTCTCATAGCCATAACGCTCAAACTCACTTTTTATGTATTGGACGGCTTTATACTCACCTTCCGTTCCTGCTGCACGAGGTTGTTTCGATAAAAGGGCAATAGTGTTATACATGTTGTCAGCACTTATTTTCTTAATTACTTTGTTATCAAACGCATGGTCAGCTTGTTCATTAGGAGCAGGTTTTGCTGCATCAACTGGGAGCGACATCGGACTAAGAACCAGTCCTGTTGCCAGTGCATAAGTAAGCGGTTTCTTATACAATCAAATTCCTCCTTAATAGATCTATCATCAGTATGATTATTCCACTTTTGGAATGTTTAGTAAATTGAACGCTTCGCCCCTTTGCGTGATGCCACTCCATAAACCGGACTTTTCACCTATTCGAAAATGAGCTAATGAACACCGATTTGGTCGAATCATAATAGTTTGTGTAGAGAAAATGATGCATATTTAGGAACTTTAAAAAGTTAAAATACTCTCCAACATCCCACTTACAAATATCGATAAATACTTACACAAATCGGGTAGTGACGGGTAGTGACAGGCACTAATAAGCAGGTCCTAATAAACCCTTACTGCAACATTCTTTAACTGCGTATAATTTCGGAGCGCTTCTAGCCCCTTTTCCCTACCAAATCCGCTCTTTTTATATCCACCGAATGGCATCTGTATGCCACCGCCCGCTCCGTAATTATTAATAAAGATTTGCCCGGCCTTTACCTTTTCTGCGACCTTATGAGCTCTCGCAATATCCTTAGTCCAGATTCCAGTAACAAGTCCATACTCAGTACTGTTCGCCATTCGAATGGCTTCTTCTTCTGTTTCGAACGAGAAAACAGAAAGCACAGGTCCAAACACTTCTTCCCTCGCTACTTTACTCGCAGGACCCAATCCATCAATGACTGTCGGCTGAAAATAGTAGCCACCTTCATATCCTTCAACAGGCTTACGAGCTCCTCCTAATAGAAACGATCCACCCTCGTCATGTACCGCTTTCATAAACTCTTCTATCCGTTCAAACTGTTTTCCGTTAAGGATTGGACCAATGTCAGGGTCCCTCTCCCCTGGTCCAATGACAGCCTTTTCCATTCGTTTAAGCACCTTCTTCAAGAAAACATCCTTCACTGAGGCTTCCACCAGCAATCTAGAACCAGCTGAACATGTCTGTCCCGCATTTTGCAGGATCGATTTTACGACCCAATCTGCTGCAAGCTCTTGATCACAATCAGCAAAGACGAGATTAGGAGATTTACCACCAAGCTCTAGCGTGACCGGGACGATATTACGAGCAGCTGCCATCATAACTGCAGAACCCGTCTCAACCGACCCTGTAAACGTGATATGGTTAACAGTTGGATGCGCTGATAAAGCAGCTCCAGCCTCTGCCCCATATCCCATAACAAGGTTAAACACACCGGGAGGTAGGGACGTCTGCTCGAACATCTCAGCAAGCTTCACCGCTGTCAGCGGAGTGTTCTCCGCAGGCTTCATGACAACCGTATTCCCAGTTGCAATCGCTGCTGCACAGCTCCGCGACGCCACTTGAATTGGATAATTCCATGGAATAATGTGCGCTGTTACACCAACTGGCTCACGCATCGTATAGTCAAGAATTCCCGGCTCCACTGGAATCGTTTCACCCAAAACTTTATCCGCCGCACCTGCATAATACTCAAAGTAGCGAGCAGCCGCTTCCACATCAGAACGCGCCTGTGAAATGGGCTTCCCCGTATCAAGCGTTTCAAGGTTTGCGAGTTCATCTGCTGAAGCACGAATTATACCAGCCATTTCAAACAATAATGCACCACGTTCATGTGGCTTAAACGCCTGCCATTCTTTCCCCTCGAAAGCTTCTGAAGCGGCATTTACAGCCAGGTCTACATCTTCATCATGACTCCTCGGGGAAAAAGCGATTCGCTCTCCGCTTGAAGGAGAGTACACGTTAATCCGTTCTCCACCTGACGCATCTATCCATTTTCCATTCACATAGTTTCGAAGTATCTTCACTTACTCCCCGCCTTTCCAACCTTCTTAAAGCCCGCGCCCTCCATCAATATTAAAAACAGCACCTGTTGTCATCCTAGATTCATCTGAACAAAGAAAAACGACGGCATTCGCTATATCGATCGGTTCAACAAGTTCTCCTAGCGGCACCGATTCCTTGAACTCATCCCGCTTAGAAGCATCTACAACCGCACCTGTAAATTCCCCCAGCATGCCCGTATCAGATGGACCTGGATTAATCGCATTTACACGAATCCCATCACAAGCGAGCTCAATGGCGAGCGCTTTTGTAAAAGAAACTACCGCTCCTTTTGACGCAATATAAGCACTTAATCCAGGACGAGCACGTTCTGCAGCAATCGAAGCTACATTGATGATCACACCGCTTCCCTGTTTCTTCATAAGAGGTGCTACTTCGCGACATGTATAAAACACAGATGTTGTATTCACCGTCATGATCTTCTCCCAGAATGACGTCGGAATGTCTTCAACAGGTCTCGCAGGCTGCGCCATACCAGCGACGTTCACAAGACAATCGATTCCACCGAACACTTCAATCGCAGCATCCACCACTTCTTTCACCTGATTCTCATCCGTCAGGTCTGCTTCAACAAGATGAAGAGATCCTTCCATAGCCCCATCTTTGTACATGTTGTCGTGAAGATCCGTCGCGAGGACATTAGCACCTTCTTCTAAAAGCCTTCGCACCGTAGCACTTCCCATTCCACCAGCAGCACCCGTTACGACCACAGTTTTCTCTTTCAACCGCATTCTCTCAACCTCCCTTATGCCTGTTCATGAATCGCTCGAATAATCGCATCACCGAGTACAGCTGTTTGCGATTTTCCACCCAGATCTGGGGTCAGAAACTCTGCCTCTACAAGTACTTTTTCAATGGATTGCAAAATGATTTCGCCTAAATCAGGTCGCCCGTTATGCTCAAGTAATAGTGCTGCAGACCAAATTTGAGCAATCGGGTTCGCAATCCCTTTTCCTGAAATATCTGGCGCAGAGCCGTGAATCGGCTCGAACATTGATGGAAACGCACCTTCAGGATTTAGATTCGCTGATGGTGAAAGCCCGAGACCGCCAACAATTCCAGCTCCAAGATCTGTTAGAATATCTCCAAATAAATTGGATGCAATCACCACTTCGAACGATTCAGGGCGGTTGATGAAATAAGCGGCAAGCGCGTCAATATACATGCTTTCAAGAGCAATGCCAGAATGCCTCTGATGGACTTCACTCACAACATCGTCCCAGAGCTTCATCGTGTGGATGATCGCATTCGACTTCGTAGCGCTCGTCACCTTTTT
The DNA here is from genome assembly GCF_039851965.1 of Pseudalkalibacillus hwajinpoensis. Lineage (NCBI taxonomy): Bacteria > Bacillati > Bacillota > Bacilli > Caryophanales > Guptibacillaceae > Guptibacillus > Guptibacillus hwajinpoensis. The sequence continues at coordinate 2,652,381 of NZ_CP156674.1, read as the reverse complement.
CTTACCGTGATTCTTTGCATATTGAAAACCATATTCCGCGAGGCGGCGTATGCCCTCCTTCGTCATCACTGTTGTTTGAACTGCCATTTCTTGATTTGTCCCGTGATACATCCGTCCCCCCATATTGGAGTATTCACCCTCAGCATTTTCACGAAAAACAACGAAATCGATTGGTGACTTCGTGATAAGAGGCGCTTTCACCCCTTTTAGCTGCTTAACTGGCCGCACATTTACATACTGCTGGAATTCTTTACGAATCGGCATGATCAAATCCCAGATCGTGATGTCATCCGGAACACGTGCATCACCAATTGCGCCGAATAAAATGGCATCAAACGCTTTAAGTTGATCGAGCGCATCCTCAGGCATCATTCTTCCTACTTCCATGTAATAATTACTGCTCCACGGAAGCTCCTCGAATTGAAGGGAAAAGCTTGAATCAAGGTGCGAGAGAGTATTCAATACTTTTACCGCTTCATTCATTACTTCCGGTCCAATTCCGTCTCCTGAAATGATCGCTAGTTTCATCAGGCTTCCCTACTTCCTCAAGAATTCTAGCGCAGCTTCACGATACAACTGCGTTGTTTCCACAAGATCTGCAATATCAACGTACTCATCAGTTTGGTGCGGAACCTCTCGATCTCCTGCACCCGTGGTTATAATAGGAACGCCAGCTAGGTGTAAAAATGTTCCATCCGTCGCTCCCGGTACTCCGTTGTAGACTGGCTTCTTTCCGGTTACATTCTCATACGCAGTTGCGACAGCTTTTACGACTGGTTCATCTCGATCCGTGCTTGTCCAAGGTCGATCCTCAATGACTTCAAAATCTGCTTTGAAATCTGGATCTTTCTCTGCCAATCGATTAAGAATAGCTTGTATTTCCTGTTTCAGAACCTCATGATCCTGACCTGGAACCGTCCGAATATCGAGCGTTGTCATACATTGATCAGGTACTACATTGATCTGTGGCTCCCCTGCAGTTGGAGCCATTAGAATTGTCGGGGTTATACTTGGCCACCCAAGTTCATCATGCTTGCCTACACGCTCCTTCTCGAGCTGTTCAAGCGCATCAAGTTCCACAATAATTTTTGCCATTCGTGTATTAGGGTTCACTCCGCTAAGTGGCATTGCACCATGTGCCTGTTTACCGTAAGCCTGAACCTTTATTCTCATTGCACCTTTTTGTGACACACAGATCTGATTTTCTTCGGGTTCACAAATGATTGCGCCATCCACATCTTTTGCCCAACCCCGTTCTATAAAATGTTTAATCCCGATCATCATGCCTTCTTCATCACATGGCACACACATGATGATTTTGCCACCAAACGTTTCACGATCCTGTATGAGCGAATGAATCGCTGTAATCGCGCAGGCCAGATTTCCCTTTGTATCATTCGTTCCTCTTCCAAACATTCGACCATCAACAATCTCTGCTCCGAATGGATCATATGTCCAGAGTGAACGATCGCCCTCCGTCACGACATCCGTATGCCCTTCAAATAACAATGTTTTCCCAGGGCGCCCCGTGTCGAGAATGCCAATTACATTCGGACGACCTGGTTCAACTTCCTCTATATGCACTTCAAGACCCATTTGCTTCATATAATCAGCGACATATTCTGCCACACGCTGTTCGTTTCCATCCTTCGTGTCAGGTCGATACACACTCGGGATTCGAACAAGCTCTTGAGTTAGCGCAACAACCTCTTTACTATCACGCAGAACACGCTGTTTCTGATCGACTAAAATCATCCGTCTCACTCCTTATGCACTCCAAAGTTTCGTGATTACTTTCTCCTGAACAACAGCATGCTGTCTGCTTGAAAGCAAACTCACACCAACATAAGCAACAAACGACACCAGGACTGGCAGGACGACCGTATGCATGCCAAATGCATTCGGCATAAATGTATTAAATAGAATGTAGCTTCCAACTCCGGTTAGAATTGATGCCATAGCGCCGCTTGCATTTCCTCTTTTCCAATAGAGCCCCATGACAACCGGCCAAATGAACGCTGCTTCCAATCCACCGAAGGAGAACAGATTGAGCCAGATGAGCAAATCTGGAGGATTAATCGCCATTGCGAAGACAAGAATCCCGATAACTGTTGTCACACCGATACTCAAGCGCTTAATTGTTTGATCATTTGCATCTGGTTTCACATAATTTAAATAAACATCTTTTACAACCGCTGAACTGACCAGAAGTAAAAGTGAATCAACCGTCGACATAATCGCGGCCATCGGCGCCGCAAGGACGATTCCCGCTAGCCAGGCCGGCAATACTTCCATTGCAATTCGTGGCATGACGGTGTCACCCACTTCAATACCCGGCAAAACTGCTCGAGCGAATACACCCGTTAAATGCATACCAAGCATAATAAATCCGACGACGACCGTACCGATAATTAGCGCTCTGTGCATACCTTTAGAGCTTTTGTAAGACATCGCTCTAACAGCAACCTGTGGAAGACCTACGACTCCAACACCTACAAGAATCCAGAACGAGGATACATAAAGAGGTGTCAGTGAGCGATCAGAACCAAACGGAGAGATTAAATCTGGATTTTCCGCAGCAAGCTCAGACACAATGTTTCCCATTCCCCCGCCTGCAATGACAGTACCGATCAAGATAATGAGCGTGCCGAAGAACATAACAATTCCCTGAACCGTATCCGTAATGGCCACCGCACGAAAGCCACCAATGATAACGTAAACTAGCACAGAAACTGCAAAAATAAACAACGCACCTGTGTACGAAAGACCTGTGAGCGATTCAATTAGCCTTGCTCCACCAACCCACTGAGCAGCCATCGCTGAAAACAGGAAAATAATAATGCTTATCGCCGATAGAATAACAACCCACTTACTCTGATAACGTTCCTTCAAGAAATCAATCAGCGTAACAGCACGAATTTTCCGCGCCATGATCGCAAATTTCTTCCCCAGAACTGATAGAACGAAATAACCCGTTGCAAGCTGTGTCATCGAGAGCAAAACCCAGCCAAGCCCCATCGTATAAGCAACGCCTGGGCCACCAATAAAACTACTGGCACTTCCATATGTAGCAATCATCGTCATTGCCAGAATAAATCCACCAAGCTGACGGCTTCCAAGGAAGTATTCTTGTAGGAAGTTCGATGTTGATTTCAAGTAAGTAGAGGCATAAAACCCAATTAAGAAAATGACTACAAGGAAAATGAGCAGCGGTAGCACCACTTGCCAGTTCATTGCTCATCCTCCTCATCAAAAGGAACTTCCTTAAACAAAAATACAACTGCTAGAATTACGAGGACCAATATAATGGCTGTGGTAAGAATACAGCTATAGAAAAACCACGCCGGTAGCCCCCAGATATAACTATACTCAGCCACAGGCTTCGAACCGAGCCCATATGCAAATCCGTACCATAGAATAAAATTTAATATTACCAGGCCGACACCAATTAAAGCTTCCTTATTCGCTACCCGATACCGCGGATCATCTTCAAAAACTTTATCATTCTGCTTCATGCTTTTCCCCCTTTTTATTTGACATCCTTCCATTATAAACAGCTGACCCTCTCCCTCCACAACAAAAATGACCTACCCTTCCATTCTTCATCTTTTTCAGATATATTTGAATTAATTGATTAATTAAACAATAACATCCCTTCAATAGAAGATCATTGGACATCCCGGAAAACATACCAACTGGTCATTTAACCTCACGTTAAAATTAATCGATCGGAGGAGTACACTTTGTCAAACGCCGCCTTTACCGTAGACGACATGCTAAGACGCCCCCATTTCAAGCAAGCGCGCGTCATCGCAGGTGCGAGAGGAGTTCAAAATCCTATTACCTGGGCGCATATTCTAGAATTGACTCAAGTGAAGCACCTCCTGAATGGAAGAGAATGTGTGCTTACGACTGGAATTGGGTGGGGAGCAAATCTCCAACACGCCAGCACCTTCATCAATCAACTGATTGAGAAAGATGTGGCTTGTCTATGTATTGAAATTGGCGATTACATTAAGACAGTGCCAAACTACGTTATTGAGACTGCTGAACAGCATAGTCTCCCTATTATCATTTTCGAAAGCGAAGTTCGATTCATTGATATTTCACAGGATATCAACCGCTTAATACTGAATGAAGCGAGACTCGCACCCCAACAAGAAAGCTGGATTAGTAAGTGGATGGCAGGAGTAATAAGTGACAACGAAGCTGTGACTCACCTTGAACATCTCATTAGCGAGCATACTCCATGTGGCACCGTTTGTTTAATTACCGGATTTGACTCAAACATCCCCTATCAACAGGACATCTTTAAATCCTTCTTCTTAAACGAGGGCTTCCAGCCAATTATTTTCCAGGATGAGCAAACACTCCTCTTCATTTTAATTGACCAGAGGACGCGAACCTCCCGAGAAAGCCGTCTTCACAATGTCGTTCAACAACTGGAAGCAAAAGTTAAAAGTTTATACGGTAACATTGGCTTTGGCGGAAGCTTTAACTCCGTCTCAGACATTTCAAAAAGTTTGCGTAGGGCGCAGGAAACCATCAACATTCAACATACCTTTCAGGTGCGAGAACCATTTTATAAAAACCTCCATCCAGAGCGTCTGATCTTAATGGATGACAGAGCAAACAGCCTTGAAGAATTAATCCGTGACTACCTTGGGGAAGTCATTCACTATGATAAAGAAAACAACACTGATTTATTGGAAACTCTCAGGGTCTATCTCGAAAATTATGGATCAAAGAAGGACACCGCCGAAAAACTCTTTATCGTTAGACAAACTCTGTATCATCGCATGCTGAAACTCGAGGAAATTCTAGGTGATAACTTTATCCAATCAGAGAAACGACTCGGCCTCGAAATGGCTCTACTTGGGTATACATACACAAAGCAAAAAGAAGAAATAGAAATGGTTAAAAGCAGGAGTAGATAAGGAAAGCCCCCGTCGGATATGTGTATCCTTTGGGGGCTTTGGATTTGGAAAAATTAATCAAACGTTTGTTTAGTAAGAACTCACGCCTTCCGATACGGCCTTCGCTCCGCATACGAAACACATTTATAACAAACAGGCTTCCGATCCCCCTGATCATCTAAATAATACTGAGGGCGAATGTTTCTTCTTACAAACCATGCATCTATCTATTCCAAACAGCCGTCGAAAGAAATCTTTCATCTGTTCTAGCCTTCCTCGTTCTTATAGCCTATTTATCTTCTATTCTAATCATTCCAAATCCCCAACTGAAACAGAAAAGCCTCACGCTAGCATTCGACATCATTCGGGCGGTGACAGGCACCGCTATGATATAATCGCCCCAAAGAACACACTAAAGGATGAGCATCTATGAACGTTATTCTCGCAACCCCTTTTTTCAACCAGCTGCGCGGTAATACGATTACGGTTCGGCGAATGGCGGGAGGGCTGGAGCGAGCTGGAATCAATACGAAGGTTATTTCGATAACGGAGCAGGTACCTAAGCCCCTCTCACTTCAAAATGCCGATCTGATTCACGGCTTCAATGCATTCCGCTTTTATCAATTTATGAAAACATTGAATGCTCCGATTACAAACTACATCATCACATTAACGGGGACCGACCTAAATCATGATCTAAAGAATAAAGATAGAAAACAGGACGTTGTTACCTGCTTAAAAGAAGCGTTAGCTGTCCATGTGTTTGAGGAAGAAGCCAAACAGCGCGTGTTTGAGGAACTACCAGAACTAAAGAATAGAGTATACGTCATTGCTCAAGGCACTAACGTCGCTGCTAAACACTCTTTATCTGCTAGAAAACAACGTACTCCGTTTACCTTTTTACTTCCGGCAGGCATACGCAAAGTGAAAAATGTGCCTTTTGCGATTAAGGGACTTCAGCCATTACGAGCAACACATCCAGGTATCCAACTAAAAATTGTCGGACCAATTATTGAAAAAGAAGAAGGAGAAACTGTTCGTCAGTTAGTTTCTGAGCAAAGTGATTGGGTGAGTTATGCTGGTGTCATCCCTCACAATGAGATGACCACGCTATATCACCAGGCTGATGTTGTCCTTAACACCTCTCATACCGAGGGGCAATCGTCTGCAATTCTAGAAGCGATGGGTCAGGGTCTTCCTGTACTCGTCTCTCAGAACAAAGGGAATATGAGTGTCGTCAAACACGGTAGTACAGGCCTCATCTATAACGGAAACGATGAATTCACTACTCATGCTGCTTCTTTAATAAATGATTCACATGTAAGAACCAAACTCGGACGTAACGCTAGAGAGTATGTGAAAAACTACCATTCTGCCGAACTGGAAATAAAGGCGATAGTGAAGATGTACGAGGAAAGCTTCCATTCATAAAGTGAAACTTCCATCAGAGGGGGTTTTTCTTCATCCCCCTCTGATGGTTAGTTGAACCAATCGGACCTTTAAGGGCAGTTGACCCCCACCTAAACGTCTCGATTGATTTACATCCCTGAGGTGGGGGTTTTACTGCCCCTTAAGGCTGGGATAAACGACAGGAGGAAAACCTGATGTTAAAAAGCCCATGAGTAGTTGACCACACAAGGGTCGTGTACGACTCTAACGATAAGGATGTAATACTAAACGGGACGAAAAGCACCAGTAAAACAGTCTTTTTAACATTTGATGACGGGCCTTCACGCGTACTCCCTAAGATTCTTGATATTTTAAAAAAGGAAGATGTCCGTGCGATGTTTTTCTGGCAGTCGCGACTGCTTTACGCGGAAAGACCGTGGAAAAGGGTGCTTGATGAAGATCATACGATCGGGACGCATTCATGCAAGCATCCTAATTTAACAAATCTCAGTTATCCAGAACAGTTCCGGGAACTCTCAAACAGCAAGCAAAAAATAGAGCGTATTACCGGGACTCCGGTTACTTATTTCAGACCACCGTTCGGCCAATATAACGCTGACACCATTAAAGCCGCTCAGGATCTAGGATTAACAACCGTCATGTGGCGAATTAGTTCGATGGACTGGGAGCTCGCTCACAATCCGGATCAGATTATGCATAACGTGGTTACAAACCTTGAAGATGACGCGATCATCCTTCTCCATGAATTGAAACAGACGTTAGCAATTTTACCAGCACTGATTCGAGAAATCCGTGCACAGGGGTATGAGTTTGCCCTGTTATAATGACAAGCTAAGTTCCATAATTATCAATACCATTTATGCCTGATCCCTACTACGACATTCACAGAAAAAGGGTGCAGAGAAGCTTCCTCTGCACCCTTTTCCCATATCTCCTAATAACTAAATCGCTAACAAAATCTTTATCAACCTCCATAATCTCTAAAAATATAAATTTCCTCTCGAACTGATTCACTGATGGCCTCTTCCCCACCAAGTAGCTTATAGGAGGTAACATCTGTTAATGCTTCGGCTGTTTCGTAAGGATGGTTTATATTACATACATGGCTTGCAATGAATATCTACAGTCCCTCTTTTCCCCTTAAGATGCGAGTTTTTAGTTTAACTTGTTTCTATCCTCATCCCTCGACCTCTACTTCATTTACCCCCTCCACATTTCTTAATAGCTGATAAATATCCGTCGTCTTGTTCTCCTCAAACGTCATTAACTTAAGCTCAACCTGAGGATTTTTATCTTTCGTATCTCGCACACGAACGTGGTGGATCTCAAAATCATGCATATCAATGACATCCATAAACGCGCTCACATCCACGCTCTTCTTAAGGGTTATTTTCGCCCGCATCTCACGCTGTCTAAGCGCCTTTGGGCCGATGCGTTTAATAATCCAGGGTAAAATATTCACGCTAAAAAGAATTAAACCCGCTCCAACAAACGCTTCATAATAAAATCCTGCACCGGCCGCGATGCCTAATCCGGACGCTCCCCAGATAATTGCCGCCGTGGTTAATCCAGAAATCGCATCATTATTTCTGCGGAGGATGACACCCGCACCAATAAAACCAATACCAGAAACAATTTGAGCCGCAAGCCGCATCGGATCCGTCCGAATATTTGTCGAAAGTTCCGCAAAAGCTTCAGCCGATTCGATGGAAACGATGGTTAACAGGCAGCTGCTAACCGCAATGACGATACACGTCTTAAGTCCAAGCGGTTTATGCTTCAATTCACGCTCAATGCCAATCAATAACCCGAGTAAAGCTGAAATACATAACTTAATGAGTACGATCACCATCGTTCCTCAACTCCAACATAGAATCTAAGCCGTATGCTATTACTCTATTCAATAGGAATCGTCATTAGAATGGAACGAAAGCTTACATATCGGCTGAATTCTACGTCATACCACTGTTCCCAGCTCCCCCCTTCCGTACAAAAAAGATGGATGGATGGAAGTTTATCAACTTCCATCCATCATAATTCGACACCTTTCGACCAAAAGCAGGTGGTGACAAGCACCGCTCCCTAGCCTTCTACTTCAACAAATATAGCGCCATCCAATTGTCTTAGTTTCTGATAGATACTAGTCGTATAATTTACTTCAAACGTCATCAACCGAAGCTCTACTTGATGGTCTTTCTCCTTTGTATCCCGCACCCTAACATGTTTAATTTTAAAATCTGCTTCCTGGATTGCACTCATGAATGCTGTAATATCAGTTCCTTTTTGAAGCGTGATTTTGGCCCGCATCTCTCTCTGTCTGAGTTGTCTTGGGCCTATTTTCTTTATAATAAGTGGAAGAATATTAACGCTGAAAAGAATCAACGACGCTCCCACAAAGGCCTCGAAATAAAATTCTGCACCTGCCGCAATTCCAAGTCCTGCAGCACCCCAGATAATCGCCGCTGTTGTTAAGCCCGAAATGGCATCATTATTCCGCCTCAGTATAACTCCTGCACCAATAAAACCAATCCCCGAGACTACCTGTGCGGCAAGACGCATCGGATCCGTTCGAATGTTCGGCGATAGTTCTGAGAAAGTTTCAGCTGATTCGATGGATACAATCGTTAGCAAGCAGCTGCTAACCGCAATGACAATACACGTTTTTAATCCAAGCGGCTTATGTTTAAGCTCTCTTTCAATACCAATCATTAATCCTAAACAAGCTGAAATACAAAGCTTCACGACAACAACAATCATGCTTTTACACCCTCATTTCCAACCTATATTCCTTTTATTTTACCAGTAATAGGATGAACGTTTCAAAGTGATTTTGTAATGATTAGTAGATTTCCACGCAATCACAGCAGCTAAACTTTAATAAACGAATTAAGAGTCGTACAAAGCTCTTATCTTCTTACGACTCTCATTCTGAAATCCCTACCCTTTAAAATCGGAATCACAGATTAATGGATATCCATCTTCTTAAAGCGTCCGCCTCTTACCTCAGCAATATCCGCCATCGCAAGGAAAGCAGACTCGTCAAGATCGGCGACGATGTCTTTTAACTTCGCTTCTTCAAGTCGCGTAATGACGCAGAAAATCACTTTCTTATCATCACCAGAAAAGGCACCTTCACCATGTAAATAAGTCACGCCTCTTCCTAATCGATTCAAAATCGCATCTCCCATTTCCTTATGGTTATCACTAATAATCCAGACCGACTTCGACTCGTCCAATCCTTTGATGGTGATATCGATCATTTTATATGCAACGTAGTAGGCCAGAAGCGAATACATTGCACGATCAAAGCTGAACACAAAGCCTGCGCTTCCAAGAATAAACAAGTTCACAAACATGATGATTTCACCAACCGAGAAAGGGAGCTTTTTGGTTGCCAGTATCGCTAAAATTTCGGTGCCGTCTAGAGAGCCGCCGAAACGAATAACGATCCCTACACCAATCCCAAGCACAACGCCTCCAAAAAGCGTAGCTAATAAAATATCATCTGTAAATGCCGGTACTGGGTGTAACAACGTCGTAGAAATCGAGAGAATCACAATTCCATACAGCGTGGAAAAAGCGAATGTCTTCCCAATTTGTTTATACCCGATATAAATAAACGGCAGGTTAAGGATAAATAAGAACAGACCTAAACTAATACCACTCAAATGCGAAAGCATAATGGAAATTCCGACGATCCCACCGTCAATGACCTGGTTTGGAACTAGGAATACTTCCAACCCGACAGCCATGATCACAGCACCAATCGTGATTAGGATGGCTCTTCTCACCTTCTCCTGAATAGGCGTTTTACGATGAATTTTACTTTCACTTACTAATTTCTCTAAAGGTTTACTTTCACTCACACGGTCTCCTCCTCAAAATTTAAACCAGACTTCTTTATTTCAAACTTCCCCAGATGTTCTTTTCATTAAAAATACGAGAGAAGGACTTCAACGAAATGATCGACAGAAAGTTCTGCTCCTACAATAATCGCTGCCCAGAAAGGGATAAGAACCACTCCCATAAGTCCGTAGCATTCAAGTGTTTCTTTCCAATATGATGATTTCTTCATCAAATTTTCCACCTCGACCTGTATTATTTAATCCCGTAAAGCTCAGCTAATAACGACATCACAAAATAACCCCTGTAAAAAGGAGGATTCAAAAAATGAATGACACCTATTCGATTAGCGAGTTAACGTATTAAATAATGCGAAATGAAAGGTAATTAGAGTGGTTAGCACGTATGTCAAGGAAGCCAAGGGCATCCGGAAATGCATCGCTTGGAGATAGAGCCCTCGCTGGATACGTGGGATGGATAGGAAGCTTATCGTGACGAATGTTAGAAACAAACGGCCCAATAACCTTCTGTTTTTCTATCGATACAGACGTCGGATGAGGGGTCATTTTTACATCAGGAAGATAGGCGAATTCAGTGATCGTTGGTTTATCAGCAGAGTGATAATCATATTGATTTAATTCCTGTGCAGGGTGAATTAGAACAAGAAAACCAAACAGAACCACCAGTAAAACCTGTTTCACCTTAACCCCTCCTCTCACTAATATCCGAAATCGTATCTTATCAATTTTATCACTTGTATAAATTAGATGTCTATTAAGAAGTAAACACGCCCCTACCATTCGACAATTAGCGCGTTGATTCGGGTGGTGACAGGCACTTCTCGCCTGGGTACTTCATCCTAAATTTAGTAATATTTTCGAAACATTAAAGGCACGTTTATTACGTTTAATCTTCCTTCTTCCGATCTTCCAAAACGGATTACACCCTATTTTGATAACGTTTTCAAAGAATATAATTTGTGAAAAACAACAATAAATCCGCCGAACACCTATGTAATTTTTACAAATTTATAAACATTTCAAAAAAATAAACTTTTTCTTTATAACTTTAAATTGACAAATAATTTGCTAAAATGAGGAAGTTATATAAAATTGGAGGTCTGATTATGGATACCACCGTTCAAGGAAAGCCACCTAAAGAAGGGAAAATGAAACACCCTCCTGGCTTGTACCTATTGTTTATCACAGAAATGTGGGAACGCTACAGCTATTACGGTATGCGTTCAATTCTAGTTCTTTATTTAACAGCTGAATTATTCAGCGGTGGACTTGGTATGGATCAGAGTTCAGCCTTACAACTGTATGGTATGTATACTGGCCTTGTCTATTTCACACCATTGATTGGTGGGTACCTGACCGATAAATTCATCGGATTACGGACTGCCATAACCATTGGGGGAATCACCATGGCCCTCGGAGATTTTACACTGTTTGCTGTCCAAGAACAATGGGGACTTTACATCGGTTTACTATTACTAATTATCGGTAATGGCTTTTTTAAACCGAATATTTCCACTCTTGTTGGAGAGCTATACAGCAAGAACGATAAAAGAAAAGATTCAGCGTTTACCATTTTCTACATGGGCATTAACCTTGGCGGGCTCATTTCACCATTAATCGCAGGTCTATTGTACGCGAATGTTTTCTATTCAAACACAGGAGGAGTCGAAGTATTTGGCTTTAAATACGCATTCCTGGCTTCTTCAATCGGAATGATTATTGGACAGGTTACCTTTAACCTCCTTTCCAAGAAGTACCTTGGTGACATCGGTAGAACACCGTCAAGTCATCGCGTCACACCAACGGTTAAAGGCAAAGCCAAGCCGCTTACTAAAATCGAAAAGCAGCGTACCGCTGTTATTTTGATCCTTGCTGTCTTTACCGTTACATTCTGGGCAGGGTTTGAACAGGCCGGTGCTTCTTTTACACTTTACACACGAGATTTTGTTGACAGAAGCCTCTTTGGATATGAAGTGCCTGTATCCTTCTTCCAGTCATTAAATCCAATGTTCGTTCTGTTACTAGCACCAATTGTTTCAGCAATATGGTTGAAACTTGCAAAATCGAAACGCGGTGACTTCGCGATTCCAACGAAAATGGCATTTGGCCTGATCCTTCTTGGGGTTGGATTTATAGTCATGGTACCAGCTGTCATGATGACAGGAAGCGATGAGCAAAACGTTGCGATGAAGGCGAGCATGCTGTTTATGGTCGTAACCTACTTCTTCCACACGCTTGGTGAGCTTTCACTTTCACCAATTGGACTGTCTCTTGTTAGTAAAATGTCGCCAGTGAAAATTGCTTCTTTATTAATGGGTGTCTGGTTCCTTAGTAACGCTGCAGCAAACTACCTTGCTGGTCAAATTGCAGCACTCACAACATCAGCAGGATATCTTGAAATCTTCTTGTATCTCGGCATAGCAGCTCTTGGACTTGGACTTATTCTCTTACTACTGTCTAAGAAGCTACAAAAGCTCATGCATCTTGAAGAATTCGATGAGGATCATGTTGCGAAGCAAATGAATTAAGGTAAAGCTAAAATTCAGACAGAAAAGCGGTTCCCTCTTTAATAAAGGGAACCGCTTTTCCTATATTTCGATATAGATTGACATATATCGGGTGGTGCCTGTCACCACCCGATATTTCTCCTTGCTTCTTCCACGTTCAACAACTGATCGACTAGACTCACACGAATCCCAAGCTTACTCGTCAGCGCATGAATCTTCAGCGCTACTCTTTCAGAATCTACGCTCACTTCGGTAGGGAGAAAAGTAAGTTTATCAAGCAATTCCACTAAAGAAGCTTGCAATTGGCTCCCATAATCCGTTCGTTCAAACACTTTATAATAAATAATGAGGGCTCCCTCATCCTCTACGCCGAGCACAACATTCGGAAAAAACGGTCGATCACCCACTCGCTCCTGAACAGCTTCGTCTTCGAAGAAAGAAGCAAATTCAACGCGCATTTTCACCTGTCTGTACTTTTGAACACGCCTAAGTTCAATTTCAGAGGTGTGCAATGGTTCTTCAACGTCCGGTTCCACAGCCGCTTCCATGACGCCCGTAGTCCATTTGCCCTTTTCACAGAAACGTGACGTCCAGCTTCCATCATATCCCTCTAATAAATAGTCAGGGTCTTTTCTAGCTTTCTCTGCCACAATAATCGCCTGTCTGAGAATCCCACAGAAAATTCTCGCTTCTTGATCAGAAAAATGCCATGGAAAATAACCAGGTGATAAACTGCGGAACATCGGCCACTCTTTCGCTCCCCGGAACCGCAGCCCCTGATTACGAATTGCCTTCAAATCAAACGAATCCAGCTCTTCCCGATCAGAGAAGGACAGCATTAAACTTCTCTGGTATTCAAGCATTGTTTCAGGATCGGTCTCCCCTTCAATAACCGCTATCGAATACGCCAATCCATCATTGCCAACGTGCACACCAAGCCCAAATTCTTGACCGCTCATGCCACGCACCGCACAATAAGCAAGCTCCCCTGTCTCAGGAATTTCTACGATAAACATCTGACTGCTATGCATCCAGTCCCAAGGCTGAAGCTTTTTATAACCTAGCGTTAGCTGAAAAAGCTCTTCCCACGGATCATCTGAAAAAGGAATACTTTCCGCTACACTTTCCCCACTAAAAACCGTTAACTCCTCATTAATAAGCTTCATTTCTCGAACACGCAGCTTCTGCCCCGGCTCAAAAAATGCCCGATTATCTTCCTCAGGAGCCGCCTTCATCGCCTTCGTACAGCGCGGGTATGTCACACTAGAATCCTCTGTCAGTATCTTTTCCAATAGAATCTCATGGTTCCAGTGCTCCCCAAAATCATAGACGTAGCTAAAACAGTCCTGTTCGTGTTTTAACACGTCTAAAAGCTTCACTTCCCGCTCATCAAGTGGCTCAGGGCCAAAAGAAAAATTTTCACCTAACTTTGGACCAATCGTCAAAACTGGCACAGATTCCTCGTATTGATGTTGGGTCACAAGCTCTTCTACTAGCTCAGGCTGTTTCACCATAAACTGATGAAGATGAGAGTTTGTCCAACCGAATACAATTTGAATGTAGTCATGCAGTTCCTGAAATGTCGCAGAACTATCTAACTCAAGTCGACGCCAGATCGGTGGCTTCATGTCCATCAGGCTAACTTTTATTTGATATATCATTGGATTCAATCCCTTCTAATCAATCGCAACATTCCATTTTTGCTTCATTATAGCACTTTTTAAAGTCAGGGAATGAGCTCATATTGTACTTTACAAAGTGCTAAACTCCCCTAATGAACAATATACATAAGAAAGAATTGTATCCAGAAATGTTCGGAGGAGTGTGAGATGAAAAAAAGCCTGCTTCTTACCCTCTCCATTGTTGGGGGAATCGCGACCATCCTTCTCAGCGTTCTAATCGGAGTACTGATTGGCAATGCAGATCTTGAAGGGAATTACACCGAAGAACTTAAGGAAATCAAAGCCAACATCACTGCAGCTGAAGAAAGACTGAAGGACGAAGAAAGCAAACTTTTATCCATCCAGGAGGAAGTTAATGCAGCGGGAGAGCGCCTTACTTCAGAAAATGAAAAACTAGAAAACACGAGAACGAAAGTAGCTGAAGTGAAGCAATTGATCGATCAAAAGGACACGCTAACAACAGAAATCGAATCTCTAAAAAATGAACAGGAGAAGAGCAAAAAGGACCTCAGCAAGCTTGATGAAGAGATAAAGGCGAAGCAAGGGGAAGTTAGTGAGCTTAATGACACGATCAAGGCCAAAAAGGTAGAACTCGATAAACTCGAAAAAACAATTGTCAGTAAAGGGGAAGAACCAATCCAACTCACCGCCGGACAGTATATTGTTGGCCCAGACGTACCTGAAGGACGTTATCAGGTCACGAACATTGGAAAAGGCACAAACTTCTTTGTCTATGATGCTGGTGGAATGGCTACCGTGAATACAATACTAGGAGACAGTATTGTAGGAACAGGCGATTATGTTTTCTTTACCTACGAAGGAAACATGATCGAAACACTTGGTCCGGTCAAATTAATCCCAGTAAAATAAAAGCTCCAGCTAACAGCTGGAGCTTTTTCGACATGATGTGAGCTAAATCGGGTGGTGACAGGCACTACCTACCAACAGGCACCGCCTAACGCCGCACCGCTTACATACCCACACCACTATCTTTATAGACGCCTTTCCGCATTCTCATAAAGAAGTACAATCCAATGAAGAACCAGATGGCGATCATAATCCATTCGTAAGGCCAGATGAGTGCTGCTGGCATTCCTGGTAAGTATAGCGTAATAAACCCAAAACTTAAGACAAGCGCAAGATAGCCATATACCGGTGATTTTGCTGCTCGAAACGGACGCTTCATCTCTGGTTCTGTTTTTCTAAGCTTAATAAATGACCACGCTACAAGGAAATACGCTGTCACAATACCAAGACCACCAGCGTCTACAATCCAGACAAGAGCCGATCTTCCTAACAATGGTGCTAGCATGGAAAGAATCCCAATAAATAATACCGCGTTTGACGGCGTGTGGAATTTAGGATGTAGACGACCAAACCAGGATGGAAGCATACCAGATTTCGCCATGGCATAAAGTACGCGGCTCCCACCAATAACAAACGAATTCCAGCTCGTAATAATTCCTGCCACACCACCAAGAATTAATAGTTTAGCAAATAATGCTGATCCGAATAAATTCCCCATCGCATCTGCGGTTGCTAGTTCAGTAGAAGCTAGCTGATCTGGACTAAGGCCAAGCGAAACCCCGATTGCGATAGCTATGTAAAAAACAATCGCCCCGATTACAGAAATAACGAGAAACTTACCTATTTGATCATGTGGAAGGTTTGCTTCTTCTGCGACCTGAGGGATAACATCAAACCCTACAAACAGGAAAGGTACCATGACTAACACCGTCATGATGCCACCCATTCCACCAATGAAATGAGGAGTTAAATTAGCAGGCTCTCCATTCACACCTGCACCGAAAATTAATAATAATCCAGCGGCCACAATCACTAGTGTAAACACCGTTTGTAGCACAGCCGCTTGCTTAAGACCAATGTAATTAATGAGCGTAATAATCACAGCTCCGGCAGAGCCGATCAGGACCCAGTTCAAATGAACATCCCAGCCAGCAATTGTCCAAAGGTATCCTGCTTGGTAATCCGGGAGCAAATAATCAATTACAGTAGGTAACGCAACAGCTTCAAACGTCGCAACGGATACATATCCCAATGTAATCGCCCAGGATGCGATGAACGACGCATTCTCTCCGAGCGCTCGGTGGACATACTCATGCTCACCACCTACTTTCGGCATGGCAGACGCCAGCTCAGCGTAATTTAGTCCGACACATATGACGAGGAATCCACCGATTGCAAAAGCAAGAACGGCTCCATAAGATCCGGCAGAAGTAAGCCACGTTCCTGATAAAACAACCCATCCCCAGCCAAGCATAGCCCCTAGCGCAAGAAAGAGCAGGTCAAACTTTGACAGTACCTTCTTGAGTTTCTTCTCTTTGCCTTCCATTATAAAACTCCTTTATCCAAATGATTGGTGGAAACCTTTCGGATGGACTCTTCTATAATGAACAACCCTTCTTCTAACTCATCATCAGTGATAACAAGCGGCATCAAGAATCGGATAACATTCCCATAAACCCCTGCCCCTAGTAAAAGCAAACCACGTTGCTGTGCTTCTGCCAGGATCTTTTTCGAGAGATCTTTATCAGGAGCTTTTCCCTCACCTACGATTTCAATCGCATTCATCGCACCTAACCCCCGAACATCTCCGATAAAAGAGAACTCCTTAGCTAAATAAGTAAATCTTTCTCTTACTTTCTCCCCAATTTGTAGCGCTCGTTGATTGAGCCCTTCATCTTCGATCACATCCAAAACGGCGAGTGCGGCACGACATCCGAGCGGGCTTCCGCTATACGTACCACCAAGCTCTCCTTGATCTGCCGCATCCATCACTTCTCTCCTCCCAATCACGCCGCTAATAGGGGTGCCGGCACCTAAAGACTTCGAAACAGTGATTAGATCAGGAACAATATCAAAGTGTTCTGATGCAAAATAACGTCCTGTTCGCGCAAAACCTGTCTGAATCTCGTCAGCGACAAATAGAATGCCGTGCTGTTCACAAATGTTCTTAACGGCCTGAACAAACGATTTATCCGGCACAATAAAGCCACCCTCACCCTGCACAGGCTCCATCACCACTGCCGCAATGGTCTCAGGCGCCACCTCTTTTAAAAGAAAATCGTTGAACTGTTGAATCATGAAATCACTATAATCAGCTTCACTCATTTCACCCGGTCTCCGATAAGCGTATGGGAAAGGGGCCTTATAGACTTCTGGTGCAAACGGACCAAAACCGAATTTATATGGTTTCACCTTACTTGTCATCGACATGGTCATTAACGTTCGACCGTGAAAGGCATTTTGGAACGTTACGATCGCCTGACGCCCTGTGTATTTCCTCGCAATTTTCACCGCATTTTCAACTGCTTCAGCACCGCTATTTTGAAGCAGCACTTTTTTCTGGTGGTTCCCTGGTGCTAATGCTGCTAGCTTTTCAGCTAACTCAATATATGGCTCGTACATCATCACATTAAACCCTGTGTGAATATATTTATCGACTTGATCATGCAATGCTTCCTTCACTCGTGGATGACAATGCCCAACATTGATCGTACCAATCGCACCAGCAAAATCAATGAACGTATTCCCATCAACATCCGTCACTCTCACTCCAGATGCTTCCTTAGCAAAAGTTGGAATCCCACAACTAACTGCGTCTGGAACTATGTTCTGCCGTCGTTCTAACAACTGACTCGCTACAGGTCCTGGTAAACTCGTTTTAATTGAAGCATTCTTTGACATGATCATTCACTCCTTTAGGTTAATTAAATACGGATCGTTGTCCGGATAAATCGTCCAATGTAGAAAGAAGATGGGCTTCAATCGCACGCGTCATCCCTTCTATATCTCCACTACGAAAAGCATTCAGTATACTCAGATGCTCAGGGATAGATTTCACTTCTTCCATCGGGATCGTATAAAATTCATCTTTCAAGATTAGATAGCAATCGGACCATTGATTGAGCGTTTCGATCTGTTGCAGCAAGAATTTATTTCTTGAAAGTTTGGCTGGATAAGCGTGGATAAGACCGTTTACCCGCATAAATTCTTCAAAATCCTTTTCTTGATACGCTTTCCGCTCATCATCTAATAACCGTTCCATTTCATGAGCGTTCTCTGGTGTTACAGTTGGAACTGCTAATCTAGCAGCATAGCACTCAAGCACCACACGTAAATGAAACACGTCAGCTAACTCTTTATCAGAAGGATTGTACACAAAAGCACCACGATGCGGGATGATTTCCAATAACCCCTCATTTCCCATTCTTTTAAAGGCAGCTCGAATAGGAGTTCTACTCATCTTCATTTCCTGACTGACCCATTCCTCCGTCACCCTCTGGCCGGGTAAAAGCCTTCTCAACATAATCGCACGCTTCACTTTTTCATATGCCAATTCTTCATTCCGCTTTTTAGTTGCCATCCTAAACCACCTATTGTGTCCAAAGATTGTATACAATTTATTGATTTATCTGACATTTTAGCTTAAGCGCGACTAATTTTCAATATATTCTGATAAAAAGGATTATCAACAAGCAAAATAGCCCTTTCCTCACATGAGAAAAGAGCTACCTTCCGACATCATTCGACCTAACTCGGGCGGTGACAGGCACCGCTAAACCGCTAACCAAATGCACTCCCAGGATCATATTCCTCCAGCTCAAGCTCGGTCCTCTCGCCAATGACAAGCCGCGCGAGCTCAGCACCTAAGAACGGCCCACTGGTTAATCCTGAAGCACCAAGCCCATTCGCTACAAGAAGTCCTTTTACACGAGGAACGGCTCCAACAATTGGCACATTCCCAGGGGTAAACGGGCGAAAGCCTACTTTCGTCTCAACGTAGGTACTGCACGAGAGCCCTGGAGCCACTTTCAATGCTCGTTCGATAATATGATTCACGCCACCCATAGTGACGCGAAGATCAAATCCGGCTTCGTCCTCCTGTGTCCCACCAGCAACAATCCTGCCATTTTCAAAAGGTAATAAATACTGAATGAATGGGGGCATAACGATCGGCCATTTTCCAGTATCCGTGTCAGGAAGTTCGAGATGAACGATCTGCGCTTTCTGAGGTGTAACCAAAAACCTCATTCCAAGCCGTTCCAATAACTGCTTCGACCAGGCTCCACCTGTCACAATAACGTGATCTGCTTGAAACATCTCACCATTTACTACCGCACCAGTTACTCGTTCATCGCTCCAATCAAGTGACGCATCTCCATCAACAATCTTCGCTCCGTGTTTTTCCGCTCCACTAATCAACGCATCTCGAAGTGCCGCCCCATTTATACGAGCTGCTCCACTTACATGAACCGAAGCATAGTGATCTGCTAATGGAGGAAATAACGCGTTCGTTTCAACAGTCGATAATCGTGAAACCTCCCCCATTTCAGGGGTATCTTTCCTTCGCTCCATCGCAAGCTTCAACTTCTTTTCGAGCTTCGTTTCACCAGAGTAAATGTTAATCGCCCCTACCTGTGCATAACCTGTTTCCATTTCTCCATCCTTCTTTAGTTCTTCTATTAAAGAAGGGTAATACCTTGCACCTGCTTCCACCAGTCGATAAAACGGCCCTCCTCGACGATTCGTTAGCCATGGACACACAATTCCAGCAGCTGCTTGTGTTGCTTGCCCGGCATCCTTACGATCTATCAGCATCACGTCAGCTCCCTGCTTAGCTAAATGATAAGCAGTAGAGGCACCGAGAATGCCAGCACCTATAACAATGATTGATTTCATTTCTTACACCTTTTCATAGTTTGTCTGTTAAGGTATTTTACAGGATTGAAGATCAAGACTCAATGTAACCCGGATTAATCAAACGTTTGTTTAATCGATCACTTCATACTTAGCGCACGAAAAACAGCCCCTTCACAACAAAGAAGGGACTGCCATTCGACACCATTCGAGCAATACCGGGTGGTGACAGGCACAGCCCACCACCTACCTCCTAAACACAACTAGCTTCATCTCCGTCATTTCCACCACGGCATACTTAATTCCTTCTCTTCCTGTCCCGCTCTCCTTCACACCGCCATACGGCATGTTATCAACTCGGAAGGTAGGAATATCATTAATCAGCACCCCTCCAACATGAAGTCGATCCGCAGCATCAAGCGCCGTATGCACGTTATCCGTATAAATACCAGCCTGCAAACCATAAGAAGAATCATTCACTAAATCATACGCTTCTTCCATCGAACGGAATTTATTAATCAACACAATCGGAGCAAATACCTCCTGACAGGAAACCTTCATATCAGAAGCTGCATT
This sequence comes from Pseudalkalibacillus hwajinpoensis, assembly GCF_039851965.1. Classification (NCBI taxonomy): domain Bacteria; kingdom Bacillati; phylum Bacillota; class Bacilli; order Caryophanales; family Guptibacillaceae; genus Guptibacillus; species Guptibacillus hwajinpoensis. The sequence continues at coordinate 2,631,766 of NZ_CP156674.1, read as the reverse complement.
CAGAATGACAGTTGGCTCCAGTACATTTCCATCCGAGCACCCACCTGTAGCGATTTCTGCTCCGCCATTCTTCGCTTCCTCGATCCAGGACACCGCTCGCTCCACATCTCCTTCTGAAATCAATGCCGACACATCCGTCTCCTCATCCAGCGGATTCCCACACGTGAGCGCCTTCGCTTTCTGAACAAATGCTTCAACAAAAGCATCGTAGTTCGATTCATGCACATAAACCCGTTGAAGGGAAATACAAACCTGTCCCTGGTAAGCGAACGCACCCATTACGGCACGATCAACTATCCCGCTAACATCAACACCTTCATCCACAATCAAAGCCGAATTCGAGCCAAGCTCAAGCGTCACTTTTTTTAGGCCCGCTTTATTTCGAATGCCAATCCCCACCGCTGGACTTCCTGTGAACGTCACCATGTTCACCCGCTCATCCGTCACAATCCGATCACCAACCGTCTTCCCACTTCCAGTAATTACATTCAGTGCTCCATCAGGTAACCCTGCCTCCTCGAACAGCTCCGCAATAAAATAAGCGGATAGCGGCGTCTGACTTGCTGGTTTTAACACGATCGTATTCCCAGCTGCAATCGCAGGACCTACTTTATGGGCAACAAGATTCATAGGAAAGTTAAACGGTGTAATCGCCCCAATCACCCCGAGCGGCTCTCGCACGGTATAGCCGACTCTACCTTCGCCTCCGACTGCTGCATCGAACGGAATCGTTTCACCCTGGATTCGTTTCGCTTCTTCAGCAGCAAACTTATACGTCGCGATCGTTCGCGCTACCTCACCTTTTGCTGTCGCAATCGGCTTGGCCGCTTCAAGCGCAATAATTTCCGCCGCCTCATCCGCGCGATCGCTTAATTTCTGAACAAATCGCTCCAATATCGCCGCACGCTCATACGCTGGCATTTTTCTCATCACCTGCTTCGCCTGATAAGCGGCATCAATTGCGCTGTCCACATCTGCTTCAGTGCCCATTGGAATTTCCGCCAGGACGTCTCCCGAGTAGGGCGAGCTTAAATCCTTATAAGCGGAACCCTCTCGCCATTCTCCATTAATGTAAAATTTCTTCTTTTGTATCGTCGATTGCATATCCATCCCTCTCCCTTTTTTATGATTGAACTGGCGCAAGCTCAGCCAATACGTCCTGAATCACATCAAACGCCTCATTTAACTGATCATCTGTAATCACGAGCGGTGATAAAAGCCGAATCACATTCCCATATAAGCCTGCCCCCATCACAATCACACCACGGTTATGGCATTCTTTTAAAATTTTTCCCGTTAACTCTTTATCCGGCTCCTTCGTATTAGGATCCTTCACAATCTCAATAGCTAGCATCGCGCCAAGTCCACGAACTTCCCCGATGACATGATGTGCTGCCTGCATTTGCTTAAAACGAGAAACAGCCACATCCCCGATATGGTTGGCTCGTTCAACAAGCCCTTCTTCTTCCATCATGTCGATCACTTCAAGCGCCGCCACACATCCGAGCGGACTCCCGCAGTAGGTTCCGCCAATATCCCCAGGATTTGGTGCTTCCATAATGTCAGCTCGTCCTGTTACCGCACTGATCGGCAGGCCCGCCGCAATCGATTTTGACATCACCATTAAATCAGGTTCGATATCAAAGTGCTCGATCGCAAACATTTTACCTGTTCGCCCAAACCCGGTTTGGACTTCATCCGCAATAAAAAGAATCCCATACTTTTCACAGATCGCTTTCACTCCCTGGACGAATCCTTTTGACGGAACGATGAATCCGCCTTCACCCTGTATCGGTTCCATAATAATCGCCGCTACCTCATCCGAAGGAACTTCTCCAAGGAAGAAATCCTCCAACCGCTTCAGCACTTCCCGATCAAGCTCTTCCTCCGTCATGCTGGCGTGCTTTCGATAATAATAGGGATAAGCCATTTTGTACGTATCAGGGGCAAATGGGCCGAATCCATATTTATATGGCTTCACCTTACTCGTTAATGACATCGCAAGAAGCGTCCGCCCGTGATAGCCCCTCTCAAATGAAATAATTGATTTACGTCCCGTATACTTCCGAGCAATTTTCACCGCATTTTCAACTGCTTCCGCTCCACTATTTAAGAAAAAAGTTTTCTTCTCCCCGTTTCCAGGAGTGATTTCATTTAACTTCTTCGCAAGCTGAATATATGGTTCATACATCATCACGTGAAAACACGTATGAAGGTATTGATCAACCTGTGCTTTCAGGGCGTCAACAACCTTTGGGGGACAATGACCTGCGTTCATACTGCCAATCGCTCCGGCAAGATCGATAAACGTATTGCCATCTACATCCGTTAGAAGGGCTCCTTCCCCCTTTTCAACAAAGGTCATCATCGTATTAAAAGGACCGCGCGGCACGTTCTTCTCTTTAAGCTCCAATAACTCAGAAGCTTTTGGACCCGGTATCGTTGTTTTTAACTCAATGCTTTTTTTACGCTGCTCTGTTTTCATGTAACTGCCTCCTTCTCTCATCTTCACTTTTTATATATGCAAGCTTCATACCAACATTTTTCGGAAAATGGTTTTGGAGACTGATTTTACGATATGATAACCTTAAAAATAGTCAGATTTGCGTGAATGTAATGGAGGGATACAGCATGTCTTCAACCGATTTTCTAGAAAATGAATTGAATGCCATTCTACATGCATCAAAAGATAACATTGTTATTACTGATGGTGCCGGCGTTGTTCTCCGCGTTAGCCAGAACTGTGAAAGTGTTTATGGAAGGAAAGCCTCTTATCTAATCGGAAAATCTGTTATAGAGCTTGAGGAAGAAAGGATCTTTTCACCATCGATCACAAAACGTGTTTTAGCAGAGAACAAAGAACTTCAAATCATGCAGAAAACCCCTACAGGACGCGTCGTCATGGCAACCGGCCTACCTGTCTATGACGAGAGCGGCACGATTATTCGCGTCATCAGCTTCTCGCACGATTTAACTGAGCTTCAGCATTTAAAAGAAGACTATGAAGAATTACGCACACAAATGGATGTCTATGAAACTGAGATTCAGGAGCTCCGTGAGAAGGACAGGCTACCTGAAGAATTTGTGATCAAAAGCAGAGCGATTCAGATGATCTGGCAACTTGTTGAGCGTGTCGCAAACTCGGATGCATCCGTCGTCTTTCTTGGTGAATCCGGAGTAGGAAAGAACGTTTTTGCACGTGCGTTACATAAAGGAAGTGAACGTCGAAATGGAAGTTTTAGCGAAGTAAACTGCGGTGCGATCCCAGAAACCCTTTTTGAATCAGAAATGTTCGGCTATGAGCCAGGTTCCTTTACAGGGGCTGGCAAAAAGGGGAAAGCCGGGATGATTGAGCTAGCAAATCAGGGCACGCTGTTTCTTGATGAAGTCGGAGAGCTCCCCCTTGCCGTTCAAGCCAAGCTATTAAAAGCCATTCAGGAAAAAACGATTACGAGAGTTGGTGGGGTTAAACCGAAAACGATTGATTTCAGGTTAATCGCATCTACCAATCAGAACCTAGAAGATATGGTCAAAAAAGGGACATTTCGAGAGGATCTTTTTTACCGATTAAATGTCATTCCTATCACGATCCCGCCCCTCCGCGAACGAAAGGAAGACATCGCAACGCTTGCTGCTCATTTTCTTCAGCAGTTAAATGAGAAATACCGGACAAATAAGTTCTTCCACTCAGCCACGATCGAGGGCTTATCTGAATATGGGTGGCCAGGGAATGTGCGCGAACTGCAGAACATCGTCGAGCGCCTTGTGATTACTGCGGATGCAAGAATGATCTATCCCGATGCCCTTCCTTCCTATATCCAGCAGGATTCAGAGCAACAACTAACGAGCTGGTTACCTGGTCCTGAAGAAGAGCAGGGAAAAACGTTAAAACATGCACTTGAAGAAGTGGAAATCAGATGGTTAAAACGCGCGTTCAAGCAATACAAAACAACGTATAAAATGGCTGATTATCTTGGCATGAACCAATCAACAGTCGTAAGAAAGCTCAAAAAGTATCAGATTAAGTGAAACTTCCATCAGAGGGGGGCTCCTTCCCCCTCTGATGGTTAGTTGAACTAATCGGACCTTTAGGGGGAGTTGACTCCCAATCGCAACATCTTGATTGCCTTACATTAGAGATTGGGGGTTTTACTCCCCCTTAAGGGTGGGATTAAGTGAAACTTCCATCAGGTGTGAAGCGTGATCTCAATGCAAATTTGCATTAATTATGCATATCCGCATCAAAATAAAGCGCATTGATGCATTCATGCATTAAAAACATGTCTAAAACGTCGCATACGTAACATTAAAATTGGCACGGAACTTGCGACTGTATATCTGTGAGACTACACAACACAGGAGGTTTCCTATATGTATCAACCAAAAGACTCTTCTAAATCCCCGCGCTTTTGCGGTGTCCGCACGTTTATGAGACTGGAACAAATTCGTACAACAGAGAATGTAGACTTCGCGGTGCTAGGCGTTCCGTTCGATACCGCGGCTTCCAATCGTACCGGCCAGCGTCTTGGACCACAGCACATTCGAAACTTCTCGACTTTGCTCAGACCTTACAACCCTGACATGGAGATTAATATTTTTGATTATTGCTCTGGTCTCGACTATGGCGATATCGACGTTATTCCAGGAAACATTCACCGTACGTACGCTAACATGGTGGAAGGCCTTACTCCCCTTCTCGATGCAGACGTAACGCCAGTAATCATGGGAGGTGACCATTCTATTTCGCTCGGCAACTTACGCGCCTTCCATAAGAAATATGGTCCGGTGGCCCTTGTCCACTTCGACTCACACGGTGATACGTGGGATAACTATTACGGTGAAAAGTATATGCACGGCACACCGTTCAGACGTGCGGTGGAAGAAGGATTAATTGATACTGACCACTCGATCCAGGTCGGAATGAGAGGTCCACTCTATGGTCCCGGAGATATCGATGATGCACGCGATCTTGGCTTTGAAGTCATGCCAATGAAAGAAGTCCGTAAGCTTGGATTTGATGAAGTGATTGCACGCATTCATAAACGAGCTGGTGATCGCCCTGTCTTTGTTTCATATGACATTGACTTTGTTGATCCTGCCTTCGCACCCGGAACCGGAACACCTGAAGTCGCAGGACCAAATAGTTATGAAGCCCTTGAATATGTACGCGGTCTTGATGGGTTGAATCTCGTCGGCTTTGATTTAGTCGAGGTACTCCCAACGTATGATCATAATGAAATTACAGCGGCGCTTGCCTCATCGATTATGTATGAAATGATTACGCTCATTGCCTTAAAGAAAAAACACGCCCTTCTCACAACAAGCGAAGAAACAGCAAGTCAGTCGTAAGCAGGAAGGTTCTTTTCTACCCCTGCAAACTGATTTATCTGAATTCTTAAAACGATAGAAATCTGATCGGTACTTGTAAGGAGGAATTTCTTTGTTATTTCTAGATATCGCCATTATCATCGTTTATTTCCTGATTGTAATCGGAATTGGTGTCATTGGTTCACGTAAAGCGAAAACAATTGAGGACTATGCGCTAGCAGGTCGTAACCTTGGCTTCTTCATGTACTTCGGCTGTTTATCAGCCGTGATCCTTGGCGGGGCATCAACAATCGGGACAACTAAGCTTGGCTATGAGTTCGGCGTTTCAGGCATGTGGCTCGTGTTCATGCTCGGGCTTGGTATTATGGGTCTCGGCATCTTTTTCCTCAAGAAAATTGCTGGCTTCAAGGTTCTCACTATTAGTGAGTTTCTTGGAAAACGATTTGGAAATGAAGCCCGTCTTCTCAGCGCGTTAGTGGCATCAGTTTATGCCCTCATGGTTGCCGTCACACAGGTTATCGGAATTGGAACCGTCATGAACGTCTTGCTTGGTTGGAATTTAACTAGTTCGATGCTCCTTGGTGGTGGAATTGTTCTCTTTTACACCATTCTTGGTGGCATGTGGTCAGTTACCATGACCGATATTGTTCAGTTTGTCATCATGACCATTGGTGTATTTTTCATTATGCTTCCACTTAGCCTTTCAAAAGCAGGCGGTTGGGGCGCTTTAAATCAACAGCTTCCAGACAGCTATTTTTCGTTCACAGGCATTGGCGGAAGTCAGGTATTTCAATACTTTCTTCTTTTCTGTCTTGGAATGATCGTAGCGCAGGATATCTGGCAGCGCATCTTCACAGCGAGAACGAATAAAACCGCTCGCCTTGGAACAATCCTTGCTGGTATCTACAGTCTTCTTTATGGACTGGCTGTTAGTATCATCGGAATGTGCGCGTTTATTGTCCTCCCGAATTTAGGAAATTCACAGAATGCTTTTGCCAGCATGGCCATCGAAACAGTACCTACAGGTGTACTTGGTCTTGTTCTTGCAGGCGTTATTGCTGCACTCATGTCGACCGCTTCAGGCACACTGCTCGCGTCTTCAACACTGTTATCCAACGATATCGTCAAACGCTACTTCATCAAAGATGCGAGTGAGAAACAAAGCATGATCATCTCACGACTAACAACAACTGTAATCGGCGCAATCACGATTGTATTCGCGATCTGGATTCAAGACGTCCTTGTAGCGCTTGACGTTGCCTATGCCGTTTTATCAGGAGCGATCTTTGTCCCTATCTTACTGGGATTTTTCTGGAAGAAAGCGACTTCAAAAGCGGCCTTCTACTCCATCATTTCAAGTATTCTTGTCATTATCGGCGGTCTCGCCATTGAAGGGCTTCATTCCACAAACACGATCATGTATGGCATTTTAACTAGCTTCATTGTAATGATTGGCGTGTCACTTATGACGGAAAATCACCCTTCTGAAATCACCGCAACCGCGGAGGAAAGGAGCCAAATCTCATGACTAATCACCTTTACATGAACGGAAACTGGCACGAGGGCGAAGGAAATGAGCGTCCCCTCATCAACCCGGCAACAGAAGAAACCATTTATACGATAAAAGAAGCGTCCCGCGAACAGGCAACATCCGCAGTTGATGCTGCACGAAAAGCATTCGATCAGAGCGACTGGACGACTAATCCCGTAAAACGCGTGAACGCTCTGCGCAAGCTTGCTGATTTGCTAGAACGAGATGAAAAATCATTCGCAGATGCGGAAACTGAGAATACTGGAAAGCCCATTCTTGAAGCAACGCTCGATATTGGTGACTCCGTCGCCTGTCTGCGCTACTACGCGGAGTTAATCGAAAAGAAGGAGCCAGAAACGATCCAGATGCCAGACGGAACGACAAGTAAAATCATCGACGAGCCTATAGGTGTTTGTGCGCTAATTGTGCCATGGAACTTTCCGCTCCTTCTCGGCATGTGGAAAATCGCTCCAGCCCTTGCTGCTGGAAATACAGTTGTCTTCAAGCCTTCCGAGCTCACACCTGTAACGGCAATTAAGCTCGCTCACTTAATCGATCAATGTGATTTCCCGCCTGGCGTTTTTAATCTCGTCCCTGGTGCGGGTGATCCCGTTGGCGAAACACTCGTCACTCATCCTGAAGTCGACAAGGTTTCATTTACAGGAGGTTCTGAAACTGGGAAACACATTAATCAGCAGTGCGCTCGTGATTTAAAGCGGGTTTCCCTTGAACTTGGCGGGAAATCACCGCTTGTTATTCTAAAAGACGCCGATCTTGACGCCGCTGTTGAGTGGACGATTTTCGGTGGGTTTTTTAACCAGGGCGAAGTGTGTGTCGCCTCGTCTCGTATTTTAGTACACGAAGACCTCTATGAAGCTTTTATAGACAAGCTATTAAGCGATACGACAAGGATAACGATTGGTGATCCGACACGTGAAGAAACGGAAATGGGGCCTTTAATCAGCCGTGATCACTTGAAGAAAGTAGAGAGCTATATCGAACTCGGCAGTCAAGAAGGAGCAACAGTAAGTGCCGGAAGCTCTCGGCCTGATAACGGCTTTTACCTCTCTCCCGTCATTTTTACAAACGTCCATCAATCCATGCGCATCGTTCAGGAAGAAATTTTCGGCCCCGTCATCACGGTTCAACCGTTCCGCGATCAGGAAGAAGCAATCGCTCTCGCAAATGGGACGAAGTATGGTCTTGCGGCAGGCGTTCTTTCTAACGATGTATCTGAAGCTGAAAAAGTGGCATCACGACTTAAAGCAGGAACCATCTGGATTAACTCTTATCACACCCCTTATGTCGAAGCGCCGTGGGGTGGATATAAACAAAGTGGGATCGGACGCGAACTCGGCCCACATGGTCTCGCCGGTTTTACAGAAGTGAAGCACGTAAATACGTCTGTACAGCTCGCGAAAGCAGACTGGTACACTCATTGAACTCCCACTGGTAGGGGTTCAATGCGTCATTAATTATCGGAATATTGAAAAATTATTTTAAAGGGGGAAATACAATGAGTCAACTTACCGAACGCTTAGGTCACGATACGATTAACCCCACTCCAAAAGACAAGCGGAGCATGAACTTTTTCTCGACGTTCGCCCTCTGGCTCGCAGCGAACGTCGTCATCACATCCGTCATGACGGGGATGATGTTCGTACCGGATATTTCAATTGAAAAAGCGATGCTCGCGATTCTCATCGGGTCAGCCATCGGTGCAATTCCACTTGCACTCACAGGTAACATCGGAACACGAACAGGACTTCCAACGATGGTCATGACAAGAGCGGCTTTTGGTCAAAAAGGCGCCATTCTTCCCGCACTCGTGAACACGATCGTATTAATTGGCTGGAGCTGGATTCAGGCCTATATGGCCGGTCTATCCCTTAACTACGTCATCAGTTACACAACTGGCTATAGCAATATTAATTTGTTCGTCATTTTAACTGAAATTCTTGTTGTCGCCATCACCATTTACGGTCACCGTGGTGTGGAAAGCATTGAGAAATGGGTCTCTGTTGCCATGCTCATCCTATCTGTTCTTATTTTCTACAAGCTCTTTACAACCTACAGCGTCTCTTCACTGATTGAATTGAAAGCAAGCGAAAACCCGGCAATCTCAGGTATCATTGCGTTTGACATCGTCGTAGCCACAGCATTCTCCTGGATGTCAAGCGTCTGTGACTTCAACCGACACAGCAAATCTGAAAAAAGCGGCATGCTCGGAACTTACCTTGGATATATTGTAGCCTCCCTTATCGCAATGGGACTTGGCGCAGTCGTTAGTGGATTTAGTATCTTGAACAACATGGAACAAACCTACGATCCGACCGTTCTCCTTGCCGCATATGGATTTGGATTCATCGCTTCCATCGTCGTCTTTTTCTCGGTACTTTCAACGAATGTAATGGCGCTTTACAGTGCAACAATGTCATTTATGAATGTTTTTCCGAAATCAGGATTCTGGAAACCCGTTCTAGCACTAGGGATCGTGTGTACTCTTGGCGCTCTCTTAAAAGAAGCGTTGATGGTGAACTTTTTCAACTTCATTCTCTTAATCGCAACACTGTTCATACCCGTCTTCGCGATTGTCCTTGTCGATTATTTCATTGTCAAAAAAGCTTACTACGACGCTGAAGATGTGGCGTTCGACCATAAAGGACTCTACCGTTATCAAAGAGGTGTTAACATCGTAGCCGTCGTATCATATATCGCTGGCGCCCTCTTTGCTTACTACTTTACTTATGTTCAGCCACTAAGCATTGGCGCGACCATCTTAACATTTGTGCTTTCAGGTGGATGTTATTATGGATTAATGGCACTTACAAAGCAGCTAGGGGTTAGAAAAGCGACTAACGAAGAACTCGATGTGAAGATGGAGGCATAGAGTGATCTGGACCTTTAGGGGGAGAAAAAATGACGCATAAAATCGCAGCGGCTCAGGGGGCCTTTCATAATGGTGAAGTGGATCAGAACCTGACCAAAATGGAAACAATGGTAACGACCTGTCTTACGAGAAATCCTGATACTAAAATCATCGTTTTCCCTGAACTTTCCGCCACAGGTTACTTTTTATCTGAAGGTATAAGTGAGCTAGCAGAAGAAAAGGACGGTCCTATTTTTCAGGCGATGCAGCATATGGCCGCATCTAACCTCGTTTCGATTGTGTACGGATATGTCGAGAAAGATGAACGCGGGAATATTTTCAATTCGATTCAATACATTCATGCGAGTGGAAAGAACACCGGAAACTACCGAAAAATACACCTCACTCCGCTGGAAAGAGAGGTTTTCACAGCTGGCTCTGAACCCGTTACGATTACAACAGATATTGGTACGATCGGACTCATGATCTGCTGGGACCTTGCGTTTCCAGAGCTTGCAAGAAACCTTGCACTAAAAGGAGCCGACATCCTGCTCGTCCCATCTGCCTGGGAAGAACCTTATGATGGTCCCTTCCTTCAGTTTGGTGGGGCACGCGCGATCGATAATACGGTTTATCTTGTAGCATGTAACCATACAGGACAGTCGGGAGACCTGAACTTCTTTGGAAAGTCATCTATTTATGGACCGGACGGACAGGCTATAACAACCGCAGAAAAACAGTATGATATCATTACAGCAAACACAGATAACCACTGGCGTGACGAATTAAAACAAACCTTCTTTTCCATGCTAGAAGAACGACGGACCGACATATACAGCTAAAGGAGGGCCTCTTTTGAATTTTAAACAAATCATCGACCTATCGATTCTAATCAACTCGGAAACACCTATCTATCCTGGCGATCCAAAGCCAGACATTCATCCCGCAGCCGAGCTCGATAAAGACGGCTATCAGGTGACACAGCTTTATATCGGGTCTCATACAGGAACACATGTAGATGCTCCCTTCCATTTCCAAAAAGAAGGCGAGCGCATCGATCAATCAAGCCTGACGAAATTTATGGCACCAGGGCTTGTGATTGATGTAACCGGGAAAAAACCAGCAGAACAGATCACTATGGATGACGTGGCGGATCAAATTGAAAGTGTTGTGCCAGGTACGATCGTGTTATTTCACACTGGATGGTCGAAGCATATTGGGACAGAAACGTATTTCGAGCATCCCTATCTCTCGGTGGACATCATCAACAGTCTATTAGATAAAGGTGTAACAACCTTCTTCATCGACGCACTGAACGTAGACCCACCAGACGGATCGGCCTTTCCTGTTCATGAAGCCATTACGTCTGTGAATGGAATCATTGGAGAGAACTTCTGCAACTTCGATCAGATTAATTTTGCGAGTCCATTAATTATCGCACTGCCGCTGAAACTGGAAGGTCTTGATGGCTCACCGGTGAGAGCAGTTGCAGTGGAAGTAGAATAACGCACGACAAAGAGCCCTCTTTTTAAGAAGGGCTCTTGTTTCTGTTCGACATAGTTCGAGGAGTTCCTGTCACCGCCCGATTAATCTTTATCAAACAGCTCAAATTCTTCTGCAATTTCAGCCATTTTGGATGGCATGACTTCGTCGTTCATCACGTTCTTTGATTTGTTGAAGCGGGAAGGGTTTACCCTGCGTACGTTTGTTGTTTTGCTTGCTTTCGAATTCTGGACTCCCCCGAAACTACTTCCAACATAGTCAGGATACTTCACCTGTTGCTTATCCTGGTCGTTCTCGCTTCGCATTTGTGTTGCATTACCGTTCTTCCTCTTAGTCACAGAGCCCTTGACCTGGTCCCCAAGTCCCATAACCGTTTCCGATCCTTTAAGAACAGCGTTACGTGTTCCCGATCTCGCTCGTCTAGAAAAGGTTAGAAGCAAAACACCAGCTGTTAACCATCCCAATGGACCTCTCAACATATTCATTGCTTTCCTCATATTCCTATAACCTCCAGACCATTCAATTAATTACTTAACTATTGTGTAGCAAAAACAACAGAAATATTCATAAGCGTTTGCTCAAAAAGTGCCTGTCACCACCCGCTTTATGGTGGAATTTGTCGATTACAATCACTCTTGTCTATTCTCCTCAATCTCTTTTAGAGGGGAATTCCCAATTGTACCCGTACGGCTTATCGTGACATCAACCGTTACCTTCACTGGCAAATCCTTATATTGTTGATCCCATTCTTTCTTCACGGTTTTCCAATAATCTGGACTTGAGCGATGAATCGCTTTTCCAAATCCAAAAAGATCGGATTGAAACTCTTCTTGCGTAACTTTTAAGGCATCCTGGATCTTATTCTTTATATTTTCTTCGGTTTTCTTTTCTAGATCTTCTATTGTACTTTTTTTAGACAAATCAAGATGACTACATTCAACGTCAGAAACTTTACCCTCTACTTGGAGGTCGATTGTCCCACGGGGGTGGTTATTTATGGCCTTCGCTTTTAATTCTGCTTTCGTATCAATTAGTTCAATACCTATTTTTCCTTCCTCCCCGCAAGGCACTACAACGACCGTACTCTTCACCCTATCAATCGCATAGTGCACGCCTTTACTTTCTGAATCATTTAACCATCCTACCAATGCATCCTTATTGAATACGGCCGTCCCATGATATTGCAATTGAGTTTGAGGTTCAATATGGGCTACATTCTCTTTACTCTCACCTACAGAAACATCCCCTATCACTTCTACTCCCGTTAACATTGGCTCCATGCCAGCCTCCATTAATTGCCTAGAAAGTTGATCGAGAGTCACCGTCATAGTTGGAGCCCAGGTTTTTTCTGATGTTTCAAGTGAGGCATATAACTTGTTAGCTGGTATAGTTTCTAGCGAGGTTAAGACTTGCAGTACATCACCAGCATATGCTTCTTTTGAAACCACAATATAGAAATCATTTCGAATCTCAGGATCTCTCGACAACAAATCGATTACTTCCCCAATCCCTTCTTTTGCTAGCTCTTCTCCTATTACCAATATACGGAGGTGTGAGCCATAAATCTTCCTAGGTGCAATTGTAGTCAATCTTCTAAACCCTTCAAGTAACGTGTCTGCCGACTCTTGATAGACAGTTACTGGAGTCGTTTTACCCCCTGCCTCTTCAATCTCTCCAGGGTTCACTACTTGAGCTGTTACCAGGTATTCGCCTTCTCGTTTGTCAATACCATATGCAACGGCAATCGCTAACTCATTCAATTCTCTCGCGTCCCAACACCCACTGAGAAGAAGAAGCACGATTGCACCAATACTTAATTTGGAAAGTCTTTGTTTCATAAAGTATTCTCCTAGCTCGTTTGAATAGAACTTCTGGTCCATTACCTTAGGTTCTTCAAAACAGATCCTCCCCATACATTCAGTTCACTTTTAAATACCTGAATAAAATGAATATGACGGTGAAAAGATACAGCGAAGAGAGTAATTGAGGAGTTTTTGCCATGAGATATGTGCGTAAATTAAAAGATATGAAAAAAAAGCATTCAACCACAGACAAGAAATCAAAGGCATCTTCTTCAAGTCAGCCCGAAACACTTATGATAAATCTCGAAGAAAACTTGGAAGTAATCAAGAAAACATTAGGCGAAAGTTCTGATATTGTGATCCGTGACGTTCTAGCAGGTACTGATGGAAACATTCACCTTGCCGTCATCTACACAGAAGGATTAGCAGATAAAACCTTTATCCAGGACTTTATTATTAAACCGTTAATGTTAACGATAAGAGAAACTGAGATCTCCGACAAAGGTTCACAACACATGAGTTCAATGGATATATTAAAAAACTTCGCCCTTTCTAATGGAGATGTAAAAAAGATCGGAGATTTTGATTCCCTTTATCTACACGTTTTATCTGGAGATACAGTTGTGCTTCTTGAAGGGTACACTAAAGGCTTTTCCATTGGGTCAAGGGGATGGGAAGATCGAGGCGTAAATGAACCCTCGTCACAAACAGTCATTCGCGGTCCAAAGGATGGGTTCTCAGAAACCCTCCGCACGAATACAGCATTAGTTCGTCGGAAAATCAAAGACCCCAACCTATGGATTGAAACAAAACCAATCGGAAAAAAGACGCGAACTGATGTGGCACTCGTTTATTTAAAGGGTGTTGCAGATGATAAGATCGTTGAGGAAGTTCGTGAGCGCCTTTTGCGAATTAACATTGATGGCATTCTCGAAAGCGGATATATTGAAGAATTCATCCAGGATGAAACGTACTCGCCTTTTCCTACAGTCTTCAATACCGAAAGGCCCGACACCCTTGCGGCTGGTATTTTGGAAGGGCGAATTGCGATCCTTGTAGACGGTACTCCCTTTGCTCTACTAGTTCCGGCTGTATTTGTACAATTCTTTCAATCAAGTGAAGATTACTATCAACGTTTCGATGTAAGTTTTCTCATTCGAATCCTACGCTATGTTTCGTTTTTCCTAGCTTTAATTACACCGTCCGCCTACATTGCCGTCACAACCTTTCATCAGGAAATGCTTCCTACCCAGCTTTTAATAAGTCTGGCAGCCCAAAGAGAAGGAACCCCATTTCCGGCCTTGATTGAAGCCCTTCTAATGGAGCTGACGTTTGAAGTTTTACGTGAAGCTGGTGTAAGGATGCCGAGAGCAGTGGGTTCTGCTATCTCAATCGTTGGTGCTCTCGTACTCGGACAGGCAGCGGTAGAAGCCGGGATCGTTTCATCCGCTATGATCATTGTGGTCTCCTTAACTGCAATCAGTAGTTTTGTTATGCCTGCGATCAACATGGCCATTTCTGTTCGAATGCTTCGCTTCCCATTAATGTTTCTTGCGGCGACGTTTGGTCTGTTCGGAATGATCTTAGGATTAATAACGATCATCCTCCACCTTTGCAGTCTCCGGTCTTTTGGGGTCCCCTATATGTCACCTATGGCACCATTTAAATCAAGTGATCAGAAAGATGTGATCTTTCGCGCGCCAATCTCACGGATGTTTTCACGGCCAACATTCTTAAAGCCAAACGATAAGATTCGGGAAAAACCCCCCACTCCCAAACCCGAATCAAACTAACGATCGACAGGTTATCTCAAGTAGGGAGGAGAGAAACAGATGTGGCCAATCATCGGCATCAGTGTGGTAACAGCGGTGATAACGTTGTACGAAGTCCCTAAATTAATGAAAAACAATCAAAAAAGAGACTTATGGGTTTTCTCTATCCTTATGTTGATGGCATTCGGGTTAAGTATGGCGGAAACCTTACACCTCCCTATTCCAACGCCTTTCGATTTTATCACCTTTCTGTTTAGACCAATGAGCAGAGCCATTGAAATTCTATTAGGATGACAAATTACGATACGGAGGGTGAATTGATCAGTGGAGAAACTAAAAATATCAGCCTTGCAATTCACCAATATCGTTATTCTATTTACAATCGGAAGTTCCATTCTCATTATCCCTTCTGGTGTCGCGGAAGAAGCAAGACAAGATGGATGGCTTGCCGGAATTGTGGGGTTAGCAGGTGGAATTCTCGTCATTCTATTATTTAATGCGCTCCAAAAACAGCATCCCAATTTGACATTATCGGAAAGCTGTGAAGTC
The DNA here is from genome assembly GCF_039851965.1 of Pseudalkalibacillus hwajinpoensis. Lineage (NCBI taxonomy): Bacteria > Bacillati > Bacillota > Bacilli > Caryophanales > Guptibacillaceae > Guptibacillus > Guptibacillus hwajinpoensis. The sequence goes on along the minus strand of NZ_CP156674.1, from coordinate 2,616,412 downwards.
ATTTTAGGAAAGTGGGTTGGAAAAGGGGTTTCATTCATCTTTATAAGTTTCTTTTTTATGCTTGCTTCTACAGTGATGTGGGATTTAGTGAATTTCCTAACAACACATATCTTAATTCATACGCCAATTGAAGTGATCAGTATTCTTTTTATAAGCCTGATCATCTATGCTACACGACTTGGACTTGAAACCATTGTTCGATGTGGTGAAATATTCTTACCGTGGGTGATTGGTCTATTCCTGGTATTAATTCTCTTCGCATTACCTGAAGCGAAATTCTCAAACGTACTCCCATTCCTTGAAGAAGGATTAAAGCCTGTCTTTAGAGGGGCAATCCTTTCAATGAGTATCCCTTATTTACAACTTATCGTCTTTTTAATGCTCTATCCTGCTGTACAATCTGTTCCTAAGTCCGGGAAAAGTCTATTGATCGGAACACTATTGGGTGGAATCGTTCTGATCAGCATCACGACTTCCTGTCTTCTTGTCCTTGGGATTGATAGCACGATCATTCAATCACACCCAAGTTATATTCTTGGGAAAAAGATAAGACTTGGAAACTTCATCCAACGAATTGAGGTAATCGTTGCCATTATATGGATGCTAACGATCTTTTTTAAGTTAGTTATTCTATTTTATTCTTCAACACTGGGATTCGCTCAGTTATTAGGCGTCAAAGATTACCGCACCCTTACCTTTCCTTTAGGAATAATATTAACCGTGCTTTCCTTAGTTATTTTTCCAAATAGTACATATGCCAATGAATTTGCAGGAACAGTATGGATTCCTTACAGCTTTACAATTTGTGTGCTTCTTCCATTCCTTTTAGTGATCATAGGGAAAATGAGAAGAAAGAAAGCAGACAACACTTAAGGTAGATTATCGGAAAAGGAGGTGGAATGATGCCTACTGTCAAAATAACACCTAAGCAGCTCTTTGTTATCATGGTTTTATTTGAACTTGGAAGCGCAGTTGTCGTTGGTTTAGGGACGGAGGCAAAACAGGATGCGTGGATTGCAATCCTATTAGGAATGATTGGCGGAATCGGGCTTTTTTACATTTACGGTTTACTATTCAATCGCTATCCTGATCTGCCATTGTCCATTTATGCGCAGAAGATTTTAGGTAAATGGCCAGGTAAAATTATCGCCTGTCTTTATAGTATTTATTTTCTTTATATTGGAGCAAGAGTATTAAGGGATTTCGGAGAATTAATCGTCACCTCTGCATTGAGTGAAACCCCACTGCTAGTCGTCAATATTCTAATAATCGTTATCATTATTTATGGGTGTATTCTAGGAATTGAAGTAATTGGGCGATCAGCAGAAATTTTCTTCATGATTTTCATGGCGTTAGGGCTCATTTTCATCGTGCTGATCTTCGTTTCAAACCAATTTAAAATCGAAAACTTACAACCTGTTCTTGGCGAAGGATGGATGCCCGTCTTGCAAACCGCCTACCCGTCAGTGCTCACATTCCCATTTGGTGAAATGGTGGTATTCACAATGTTTCTTCCGTTCTTAAACAAGCCGAACACTGGTCTGAAAACAGGGATGTACGCCATTCTTTTCAGCGGATTCATTATTACGACTACGGTTATCGTCCAGGTTGGTGTCATTGGCGTGCACCAAGCGGCAAACTCTACTTTCCCCCTCTTAGACACAGTTGGAAAAATCAATATTCAAGACATTATTCAACGCCTCGATCCGATTGCCATTCTCATTTTAATGATCGGAGGGTTTTTCAAAATTATTATCTTCTTATTTGCCTCTACTATCAGTTTATCATCAGCTGTTTCAATTCGAAACTTTCACATACTAGCTATCTTCATTGCCTGTTTAACTCTAGGAACATCGCTACTCATTGAAGACAACTATTTACAGCATATACAAATTGGGTTAGATGTCGTACCTAATTATATTCACCCTCCATTTCAAATTGGTATCCCACTCCTTCTCTTACTGGTTATGCTGGTTAAAAAGCGCCGTGCGCGAAAACGAGGGACTTAAACAAACGTTTGATTAAAGCGTAGAGCTATTGCTATAGGCAAAAAGCCCTCTCACATAAGAGGGCTTTAGCGGGATTATAGGTAATCCTACATATCTAACTACCTTAACGTATCCTCAACTGACTCCGACACCGCGGAATAACCACCGAGAATGGTAAACGTATGTGTTCCTTCATCATCGATTAAGTCGAGCACCGGATCAGGAACGCTATTCTTCTTAACAAGAACAATCGGTTCCTTCCACAGCGCTGCATACACAGAGCCCGTTAACGCATCAGCATAATTTTCACCCGTCGCAATTGTCATATAGTCTGCTTGAATCCCAAGCTTTCTGACAATGTTTACAGATGTTTCATAGCGGTTATCACCTGAAATCCTCATTGGATTATACGCTTTTAGCTGTTTCGTTACATTCTCACTAATCACACTCGTGCCACCAACAACAATCGTATCGTCTACATTGATTAACGCTGCTTTAGATGCCGCTGGCAAGTTGTTCGTCTCACTCAATAGAATCGGCATTCCATTAACTGCTGCATAAGGCGCAATGGACAATGCATCTGGAAAATTAAATCCATAAGCGACAACTGCTGAATCATAAGGCTCTAATTCATTCGCTATTTTCGCAGCTGTTTCAAATCGATTTTCTCCACCAATTCGTTTCACATTCAGCTTCATCGTATCCCTCAAGTATTTCTCTACAGAAGTTGAAATCGCCCCAGGCCCCCCAAGAATGACCACGTTAGTAGCCCCTAAATCACGGATAGCCGTTCTTACCGTTTCATGTAAACTATCTTTCGGATTTAATAGAATCGGAGCATCTAGATCATAAGCAAGCGGAGCGCCAGCTAATGCGTCCGGGAAATTCATGTCTCTCGATAAAACGACTGTATTTGTACCTGCTGGCCAACCATTGTAAGCAATTTGAAGTGCGGTTTCATAACGGTTGTCTCCATAGATTCTATAAACATCGTTCATTTCTTCTAACGTACTATCAAGAATTGAAGAGATTGCGTAAGCTCCATCTGTACCGCCTTCATTTAAATCAAGCGCAACGATATAGTATGTACCAGGAGTAACCGCATATCCGTGAACCTGCTGCCCTTCTTCTTCATAGTAATCAACAAGCTCAGCAACATTGCCATCCTCATCCGCTAAGTAATAACCTAAATTCACGTTGTAATCATATAAACTCGGTACATACAGCACATCTCTCTGCTCAATTTCAAGCTGAAAAATGTCTATATCGTATCTGTAAAACTGTCCGAAAATAATATCTTCCAATTCAATTGGATCAGCCAGCTCGAACGTATTGTTAGGCTCGTATTCTAATAATTCTGCTCGCTTCATGTCAGGATTAGATTTTTGATTCATCTTTTCCTCAAGCTTTTTCATTTCACCATCAAACAACTTCGGAATTTCATTTACGGAAGACGAATTCTTTTTCGCTTCTACCTTAGCTCTGAAATCTTGATAGTTTTCTACACTATTGTTTTCTTCTGCCTTTACTGGATGCACCTCACTAAAACCATTTAAAACCATCAATAGAAGAACCAGTAGAGCAACTCCCCATTTTTTCAAAAATACCCCTCCATAATAATATTTGTCATTTATAGAAAAAATTCCTATAACTCAAGTATAGATCTCTTTTTTACTAATACTGTCGAACTATGTCCAAAGTCCCAAATTAATTAAACACCCAACATGAAAAAGACTTTCTCGTATGTGAGAAAGTCTTTTTCATAGCTATATAAGTCTTACAAACGAAACTCCTTACCACTTATGAGCTTTCATCCTCGCAAAATGCCTCTCCAAAAGCTTATTCACTTCATTAGGCTTCTCGAGCGCCACTGAGTGACCTGCTCTACCAAGCACTTCACATCTTCCATTCTCCACTGCCTTCGCAATGTTCTCAGAAAGTTGAATCGTATACGCATGATCCTGTTCACCCGCAACAGCAAGAACCGGCATCTTCACTCCGCTCAGCTCCTCCAGGATACTCGTGCGATGAATCACCTGATGAGCCGCATCACCAATATCAGTTTCTAACTTTTTCATATAAGTGCGCCAGTAATTCCGTTCCTTCTCGAATTCAACTGCCTCAAGCGAAGCATCACCAAACATAATGTACATGAGTGTATCAACAACACCCTCAGCACCATGGTTTTGAAGCTGTGAAACGAGTGGCTGGAACTCCGCTTGCTTATACTCTGCTTCCCCTGAACTACCAAGCACGACACACGAACTGAGAAGATCAGATCGTCTTGCCGCAAGTCGAAGCGCAATAAAGCCGCCCATTGAATTCCCGATAAAATGACATTTCGAAATTCCTAGCGCTTCAATCAGCGCAGCGGCATCATCTGTAAGCGTATCCATACTAAGGTTTTCTAAATAAGACTTCCCACTTCTCCCCTGCCCTCGATGATCGTAGCAAATAACTCGATAATCTTTCGAAAAATGCTCCACCTGATGATGGAACATATACGAAGAGAAAAACAATGAATGACTGAATACCAGCACTGGTGCATCCTTCGGACCATAATCTTCATAATAGAGCGGCGTTTCGTTTACATCGATAAACGGCATTGGTAAACCTCTCCTTTGGCATGAGTTTGTTATGGGGTTGCTAGTGTAAACTTCTATATAAATAGCCGATACCCTTCTCGCTTAAAAAGTTTAAGCGACAGACATTAAAGGATATGACAGAACCAGCTTCCCTCTCTCCCCTGACCCAACCTCAAACTTCGACATAAACTAACATAATCAGGGTGGTGACAGGCACCGCATCGCGCCCCACCGCCCGCTACACCACCGCCCGCCCAGCACACACACGAACAACTCTTCTGGTTTCATTTGATTCAAGCGCAGCCAGGATCACCTGCAATGATTTCATTCCTTCTTCACCACTAACCGCTGGTACCGTATCATTCACAATACAATCCACGAACTTCTCAATCACATGCGTATTGAGCTGTCCGCCTTCTTCATTTGACTGGATCTTCTGAAGCTGATGCTTGACCACGTTGCCGTTCTTATACTCGACAACAAGCGAATAATCCGGGTCGCCTTCAAGACGTAACACCGCATTTTCACCATAGATTACCGTTGAATTGTCGCCTCCAATCACATATGACCAGCTTGCTGTCAGTGTACCGATCACACCTGTTTCCGTCTTAAGAATACAAACCGCATTATCATCCACATCGGTATTCTCCTTTGCCTTCGTTCCAACGAATGCACCAACTTCAACAATTTCTCCAAGCAAGTACCGCATTAAATCAGATTTATGTACCCCAAGGTCTCCCATGGCACCGATAAATGCTTGCTCCTTATCGAAGAACCAGCTAGTCGCTCCATCAATACTCCAACGCTCGGGTCCTGGATGGCCAAACGTCGTTCGAAAACTATAGATGTTCCCAACTTCTCCGCTCTCGATCAGCTCTTTCGCTTTCACATGGGAATCTACAAACCGCTGGTTATGGGCAATCATCAGCTTTTTGCTGTTTACCTCCGCCGCTTGAATCATCGCTTCCGCTTCTTCACGCGAAGTTGCCATCGGCTTCTCACACAGAACGTGCTTCCCGGCATTCAATGCCGCAATCGAAACAGGTGCATGGAGGGAATTTGGTAAACAAACGCTTACCGCATCAATTTCCTTATCTTCTACCAAAATACGATAATCCGTATAAGCCACCCCACCGTATTCACTCGCCATTTCCTCAGCCCGTTCCTTCACAACATCACATACCGCCACAATCTCCACATAGTCCTGAGACCGATACTCTGGTAAATGACGACGCCTCGCAATACTTCCACAACCAATAACCGCTACTTTCATTTTCTCCATCTCCAATCCCTCCATCATTTTAAAATTTCCCTCAGCGCCTCAGGCTGGCAGCACGTGCTCGTCAGCTGGTAATGCTCACCTTTTATTGAAGATTCATGAATGCCATGCATGATTTCTAACACATGGTAAGCGAGGTCTCCACTTGCTCGATGCGGTCTCCCAGAATGAATCGCATCGACCATATCAATCACACCAATCCCCCGGCTATTTTCAGTGGATCCATGGGTAAAAGGAACTTCCTTCCACTCCACTTCACCCGGTTTCCTTAAGAGAACTGGGCCCCCGAACGTATTTGGATCCGGTACACTTAACGAGCCTTCCGTTCCATAGATTTCTAGAAACGGCGTTTGCGTGCCCCACACGTCAAAGCTCGTAATCATCGTACCAATCGCACCATTTTCAAAATCCAGAACTCCCGCTACATGCGTAGGGGTTTCCACTTTAATCTTCTGCCCGTACTTTGGCTCACTTGTAATCGTCCGTTCAGGTGACGTTATTCGCGCAGATCCCGTTAGACGGCGAACTGGCCCAATTAAATTGATAAGCGCCGTTAAATAATAAGGCCCCATATCAAACATCGGCCCGGCACCAGCACGATAGAAAAATTCCGGATCAGGATGCCAGCTTTCCGGACCATGTCCCATCATGAATGCAGTTGCCGCAATAGGTTCACCGATCGCACGATCCTCGATGAGCTTCTTACACGTCTGAAGCCCTCCACCGAGAAATGTATCCGGCGCAGATCCTACTAGAAGTTCTCTTTCCTTTGCTTTTTCTAACACCTTTTTGCCATCTTCTAACGAAATCGCCAGTGGCTTCTCCACATAAACGTGCTTTCCAGCTTCCAACGCACGTAGGCTAACATCCGCATGTGCCGCTGGTATTGTTAAATTAAGAACGAGATCAATCGCTTCATTCACCAGCAGCTCTTCCACACTGAGTACATGAGGAATCGCATATTTCTTCGCTTTCTCGATCGCTTTTTCATGGTTAAGATCAGCTAGCGCAACGACCTCGAGACTATCCAGTTCTCGAAGATTCGTTAAATAGATGTCGCTAATGTTGCCGCAGCCAATCACACCAATTCTAATTTTGGCCATCTTCTCTCACTCCTTTTCCAAATCCCTATCCTTTTACAGCACCGCCTGTCAGCCCTTTTACAACCTTTTCTTGTGAGAACAGATACACAACGAGCATTGGTAGACTTGCAAGTGTTAATGCCGCCATTAAACCAGGCACATTGACGGAGAACTCTCCATAGAAATCCTGCAGCCCAAGTGGCAATGTCATGTTTTCTGGACTGGATACAAGCACAAGTGCAAAGATAAATTCATTCCAGAGATGAATAAAGTTATAAATGAAAACGGTCATGAGTGCTGGTGTTAGCATCGGAAGGATAATGCGCCAGAAAATACCAAAGTGAGAACATCCATCGATCTTCGCCGCTTCTTCCAATGACTTCGGAATTTCCTGCATGAATTGCGTTAAGATAAAAATCGAAATCGGTAGACTGAATGCGATATACGGTCCAAGTAGAGCTAGCAATGAATCGTAGAGTCCCATATCTTGTGACAGTTTAAAGATTGGGATTAATGTCGCATGAATCGGAAGCATCATTCCTGAAATAAATAGGAGAAAAAGCGCTCGGTTAAAGCGGAAGTTCATTCTGCTTAACGGATAGCTTGCTAGAGCTGCAATGAGCATAACGGCTACAACCGCTGCTACTGAAACAAGAATACTATTTAAGAAGTAGCGGGTTAATCCCATCTGAAAGACATCTGCATAGTTTCCAAGTTCAATTGACGTGAAAATCGCGAATGGCTTTTCAAAGAACGTGCTCTGATCTTTTAAGGAAGTTGAAATCATGTAAACAAATGGATAGCCAGTGAAAACGAGAAGCAGAAGTCCTACTAGATATAAAGGCATCTTTCTTAGTGTTTGAACCATTAGAAAGCTCCTTTCTTCTTGCGGTTATAATCAACGATCTGGATCAGTACCGTGACAACGAGCGCAATGAGAAACATAATAAACGCGATGGCACTTGCGTAGCCCATATTGAAATTAATAAACGCCTGCTTAAACATGTACGTCCCCATCAATTCAGTCGCGTGGTTCGGTCCACCGCCTGTCATAATGTAGAAAATATCAAAGGCTTTTAATGAACCAACAATCGCTAGAATCGATGAGCTTACAATCGTCGGCATTAGGAGTGGCAATGTAATATGAAAGAATTTCTGCCAGGAATTCGCGCCATCGATTTGCGCAGATTCATAGAGTTCCTCAGCAATTCCTACCATCGCTGCCTTAAAGAGAATCATATAGAAAGGCGAGAACTGCCACACGACAACTAATAAAATCGCAATCATAGCCGTATTTTCATCACTTAGCCAAGCTACATTTTCAAAGCCAAGGACGTTAACGAGTTGATTAATGATCCCGTTAATCGGATCAAACATGTACACCCACAATAACCCGATCGCAACCGTTGACATTAAGAATGGTAGAAAATAGACGCTGCTAAACAATCGAATGCCTCTAATTGGGGCAAACAGCATGAGCGCCATAATCATACCAAGAGGAATTTGAACGAATACCGATGTGATGACCACCCACGCATTGTTCGTAAGCGAGGTCCAAAAAATCGCGTCGTTGAACAATTGGATATAATTATCGAGCCCAATGAACGTTTTATCACTTGTTCCATCCCAGCTGTAAAAGCTATAGCTCAAGGTAGATAGAATCGGGTAGACCACATAAACAAGATAAACAATAAGTGCCGGTGCCGTGAATAACCCAATCGTTACTGCTTTCCTGACGTTTCTCTTCTTTGTGCCATGCATTACCCTGGCCGTCTCGCTCCTTCTCGTCACCTCAGCCGTTTCCATGTGCAACGCTCTCCCTTCTATTGATCAGAAAGAGGAAATAACTCCTCTTTCTTTTATCCCAGCCTTAAGGGGCAGTAAAACCCCCACCTCAAAATGTAAATCAATCGAGACGTTTAGGTGGGGGTCAACTGCCCCTAAAGGTCCGATTGGTTCAACTAACCATCAGAGGGGGATGAAGCAAAACTCCCTCTGATGGAAGTTTCACTTTATTCAAGAAGCTCTTCCGCCTTTGCTTCCATTTTCTTCGCCGCTTCTTCTGGTGTCATCGATAAGCCAAATAGTGCCTGCGTTGTGTCTTTGTGCAGCTCAGCAAGCTCAGGAGGAAGTGTCTGGTCATAAGGCATTTGAATATGGGAGGCATTTTGGGCAACTTCATAGAACCCTTTCACAAACTCATCTTCAGGCACAACATCCTTCACCGCTGCCAATGTTCCTGTGCGATCCGTGAACTTTTGTGCTGTCTCTTTACTCGTTAACGCTTTAATAAATTCAGCTGCTAATTCAGGATTCTCTGACTCTGCTGCCACTGACCACACCGGTCCAGTCGCACCGCCAACCTGCGTTTGATTTCCTTCACCACCAGGAATCGTTGGGAATGGGAAGAAACCTAGCTTCTCCTCGAATTGAGGAGCTTCTTCTCTTACGTTATTTAAGAAGGAAATCGTCATATCCATCATCGCAGCTTGTCCAGAATACATTAATTGGCGGCCACGTCCCTCGTCATAAGGAATCCCGTTAAATCCTGGGTTAAAGGCATCCATCTTAACTAACTCCTGAATGTATTCACCCGCTTCAACGTATGCTGGATCATCAAAGCCACGACCGTCTCGATTAAATGCACTTTCGAACAATTCAGGACCGCCAATACGACTCGCAAAGTTCATCAAGTAATAAGCTCCAGGCCATTTCGTTTTATTCGTTAAGGCAAGAGGAATCACATCATTCTCTTTCAACGTCTTAATCACTTCAGTAAATTCCTCATACGTTTTTGGTTCCTCAAGATTGTATTTCTCGAAAATTTCTTTATTATAAAAAATGACATCAAGCGATAAACCAAGTGGCACGCCATAAACTTTGTCATCAAATGTACCGTTATTTAACGCCATCTCCAAGTAATGATCCTGATCAATGTTTTCTGTAATATCCTGAACATTTCCCTGATCAACGAAATGCTTCAACCAGCCGCCACCCCAGCTCTGGAACACATCCGGCGGATTACCACCTGACATGGATACCGCTAGCTTCTGCTTGTAGGCATCATTTGGTGTTTGCAGCAATTTGACCTTCACACCTTCGTGTTCTTCTTCAAACTGTTTCGCTACCTCCTGGAAAAGGGCTTCACGCTCACCCGTTTCAATGTGCCAGACTTCAATCACCTTCTCATCGCCGTTTCCAGAACTAGAAGCACCCTGATTCCCACCACAAGCAGCCAACAAAAGCAGCGCAATTACCGATAATAAAGCCGTTACTTTTTTCATTATTTACCTCCCATAATGTAATAATGATGACCAGAACTAATTAGGAATGCTTGCTAAGGAAATAGTTCATGCTGATTTCGATACTCTCAAAAGGAGAGCGCTTACATTTATCCTGTTCAATAATCCACCAGTCCACGTTCGACTGATCTCCCTGACGTAACACCGCGTTAATATCAACTCCGCCAGTTCCAAGTTCAGAGAAGAATTGCTCGCCATCTGTGGTCATGTCCTTCAAATGAACAAGTGGTGTACGATCCTGATACCGTTTCATCCAACGAACCGGATCCTCTCCCGCTCGCGTTAACCAGTAAATATCAAACTCTGCCTTCACCCATTCTGGATTCGTTTCATCTAGGATCGTTTCAAGCGCAGTTTTACCACTTGATAAGCGATCTAACTCAAAATCATGGTTGTGATAGCATAGTGTGATGCCTTCTTTGTGGCATTCCTGACCAATGTGATTCAAGCTACGAATGAGCGATGAGTACCCTTCCTCGTTTCGTTTCTCAGGTGCAAGAAACGGGCAAACAAGCTTATTGCTTCCGATCTCGTGCTGGTATGCAATCACATGACTCAAGTTACTCTCAAGAACATCAAGCGGAGTATGACTGGACGCTGCTTTTAAACCAAAATCATCAATTACCTTTTTCAGTTCCTTCGAAGACATGTCATAATAACCCGCAAACTCAACGCCGTCATAGCCGATTTTCGCCACTTTTTCTAATGTGCCAACAAAATCCTTCTCGCTTTCATTTCGTAACGTGTACATCTGTACTGCAACAGGTATATTCGCCATTTCTTTTCTCCCCTTTGTTAAATTGGTATGACACCTTAAAGCGACAGCTAGCCATTCACCTCCTGGAAAGAGTTAACTACCATAATGTAATGGATTACATTTTAGAGAAAAAATAACCGATAAAACTCACTAAAATCCCCATTTCACCTTCACTAAAAAAGTAAACGATTACATTTTACCTGAACAGAATAGTCAATAAGACTAGACCTGTTTGTTATACCCACACGATTCTCTTATCACAAGCTTTGTATCAAGCACATGCTGTTTCTTTGTTAAAGGTTCCCCTTTAATTTGTTTCAACAAGAGTTCCATCGATCGTTTTCCCATTTCAACTAAAGGCTGAGCGATCGTTGTTAAAGCTGGTTCAAAAATAGCTGAGAACTGAATGTTATCAAAACCGACCACGGCAACATCTTCAGGTACGCGCAGCCCATGGGCTTTGATCGCCTTGATGGCCCCCATAGCCATGCTGTCATTTGCTGCAAAGATAGCTGTTGGGGTCTTATCCAATGCAAGAAACTTATTCATCTGATTATACCCTGACTCATAGGTATGATCGCCTTCCTGGATCAAAACACTCTCTACATCGATGTCGTGCCCAAGAAGAGCCTGTCTGTAACCCTTTAACCGATCCCTGCTTAACGGAATATCGAGAGGACCTGTAATCATCCCCACTCTTTGATGACCAATTTGAAGTAAATGCTCCACTGCATCACGTGCACTGCTAATATTATCGATGGCCACAGTTGGTGCGGTTAGTCCTTCAATATAATCGGAGGCTAGAACGACAGGATAGTCATCAGCAAGATCTGAAATGATTTGGTAATCCAGTCTTGTCGTTAATAAAATCATGCCATCCACTTGCTTCTGCTTCAGCTCTTCAATATAGCTGTATGCTTTTTCAGGTTCTTGATAAGTATTCCCCAAAAGAACCTTATATCCTGCTTGATTCGCGACGAGATCAATCCCTGCTATCATTTGCGGAAAGACGTTATTCATAATAGAAGGAACCATGACAAGAATCGTCTTCGTCTCCGTTCTTCTAAAATACCTTGCTAAAACATTCGGCTGATAATTCAACTCTTCAATCGCCTGGAGAACTTTTACTCGTGTCTTCTCCTTTACAGTCTCTGGGTTTTGAAGCACCCTCGAAACCGTAGCCGTCGATACATTTGCTAGCTTTGCCACGTCAGTCATGTTCGCCATGTCAATTTTCTCCCTAGTGTTTAAAATAACTTGTCTTATTCTAAACTATAAATGCCATGAGGAGAGATTACAACCATAAAATGTAATGGATTACATTTCGAGATGCTATATAACTTCAAATGGTGTCGTTGAAGCTCATTATAAAGAAAGTTTTGGTGAATTTCAATGTTTTTTGAAAGTTTGTTCTATTTAGTTTATTTAAGCCTTTCTAATCTTTTCTGTTAAGAGCATTAGCCTGTCTAGCAGTTGTTATTATTCATGCTATAAGTTCAGTTTTTGCTAACTACGAAATACGGAAAGTGCCTGAGTATATGGATATTAACAATGTACTTTTGTTATACAGATACTTCTGATAGTTTGGTACTCCAATGAAACTATTTGTTTGAAGACGAACTAGCTCTATCTGTTGTACATCACCAACTGCAATTGCTCTCTTTATTCGATAGAGTGGTCATGACGAGACAATGAGGGAGGATTTGACCGGATTCATCTACTAGCATGAGATCAATTAAATCTTTTATCATCAGAAACTTGCCTGAATGAAAAGAGTGCATAGTTGTTGTAACAACAGGAAAGTAAAAAAACAACGTTTCCCATAACTCCCATATTCCCTGCTTATTTGCTTCATGATAGGTATGATTTGAAATGTTATCATTTTGAACCAATAACAATCCTGAAAGACTTTTTCTAGATTATAAACAATGTTTCAAAAATCAGAGGAGTTTAAGGAAAAGTATAAAAGAGAGCGACCATCGAAGGGAAAAATGTGGAGATCAAACGATATCACGGCCTATCTCGAACCAATGGGTATGGCCTATTAAGTACTTCCATTCAATCAACATCAAGAGGATCGCAGCGATTGCGACCTCTCTTCTCGTGTTTATTTAGGAGTTAACTTGTAAACCCAATATAAAAACTTTCGTTTTTCACTGGTCTCGGACGGTTCTAGTGATTCATCATTAATCTCAGCTTTTAATCATTCCCCTTTTGAATGATCTCTTCTCAGTTTTATTCAACACTAAAAAGAACTAAGATACCCCTTGATTCTATTAAAGAAATTCTAAATCCTACTAAATAACTACATTAGCTTATTATTCTTTTAAGAACGGTAACTATTTAATCATTAATTTATACCAATGTGGATTTATTTGGGGTGCTTTAAAATAGAACTATCTCTTAATAGTTATATTTTCCCAACTCGAATTAAATTACTTTTATTTACTCATTTTGACATATATTAGAAGTTGTTATACGTTGTTTTCAGGAAGCAAGATAGCCAAAAAATAGAAAGAAATGGGGAATTATGTTTTGAAAAAACTTTTCACAAGGATGGTGCTTTTAACATTATCAATAATTCTAATTGTAGGTTCTTTTTCATTAAACGCAAGTGCACAATCAGAAGAAGCAAATAACTTCACAGAAGAAGATGTAAAAGATTTAGCTAAAAAACTAGAATTTGTATTTGAAGAAGCAACTACCAAAGATGCAGAAGGGAATATAATAAGTATAGATATCGAAAAAGTTGAAGCGAAGTACGGAACTAGCCCCGAGCTGGAAAATTTAAAGGAAGTCACAGAGGCTCAACAAGCGAATAGCAATGCAAATACAAATGATGATGATAAAATTACTACAGGTGAGTCAATCGATATTGGTCTTCCAATGGTTCCTAGTAATGATTATAAAGATTTCAATAATCCTATCAGTAAGAAACAGCAGCAGTAGACCGTTGTATTGAAGATAAAATTGCAAATGAATGGAAAGCTACTTTTTCAATCGCTGGGTGGACAACATTTTTCACTTGGATCTACGACGGAGAATATGATAAAGCCGCTAAAAAGCTACTAAGAGTTGGTGTGAAAGGTAATTTAGCTGGAATTGCAGCTACAATAATGTATTTCTATACATCATGTTTGTGGTCGGAGGAGGGTTGGTAAAATAGAAAAAACTTCGATCACCTCTCATGGTTGATCGAAGTTTTTCTTTTTTTTCTTATAATCTTTACTATCAAAAGCCCAAGTAATAAATGCAAAAAAGACACCAAGTAATACAGCTTGAAAAGCATTATCTAATAGATTCAATCCTTTATTAGAAAAGTAATCCAGTAAGATTAACAAAATAAACGCACCTAAAGATATGAGTGTACTACCTTTTAATAATTTCATTATTGCTCCCTTCTTAACTCTAGTAATTTATTAACAATTGTAACAATAACTAATTAGAAATAAATGGTTATTGATGAATATTACATAAACTACATCGGATTAACTAAATATATAATTATTATAATCATACTAATTTCCTAGGTGAAATCAGCGAGTCACAAGTTCTTCTATCCACTTTTATCCGCTTCGTATTGCTGATCGATTTCTTTCGCTCTTTCCAAACTAACGTCTTCTAAAGATTTCGTCACACTTGCCAATTCAGCCGCCTTGCTTTGCATCGATTGACAGCTATCTTGATAATTCGGGTTTTATAGCTGCCTTCACCTCAAATTCTCCCTCATTATTTAATTGGACCACTTTATCGTACAAATAAAGCCTTTGCAGTTGGTGATGTGCATCAATTAGAACCAATAAGACTCCAAAGTAATAACCACAGGTTGACGTTTATCACGGTTTTCAAGAATTGGAAAACATATGTTTACCTGTTGTTCATTCGCCAGATCAGTAAATAGTTTAACTAGATCTTTCTTTGCATAACCATCTTTGTATGTCACATCCGATGTGATCAGTGCTATATCTTTCTGCAGTAAGGATTCTCGCACCACTTCTTTTATTTGCTCTTCAGCTAGTTTAATCTTGATTTTCGTACTTTTTCGCAAAAAACTATAGACTTTGTCCACTTTCTTTATCATTATTTCAGATTCAATCTTTTTTTTATCGTATAGAATATCACGGCTATAATCCTTGCTAATTACCTTTGATAATAGATTCCTTAATGAATTGATAAGCGTCCACTTACATCACCCCTTTGTTCAATTGCAAAAGACAAACAATATACAGAAGGTTTTTGAGTGCCAAACTATGACTGCTTCATAAATGGCTGTGTCAACTACCTGGTCATCTCTTTTTTTCTCTTTTGTGAAAGAGTTTTTTAGGAAACTAATTGCTGCAAATAGCACTGCGAGAGAACGGTGTTCCACCCCGAATGATTTAGAGCACTAAAGAAATTGTTAAAGATCCTTATGAAAATGTTTAATACCGTAGAACATCCTGAACTCGGTGATGTTCCGATAATTGAAATAGTCCCTAAGCTCAGTCGAACGCCAGGTAAAGTTAACTATAGAGTGAACATATGGCAGATCCTCAAGTTTTAATACATAAACAAAATCATATAGGTTGGATTTTTTTGAACTGTTCTGAATCAGGAAATGCGATCACACTAGAAATTGCCCAGGAACTTGAAAACCAGCAAACTCGATGGAACTAGATGAAGATATTAGAGTGGTTGTACTAACCGGGAGCGGAAAGCACTTTTCAGTAGGAGGAGAATTAAAGTCTTTTAATGACCAGGAAGATCAAATTGATAAATACTTACTTCAAGTTACCAACCATTTCGTTACTATCCAAAAGGTTGTGATTGCTGTAGTTAACGGCACTGCTGCAGGGGCTGGCATGAGTCTTGCTTGTTGGACAGACTTAACCTATGCTACAACAAACTCAAAATTCACGTTGGCCTATACGAAAGCTGGTTTAACTCCTGATGGGGGGTCAACCTATTTCTTACCGAGAATCTCATTGGAACTAAAAAAGCACTTGAATTAATGATTCTAAACTCTGTAGTGGATGCAACATATGCGAAAGAGCTAGGATTAGTGAACCAGGTAGTTAATCCAGATGAATTAAAGGAGTACACCGAAACCATTGGTCGTTCTTTATCAGAAGGGGCAATGGAGGCTTTTGGAATTGATAAATAATAGCTTTGATAGTACGCTTGAACAACAGCTAAAGGATGAATCATTATCAATTTCGCGGCGAACCGTTACAAGAGTGGAAATGAAGGAATAAATGCATTTCTTGAGAAGAGAAAACCTGTGTTTTATTAAGAGCTTAAAGTCGATCTACAATTAAATTACAAAACAAACTCACCCATGGTATCCTGGTGAGTTTGTTTTATTAATCGCTCTATAAATGCATCGCTATTCCAACTCTAAAACACATTCTCAATCAATTCCGGTCCTTTATCCCTCTTAATTAAAATAGTAGACCCTCCACTTGCTACTTCCAATAAAGCAACCGCTCCATACCTTGTTTCAACTTGAACATCAATGTGACAGGGTGCCTTCTTTAACTCAGTTGTTAATTCTTTACTAATCGCTTTGGATAATCCCTCTGGTTCCCTAATGACAATATCCAAATCACTAGACTTACTTGCTGTCGCTACTCCGCTTGCAAGCTCAAATCCAACACTACCGGTCGGTCCCCATGAAAGGTTATAGGAAGCAAATAAACCCTCTACTAAATCAAGTGATTGAAGAGCAGGTAATTCTCTAAACCTACTATACTTCTTCCAACCAATTCCCTGAGCAAGTTGTTCTGGCGTGATCCGTTCCAGTATCTTTTGTTCTGCAAGTAAGGAAGCATGTCGCTGATTACGTGCTTCCCCCCTAATGCCAACTGGGATTAGCCCCTCATTAATGAGTGCTCTTCTTACGACTACAAAAGGAGCGCGAAGCAAAAAATCACTTACCCATGCCGGGCCTTCTTCCTCTAATAAATCATTAACACTACTGATTCGTAATAAATCATGAGGTAGTACGATTACCATTGTTCCTTCATCTTTTCCCTTACTTCAATAGAAGCCTTTCGTCCACCACTGATCGCTTCCGATGAAGTTAGACGATTACTTAAATCATTTGGTCCAAGTCTTGCATCGATGATCGCCTGTTCGAGCCTGTCTTTGACTAGAGCAATATCTTCTTCTCCAGGATGATCAGCGTTCACCCCATCAATTAAGTCATGAAGAGCACCTAATGTTGAGAATGAACGAATGTCATAAGCCATAGAAGGAACCTTCTTTGTCGCTTCTTCCAGTTCACTAATGGAACGTCTCGTGATACGTGCCGCTGATTGCTTCGACATCACATGGACGTTTACACCTTCATCATTAAGTGTAACTAATCGATTCGCTTGCATGCCGTGTGATAGAAAAGCTCCGGAAATGGCATTCCCAACGATAAAGCTTACAACAGGATGCCCCAAATTTCGAGCAGTAGCATAGGCATTAACAGCTGCTGCACAGGATTGGTGAAGCCCAAGAAGCTCTTCCTTATAACCATAGGCTTGACTGGGTACATCGATAACCGCAACAATCGCTCGTGGTTCACCTCCAGTATCCTCCTCAATCGCCTCATGAATGTATCTGGCAATAGTCCACCCTTCCTCGATTCCTACTTCGCCTTTTCTGGCTCTAGGGAATCGTCCATTTTCATTCGGCACGACTGAAATAAAACGAACCATCTTTCCGTTTAACTCATGATCTTTGCACAGTACAGACGGAACCTCGGCTTGACTTGAAGTGTCCGTAGCATCTGTTAAGGCTTTAAACCATATATGACCTCTACTGGTAGTAAGGTTTCCTTTTTCCTTAACCGCCCTTGACTCAAAACTCTTCTCATTCCACCTCTTTCTAACATCCGCTGGACCAACTGATTGTTGAGGATCAAAAGAGTTTAGAAACCGTTCAAATAGCTCAATCTTAGCACTTCGTGGCATTTCTTTCTCTTCTTTTGAGAAAGCTAGATGGACATGCTCTTTTATAGTCGAAATATCGTCTTCCACTAAATGATCCGCTAGACCTGACTCGACCCGCTGTTCCCCGCCAATCATTCCCCAGATTAACTGTCGATCAGCTGAGTCAATCTCTTCGATGCCTGCCTCTTGCTCGATAACCTCAGGTCCATTTAACCCAATCCGCGCTTCCCGCGTCATAATTAATGTATGACACAATCCAGCTGTAATAGACATCCCTCCGAAGGAACCGATTTTTCCAGGAATAACGCCAACAACCGGGACATATTGTCTCAGCGCCACAATAGCCGACCCAATTTCGGAAATAGACAACAATCCATAATTCGCTTCCTGCAGACGTACGCCGCCCGTATCAAACAAGAGAACCGGACGCACACGAATCCCCTGTTTATTATCACGAAGCGCTAACTCAAAAGCAGCGGCAATTTTCGCTCCTGATACCTCACCGATTCCACCGCCCTGGAAATTTCCTTCAATCGATACAACTACAGCCGGCTCACCCGCAATAGTC
Source organism: Pseudalkalibacillus hwajinpoensis (assembly GCF_039851965.1). Classification (NCBI taxonomy): domain Bacteria; kingdom Bacillati; phylum Bacillota; class Bacilli; order Caryophanales; family Guptibacillaceae; genus Guptibacillus; species Guptibacillus hwajinpoensis. Next base: position 2,597,931 of record NZ_CP156674.1, on the reverse strand, counting down.
CCGCGCCCAACAATGACACCATCATCACACTGCGGGACAATCCCCTGCTTCTCAAGGTGAGGGGATTCAATCCCATCGAAAGGACTAAGCAGTTCTCTAAACGTGCCATCATCAAGAATAGTCTCAGCCCGACCTCTTGCATTTAACTCAACGAAGCTTTGCTTCAGTATCTTGACTGCCATTCTGACTCACCTCCAATGCTTGAGCTAACCTCATAGATACGACCCCTGGTGTGGCACCGAAATCATTGATTTTGATCGTAGCAGCTACATCATTTTGACTAAAAAAGCGTCCCAGTACCTTTTCCCATGTTTCCTGAAATCCGGTTGAACCTGTACGAATACTCACAGTTGTCTTAGCATCAATAGATGGATCAAATAAAATTTCGAGGTCACCTGATCCAACGACTCCAACATGCGCGCGATGGCTGAGTGTTTGACTAGCAGGAAATTCAAAGATTAACGTTTCCATTCTTGCACCTCCAGCTTTTTAATAAGTGGGTATCATGCTTCTCATACCTGACTTCTTCCTATTTAACTGTTCCACTTTGTCTAAAAACAACGTTGCCGCTAACAAATCCGCGCTTCCTCCAGGTGACGCATTATATCCTAGCAAGGATTGATTCAGTTTCTGTAAGCTTCTCCATCCATTTTTCGTGGACACACCACCATGTTTTACAATGATTCCCGCTTTCTTCTTAGCATCCAATAAGGCTTTAGCTCCTCCACGGTGAAGAATACACGTATCATCAAGAGAAGCAATGAGTGCGATTAATGCGTTCAATCTTGCATGGGTTTCAGATACGCCCTGCTCACGTCCCTTCCTTAAAACAGGTAATCCAATGTTAACTACGTGAGGAAAGCCCTGCTCGGCTTCACCTCTCGCACCGGGCACACCATACTTTTTCATAACACGATTACCATTTGAATTCCCTCCTGGTGCATGTCGATCTGAAAAACGAGCAATCTTACCCGCAGTAGCAGCCATCCCTCGATCAGTTGCATCCTGTCCTAGAGCAGAGGTGCTCGCTACTAGGAGACCCAGAGCCCAAATGGCCCCTTTATGCGTATTCGTACCATTAGTAGCCTGTAACATCACGAGCTCACCTTGGCGACCTATTTTGGCAATTTCTTCTCTCATCGATTGAGTTGGGTCCTGTAAATGAGTGACACGAGCCATCTCCCGGAAAGTACCTCTTAAGGATGTAGCTGATTTAATCATTAAAGGAAGATCCAGATCGTCATGTGCCCCATTATCAAGTCTGTCGACAAGCCCTGGCTTCGGCGTGAGTTCTGCTTCCTCTATTAGAGATTCAACAGCAACATTAGCGATTGTCTTATCGTCCATCTTAAGCTCCTCCCTTACCAGTTTCGAAACTTTTGTGGTGGTTCATATAAGCCATCGGACCATTCAACAAGCTCTTCTACACTTTTAGCAGCAAGCAAGGAGCGTTTTGCATCGGTCCTGCGGATCTTAAGATCCTGTGGTAAAGCAATCAGTCCCTCTTTTCTTAGCTTATCCGTTCGTTTAGTGCTGTGACTTAAGCCAACAGATGTGACACCGGCAATAGCAGCAATCGCTTCTTTTCTCTCCTCCATGCTTCGCGCTTTATACAAATAAGCAATGCCTTCTTCTGTAACGATATGGGTAACGTCGTCTCCATAAATCATGACAGGTGTGGTCGCTAGCTCGGCCTCTCTCCCCACATCAATTGCATCGAGCGATTCAATGAATACAGGAGTGTTACTAGACTGGAAGGTTTCCACAACTTGAACGACAAGCTTTTTACCTCTTGCAAGAGGGTCATCTTCCGTCATCATATTTAACCATGCCGGAGTCGAATGCCTTCTTCCTCTTGGGTCGTGTCCCATATTCGGTGCACCTCCGAATCCAGCGAGCCTTCCAGATGTGACCGTTGAGGAATTTCCTAAAGGATCGATCTGTAGAGTGGAACCAACAAAGAGATCCACTGCATATTGACCAGCAAGCTGAGAAAGGGTGCGATTCGAGCGTAAGCTTCCATCTTTTCCCGTAAAAAAGACGTCAGGACGCGCTGCTATGTACTTTTCCATTCCAACTTCTCCACCGAAACAATGAATACTATCTACCCAACCGCTCTCAATGGCTGGAATCATCGTTGGATGTGGATTCAATGCCCAGTGCTTGCAGATCTTTCCCTTTAAGCCAAGCGAATCACCATACGTTGGCAATAATAGCTCAATCGCTGCTGTGTTATAGCCAATCCCATGATTGAGTGATTGAACCTGATGCCGTTCGTATACACCTCTTATCGTCATCATCGCCATAAGAATTTGGAGCTCAGAAATATGACGAGGATCTCTTGTGAAAAGCGGCTCAAGCTGAAAAGGCTTGTCAGCTACTACAACAAAATCCACCCATGAACCCGGTATATCCACCCGTGGTAGATCATCCGTCACTTCATTAACCTGAGCAATGACGATCCCATCCCGAAAAGCTGCCGCTTCGACTAGAGTTGGGGTTTCTTCCGTATTCGGACCTGTATAGAGATTCCCCTCTTCATCTGCCTTCTCAGCTGCCACTAACGCAATTGAAGGAATTAAATCTACGAATAGACGACTGTATAATTCCAGATACGTATGGATGTCACCCATAGTGATTTTTCCATCTTCAAGCATTTGTGCCATCCGTAAGCTTTGCGGACCTGCATAAGAGAAATCAATCTTTTGCGCAATACCTTTTTCAAAAATATCAAGATGCTCCGGACGCGAAATACTCGACATAATCATATGGAGGTTGCTAACCTTTTCAGAATTCACTTCACTCAGGGCAGCCGAAAGGAAAGAAGCCTGCTTTTGATTGTTTCCCTCTAGGACCACCCGATCTCCAGGCGCTATTAGTCCTTCTAGTGCTTCCACTATTTTATCGGTTGGAATCACCTTTCCTGAAACGAACCCTCCTACATTTTCAATACGTTTAGCCTTTGCATCTCGTCTGGTTTTCCATGATTTCTTTGATTGTACTCCAAGCATTACAACACTTCCTTCCAATCATTTTTTGTCTACTTCCGGTAACGTTCCATTAGAATTCGAGCTGTTTTCATACCACTTTCAGAAACAGCTAAAGAGCGTGCATCTGGAAACGCCCTATCCGCGAAATCACTTAACACACGACCAGGGGGCAATTCTATGAATAATCTGACACCAAGCTCATAATACAATGTCATTACCTCATGCCAACGAACAGGATTGGACACGCTAAAGGCCAGATCTTTCTTTATACTCTCTGGATCACGAAGAGCACGAGCGTTTCGAATGCCTGCATAAGGAATAATTGGTGAACAAAACGCCAGCTCCTTCATTCTTTCATACAGACAATCGGCCACAGGATCTAGCAATGGACAATGCGAGGGAACACTGACATTCAAGAACTCAGCTTTTCTTGCCCCATCAGCTGCTGCCATTTCCAACACCAGTTGTATCCCTGTCCTCGATCCTGAAATGGTGATCTGATCAGGTGAATTCAGGTTTGCAAGGTAAACAGGATGATCTGAAACTCTTAAAAGAATCTCTTCCAGCTTAGACTTCGTTAGACCGACAACAACCCCCATTCCATAATCGTGAGGATAAGCTTTCTCCATCAATTCCCCACGCTCTTTCACAACCGAAATGGCATCACGAAAACTAATCACACCCGCTAGTACCGCAGCAGTAAAAGCCCCTACTGAATGACCAGCTACCATGTCAGGGAGTGCTCCTTCTGTTTCGAAAAGTCTACCGGATGCAACACCCCCTATTAATAAACTAAGTTGAACAGCTCTAGTGGATTTTAATTTTTCTTCAGAATCCAGTAAGATAACGCTTTCATTTAAGGTGTCCCTCGCTTCTTCAAACGTTTCCTTCACTGCCTGGTTATCTCGTAAATCGTGGAGCATTCCTGGTTGTTGTGATCCCTGCCCTGGGCATAGAAACGCAACGCTCACAATCGATCTCCTCCTTTTTAGTCGTTTGTCGACCAAAGTGGATGTGGAAGGGGGAAACCCCTAAACGTTAATTATCTAGTGGTTTTATCCCTTTCTCTTGAAACAACCGATTCCTTATACTAGCAATAACATCTTGATTATGTTGATGGAGTATTTCCCCTGCCTCTACCACGTTGCTTTCTTTCAAGAGTTTCACAATAACGTGATGCTCTTTAATTGATTTCCCGATATTCCCTTCTTTCGCAAAAGAAAGACTCTGAATTCTTAAAAGAGGCATTTTCAAACGTGTGTACATGTTCTTAATTACATCGCTATGACTCATGTCTACAATACACATATGAAACGAATGATTCATCTCGGTGTAATGGTTAATGTCATCTTCTTCATGCATTTGCTCGAGGAGCTTCTCCATCTCTTCTACCAGCTCTCCATTCACTCCATTTTCCGCGATCCGTTTCATTGCCAGTGACTCAAGCATGATTCGAATTTCTAACAAGTCATAGATTTCACTTTCCGTATAGCCTTTAACGACTGCACCTTTTCTTGGAATTCGTTCAACGAGTCCTTCAATTGTTAATAAAAAAATAGCTTCTCGAATAGGTGCCCTACTCGTCCCGTATTCTTCAGCATATGTATTTTCAATCAACTTTTCACCCGGCTGAAGCTCGCCGGTAATAATCTGATTTGTAATGTGTTCTGCAATATGATTGGAAAGTGCGTTTCTACTTAAATCGATCGAACTCAAGATGTCGTCCCCCTTTGTAGAAATGTTTCTTGTCGACTGTCGATTAAATTATAACGTGAATAAGTTTATATTTCAATTAATTTAGATAATTCAGAAAGTATTTGATATTTCCAATTCGTCCACTTATAATGAGTGATACGGTCGACAGTTGATTGACGTCTAATATTTTGGAAACGCTTTCTTTCCTGAGAGGAGTGATTACGTATTCACCATACCCGCTGAACACTACCAATAAAGTCAATGTTTGACGGTCCCTCTTTGCCATGCTTCTTGATGAGATGCTCTTCATTCATGGTTGGAATATAAAAGAAAGGTGGAATAAATTTGGTTGTTTATGGTGTTGCCTTGTTGGCAGTTTGCTTATTGGCTGGTGCGTTCATTGGGGACTTACTAGGCGTCCTTGTAGGTGTAGATGCGAATGTTGGTGGTGTTGGAATTGCTATGATCATCCTTGTTCTGACAGTGGATTACATGAAAAAGAAAAACAAATTGACTATTAATTTTGAGGCAGGAATTGCTTTCTGGAGCGCCATGTATATACCAATTGTTATTGCAATGGCTGCTAAACAAAATGTCGTCGCTGCTATCGATGGCGGACCTGTGGCAATTTTGGCAGGGATTGTCGCCGTTGCAGTCAGTTGGGCCATGGTACCTTTACTCAGTAATATTGGGAAAAAGAAATATGAAGCCAACGAAGCTAAGGTGATTGGAGGAGACAATCATGTTCGAAATATTAAGTAACGTTTTTAAAGATAACGGCTTAATTGTTTCGTTTGCTGTCATTGGTGCCGCAATGTACATTTCCTATTTCATCTCCGATAAACTAACTAGAGGACGACTTCATGGATCAGCAGTCGCTATAATCGTTGGTCTTGTGCTTGCCTATATCGGAGGGGTAACGACAGGCGGAGAACAAGGACTTTCAGACGTCGGGATCTTCGCTGGCATCGGGCTAATGGGTGGTGGAATGCTTCGTGACTTTGCCATTGTAGCCACAGCATTCGGTGCAAGCTTCGATGAAATTAAGAAAGCGGGTTTAAGCGGTGTATTAGCTCTCTTCCTTGGGGTTATCGTTTCATTTATAGTCGGGGTAGTCATCGCCTATGCATTTGGTTACACAGATGCCGTCAGCTTAACTACCATTGGAGCAGGTGCAGCAACATACATAGTTGGTCCAGTCACAGGTACCGCTCTAGGAGCAAGCTCAGAAGTGATTACTCTTAGCATTGCAGCAGGTCTTGTTAAATCGATCCTTACCATGATTGGAACACCATTTATCGCCAAGTATATTGGTTTAAATAACCCACGTTCTGCGATCGTATACGGGGGACTCATGGGTACCACAAGCGGTGTCGCCGGAGGATTAGCAGCAACTGATCCTAAGCTCGTGCCTTATGGAGCTATGACCGCTACCTTTTATACAGGGCTAGGATGTTTACTTGTTCCATCCGTGTTATTTTTAATTACCAGGTCTATTGTGGGTTAGGTTTACGAGTAATAGGTAGTAGATGGATTAAGCGGTTTATTTTGGCCATCTAACTCAAATAAAACATTTAAAAAGTCTTTCTCAGAAAGAGAAAGACTTTTTAATGCGCTTTAGCTACTATTGCTTAATCAAACGTTTAATTAATAAACTCTAGACTCTCTATAAAAATTCAATCCATTACCCCCCAACTTTTCTATTCTTCCATTTTATATAGTCAATCAACTCTTTATATTCACTCAACTCCCCATTTTCAATCCCAGCATCTCTCACATTTTTAATGAAACTTCTCCATTCTTCTCTCTCATTGATTGGGTTTTCACTATTTTTTTCTTCACCAATAATTTGATAAATATCCGTACCTAATTCATTTGCGAGCCGTTTAACCAGGTTGATTGATGGATTATTTTTAATATTTCTTTCAAGACTATTTAAATAAGATTTAGAGACTTTCGACCGCTGAGCTAATTCGGTTAATGTAATCCCTTTTTTCAGTCGATGTTTCCTAAGATTTTCTCCTATCATCCAACATCTTCACCTTCCTATATGTTGGTTCCTCTCACAACTATGATTATTTTGTTATATAGATCTTTTGGGACGGTTCGAGACCAGTGAAAAAGTAGTCACTTTCAAAAAATAAGCTTTTTAAGGGGGACTAAAATGTCTCGCCGTATAGCAAACGAGGCTTAGAAGCGATTCTAGAGGCTCGTTTTTTTTATCATTTTTCGTTGTAAAAAAGGTGGACTTTTTCACCAGTCTCGGACGGTTCTCGTGATTTTAAAACCACCTAAAAAATTTTCACCGCAATGCCCCTTTTCCCACTTTCAAATCGATATATAGGATGAAAGGAGGTGATTCACATGGCAACAGCATCCCTAATGGAAACCCAGCTTCGTATGGTTCTACGGTAAGACACTCTTCCGCAACAAGAACTTCAACAACATCAAGCCATCCGCAATAACAGATTCGATTTTCACAGTTGCACAGGCATTAGCACCACTTCAGCAGCACACACTGTTCGCAGTTGAACGCAATGATTCATCTGATCTTCAAGCGTAATTGAAAACCTATTCTACTAGAAAGGAGGTAATCCTTAATGGCTAAAACTCTTGAGCTTCAATTCAACACCGAGTTCAACAAACCGTTCTCTATCACGCTGAGTGATCCGATTGAACCTGTTAACCCGGTAGCGGTTTCTGCTGCGATGAATGCTGTGATCGCACAGAATTGCTTTTCAACAAGTGGTGGTAATGTTGTCGCGAAGAAAGGCGCTCGTATTATCGAGCGTAATGAAAGTGACATTGTGATTGGCTAAACGATTTTGAGGAAGGGCACATGGCACTGCTAACTTCATATCGAGCACCGGCTTCTTCATCTGTTGAAAAATAACGATGCAAGAGGTGTCTTTCTTAATGCCTTATTTAGCCGATGTTCAGAACGTGGAAGGCCTACCACACGTTTCAAAACTAAACTTGCCAGGTGAGCTGAAGCCGATGCAGAAAATTCAGCGTTCTCAGGCTAAACGCAGTTCCCGGTTTCTGTGGTGAGAAGCTATGGCGAGAACGGCCCTAACGGTTCGGCAAGGTAACCAGGCGTACTACGGTACCGGTAGCAGCACGCAGACGACGCACATTGGACTGGTTTGATGTGTAGAAAGCGAGCTGTTGAAGGAATTCAAGCGTTCAAATCGGGTGATACGGTGGACCCCTAAGACGGTCTCCGTATACTTCAGTAAAGTGGACGGCTACTTTTACAGTGCTGATGCGTTATTGTCAGCACTGTAAAGGTAGTCATTCTCTGTCCAATGTTTCCTATCTCATCTAGTGCCTTCAGTGGTTTTGAGAGCGGTTAATCAAGAGCTGAATAAGAAAGTCTACTGGTAGACTTCTTAAAAAGGTAAGAATGATTTATCTCACAAAAGTGCCAGAACGAAAAGTAAGACACCATAGACTTCACTCAATTTGATTGTGAAAAGTGGAAAAGGAAGGGTAAGAGATAGAATTAATAAATAAAAGGGGTTGTGAAGTCGAGTCAGATTTTGAATTTTATAATGAGAGAAATTGGACAAATAATCAATCTAGTAAGGTTAACAAAATAAACGGACCTAGAGATATGAGTATACTACCTTTTATAATCATAGTTGCTCCTTCTTTAATGCTAGTAGACTTATAAACATAGTGTAGCAATAACAAATTAGAAATAAATGGGTTTGATGAATGTTACAGAAACTACGTAAGATCAACTAACTATAGCTACTAACATAATCATACTAAGCGCCTAAGTTGTGTTTTTCCTTTTGACTGAAGAAGTCAGTGTGTCCCCCAAAAAGGGAGATTTTTTTCCCTTTTGACATGGAGAACGAAAAGCAAGCATCTTCAGGGGGACAAGGGATAAGTGGAGGAAGATTTTTAAGTTGTGAAGCGCTCGTAGGAAAAAAGTTTTTGCGCCCATTGAACGTCTGAGCGCTGTCTTAGGTGATAAAAGGGAAGGTTCGGGTGTCCTACCCTTTTCGAACCTTAGACAGCTTGCGAAGGTTTGCGCTTCGGAAGGCAAAAGGAAAAATAACCAATAAAAGAGCAAATCTCAAGGCTGCTTTCCTTCTGTCATGATTCTCTTCAACCCGTCATCGACTCCTCGTGAAGAAATAGCCAGGAACCTACGGACTGACCGAAAGCGGGGATAATACCACTATTTTTATGTCTTGAGTACCCGAGGCGTTACTTTTTGGCTCGGTCCATCATCACTTCCATTCATAAGTTCTTTCAGCTGAACTCATTTTAAATATAAAGAGCTCATTGGAAAATGTACCATCCCTTCAGAAGCGTTGAAAAAACAAAAAATCCCCTCAACTAAGACAAGACTCATCGGCTACAATCATAAATTGTAATTCGATAGAAGATGCGCTTTCATCACATCTCATTTGTCAAATTCCTCCCATAATATCCGGATTTCATAAAGCTTATGTTAATCTGTGAATCAAGAAGCTTCCCTGAGCTCCTTCCCCCTTGATTAAATATAAATAATACACTCCCCGATACTTTAAAGTCGGGGAGTGCTGTTTGTATAAGTTACTTCTATTGCTATTGGCAAATCTCTGAAAGAATTTCTTAACGTGGAAGATCTTAATATATAAGAATCAATATTTCACTTCTATTTTTTATTGTACGAACCATCCACCTTTAGTTGAAGGAAAAGTACTTGTTAAATTAATTTGGTACAGTTTCATTATATAAAACGCTAAACGATTTCTACTGCTGAGAGAGGAAGATTAGATGAATCTATTCCCGTTTAGGATTTATCTGAAATCTGAGATGGCTTTTTTGCCGGTGCAAACCAGCCGATTAGGGCAATACCGACTAAGACGCCATAGAATATCAAAGTCCAAGCTGGACTGTGGGGGAAATCATGATCTATGACCGCAATATCCTCATGGGCAAGAGTAATGACAGCAAGTTTGACACCGACCCAAGCAACAATGGCATATGCTGTGGTTTCCAAAGCAGGACGTTTTGTAAGAAGTTGCACAAACCAGGTGGCTGCAAACTTAATCAAGATAAGGCCCGCAATACCGCCGAGAAGAACGACAATAAACTGCCCGCCGTCCATACCGCCGAAATCGCCGAGAGGTGATTCTGGAAGACCAAGGGCAATCGCAACTGCAGCGAGTATCGAATCAATTGCAAAGGCGAGGTCAGCCAGCGCAATCTTCCCTACTGTCGGCCAGAAGCCTTTTCCTGCAGCTTCCTTTTCCTCGTCCTTATGAATATTCTCATTCTTTTTCCCGAGACGCGCCTGAATAACATGCTTTAACCCTAAGTAAAGAAGATATGCTGCTCCTATCGCCTGGATCTGCCAGACGTTTGCGATAAACGAAATGGCAAAAAGAGCTCCAAATCGAAAAACAAAGGCCATAATGATTCCGTAATTTATAGCTTTTCTTTTCTCATCTTCGGGTAAATGTTTGGCGATAACTGCTAGTACAAGAGCGTTATCAGCTGATAACAATCCTTCTAATCCGATTAGAATTAACAATGCCCAAGCATACTCTAGCCATAGTGACTCCATCCACTTTCTCCCCTTTCTGAAACTAAAATGGAATTTAAAAAGTTTCACTAACATTAGAATTTCCCATTAAGCCGTAGGTAATCCTATAAAGTATTCTTAGCGATTTTGATAGTCATTTCTCTTCCTTTATATTGAAAAGCTAACACCATCATATGGAGAATTAGATTTCCCACATTGTTTATGGTGAGGGTGCTGTAGTTTTTCATGCAAAAAAAGATTGTATACGTAGTTAAACTGAAATCTTTTTCTAAGACTTGCCCGCACTTTTAAACAATCACTCATGTTCTTTTATTACTTACCTTCTTTGTAACTTTTTGTTGGCTTTTAACATACCTTCTATTATAAACTTCAACAGCTGCAGCTAGTACCGCAATTAACAAAATTTTTCGTCTAAAAAAACATTTGCTAAAGCATAGACTATTCCTACTAATAGTAATAAATAACCGAATAAATTAGTTAACATTGTTACTATCCTGAAGTGATTATTGTCGTGTAAAAAAGTACCTAAAGCAGAGACTAACAGTAAGTAAGTAACCACCAACTGACATACAAGCACTTAGTAGAGATTAAATCAGAAATGCCAGCTCGAGCTTATGTAATAAAAAGATTTACAAAGTAGTCAAAATATACAACTTTTATTGTTTATTTTTGGTTTCCCCTTGAATCGCTTCAGTCAAATGCGCCACAACTTTCTCTTCCATCAATCAAGTCATTACCATCATGAAACGGCAGACACAAAGCATTTAAAAAGCCCAATCCCCTTACTAAATCAAGGGATACTGGGCTTTCGTTATTTTAAAAAAGTGACCCTATATTGAATAAAAGCCTATTGATTAGGATTTTAAAGCTTCTTACCTCTAATGAAGTTGCTCTTTTATACGAGAACTTTAATTGAAACAGAAAGGTGGTATATTAGCTACCGTTTTACCAATTGAGGTGAGGTTCAGTCGGATTTTCGTCATTTTTCTTAAGGAATTTCTGCAAGCCTGAAAGATCATCACTGTTTATTAAGTCGACACCAGCATTTAACAGTTCCTGCCAAACTGCTTTTCTCTCTTCAGACCGACTGTCCGGTGTAGCCCAGAATCGAACGATCCGTCCATTTTCATGTGCAGTAGAAACAATCCTGTGCAGCTTCTCCTGTTCAGCTTTTGGCATCTCCCCTTCTCCATTCCAAGAAAAGTGGTTATTCCAATTGTCACTAATTACAGAAATAAACTCATTTGAAGCATCAGAACCTAGATCACTCATGCGTCCATCATAGGTGGCATAACGGACAGTTTGACTTTCCATTAAGTCACGTGGACGGTTTCCAGAAACGATCACTGTTACGGATCCACGTTTTACACCAGATGGTACAAATTTTGTAAGCATATTTTGATAGTTGCGAAGCTGTTCATGCAATTCACGGTATGTAGCTTCATCCTCCGACTTAATATCAATCCACAGGAGAAAATCTTGATCATATTCTGCAAAGACTGGTCCTTTGTTATTCTTGGTGATTTCCGCTAAGGGGTTCAAATAAAGAGATTTCAACGTACGACCAGATTCGATCTCCTCTCGATCATGAGCGACAAAAAGATCTCCATCTTGAAGCCAGACATCTGCTTCTACACTGGTAAAGCCATTCTCCAAGGCATCTAATAGAGGACGGTCATGCCAATAATCATTATGCGCGTGTGCTTTTGATAGTGGTTGTACAGATGATGTTTCATCGGGTGAGTCGGAAACAGCCGCAGATACAGTCGTGAATGGAAATAATAATGCTGAAAAAACAAAGATCGACTTCAATAACCAACTTTTCATAGTCTCTCATGCCTCCTAAAGGTGTTGTTCTCCTTCCATACTAAAGAAGGAATTATCAATCTCAATATTAGTTACTGATAATTAATCAAACCTTTATATCCTATTTACAACCTAAACATCGTAGGTGCGTTCACGATGGGATAACTGCCGTCTGACCGTTTCTTTTTCCAACCAATACATACAGGCAATGCCTAATCAAATTCTTCATTTCCATTATCTTAGCGGTAATTTTCACAGATAAATCAGGTTATCTCGTATAACAAGCCAAGCTATGACACTATTGGATTGAATAAGGGACTTGTGGCTAAAGGAAATAGAAAAAAAAGAGATGGAATAACAAATGAATCCAATGATTTGCCTTGATGTTGCATCGACCTACTTTTATATAAAAATGGGAAAATATAGAAAAGTCGTGCATCTAAAGACTTGGTTTTGATCAATAGATCACTCTTAACATTCTCTTAAAATAAGGTTAAAAATGATCCTTTAAACTAAAAGTATCAACTTCGGTTGGGTTGATAGACGAAAACAGATATAGCTTTTTAAGTTTTTTAAAGAATGATTAGTCCAAAATTAAAGGTGGGAGAGAAAAACAATGAAAAGGCGTCAATTTTTAACGTATATGGGAAGCAGTACTGCTGCATTGGTCGCTGCTTCCTCAGGCCTGAACACCTTAACAAATCAAGCAAATGCCATGACAGCTAACCATTTGATGGATGGAGATCCAAAAGGAAAAGGAAAAGGGAAATCTCTAACAGCACCTTTTATACCTATAGATCGTACGTGGGAAAACGATCTAGTCCTTGCCAAAGGATATAGCTATAACATCGTTGCATCCTATGGAAATGTGATTAACTCTAAAGGTGAAAAATTTGGGGATGCCGCTGACCTTACTGTGTACTTCCCTATCGATAGCTTAGAAGGCGGAAATAACTCAGAAGAGGGTTTGATCTGGGTCAATCATGAATTTCCAGAGCCAGAAAATTATATGAAAATGCTTGGGATCAACCCGGATAATTTTGAAAAATCGAAGCTTGGCAGCTATCCTCAGCTTTTAAAAATGGAAAAAGAAGCTGTTGGTGGCTCTGTCATTCATGTTAAAAAAGAAAGCGGTGAATGGAAGCTTGTAAAGGACGACAAATTTAACCGCCGTGTAGACGGTACAACTTCGATTAAGCTAACTGGACCTGCCTCAGGAAGTAAAGCTGTGAAAGGGGCAACAACAGTTGAAGGAACACTTGGAAACTGCAGCGGTGGGCTGACGCTTTGGAACACGGCACTATCATGTGAAGAAAACACGTTCTACGGCGACGATTACGGATGGCCGAACTTCACGGACGAGCATTATGGATGGATCGTTGAGGTAGACCCATTTAATCTTGATCGACCAGTATGCAAACATACGGCACTGGGCCGCTTTGCTCACGAGAACGCAGCGATGGGAACAACGAAAGACGGCAGAGTTGTTATTTATATGGGTGACGATAAGCGCGACGAGTTTTTCTTTAAATTCATAAGTGATAAGAAATACAATCCGACGAACCGTGAAATGAATTTTAATCTGCTAGAAAGCGGAACGTTATATGTTGCGAATCTCGGGAACCAAGAATGGATCGCACTGGACTATGAATCGAATGAAAAACTGCAAAACTATGAAGCTAGCGGTGAAAAATTCTTCTCTGGACAAGCTGATGTGTTAACGTATGCCCGTGAAGCTGCTCGTGCAGTTGGTGCCACCCCACTAGATCGTCCGGAAGACGTAGAGATCCATCCGATTGACGGTAGCGTATTTTTATCATTAACCAACAATTCCAATCATGGAAATTTTTATGGACAAATCATTCGTTTTGAACCAGCTGAAGGGGACCACGGAAGTGAAAAGTTTACATTTCAGGTGTTCGTTGCCGGCGGAGGTGAAAGCGGGATTACATGCCCTGATAATCTTCATTTTGATAGCAAGGGCAACTTATGGGTAGTGGAAGACTTTGGTGCTACAGAAGATAATGTTTATGCTGCTTATAAAAACTGCGGAGTTTTTATGATACCAACAGACGGAAAGAACTACGGGACACCGTTCCAGTTTGCATCGGGCCCTCAGGGAAGTGAAGTGACGGGTCCCTGGTTAACACCGGATGAAAAGACATTGTTCTTGGATGTCCAACATCCAGACACATGGAATCAATATCCTGGATATGACTTTGGTCGGTCTTCTCTTGTCGCGGTACAAGGTGGCCACTTCAAAAAATAATTTGCTAAAAACGATATAAGTGCTCGAAACAAAACTTGATAGAAATCAAGAAAGTTTATCAAGTACGGGAGACATAATCACATGGTTATTGTTTGTACAAAACATGTTAAGAAAGGTTTAAAGCTGATTTATCTTCCACATGTTCTTCCTATTTCTAACGAGGATAAAGCAAATGGAAAAAATAAATGTCATCTTTGTGGGCATCCGCCTGATTATAAACTGTTTAATTATTACAATTCCAGGGTCCTCAGGATCTAAAATAGAAGGAGGTGCCGTTTCTTGCTACAAAACATAGGGATTCCAGGTTTAATCATTGTCCTTGTCATCGCGTTAATTATCTTTGGGCCATCGAAGTTACCAGAAATTGGCCGAGCATTTGGTTCTACGTTGAGAGAGTTCAAAAAATCAACACGTGAATTGGTTTCGGATGAAAATTCCAAAGAGTCCAACAAAGAAAGTTCAACACAAAAGGATGAAAAAACACTCTAGTTAGGTTTAACCAGAAGACAGAAGATTTAGTTTTTTTCTTACTTACATCTTCTGTCTTCTTAATGAGGTGATGTAAATGGAAGATAAAAATATTGAGCTTGTTGAACATTTAGGAGAATTACGGAAAAGACTCATGATTTCAATGGGATCATTCCTACTCCTGTTAACACTAACTTTTATTTTTGTACAAGACATCTATTACTGGTTAATTAAAGACTTACCAATGAAACTAGCCGTCTTAGGGCCAAGTGACATCTTATGGGTTTACCTGATGTTAGCAAGTATTATAGCTATTGCAGGGACGATTCCGATCGCTGCCCATCAACTCTGGTTATTCGTTCGACCGGCATTAAAAGAGAAAGAGCAACATGTAACG
This sequence comes from Pseudalkalibacillus hwajinpoensis, assembly GCF_039851965.1. Lineage (NCBI taxonomy): Bacteria > Bacillati > Bacillota > Bacilli > Caryophanales > Guptibacillaceae > Guptibacillus > Guptibacillus hwajinpoensis. Next base: position 2,582,758 of record NZ_CP156674.1, on the reverse strand, counting down.
TTAGCTTACATTCCAGCCCTATTTATTTTATTTGTTGTCGGAATATCATTTGGTTATTTTGTGATCTTTCCAATCGTATTTCAATTCCTTATCTCTTTATCTGAAGGCATGTTTACAACCTTCTTCACGACTGAAAAATACTTTAAGTTTATGCTTCATATGACCCTTCCGTTCGGTATTTTATTTGAACTTCCTGTCATTATTATGTTTTTAACGAGTCTTGGTGTGTTAAACCCTTACCGGTTACAAAAAATTAGAAAATATGCTTATTTCGCCTTAATTGTAACGGCGGTTCTCATCACCCCACCTGACTTCATTTCGGATATCCTCGTCATTATTCCGTTGTTGTTTTTATATGAGTGCAGTGTTCTGTTATCAAAAGTGGTTTATAAAAGAAAACAAAAGGTCGCGGTGGCCACTTAGTCTTTTCTTAATAATTTTAATTCTAATCCCTAAAAGAAACAAAAGGGAACTGACCGGTTTCATTTGTTTCTTTATCTCCTTTATATTTTTATTGCTTTTGTTAACCCGGACTTTACAGTTTGTAAAGAACGAATTTTATACATAGCCGGACTAATCAGCCAGATAAATTCCAATTTTAAGGTAGATATCTAATTTATAGTAAGACTTTTCCGGTTAAAAGGAAAATATTCAAAATTCACCCCTACAAAAGTATTAGGCTTTGTTAACATGATTCTTTAAATCTTCAATTACCTTTAACTAGAGCTTCATTCTTCTTTTATATTGTTTTTTTATATTAGAGTTGTTCGATGAATCACACTATTGAAAGGAGCATTTAATTGAGAAAAAAACCGTTTCAAGAAATGGATGACATGTTCAAATCGGAATCTGAGCGATTATTAAGACGACCAATGAACAGAAGGAATTTTTTATCACAATCGAGCAAGGTAGCTGGAATTGCATTAGGCATGACACTGGCCAATAACTTTAACGGTCTTAAAGTGGAAGCGGCTCCTCAGTTTACAAACTACCCTTTTACACTTGGAGTTACATCTGGAGATCCACTTGCTGATAGTGTGGTCCTTTGGACAAGGCTAGCCCCTGAACCGTTGAATGGTGGAGGAATGCCTTATCACAACATTCCTGTACAGTGGGAAATCTCTAAAGATGAGAAGTTTCATAAACTTGTTGATTCCGGAACAGAGATTGCCCGTCCTGAACTCGGTCATTCTGTCCATGTCGAAGTAACAAATCTTCAGCCAAATCGACAGTATTATTTCCGATTCATAGCCGGAAAAGAGGTTAGTCCTCTTGGAAAAACAAAAACGCTACCTCCTCCCGGTGAACAACTTGCTAACCTTACGTTTGCCTTCGCCTCCTGCCAGCAATTCGAGCATGGTTACTATACCGCATACAAGCATATGGCAGAGGAAAACCTTGATTTAGTCATCCACCTTGGTGATTATATATATGAATATGGACCAAACGAATACATTGCAAAAACAGGAAACGTTAGAACACATAGCGGCCCCGAAATCATTACTCTTGAAGACTATCGTAACCGACTGGCTCAATATAAAAGTGATAAAGATCTGCAGGCCGCTCATGCTGCTTTCCCTTGGATCGTAACATGGGATGATCATGAAGTAGAAAATAACTATGCAGATGAAATTCCTGAGAAGGGTCAGTCTGTCGAAGAGTTTTTGAAACGGCGCGCCAATGCATACCAGGCCTATTATGAACACATGCCCTTAAGAAGGGCTTCCATTCCACATGGAATTGACATGAACCTCTATCGCAGATTCTCATATGGAAATTTGATTGATTTTCATGTGCTTGATACCCGCCAATATCGTGATGATCAAGCTAATGGAGACGGCATTAAGCCGCCAAGTGCAGAATCGATGGACCCAAATCGCACCTTGCTTGGACAAGCACAAGAACAGTGGTTGTTAGAGGGACTTAGTCGTTCAGAAGCGAAATGGAACGTGCTAGCACAACAAATTTTCTTTAACCAACTCGACTTTGATACCGGGGAAGGCATTAAGTACAACATGGATGCATGGGATGGTTATGCCGCCAATCGTGATCGTATTTTAGACCATTTGATCAAAGAGAAAGTGGAAAATTTAGTTGTCCTGACCGGAGACGTTCACGCTAACTGGGCGGGTGACATTAAAAAAGATTATAACGACCCAAGCTCAGAAATTTTGGGATCAGAGTTCGTTGGAACTTCTATTACTTCAGGTGGTGACGGGGCAGAAAAGCGGAAAGACACTGATGCGATATTAGCAGAAAATCCTCACATAAAATTTTTCAATGATTATCGAGGCTATGTACGTTGTACTGTCACTCCTGAAAAATGGACAGCGGATTATCGAGTAGTACCGTTTGTCAGTCAGCCTGGAGCTCCAATAGAGACAAGAGCAACGTTTGAAATTAGGGATCAAAGCCCAGGACTAAATCTTAAAAAAGATAACCCGTTAAAGACCAAAATTCATAAATCAAACGAAGTCGAAGGCGATCGTATCAAAGCACAAGAAGAAGCCCATGAAAAACAAATGAATAAAAGAGGAACCTTAACCCCCTGATCTAAATATGGATCTTATCAACTATTCCAGATTTTTAGCGACGAATTCATTTCGTCGCTATTTTTAATCTTTCTTGGGTTTAAGGATGACCTTGAATGTGATTAAATCATCGGGACGGTTCGAGACCAGTGAAAACTATCTATTTTCTCACGTTTTAGTTCAATATTACCTTCTAAATTCCCATAATCAATTAGCTTCTCCAAATAGGAGAAGCTTGGGCTTGTGTCGTATGGATCGAGCGATTAATCCCTTTCTTTCATTTGGTTTTTGCTTCCAATTATACAATTTCACAGGGGATCGTAAGCGATAATTCCATAAGGTGCTTGCTCTTACCTCTTTCGGGATATTAGCTGGTGTGATAGAAAGCTTTTTTTCAATTAAATAACGAGTTATCGTTGCTAAGTAACGCTTTCATTCTTCTCCTCTAAAGAAATCATTGGTAAATCGCTTTCTTTTTCCGGCCAATACATCCATATAAATTTGAATGATTTTTTCCTTTTCATCTATAGAATCATCTTCCTTTACTTATTCAATAATGCCATGTTGAATGACTTTCACCTTTACCTTTGGATTAAAAGTAATCGTTGGGTATATGTCTTTCCAATCCATCGTTTTCCAAGTGTCATGATGAAATGCAATCATTCTTCTGCCAATTCCGAGAGGATCACTATTTGCTTCCTGCAACTTTTTGATAATCTCATTCGCCTGTTCTGTAAGGCTTTTCGTAAGTGCTTCATTCAATTTCTTAATTTCCTTGTTGCTACTTAATTGGTCTTTCGGGTATTCTACTGCTCTGACTTCTAAATTGGTGTCTAGGTTTACTGTGATTGCTTGATCCTCACTAACCTCAATGTTTATCTGACTATTCACATCGATCACATCAACAGTGATATAGTTTAGAATTTTTGGCTCACGATCTTCACTAATTTGCTTGGTCATTCGAGCCATCTCACCTTTTTTACCACTCATCAACTGGTAAAGCGTTCCTTCATCCGGGGTCAGGGATTCGCCTGTGTATACTTGATCATTAAAAATGGCCACCCCTTTTAGATAAATAAGAGCTTCCTCCTCGTTGATATCTAATAGCGGTAATAAGAAATCCTGGCCAGGATCAAAAATTTCAGCGCAAACCAATTGAATATTTTGCTCGGGAATAATCGATGAGTCTTCAGCCCCTTCTAACAGGCCACTTATATACTCACTAACTCTAGGGACATCTTTTGCCTTCATGGAGATTATTCCTTCCGCAGAACCTTCCGCAACCGCTAACATCGCATTCAAATTACTTTTGGGCTCCCTATAAAACACGTCTAAGACTGGATATATTTTTTGTTCGGCCAGCGTACTCCCTAAGACAAGAACCTTCATTTTTGACGGGTCTATACGGTTAGGAATTTTTTGATCGATCTTGGTTCGTGTTTCTCTTGGAGTATTAGCGACCGCAGACACAATTTGGATACTTTCCTTCCCTGGACCTTGTTCCCCTTTCTCGATATAGGGAACAGAAGTCGTTGTATTGATTTGGCCATTTTCTGTTGTGTCCATCCCAACACTAAGAACCAACTGGGCATCTTTAAATAAGCGTTGATCCCAACAGCCTGTTGTGATGAGTAGACAACCTGCCACTAATAGGCCTCTTTTAAACAAGTTGTTCATCATTTGGACATCCCTCCCATGGCTTCTTTTTTGTGGAAGAGGTAAGAAGAAAGAAGTAGTAAAATAGGGATAATCAGTACAAAAAGAATGCCTAATTGTGAAACGTACGTGCTAAAACGAGAAACCAATTGCTCATCACCATTGAGGAAAAGCGTTATGCTAAACGCTAGTCCTCCTATCCAAGGGACATATTTCCAATGACTACTCGATTTAAAGAAATAAGCGATTCCTTTTGAAGCCATGTACAAATAAATCATAAAGGAAGTGGTTACTGATACGACCCATATAGATAAAAACACCAAATCAACGCGAGACAATACACTGAATTCAAATGCTTTCAACATATAAATGACTGGTTGTGGAACAAACTTGAGTTCCTCGGGGCTAAAATAAGAGAGCGTTACAAAGATGGTATACGTGTAAAATAAGACGACGACCAAATTTGCCCATGATGCCGTTTTCAGCGTCTTTGAGCTCTTGCCGATTACAAAGGGAAAGACAACCAATAACATCTCGAATCCTAATTGTGAGATCACCGCTTCCTTAGCCCCCTTTAAAAGATCAACCATTCCAGCTTCTCCAACTGGCAACAGATAAAGGAAATTAGCATCCTTTAACCCATAGGTCATGAGGAGGAAAAGAACCACCAGAAATAGCGAGACGAAGGAAAAAAAGCGACCGAGAACCTTCAAATTCCCCATACAGATGTAGATGCCTGTGCCTGTCATCAATAACGATATAATCCAAGAAGGGGTCTCAGGGAGGACCCAATTAGAAATGATTTGGCTGTGCAGAGTCAATACCAGCGCAGCAGTCATCGTGAAATAGACTAAATATCCGCAATTTAAAAGATTTCCGATCCACTTTCCTGAAATTTGAGGTACCATACTGTAAAGCATGGAGGACGGAAATCTCTGGCAAAGCAACCAAATGATCATAATGGAGAATTGTACCATGAGTCCGGCGATTAACATGGCGATCCAGGCATCCTGTTTGGCAGCAGTAAAGACATTAAAAGCAAGACTTAAGACCCCAATTCCGATCTGAGTTTGAATAATAAGGAAAAAAAGCTGTTGTTGCGTAATTTCACCTCCGATTTTTTCCATCTTTTTTCCACCCTCTCGTTTTTCCTTGCCTTTGAATCTCCTCAACTTGCGTGTCCGATGGTCTTTCATTCATTTTCCAAACCGGTACTCGGATCATTGCATCTTTAATTTCCTTCCACCTTAAGGGAGCTAAAGGGGCAAAATACGGGCTCCCAAATGACTCCAGTTTGCATAAATGAATTAAGATAATCATTAACGTAAATACAATGCCAATAAAACCAAATAAGCTCGCAGAAATTAATATCGGGTAAGTAAGTATCCGGACAGTGGTACTCATTTCATTCGATGGGACGACAAAAGAAGCAATGGCAGTCACTGCAATAATGACGATCATGACATTTGAAATTAGACCAGCGCGGACCACGGCATCACCGATGATTAAGCCCCCTACTATACCAATCGTCTGCCCGACAGGGCTTGGAAGTCGTATCCCCGCCTCACGAATTAATTCAATGGTGATTACCATTGCTAATGCTTCAACAATTGGTGGGAAGGCAATGTCAACAATGGATGCCTTAATGGGGAGAACCAAATCATCTGGAATCACTTCAAAGTGAAAACCAATAACGCCAATATAAAAACCGGGCAAAGCGATCGCAATGACAAAACTCATCAATCGAATGAGCCTCAAATAACTACCTGCAAGCCACCTCCCATTATAATCATCAGGAGTTTGATAAAAGGCAAAGAACGTAATGGGGAGAATTAGGGTTGTGGGGCTCCCTTCAACTATGACCGCCACTCTTCCCTCCAGTAAATTAGCGATTACGCGATCCGGACGCTCCGTAGCCAGCATCTGTGGGAATGGAGAGGATGGAGTATCTTCGATAAACTCTTCCATATACCCGGGGCTAAAAACATTATCTGAATCTATCGATTTGATACGTTCTTCCACTTTCTGAACAACCTTTGGATCTGCAAGACTAGTCATATAAACAATGCCTACGTTCGTGTTCGTACGCTTCCCTACCCTGATAAATCGAACGGTTAAATCGATGGTTTCAATTCGCTTTCGAATCAAATTGACATTCACAAAGAGATCCTCGACAAATCCATCGTGAGACCCTCTAACAACTTTTTCATTATCAGGCTCATCGATCGAACGATTAAAGGTCTTCACAACATGGAAAAGGTAACATTTCCTTTGCCCTTCGATTAAAATGACCGCATACCCTTTTAAAAGGGCTTGAATCGCCAGATGTAAATCTTCGGCAGGATCACCATTCGATTGAATTCTGGTCAGAATGTCCTCCGTTTTCGAAAGGGGATAAATGATTTTCTTCGTGACCTTCTCTTGATCTGCCAATGTAAAAAAATATAATAATACCATTTTATTTTTTAATTCTTTTTGCTTTAAATCATCAGAGTGATTGATTATATCTTTGATATAGCTCACATTTTCCTGAATCGAAGTGGAGATTTTTTGGGAGCTGTCCAGGCCTGAATTCTTTATAGTTTTATAGGTCTTCTTTCGTTTAAAAAAACGAGTAAGATTCATATTTTCACCCCACTTAATACTTAGCATCCAGTGTGGCCTAAAAAGAAGAGATTAATCCCTATAAAACAGTCAACAACATGAAAAAACTTATCCTTGTTCCTCATCTTTATGGATTTTCGAATCGTATTTAATAGAGTTGCGTTCAACCAACGTTCAGCCAACAAAAAAAGAGAGAGCCACTACCAAAAAGTAGTGACTCTCTCAACTAATACTACAATATAAATATCCTATTAAAGTTACAAAATGCTATGAAGAAGAGAAGTGCATGTGGGACACTTTTCTTCTCTATATTTACATTATTGAAAGGGATAGGAGTACGGGGGACGGTTCGGCCTAGACTTTTCACTAGTCCTATGGTCTCCCAATGATTCATCGTGATTGCTTATTCTCCTTCATAATTACTTTCTGGTAAGGTATCCCAGAAAGAGGTGTCAACTGACTCGATAGAATTATCAGCTAGTGCATTCAAGCTTGCTTTCATAGCTGTAACTGCCTGTTGAATTAAGTAACCATTGCTCTTCTGACCTAAGACGTAATCTTCACGATAGTGATCAGCCATTCCGCGCATTTCTAAAAGGAGAGTAGCAATTCCATACTCCATTGCTAATCCGTTTCTGCTAATTGTTGGCGCACTGCCTCCCGGATACTTAGAAAGGAGCCCATACCCCTTGGATTCTACGGCATTATAAACAACAGCACCCAGTTTCTTAGATTGTTCTCGAACCTCCCGGGCAACATCTTCATTTGTTGGATAAAGAATAGAACCAGATACGAGTTCTCCCGTGTCGCCTAATGTCGTTTGGGTTCCTTGATGATGGAGGTCTATCATATAATCAGGTTGATATTTTTGAAGTACCTCCTGGTGTAAAGCCCTCGTTTCTGGCTGTTCCCGGTCTACGTGATCACGGTTAAGGTCTACCTCATTTGCATTATATCTTGTATGAGTTCCCGATACGTAGTCTTCTAATGAAAAGTTGACATCTCCTTCTGCACCATCAACATTTAATCGTGGAGCTATGAGCACATTCACATTGTTAAGAATTTCTTGTACATTTTCTCCATTTGAAGATAGGTATTTAATAAGTTCCAGAGCGCCTTCGGTAGTTAAGGTTTCATTTCCGTGTTGCTGGGTCAAGAATAAAATGGTCGGATTGTCTTCATCCATACTGCCAAACTTAGCTAAGTATAGGTCCCTGCCTTTTACCGATTGGCCGTAGACCACCAGTTCTAATGCTTCAGAGCGCTTATCGACTTTTTCTAAGAAGCTCACCATTTCTTCATAGGAATGAAGGCGTTCGTTTTTAATCGTTTCATTTCCGCCGTAATTCGGCCCATTAGGTCCATTTTCTCCAGCTAGAACGGTTCCATTCCCTGTTAGAAATGATCCCGACGTTAATAACGTTCCGGCTACTGCTACCGTTAGAATCTTTTTCTTCACATTTATCCTCCTAGAAAAATATATTTTCTACCGTTTTATTCTTTTGGTGTGCTGCATAATAACACCATTTATTCTTTCTACTCACCACATTCCTCCTCAGTTTTTAATTACTTCATATAGTGAGTAGTTCTGTTTCTTGGTCTCCACCCCTTTTAATGACTTTCAAAACCAATCGTTTGCCCTATGATTTTTTCCAAACTAGTATAATTTACATAGGAGAGATTCAGCAGCACGGTTCTGGGTAATTCGGTCTCTTACATTTCATTGTCAAATTCATAAAACCACTTCACGATTAGTAACCCGTTTCTTATTTTGATGCTAGGTCTATTCCAATTTGTAAGTCGTGATGAACCGAATAGTAGGCGAATATATATGATGGGAAAGAGTTGAAGGATAGGAAAGGATTCTATTTCGGTTTGTTTTACTTTTTTCACTCTAGGAGGTAATGGTATATGGGGAAGAAGCGCTCGAAGCCTAACTTTCTTATTCTTATGGTTGATCAGGAAAGATATCCTTCTGTTTATGATAATAAAGAGCTGAGGGAATGGCGTAAAAAGAACTTGATCACACAGGAGTTACTAAAGGAAAATGGCTTTGAGTTTAGGAAGCATTACGCAGGGAGCACCGCGTGTTCTCCGAGTAGAACAACGCTTTATACTGGGCAATATCCTTCGCTTCACGGGGTTACGCAAACGAGCGGGGCAGCGAAGACACCCTTTGACCCTGATATCTTCTGGCTTGATCGCAATACGGTTCCAACGATGGGAGACTATTTACGGACTGCTGGTTACCAGACGTACTGGAAAGGGAAGTGGCATGCTTCTGAGGAGGATATCCTCATTCCTGGAACGAACAATTCATTACCGAGTTACACGTCTACTGGAGTACCCGATAAGCAGAATGTAGAACACTAACTTCAGGCGAGTCGATTAAATGATTTTGGGTTTTCTGGATGGGTGGGACCAGAGCCTCATGGTTCAAATCCTCGAAATTCTGGTTCATCAGCTGCGGTGGGGATTAGTGGCAGGGATGTTATATATGCTGCTGAAGTCGTTGAATTAATTGAGTCGCTCGAAAAGGAAAAAGCGACTGATAACTCCCCATAGATGATTATGAGCTCCTTCATTAATCCACATGATATTGCCTTATTTGGTGTGTACGCACAACAGAGTCCCCTATTCGATTTCAAGGTCGATCCTTCCGTTCCATACATTCCGCCTGCACCGACTTCAGGAGAATCGCTAAGTACAAAGCCAACTGCACAGAAAAGCTATCGCCGGACATATCCGAAAGCATTACAACCGTTAATCGACACCCCCTTCTATCGTCAATTGTATTATTCTCTGCAGAAGCAGGCTGATAATGAAATGTTCAAAGTGTTTGAAGCATTGAAGAACTCAAGCTTTTTGTGATCTTCCTTTCTGATCATGGCGAATTATTGGGTGCTCATGGTCAACTCTACCAAAAATGGTACAACACGTATGAGGAATCGATTCATGTACCATTGATCATTCACAGTCCTGCACTCTTTTCAGGGAGACAAAGCACAACGATGCTAACGAGTCATGTAGACGTCCTCCCAACGATGTTAGGGTTAGCTGGTATTAATCCTGATAAAGCTCAAGAAAAACTAAGCGATGATCATACTGAAGTCCACCCTCTTGTCGGTCGAAATCTCACCCCTCTGTTAAAAGGGAAAAAGAGGTTCACAAGAGCAAATGAACCCCTTTATTTTATGACCGATGATGATGTAACAAGAGGGTTAAACCAGGTAAGCGTTACAGGACAGCCCTATGACTCCGTCGTACAACCGAATCATATCGAAGCCATTATCACTACCCTTCCAACTGGGAAAGGTGAGAAACATGAGCTTTGGAAGTTTTCTCGCTATTATGATAATCCACAATTCTGGAGTAATCCAGGCGTTGAGGATGTTGTCCTCCATGAAGACACACCGGTTCCGCCGAATTCAGATCTACAATATTCCCACTGTGTGACAACGACGAAAACAACCCCTGTTCCTGATGAATTCGAGTTATATAACCTATCTAATGATCCTCTAAAAGAAAAGAACTTAGCGAATCCGGCATACCAAACACCTGAAACTCTTAAGGTTCAAAAACGCTTAAGCGTAGCTCTCAAGGAACAATGTCGCAAAAAGAGACTATCACCAAGCAGCGGCGAAGTCCCCGGTATGCCACCTTGTGAGTTTTAAAATTATTACGGGGAAAAGGTATTTGATAACACCCTGTCAATGAATTGGTTTGTATGAGAACGAATCACAAGAACCGACCCGTTGGTTACCAATAAAGAAGACGTCCCATCAGTTAAAAATGGACCAAGTCTGACAGAGAGTGCTACTTAATCAAACGTTTGATTAAGTAGCACTCTCTGGTTTAAATATGGGCCTTGAAGCGAGATGGTAGCAAACACCGCTTAAATAATAGCTCAATGTATTTAAACAATAGATTTCCTGATCCTTTGAGGGAAAGTGGATCAGCAGACTCGTTCCCGTGATTCCGAATATCTCATTGTTAGTTCATTAGACTCTCAGGCAAATAGGAAGGAATATGTTCCCACGATTTGTCTTCTGCGGATTTTTCAATTGCAGCTAAAACGGCCTGGTTTTTTAACCCATCTTCAAAATTCGGCACAGGATTCCTGTTCTCTACGACGCCATTTATGAACTCATAGATAAGGTGAATAAAGGTATGTTCATAACCGATAATGTGTCCAGCTGACCAGTATGCACCAGCATATGGATGGAGCTCTTCCGTGCAGTTAATCGTACGAAATCCCTGCATTCCTTCTTCATCGTCAGCGAAGTATACATCCAAGTTATTCATGTTCTCCATATCCCAACGAACAGACCCTTTTTCTCCGTTGATTTCAAATTTGTTTTTATTCCTATTTCCTCCCGCAAATCTTGTTGCTTCAAACGTTCCGATTGCACCGCTCTTGAACCTTGCCAAAAAGGCAACTGCATCATCGACCGTAACCTTTCCCATTTCATTACTGCTCGTCCTCGCTCTTAATCCACCGGTCATCTCTCCAACCGGCCGTTCTTTAATGAAAGTTTCAGTCATTGCGCTCACTTCTTCTAATTCACCCAATAAATAGCGGGCAAGATCAATGCTATGGGCACCAATATCTCCAAGAGAGCCAGATCCAGCAATTTCTTTCTTTAAGCGCCAGATAAGGGGGAAGTTCGGATCCATAATGAAATCTTGCAAATAGTTAGCTCGAAAATGATAGATTCGACCTAAACGTCCTCCATCGATTAGCTGTTTAACGTATTGTACGGCAGGAACAAAGCGGTAAGTATAACAGACCATATGAATGACATTGTTTCTCTTGACCGCATCATACATACGCTTCGCCTCTTCCACATTAAGTGCAAGGGGCTTTTCAATAATAATATGCTTACCTGCTTCAGCTGCAGCGATGGCGATTTCAGCATGTGAATCATTTGGCGTAACGATGTCGATCACATCAATATCATCTCGTTCTATCAACTTCTTCCAATCTGTTTCATAGGATTCCCACCCCATCTTTTCAGCCGCTTCCTTTAACGCTTCTTCATTTCTTCCAGCTATCGCCTTAAGAACTGGTTTTGCTTTCGTATCAAAGAAAAATGGAACATCTCGATAGGCATGACTATGAGCTTTCCCCATAAACTGATAACCTATCATTCCAATTCGAATTTCCTTCTTCTCTATGCCCACCACATTTCACCAACCTTCTCTTTTATTACGATTGATTTTAAGAGAGAGACTGCTTTATCGAATCCTTCTTCTGCAGACATCAAACTATCTTCATGTTCTATACTGATCGCACCGTCGTATCCAACTAATTGCAGCGTACTGATGATCTTCTTCCATATCTCTTCACCATTTCCGTATCCAAGCGTTCTGAAAATCCAAGAACGATTCAATTCGTCGCTGTATGGTTTTGTATCTAATACACCGTTCTTCGCCATATTTTCTGCGTCGAATGCAGTATCTTTCGCATGAAAATGATAAAGGGCATTATGTTTGGCGATTTCTTTAATGCTTGCAATCGGGTCCATCTGCTGCCAAAAAAGATGACTTGGATCAAAGTTTACACCGATATTGTCACCACACTCTCTTCTTAGGCGAAGAGCTGTTTCATTGTTATAAACTACAAAACCTGGATGTGGTTCAATCGCAACTCTCACATCATGCTTTCTTAGAAATTGACTTTGTTCTTTCCAATATGGAATAACCCGATTCTCCCACTGCCACTCTAGAACATCCGCAAAATCCTTTGGCCAGGGACAAGTAACCCATGAGGGATTAAGGGAATATTCGGACTCCCCAGGACACCCAGAGAACGTCACAACATTTTTAACGCCGAGCTTTGAAGCGAGTTTAACCGTTTGTTCGAACTGCTCATGGTGCTTACTGGATATCGCTTGATTTGGATGAAGAGGGTTCCCGTGACAGCTTAATGCTGAAATTTCAAGACCATGCTTCTCAATACCATGTTTGAATTGCTGAAACAACTTTTCATTATTTAACAACAGCTCAGGCTGGCAATGGACGTCACCAAGAAAACCGCCAGTGCCAATTTCAATTGCTTCCAACCCACTTTCAGCGATCCGCTCCACCGCTTCTTCAATTGAACGATCACTAAACAAAATAGAAAACACTCCTAATTTCAACACTCTCTCCTCCTATTCCGAAAAACTTTAATTAGAAATGCATCAGTTCATCAAACAGTTGCTCTGAAATCCCCTCTGGTAATGCTGCTGGCTGCTCACATGATGTGATGAGATGGTAATGCTCATTCCGATCAGAAGCATCGTGAAACCCATGCATAATATCGAGAACATGGCTTGCCAGCTCTCCACTTGCTCTTGGTGCTTTGTTGGTTAGAATCGCATGGGCCATATCTGCAATTCCGATTCCTCTACTATTTTCAATAAAACCATGTGTTAAAGGAACTTCTCTCCATTCTTTATCATCCTGTTTCCGGATACGAACAGGACCTCCAAACGTATTTGGGTCAGGGACTGATATACTCCCGTTTGTTCCATAAATTTCTATGAATGGCATGTTGTGATGCCAGGTATCAAAGCTTGTGATAATAGAAGCAACTGCCCCGCATTCGAAATCAAGCACCCCGTTAATTTGAGTCGGCGTATTCACCTGGATCTTCTCACCTTTTTTCGGTTCGCTTGAAATCGTTCTTTCAGAAAATGTAATATTCGTTGAACCGGTTACCCGTTTTACAGGTCCCATTAGAGAAACGAGAGCAGTGATATAGTAGGGTCCCATATCAAACATTGGACCCCCACCTTTTTGATAATAAAATCCCGGATCTGGATGCCAGTTTTCATGACCATGATTCATCATAAACGCAGTGGCAGCAACTGGCCTCCCAATCTCCCCGTCATCTATCAATTTTCTAGCAGTCTGAATTCCTCCCCCCAGGAAAGTATCTGGTGAATTTCCAACTAATAGATTATTTTTTTTGGCTAAAGCCAGGATCGATTGGGCCTCATCTCTTGTTACGGCAAGAGGTTTTTCACCATACACATGCTTACCTGCTGTTAATGCTGCATGTGCAATTTCTGAGTGGACAGCTGGAATCGTTAAATTAATGACGAGGTCAATATCAGGGCCACGGAGTAGCTCATCAGTCGTACAGGGTTTAGAAATACCATACATCTCTGCTTTCTTTCTTGCCCGGTCGAGATCAAGATCTGAACACGCAACAATATCAAACACATCGAACTTTTCAGCATTCTTAAAATAAATATCGCTAATGTTTCCACAACCAACTAGTCCAGCTTTTATTTTACGCACCTATAAAACCTCCCTGTTTAATTTTCACCTGCTATCTCGCAGCCCACTTCATCCCTTTTCTCATTAACTCAATGACTTCTGGCATTCTGACAATTTCTGCAACGTGCCCTAAAGAACAGTAATAGACATTCCCTTTCCCCCACTTTTTCGACCAGACAACAGGCATATCCACCTCGCCATTTTCTTTATATGGACCATCTGCAATGGGGAAACGAGTGACAGCATGCACGTTAACTGCTGGATCAACGTGCATATAATATTGCTCCGAGACAACAGTGAAATCTTCTAGCCCTTCTGTTAAAGGATGACTTGAATCCAAAATTCGAACTTGATACGTTACGCCATCATTTCCAGGATGAGCTACCCACTGCCCACCAACCATGAACTGATAATCTGTCTCCATACGGAATGAATCACCCATCCCTCCATGCAGCCCCGCTAAACCTGTTCCGTTTTCCACCACCTTCATCAAGGGGTCAAGCTGTTCGCGTGAGATTTGATCCTGAGTCCAGTTCGGAACAATCAAGTCATAATGTGATAAGTCTTCTTCCTCTAGCGTCGAAAGCGTGTTTGTTATGTTCACTTCAAACTCTTCTTCTTTTAGTACGCCTCCAAGAATATCTGCCACTTGTTCTGGTTCATGCCCTTCCCAGCCTCCCTGGAAGATCAATGCTTTTTTCATCTGAATCATCTCCATTAGTTCGATTTTTTAAATTCTCCTATCCCTTAACAGATCCCGCTGCGACCCCTTTTACGATCTTTTCTTGTGCAACCAGGTAGACTAGCAGAAGAGGGAGACTCGCCATGGTCAAGGCCGCCATAATCCCCGGAATATTAACAGAAAACTCACCATAAAATTCTCTCAATCCGAGAGGTAAGGTTGCATTTTCTCCAGAGCTAGTCAACACGAGTGCAAAAACAAATTCATTCCACATATGGATAAAGTTATATATCGCAACTGTCGACACGGCTGGTGTGAGTAACGGGAATAATATCTTCCAGAAAAGTCTGAAGTGTCCACACCCGTCAATCTTCGCAGATTCTTCCAACTCTTTCGGTAGGTCCTTTAGAAACATTGTAAATATTACAACTGAAATCGGTAATGCAAATGCCACGTAAGGACCAATTAGTGCCCAGATCGTATCGTAAAGTCCAAGACTAATCGTTAATAAATAAATAGGAATTAACGTGGTATGAATCGGAATCATCATCCCAACCAGAAATAAAATGAAAATTGGTTTATTAAATTTGAACTTCAATCGTGCAAGAGGATAACTCGCCATTGCTGAAAGGACAATGACGATCACGACAGATATCCCCGAGACAATTAAGCTGTTCAAAAAGTAATGAAAGAATTGAGAAGAAAAAATCAGCGAATAATTTTCTAATGTAAATACATCTGGCAGTGACCACGGCTTAGTCATGAATTCATATTGATTTTTAAAAGAAGAATTCACCATAATGAGAAAGGGAAACCCAGTAAAGACTAAAATGATGATGGCGAGCAGATACAATGGCATACTTCTGATTTTCTTTAGTAAGGCCATCTAAATTGCCCCTTTCCTTCTATTATCTAGCAGAAAAATGACTAGTGTGATGAGAAAAGCGATAATAAACATTGAAAACGAAACGCTACTTCCATAACCCATATTGAAATTCGTGAATGTTTCGGAATACATGTAAGTCGCCATTAATTCGGTAGAATTATTAGGACCACCATTTGTCATGACATAAATCAAATCGAAATATTTAAGCGAACCAATTATGGATAAAATCGAAGAAGTAACGATAGTAGGCATTAATAACGGTAACGTAATATTTTTAAATCGATCCCATTTTCTCGCTCCATCAATATCCGCCGCTTCATATAAATCTTCTGGAATCCCCACGATTGCTGCACGAAAGAGGATCATATAAAAAGGAGCAAACTGCCAGCAGATCGTAACGATAATTGCCCAAATTGCAGTTGATTCATTTCCTAACCACGCTTGTTGAAATGATTCCAAACCAATCAAACCAAGAAACTGATTGACAATTCCATAGCTTCCATCGTAGATAAAGGTAAATAAAATCCCTATTGCTACAGTAGACATTAGAAATGGCATGAAATAAACAGACCTAAAGAACCTCATCCCTTTAATCGGACTAAATAAGAGAAGCGCCATAATTAATCCCAGC
The DNA here is from genome assembly GCF_039851965.1 of Pseudalkalibacillus hwajinpoensis. Classification (NCBI taxonomy): domain Bacteria; kingdom Bacillati; phylum Bacillota; class Bacilli; order Caryophanales; family Guptibacillaceae; genus Guptibacillus; species Guptibacillus hwajinpoensis. The sequence goes on along the minus strand of NZ_CP156674.1, from coordinate 2,566,499 downwards.
GGTAATTGAGTTACTAATGAAGAAACAACAAGCAATGAATTATTTTTGAGCGTTAACCAAAAAACACTATCATGCATAAGATCAATGTAATTTTGTAAGCCGATAAAAATAAAGATATTATCGACACCAGACCAATCAAATAGACTGTAATAAAACGTCATGATGATTGAATACACAACATAAAGTCCATAAACTAATAGAGCTGGCGCTAAAAAACCTGCTATGACAAGCGCCTCACGATTCTTTTTTTGCCGACGTGTCTTCACTTTATCGCGGAGGAACGGAGTGTTAGAAATATAGGCTTTTTCAGTTTTTCCTTCCATAGAATCATCACCTCATTTTATTTAAAACTACCAGCTAGTAAATGCATCACTAGCTGATAGTTCAATACTTACTCCAACAGCTCTTTTGCTTTGGCTTCAACTTTCTCTACGGCTTCTTCAGGTGTGATCGATAAACTAAAGAGTGCCTGAGTCGTATCTAAATGAACTTCAGCAAGTTCTGGGGGTAATGTTTGATCATAGTATGGTTGGAGATATTCTGACTTAGCCAGTAAGTCACTAATTCCCTTTACATAATCGTCTTCATACTTAACTCCTTTAACTGCTGCAATTGAACCATCTGTGTTAGCGAATTTTTCTGCCGTTTCTACACTTGTTAATTCTTTTACTAATTCCACTGCCAGTTCCTGATTAGGACTTTTTTCTGCCACTGAGAAGACAGGACTAACTCCTCCAACCAGATGCTTTCGAGTTCCTTCACCGCCTGATAAGGATGGGAACATGAAGAATCCCAATTTTTCTTCAAACTCAGGTAGTTCCTCTCTAATTGTTCCAATCGTCCAGGTTCCCATCACTTCCATAGCTGCTTTGTTCGTGTAAAGGAGTTGTCTGGATTGCCCAGTATCATAATTCATACCATTTACCCCTTCTGGGAATGCGTTCATTTTCACCAGTTCTTGGATTTTCTTGGCTGCCTCTAAATAGGCTTCATCATCAAAACCTCTACCTGATCTTTCAAATGCTTCATTGAATAAATCTGGGCCACCAATTCTTTCCGCAAGGTACATCATATAAAATGACCCCGGCCACTTCGATTGGTTCGCAAGAGCGAAAGGAATAACGTCATTTGCAGTTAACGTTTCAACAATACCTAACAATTCCTCGTACGTTTCCGGCTCTTCTAAATCATACTTTTCGAATATTTCTTTGTTATACCAAACAGGTACGAAAGCAATTGATAATGGAACACCATATATTTTTTCATCGTATATTGACGGGGCAAGTGCTGCTTCTAAATAATGGTCTGGGTCTACCTCCCCGGTGATCTCTTTAACTTGTCCAGCATCAACAAATTTCTTAAGCCAACCTCCACCCCATGAATGAAAAACGTCCGGAGGATTACCTCCCCCCATCGCTACAGCTAGCTTGGTTTTATAAGGATCATTTTCTTGTCGAACCAGGTTGACCTTTACATCAGGATGTTCCTCTTCAAATCTTTGAATCGCTTCATCTAACGCAACTTCAGCAACTGCAGTTTCAATATGCCAAACTGTGAGTTCTTTCTTGTCTCCGTTATTTTCAGTGGAGGAACTAGTAGGGTTTGCATTAGGAGCCCCACAACCAGTGATTAATACAAGCATAATAACCAGAACCAAGATCAAGTTTTTCTTCTTCAATTCAAAACCTCCTCCATTTTGTTACCGCTTACATTTTAACTTACTTAGTTCATTCGTTGGACAAACTAACTACTTATTATAGTAAGTTAAATAAATCTAAATTGCAATAATATTAGCAAAATAATCTGACGAATTTTGGGGGATCACCGGAATCACCGGGACAGTTCTGCTGATTCAATTACTTTCACAAGACAAAAAACCAGGTAAACTAACAAGATATCTTGGTTAGCTCACCTGGTTTTTGAGTCTTATTATCATGAGAAAATAGTAACCTACAATGACTTACTATCATTTATTTTTCTTTGTTATTTAAAGAAAGAATCATGAGAACCGTACGAGACCAGAGAAAAAGTAGTCACTTTCCAAAAATAAGCTTTTTAAGGGGGACTAAAATGTCTCGCCGTATAGCAAACGAGACTTAGAAGCGATTCTAGAGGCTCGTTTTTCTTTTATCATTTTTCTTTGTAAAAAAGTTGGACTTTTTCACCAGTCTCGAACCGTCCCCGCGATTCCTGTGAGTCATTCATCTTTGCGTTGACCTTCCAGAGGCTTAAAAAGACTTTGTGAGCCAAAGTCCTTTTTATAACAGCTAATGAGTTGTAGACACGAATAGTATTACTTCTCTTAGGATAAAACAATACAGAAAGATGAAACAATTATAGGAGGTGTTTTCCATAGGACTAATATGGAGTTTGATCATTGGTGGTATTATTGGTTGGCTTGCTGGCGTAATCACTGGTCGAGATGTTCCTGGTGGAATTATTGGAAATATTATTGCTGGATTTGTTGGTGCCTGGTTAGGTACGCTAATATTAGGTAGTTGGGGGCCGGATATTGGTGGGTTTAACGTTATCCCAGCTATTATAGGCTCAATCATCTTAGTGTTAATTGTGAGCTATATCATGGGAAAAAGTCGCAACAAAAGAGAAACCTAACCTTCAACAAAAGCATGATATTTGAATTTTATGTTAGAGGTAAGGGCAAAGAAGCGCAATTCTGCGAAAGGAATGCGCTTCTTTCTTTTTATTTAGGGAATCACCGGGACGGTTCTGCTGATTCACATTCTTACAAAACACAGAACTAATCAAAAGAATGGTTAGCACCCTGGTTATTCTTTGACTCTTATTTGTGGTAATCTGTCTTACTTTGAAGTGAATCGATTCCTATAAAGTCTGACTCCAGTCAATCGAAGCATCACCTTCTAGATACCTTTCACAATCCATCGCAGCCATACATCCTGTACCTGCAGCTGTAATCGCTTGACGGTAATGCTGATCCTGTACATCTCCACAAGCAAATATCCCTTGAACACTCGTTTTCGTTGTCCCAGGTTTAACATCAATATAGCCAGTTTCATTTGTCTGGACTTTTCCATGAAGAAAACTGGTGTTTGGACGGTGACCAATGGCTACAAAAATCCCATCAGTCTCAATCACTTCTTCCTTATCTGAATCGTTTTCCTTTACCTTTAACCCAGTAACTTTCTTTCCACCTGAAAGCACTTCAATCGGCGTTTTGTTTAATCCCCAGGTGATTTTCTCGTTATCTCGGGCTCGATCCTGCATTATTTTTGAAGCCCTAAGGTCATTTCTTCGATGAACAACCTGAACTTCACTTGCAAACTTTGTTAGGAAATTTGCTTCTTCCATGGCTGAGTCTCCACCACCAATGATGACGACTTTTTTCCCTCTAAAGAAAAAACCGTCACAGGTTGCACATGTACTTACCCCTTTGCCAATGTTCTCTTTCTCTCCTGCAATTCCAAGAAGTTTGGCTGATGCACCTGTCGAAATAATCACAGACTGAGATTTAATATCTAGTCCATCTGCTTTGATCAGAAAAGGACGATCAGACGTATCAATATCTGTGATCCATCCCCTCTTAAAAGTTGCTCCAAAACGTTCAGCTTGTTTTCTCATATTATCCATTAATTCAGGTCCCATAATCCCATCTGGAAACCCTGGGAAGTTTTCTACTTCTGTGGTTAACGTTAATTGACCACCTGGTTCAGGGCCTTCAATGACAATTGGATCCATATTTGCTCTCGCCAGATAAATGGCAGCTGTTAAACCTGCTGGACCGGTTCCTAAAATAACTGCTTTATGAATCATTTCCATTCCTCACTTTCAAACTCGCTCTAATCGAGTGGATTAGGTTACGTTTGCCACGGAATTATCGCCATTCGGTTGGCTGTTCTTTCGATTTGATTCATCCAAGGAATTTCTGACAGCGCTTTTGATTTTAGGATTGGATCACTTGTATTTGTCATATAGAAACTTTGATTCACAATCCACCAGGTTGGGTGTAAGTCAGCTCGTAATAGATCTTCCTGTAATCGTTTTGCTTCATAAAAAGGGGTGGCTTCTGGCAAGGTCACAATCAAAATTTGTGTCTCATTTGGATCGCGAAGCTTTGGTAGAAGATGCTTAACCGCATCTGGAACGTTTCCAGATGAACGTTGGATTTCATTATGATAGGCTTTTGCTGCATCCAGCAGTAGCAATGTGTGTCCAGTAGGTGCCGTATCAATCACTACAAATTCAGTCGAAGAACTCTCAACTATATCAGCAAATGCACGAAAAACGGCGATTTCTTCCGTACATGGTGATTCAAGATCTTCCTTTAGATAGGCTAACTCATCTTCACTGAGAGAATCACTTGCTTCAGATAGCACTTCCCTTTTGTACTCCTCTACCACTTTTTTGGGATCGAGGTTACTCACGACAAGTCGATCACTTTTTTCCTGGTTTTTCAGACTGAAATTAAGGTGATCTGCCGGATCTGTGGTGGTTAGATGAACTCGATGGCCACGGGCTACTAAACCTTGCGCAACAGTTGAGGCAACAGTTGTTTTTCCAACGCCACCCTTTCCCATCGTAAAAATAATACCTGTTTGTCGTGTAGAGAAGGTGTTAATTGCATCATCAAGTCCATTCGAAGTATTCCATTCAAAATGATTGAGCTCCTCTTTTAGAAGAAACGTGTCGCCTGTAAATAGGTTCTGCAAGTTCTCAACCCCCGTTAACGAATAAGGAACAAGTGGGAGGCTATAAGTAGGTATCTTTTTTAAGTAATCTGACAATCCTTGAATGGCGTTTTGCTGAAGATCATAAAAAGCAGTAGAGACATGGTCACTTTCAAGGTAATGATCATGAACGCCATTCATTAATAAAATCTGATTCGTGATACCCACCTGAGACAACTCAATCGATGCTCTTTCAGCCTCATATGTAGCTGTCTCATCAGGACGAGTTACAAGGCAAAGTGTCGTTAAAGTTTTATAAGACAGGGAAGAAACTGCTTCATCATATTGTTTCTTCTTATTATCAAGGGCGGACAATGGCCCTAAACAGGATGCACCGTTTTCATTTTGTGCAATAAAACCTGACCATGCTGCAGGAAGTTGGAGTAGTCTCAACGTATGACCGGTTGGTGCTGTATCAAAAATAATGTGATCAAATTGATTGAGCATCGTATTGTCAGACAAAAAGCTTGTAAAAGCATCAAATGCTGCTATTTCAACTGTACAGGCGCCAGACATTTGTTCTTCCATTGTCTCAAGGACAGATGATGGAAGGGTCTCACGGTACGGAGAAATGGCTTTTTCTCGATAGATACGCGCAGCTTCCTCGGGATCCAGATTCGCGATGGATAAGTTAGGAACCGTTTCAACATTGGTGAGGTCATTCGTTAATTCCATTTCAAAAACATCTTGAAGGTTTGATGCAGGATCCGTGCTTACAAGAAGGATATTCTTCCCCTTATCAGCTAGAGCAATGGCGGTGGCTGAAGCTGTTGAGGTCTTTCCAACACCGCCCTTACCAGTGAAAAATAAATAGGGAGTAAGAGGCAATTTTGATGGATGAAAAGTTTCAAACATAGAAAAACTCCTTAATCCATTGGATTCAGTGTAATAGTAAAGTTCTTCGTTTCTTTATCTTTTTCGAGCAGTTTCACATCTAAACCAGTCCACTCAGCCAGTTCATTTGCGTTAGGATATTCACCTATTTTCACAATTTCATTATCTGCCAATACGAGTGGTAGCACCTGTTCGCCTTTTGTTTGAAGCAGTTCTCGAACAACCGGATGTTGAACAAAAGCAGCTGTATCATTAGAAAGGTTGAAGCGTTGGATATCCATATCATGTTTCTTTAAAACAGACATGTAATGAGCTATTCGAGTTAACTCAGGATCAACTCCCGGACCACAAACACCCGTTGAGCAGCACATTGCAGGGTCATAAATCTCAATTTTCAACTTGAATTCCTCCTTCAGTAGTTAGAAAGAAAGCCGAGAGTCTTCTCGGCTTTCTTAGACTTTTATTTACCTTCAGCAGCAAAACGTTGGATACGTTCAGCAATCTCATCACGAACTCGTTGGAAAAACGCCCATTTTTCCTCATCTGTTCCTTCTGCTTTGGCAGGGTCGTCAAATCCCCAGTGGTCACGCTTCACATGTGGAGGTGTCATAGGACACTTGTCATTTGCATCACCGCAAAGGGTAACCACAAAATCGGCATTGTTTAATAACTCAGAATCTATGACATCAGAAGTTTGATTGGTAATATCAATTTCAACTTCTTGCATTGCTTTTACAGCATTTGGGTTTAAACCATGAGCCTCAATTCCAGCTGAATGCACCTCATATTTGTCACCAAGATATTTTTTACCAAAACCTTCAGCCATTTGGCTTCGGCAAGAGTTTCCAGTGCATAGGAAATAGATAATAGGTTTTTTAGACATAAGGTAAAACTCCTTTTTGTATTGGTTTTGTGTTGTTACGAAATAATGAGTAGCCAGATGTATAATCCTGTAAGTGTGATAAATAGTGTGGGAATGGTTAAAATGATACCTATTTTAAAGTAATACCCCCATGAGATCTTCACACCTTTTAACGATAGTACATGGAGCCATAACAGTGTAGCTAGGGAGCCAATCGGTGTAATTTTCGGACCAAGATCTGAACCAATAATATTGGCATAAATTAAGGCTTCTTTTATACTTCCCGTTGTAGTGGTCGCATCAATAGCCAGTGCGTCAATCATCACTGTTGGCATATTGTTCATAATGGATGAAAGAATCGCTGCAATAAAGCCCATTGAAATAGTGGCAATAAATAGCCCCTGATCTGCTGCTCCCTGAACCACATCAGCAAGAATGTCAGTTAAACCTACATTCCGCAGTCCATAAACAACTACATACATGCCGATTGAGAAGAAAACAATCGCCCATGGTGCGCCTTTAATAACTTTCTTTGTTTCTACAGCGCTACTCTTTCTTGCGATAAGCAGGAATGCAATAGCGACAACCCCCGCGATAATCGAAACAGGAACTTGTATAAATTCACTTAAAAAGTAGCCAACTAGAAGGATCCCAAGGACACCCCAGGAAAGCCGAAACATCTTATGATCTCGTATGGCTTCTTGTGGCACCCGTAACTGTTCGACATCGTATTTTCCAGGAAGATCCTTGCGGAAATACAAGTAGAGTACCAGGATACTTGCTCCTAAAGCGAATAAATTCGGAACAATCATCCTAGAAGCATATTCCACAAATCCGATATCAAAATAGTCAGCTGAAACAATGTTCACAAGGTTACTTACCACTAATGGTAGTGAAGTCGTGTCCGCAATAAACCCACTGGCCATGATAAATGGTAAGATCATTTTTTCTTTGAAATTAAGATTTCTGACCATTGCTAGAACAATTGGAGTGAGGATTAGCGCCGCACCGTCATTTGCAAACAATGCGGCTACCACTGCACCGAGCAATGTCACATAAACAAACATTCGTAAACCATTGCCTTTGGCCACTCTTGCCATATGAAGAGCTGCCCACTCAAAGAATCCAATTTCATCTAAAATAAGTGAAATGATGATAATGGCAATAAAGGCAAAAGTCGCATTCCAAACAATGCCTGTTACCGTAACGACATCCTGGAAATCAACTACTCCTACTATGAGAGCTAGTATGGCTCCACCACATGCAGACCAACCGATACCAAGATTCTTCGGCTGCCATATAACAAGAACTAATGTTGCAATAAATATAAGCGTTGCTAATAAAGTCAATCGAATACCTCCATCAATCGCAACTAATGCGCAATCCTTTTTTCTCTAGCTCTGTTAACTTATCCATTTGTTCCGGGATAAGATCAAGGACACTTTCGATAATTGGATAAACATCACTGGATTGATTTAGCGAGTAAAAAATCCACTGCCCTTTACGCTGTTCTTTCACAAGACCTGCATCACGTAGTTTTCGTAGATGCTGACTGATCGCTGGCTGGCTCATTTGCAATACTTCGACAAATTCACAAACACAACATTCATTGTCTTTTAGAAGTCCGATAATCGTTAATCGTGTTTTATCACCGAGTAGCTTAAGCGCTTGTGCTGCAGTTTCTACTTCAATCAGTGTTTTTTCCATATCATCACCTCCGCCCAAAACTATTATATAAGCATATACTTATATTAGCAAGTGTGGATTAATCAGATTTTTTTCTTCCCCACACAATGTCTCCTTAGTAAAAATAATTTGATGAAAGGGTTACTATAAATTTCTTTTTTATACCAATTCTCTATTGCTTGATTATTTAATTCTTCTATTTATCCACTAGCACTCTAACTTTATATTAAGCGTTCCCTACTTTATTACTTCTTCTTTCTACCAAGATCGTATCACGCCAAACCCCTTCCATCTTACCAATACGTTCTCGTCGCCCTACTTCCCGAAACCCACATTTTTTATGTAACATGAGACTCCTTATATTTTTCCGGAAAAATTCCAGCCTGTAACATCCAGTAACCATTTTTTCACTTACTTCAATTAGTTTCTGTAATAGTAAACTCCCAATTCCTTTTCCATTACTTTTTTGACGAACATAAACACTCACTTCGCCAACTCCTGAATACACACTTCTATTCGAAACCCGACTTAAAGCCGCCCATCCCATTACTTTATTATCTACACTTGCCTTTATTCGACACTCAATTGGATGATTATCATTCCATTCTTTCCAAGTAGGGGCGTGATTTTGGAATGTAGCATTTCGAGTAGCAATTCCTTCAAGGTAAATTGCTTTAACTTGATTCCAGTCTGCCTCCTCAATTTTATCAATATAGATACGACTTTTCATTGAAGCACCTCTCTTAATTTAATCAATTACAATCTTCCTGTTTAATTCCTTCCTATAAGGATGCCTACATAAGTCATAAGTAAGCCGAAAGCATAACTGCATCCTATAAATAAACCAAGAGTTTTCCACGTCTTATCGGTATGCAACTGAATGTTTTCTAATTTAAAAGTAGAAAAAGTCGGGAATCACCGGGACGGTTCTGCTGATTCTCTTGCTTACACAAAACAAAAAAACAGGTGTGCTAATAAATATAATGTTAGCACCCTGGTTTTTCTTTGACTCATATTTGTGGAAATCTGTTTATACTTTGAAGTGAATCATGAGAACCGTCCCCGTGATTCTTACGTCTACCGTTGGAAGATGGTTTTCATTAATTTTTCCATGAGTGTATTTAATAAACCACTTCTTTACATCAATCGTTTCTTCTTCCACGTTAAGAACTCCAGAATGGATGTGCCCTACCATCCTGGTGATATTGAAATGAAAGATTCCGTTTGGATAGATTTCATCTCCTAGATCACTAGGGAGCGGGACGTAGTTTTTGTTCATCTGGATCTTTCTATGCTTCATTCTAACTCTCCTGTCAGGTGGTTGATCGTTTTTATTCTATCACTTCCTTCATAACATGAGGAATCATTCTTAGAAGCGGATTCAATCAAACGTTTGTTTAACATGCCAGTTGTTTGCAATTATGAGTGCACGATAATACCCGCTCCCTTTATTCCTATAGCCCATGGTTTTTGATACTTAACCACAAAAAGCCTACAATGACAAAGGTGGATCAATAATATTGCAATGCTGGGTCTAGTCGTGGATTTATTCAAGCTGTTATTGCAGTATAGAATCATGAGAACCGTCCCCGTGATTCTCGTGATTCACCTAAACTAATATTCACTTGAATTTTCAGATAAATAATGTTTACAATGAAAGTGAACATACTAACTGGTCAGTTTATCCATGAGGTTGCGCAACTCATACATTATTTAAGGGGGGAGCTAAAATGTCATGGCAAAAAGAAGTTGATGAATTACGAAGAAGAGAAGAAATGACGAAAGCTTTAGGGGGTGAAGAACGAATTGCAAAGCACCACTCACAAGGAAAATATACAGTCAGGGAACGTATTGATCGTTTATTAGATGAAGGAAGTTTTCATGAATTAGGGACTTTAGCCGGTAAAGCTACATACCAAGAAGGACGACTAACTGATTTCAGGCCTGGTAACTTCTTGTTTGGATCAGGTAGAATAAACGGCCAAAAAGTTGTTGTAGGTGCAGACGATTTCACTGTACGGGGTGGTGCAGCTGATGGAGCCATACTTGGAAAACAGGAGTATTCAGAAAGAATGGCACACGACTTACAACTTCCACTCATTCGGCTTGTGGATGGCACAGGCGGTGGAGGAAGTGTAAAAATGCTTGATGATACCGGTTACCCTTATGTTCCTGTAAACCCTGCCTGGAATTATGTTGTTAAAAATATGGGTACTATCCCGGTAGTCGCTGCTTGTCTCGGTTCTGTAGCGGGGTTAGGTGCAGCAAGAGTAGCTGCCTCACATTTCTCAATAATGGTTGAAGAAACATCTCAATTGTTTGTAGCTGGCCCACCAATTGTAAAGCCTGGGCTTGGTGAAGATGTTACTAAAGAAGAACTTGGAGGTGTACAAGTTCATAAGTCAAGTGGTGCAATTGATAACATCGCTTCCTCTGAGGACGATGCATTCAAACAGATTAAAAAATTCCTTAATTACCTCCCGCCAAATGTATGGAAATTACCTCCTGTTACTGAAGCGATCGATGATGCAAATCGAAAAGAAGATTCATTGTTATCTGTGATCCCTAGAAATCGAAAAAAACCTTATAAGATAAGAGAAATTCTCCCTATGATTTTTGATCATCACTCAATTTTTGAAATTGGCCGCTTCTTTGGAGGTGGAACATTAACAGGACTTGCTAGATTAAAAGGTCACCCTGTGGGCTTTCTAGCCTCAGACCCATTTATTGGAGGTGGTGCTTTAACAGCAGAGAGTTGTGAAAAAATTGAACGCTTCGTTGATCTGTGTCAAACCTTTCATCTTCCCATCGTTAATCTAGTAGATCAACCTGGGATGTCGATTGGCCTTCACTCAGAAAAGAAAGGTACAATACGCAAGGGCGTTCGAACAATTTCAGCCATTTATCAAACTAATGTCCCAATGATTGAAATTATTCTTAGAAGAGTCTTTGGGGTAGGCGGTGCAGGGATGACAAATGGACATGGTCTAAACAAGCGATATGCCTGGCCGTCAGGTGACTGGGGCTCTTTGCCGATAGAAGGTGGGATACAAGTTGCGTTCCGTCGTGAGCTTTCTGAGAGCGATAATCCAAAAGACTTAATGGATACCTTACTAGAGAAAATGGAAAGTATACGTTCTCCTTTTCTCACAGCTGAAGCATTTGGAATAGAAGAGATAATTGATCCACGTGACACACGTCCCCTGTTATGTGAATGGGTAGAAGATGCTTATGAGTTATTACCACAACAGATCGGATACTCTTTTCACTCAATGAGGCCATAGTGATTCACCATTTCAATAATATTGTTTGGGGTGAGGTTATGATTGGAACAACAGATCACTTCTCGAAAAATCTTAATACTGATCAAGAAATAGTGACAAGGCAACTCGAACGCTGGGCAGACGAGATTGGTAACAACATTTATTTTTACTATGGGGAGAACGACAAAAGCTACTCATATAAAAAATTCAATGAAATGACTAACTCGATTGCACACTATTTAATTTCCTCTGGAATTAAAAAGGGCGATAGAATATGGGTTTTCTAAAAAATCCTCTTGTAACAACTCTTGCTATGTTTGGTATTTGGAAGGCCGGTGCCATATATTGCCCAATAAACTTTAACTATACAGGAAGACTTTTGACCTATCAGCTTAATGATACTGAACCAGCACTCTTAATTACAGAAAGAAGAATGCTACCTATTATCAATGAAATTAATCAATATGTAACCATTCCTTCACTCATTGTCCACTCCCCACATGAGCAAGACTACGATTACAATAGCGAGTTTAGTAAGTATTTATTTGAATACCCTGCAAAAGAAGTACCTTTCGATGACCTACTTCATGGTAATACAGAAAATGTTATGATCTCTGTTCATTACTCTGACACCGCCAATATCATTTATACTTCTGGAACCACCGTTCCTGCAAAAGGCGTTGTACAGTCCTATCGCTGGATGAATGCCTACACACATTCCTTTAGACTCTTTAATAACCAGGAAGATATTGTTTATAATGACCTCCCACTCTATCATGTTGGCGGTGCATTTGCTTTTGTAGCACGAGCATCCTTCGTAGGTTGTAAGGTCGCCGTCTGGGATAAATTTAGTCCAATTAACTTTTGGAAGCGCATACATTTATCCGGAGCTTCTAATGCTATCTTATTAGATGTCATGATTCCCTGGTTAATGAAGGCAGTTGAAAAGGCGGATGACCACAAAAACCCTTTAAACAAAGTTTACATGCAACCTCTCCCACATTATCATCATGAAGTTGCAAAGCGATTTGGATTTGATTTTGTTTTTGCAGGATATGGCCAAACCGAATCTGGCAATGGTTTTGTATCAATAATTGAAGAATTGGGAGAAGGTAAAGGAACACCTAATAGCATGTTCAAAGGGTATACGCACAATCAAATAAAAGAAATAGCAAAGGACGTAAACATAATACTACGAGAAGGTTCAACAAAGCTTAAGAAAGGACATATGAGCGCCCCTTCACCTTTTATGGAAGCATGTATTCTGAATGAGAATGATGAAGAGTCGCTCCGGGAGAAATTGGGGAACTCGCTTTTAAAGCTAAATATCCATCTCTTATCCTGAAAGAATATTTCAATAAACCTGATGCCACTAACAAAGCATTTCAAAATGAGTGGTTCCATACCGGAGATGCTGCCTATAAAAATGAAGAGATTGATTACTATTTTGTTGACCGGCTTGGTGATGTGATAAGACACCGTGGTGAAAATGTATCCTCCTATCAGGTAGAAGATGCAATTAACAGTCATAGGTCTGTCCAAGTATCAGCCGTTTTCCCAATTCCAGCGCAAGAAGGTGATGAGGATGATATCGCGGCCTATATTGTGTTAAAACCAAATGAAGATGAAACAACTGACTCTATTATCCAATTCCTTAAAGGGGAACTACCCTTGTTTATGCTACCAAATCATGTTCGTTTTATAGAAGACCTACCACGAACACCCACGAATAAAACTGAAAAGTTTAAGTTGAAAAAATTACTTTCTGAGGAGCTGGCTTGTGATTCGTAGCATGTCGAATGGTTCTTTTTACTCCCCAAAACGTGTTCACTATGTTGAAATTGATGAAAAACAAAATTGACTTTAATGCCCATTATTCAACCTATCTTGATGTAGCCATTCTCTACTGAACAGTCTTATTTTAAACAAAGGAGGATATTTGATTGTTATCCCTACTTTATCAAAAATGGGAAGCTTATGCTTCCCTTACTCAGAGTAAAGCGGAGTCTATTGTAAAGGAGATATTAGAACAAGAAGAAACTGCATACAAAAGGACTAAGAAACACTAACTCTAGTTTAGCGTTTACAATAGAATGATTATCCGTTATTAGCGGGGAATTTGGTACCGTTGTTATTAGGGATTTTATCACCGTTACTAACACGGTTCGAGACTGGTGAAAAAGCCCAACATTTTTAAGCTAAAAAGAATCACCGGGACGGTTCTGCTGCTTCACTTGCTTAGACAAAACAAAAAAACCAGATGTGCTAATAAATATAATGTTAGCCTCCTGATTTTCTTTGACTCTTATTTGTGGAAATCTGTTAAAACTTATTTGTTGAAAACTGTTAACTCTAGTGGTTCTTACGCTCTTTTGGGGAAAGGTTCTAATCAATACTTTCGGGGTATAGTAGACTAAAACCCTCAAAGGTGGTGTGATAGATGTGTTCCTTCTTTGAAGAACAGATCTTTCGATTTGATGAAGAAGTTCGAATTCTTCATCAAACTCAAACAGCCGATGAATTGTTTTTTATTGTTGAAGATTTGTCGACCTCTTCACACTGCCCTTCTTGTGATTCTTTATCAAACCGACCTCACAGTAGATACTCTCGTCATGTTCGAGATCTCCCCGTTTCCCAATACCGTGTTCACATCCAGATTTTTCTTCATAAATGGTTCTGTGATCAACCAGATTGTCATAAGAAAGTTTTTACCCAAAGACTATCCTGGCTGCAGCCTTATAAAAGATATACGGAAAGGTTAGAAGGTGTCATGCGAAAGATCGCTTTTTCTAATAACTGCTTAACTGCCGAAAAGGTTTGCCGTGTTCTTCATATTCCTGTTAGTCACGACACCTTGCTTCGGCTTGTGAAAAAAGGTGTGAGTGATGTAACCCCATCTCCCTTTCGTGGGCATAGATGATTTTGCATTCAAAAAGAGAATGACATATGGAACGATATTCGTTGACTTGAAAACGAAAAAACCAGTTGACCTTTTAAATAGTCGGAAACATATAGATGTGACAAAATGGCTTAAAAAGCACTCGGAAACAGAGCTCATTAGTCGTGATGGAGCAAAGGGTTATGCCAAAGCAGTTCATAATGCTTCAGAACAGATATTGCAGGTTGCAGATCGATGGCATATTCTTAGTCAATTGTTTGAGGCCGTTAAGAAAACCATCTATCGTGTTATTCCATCAAGATGGTCACCTGACAATCAGAAGATCCCGATCGAAGAAGACCGATCAGTGTTTCCCAATCACCGGAAAACGGATGCCTCTCGAGTGAATAACGAGCAAAAACGGTGGAACCGCATCAAAGAAGTCCAGAAATTGCATCAACAAAAGTATACTGTGACGTCTATTGCAAACAAATTAAGCATCTCAAGAGGAACAGTTTATCAGGATCTAAAAATAAAGAAAAAACCCGTACATACGCGCCGTTCTCGTTTTGAATCTATACGTCCGATCATTCGCTCCTTACTGGTAGATAAGCAAACCGCCAATCAGATTGAAAACGTATGTCGAAGTAATGGATTTGACGGTGCAAGGTCTACATTGAATGCTCTCATAGCTCAAGAAAGACAACAGTTAAATCATAAAGGAAACCAAGAAGTCCTGTCACTTAGGCAAAAGATATTGAAGATTATATGGGATTTTAAATCAAAAGACCATTTGAATAGATTCGAAAAGTTACATCCTGACCTAACTAATACGTTCCCTTATATTCTGATACTCGATCAACTTGTAAATTCGTTTCGGACGTTGATGCGCAAGAAAAAGGCAGATCAATTAAGCAACTGGATGGAGAGGTATCGTCAAGTTGAGTTCGATCATATTCAATCTTTTATTAATGGAATGGAACAAGATATTTCAGCCATCAGATTGGGTATAAAAGAAACCTGGAGCAATGGTGTAACTGAAGGCCATGTCAATCGATTGAAGACAATCAAACGAATGATGTACGGTCGCGCTGGATTTGAAGTTTTAAGAAACCGTGTTCTCTATCAATTGTAGATATTTTAGAAAAACATCTCCTACATTCTATATAGTAAGTTCAATTAATTCACCAAAAGAGCGTAAGAACCACTCTAGTTTAGCGTTTACAACAGGACTTCTCGCTTTCCTCACCCTGATGCGCCTACAAAAGAAAGACCCATTAACTTGCACTGTGTAGTGCGAGTCTATTATATAGGAAGTTAGTCTTTACGATGGCAAAGATGGAACAAAAATATGTCAACACTGGGTATAATCAATGGCAATATTCACCGAACCTTCCCCGCGAATCACTAGGATCACTATTAATAAAAGATATATTCACGAGTTAACTCAAAGTGTAAACTATATAATTTTTTCACTTCACAGTCATTTAAGTAATAACATGGGCAATTTTATTTCTGATATCGTTTAGGTTCAAAAGGCTTTTAATGTATTTGTCTTGGAGTTGTATTTCCAAAAATTCAAAACACAATATATAGGAGATTAATTCATGAAAATAAAGACTCTTAAATTCTTTTCTTGTTAAATTATTTTTGTTAACCTTAAAAGCAATAATTTCCCAATTCACCCCATACTGTTTCACCATATTACTTTCTACAAAAATCTCAGTAGATTTTCAATCTCAAATAAATATCCATAACACTCTTTCATTACTTTTATATCCATTTCTAAATGCATTCCTTAGATTAATTCAGCTAACTGAATTAGATTAATAATGGCCTCATTTAACCGTCTGAACTATATTCTTGTATAAACATGGAAACCAGACACCATTTACAGTTAGCTAACAAAACGGAGGGAAAAAGACTAGTTTTTCACTGGTCGATTACTTCATCTTATAATAATTCACATACCAATCAGCAAACTGCTGCAAACCTTCTTCAATTGAAGTTTCAGGCTTAAATCCTACTGCTTTCTGCAATGCATCTGTAGAAGCATAAGTAGCAGGAACATCTCCTGGCTTAATAGGTTCAAAATCCTTCTTAAACTCAACTTCTTTACCAGTTGCCTTACTCAAACACTTCTCCAAGGTTTCAATAAATACCATCAACTTCTCTGGACTGTTATTGCCGATGTTATAAACCTTGTGTGGCACATTTTCGGTTGGAAAATTGTTAAGTAGTCTCTCAATACCGATAACAATATCATCGATAAACGTAAAATCACGATAGAGATCATTCTCAAAATCGCCATTGTTAAACACTTTAATTGGTTCACCAGCAAAGTATTTATTCGCAAAGCCAAAGTAAGCCATATCCGGACGTCCCATTGGACCATAAACAGTGAAGAAACGAAGTCCAGTCGCAGGAATATTGTACAAGTGGCTGTACGTATGAGCCATTAACTCATTTGACTTCTTCGTAGATGCATATAGTGAAACCGGGTTATCCACGAAATCAGTTTCTTCAAACGGAACTTTTTTATTTGCACCATAAACGGAACTAGAAGATGCATAAACTAGATGATCAACAGGATGATTTCTACATGCTTCAAGAATATTATAAAAACCGATAACGTTGCTTTGAATATAGACATCTGGATTCTCAATCGAATAACGTACACCAGCTTGAGCAGCTAGATTTACAACGATATTTGGCTTGTACTCTTCAAAAATAGTAGTAATTTCATTTTTGTCAGAGATATCCCCCTCAACAAAGGTAAAATGTTCAGAAGGTTTCAGTTCCTCAAGACGTGTATACTTTAGATTCACATCGTAGTAGTCGTTGATGTTATCGATACCGATTACTTTGCACCCTTGTTCTAATAGTTTCTTAGATAGATAGAATCCAATAAAACCAGCTGCTCCAGTAACAAGATATGTTTTATTAGTATCTAGAGGCTTGTAACTCATTGTTTCTCGACTCCTTTTCACTTTCTCTATACACTGGCATTCTTCCGATGGAATGGTATTCAACTCCAGCTTCTTTCATCTCATCAACTTTATAGAGATTTCTACCATCGTATACGAGAGGAGTTCTCATTAAACTTTTATATGATTCAGGGGTCATCGCTTTAATTTCTCCCCATTCAGTAAAGACAAAGCAAACATTTGCATCTTCTAATGCAGCCTCTACACTATCAACATAGGTTATGCTACCTTTTCTGTTAGAACCTTCTGGGTACAACTTAGCAAAATTATCTGCACCAACAGGATCGAATGCATAGATATCTGCGCCTTGATCTAATAATAAAGGTACGTTCTCAAGTGAAGCCGCTTCTCTTAAGTCATCTGTTCCTGGTTTAAAGGTTAATCCTAGTACAGCTACCTTAAGACCGTTAAATGTAATCAATCGGTTACTAGCTTTTTTGTATAGCAATGTCTTCTGATCTGTATTCACATCGATAGCAGACTTCACGGTTCTTAGCTCGTAGCCGTTTTGTCTTGCTAGATATTCAAGAGCTTTAGTATCCTTAGGGAAACATGAACCACCAAATCCGATACCTGCGTTTAAGAACTTGCTACCAATCCGCTCATCGTAGCTCATGCCTTTTGCTACATCTTGAACATCTGCCCCAACTAATTCACAAAGATTTGCAATATCATTCATATAGGAGATTTTAAGAGCTAGAAAATCATTTGAAGCGTATTTAACCATCTCTGCAGATCTTCTATTAACAGAAACAATTGGTAAGTTAAAAGGTTTATAAATATTAGTTAAAAGTTCCTCAGCCCATTTACTTTCAGTACCAATAATAATTCTTTCTGCGTAAAGCGTATCGTGCACTGCAGAACCTTGCGCCAGGAACTCTGGGTTTGACGCCACTTCTACTTTCACATCGTTGACTAGAAAATCATTTATAAATTGTTCAACCTTATCATTTGTTCCAACTGGGACAGTAGACTTTACAACAACAAGACAGTCTTTTTCAATAGTCTCAGCAATCTGCCGCGCAACAGTAGCTATATAAGATAAATTTGCGGAACCATCCGGTTGTTCTGGTGTACCTACACCTACAAATATCACGTCCGCATCCTTATAGGCAGTCATATAATCTGTTGTATAATCAATTCTTCTATCTGCATAGTTCTTTTGCATTAACTCTTCTAAATTAGCCTCATAGATTGGAGAAACGCCTGACTTCATTATATTTACTTTATCTTCATCGATATCGACACAAACTACTTTATGTCCTACTTCGGCAAAACACACCCCCGCTACTAAGCCAACATAGCCTGTTCCTGCTACTGCAATCCTATACATTATACCTCCCCTTTCACAGTGTTATTTTTAATAGAATTATCTTCTGAATCATAAATTCAATAAGTAAAATATTTAAATATTAATTTTCATCATCAAACCTCAAAGACTTAATTTAATTACTGTACTCTATAAGTTAGTAATATTAATAAGTATCTACTATACCTAAGAATAATAATACACTTCTAATTACAAAATATATAACGAAAATAACCAGGATTGCTTTTAGAAGTGGTAACAAATAGCGTTTGATCTTAATATTGCTAACCTTAAATATAGCACAAAAATAAACAATTTGAATTATAATAAAGGTCATACTTAAACCTAATAAACTAAAATAAATATCATTGAATATTTTTGCACCTAGCCAAACACCACTTGAAATCCCCAAAATTTGAAAAAAACCGGAAACTAATAGATATTTTTGTTTATCTATTACAATAGCTACTCCATTCACTGACATGGATAAAAACAAGAAAAATCCATATAATGTCATTACTCTCAAAATATTACCAGATACTATATAATCTTCCCCAAAGAGCAAAGCAGTAACTAAATCACCCAAGCTTAACATCATGACAATTGGTATAAAAGAAATTTTCATCGCTTTCTCTAAACTTAGGAGGGTGAATTCTCCAACTTGTTCACCTTTTCTATTTAATTCTGAGACCCTTTGAAAAAATACTTTTCCGAGTGAATTAGCCAATAGCGTTATTGGCATACCTAACACTCTCATTGACACAGAATAGTATCCTAATATTTTAGATCCAAAAAATATGCTTATTAATAATATAGGCAATTGTCCTTTTATCTGCAAAAAAATATTGGAAGGCATTTGATAAGTTAAAAAATTTTTATGTTTTTTAAAGGATTGAAGATAATGTCTCGTGTCAAAACAAAAAAAACCTTTAGGTAAGAATCGTTTCATATGGACTATTGTAAAAATTTGTCCTACCATAATACTTATATAGTAACCATATTCTAAAAAACCTATTAAACCTAATATTAATCCTAATACGGAAGCAATTGTATTATTAATTATCGGGTTTTTCATTAGAACGTCATACTGTTTCCTTCTATTTAACCATGTATAGCATAATTGTATTTGTTGTGATGTGAATATAAGAATTGTTATAGTAACGGCAACGAAAATATTATTTATATCAACTGTACCAAAAAACACTTCTGAAAAGGTATATACACAAACCCCTACTATGGAGCTAATTATTAAACTAACTGTAGAAACAACTTTATAAGTCTTTCCTGCTGATTCTTCACTCTCCTCTATCATGATCGCATTAGTCAATCCTAAATCGGAAAAGGATTTAACAATAATTGCTGTAGCATTAAATAACGCAAAGTATCCAATAACCTCAACACCATAAAGTCTAGTAAAGATAGGTAATGATATAATTGAAATCAACTGGCCCAATATAGTTCCAAATGAAATTTTACCTACATTCTTCATACTACTAGATATAGATATTTTTTTAAAATTCATATTACATCCACCTTAACCGCTAAGTCTCTTGATTATTATTCACTCTGCAATGACCCAAGCAAGATAGAATAGTTAACATAACCATGTATGGAAGACTTAAATAACTGACTACTGCAAAATCATTTACAAGTAATGAAATTAAAAATGCAATTCCAAGGATATATATGGGATTCTTATTAATTTTAAAGCGAGTATAAAGTTTGTTAAATATTAAAATCACACAACCATAATAAATACTAAAACCGATAATTCCAGAAGAAGCAAGCAACTCTACATAGTTATTATGAGCATATAAGTTGACTCCAATCATTTTATCAGCATAATCTCTAAAAGCTCCAAAACCATAACCACCTATAGGATATGTTTTAAAACACTCTATTGCACTAATAACTAATTGTTGTCTAACATTAAATGAGTTATCAGCTTCCCCTGTACCTTGCAAACCAGCAATAAACCCCTCTATTCGCCTTCCAACTGTGGACGCAAAATACTCATTATTTAATAACAATGAATAGGCTAACATAAATAGAGTAAACCCTGCTATTAATATAACGATTCCTCTTATTATTCTTTTTTTGTTTATTGAAACCATGTAAACAAAGACTACCCAGAATATAACTGGAATTATTATCGCTTTACGAATTGCTGTCAGAACACTAATAATATAGAGAAAGCTTAATGTGATACACATACTAATTTTTTTGAATTTACTTGTTTGTTTATAAAGGAGCCAAGTTGAAATTGAAAGACCAATCATTAAATAATACGTAAACATTGTAAACTGATCATTAAATGTTTTATAGCCGATTCTTGTCCACTGATTAAATCCTTCTAATTCATTAATAAGTGCTAAAACTGAAATGATTATCGTACTAACTAAGAAAGTTATTAGGGAAATCACGATTCTATCAAGCGACTTAGATGGAATATTCAATATATGCCAAGAAAGTACAAAACAATAAAAGTAATATGGAATTATCTGAATTAAAATAGAATAAGAAGATGTTGGATCACCAGAATAAAATGTACTAATTAGACCGAAAATTATTAGTATCAAGTAACCGATGATGAAATTTGTAAGTGTAAGAATACTATCTTTTCTTATTAGAGTAACCATACTTAAAGCAGATATGCCTATTAATACAGAAGTGAAAATCGCATAATTCATTAGATATTGAAAAGGTATAATAAATATCCCTAAGTAAATAATATGGAATTTAGATAGCTTACTTTTACTAATTTTCATATCAACTTTCCTAACTTACTTTAATGTGTAATTCTTATTTTAATTTACACTAAAGATTGATTTTTTCGAGAATTGGAATTTTATATAAAGAATCTGTTCCATTAAACTCCTGTGTTTCCTCATTTATAAAAGATAAATTGGTAGAATTATCTATATAATCTACATACTCTTTATATTGCACACTACCGTTAAAATAATTACCGTCTAGTGATATTTGCCTGTATTTCTCAATATCATTTGGTAAGAATTTATAATGCAGAAGAACTACTGAACATTTAGTGTTTTTATTCTTACTAAATGGAAACAAAAAATGCGACTTTCCTTGAATGTCGCCTTCTTCAAAGTAGCAAAGTGGATATTTAGTTAACCATGGATTTTGTTTAAATATCCTGCCCCTAGGTCCTCCAGTAACTAGATCTATAAAATCCCGATTTTCATACTTGTAGCTGTTTAAGTCAAAATATCTACAACTGTCTATATAATCAGCTTTATCATCAGATGATAAGTAAAATTGATCATTTGCATACATGTCAATCATTACTGCACGCATCCTATTAACGGAATTATTTTCGCAATGATTTATTAGTGAACTTATTTTCTCGTTTTCCATATTATGGTACGCGAATAATTCATCTGAATCTACTATAAGATACCATCTATTTAAACCATAGTAAGCAATAAGTCTATTTATCCATGCTTCTCTTCTATTAGTTGTATATTTATCTTCAACACAAAATAAATCAACATCCTCTTGTACCTTTAACCAATCTATTGTTCCATCAGTTGATCCATTATCGAGTATAGCGAAATGTTTGATGCCTATCTTTCTATGATGCTCTACCAACTTTCTTATTTTCAGCAAATCATTCTTAACCACACATAATAAGGTAACCTCTTTTTTATTTGTTTCTAAATCAGATGACTTTAGTAAACTTATATTATTTTTAAAGAATTCAAATGCAACTTCACTTTCATTTGGTTGAGCACTCAGAAATTTCTTGAATGATTGATACCATTTTTCGATACCATCTTTAACTTCAAGTCCACTGTCTTTATTAAATTTATAATTTTTATATTCCCTGTTTAATTTCTTATTAAGAAGAAATAATTTAAAGGGTGCTTTATAACCTAAATGTTCTCTAAAATACAGCCTAGTTGCTAAAGGAAATTTATAAAAGATTTTTTTAAATAAATTCATACTATAACTCCTAAAAATACAAATTATCTTGTCTTTAAAATTTCATGGCATATAGTTTCAAAAAGACATACTACAGTAAACATAAGGAGCAGCCTAAATAAAAAGGTTATACATGCTATATCAATTTCTCTCTTACTGGTATTAAATTAATTAATTAAAAAAACGAATTAAACCTAATCCGAATTTTATTCCGATTACCCTAGTAACCATGAATAATAACTTGTGTTTAGGTTTTGAGGCATATTTTAAAATATTGGAATTTTTCTTCAAAGCGTCTTCAATTTTCTGTTTATCTTCCTTGTTGAAAACATTGTATTTACTAATTGAAGAATATAAAGAGGTTACAAGCCTACTATTCATTACTTTTTGAGAAGAGTTATTTAATAAATTGTATGAAGGGTTATTTATATTTAGTGAGACTAACTCTATAACATCTAATACCCTTTTAACATTTGGCTTGGTTGTAATTGAACCGACTCTTTCCATTCTATGGACATACCAATAATGTTTCAGACACTGGAATTTTTCAGCATATAAAAACAATTTCATTGTCCAGTCTACATCTTCATGAAGATAGCCTTTCTTAAATGCTAAATTATTTTTCTCTATAACACTTTTTTTGATAATATAACGTGTAGCAGGCCATATTGTCTGAGAACTATTATAATTCCATTCTATAATAGCGTCCTTACTACTATTGTTTAATATGGAAGTAGGCATGTCCTTATCCATATATTTTTCAGACCCATCTGGGTATATTTGCATTAGACGTGTAATAAGAATATCTGTGTTATTTGTTTCAGATAATTTTTCATGAATTATATTTAAGGAGTTTTCAGTTATATAATCATCACTATCAACAAAAATTATATATTCGCCTGACGCACGATCAATACCAAAATTTCTTGCATCAGAAAGTCCTCCATTTTCTTTATGGACTACATTTACTTTATTACTATAAGATGAAGCATACTCTTCACATATACTTCCTGAACTATCTGTTGAACCATCGTTTACCAATATTAATTCATAGCCACTAAAATTTTGCGATAGTATACTATCAACACATTCCCTTAAATAAGTTTCTACATTATAAACAGGAACTATTATACTAAAAAACATATTTTTCACCTCTTTAAAAATCAGCGTTAACATAAAATTATTCTGCAGATAATTTATACAAGACTTTATACTTTTGAGAGATTTCTATCCAATTGAATTTTCCATTTAATTCAATAGAGTTTATCGATAATTCTTTGTATTTTCTTGATATATCAATGATTCTATCCGCAATTTCACGTGGATCATTCCATTCAACATGGAAGCCTACCTTACCTTCTTTAAACTGGCCATCAAAACCTTGATTCTTAGTATAGACTATTGGTAATCCTTGACTCATTGCCTCAGCATACACTAAACCAAAAGTTTCTGTTTTGGATGGCATTACAAATATATCATTCTTTCGGTAGATATCTATGAGATCTTCTTTTGCTTTTTGAGTTATATATTTCACATAAGGTTTACTCAGAATTTGTTGATATATAGAATCATCGACAATTCTACCCACTACAGTAAAAATTACACTGTAACCTTCCTCTTCTAATATATCTATTGACTTAATAGTATTGATTATATTTTTATTTTTATTAATAGTACCTGCATATACTAAATTCAAGCTATATTTATTTACTAAATCTTTATTATCACCTTTATTCTTAAACCAAAATTCGTCTATACCATTAGGGATAACTTCTGATTTATAAGAAATTTCCGCTTTTATTTTTCTAGGGACGTATTTCTCTAACACTAATTTTTTATAACTTTCCGAAAGAAAAATTATCTTTTCAGCTTCTTTTAATATCTTTATACCAAGCCCTCTCATATGTACCATATACTTAAAGAAGGTATTAACGTCCGTGTTTCTAACTGCTACTATATATCTTAATCCGTATTTTTTTTTCAACTTATATGCAATACATCCATCAGTAAATAAGGTATGCGCGTGTACTAAATCAAATTTTGTTACATCCAAGTTTAGCTTTAAACTCTTAAATATTTTCGCTTGCTTTAAATAAAAAAAATAACTATCTTTTTTATTAAATGATACTGGATGATGAACAAATTCTTTTGGTGGAATCACAAAATTTATTTTCCCACTTGTCGGCATAAAAACTGTATTATTTACCCCTAGAAGATTTAAATGTTGAACCATTTTATCAAAAAGAGTTGTATACAAGTAATTAGAGTTGATATGCAGAACTTTCAAACAATCACCTATTTCCAAATTAAACTATTAATATTATAATTGCTCTTTTTCTAGTAGCCTAATTGTATTTTTTGCCTTTTCAATATCTTTATCAAACCACTTACTATTCTTAATAGTTTTAATAGTCTCTGGCGAAAATCTATATTTAATCACTTTAGCTGGTATACCAACTGCAACTGCATAGTCAGGTATGTCTTTTGTAACGACAGCATTAGCGCCTATAACGACACCATCTCCTATCTTTATCCCTTGCATTATTACTACATTAGCACCACACCAAACATCATTACCAATTTTAGTTGGACTTGTTTTTAATGAATGTCCAATTAACTCAGAACTTATTTTTTGGAATGTAGTTATATAGTCAAGGCTATGTTTTCCTTGTCCAATCTTTACACTAGGTCCTATTGAGCAATAATTTCCTATATACCCATTGTTAATCATTGAATACGGCCCTATATAATTATAATTACCAATGTGGGCCGCTTCTTCAATGAATAATCCTTTTGTAAACTTGTTACCTATACCTATCTTTCCATATACCCCTTTTTTTCCTATTAGTATTCTATATATCCTAAACAACGCTTTTAATATAAATTCCATATAATTCACCTTACCTCAGATAAAAAATATTGATTATAGTCTCCAGTAACTATATCCAAGATCTTCAATTTCGCGCTTATTTAAAATACTTTTAATATCAACAATAACTTTTTTTTCGTTATTGGATGTTTTGAACATTCTATCCACTTGATCCATGTTCATGTTTTTAAACTCATCATGAGCTACAGCAAATACAACACAATCCGCATCATTAACCATGTCATATGGCACAATTTCAACCCCATATTCAAGTTTAGCTTCCCTAGTATCTACATAAGGATCAACAATGACTGGTTCCACTCCAAACTCATTCAATCGAGTTATAATATCTTCAACTTTTGAATTTCTTATATCCGGACAATTTTCTTTAAATGTGAGTCCTAAGATAACTACTTTTGCCTGCTTAACGGTTTTGTTTGCTAAAATCATTTTTTTTATAATTGCATCAGCTACAAACTCGCCCATACCATCATTAATTTTTCTACCAGTTAGAACGATCTGACTATGATAACCTAATTTTTCAGCTTCATAGACAAAATAATATGGATCTACGCCTATACAATGCCCTCCAACAAGGCCTGGTTGAAACTTAAGTGCGTTCCATTTTGTGTTCATTGCTTCAACTACATCTTTTGTATCTATTCCCATTCGGTCAAAAACCATAGCAAGCTCGTTCATGAATGCAATATTAATATCTCGTTGACTATTTTCCACGACCTTAGCTGCTTCTGCAACTTTGATTGAGCTAGCTTTATGAACACCTGCTTCAACCACTAATTTATATAATTCAGCAATTTCATTTAAACTTTCCTTATCCATACCGGCAACAATTTTAACTATCTTATCTAGTGTGTTAACATTATCTCCTGGATTTATACGCTCTGGAGAGTATCCAACTTTAAAATCTCTCCCACATTGCAAACCAGATTCCCTTTCGAGTATAGGAATACATATATCTTCTGTAACTCCAGGGTAAACAGTTGATTCATAGACTACTATTGAACCTTTAGATAAGTTACGGCCAATAATACTGCTAGCTCCTTCAACTGGAGAAAGATTTGGTGTTTTATCTAAGTTGATCGGCGTAGGAACTGCCACAATATGGAATTTCGCTTCTTTAAGCTTACTTTCATCTACAGTAAACTCTACTTTTGTTTGTTTGATTCTTTTATCCCCAATTTCGTTTGTTGGATCAATACCCGATTTATATAGGCTTACCTTTTTTTCATTCAGATCAAATCCGATTACATCAACCTTTTCAGCAAATGCAACTGCTAATGGCATTCCTACATAACCTAAACCAATAACAGAAATTTTCTCTTTTTTTTCTAGGATTCTTTCATATAAACTCATAAATTTCATTCTCCTATCTTCCGATTCACTAAAATTTTTCTTGTGAATTCTCTTATCTCAATAATAAAATCTACTGGTGAAGAAACAATCATTCTCCAAGCGTATAATAAAGAATAAAAGTAATTTTTATTTCGTTTGGTAGCAATTAGCATAACTGCGTTATGCCTAAATCGAAGGAACTTTAATTCACGTTTATTAAATAAATAAAAATAATTCTGTTTAAACTTATATAGTGTTTTTTCTCCAATTATCTTATTTATTCCATAAGAGATACCACCATTGTTATGTCTATACGCAATTACATCACATTGATTTAAATATCGAATTTTCAAATTCGCTTCTATAGATTTAAGCATTAAATAAAACTCTTGTCCAACCTTTGCGTCTTCAAAACCTCCAATTTCCTTTAGCTTTCCAACTTTGTACATAAAAGTAGGAGTACCTGTAAGATGTCTCAATATATGGAATTTTAATAAGTTTTGGTTGTCAAAGTGTTTTAAATTAGTGTATTCTCTGTAATCAATAACCACTTTTTTTTCGTTAACCAACTTTAAATCTGTAAATGACATGTCACATTCATTGTCAATCATAAATTTTAATTGTTTTTCTATTTTTTTTGGTAAATACTCATCATCATCATCCAGAAATGTTATATATTGTCCCGTCGCTGCATTTATACCATTATTCCTTGCTAATGAGCCTCCCAAATTTTCTGCGTTCACTACAAAAATAACTTTTGAATCATTTTTGTACTGTTGCATAAATAGCATTACTTCTTTTCTGTAACTTGAATTGGGAGAGTTATCATCTACAACTACTACTTCTGTATCTATATATGTCTGCTTTTTTATTGAATCAATAGCTCTTGAAAGGTATTTGACCTCACGTTTATATGTTGGAATTATGACGCTGACTCGATTGTCTGATACATTCATTTTAACTTTATCTCCTTAAACTCATAACCTTACATACCTCTCAGGCACAATTAACATTATAATAGATTAGGTATAATTACATATCGTTCTATTACTCATAATACAGAATTTACATTTCCCTTTGTAAAGCAAACTAAGCTTCATTTCCGATTCAATATTCTGGTTAAACTATAAATTATAACCTTATTATTGCTTTAATAAATAAAATAGCTGAAATTGTATTAAAAATTGTTGCGAAAATAAACTTGTTTTCTGATTGTACATAATAAAACTCCTACTTATGACCAAGAATGAGGAACTCAAGAAAAACTTGTTCTCAAAAGGCCTATTAACAAGATGAAAACCATTTTTAGTTCATTTAATTTGCTACCAAAACTTCAAGTTATTCGCAATAAAATTATCGTATTAGTTATTATCAACTTTTGAAATTTAAAACTCCGTTATATTACCTTGCACCTTCACCAGTGAACACAATTTTAACTGTTTTTACAATTATTTTAAAATCTATTTTAAGAGATCTGTTTTCTATGTAATAGAGATCAAGCTTCAACTTTTCTTTTGCGTCAATGTCATACCCACCATTCACTTGAGCCCAACCTGTAACCCCAGGTTTTACTGCTAAACGTTTAACAAAATGAGGAATTTCCTCATTAAACTGCGCAGTAAACATAGGACGCTCAGGGCGTGGTCCGAGCATACTCATATCACCTTGCAAAACGTTTAATAGTTGCGGTATTTCATCGATTCTTGTTTTACGAATGAAGGCACCTATTTTCGTGACACGGGGATCATCTTTAATTGCCCATTGAGCGCCTTTTATCTCTGCATCTAGACCCATTGATCGTAATTTAATAATTTTGAAATACTTCCCATTACGCCCAACACGCTCTTGTGAATAAAATGCTGGACCAGGTGTCTCAAGTTTAATAGCTACACAGAAACATAATAATATAGGAGCTACAAGGACTAGCCCAATTAAAGACAAGATGATATCCATGAGACGTTTAACTAATGGATAAACAGATCTTGGATATGAATACTTTTGAACTAGCGCTTCATCAATTGCTACTGCAAATTCTTCATGTAGATCATTTCGATCCCTATTTATAAACACTCAACTCACTCCTTTAAATAATCACCAGATTTTTTCCCGACTCTAAATTTAGTACCTCATTTTTTAACTAATTAGTAGTAAATATAAAGAGAGGATTAATATATTAGTTGACAACTTTGAAAACCAAAACTGTGTAATAAGTCAGCTGATGGAGGTTATTCACTCGCTCGTTAATTCGAATTTAGCGATTTTAATACGTTCCTCTAAAGAATAATTAAGTACCTTTGACTTTCAAGTAGTTTTTGGTCAGATGCATCCTGTTTTATATACCGAATTGACATAGCTAACTGCTCAGAAAACTTCAACTTATCAGCTCCCTATCTATGCGACAAGTAAGCATTAGTGTTTGTTAACATCCATAAATAAAAATCACCATTTATAATTACTTTTGAGCGTAATAATAGTAGTAACTACCATCCTTCATCTTCTTCCTATTCAACACAACCCCAAGCAACTTACTATTCACACTCTCCAACCGTTCTTTCGCCTTAACCGCAGCTTCCTTATCCGTCGTCCCACTACTAACTACAAGCACAGTCCCCTGCACCTTATTCGCAACAATCTGCGAATCAGCCACCGCAAGAATAGGAGGACAGTCAAAAAGGACAACATCATAATGCACCAATGCTTCTTCGATGAGACTATCCATCCCTTTTGAACCAAGAAGCTCTGAAGGATTTGGCGGAATAGGACCACTAGTTAATACGTTAAGATTTGGCACTTCTGTTTCTTGTGTCACATCAACTAATTCTGCCTGACGTGTAAGAACGTTAGTAATTCCTCTCGTATTCATAGTTCGGAATGTATAGTGAACCGTCGGCTTTCTTAAGTCAGCATCCACAATCAAAACGCTTTTCCCCTGTTGCGCCATTACAACGCCCAGGTTCGCAATCGTTGTTGACTTCCCCTCCATCGGTCCAGAAGAAGTAACCATAATCGTACGGATCTCTTCTTCAACTGATGCAAATTGAATGTTGGTTCGAATCGTCCGGTATTGCTCAGCAATTGGTGATTTCGGATTCTGGTGTGTTAATAAACTTCTTTCTTTATCAACATGAATGGATTTTCGATTTTTACGACTCAACCGTTTCACCCCTTACTGACTTTTTTGCATGTTTTCCTTTTGATGAGCCAACTTCTTTATCTTCAATAACTGCAATTGTACCTAGTACTGGCAATCCAAGTAACTTCTCAATATCATTTTCATCTTTAATTGTGTTATCAAGGTATTCTAATAGGAAGGCAAGACCGACACCGACCATCAAACCGACCACAAGCGCAATCGCCATATTTAATACTGGCTTTGGATTTACTGGGCTTGGCGTTCCTTCAAAATTCGCTTCAGAAAGCACACTAACGTTATCCACATTCATGATGTTGCTGATTTCCTTTTCAAAAACCTCTGCCGTGGTATTTGCAATCTTCACTGCCTGGGCTGGATCTGGCTCTTTTACTTCAATCGAAACAACCTGAGAGTTTTGTGCATTGCTCACAGTGATCTTTTCATTTAAGTCACCAGTAGACATATCGAGATTCAAACCTTCCACTACCTGATCTAGAATAGTGGGGCTTTTTATGATGACATTATATGTATTGATGAGTTCGACATTAGTTTTCACCTGGTTATAATCAAAACCGTTTTCCGTGTCTGCTTTTTGATTTACTAGAATTTGGGTTGAAGTTTGATAAATTGGGGTAAGCAGGAAATATGAGACAATACCGCTCGTTGCAGTTGCAAGAAGCGTAATTAATAGAATAAGAGATAGACGTTTTTTAAGAACTGCAAAAATTTCCTTTAAGCTAATAGTTTCTTCCATAGATGCCTCCAAAACAATCGAAATTATTTTTAATTCGTAACTAATTCAAACACAGTTTCCACTATAACACATAAAATAAGTAAAATTTAGCCTTTTTTCTCAAAAGTACCCACACGAAATTTGTCGTGGTACGAAAATACCACCTTTTCTTGTCGAATTGTGTAGAAGAAAGAGCTTTCATTCCAGAATTTACTGCAATATTTGACGAGAAATTTCATGTTAACTCTTTGTAAAGAGGTCCCTGTTAAAATAAGGACCTCTTTCTCATTGTTTTAAAACAAGCCCAGTATTTTCTTCCTGCGCACTTGTTGTGGAATTTCCTTGTTTACCATTTTCCCCGCAATGACATCCTCAGCGTTTTCTTGAAGCATGTACCTTGTTGAAACACCAAATTCTTTTTCAACGGTTTCAAGCGCTTCTAATAGGTCAAACGGTCTGTTTTTCGTATTGTGGGCATCTGATGCGATGAAATGAGTAAGGTTGCTCTGAATTAAATCAAAAGAAAATTTCTGGATTTTCTTACCCATCTTACCGGTCACACTCGTGCCCGTTAGCTGACTTAACGCACCTTCTTTTACTAATTGATAAAGTCGGTCTGGATTCTCCATAATTTCTCTATTTCTCTCAGGATGTACGATGATTGGGATAATTCCTTTAACCTGAAGATCAAACAATAGCTTATTTGCGTAACGCGGTAAGTGACTCGATGGGAATTCAATTAACATGTAGACGCCGCTCTCATTTACCGTTAATAACTCACTACCTTCTAAATCATCTACAAGCTCTCCGTAAATCCGGTTCTCTTGACCGGGAAGAATCTCAAGATCGATTCCTTCAAGCTGCAATTCTTTGTTCAGTAAGTTAACTTCTTGAAGAATGGTATTCTTCTCATTATTAAAGGTCCCATTTTTATGGTGAGGGGTAGCTACTATTTTCGTAATGCCCTGCTCATATGCCTGTCTCGCCATCGCTAGACTATCATCAATTGTTCTAGCGCCATCATCGATGCCAGGCAGAATATGTGAATGTATATCAATCATGATTTGCTCTCCTTTCCAATGCCTCTAAAATCAGTATTCTTCTAGATTAGCATATTCTTCCCTTTACATTGTAACTTCTTTACATTTTATATCGTCATATACAGGTGAATCCTTTACTATACTCTTATTATAGTAGAAACTCCAAAACTACTCTTCTGGAATGTATTTACTTTACTGAATTATTCGATTTATAATTAAAGTTAAGATTTCAATAGATTACAAGCAAGTCAATACCTCTATGGAAAGATGGAATGTGTGAATGAAAAAATTCTTACTTATTTTAGGTGTGATTGCTGGGGTTGTTCTTCTTGCCGGTGGTGGGTATGCGTACTATTTATATGATTCGGTGAAGGATACAGCGACTGACATGCACGAGCCTATTAACAGGGATTCGTCTGAGAAGCGAGTGAAAGAAGTAAACACTGAGAAAAAAGAACCGATTTCTATTCTCTTAATGGGCGTTGATGAGCGAGAGAATGACCAGGGACGTTCAGATACGATGATTATGATGACGCTAAATCCGCAGGATGAATCGATGTATATGTTTAATATTCCAAGAGACATCCGAACAGAAATTATCGGCCATGGAACGGTCGAGAAAATGAACCATGCCTATGCCTATGGCGGTGTCGAAATGACGATGGATACGGTCGAGAATTTCCTCGATGTGCCGATTGACTATTATTTCAAAGTGAACATGGAAGCCTTCCAGGATGTAGTGTCTGCGTTAAACGGTGTTACAGTTGATAACCCATTTGCTTTTGACTACGAAGGGTATTCGTTTCCTGAGGGTCAACTCGAGTTAAACGCTCAAGAAGCTCTAGCTTTCTCAAGAATGCGTTATGATGATCCTAAGGGTGACCTTGGTCGTAACGACCGACAGCGAGAAATCATTAAGGCAATCATTGATGAAGGCGCGAGCGTTGGTAGCATCAACAAAGTTGGTAGTCTACTTGATGCAGTTGGTAGTAATGTGAAGACGAATATGACATTTGAAGAAATGAATGATATTTTCAAAAATTACCGTAGAGCTCGTACAAACATGACCACATTTGAGATTCAAGGTCATGGGGAAATGATTGATAGTCTCTGGTATTACATTGTTTCGGATGAAGAGAAGCAAAGTATCACACAGAAATTGAAAAACCATTTAGAAATTAGTTAAGACAGAAAGCCATGCTCAGAAATTGAGCATGGCTCTTTTATTCGACTCCGGTTGAGTTTGCATTATTGTGGTTTAATAGAATACTTTTGATCTGATCTATGTAGGGTTTCGCCTTTCCAGTTGGTTCTCGGTCTTCTTCAACTCTTTTGACGAATTGTTCAAGTTCTCCCCATAGCATATGATCGTTTTGTTTATTTTCCATTTCTTCAACCATCCTTTATAGCATTTTCATCACTTTACCCTTTATCACTCAAGTTAATCTTGTATGTTTAAAAAATTCGTTAATTCACTAGTGGATATGACGGTCAACTCGTTTCGATGCGTGGCGATACTTATATGTGTGAATAATAACTGCTTTATTCGGGTAAAAAAGAAATAACTAGACAATTTCTAACAACGGAAAAGGTACTACTATTTCAAGAAACGACACTATCAGTAAGCGCTTTCATATATAATAAATGTAAGGCAATCCGATTCAACTGATTGTAAACTCGTTTGAAGGAGATGGGGACATGTACTATGAAGAAGATGGCAACTTTGCGAAAGGTTTTATGTGGGCCGTTTCATTAAGTATTCCTCTCTGGATCGCTGTGTTTGGTTGGGCGAAGATGGTCATGAGTGTGATGGGGTAAAGATTCGTTCGCGGTATAAATAAAAGAATGATGAAAAGACCTATCTGTTATGAGATGGGTCTTTAATTTGCGATAAGACTAATGACTACGCCTACCATGATTGCAAAGACAGGTAGTAGTGCATAACCAATAGTCTTATTTCTATTTTTTCTCCAGGCAATCTCTTCTGGTGTTAGCCAACTCCCCTTCATCTAATTTCCCCTATAGTAAAATAATACCAAAATAATTATATACATAGAAGTTATAAGATGGAAGCGAATTCAGGAACTTTTTTGATTTTTTGTGTTTTATTCTTGAAATACGAGTGAAATCACTCTGTTTTTAATGATCCGTGGCTCTGTGTGTTCTTTGATAAGATCTTTCTTATTTGGTCAATGTAAGGTTTGGCTGCACCAGATTGCTTGTTTTCACTTTCGACCTGTTTTACAAATTCTTGTAACTCTAACCACATTGAATTCTGTTGGTCTTCTCTGTTCATTGTAAAGCCTCCGTTTTCTGGTAAACTATCTAAGAATTATATCACCTATATAGAGAGTCGTATAGATAGTAATTGTAAATAAATTGAAAAAAAATAAAAAAAGGGGGTCAGACACGTGTCTGACCCCCTCTTTGATCTCTTCATTCAATTATTCAAACAACGACCAGATCTCATCTTCTACATCTTCGCTAACTGCATTCGGTCCGCCGAAGATGGTGAAGTAGAATGTTTCTTTGTCGATGAATAGATTTCTTACTGGTTCTGGAAGCTCAGTTTTCTTTGTTAATAGAACCGGCTCGTACATGTTCGCTGCAAGTACGGATCCCGTTAGAGCGTCTGCATAGTTCAATCCAGTTGCAAGGTTTACGAAGTCAACCGGCATATCCAGCTGTTTCACAACTTGAACAGATGTGTCATAGCGGTCACTTCCTGCAATTCGCTTTGCGTTTGGAAGTTTGGTGAACACCTCTTTGCTAACAACCTTTGTTCCACCGATAACGTACGTATCGTTGTAATTCTTTAATGCTTTAGCTGTTGCAGCTGGAACTTCCTTTGTTTTGGTTAAAAGAATTGGGCTGCCCTGAGTAGCCGCAATGGAAGCTACAGATAGTGCATCAGGGAAGTTTCCTCCGTACGTAACAAATGCTGTATCACTGAAGGAAGGATCCAACTCGCTTGCGATTAATGAAGCCGTTTCATAACGATCCTTCCCTGCGATACGATCGAAGGTAATATTCATTTTCTTAAGAGCATTTTCTACGTCTTTTGTTACAGCTGTTGGGCCACCTAGAATCGTAACGTGTTCAACACCGAAGTAGTTGAATGCTTCTTTTACAGAATCAGGAATGGATTTAGTATTCGTTAATAGGATTGGTGCACCCATCTGGTAGGCAAATGGTGCGCCTGCAAGGGCATCAGGGAAATTCGCCCCAGTTGCTAGTACCACATGTGGTGTATATCCTTCTTCAAAGCCTGCTTTCGCAATTTCGACTGCTGTTTCATAGCGATCTTCCCCAGCGATACGGGTAACGACCGGGTCATCCGAGTATGCGAATGCTGAGAAGTAGTAGCTGACGCCGTTGTTCTTATTTGCTAGATCTGAGACAGCGAAATAGTAGGTTCCCGGTGCTAATGCTTCAAAGTCAGCATTGTAACCCCATTCTGTGTCTTCATAATCTGGCGTTAGTTTCTTCATCGAACTGTCATAGATATCCACCTGAAGCTGTAGTGATGGCTCTTCTTCATCTGTACCAGCTCCGAAGTATAAAGAAACCTCTTCGTCGCCTTCGACTTTCAGTTTATAAAAGTCCTTATCGTTGTTTGTCAGTTTACCAGTCGCAATATCATCAGTCATAAGTAGATTTGCCTGAGCAAAGCTATTATTTGGTTCTACTTCGGTGAAGTATCCCATATCGTCATAACCGTTCAATGAAATGTTTTGAGCTTTCTTCACAAGCTCATCATGGGTTGATGCCGAAGCAAGTGGCCCTCCAAGAAGACTTCCTGCAAGTAATGCTGAAGACAAAATACCGAATGCTTTTTTCATTCTTTTCGTTTCCCCTATCATTCTAATTTTCTACATTCACATCCGTTACCGAGCATGTCCCCTGCTCCTTCATCACCCTTCCGTTTCATTACGCTAAGAAAAATTATATAGTTAAAATTTCGATTGCGCTATAGGCATTTTTTGTCGAATGGGAATTTATTTTTCGTGGAGTATGTGTGGTTGTGGTGGGGGTTAAGGGAAAACGCGTAAGAGGGGGTCAGACACGTGTCTGACCCCCATGCGTAGCTGGTGGGGGTTAAAGGAATGCGAGATAGTACGGCGAAAGGAGGAAGTATGACACTCTAACAAGGAGCGATTCGAATGAAGCTTGTATTGAGTCGAAAAGGATTTGATTCTGGAAGTGGAGGGCGCTTTGTTTTATGATTTTTCAGAAAATAATTACTTTAGTCTCATATGCCCTTAAACATTCCTTAATCTGGATAAAACTAGATTTTAGACTTAGTTGAAACTTTTTGAATAAAGGTATTCTGTTCCATATCTTTCCTCAGTTTCCTTAGTTATAATTGGTTTAATGCTTTTACTTATTACTAGAGAGGAGTTCTTGAATGAAATTTCTACAAGTACTATGTTCTGTGGCTGTTGTATCCTGCTTTTATCTATTCTTCTCAGAAGACAATGCAGCCGCAATGATGTCAAAGGGTTCAAATGGATCTGAGGTTGAACACATGCAATCGATCCTTGAGAAATTGGATTACTTCCATACAACACCAACAGGATACTATGGACCGATTACAGAGAGAGCTGTAAGTGATTTTCAGGCTGATTTTGGACTTGGCGTAGATGGCGTTGCTGGAACGAACACGCTTAACATGATAAGCAATATCGAGATGATGGCGCATGTTGTTCATGGCGAATCTCGTGGAGAGGCGTATGAAGGGAAGGTTGCCGTCGCTTCGGTAATTCTAAACCGTGTACAGTCTTCTTCATTTCCGAGTAGTACATACGGGGTAATCTATCAGCAGAATGCATTTACAGCATTGAATGATGGACAGTACTGGTTAGCACCGAGTTCTTCCGCATATCGTGCG
Organism: Pseudalkalibacillus hwajinpoensis; assembly: GCF_039851965.1. Lineage (NCBI taxonomy): Bacteria > Bacillati > Bacillota > Bacilli > Caryophanales > Guptibacillaceae > Guptibacillus > Guptibacillus hwajinpoensis. Next base: position 2,530,013 of record NZ_CP156674.1, on the reverse strand, counting down.
GCGAAGGATGCTTATCTTGGCTGGGATCCTTCAGAAGGCGCAACGTATTACTATAACCCGAGCGGTGTGACGGATGAATGGATTTATACGCGTGATGTGATTAAGCAGATTGGGCAGCATTATTATGCGCGGTAGGTAGTTAATGGGGGGCTGCCCCCCGCTTCTTTAAAGCGTTAATAAATAAACTCTAGATTCATAAGGCTGAAGACGAATTTCTTTTATATCTCCATCTTGATCGCCACTGTAATTTCTAAGAATCAATTCCTTTGCTCGATAGAAAATCGATTCAGGTAATGTAAAAGCACATTCCTGTTCATAGAAATTATTAATCACCAGTAACTGCTGGTTCCCTAACGTTCTTGTATAAGCAAAAATAGATGGATGTTCTTTAAGCAGTAGCTCGTATGTTCCATCCACGATGACTTCGTATTCTTTTCTTAATTGAATAAGCTTCTGATAATAATGGAAAATTGAATCCTTATCTTTTAATGATTCCTCCACGTTAATGACGTTGTAATTCGGATTTACCTTGATCCATGGCGTTCCCTTTGTGAAACCAGCATGTGCCGAATTTTTCCATTGCATCGGGGTACGGGCGTTATCACGGCTTTTTGCATGAATGGATTTCATCACTTCGTCCTGCTTATAACTACCTTCTAGGACTCTTTCCTTGTACATGTTTAATGTTTCGATATCTTTGTAGAGATCAATCGAGCTGAAGCTCACGTTAGTCATACCGATTTCTTCACCCTGGTAAATATAAGGCGTTCCTTTCATCATGTGAAGAAGGGTAGCCAGCATTTTCGCTGATTTTTTACGGTAATCTGTATCATTACCGAACCTGGAAACAATTCGAGGCTGGTCATGATTATTCCAATACAGGCTGTTCCATCCCTGGCTAGCTAACTTATTCTGCCACTTTGTTAGATTTTCTTTTAGATCTTTTAACTCCAATAATTTAAGGTCCCACTTCTTTTTCCCAGGGATTTTATCAAGACTCATATGCTCAAACTGAAAAACCATGTTGAGTTCTTTTCTTTCATTGGCGGTATAGAATACCGCTTGTTCAGGTGTTACTTTTGGGCATTCTCCAACCGTCATCGTATCATAATTCGAAAAGACTTCGCGGTTCATCTCCTGAAGAAAATCGTGAACCCGTCCTCCGTTGTGCTGGAAGGCTTGATTTTCTTGCACACCCTTCTCAAAATCCTCATAAGACGCTAGAAATTCCTTCTTAGAAATCATATTGATGACATCCATTCGGAATCCATCGACACCTTTATCAAGCCAGAACTTCATCATCGAATAGATTTCGTGCCGAAGCTTCGGATTCTCCCAATTTAGATCCGGCTGCTTTGGTGAGAACATATGAAGATAATATTCACCTGTTTGTTCATCGTAGTTCCAGGTTGATCCACCAAAAGATGCTTCCCAGTCTGTTGGAGGTTCACTTACATCTCCGGGCCTCCAAATATAATAATCACGGTAAGGGTTGTCCTTTGATTTACGCGCTTCTACAAAGAATGGATGTTCATCAGAAGTATGATTAACCACTAGGTCCATGACCAGCTTGATCCCTCTCTGATGCATCTCAGACAGGAGTTCTTCCCAATCTGCCATCGTCCCAAATTCAGGCATAATGTCCTGATAATCACTAATATCGTATCCATTGTCATCATTTGGCGATTGATAAACTGGCGATAACCAGACAACATCAACACCCAATTTCTTAAGATAATCCAACTTTGAGAGAATCCCTCTTATATCTCCAATTCCATCTCCATTACTATCCATAAAACTCCTTGGATAGATTTGATAGACCACACTTTCTTTCCACCACTGCTTCATGACGTTACACTCACCTTTCAATATGTAAAGCTTTACATTTACCTAAAAAGGAAGCGAAAAGTTTCAGTTAACAAGGGTTAATTACCCGCCAACCCATGCGCTCCTCCTGATTAGGTTCAGATATGTTACTTTTCCGAGTTAATAGCTGCCACACTTTCTCTCATGCAAATTTCGTAAGGTATGATGGACTTTTCAAAATCAAAATGAGCGTTCTCGATCATCTTCATCATAATCGCGGCCCCTTTTTGACCTAGCTCGGTATAGGAGTAGTGAACGCCTGACAATTTTAACCTTGACGCTTTCGCTAATACGGTATCATCAAGCGCAAGCACAGATACCTCATCAGGAATAACAACACCACTGTCCTGTAAATAGTTAAGTGCCCCAATGGCCATGCCATCATTCGCTGCTACAACTGCAGTCATACCTTGTTTTATAGAATAAATTATCTCCATTTTATGATAACCATCTTCTATATGGTAATTACCGTTCACAATAATGTCTGGCTGACACTGGATACCAGCATCCTTGTGAGCATCGATATACCCTTTGAACCTTTCTTCCCCATTAATAGAATGCTTTGGCCCTCCAATAAACCCAATCGTCTTGTGTCCAAGGTCAATCAACCTCTTGGTCCCCTCATATGCGAAATGATAGTTATCAAAGGCGACGTAAGGGATCGCAGCCTGCTCTGTATTCTGAAGAAGTGATACAACCGGGATAGGTAACTTTTTAATGATTTCGGAATGTTCAGGTTGAAACACTCTGGTTGCAAACAGGATACCTTCCACCCGCTTAGAACGAAAAATCTCAAACTGCTTAAGTTCATTATCAAGACTTCCATTTGTGCATGTAATTAATAAATTATATCCTTTTGCACCGAGCACTTCATTTACGCCATTGATAACCCTGGGAATTCCTTCACCAGTTAAATCATGAACAATAATGCCAATTAAGTGCGTCTTCTGCTCGGCGAGTTCTCTGGCAAGAATATTAGGGGAATAACCTGTTTCTTCAATGATTTGCTGAATTTTCTTCCTGGTGCTTTCCTTTACAGGGCCTTGATTATTAAACACTCTTGAAACAGTCGCAATCGAAACACCTGCTTTTTTGGCGACCTCTGTAATGTTGATCTCTCTCTTCACAATGGCTTCCCCTTTCTACCAGCTCACAGCTTTACGCTCTACCTTCTAGTACTTCCATTTTACTGCTTCAAGTCTGCTTTTTCCATCAATTGAAAAGAATCGGATTCCCTTACTTTCATGATCAGGGAAAATGCGAGCAGTCATAGCGACTTCCCCATCATTTATAAACACTTCGACTGATGAGCGATCTACAAAAATATGAAACTTTACTTTTTCTGCGGAAAGATGACATTGCCTGATCTCTCCATATTCTTCGGCAAATTTCTCTCCTGAATTAGACCGGTCAAAAACAACTTTTTGGTTACCAGCATCATATTTAATAATTGTCTCTTCTAACTCACTGCATCGTAGAACGATTCCAACTTCTTTTGCGGTTATCAGATCAAACGCACAATATAATTCATACGTTGCACCTTCAAAATCATGATAGGTTTTCATCTGACTATTTATCATATCATTTATCTCTCGGTGGTCCTTACGCTTTTTCGCCATTTCCTTTACCGGAGTTTGAAGAAGCTTGCCATTTTGGATGGTCAACTCTCTTGGAACCGTTAAACAATGAGCCCAGCCGCTTTGATCTGTTGGATAAGCAATTTCAGGTAAACCCATCCACCCTACCATAAAGCGCCTTCCGGCAGGATCTTCCATCGTCTGAGGCGCATAGAAATCAAAACCATGATCAAGCTCTGTGAAAGCTCCATGCGTGTAATTTAACGCAGGCAGTTCTAATGCATTTCCGACCACATAACCAGATTGGTAGATATTTTGAAAGGCATCTCCAGAAGGCTCTAGACCCTGGGGTGAAAACATAAGGACACCCTGACCATCCAAATCGAAATAATCCGGACATTCCCACATATAGCCAAAGTTTTCTAATTGCGTCACTACTTCACCAAGTAAGTGCCACTCTTCTAGATTATGGGAACGATATACGATGACGGCACCGGTCTTGTTCTCACGCTGCGCTCCAATAATCGCATAAAAACTATCATTGTTTTCCCAGACCTTTGGATCTCGAAAATGATCTGTATATCCTTCTGGAACATGATCGATAATTGGCCTATTAGCTTTTGTAATGACTCCTTCTTTATTCATCCACGCCATACATTGATAAGGATGCCTCACCCAATTCTCATCTCTCGTATTTCCAGTATAAAATAAATAGAGTTTGTCGTCGTGCTCAATGCCGCTTCCTGAATAAGCACCGTGGCTATCGAAGAACTGATCGGGTTTAATTCCAGTTCCTACATTCTCCCAGGTAGCTAAGTCCTTTGATTTCATATGATACCAGTATTTTAGCCCATGAACGGGGCCAAGTGGAAACCACTGGTAGAACAGATGGTACTCGCCATTGTAAAATGAAAAGCCATTCGGATCATTTAATAGTCCTGTTTCAGGTTGAATATGAAAAGATTGACGCCACTGGCATCGATCGACTTCTGCTTTTAATTCGCTCAGTTCCTTCTGACTCACTTTTTCTAATGATCTATAACGCTGTTCTCTCGTCCACTCCATAATAATACCTCACTTAAAAGAATGAGGAGAATCCATAGACTCTCCTTAGAATGATTTCTATGCAACTTCTCTTTCTTGTTCCTGATGACTTGTTTTTGATTTTCGTTTTGATAGGATCATGGTCGTAACAAATGCCACTGCAAATGTGATTAACATACCAATTACATAAAATAAAATCGTATCCGCTTTAATAGAAATAATTCCCGGTAATCCTGCCGCCCCTAAAGCAATTGATTTTGTTTTGAAAAAAGTGACAAAGGCAGCACCAGCAGCAGAACCAATCATCGCCCCTATAAACGGATACCTCAACTTCAAGTTAACTCCGAACATCGCTGGTTCAGTAATACCAAGGAGTGCTGAAATTCCTGCGGCAGATGCAGTACCTTTCATTTTCTTGTTTTTCACAATTAATAAGACAGCTAATGTGGCAGCTCCCTGTGCAACGTTTGACATCGCAGCAATTGGGAATAAAAATGATCCGCCGGTTTTTACTATATCCGCTAACAACTGTGTTTCAACAGCTATAAAACTATGATGCATCCCGGTAATAACAATTGGCGCGTAAAGAAGACCAAGGATTGCACCGCCAATAAATCCAGTCGTATCATACATCCAGATCATGCCGTCCGTTACGAGATTACCAGCCGTTCTTGTTATTGGTCCAACTAAAGTGAACGTTAGCACCCCGGTAATAAAAAGCGTTAATAAGGGAGTTAATAGATTATCAAGCGCAGTCGGGATAACTTTCCTGAAGAATTGCTCTACCTTCGCTAAGATATAAGAAGCCGCGAGAACAGGCAAGACCGTTCCTTGATAACCGATCTTCTCAATTTCATATCCAAAGATATTCCAGACCGGTATCTCGCCACTCACAAGTGCTCCGCCATAGCCCCACCCATTTAGTAGGTCCGGGTGAACCATGATCATACCGAGTGTTGCTCCTAAGAAAGCATTTCCCCCGAATCTTTGTGTAGCTGAAAACCCAATGAGAATTGGTAAAAAGACAAATGCAGCGTTTGCAAATGTGTTAATTAGAGCTGCTAAATCCTCGATGTTTGGAGAAGCCTCTACCAATGACTGACCTTCATAAAACAAATCTGGAGCAGTTAAGAGATTGTTGATTCCCATTAATAATCCGCCAGCTACAATCGCCGGGATGATTGGTACGAAGATATCCGATAACATTTTCACAAATTGCTGTAGAGGATTAAGCTTTTTGGCACCAGCTTCCTTAACATCTTTCGTGGACATTTCACCTAACCCGGTCTGTTTCGCGAATTCACTATAAACCTTATTCACGGTACCCGCTCCAATAATAACCTGGAACTGGCCACCGGTTGAGAATGTACCCTTAACCGCGTCCATTTGATCTAGCTTTTCCTGATCGATGATTGACTCATCATTCAGCACAAGTCTTAACCTTGTTGCACAATGTGAAGCAGCTGAAACATTTTCTTTTCCGCCTAAAGCATTCAATATCTCTTGAGAAACTTGTTTATAATCCATGTTTACCCCCTCATTTAACTATGTTAGAAACAAAATGTAAAGCTTTACATTTTTCTTATAAAAAAGAAAGTCGTTTTATGTAAAGGTTTACATTTGACTTACAGTGATCTTATACCATCTTTTTAGGTTCGTCAATAGAAAAATGAGAGCAATTTAATAGTGCGAGTGGGTCAGACCCCTGTCTGACCCACCGCTTTTTGTTCATTCAACTTGCTTGATTCTGTGATTTCACTTATTCTATATATGTTCAGATCTTTTTAGTGGGAAAATGTGAGGAGGTCCAGTCTTCACATTTTCTCTTTTTCAATGCATGACCTGCCCACCTGTGACGTTAATCGACTGACCTGTCATATAGGATGCTTGATCAGAGCTGTAGAATACAACGGCATTTGCGACATCTTCGTACGTACATCCTCGTTTCATAGGTACTTTGTCGATATAAACCTGCTCAACTTCATTTTCTGAAATGCCCAATTTCTTTGCGTAGGATGGGATAAGGCTCTGGAACATTGGCGATTTCAATAAGTTTCCTGGCATGATTGAATTCACTCGCACGCCATGCTCAGCTAAGTCTAAAGCTAGACTCTGAGTTAATCCAACCCCACCAAATTTAGTAGATGAATAGCCTGCATTATGCTTGCTTCCCACTTTTCCTGATTTTGAATTAATTTGAATAATACTGCCTGTTCCCTGTTCAACCATGATTTTGGAAGCTTCTCTTGCACAGAGGAAATACCCCGTTAAATTAACTTTCATCATCAACTCCCAGTCCTTCAGTTCGAAGTTAGTGATTTTCGTGCTTTTCGCTGCTCCGGCGTTATAAACGAGAAGGTCTAACCTATCAAACTCTTCTTTTATTCGATAGAAAAACTCAACAACATTGCTTTCATTTGTAAAATCTACCGCGATGCCCATCGTTTCAACGCCATATGTTTTCTTTATTTCTTCTGCTACTCTCTTTGCCTGTTCTCCCTGTATATCGCCTATGACAACGTGATATCCTTCTTTACCCATACGATGTGATAGTGCTTCCCCTAGGTTTTGCCCTCCGCCTGCAATAACTGCTACTTTGTTTGGCATTGTTATTTCCACTCCTTCAATATATTATTAATCCCTACTAATTTTAATGACATTACCTACTTGTACGTGATTCATCTCTTTTTCCTCTAATACAAGCGTGCCAGGTAAATCAGGCTCCTCTTCGCCATTAAACTTAAGTGTGATATGTCCTAACGTTGATAGATTTTTGTTAACTGCACTGCCAACAGCGGTAATTCGATAATTATGATGATCAATCTGCAATGTATCTCCTTTTTTAATCTCACCGTTAAGATTGTTTTCTGAATGCAGTATACAATACTCGGCGAGCTCAGCAGGTGCATCTTCTTTAAACAGAATCATCATCTTTTCATCGTAAAATTCTTCCACTAATGGTCCAAGCTTATTTACTTTCGTTTGATAAATTACTTCCATATCCTCTTCCTCCTATACTGGACACTTGTTATTCATACATTCCAAAACTAGCAAGCCATGCGATAAAGACAGTTGGTACTCCTGTTAAAAATCGGCCGTATAAGACGGCAGGAACTCCAACTTCCACTGTTTCAGGTTTTGCTTCCGCAAGCCCTAATCCGACTGGAACGAAATCCGCAGCAGCTTGAGAATTAATCGCAAATAGTGCAGGTAATGCAAATTGTGGAGGAATATTACCTCTACCAATTTCTACACCAATTAACGTTCCTACCACCTGCGCTATAACAGCTCCAGGTCCCAGAAATGGCGATAATAAAGGAAACGAGACGATAGCCGAGAGAAGCATTAACCCCCATATACTTCCACCTAGAGGTGATAGAATATTAGCGAAAAGGTCTCCGATCCCTGACTCCAGAATAACCCCTATTAACATCGCAACGAATGCCATGAAAGGTAGAATGGTTTTTAAGACAGTATCAATTGTGTCACGCCCTGCCTGATAGAAAACGCCTACAACATTCCCCATCATTTTACCGACCCTCGCCATAATATTATCTGACGATTGCTCACTGATTTTCTTAGAGCTGTCATATTTCATGGTTTTCTTTGACTCAATTTCTTGTGGGTTTTCATTTAACTTGTCGGGTTCAGGTGTTGGAACTTCCGTCGTTTCCAAAACTGATACACTATTTTCTTTGACAGCTGATACGTAGATATCTTCCGTAATGTACTTTGCCATTGGTCCACTTTGTCCCGTTGGCATTAAGTTGATTGTCGGGATCTGTTTCTTTGGATAAAGTCCTGCACGCAATGTACCGCCACAATCAATGACAACACAGGCGATCTCTTCTTCAGGTACACTTGTTTTGAAACCATCAATCAATTCGCAACCTGATAGCTCAGCTACTTTTCTAGCAACCGTAGGGATGGTTCCACCGGTAATGGTAACTACTTTGTTTTTCTTCTCAGTAGGCGTAATGATTAATGGGCCACCAAAGCCCCCACTTCCTTTTGTTACTTTTATGGATTGGTATACACTCACCTTTCTTCCTCCTTTACAATTTGCTTAACGTTGTACTCAATTGAATGTTTTGTTGACGTGCTACATAAGAAGTTGTCAGATCAGTGATCCAGCCTCTCAATAGATTTGTTAAAAGTCCTACTAGTAGATATCTGAGTGCAAGTTCTGTATTGGAAAGCCCTAACTGTGTGATACCGTTTGCAATTCCGAGAAAAACAAATAATTCTGCTGGATTAACATGCGGAAAGAGTCCATTCATGGAATGACATGAATAACTTGCTGATGCATAATACCCCGGTTTGTATTTCTCTGGAAGGAACCTCCCAAGTGATAGTGTCATAGGATTGAGAAGAAAAAACGTCCCGATAAAAGGTAGTACAAGATATCTCGTAAATATATTTTTTGAAGAAGACATGGCCAATTTTTCAATCCGTTCTTGTCCAATCAGATTAATTACAGCATTCATAGCTACTAATAACACAATTAACAATGGGATAATATCTGTCACAAATCCCAGAAAGACTTCCGCTCCTCGTTCAAATAATCCAATAAATCCTTCAGCTGCTTTTACAATGAAATTCATTTAATCACCTCACCTATTTTCTAAAACCAGTTGCGAGTCGACCAAGGGGACTCTTAATTGGTTTCACTTCTTCCCCTCTTGATACCGTTTTGTAGACTTGAATAGCATCGTCGATTGCCAGCTTTGTAAAACGATCCATTTTGGAATAAATGGTTGAATCGATTGATAGAAGAGACTGTCCTACGAGAGGATGAACTTTTCTAAACCTTGCTAAAATGGTAACCCCTTGCATTTTCTCTGCTTCTACTATTTGATTATCTTCATCCACCGCTAGAAGAAGAACGACACCTGCTCTTATGATTCCCTTCGAGCGTCCGATCGCCACCCTTCCTGTCGAACGCATCGCGCTATACCGTTTGTTGAAGTTCTTAATCTGGAAGCTTCCTAAAACAGTTTGTAAAATCCAGGATAATAAGACCCCTGCCAATAATAAATAAACCAAAAGCACCCTCCTTTCTCCTTAACCAGGTTTAGATATGCTTAATAATTTCTTCCGCAGTTTCCTCATTGGTTACAAGCGTGTTAATAAATCCACCTCTTAAAGCACCAATAATCGACTCCACTTTCTCTATGGATTCCGCTACACCAATGGAGTAACGTAATTCCTTAAGCTTGCTTAACTCAACAGCTATCGTTCGCTCCGATAGTTCAGATTCAATTACATTACCTTCAATATCGTAGAAGCGAGAGCAAATATCTCCTACGGCATGATGTTGCTCAAGGATATTGATTTCTGAATCTCCAAAAAATCCTGTCCAGATCATGTTTGAAGATCGAATCGGAGCACCAATACCAACGATTCCAACACTCAACCGCTCCCATAAATCATGAATTTCTTGAAAAAAGGAGGACTGCATAATGTCATTTCTTGTTTCCTTAGAATTATAAACTGCTGCTGCATCAATAAAATGAGCATTACCTTTAAATGCTTGAGAAAGTTTGTACACGATCGTGTTGATATGATGGTTAGTATTCATCTTGCCAGGACCACCTACTAGCGGTACGAAATCAGCATTAATCTCTTTAAACTCTGGTAGATGATCCACCATGCTTCCAATCGTATTGCCCCAGGCAACACCTACGATATCGTGATCTTCCACAACTCTCTTTAACAACTCTGCTGCTGCTTTCCCAACTTCCTCTCGCTTCTTCACTTCATCTTCGCCTTCAGCTGATGGAGCGATAAGTACTTCTTGCATGTTAAACGCAGATGCAATTTTCTCTTCAAGAGCAATTTTCCGATCGTCATCACTATTGATCTGTATCGTCACAATTCCTTCTGCTCTTGCTTTCTTTAGCATTCTTCCAATCGTAGTCCTATAAATGCCTAATTGCTTTGCAATCTGGTTCTGAGTTAAATCCTCGTCATAATACATTTTGGCAATCTTTATTAGCAACCTCTGTTCATTCCAATCCACTCGTTCACCCCCTCTTGCACATATGAGCAATACATAATCATCTGTGCATTTTATGTTCTTTAGTTTAAACAATGATGAGAACGCTGTCAATGTTTAAATTGTCAAATAATTAGATGGTTGAGGCACTGACTCCTCATTGCCCCCTATCATTTCGCTTTTTGTTCACCTCTTTCTCCTGCTTGACATTTCTTTTAAATTCGTTAGAATGAGGAATTCGGTTATGCGAGCATGAAGAGTTTGACACATTCGTCACACTTCATCATCTTCACAAATTATTTACAACTTGAAGTGACATAAACCACGCTCGAAAGCCGAACTTGCTAGTAAAGGAAGGAGGTATGTATTTATGGGAGTACTCCGTAAAGGAATCATTGACCGTAGAACCTACCTTATTCGCAAACTACTAAACTCACCTGACCATCGTAAAGACCTGACTCAACTTCATGAGCTAACATTAAGTGAACTTGAAGAAGAGTATGCTGAAGCGAAGCGGAAACTAGTACAATAGGATATTATAAATAAAGCAGGCCATTGTCCGTCTCAGACGGACAATGGCCTGCTTTTGTTTTGAAAGGTGGGGAAGGGAAGGGGGTCAGACAGGGGTCTGACCCCCTTCCTCTCCTTTTACTTAAATTCCACCTTCATCATTTCAACACTTGAATTAGGATGTGGGTTAAATCCTTCAATGTTTTTCTTCCCTGCAACGACTGGCGTTGAGTGAACGAGAGGTATCCACGGGGCATCTTCATGAATCACTTCCAGCGCTTGATGATAGAGTTCATTCCGCTCCTCTTGATCAACTGTGGTTTGAGCTTCCACTAGAAGGTCATGCAGTTCATCGCTTTCATAACGGGAAGAGTTGCTGCTCCCGATCATTTCCTTGTCCAAAAGGGTAAATAGGACATTATCTGCATCACCATTTTGAGCTGTCCATCCGAGTAGGAAGGAGTCTGCTTCTCCGCCAATTACTTTTTCAACATAGGCTGCCCATTCATAGGTTTTAATTGTCGTTTCTACCCCTATTTCTTTGAAACTAGCTTGAATTGCTTCAGCTACTTTTTGTCCATCAGGCATGTAAGGACGTGATACCGGCATGGCCCATAGTTCCATCTCGAAACCATCCGGATAGCCAGCTTCCTCTAGTAAGCTCTTTGCCTTATCTAAGTCATACTCATATGGTGTAATGTCATCATTGTATCCTTGAATCGAAGGTGGAATAGGATTTTTTGCTGGCTCAGCTTGTCCTTCATAAAAGGCTTCAATGATTGCCTCTTTATCAACCGCATGATTCAAGGCCTGTCTCACTTTTTTATCTTCAAGTGGGCCTCTAGTCACATTTAAGCCCAGGTACCCAATATTCATTGAAGGACGCGTAAACGTTGTAAGATCCGCATTCTCCTCAATTTGTGGCACATCACTTGGCATAACGCCATCCATCATATCGATTTCACCCGTTTTAAGTGCATTCAAGCGAGCGGCGTTGTCCGGTATCGATTTAAAGATAACTTGTTCTAATTTTGGATACCCATCTACCCAATAGTCATCATTTTTCTCTAAGACAATTTTGTCATTTCGCTTCCATTCTTTGAAAATAAATGGACCAGTACCAACTGGATTTTCTCCATATCCTGTTTCATTCTCTTCTAACGCTTTCGGACTTGCTATTGAAAATGGGGTCATTGATAAGTTTTTCAGAAACGGGGCTTGAGGTCGGTTTAACGTAATTTGCACGGTGAATTCGTCTGCTGCCTTAACTTCCTTAATCACATGACCCTCATCTCCTTTAAAGCCTCCAAACATTGAACGATAAACAGCAAAAGGCTCTGCCTGATCCTCCTTCGGCTTCATCCAGCGTTCAAAATTGTAGACAACAGCCTCAGCATTAAAAGGAGTGCCATCATGGAACATCACGTCTTCTTCCAAGGTAAACGTATACTCTAGACCATCCTCAGAAACCTCCCAATCTGATGCCAGGGCAGGATGAACTTCAGTGTCCATATCACCAAATTGCACGAGCGTATCATAAATGTTCTCGGCTACTTTAAACGATTCCCCATCCGTTACGACAGCAGGATCAAGAGAAACAGAATCTCCTCCTCTACCAAAAATCATCGTCGTTTGCTTGCTATCTTCTGAACTACTCCCAGTATTCGACGAACATCCAACCAGGCTTAACCCGATCACTAAGGTTAAGGTTAGTATAAATAATCGTTTCAAACAGACACCTCCAGAAAAGTTCTATTATTTTGTTGAATGGTCGGTTTTATGATTAGAATGGGCAAGGACAACTTCTGGAAAAACAAGCGAAAGAAAAAGTTTTCCAATTCCAAGTATCGCTCGTTCATCTACATCAAAGCGAGGGTGGTGGTGAGGGTAGGTCGCATTGATTTCCGGATTACGTCCTCCAACAAAGAAGAATGACCCTGGAATCTCGTTAAGATAGAACGAGAAATCTTCTGCTCCCATAATCGGTTCTTTATCAGAGACATTTTCTTCGCCAAACAGTTTTTTCGCTAAATTCGAAGCTTTCATCGTCTGATCCGCATGATTACAAAGAGCCATGTGACCGCGCTTATAAAGGACTTCAGCCTTTGCACCATAAGCCTGGCATGTCATTTCACTAAATTGCTGAATCAACTGCTCAGTACGATCACGGACCTCTTCATCAAAAGTCCTAACGGTCCCTTTAATATGAGCCTGATCAGGGATGACGTTATGCGCATCACCACTGTGAAAAGCTCCTATGGTCACGACCACTGATTTCAAGGGATCAGTTATTCGACTAGCGATTTGTTGGAGGCTTAGAACAATGTGACTGGCTATGACAATGGGATCGACTGTTTGATGCGGCATGGCTCCATGGCCACCTTTTCCAGCAATCGTAATGTCGAACGTGTCAGCAGCTGCCATGGTATAGCCTTCATGAAAGGAATAATGACCGATCGGATGATCAGCCCAGACATGTGCACCGTAAATTTCATCTATACCTTCCAAACAGCCATCAGAAATCATCGCTTCTGCTCCACCAGGGGCAACTTCCTCTGCAAATTGGTGAATCAGAACAACATCCCCTTCAATGTCATCCTTCACTTGACTCAATACATTGGCGACCCCAAGAAGTGCAGCAGTATGTAAATCATGACCACAAGCGTGCATTACTCCAGGAATTTTCGACTTATAAGGGACCTCTTTTTGATCCTGAATAGGTAGGGCATCAAAATCTGCCCGTAACGCAATGGTCTTTCCTGGTTTACCACCCCGAATCGTGCCAACCACGCCATTTCCACCAACACCCGTTTTCACTTCGACTCCAAGCTTTTCTAAATACTGTGCAATCTTTCTTGGAGTTTCTACTTCTTGCAGGGACACTTCGGGATACATGTGCAAATCCCGTCTTAACTCAACAAGTGCCGGGTAAAGCGATTCTAGCTTTTGAAATAAATCAGTCATTCCTTTTTTCTCCTTTCCTCCAAATAAAATGTTGATGGTTTTTATGTTACCTTAATTTTAATTAAATTCCAAATTTTCTAATTATTGTAGCAGGGGGGTCAGACCCCTGTCTGACCCCCCTGCTACAATAATTTTTAATAAGTATCACTACTAATTACACCAAATCTATAAGTTGACTCACCTAAAGGAAATCCACCTTTTCCGTTCCAATAGAAATGTAGTCGATATACTGTCTCTCCTTCACTCGGAGGGGATAGAGTCATCCAATCCGAATCTAATTTTATATGTTCACCAGTTGTTTCATTAATTAAATTAATGGTAGATGGTTTTGGTTCCATAGTTTCGAATGAAATATTTATTGAATGCTTGCCAATATCAACAATTTTAGGTTTCTCATGTGAATCGCTATCAGAAGTTAACACTCCACCGCAGTCATTCCAACAAATGGTTTTTTCTAGGTGTGGGATTTTAACGTTACTTTGTTTTTCAATACTCCATATCTCCACATTTGGTTTAGGAGCCTCTTTTCCTTTTAATTCTCCACTACAAGCAGTAATCAATGTAAGCAATAACAATAGAGTTAAACGTATTTTCAAATCATGAAACTCTCCTTATATGAATTATTATTTGTTAGGAAAGCGCTTCTGTTAAATGAAGAACTCCTTTTTAAGAATACTCATTCTCAAACTGTCAACAAACTCACCTTTTCTAACTCAGTCTTGTCTTAAGATCCCTTCTTCAACATAACCCATTCTTTTATAAGACTTAATTGCCTTATAGTTATCTAATCCTACTCTAAGCCAAATCTTGTTAAGTTCTAATTCATTGAAGCCCCATAAAAGCATTTCGTTCATTGCAGATAACCCATATCCTTTGCCCCAGTAGTTTTTATCTCCTATTGCTACGCCTAATTCTGCGTGTTTGTTTAACTTATAATGTTCTTTAAATCTATCCAACCAATATGTTTTCCTTCTTGTGTAACAATGGCTTTTTGTTCATATCCATTAGTTTTGTTAATGCACATATTAATCCAATTCTGAGTCTCTTCTCTACTAAAAGGCGGATATTTCTCTGGCATATTTAAATGTTTTATCACTTCTTTATCAAAACACTATCGATAACGGTCTTCAACGTCATCAAGTGTCAATTCTCTTAATTTGACTTTCGGTAATGCTGTTGTTTTCATTTTCCATTCTCCCCCACTATTCAATTAAACTGTCCAATTCTTAGCTAAGAAGGGACAATTATTTATTTTTACTCGATAATCTCATAATTCTAATTCATTAATTCCTTACTTCCAATTATTTCAAAACTAATTCATTTACTCAACCTTTTCTCAATAGAAAAGACCCGATTCCTCAGTACAGAATCGAGTCCTATTATTGAATTCCTACTTAACTTCTATTAGCTGGTTAGTTAAAGAAATTATATTATATGATTGGTATCTGCAAGACAACATTTCTTTATATTACTTAGGTAAATTTAGTTGCCACGAAACCCCGAAGCGATCATTTAACCAACCGAACTTTTTACTGAAACCGTAATCATCTAAAGGCATAAGTTCTTGTCCACCTTCGTTGAGTTTCTGATAAAGATTGTCAAGTTCTTCTTCAGTATTACAAGTAACAAATATTGAGAACGAAGGTGTAAAGGAAAACTGATGTTTTACATTACTGTCAATGCACATAAATTCTTGCCCTTTTAAGGTAAAAGTAGCCTGCATTACAGTTCCTTCTTCCCCAGTTTCATTAGCTCCGTATCGAACAATACTTGTAATTTGAGAATCCTCAATAAGCGATGTGTAATAATTCATCGCTTCTTCTGCCTTGCCATCTTGAAACATTAAGAACGGTGTTACCTTTTCCACTATTAATCTACCCCCTTCCATATTTATCCTATAAGTATAATTCAATTCGTTTATAACATCTATACGTCTAGGGGGTCAGACAGGGGTCTGACCCCCTATAGGATGAAAGTGAGGTCCAATCTTTAAGCTGAGCTTCTCTTCTACTGTTGATTGATAGGCCATTATAAAACAAGTCGATGGCCCGCCAGATTTATAAATATCAAGATCAACTTGCACCATCGACTCATCAACGGTTTCATTGGTAACCAGTTGATTCAATTCATATAGAATTCCCTTCGATCCAACTGGCAAAACAGCTCGAACCCCTTCCTGTTCACAAATCCACCTGAATAACTCCAGCGGTGCGATAGCAGTTGGCTTCATAACGACTTCCTCCCCAACCAACGGCTTACCAATAACCGCAAACTCCAGTCCAGCACTCAAGCTAATCTCAGGCAGCTCGTTCGTTTTCATCTTCCCAATCACAACAACCCCAAGCGCTGACTGA
This sequence comes from Pseudalkalibacillus hwajinpoensis, assembly GCF_039851965.1. Taxonomy (NCBI): domain Bacteria; kingdom Bacillati; phylum Bacillota; class Bacilli; order Caryophanales; family Guptibacillaceae; genus Guptibacillus; species Guptibacillus hwajinpoensis. Next base: position 2,513,700 of record NZ_CP156674.1, on the reverse strand, counting down.
AGCAACGGCATATTCGTTTCCGAACTACCTGTAATCGAAATTTCACTTAATCCTAGCTCCTGTATACCCCGCTCTACTCCGCTCACTAATGCCTTCCACTCCGAGTCCCCGCAGAAGTTATGCATCACCACAGAGATCGGTGTTGCTCCTAGTGCCATACACTCCATCACAGCAACTCGAAAAGCAAAGTAAGAAACGGTCTCATATGGAACGGGAACAACATCTTTCTCTTTACGTCCAATTCCCCCACTGTTATCGCTTGTGATCACAAGGTATTCTTCACCAAGAGGAATGATTTTGCCATCTCTCATGAACTCGCCAGACCTTTCTTTTCAAAAATCGTGGAGAGCCTTGGGATCAACACGATCGCAAGTCCCAGGTTAAGAACCGATCCGACAACGAGTGCCGGAACGAGCGCGACATAGAATCCTGTGCCAAGCATAAACAAAAACGGAAGTGGCGCGGCAAACGCATTTCCAACGAAAAACGTTCCAACTGCCCATTTTCGCTTATTCACTTCATAAAGGGTCGCAAACAGCCACACAAGCGTCGCCATTTCAGCAGCGACCAGCAGATGAAGCGGTCCGAGTGGCAGGCCAACGATCAACGCCGATAAAAGGTGCCCGAAGCCAGCGATTAACGCCCCGCTCCGACTTCCAAGTAGAACCGCCGCAACGAGCGCTGGAAATGCATCAAGCGCAACGCTCCCTACAATGGCTGGAATTTTAATCAGTGCACCAACGACGGCTAAGGCAATGAACATAGCAAGGATGCTTGCCCGTTTTCCGCTCATCTCTATTCTCCTTTACGCTTTCCGCCTCGAAACACATTTGCACTCCTTGCGTACTCCACGTCTTTAACATTGAGGCGGAAGTTAATGACGCGTGCGAGCGCGAAGAAATAATCGGATAGGCGGTTCAAATACTTCATTGGGACGGGAGGAAGGTTTTCCGCTACCTTCGCTAAGGTTACCACGTGACGCTCAGCCCGACGTGTGATTGTACGAGCAATGTGGATTGTCGCGGACGGCTTGCTTCCGCCTGGCAGGATAAATTTTTCTAATGCTGGTGCTTCTTCAATAAATTCATCGATACGTCCTTCGAGGTAAGTGATTGATTCTTCTGCAAGCTTCATTTCACGCTTCGGCGATACGTTCGCAAGGTCGCCGCCACAGTCGAACAGCTCATGCTGAATCTTCTCAAGGTCTTCTAGTAAGTCGGTAAATTGATCGGAACCGAGTTCGCTGAGCTCAACGATCGCTTGACCAACAAAGCCATTCGCCTCATCGACCGTACCGTACGCTTCCACTCTCACATCGTCCTTGTCCACTCGTCCACCAATGATGCTCGTCTTGCCTTCGTCACCTGTTCGCGTATAAATTCTCATGCTATTTCCTCCTTATTTTAGCTGTTGATTCAGTCCATACCAGATCACGTCTACTCGGTCAGCCGCTGCAGTCAGGTCCTGAAACGCCCAACCTGTGACATCGCGCCAGTCCCTGTCTTCCTTCTCCAGAGGAACAATTCCTTTTGTGATATCTGAGCCAATGATGACAACGGTTCGATCCTGACGCTCATTCTCCCATGACTGCCAGATTCCTAATAAAGAACCCCATATGGCTCTCCATTTCTCAAGGCCAACATCCGCTGTGAGCCCTTTAATCAATTGCTCGACACCTTCAAGCACAACCACGTTGCCATAGAAACGACTAACATCAAGGGGGACCTTAGGCGTATCGTAGGCAGATTGCCAGAAGTGATCCTCCGTTACGCCATAAAACGATCTCACCCATTTAGCTTTGCCATTATAGGCACCTCCCGTAACGAAGTGCATCGTACATTCCTCCTTAAGTCTTCTAGATTCCATTCAAGCTCAATGCCTGTACCATGTGGGATTTTCCATTCCCAGAACTCTGCTTGAGTTGGAGCGTATTTTGTTAACAGGTATCGTATAACCCCGCCATGTGTAATGATGACCGCTTTCCTATTAACACGATTCACCTGTTCAACGACTGCTTTAAATCCTTCATCGATCCGAGACGTAAATTCCTTAAATTCCTCTCCCCCAGGTGGAGCATAGCTGAGAGGGTCAGATACCCAATTGCGGTAGGCAACGTCGTGCTGAAGCTCTGAATAGGTGTTACCTTCCCACTCACCAAAGTGCATTTCGCGAAAAAGAGACAGCGGAACGTTTCTTTGGTCAGGGAAAAGGTGTGCTGCTGTTTGTGTACAGCGGAGTAGATCACTTGTGAAAATCAGATCACACTCATCCACTCTCGCAAATTCAGCTTCCTCACCAACAGGCACATCTGTCCAACCAATATAAGCCCTGCGTCGGTTGTCCTCTGTTATCCCATGACGAAATAATACAATAACCACAGCGTCATCCATACGAACACCTCCACTCCTTCAACACTTGCACCAAGCACATCTCCTGTTATGCCTCTGAACCAGGTGGTGATTTTTCTTTTCATTAGCCACGCTACCAGCAGTGTGACGCCGGTCAGCACCAGAAAGTACAGAAGAGTCTCGATTGAAACGGCGAACATCACACCAGCCGCTAAAAGGAAGTACACAGGATAACTCCATAAGCACGAGCGCTGAACCGCTTTTTGAAAAAAGAAAGCGAGCCCCTCTTCCTTTGCTGGTGCGATCATGACTAGAAACGCGCCCATCACACTTTTACTGAAGAAAGGGATGGTTGCGATCAATACATAGGAAATTGCACCAGCCTGGTGGGCGATTTCATATATGAAAAGAAATCGCGCACTGAGAAGCACGATCACAGACAGGACGCCAAATGCGCCTGTTCGCGGATCCTTCATGATCTCGAGCCGCTTTTCAAGATCCTGATACGAAAAGAACGCGTCGCTCGCATCCATCCAGCCGTCTAGATGGATGCCGCCTGTTAGGGCAATCATGAAAAACCAGAGAATAAACGCGGCTGCTAAGGTAGAAAATGGCGACCATTCGATCAGCGCGTAAAGTAGCGCTGCAGAAAGGATTCCCTGAAGTATCCCTAGAACAGGAAAGGTTTGAATCGAGCGCTTGAGCTGCTTCTGTTCCATCGGGATTTCGCGGCGAACCGGGATGATTGTGAAGAACTGCAGGTTAATGAGAAAGCCCTGCCACCAGCTCATACGTGATCACGCTGAAATAGAATGTCTTTGATTAGCTCCCATTTCAGATGGGGCTTGAGCTGGTTGGCGAGATCGTCGTACGTCTGATCCTTCACGTCCTTCTGATTCACCTGTTCTTGTGGTGAATGGCCCTTTTTGAAACGAAGGCGATTAAGCCAGATCGTGCGCCATTCATCATTGTGAAACAGGTGATGCAAATACGTTCCAATCACACGACCGTCTTCTCGGTAATAGCCTTCCGGGCGGTCCTGTAACTGAAGAAATGGTTTGTCCTCAGGGTCGATGAACCGTGTCTGTCCAAGATGAATTTCATATCCTTCGATTGAAGATAAAGCATTCGTTGCCGGATGAAGAGTCCCTTTCACTCGAGTGGTTTGTTTCTCTTTATGGAAGGAAGTTTTCGCTGGGATCAGTCCGATTCCTTTTTCCAAAGCACCGGCTTTACCTGTGTCTGAGCCAAATTCATCATAGAGCTGTTCCGTCAGCATCTGATAGCCGCCGCAAATGCCGACAACGCTACCGCCTTCTTTGACGTAGTCGTTTAAATATGTCGCAAATCCACGCTCCTTTAGCCAGGCGAGGTCGCTCATCGTACTTTTCGTACCCGGAATAATAATCGCATCCGGCTGACCGATGTCCCGGGCATGCTGGACCCAGCGGATCGTGACGTCCTCCTCGTTAAACGGTTCCATGTCGCTATAGTTTGATAGAAATGGAAGTTGAATTACGGCAAGCTCAAGTGTGCCATTTTTAGTGGAAAAGCGATCACCTATCGATAGGGAATCTTCTCCTTCAACATGGTGCTCGACATAAGGCAGAACACCGACGATCGGAAGGCCAGTTCGCTCCTCAATCCAGGTGATCCCGTCTTCGAAAAGTTCCGGATCGCCGCGGAATTTATTGATGAGGATGCCCTTCACACGAGCGCGCTCATTCGGTTCAAGCAGTTCTAGCGTGCCGATAATGCTTGCGAAAACCCCGCCACGATCAATATCTGCAGCGAGAAGCACGGGAACATCGGCCATCTCTGCAACCTTCATGTTCACAAGCTCGCGAGCCTTCAGGTTCACTTCAACCGGGCTGCCGGCGCCTTCCATCACGATCACGTCGTACGCGTCGTTCAGGTGATCAAGCGCGAGCTGAATGCTTTCAAGTCCCATTTGATAAAAGGATTCGCGGTAATCCTTCCCTGAAAGGGTGCGATACGATGTGCCGAACTGAATAACTTCAGCATGCTGATCAGACCTCGGCTTCAGCAAGATTGGATTCATCCAGACACTCGCTTCCGTCCGGGCCGCTTCTGCCTGTGCCCCTTGAGCTCTGCCGATTTCCTTTCCTTCGATCGTGACGTAGGAATTGTTGGACATGTTCTGGGATTTAAACGGGGCGACGGCATAGCCTTCATTCGCGAGCAGGCGACAGAACGCAGTGACGATCAAGCTTTTGCCAACATCAGAGGCGGTGCCTTGAATCATGATGCCATTCATTCACTCACCTCCCCTTTCTTTCGTAGCGGGATGCCTGCTTCAACGAGATATGCTTCGTCCGCATCCTTAACGATCCACTGGTGAAGTTCGCCAAGCAGGCGTGCGTAGACGTGGACTAGCTCACTTTTTAACGGTTCATGGCCGAGCTCATTGCTGACAATGATGAGCGTGCTGCAATTTTTTTCAATCTTGCTGATATCGTGCTGGATCGTTTCTTTCACTCTATTTTGAAATGAAGATTCTGACCAATCTCCATCACTAAACAGTTCATTGGAAAGTAAAGTTGTTAAGCAATCCAGAAGGACGATCGCATCGGAGTTCATATTTGGAACTGTAGCCCCAATATCCACCTGCGCTTCAACTGTTTCCCATGGAACACTGTTCGCGTCACGCTGATGCTTGTGATGCTCGATTCTTGACATCATTTCTGGGTCACTCGGCTGCCCGCAGGCGATGTAAGACAGGGACTTTCCATGCGCCCCGGCAAGCTCTGTCGCGCGCTTTTCAGCGAAGCTACTTTTCCCGCTTCTTACGCCGCCTGTGATAAAGATTAGCGCCATGCCAGCACCTCCATTAATCGTCTATTTTCGTCAGGGGTTCTGATCGCGAATCTAAGCCACCTTCCGTTCAAACCAGGGAAGTTCTCTGTGTGTCTTGGAACGATTCCTTCACTCATCAGATAACGTAGCAGTGGTGTTTGATCGGTGAGATTCGGGTCCTTCATCAGGTAAAAGTTCACGCTTGAGTTTGAGTAGCTGTAGTTCTTTTCTATTAAAAATGCATGGAGCTTATTCCGCTCCTGTGCGATTAACTTCCGGCTCGCGATAACGTGTCGTATTTGCTCCAGGCAAACTTCCCCTGCTAGTAAGGCTAGAGCATTTACGCTCCAGTGTGGTTGTAACGCTTTAATTGCGCTGATGACGGTAGGATTCGCAATCATGTAGCCGAGACGTAAACCTGGTATCGCATACATTTTCGTTAAAGAACGCAGGATAATGAGCTTCGGGTATGTCGCGATTTCGGGTGCGTATGAAGCGTCTGACAGAAAGTCAGCAAAGGCCTCGTCTATGATGAGGAAGCAGCTATGATTCTCTGATTCTTTTAAAAGTGTTCTAATCGCGGCTGGATCATAGGAAACGCCGGTCGGGTTATTTGGCGTGCAGAGAAAAATAGCGTCGAGATGAGGCATTTTATCGATTAACCGCGCCGGCACAAGCGGCCACTCGCCTTCTTTCAGCGTGTGATATTCAATTTCGCAGCCGGCACTCCTACACGCCATCTCGTATTCTGAGAACGCGGGCTGAACGATACAGATGCGTTGCCCTGCTAGAAAACGACCAACGAGCGTGATCAGCTCCGCTCCTCCATTCCCGATGAGAAGCTCGCTTTCCTGTACGCCTTCTTTACTTGCTAGCTTCGTAGTTAAGGATGACGCATGTGGGTCAGGATAGGTTGTAATGAGCTCATAGGCCTCCTGCCATTTTTGCTTAAGCGCTGGCGGTGGTCCGAGCGGGTTCAGGTTTGCGCTGAAATCGATGACCGTCTCGGGCTGTGTAAGGTTCATAGCTTCGTATAAGTAGTGTGGATTAGAGCCATGTGATGGTAGCGTCAAGGATGAGTCCTCCGATCCAGAGCGTGATAAGAAAGATGAGTGATGCGCGGTTCATGATGCTGATTGATTTCGGAATATGTATGGCACTGAGCGTGTTGGTTGGATCACCCATTCGTGCACGATTGGAAACCACGCCTTTGTACGTGTTCGTTCCTCCAAGCTGGATGCCGAGTAACGATGCTGTTGCCGCTTCGCCCCAGCCGCTATTCGGGCTAGGGTGCTGCCTTGCATCTCGAAAAAGGATGTGCCAGGGGTGTTTTGCTGTGTGTTCAGGCTTTCTGGTTAGCATCATTGCTAACCCTGTCAGTCGTGCTGGAATCCAGTTGACCAGGTCATCTAGTTTTGCGGATGCCCATCCATAAGCTTCGTATGTTTCGTTACGATAACCGACCATCGAGTCGCAAGTATTGATCGCACGATACATCATTGCCCCTGTGCTTCCGCCAATCAACGCCCAGAAAAGCGGCGCGGTGATGCCATCGCTCGTATTTTCGGCGACGGTTTCGACCGTTCCTCTCACAATCTCACTTTCTCCGAGATGCTCGGTGTCACGACCGACGATATACGAAAGTTTAAGTCGCGCTTCACTCATGTCACCTTTTCGCAATGGCCGGTACACCTCTAGAGCAGCTGTCCGCAGGCTTTTCTGAGCAATGGCGGTGGCGATCAGGATGGCTTCCCAGATGATGCCGGCAATTGGATGAATGCTGTAGGCGAGGTAGACTGTAATACCGGTTGTCATCATGACAATCACAAGGATGGTAAGCGTCATGGCTGCTCCTTTTAATCTGCGATACTTTCCGTGATTCCACCGTTTTTCAAAAAAGCCAATGAGCGACCCGATCCATTTAACCGGATGTGGCCATTTCGGCGGATCGCCGATGAGAAGATCGAGACAGAAAGCGATGGTCATGGCGATCAGGTGATTGATGATCATACGGAAACTCTAGCTCTGTATTTTAAAAGCGCTTCAGTCGTGCACGTGTAAACACCCTTGCTAACAAGCTTGCCTAATGTCGTGATCGTACCAGCGTATGGGAGGTGCTCTCCTCTTTGCGTCGCGGCGATTAGGATGCTGTCAGTTGAAGTACCTGTGGCCGTAGTCCCTGTGACGGAATCGGGAACATGCTGGTCATGCATCACCTTGACCTTCGCTTCCGTTGCGGTCATGATGCTCTGGATGAATGCTTCATCAGTCAGCGTTCCATTTACGAAAATCCAGGTGTTGATCGTGCCTGGAAGCGGCTGGTAGACGTGATCCGCACTTCGTGATGCGTCAACGGCGTTACCAACACCTGCTGTGACAACGATAAAAGCCGACACGTCTCCTTCTTCGATCAGTTGATAAGAAACATCCTCGAGTCGAACAGCCGTCATCATGCCGACAGTTTCAGTTGGGTCGATGTGATGGTTCTTGAGATAAGCAGCCATTTCAGCGCGGTGATCGGTGCAATTGTAGCTTTTATCAACATGACGATTGACGAACGTGTTGTACCAGCCAGTTCCGGATCCTACAACGCCTGATGACATTGTACGGAGCGGGAATGGGCTCTTGAGCGTAATCATTTCGTCCGTTCGCTCAAGATAACGATCATCGATTTGGATATCACTCATGTCTTCCGCCTGCTTCTCTGGTAACAGTAGCATTTGCGGTTTTGGTACGGTCGGATGCGGGTGTTTTTCGATGTTTGTGCGGTAAACCGATTGAATTCGCTCTTCGTTCAGGACGTCGTTTGGCTTATGGTGCATGTTGATTTGACCGTCATCAAGCAGGAGCAGGCGATCGCAATACAGGCCGGCAAGATTCAAGTCATGGAAAATCGAAATGACCGTTAGCCCCTGTTCGCGCGTCCATTTTCTTAGTAAATCGAGCAGTTCTTTTTGATAGGAGAGATCGAGATGGTTCGTTGGTTCATCCAGGAGCAGTATTTCCGGTTCCTGGGCCAGTGCCTGAGCAAGGAAAACGCGCTGACGCTCACCACCGGATAGCTCGTTCACATAGCTATCTTGAAAGGCGGCGATTCCGGTCTGTTCCATCGTGCGCTCAACGACCGCTTCGTCCTGATCACTCCACATCTGGAACCAGCCGGTATGATGTGCATAGCGGCCAAGTGAGACGGTTTCTTTTACCGTATAAGGAAAGGCTTGTTCAGCATGCTGCGGGAGGACGGCGAGCACTTTAGCCAGTTGTTTCGCCGAATAGCTGCTGATCGGCTTTTCTTTTAGCAAAATCGATCCCGTCTTCGCCTTCAGGATGCCGCTGATCATTTTGAAAATGGTCGTCTTTCCGCTTCCGTTCGGCCCAACGATACCGAGGAGCTCTCCTTTATTCACGTCAAATGAAATGTTGTCGAGCACATCATGGCCGGGATACCCTCCCGTTACGTGATTTACATTAAGCATGCTTATCCTCTTCTTTCCTTACGTCTTCGAATTAAAATGATCGCGAATACCGGTGCGCCGATTAAGGATGTGATGACACCGATTGGCAATTCGGTTGGTGAAATGATCGTCCGTGAGAAAAGGTCCGCGATGATCAGGAAGGCGGCCCCGAGTAAAATCGATAGCGGTAGAAGATGACGGTGGTCCGGTCCCCATAACAGTCGTGTTAAATGCGGAATGACGAGTCCGACAAAGCCGATCGTTCCTGAAACGGCAACGGCAGCACCGGTTAAAATAGAGCCTCCGATCAGTATCCAGAGCTTGCGCCGTGCGACGTTAACGCCGATGTGCTGGGCGCGTTCTTCGCCAAACGACATCGCGTTTAGCTCCTTACTACTGAAGAGCAGGATACTTGATCCAATGATGAAAAACGGCAGGATGATCGCGATGTACTCCCAGCCTCGCATTGAGACACTTCCTAGCAGCCAGCCGATAATCTGGCGCAGTTCTTCCCCTGTGAGGGCGATCATGAGCGAGAGCAGCGAGCCAAGGAATGAACTAAAGACGATTCCTGTTAAGATGATTGTTTCAACGCGCATGGATCGCTCAATTTGTCGTGCAAAAAAGAGCACGAGGAAAATGGTGATGATCGATGCGGCGATGCTCATGACGGGCAGGGTGAAAATGCCGATGAACGGGAGCGACAGATTGAAAAACAGGACGAGAACCGCCCCGACCGATGCTCCGGACGATACGCCGAGTACGTACGGATCAGCTAACGGATTACGCAATAGACCCTGAAAGGCGGCTCCTGCTATCGCAAGAGACGCCCCTACTAGACCTGCCAAGATGACGCGTGGCAGGCGGATATCCATGACAATTGTGGTAAACATTGGATCTGTTTTTCCCGTTGGAAGATGCAGGAGTTCTGCACCGATCAATTTTAGAATCGTGAGCACTGGAACAGAAACGGTTCCAATCGAAATCCCGATCAGCATCGCTGCGATAAGGAGCGCCGTTGCGGTTACGTAAGCGATGATGCGATTATTCTGCAAAGACATCCGGGTAAACCGCCTTGGCAAGTTCTTCTACTCCTTCAGCAAGACGAGGGCCGGAACGTGTGACGAGATCAGAGTGCACATCAATAACCTGCTCTTCTTTTACAGCCGTCACATCCTGCCAGCCGTCGCGACTTACTACTTGTTCAATCGGATTTTCAGTATAGTAACCGTAAGTTGTAATGATGACGTCAGGATTTGCTTTGATAATCGCTTCCTGGTCGATCTGGTTCCAGCCTTCTTGATCATGTGTCACGTTTTTTGCATTAATGAGCGTTAGCATGTCATCCATGAACGTGTTTTTACCTGGTGAATAAATTTCTGGTGCAGGAGCTACTTCAACAAAAACATCTTTCTGCTCCTCGACTTCTTCTGCTTTGGTTTTCACATCTTCAAGCTTCTGCTTCATATCAGCGATCGTTGATTCTGCTTCTTCTTTTTCACCTGTTGCCTGTCCAATCATTTCAATTGACGCGTACACTTCTTCAAAGCTTGTAGCGTCGTTTACTACGATGACTTTGATACCCGCATCGCGAAGCTGCTGAAGGCCTGCTTCTGAATTGTGCGCGCTTGAGCCATGAGCAAGAACGAGATCAGGCTTAAGGGAGATGATTTTCTCGACGTTAAACTCCATCCCGCCGATTTTTTCAATGTTGGCCGCTTCTTCAGGGTAGTTTGCGAAGTCAGATACCCCAACAACTTCCTCCCCTGCACCTAGATCGAAAAGAATTTCCGTGTTACTCGGAATCAGAGAGACGATTTTTTCTGGGTCTTCTTCTAGCGTTACCTCTTGATCGAGGGCGTCAGTGATCGTGACTGGAAAGGCGCTATTTGCAGACTGATCTGCCTGGTTTTCTTCATTAGTTGATTCGTTTGTTGTGTTGTCTTCCTGAGCTTGATCGGATCCACATCCGGCCAGTATGCCTGTAATTAAAAAGAGTAAGACGAGTAGTGAATAGAGCTTCTTCATGTGTGTTTCTCCTCCTGTTTTTGACAAAAATAAAATCCCCAAGCACAAGCATGGGGATGGCCGAATGGAAGTTGAGGTTAGTTGATACGTACATCAACACCTTAGTCCGTTGGCACATCCCTATCCTCGTAGGTCGCGCTTTGTGATACAGGCAGGTCTCCTGGCTCATGGTTATCGCGCGCTGCCCCTTCCCGTTCTTAATGAACAGTGGTTTATGCAGCTTGCAACCATTTACAGTGGCGGGACCGCGCTGGATTTACACCAGCTTCCCTTTTAAGTCTTCTTAGTGAAGACACCCGAATCAAATGCGTATGTAGTTAATTGGTTCTAGGATTTATTATACAGCATAGGTGTGAAAGGGGGAAGAGGGAGGGTGTTGTGGTGGTGGGGTCAGACCCCTGTCTGACCCCACCACCACACTCTTCTTTCATTAATACCGTTGCTTTGTTAAGAAATACAGAAACCAGACGGCGTGATTCTGTTCATCTGCTGCCGCTCGCTTGAATTTATCTTTAATGAAGGGGTCATCAGTCTGATCTGCGATATCAAGATAAAAATCAGCGGCTTTTTGTTCGTCTTTGAAAGAAAAATCAAGTCCAGGCACATATTCTGTAGGACATTCTTCAATTAGCTGAGGTGATGGCTGCTGCCCTGTTAATTGAGTATAAATGTAAGTGAATGCCTGGTAGTGTGCCATTTCATCATTACGTATTTCAAGAATTTGTTTTCTTTCTGTTTCATTCGGCGCAAGCTGTGCGAGCTTCGCATAACACTGAATCGCACTGTACTCTCCATTGATTGCTGTCGCAATATCATCTGCTAGTGTGCGGTAATATGGATACATGATCGAACCCCTTTTGAACACGTGATAGCACAGTATATGATAGAAACCCATGGTTTGGTGAAAGAAAAAAAGAGAGGTGTGGGGGTCAGACAGGGGTCTGACCCCCATACCCTCATACCTTCTCTCTCTCCCTCTACCCTCTACAACCCAACTGAAATATATTTAACCTCTAAATACTCTTCAATCCCATGGTGCCCGCCTTCACGGCCGAGTCCACTTTGCTTAAACCCACCAAATGGAGCCTGCGGAGTAGAAGGAAGGCCATCATTTAATCCAACTATTCCATACTCCAACTGCTCACTGATTCGAATGCCTTTTGTAATGTTCTCTGTGAACACATAAGCAGCTAACCCATAGATGGAATCATTCGCTCGTTTAATTGCTTCGTCTTCCGTCTTAAATGTTGTGATCGGAGCGACTGGACCAAATGTTTCATCATTCATACATAACATGTCATCATTTACATTGGAGATAACAGTAGGTTCAAAGAATAAACCGCCTTGTTCCTTCCCGCCGCAAACAATAGAAGCTCCTTTACTTACTGCATCCTCAACATGTTTTTGTACTTTCTCCACTGCGTTATTATCAATTAAAGGACCGATATCGGTGCCTTCATCAAGACCGTTACCGACCTTCAGATTCTTCACTTTTTCCACTAGTTTTTCTGTAAACGATTCAACAATCGATTCATGAACATAAATCCGATTCGAACATACACAGGTTTGTCCTGCATTTCGGAACTTGGAGGCAATAACGCCATCAACTGCTTTATCTAGATCTGTGTCCGCCATAACAATGACAGGGGCATGTCCGCCTAGCTCTAATGATACTTTCTTGACTGTTTCAGCAGATCCTTTCATTAATCGTTTTCCAACTTCAGTGGAGCCAGTAAACGTTAGCTTTCGAACGCGAAGATCTTCGAGCCAGGCTTCACCTATTGACTTCGCATCACCCGTTACAGTATTGATCACGCCTTTTGGAATACCAGCCTCTTCAGCAAGGGCTGCTATCTTTAAAGCAGTTAATGGTGTTTGTTCTGCAGGTTTAATAACCACCGTACAACCAGCGGCTAGTGCTGGTGCGACTTTACGAGTAATCATGGCAGCAGGAAAGTTCCATGGCGTAATAACAGCTACAACGCCAACAGGCTGTTTATGGACAAATAATCGTTTGTTCCTTTGTGTTGCGGGAATTTGTTCCCCGTAAATACGCTTTCCCTCTTCAGCGTACCAGGAGATAAACCCATTTGCGTATTGAATTTCACCAAGCGCTTCCTTTAATGGCTTGCCCTGCTCAAGGGTCATAGTATGAGCAAGGTCTTCTTTATTTTCATTGATGAGATCAAACCATTTACGGATAAGTTCAGATCTTTCGTAAGCGGAGTACTGAGACCAGTCTCGAAACGCGGAGTCAGCAGCATCTACAGCACTTATTGCTTCTTTTCTTCCACCGTTTGAAATTGTTGCTATCACTTCAGAAGTAGCAGGGTTTGTCACTTTCACCTTTGAAAGGGCGCTCCCCACTTCTTCTCCATTAATAATCATATGGTAATGTTGCATCGTTATCCTCCTGTTCAATTAAGAAATTCGTTTTTCTTTCTCGCTTTCAATGTCCTTCGTAAAGATTTCATCATTCTCACCAGTGAAGAACTTTTTACCATAAATCAAAATACAAAGAACGATACCAACGGCAAATCCCCAACCGGCTCCTTTCGTTGCTAAAACAGCTCCTATGATTCCCGCTATTCCGAGATCCCTGTGACTGCGAGATTCTAGGATACCAACGCGAACGCTTACATATCCCTGAATCAATAGGGTTAAGGCAAGGGCGATGCCTAGAATTGGTTGTACTAAACTTACGATAGGCAGTAATAGTAGCCCGGTATTGGTACCCCAACGGAAGGAACCAGAACCACCGAATAACGAGTTCATCGCTTTCTTACCTTCTTTAAATCGCTCGATGACGACAACTTGCATTGCTGCCCAGAGTGGACCAGCCATTGTAACATCTGGACCTAAAATACTCATAATTGTGTTCCGCCCACCGAAAACCAAATGAGCACGATTTGGATTATAATCAATTTTTTCATCACGGCGAACATCATCTGCTTCATCAATTAACGCTTTACTTTGTAGAACGTCACCAAATAACACGATGTAAGCTGCCAGAACTGTTGGTAAGGCAGTTAAAAATAACATCGCTGGCGGAAACCCTAGTCCAAAAACAGTATATTCACTCCAAAGAGTAGCGAAATCAGGATTAATAAGTCCCCACTCAATTGTTGGCCACGGTGCTTCACCAAATAGTGGTGCAATGATAACTGCTAGGATAATAATTGGAAAAATCCCCAACTTACCAATTAGCCCCCATAGAGCGCTTTTCGTTTTCAACTGATTAAAGTGTTTTGAGAAAATAATATAAAAAGCAATTCCCACTGCAATCGAAATCGTCCATGGGAAGCTTTCGAATCGTCCGCCAACTTCGAAGACAGAAATAACTGCTGCAAAACCGGCTCCTAGAATGACACCTGACTTAATAGCAGGCGGAACAAATGAAACGACTTTTTTCGCTAAGCCGGTTGACCCTAATAGGATCGATAATAGCCCGAGGGTTAACTGAAAGGCGACGAGTGCATGAACTCGTTCAGCACCTTCTGGAAAGGCTGAAACATAAGCCATAATTAAAGGGATCGCTGGTGTTATCCAACCTGGAACAACTGGATCGCCAAGTAAGTGATGTGTTAAATAGAAAATACCATTTAGAAGAACAACGGCCAGTGCTACTTCAAAAGGCATTCCTAATAGCTCTATCATTAATGGAATCGCAGCTAAATCTACTGCACACATTAATAGACCCTGAACATAATCAGGCCATTCAAATTTGTAGTGGATAAATGGAAGTCTTAGTTTGAATGGTCCCATCGGAATGTAAGGTGACTCCTCACCGTGTTTTCGGTTTTTCCACATTGTGTGAACTCCTTTTCTATTCGAATATGTTACGTTCTGATAAAGACGGTTAATTTTCCCTCTTTATAAAAATTAACTAGACTGGCCATGCTTCATTAATAAGCAGATTGATAGATTTCCTCAATATCCGTCTTGCTTAATTTGCGTGGATTATTATTTAATAGACGTTCAATTTGGCTCGCGTCTTCAGCCATTTCGGATAGAGCTGATTCTGGAATGTCGAAGGAACGTAATCCATCAGGAATATTTACAGCTTCACATAACCGTTTCATTGCGATTACAGCTTTATCTGAGGCTTCTGCATCCGATAGCGAGTGCGTATTTTCCCCAAGAGCTGTAGCGATGTCTCGGAACCTTTCCATGCAAGCAATCTTATTCCATTCCATTACATATGGAAGGAGCAAAGCGTTACTTACCCCGTGTGGAATATGGTAGCGTCCACCTAGAGGATAAGCGAGAGCGTGGACAGCACCCACTCCGGCATTACCGAATGCCATACCAGCCATCAAACTTGCTGTTGCCATCTTCTCCCTCGCTTCTAAATTCGTGGGGTTGGCATAGGCCTTTGGTAGATTACTAGAGATCATTCGAATCGCATAAATGGCTAACGCATCGGTTATGGGGGAAGCATGGACAGATATATATGCTTCAATTGCATGAACTAATGCGTCTACACCACTTGCTGCCGTCACAGAAGGAGGCATTGTTAGCGTCATCTCCGGAGCCACGATTGCAACATCGGGCAGTAGGTAATCGCTTACAATTCCTTTCTTGAGCTGTGCTTCTGTGTCAGAAAGAATAGAGATATTTGTCACTTCTGAGCCCGTCCCAGCAGTGGTTGGTAGGGCAATAATAGGTGCCCCTTTTTGAGATACGAGATTTGTACCGACCAGTTCAGTTAATTCCCCATTGAAGGAAGTAAATGCAGAAACACCCTTTGCGATGTCAATAGCACTCCCACCCCCAACGGCAATTAGCCCATCGTGTCTTCCTTCATTGAATAATTTCGTACAATCTTCTACAACAGATAGCTCTGGATCAGGCTTCACACCTGTAAACACCTCAAAAGTAAGCCCTTTCATAAATGCGGTGATTTGATCAACAACACCCACCTTTTGTAAGATCTCATCTGTTACTATGAGAGGATTTTTTACCCCAAGTCGTTCTAATTCTTCTGGTAAAGCTTCAGTAGCCCCTTTTCCTGTAATTAGTTTGTTTGCGATCTTGAAAGTTGAAATCGTCATTATGCTTTCTCCCTTCATTCTTTTATTAATAAATAATGCAATTCTTGTGCCAACTTTTTAAAAATAAGGATAGAAAGAAGCTATGACGGGGTAAAAGTGAATTCACGTTCAAAAAACGGTCAAATTTGATTAGTATATTAATCAAAAAGTGGAGGTCTGATTAAAATATTAATCAAACCTCCACTTTTTCATTTTCTGTACGATTGTAGATTGACTTACTTCTAGCACTTCAGCCGCTTTTCTAGTTGTTTTGTATTTTCTTAAAGCTTTCGTGATCATTTGACGCTCAACTCGTTCTATAGCTTCTTTTAAAGGAATTATTTCCTCATTATATAGAGAGCCCACCTTGCTTTTAGAATCAATCAACTCATAAGGAAGATCTTCAAGTTCAATTTGATCTGAAGAAGTGATCACTACTAGACGCTCAATCAAGTTTTTTAACTCGCGAATATTACCTGGCCATTGATAATCGTGTAAAGTATCCAGGACTTCTATGCTCAAGGTTTTACTTGTATCGTATTCCCTATTGAAGTCCTCTAGAAAATGGTGTGACAAATGGAGAATTTCTTCTCTACGTTCACGTAAGGAGGGGATTTCAATGGGAACAACATTTAAACGATAAAATAAATCCTCTCTAAAATCACCCACTTCCACAAGCTTTCTAATATTCCTATGTGAAGCAGCGATAATTCGCACGTTGATATGTTTAAGTTTAGAAGAACCGATTGGAATGAAGGCCTTATCCTCAATAACCTTTAATAGTTTTACTTGAAGCTCTAACGGTAAATCCCCAATTTCATCCAGAAATAAAGTGCCATTATCTGCTACTTCCAGTAATCCTTTTTTCCCTTTTGTTAGCGCTCCTGTAAAGGCACCTGGTTCGTAGCCGAACAATTCCGCTTCTATTAAGTTGGGAGGAAATGCCCCACAATTAAGCTCGAGAAAACTTCCATCTGAACGATTAGAATGCTCGTGCATATATTTAGCAATCATCGTTTTCCCAACACCTGTTTCACCTTGTAGGAGGACCTTTGCATCGGATTTAGCCACGCGGTCAATTACTGTAAATAACTTCATCATGATTTCGCTTGAATAGATTGAAGACTCAACTGATTGATGTGCAAACGTGGCATTTGAACTATTCCGAAGAGCTTTGAGTTCCTGGAGCTCATCGATTTGAAGCTTAAGTTTCAAAAGTTCTGTGATATCTCTTACGCTATTTACTACGTATAAAATGTCATGATCCTCATTAAATATTGGGGTGCCAGAGACAATAATTTTTCTTCCATTATGAATAGACTGCATTAACGTAATTGGCTTTTTCTCTTTCAGAACCTGGATGGAAGCAGATTTAGAAATATAGCCTGCTTTTATTAGGTCTTCCATATGATATCCAATTAACTGCTCAGCTTTCAGGTTCGTAATCCGTTCATAGGACTTATTCACTTTCACCGTAATCCCATATCCGTCTGTAATAAAAACCCCATCATAAAGTGAATTTATGATATCAGTGAAGACAGGGCTTTCAAGTAAAGCACTATATTGATTTTTTTCCACCTCTTGCACTTGTAAAGTAGAATGTTGCGTCGTCACATTCTGGATAATTTGTCCAATCGTTTCGCCAACATTACCACCGCTTAGGACTTCACTTAGATCATCAAGACTAAGAAGACCGACAACTTCATTATGATGATTCACAACATCAATCGCATCCAGCTCTGAATGAGAAAATAACTCTATTGCGCGTTCGATCCCATCTGATACGCTCAATTTCATATATACTCCCTCCAATCACTAACAGAAATTACTCTTCTTATTATCATACACTAATAATAAACTCGAAAAATTAGATAAAGTGAAACTTCCATCAGAGGGGGTTTTGCTTCATCCCCCTCTGATGGTTAGTTGAACCAATCGGGCCTTTAGGGGCAGTTGCCCCCCACCTAAACGTCTCGATTGATTTACATTCCTGAGGTGGGGGTTTTACTGCCCCTTAAAGCTAGAATAATGAATTAGCACCCTTCCACTATTATTAGCGGTCGTGCTATTGCAGACTACTGTTTGCGAGAGACAATTTATTATTTTTCAAGACTAACTAGACTGTTCTAAATAAAATGCAATACTTTGGGTCCTTTACCACTAAGAAGACCTATTATAGGAGGTAATCGTCATGATTATAAAGATTGTAACCATAGCCTCATACGTCTACTTACTCATTTCATCGCTGATTTTAGCTCGAGATATGTCAGGTGCGAACGACGATGTGTTTATTGCTCCAGCCGGATTTGCATTTGCGATCTGGGGTTTGATTTATTTATTGCTGCTCATTTCGCTCGTAAGGCAATTTACCGCAGATGAACAAGATCAAAAGCCAAAAGCTGTATGTGAAAATTTCATACTTATTCTCGTTAAGCATGCTCCTATCAGGTACCGCTGTGCTTGTTGGTGAAACGGCAGCACTCTTTTTTATAGCTGGCTCTTTAATCACTCTCGCCATTCTTTATTCGATCATTACAAAAAAACCTGATCGCTCATCGTTCTTCATTGTTCCTTTTTCTTTCTATTTAGCATGGACATCGATTGCAACGATTGTCGATGCATTTATCGTTGCTCGAGGTAACGATGTGGAACTGATTTTTGGTTTAAATGAGCTGGCATGGACGATTATTATGCTTATTATCGGCGCAGGACTTGCAGTGTACTTCAGCCTCTACAACGATGACTTAATTTATCCACTTGTCTTCCTGTGGGGTTATTTCGGGATATTTGTGAACGGGGAGAAACCTGTTCAACTTACGTATACGCTGAGTATTCTACTGATCGGACTCGTGCTATTTGTGATCTGGAAGGTGTATCGTGAGATTCGCGGGAGAAGGATGAGAGCGGAAGCGGTTTGATGGAGGTGTGTGTGATGTAAGGGGTCAGACCCCTGTCTGACCCCTTACATCCGTTCGTTTATAGTCCAATCATTATGTATGTTTATAACCACGTTGCTTTTGCCTGAGTGCTGAGCAACCGAACCTGGTTTTTATTTTGTAAGCTTGAAGCAATATAGAAATTCATAATGGACCTCTCTTTTGCCCTTATTCTATATAAGGGGGTTAGACACGTGTCTGCCCCCCCCTATATCTATCCCTCCTTTCTTTTTCATCGTTCTACCCCCACTACAAGGACTTATTTACTACTTCCTCCCAGGATACCTATTTTTTGAAATAAATCATTTTCACATGTAATAAATCTGTAATATTCGTCTTAAATCAGCTTGCCTGCTTGCTTAAACCTAGATTCCATAAGCAAAGTTTTATTACAAAGGTAATCTTTTTTAGCTAAAGATGGATAAGAAATGGTTCTTTATTCCAGTTTCGGACTAGAGGTGGTTTCAGGCTGTTTAGAACGAGGTATATTCCGATTAATCCACAGTTCAACCAACTGATAACAAACGGGTCAAAAGGCTCATTAATTACATTAATAGTGGAAATAGCGGAATAGGAGTGAAATCATGAGTATTCAAAAAAGTGCGGATAGCTCAAGTCTTGCTGAAGTTATTGACCGGATTTTGGACAAAGGTATAGTGATTGATGCATTTGCGAGAGTTTCCCTAGTTGGGATTGAAATCCTAACAATTGAAGCTCGCGTGGTAATTGCAAGTGTGGATACGTGGTTGCGTTATGCAGAAGCAGTAGGACTCCTTCGTGATGAGGTTGAGGAAGAAGGCCTTGCGAAACAGGATAATGAGCGAGTACCACAATTTAGCATTTAAATTTAATAATAAATTTCAATAGAGATGAGGGTGGATAATGGCAGAGAACGAAGTAGATCACACAAGTGGAAAGATCCTTTCGCAACCAGCGGAAGGCGGCTCACAACCACAAGGAAGCGGCGAGCGCCCTTCTGTTAATTTCGCCATCATAGGCGGTGTCGTTGGTGCAGGTATAGGCTTATTATCGAGCCCCGGTGCTAGCAAGAAGGTTGTTGAGAGCATCGGAAAGTCGGAAGCTGTGAGAAACGCTGGACAAGAGTTAAGAAAATCAGCTCAGGATTTCATTACTGAGCAGGCTCTTCTTACATTAAGGCAAACGGCGACTGGTTATATGAGTAAGTATGAAGGTCGTTTGCTCTCACCAATGAAGAAGAATAATGAGGAAACGAAGCAGGAAACTGAAGAACCTTCCTCACAATCAAATGAAGAAATCGAAGAAATTAAGGAAGAAAATAAGAATTTAAACGAGCGATTAGATCGTATTGAGAACATGTTGTCGAGTCTAGTGGATTCAAAATAATCGACATTCAGCTATCCCTAAAGGGGGCATTGGATGAGTAATCCTGGTAAGAAACTCGCAAAAAAGGTGATCAAGCATGCACCTGAACCTGTAAAAGATAAGGTAAAAGAAAAAGTTAAAGAGAAAGTAGTCGATGATTTTCGGGACAATGTGAAAGAAGGCATTCAATCGAAAGTAAATGAGGCTTCTGAGAAGTTAGAGAGAACGAAAGAAGAAAATGCCGATAAGGTTCATTCGAAAGCGGAAGACGCGAAGGATAAAGTACAGGATGTCCTGCTGTCCGTTCGTGAAAAACTCGGCAATGCGAAAGAAGCCGGTGAAGAGTTCCAAGAAAAGGTCTCTTCATCAAATAAGAGCCAAACGAAAATCAAAGGTGTCGGAAGCATAAAAAGTGTGACCGATATTAAGAGTTCCATGAATATTAAGAGCTCTACCGAAATTAAAAGTTCTGAAAACATTAAATCATCTAAAGACATTAAAAGTATAACTTCTTAAGTTATACGAAAGGAGAATGAAAATGGCTATTCAAAAAAGTGCTGATAGTTCAAGTTTAGCAGAGGTTATTGACAGGATCCTTGATAAAGGGATTGTCATTGACGCATTTGCTCGAGTATCCGTTGTCGGAATTGAAATTCTTACAATTGAAGCAAGAGTTGTTATCGCTAGTGTGGATACATGGTTACGCTATGCCGAGGCAGTTGGCCTACTTCGCGATGAAGTACAGGAAGATGGACTTGCCAACCAGACAAATGAAAGAAATGCACAGTTTAGTATTTAAGCAAAAATGAAATAGTTAGCGGGATGGCCTAAGGAGGCCATCTCCCCTATCTAAGCAGGAGGACACTATGGAAATTAAAGAAATCATGAATAATGTTGCTGATTTTTTCAATAATCATGTAGCTCCTCTCCATAAGATCACCTCAGTTGAGAAAAATGAAAATAAAAATGAAGGCTGGAGGGTCATTGCAGAGGTTATTGAAGAAAAGGAATATATGAAAAAGTATGCAAAAGATGAAATGCTCGGGACATATGAGGTCCTTTTAAATAATGAAAAAGAAGTGACGTCTTTCACGAGACGAGATGTTCGTTACAGAAGTGCAATTGGACAGGAAATGTAGGAAGAGCAGGAGGTATTTGACGTGACGGTATTAACGAACAGGACCAAGAACACTCGAGAGCTCATACAGGATGATGAAACGAAAGAATTGCTCTCTCGTTCCCTTCAATACCTGAAATCAGGTTTCCCTGTACATTTTATTGGCCCTTCTGGAGCCGGGAAAACCTCTCTTGCTCTTGCATTAGCGAAGAAAAGAAAACGCCCGGTTATGCTTATGCATGGTAATCATGAATTAAATAACAAAGATTTAATTGGTGATTTTACAGGCTATACGAGTAAAAAAGTGGTCGATCAATATGTTCGATCTGTTTATAAGAAAGATGAAAGTGTTACAGAAACCTGGCGAGATGGACGCTTGCTAGAGGCTGTCAAAAACGGCTATACGCTTGTGTATGATGAATTCACACGTTCACAGCCAACAACCAATAATATTTTCCTTTCCATTTTAGAAGAGGGAATTCTCCCCCTATATGGTTCTAAATTAACCGAACCTTTCATCAAGGTTCATCCAGCTTTTTCAGTTATTTTCACAAGCAATCCTGCCGAATATGCTGGAGTTTATCAAACGCAGGATGCCTTATTAGATCGTTTGATTACAATCAACGTGGATTACAAAGACAGCGAGCGAGAAATGCTAATCGTTTCTGAGAAAGCAAACCTGGTGATGAGTGAAGCACAAGCCATAACAAGGCTGATCTCACAGATGCGTGATCATTGTTCGAATGGCAACGGCCCTAGTTTGCGCGCTTCATTAATGATCGCAACACTCGCTATTGAATCAGATATTCCCATAGACGGTAAGAATTTTGAATTTCAGCGTCTATGTCTTGATATAATTGCGCACAGCGTCAGTCAATGCATTGACGATGAGAATCCGATCGCAAAAGCGGAAGAATTAATTATAGATGCATGTGAAAACATGGAAGTTTTTGAAGAGTAAAGGAGTGTTGACCATGAGTCAAAACGAAGAAATGGGCATTTATATCTTTTGTGCCATCCAAACGAATGAAGACGATCAATTTGGAACAATCGAACTTGAGGATGAGGAAAGGGAACTTTTCACGATTCGCTACAAGGATGCAGCCATGGTGGCAGCCGAAGTTCCAATGAAAATCTATCACCCGAATAAAAAGAACTTATTAACGCACCAGCAAGCCGTATCATTTGTAATGGGTCAGAAAGATACTGTTATCCCAATTAGTTTCGGTAATACTTTCAAATCTCGTGATGATGTGAAAGTTCTTCTAGAAAATCTTTATCCGCAATTCGAGAAACTATTCCCTAATATTAAAGGAAAAATCGAAGTGGGACTTAAGGTAATCGGAAAGAAAGAATGGCTTGAGGCGATGGTGAATGAGAATCCAGAAGTTGAGAAGATGGCTGCATCAGTAAAAGGTAAATCGGAAGCAGCGGGCTATTATGAACGAATTCAACTCGGAGGTATGGCTCAGAAGTTTTTTGCTTCCCTCCAACAGGATATTAAACAGGAAATTTTTGCTCCGCTCGAGGAAACATCTGAGGCAGCGAAAACCAATGATCCTCTCGGGGAAAAAATGTTATTAAATGCAGCCTTTCTTATCGACCGAGAAAATGAAGAAAAGTTCGATCAGCTAGTAAATGAAGCACATGATAAGTGGAAAGACAAAGTTGATTTTAGTTACACCGGCCCGTGGCCAGCCTATAACTTTGTTAATATCCGCTTAAAGGTTGAGGAAAACTAATGCTTCACAAACTGGTTACCGCGCCTTTTGATTTAGTCATAAAAGTCGGTGAGAAAGTAAAAGAAGAAGCAGATAAAGAATTGTATGACCTTCCCACTATTCAACAAAAGTTAATTCAACTTCAAATGATGTACGAGCTTGGCGAGATTCCTGAAGAAGCCTATACAGAAAAAGAAGAAGAATTGCTTATCCGTTATGAAATTGCTAAACGGCGAGAATTAGAGCAATGGGAAGAATTAACGAAAAAGGATTGAAGGTGAACAAATGGGCAATCTCATTTATTTATACGGTTTAGTTCCTAGTAATGAAGCAAATAACACTTCACTTCCTTCTACAAAAGGGTTTGATGGTGAACGCGAAATTTATACACTATCAATAAATGAAGTGACAGCCATTGTTTGTCAACTGGATTCCGATCACTATTCGGAAGAAACAATAAGCGACAAAATCAATAACGATATGGAATGGCTTCAGGAAAAAGCGTTTCATCATCATGAAACCGTTCAACAGTTGGCACAAATGTATACAATCGTGCCGTTAAAGTTCTGCACGTTATATAAAAATCAGGAAAGCTTGCAACATACCATTGAGAGAAATACAGAAAAGCTGAATGAAACGTTTAAGCTTTTAGATGGTAATGAAGAATGGAATCTAAAAATTTACTGCGATGATGAGCTGGTTAAGAAGCAAGTAAGTGAAAGCAATGCTTCGATTGAAGCCAAAAGGCAGGAAATTAGTGAATTACCTCGTGGCAGACAATTTTTTGAGAAGAAGAAAATTGATGAACTCATCAATCAAGAGTTAGAAAATGAGAAAAACCGCTTCTGTGAAGAGATACATGAAAAGTTAAAAAAGATTTCTCTCTTTGGAAGCATTAAGAAAAATTGGAGCAAGGACGTTACGGGGCGAAAAGAAAAAATGGCGTGGAATAGCGTCTTCCTTATCCCATCGGCTAACGTCGAGGAATTTATAGAAGAAATAAAGCTCGATGAAGAAATCTACGGACAAACTGGGTGGAGTTTTGAAGTATCCGGTCCGTGGCCGCCTTATCATTTTTCTAGTTTTTCTTAACCAAAGAAGTGAGGATTGAGAGCCATGACAGTAAGAGAGTCGATTGAAAACAAAGATATAGCCCTCATAGATATATTGGATGTCATTCTCGATAAAGGTGTGGCGATTAAAGGTGATTTAATTATCTCTATTGCAGGCGTTGATCTCGTCTATTTGGACTTACGTGTTTTGATTTCGTCAGTAGAAACCCTTGTGCAGCATAAGCAGGGTACTCGAAAAACGATTCATTCTGATCAATTCGATAAAGAAAGGGAGGCATTAATCAATGCAACTGGCCAACCAAACAAGTGGTCGAATTAACTTTGACCCGGACAAGGCAGAACAGGGATTAGCACAGCTTGTCCTGACCGTCGTAGAACTTTTAAGACAGATTGTGGAGCGCCACGCAATGAGGCGCGTTGAAGGTGGTACGTTAACAGACGAACAGGTTGAGAACCTGGGTGTCGCTTTAATGAATTTAGAAGAAAAAATGGAAGAATTAAAAGATGTATTTGGTCTGGATGCAGAGGATTTGAATATTGATCTTGGACCATTAGGAAGCTTAATGTAATTAAGGCCGAGCCAGAGGAGGCGTTTGTATGGCTGTTGAACATCCCGTTCAATCAAATACCATTGTAGATGTTCTAGAGAAGGTTCTGGATAAAGGAGTTGTCATTGCCGGCGATATTACAGTTGGCATAGCAGATGTTGAGCTTCTCACCATTAAAATCCGCCTGATTGTCGCTTCCGTAGACAAAGCAAAAGAAATTGGGATGGACTGGTGGGAAAATGACCCTTACCTTAGCTCGAAAGCTGCAGATAACAAAACGGAAGCACTGGAACAAGAAAACAAGAAATTACAGGAACGACTGGATTCACTTGAGAAAAGTTTAGGAAACAATCGCCTTAACCTGGCGGAAAAATAATATTTGGAGGTATTTACCATGACAGAACAAAACACGACTGTAGAAAATCAAACACAGGAAAAGAATGGAACGAACGGCAACAATAACAATAATCAAAACAAAGCGGGGATTAACGGACCGTTAACGAGAACTGTTACAGGCAGTATTCTAGGAGCCACAGTTGGTTACCTTGCAACACCTGAGAATGGGAAGAAGCTTATTGCTAAGATCGATCAGGAAAAACTTAAAAACAAAGGAAAAGACTTCGGAAATGCAACAAAGGAAAAATCAAAACAAGCAGCTGGATCTATCAAAACTTCAACTGCCAAGTTCTTTAAACGGGACAAGCAAAATCACTCTGAAGAAGACAATGAAGAGGATGTTGAAACCGTTGTAAATTCTGAGAATAATAGCTCAACAGATTCAGAGAATCATGACGAAGACTACAATGCACTCAAGCAGGAGAACGATTCATTACAAAACCGTCTTGAGCAAATCGAAGACAAGATCGATCGTCTGACTAAAGCTCTTGGAGAAGATGTTGAAGAGGATGAAGAAGAAGAGGAAGAAAAGCCCTCTTCGTCACGAGGAAAAAAACAGACGAAGAAATCGACTGAAAATGTAGATGAAGAAGACAGTGAAGAAGATGACGATAACGAACAGTCCTCTTCTGCAAAGAAACAGAAAAGAAACTCGAAATCTACAGAGCCAAAGAATGAAGATGACCAGGAAGATGCTGATACTGAGGATGAGGACGAGGAAAAAAGCCAATTGAAAGATTACCAAAATAGTGAAGACGACGATGATAGTGAAGATGAGAACGAAGATGACGATGAAGAAGTTGAGCAATCTAAACAAAAGAATACAAACAAGAAAAAGCGTCGTACATCTCGCAAATCAAACGCATCTAAGAAAGCTAACAATTCAGATGATGAAAAGGAAAAAGTAACAACACTATCTAGTAATGATGACACATCTTCTTAAGTAGATAGAACAGAAAGGAGAAGTGAAAATGAGCTTTGAATCAACCAACCAAAAAGACAGCATTCTTGAATTCTTCACACAAGCATCGAATAAACACGACTTTTCCCTGGATATTACACTTAACATCAACGGGGCAATTGTCACCGGGACAACCGTCTCTGCAAAAGAATACTTCGATATGCTGAGTGATTCCATTGGAGACGGTAATGACATTGCCCGGAAGCTGAGCGAAGAACTCGCAAACGCCGGGCAGGCACTCGAGGATACCAATGAAGCTCAGACTAATTTTATCCACCTAAAAAACACAAAAGTCTATCTAGGTGACAGTAAGCCTACTCCTTCACAGGGTAAAATCCTGTGGAGAGGTAAGATCAGCGAGGTTGATGGGTTCTTCCTCGGGAAAATATCTGATGCGAAGTGAATGGTAGTGAACTAATGGGGGTCAGACCCCTCTCCGGCCCCGTGCCAGAGAGGAGTCTGACCCCTTTTTCAACTCCTTCTTTAGCCTTCTCTCCTTCCGCTCTTCATACATCACCGATTTCTCCATCCTTTCCATCCTCACTTTCCCAATAACATTGCGGACGGAATCGTTTTTCTTAATTAGTTGATCGTATTCTGGGTTTTTCGTCAGTTCGGTAAACCAGCTAAATGCCATAAGCGCCGCGATGTTCTTTTCGATTTTTTGTTCATCAGGACTCTCTCTACCAAAGCTCAAAAAAACATCTCCAATAAGCGAAAAAAGTTCAAGAAATAGTTCCATTTCTTCTATCCCCTCTACAGCAATGTATCTTTTCAATATAAGCAAATAACTTTCTTCTATTACGTGTACGAGCGAAAGTGCTTATTGGTTTCAACAAAAAACGAGGGGGTCAGACAAGTGTCTGACCCCCTTCTCCCCTTCTCACTCACTTTCCGTTGGCTATTTGATTCTCCACTACCTCACTAATGGCAGCATTCCCGCCAAGAATGACGTATGAATTGGCATTGTCGTTTTGGATCAGATTATTTGTTTCATCAGGAATAACATCTTTTTTCACAAGATATAGTGGAGAGCTCTTATGTGCAGCAGCTACAGATCCTGTAAGCGCATCTGGATAATTCGCACCGCTAGCAACATAGGCTGTGTCGTAATTAGTATATAGTCCCTTCACTATTGCTGCTGCTGTTCCATACCTATTTAAACCTGCATACCTCGTTGGGTTAGGAATGTTGTTGGATACCTTATTTGAAATAACACTTGTTCCACCGATAACGATGTTCTTGTTAGTTCCCTTCAGTGCATTACCAGTCGCAGCTGGAAGCTCAGCTGTTTTCGTTAACAGGATCGGGTAACCATTTTCAGAAGCGTATGGCGCAATCGAAAGGGCATCTGGAAAGTCCATTCCATAAGCGATAATGGCCTGATTGTAAGACCCAAGTTTTGCTGCAATCTTTGCAGCTGTTTCAAAACGATCTCCCCCGCTAATGCGCTCTACTGTAAGCCCCATTTCATCAAGCTGATCTTTAACTGATTCTGGTACTGCACTTGTACCACCAAGAATAATCGCTTTCCTTGCTCCTAACCGGTCAATTTCCTTAACACTCTCAGATGAAAGGCTTATTTTACCAGATAGCAGAATAGGAGATTTCAACTTATACGCCAGAGGCGCCCCTGCTAGAGCATCTGGAAAATCAAGCCCTTTTGCTATTACCACTGTTTCAGAAGTTTGATAAGTGTGTCGACTCACTTCCACCGCTGTATCAAATCTGTCTTTTCCTTCTAGTCTCAGAATGGAATCATATTTTGTTTTAATAGTTAAAGACGGTCCAACCGATCGATTACCTGTCGGATCAGCTGCTTCAATTTTGAAAGTATAGGATGTATTCGCTTTAAGGTTACTTATTTCCGTACTTCGAATATCCCCGCTTAAGGTCTTAACTAGCTGACTTCCCTGGTAGATATAATAATTTGAAATTCCTGATTCATCTGTTGCAGGGGACCAGGATAACTTCAAGGAATCCGTTCCCACTTCAGTAGCTTTAAACGTTGTGTTTGCTGGCCAGATTGGGTCCTTAATGTCCCGACCATCACCTAGGTTAATTGAAACCCCCATCGTGTCACTACTGTAGTCGTTAACTTCGATAGCAACTTTTGTCTTAATTCCATTGTATAGCTTGCTGTTAGGGGTTGTTTCACTATTAAATACCATCTCGTACCCTTTGCGGTAATAGTGATTGTAGTCTACATAGAATTTATATAAGTCCAGATCGCTTCCATTTCTTTCACTTGCCTCTTCAAGGTCGACAAGCTTATGCCCTTCATCATCATTCCCTTCCCAGACTTGATCTTCATCAATATGCCACATCGCAACGCCGCCGGACACTGTCCTGTTTTCAAGTCCCCTGTCGTAGCCATCATACTGGCGATTTTCTATTAAAAAGTATTCTGAGGGGTCATCTGTTTGAATTTGAATCACGTTATAGTTATCGTTCTTAATCGAATTTATGTTTACTTTTTTGGAGGAAGATACGATTTCAGGAGTGACAAAGCCGAGCTGTATTTTCGACCAGGGATCGAAATGTGTTGGTGTCTGTCCAACATCCTCTCCATTCTGATAAGCCCATGAACCTCCGGCCATTACGCTATGAACATCAATACCAAGTGAAGATCCATCACGGTCATATAAGTCAGGTAAGCCAAGGTCGTGACCGAGTTCATGTGCAATGATGCCTATCGTAGCCATATGATCTCCATGCATTTCCCCAAACTGAGTATAGCCTCCATTGTAATAAATGTTCCCAACGCTCACCCCATCTAATGTTGGAGCTTCTGAAAACAGGCCGTACTTATGTCCCCATACTCTTGGCGAAGGATCATTATAGCTTCCTTCACCACCGGCAACAATTGTTACAATATGAAGTTCATCGACACTTATGTAGCCGTCTCCATTTTCATCGTATTGATGATAATTCACCATGCCGTCCGATGCTTTCAAAGCGTTAGCCACAATTTGTCTATATAGTTGATCTTCATTGTATTTATCTACCGGGTCCGGGTGGTTATAATTCAATTTAACCGACACGATTCCGTTACTTACACCACTCGTTTCTGTGGCTGGTGTGAACTGAAATGTTTCTGCAGAATTCTCTGCATAAAATGTGTTTAACGAGTTTCCAGTACTACTAAAGATTTTATTGCTCCATTCATTTTCGGAATACTTCGCTTTTGTATCATTAAAGCTTACTAAGAGAACAATGAGTGCCTCGTTAGTAGCACTGTTGGATTTAAAATCACCTGCATTCAGGTTCGGTGTTAATGCGGCGCGATTCACCTTAGGAAGGACGCTATCCATATGGTCTTTCACTGCTGCATTCTTTGGAACGGAATCAATGCCTACCTTCGAAGTAGTTGCAATTAGTTTAGATCCTTCCACTTTCGCAAAGTACCAGTATTTATCCTCACCCTGTAAAATAACATTACCATTTTCCGTTTCTACCCAGTGGCGAAATTCATCCCCGACTGCTTTAGAGCGAAAGGTTATTCCATTCGGTTGCTTCATAGTTCTAAATACATCGTTTGCTGGTGCCGCGAGAACATGGTTGTTCATTATAAAGAACAAACAAACAGAAAGTAGAATTGCAGCCAGTAATTTGACCTTTATCATACCGTCTCCTCCTTGCGCTATGAAACGCTTGTATTACCTATGATAATAGCATGGAGGGAATAACTGGAATAGCTTTTTCGTTAAACAAAAACCGAGAGATAAATTTATAAGATGACATGAATCGTTTTTTTTATAGAAAAGAGGGGGAAGGGTGGGAAAGGTGGGGTCAGACCCCTGTCTGACCCCAACAACCACTACTCCTACCCTCTTCGATAATCCTCTTCCCATACATTCTGAGGAACGAGACTGCCTCCCGTTGCCCACACAAGTTGAGTTCCTTTTCTGTTCTTCACAGGATCTGCTGTAATCACTGGTCCTATCATCCCTGCAAGCGCTGATGGTTCAAGCTTGATTCTCTCTGTGTCATAAATCCAGCGAAGCATCTGATACAAACGCTTATCATCAACTGTATACACCCCGTCGATCAAAGGCTTGATTTCTCTTCCTACGAAACCAGACGGACGTCCAACTGCAAGGCCGTCTGCAGCGGTGACATTGTCGATTCCGAAATCCTGAACTGAAACCTGGTCATGCAGATTTGTCATGAGTCCGAGCAGCATAGACGGGGAATGCGTTGGTTCTGCGAAGTAGCAATGAACGTCTTCACCAAATACTTGATGAAGTCCAAAGGCGATACCGCCGGGCGCTCCTCCAACACCACATGGGAGATAGACCGTTAGAGGGTTAGCTTCGTTCACTTTGATGTTCAATCTTTCTAGCTGCTTTTTCAAGCGTAACGCTGCAACGGCGTAGCCCATAAACAGATCCTTCGAGTTTTCATCATCGATAAAGTAGCAGGTGAGCTTCTTTTCACATTGCTTTCTTCCTTCTTCCACAGCGATACTGTAGTCTGCCTCGTGTTCGACAACGTTTACGCCTTTTTCGCGTAGCAGGTCCTTTTTCCACTGTTTGGCATCACTCGACATGTGCACCGTGACTTTAAAGCCAAGCTTTGCTGACATGATGCCAATGCTCAAGCCAAGATTTCCGGTAGAGCCAACTGTTATCGAAAAAGCAGAGAAAAACTCGGTGAACTTTCTGTCAGCAAGAACTGCATAATTGTCATCTTTCGTTAAAAGAGCATGGCCGAGCGCAAGTTTTTCTGCATGTTTGATAACTTCATAAATGCCACCCCGCGCTTTGATGCTGCCTGCGATGGGAAGAGTATCGTCGCGTTTTAGCAGAAGGCGACCAGGGATTTCTGTTTTGTAATCCTGTTCAAGCTTCTTTTTCATCGCATTAACTTCAGATAGAGGTGATTCGATGATGCCATTTGTTTCTGGATAGACTTTTTGGAAATAGGGGGCAAAGCGTTTCATCCGAGCCTCTGCGTCGAGAATGTCATTCAGAGATAGTGAGCTAATGTATGATGTTTCTCCTTTGTAAGGATTATTCCAGATGACTTCGTTTAATTGAAGGAGCTCGTTTAGCAAGGGGTAGTCGGCTTTCCATTGGTCGAGTGATTTTCCTGCGATTAGCATTTGGTTTGCACTCCTTAGGTGGGGTCAGAGAGGGGTCTGACCCCTCTCCCCTTTAATGTCACATTAAGAAAAAGCGAGAGTTAGCCATGCTTACTCTCGTCTTCAATTTCGTTTATTTATCTATTTAAAATAATGTCCAATAGTTCTTCTTCAACATCAAGAACGGTTTTACCACCAAACAGACCAAACTGATCAAAAGATTGAGCTTCTAATAAATCTACTGTTTCTTTTGGTAGATCAGGTCCAGGGGCAGGCTTTGGTGCCAAGAAAAGTGGGGCATTGTTCTTAGCAGCGAGAACCGCTCCAGAAAGTGCATCCGGGAATTTAATTCCAGTTGCAAAGTATGCTCTTTCACTACCCATCTTAAGATTTTTGTTGATCTCAAGATTAGTTTCATACCGAGTTTTACCCGAATATCGCTTATAGTTCAGACCTTTTACAGCATTTTCACTTATAACGCTATCACCACCAACTACGATAACGTTTTCGTAAGATCCAATTTCGGCCATCGTTTCTTCTGCGAGTTCTTTAGTGTTTGTTAGGAAAATTGGATAGCCATTTCTAGCAGCGTAAGGAGCTATTGATAATGCATCTGGAAACTTATGCCCATACGAAAGTATTGCTGTATTACTCGAAAGCTTGTCTGAAATGATTGCTGCAGTGTCATAGCGGTTGACTCCGCCCAAACGTTCAACCGTTATACTCTTGCTGATCCCCTTTATTTCTTTTACTACATCCTCAGAAATCGCATTTGCACTTCCAAGAATGATCACTTTGCTCGCATCTAGTCGCTTGAGTTCCTCTTTGATAGGTTCTTTTAGGTCTTTGCTCTCAGTTAATAACATGGGTGCATCTTCCTGATAGGCAAGTGGTGATCCAGCAAGTGCATCTGGGAACTCATCCCCTCTCGCAATCACTACCGTGTCTGCACCATTTGGCCAGCCTTCTTGAGATATTGCCACTGATGTCTCATAGCGATCTGCACCTGATAAACGATGGATCAGAGGTAATAGATCAGCAGATGCGAGGTAGGCTTTCGTTCCATCATTAAGCTTAACTTCATACCAGGCAAGATGATGGAGTGGCATTTCAGAGATGTTTTTTGTTGCTTCTTTGTTGTAGTCATTCGATTTATCACTCAATGGCCCACTTAGTAACGTAACCACCTGACGTCCATTTGCTGTTTTAAGTCTGGTAGCCTCAGTAGAAGGACCTTCACGGAAATTAGCTCCTTCCGCTGTGAACACAATATTACCTTCTTTAAAAGTCTGTGTTGAGTGATGGAGCGCTTCTTCAGGTAACTCATAATGGTCAGTGGTAAAATACAGATGTGTATCGTTCTTATCATCAGTATTGTATTGAAAATCACTGACTTGAAAATCAAATGGAATAGGTTCATAGTCTTTCTCACTAACTAAAAGACTGTAGCTATAGATATACTTGAATACTTCTTCCTGATAAGCTTCGAGATTTCGAGCTCCAAAATTCTCATCATCTTCGTTTCTGTAGATCGGGCTATTCACTTGCTTCTGACCGTTATAAGCAAGAACGGCAAAATACCAGCTCTCGATCACATCACGGTCATTATCATTTACAGTTGGAAGTTCACCGCTTCCACCTTCAAACTTGTCATTCAATATTTCCAGACCTTGTTGGATGTTATATCGAATATCATTCTTTAATTTGTCTTGTTCTGATTCTGGTGCATTTGTAACCTGCATGATGCCAATTCCACCATCACCATCTTCGTTCATAGCACTTTGATCCCAACCGCTTTCCTTTAAAGCAACGGCCTTAGCAACCTCTGGTGGAATCCCTTTTTTAATTGCTTCTTCAGTCAACATATCGCTAATCTCGTTATAAGAAAGTTCTTGTGCACTTACACCATCCGCAAAAGATAATCCATTACCTATTCCAGTAATGACGAGTAATGCGATAACCATACGAATTAATCCCTTTTTCAATTTCCCCTCCCCTTTCCATCTTTTAGAAGTATAGCAGATTAAGAGGTTTCCATGGAGTATTATGGGAATAAATCTTGTATGGGGTCAGACCCCTGTCTGACCCCCATACACTACACCCCCACACCAAAAAAGCGTCCGTCAGAGACGGACACTTTACTCATTTTTTTTAAGAGGGGTCAGAGTGGGGTCTGATCCCTCTTTCACCCCTCCTTCACCCTCAATGTGCTCTCTTCGCTCCAAGATACCTTGGTGCCCAGTAGCTGTTATCCAAATCGCTAATTGTAACGCCTGTTGAGGAGCCTGCGTGGATAAACTTGTTGTTCCCGATATAAATCCCACCATGAGAAGCTCCTGGTTTATACGTTTCAAAATACACAATATCACCAACTGATGGGGAGCTTACAGGTGTTGTCACATTCCACATCTGCGCCATTGTTCTTGGCAGTGAAATGCCCTGCTTATTAAACACGTATACTAGAAAACCACTGCAGTCAAAGCCCTGTGTCGGGGTATCCCCTCCCCATACGTACGGTACACCTATGTATACAGATGCATCTGCAATAAGGTCCATCACGCTGAAGTCTGAACTTGAACTACTCCCGCTCGTGCTGTCCTCATTTACATTTCCTTCATACCCTGTTGATTGCTTCAGTTTTCCCCATGTCGCGGGTCCAACAACGCCGTCAACGGTAAGCTTGTTCCGTGATTGGAATGTACGAACAGCTTGCTCCGTTCCATTTCCGAAATCACCATCAAGCGGTCCTGAGTAAAGTCCGATCGCTTTTAGTTTGGATTGAAGTTCTTTAACGAGCGTGCCGGTCGATCCTTTCTTTAAAAGGTCTCCATGGTCTTCGCCTGTAGAAGGTGA
Organism: Pseudalkalibacillus hwajinpoensis; assembly: GCF_039851965.1. NCBI lineage: Bacteria > Bacillati > Bacillota > Bacilli > Caryophanales > Guptibacillaceae > Guptibacillus > Guptibacillus hwajinpoensis. The sequence goes on along the minus strand of NZ_CP156674.1, from coordinate 2,479,984 downwards.
TGAGTTTACCTTTTCTGTTAAGCCGTCAAGCGCATCCATTGTTTCCTTTGTCGCAGTACCTGTTACCTGCAGCTTCTTTGCTTTCTGGAAGTCCTTGACCGCTTTCTCAGTAACAGGACCGAAATAGCCTGTTGCCTCAACATGGAACGTGCCCGCTTTCTTTAGCTTGTTCTGTAAGTCTGTTACAGCACTTCCAGTAGATCCTACCTTGAGCACTGTTTCTGTCTGCTGGCTACTACCGCCCCTTGATTTAAGTGCATCGATCGTACTGTCGTCAGCAATCCCCGTTGCTGGCAAGCCTACGATACTTTGAAACTCTTTCACTGCTTTTTGCGTAATACTACCAAAAATGCCGTCCACAGCATAATTGTAGTAGCCGCGATTCTTTAGTATTTGCTGAAGATTCGATACCGAGCTTCCGCGAGAACCTATTGTAAGTCCGCTCGTCGCAGGTTTCGCCGCTTCTTTCTCGCTCAAAACGGATAAGGTGTTATTGTCTGCCACTCCTGTTTGTGATAGACCAGCCGCTTTCTGGAATTCCTGAACAGCTTTCTTTGTAATCTGGCCAAAAATGCCATCGACATTGTAATTGTAGTAGCCTTTCGCTTTCAGCTTTGTTTGAAGATCTGTTACCGCACTTCCGCGCATCCCAATAGAAATGTCCGAAGAAGTTGACGATGAGTTTGATGAACTCACTGAGCCTGAAAGCGCGCTAATTGTTGCAGCGTCTGCTTTCCCGGTTACTGAAAGTCCTGCATCACGTTGAAATTCTTTTACGGCATTCTGAGTGATTTGCCCGTAGATTCCGTCTACATTGTATGAATAATACCCTTCAGCCTTCAGTTTTGATTGCAGATTCGTTACCTGCTGACCTCTTGAACCAACCTGAAGAACGTTTGAAGATGATGGTTCTGACTTGGCAGCTGTTCTTGAACCGAGTGCCTGAAGCGTATCTGTAGTTGCGATCCCGGATACCTTTAAGCCGACAGCCTGTTGAAACTGACTAACCGCATCTTCTGTGATTGGGCCGTAATATCCTGTTGAGGTGTGATATGTAAAATACCCCTTTGCCTTCAATACATCCTGTAGCTCTTTTACATCCTGATTGTTCATTCCCTTTTTGAGCTCTTGATCCCCAAATGCTGCTTCTGCACCATCAGGTTGAACAAACATAACCCCGGCCACAAACGCAGAACCGGTTATTGCTTTTTTGACTAATGAAGGTTGCATCCAGATCCTCCTCATTCCAATTAAGTTGCTGCCACAAATATCGACACTTTGCATATACTATCGGCTACTATTCAACAAAGTTTAAGTGGTTTCCTGTTATTTTTTTCTAAAAATAAGAGATACAGGACAAATTCCCTGTATCTCTTAGTAAAAGTCTATTTCTTTTGTCGGATATACTACCGATATAGCGCATCTTGCACATTATTCGAGATAGCCGATTGTCCGCCCAACAACTTAAATTCTGTCACGCCTGAAATGGCTCCGCTCGTTTCTGCTGGAAGCTCGTCTCTCTTTACAAGTAGGAGCGGTGCCCCTTCTTTTGCTGCAAGAATTGAACCAGCTAACGCATCAGCAAAGCCAAATCCCGTTGCGAGATAAACTCTTTTCGCATCTGGATAGAAAGCTGCTTTCACGGCAGCTGCCGTTCCAAATCGGTTTTGACCTGAAATTCGCTCAGGTGAAGGAAGGTTATCATAGACCGTTTTGCTAATAACCTGGTCACCACCGATCACAATCGTATTGTCGATGCCTTCTAGCGTCTGTCCTGTTGCTTCAGGAACCTTACTTTTATCAACTAGTAGTATAGGATAACCATTCTGAGCCGCATAAGGTGCGATCGCTAAGGCATCAGGGAATTTAAGACCGTATGCGATGACCGCTTGATCCGGAGAGCCACCCATGCGCTTCGCTACTTTCGCAGCCGTTTCATAGCGATCTTTTCCGCTGATGCGTTCTGTTGTTATTCCAAGCGACTTAATCGCTTCTTCCGTGGAAGTCGAAATCGCATTCACACCGCCAAGAATAATCGCTTTCTTCGCTCCAAGATCTCTTATTTCCTTAGCTGTTTCTTCTGGTAATTCATTTGTTTTCGCAAGTAAAATTGGTCCCTTTAACTGATAAGCAAGCGGAGCACCTGCTAGAGCATCTGGAAAATCAAGTCCCCTTGCTATCACTACCGTTTCTGCTTCTGTATACGTTTTTCCACTGATGGTAGCTGCTGTTTCGAATCGATTAAGCCCTTCGATTCGCTCAGTTGTTTTTCCTGACGTTTTGACATTAAGTGTTGGGCCATTCTTTGTCGCGTACCCTTTCTGATCAACGGCTTCTACTTTAAACAAATACTCTTTATTCGAAGCAAGCCCCTGTACTTTTAGCGTACGGCTTGTTCCGTCTACTTCTTTAAGGAAACTTCCATTTTTAAAGATGAAATACGACTTCACTCCAGAGTCATCCGTAGCCTGAGACCAGTTAAGCGTCACCGTGTCTTCCTTAATGGAAGATGCCGCAAGTTTCGAACCAGTTGGCCAAACAGGTGGCTGTTGATCCTCTCCACCAGGTACTTTGACAGAAACAGTCATGGCCTCCTGACTTGGGTCAAGAACGGTAACCGCAACGCCTGAGCTTAAACCTGCATACACTCTGCTCGTCGGACTGGTCGAACTATTAAAACGCGCATTTCCATTCGCATTAAAGTAATGATCATAAAAATGGTATTGTTCTTGACTGTTGAAATCGAGCTTGGGAAAACCGATAACGCTCTCATTCGACTCCTCCAGATCAACCGCTTTGTGTGACTCATCGTCGTTGTTCTTCCCATTCTCGAGCTGATCTTCATCAATATGCCAGATTGCGATTCCAGGTTTCTTTACGAAGTCAGATAAACCAACATCAAATCCATTGTACTGCCTATTCTCAATTAGAAAGTATTCTGACTCGTCGGTTGTGTTTAATTTTAAGACAGAATAATCGTCTGATTTAAAATTCACAACCTCGTATGTACCATTGTCGGTAACGTCAATTGGTCTAATAAAGCCTAATACCATTTTGGACCATGCATCCATATGCGTTGGGTACTCTCCATCAAATTGTGAGTTATATTTTGTCCAGGAGCCACTACCCATCAGGCTGTGAATGCCAACACCCTCAGAAGACCCATCCGTATCATACAAATCTGGAAGTCCTAGATCATGCCCCATCTCATGTGCAATGATGCCGACCGTTGCCATGTGGCCACCGTGTTTTTCTCCAAACATCGTATAGCTACCTCCGGCTTTATGAGCGCCAACTTTTACACCGTCAAGGCGCGGTGCAGCTACATCATAAAGGCTTGACATGTGACCCCAGACAACTCTACCCGTATCATTGTAGCTTGCTTCACCACCAGCAACAATCGTTACAATATGGAGCTCTTCAGATGATAAGAAGCCATCTTTATTCTTATCAAATTGAGCATAATCTACTTTTGCATTCGACGCTGTTAGCGCATCCGTTAGAATTTGTGCATAAGCACCGAATGGATTATAAGTAGCTTCAGGACGCGGATGATCTTTATTTAAGAATACCTTTATAATTCCATCATTCACCGTTCCACTCGTTTCTTGTGCACCTTTGAAACCAAGCTTTCCCTGTGAAACTTCATCATAGTAGCTATTCAGCGTGCTTCCGTTCGTACCAAAGAAGCGGTTGGACCATTCAGCCTCAGAATATTTAATTTTCATATCGTTATATTCAACTAATAATACGAGCGTGGCATCATCACCCGTAGTACTTAGTAAATCAATTTGATCGTCGGGATTCGGGATGTCCTTTTGATTTGTTTTCTTATCAATAGTTGTGTGAAGTTTCTCCACTTCAACTGACGTTGCTGCATCTGCAGGTTTTTCGTCTATTTCATATTTATGAGTAGTCAGCTCCAATTCCTGACCGTTAATACGCGTGTAATACCAGTATTGATCGGGTCCCATTTGAATCACAGCATGATCCTCTGTCGTCCACCAGTTTAGTGTTTCACTTCCGTTTAGCTTTGCATTGAACGACTCACCTGTTGGCTGAATTATTTCTTTTGCCTCTCCCCTTGCTGGCATCGCATTCGCTTCACTCACAAACACTACCATCACCATCAGGCTACATAAAAGCACCCCAATACCGTACGCCCTTTTTTTCATCATTTTCCCCCTAGCATCATTCGTCGATCTTGATGTCTCGCATACTATCAGTCTACCACTTGATAGTTAAAATTTGCCATTATTCTGCATTTAGAGAAAAATGAAAGAGACCAGCTGAGAGCTGATCTCTTAATTGATATGATTTTATTCGACCCCAACAAGTTGCTTTTCAACCGAAGGGCTGACCGCTTTTGGACCACCAAGGATCGTAAAATGATAGATACCAAGCTTGTCTCTTGCTTCTATGACCGTATCCTGCATTTTTTCAGGATGAACAAGCAGGAAGCTACTATCTGTTTTAGCCGCGAGCACGCTACCAGTAAGCGCATCCGCAAATTCGAGACCTGTTGATACAAATGCTTTATACGAAGGGTTCAGTTCCATCGCAATGATCGATGCCGTCTCAAAACGGTCTGCGCCACCATATCGCTTGGCATTCGGAAGCTGGTTTACTAGATTATCAGATAAAACCTGCGTTCCGCCAATGGCTAGACTTTCAGGATAAATGCTTAATACCTGTGAAGTTGATTTAGGAATTTCGTCCTGTTTTGCTAGCAAAATAGGATACGTATTTTCAGCTGCATAGGATGCGATCGCAAGTGCATCAGCAAATTTTGTTCCATTTGCGATCACAGCTTTGTCAGAAGTCGGCATACTGTATGCAATTTCTGCAGCCGTTTCGTAACGATCGTCTCCAGCAAGTCGACTCGTCGGCACTCCCATTTTCTCGATGGCTGTTTCAACTGCTGGTGATAAGGCCTGTTCACCTCCGAGAAGAATCGCAAACTCTGGATTCAGTCGTTCGATTTCATCTTTCACGATATCGTCGAGAGACTCAGAATGCGTTAACAAAATCGGAGAGTTCAAGTCATAGGCAAGTGGGGCTCCCGCTAGCGCATCAGGAAAATCATCGCCACGTGCGATAATGACACCCTGCGCAAATTCCCAGCCAGCTTGTGACACTATCACTGCCGTTTCGTATCGATTTTCACCTGAAATTCGGGTTGAGTTGATTGGAAAATCAAGTCGGATCTGTTTCCAGAATTCGTCTGCGATTACTTTATAGCCTTCAGAAGATGGGTGAACGTTAGATGGAGTTGGAAGATAAGTAGGATAATCTTTTGCTATTGCATCGAACGTAGGAACATAGTGACTGCCTGTTGCTCCTGCAACAGCTTCAATAACATCATTAGCAGCGTTTGTTAGCATGATCAGTGATTGTTGCTGCTCGGCAGGTAATGCGTGAAACCCATTGTAATAACCTAGAAGATAGATTTCAGCGGTTGGATTGATTGCACGGATAATACCAAGGCTTGCTCCGTAATTTGCTCCAAGCTCTGCCATGAGTATTTTTACAAATTCCTCATTCTGTAATTTCGTAGGATCACTTGAAAGATATTGCAGAAAGTCATTTGCTCCAATTGAAATCGTAATGACGTTTTGAGACTGAAGCTTCGCCTGTGTTTGAGGGTTTTGCAGTTCATTTAGCAAGTCCATTGAAGTTGCGCCTGGCACGGTGAAAGGTTTTTGATAAGTCCCCAATAATTCTATTTCATTAAGGTCCTCTGCTATGTAGTCATTAAAACTTTTCCCAAGCTTATTATCTGAAAGCACCCCAGCCGCAAGCGAATCACCAAGAGCCGTAAAGTTAACAACTGCTTTTTCATCATTTGTAACAGTAGCTGATGCCATTGATGGAACGAGTAAAACAAACAGACAAACCAGTAACAGAAAGGAGTTGACTTTCCCTTTTCTCAACCGAATCCCTCCCCATATTCATTCTTAATAACGAATGGATAATGATAGTATTAGCTGTTTATTCTTTATTTCCTCTATTTACTTGGAAAACTTTCAAAATAAAGTAGACCCCACCTATGTTCTTAAGGTGGGGTCTACTTCCCATTCAAGATGGTATAAAGAATGCAGAGGCGTGAAGGCCCCTGCATCTCTTCGATCTTATTTCTTAAGCTTTGAAATCACATCTTCACTTACAGCATTTTCTCCACCAAGAACCTGGAAGTCATAAGCATCCATCATATCAACCGCTTCTGCCGTTTCAGCAGGAAGCATATCCGGCTTAACAAGAAGCATTGCAGCATTTCTCTTCGCTGCAAGAACAGATCCAGAGAGAGCATCAGCGAAGTTCATACCAGTTGAAACATATACACGAGCTGACGCATTCAAGTTCGTTGCAATATCAGCTGCAGTACCGAAACGGTTCTCTCCAGCATAGCGGGCTGAAGCGTGTAGACGATCGTCTAGCTTCTCGCTAACAGCAGTGTCCCCACCAACGATAATAGAATCATCAATTCCTTTAAGCGCATTGCTTGTAGAAGACGGAATTTCATCCGCTTCTGTTAAAAGAATTGGATAACCCTGCTCCGCTGCATATGGAGCGATCGCAAGTGCATCCGGGAAGGTCATTCCGTTAGCGATGATCGCCTTATCTGGAGATCCGCCAAGACGAGCTGCGATGTTCGCTGCTGTATCAAAACGATTGTCTCCCGCGATCCGTTCTACATCAACACCCATACCTTCTAGCTGGAACATCACGTAGCTTGAAATTGCACTCTTTCCGCCGAGGATAAATACTTTTTCAGTACCGAGACGTGTAATTTCTTCCTTCGTCATTGTGTTCAATGATCCGCTTTCTGTTAAAAGAATTGGAGCATCATATTTATAAGCTAGTGGTGCACCTGCTAGCGCATCTGGGAAAGAATCGCCGCGTGCTAGAACGACGGTATCTGCTGTATCCCAGCCTTCTTGAGAGATTTTAACAGAAGTTTCGTAACGGGTTTCACCTTCAATACGCTCAAGCCCAGCTTCTACGATACGTGCTTCTTCTGTTTGCTGAACTGTTCCGATCTCATCAAGGTACTCTGTGAATACTTCAAAGTCTACGAAGTTAAGCTCTTCTATACGGCCTTCAGCTGCTGCTGCACCCATAGCATCATAACCATCTCCACCAGTTGCGATATAAGCATTTGTTGCAACAGTGTACATCGCTTCTGGATCGATATCTTCATAACCATTTTCAGTTGTTACGTTAACATCAAGAATACGTTCTCCTACAGGAAGATCTTTATCGAAAGAGTATGACAGTCCAGAAACTTGAGCAAAGCGACCCTGTTCTGTTTCAACTGCGCTAACTCCATGCTCCAATGAAGAAATAATTTCTTCCCCGGTCAAATCAACCGTAACAAGGTTGTTACCGAAAGGCATTGTTGTTAAAACTTCGCCTAACGTAATCGGACCTTCATCGATCGATTCGCGGATTCCTCCGCCATTTGTAATTGCGATCGTCGCATCTGTGAATTGTTGTGCTTTGAAAAGCATTCCGTCTGTAATTAAGTTTCCGAGATTCGTTTCGCCGGTTCTTACAGATCCCCGTTTACCATCAAGGTAAACATCTGATTCGCCAACAACCTGCTTCTCAATTTCTTCTAACGGTTTTTTGAGGTCGTCATAAAGAGCCTGTGCTTCTGGATCAGCTTCTAAAGTGCTATCTTCGCTAAGGTCAAGCAACTCATTGTCCCACTCTGTTAGAACGCCGTCTGCATTAAAAGTTACTTCAACATCACCAAGGTATTTGCTATATTCATTCGCCTGTACGACAAGTGTAGGCTCTTCTGTTTCGTTTACAACGACTGCTTCTTCAATTTTCGTGTGGCTATGTCCACCAACAACAAGGTCGATGCCTTTAACTGTTTCAGCAAGCTCTACTTCTACCGTTTTTCCAAGGTGAGTAAGAGCAACGATTTTGTTGATCCCTTTTTCTTCAAACATCGCCACCATTTTTTCTGCTTGCTTCTGATGGTTCTGGAAGGAAATTGTGTCTCCAGGGCTTGATAACTCATCTGTTGATTCAATCGTTAGGCCGAAGACACCAACTTCTTCCCCGTTTACATCTAGAATAACAGCTGGATAGATGGTGCCATCGTCACCAGTCATGGCCATTTCATTTTTGTAGAGAGGTCCAAGGTCAGGGTCTTTACTATAGTCAATATTTGAGCTAACGATCGGGAATTTCGTTTGTTTAACAAATTCAGAGAATGTTTTTGGACCTTCGTCGAATTCATGGTTTCCTGGAACCATTGCATCGTAGTCCATCATGTTCATAAACTGCACGTCTGCAAGGCCTTTGTATTTATTGAAAAATAGCGTTCCAGAGAAAACATCCCCCGCATCCAACAAAATGGTGTTTGCGCGAGCCGCACGAATTTCCTCAACTGCTGTCAGTCTTCTTGGTGCATTATCGAGATGTGCATGCGTATCGTTCGTGTGCATAATTGTAAGATCAAAGTCACCAGCAGCAGCTTCTACAGGGGTTGATGGCGCTGCAGCAGAAATCCCTAATGCCAGTGCAGCTGTTGATAGAACGCCGAAAAGAGGTTTTTTCATATTCATTTACGTAATCCCTTCCCTTTCGAAAACTCATTTTTTGTCGGAATTTAAATGCGAATTTCATTATATACCAGATTGATAGGTTGATGGTCCTGTTTGTAAGACTATTCAACAAATTCTAACTCATCCTTTGTGACTAGTTTCATAGGTTAGGAGAAGGCGGAATGAGTCCGCCCTTTCACCTCTTTATCCCAGCCTTAAGGGGCAGTAAAACCCCCACCTCAGGAATGTAAATCAATCGAGACGTTCAGGTGGGGGTCAACTGCCCCTAAAGGTCCGATTGGTTCAACTAACCATCAGAGGGGGAAGAAGCAAACCCCCCCCTGATGGAAGTTTCACTTTATTTGCTCTCTAACTCGTTCATAACCTCTTCACTTACAGCATTTGTGCCGCCAAGGATATGGAACGAGTTGATATCATTTTCTTCAATTGCATCAGAAATCTCGCCTGGAATATCATCTTTCTTAACGAGGAGGATTGCTGCGTCTTCTTTAGCAGCAAGAACTGAACCTGCAAGAGCGTCAGCGAACTTCACGCCTGTTGCGACAACAGCTGTATCTGCATCAGGTGTTAGAACCGTTGCGATGGCAGCTGATGTTGCGTAACGATCATCGCCGCTATAGCGGACAGCGTTTGATAGACTTTCAAAAATGTCAGCATTGATGGCATTTTCCCCGCCTACGACAATTTGCTCGTCCGTAGTGGATAGGATTTTCTTCGAAACTGCAGGTAGCTTGTCGTCATTTGTTAGCACGATTGGGTAGCCATTCTTCGCTGCATAAGATGCAACGGATAGAGCATCAGGGAAGTTGAACGCATTCGCCAGAATTGATTTTTCAGGTGAACCGTCAAGTTTGGCTGCAATGTTAACAGCTGTTTCATAACGATCCTCACCCGCGATACGATCGACTTTTAGTCCGAGACCTTTTAGCTCATATTCCGTATACGATGAAATCGCTGAAGTTCCGCCTAGAATAATCGCTTTCGTAGCACCAAGACGCTCGATTTCTTTCTTAACGGCTGCATTGAGTCTATTCTGTTCAGTTAAAAGAATTGGAGCATCGTGCTTGTAAGCAAGTGGTGCTCCCGTTAGTGCATCCGGGAACTTATCTCCTCGTGCAAGTACGATCGTATCTGCGCTTTCCCATCCCTTTTTAGAGATTTCGACCGCTGTTTCGTAACGAGTTTCGCCAGAAGTACGATCCACTTTGTTATCCATTTGGATTTTCGCTAGAACTGGATCGTGGTCACTTGCACGTCCATCTTCTTCACTGAAATCTGCATTAATGTTAATGCTATCAATCGTTGTGCGCTTTGCAAGATTGTTAGAAACTAGAATGTGATCAAGTACTTGAGAGTTCCCCTGGTAAATGTACGTGTAGCGCTGTTCAGATGGTAGTTTTTCCATCATGTTTGTAAGAACGTCGCCTTCAAGCTTGTTGATCGGCGCAGAGAATTCGAAGTCGTTCAAGTCACCAAGAACTACAACATTCGAATCTTTCATGTTTGAAACAACGTCATTTACAAATCCATTTACGACAGCTGCTTGCTCCAAGCGCTGTGCTTCACTACCAAGAACGACCGGGTGATCAGCTCCAAATAGTGCGCCATCGCCGCCTTTAGAGTTGAAGTGGTTTGCTACTACAACAACTTTTTCACCGTTAAATTCAAACTCTGCAGCAAGTGGTTTACGAGAGTCATCAAACGCGTCATTCGTAGGATCAATGCGACCAGGATTTAGCGTTAAGCCATTCTCATCAACACCTACTGAAGATGTTGCATCGCCAGAATCTTTCTCAGGAAAATCAACACGTTCAGGGTTGTAGATGAAGCCAACGCGAATGTTACCACCTGGCTGTCCACCATCAGTTTTGTCGGCAGGAGCAATATCCGTAAATTTGTATGTTGGACCGCCTGCTTCTTCGATCGCTTTAATAATCGTTTTGTAAGATTCGCTTGCATCTGTCGTGCCATCATCCGTTGGACCATTGTTGTCCTGAACTTCGATCAGTCCAATGATGTCCGGTGTTTTCATATTATTTACGATTGAATCAGCGATTTTCGCTACTTTGCTTGCATCTGTACCAGCATAGAAGTTCTCTATGTTGTAAGTTGCAACAGTTAGATCACCTTCTGCTGATTCGATTTTCGTCACTTCACGCGCTGTATCACCTTCAATTACGGAAGGGAACGTGCCAGTAGGACGAATTTTGAAGTTGCTGTAATCGTAGCTCACTGTACCAGTAATGGAGCCATCAATTCTATCTCCCGTCGTAGCATTTAGATCAATTCCATCCACGTCGATCAACATACGCTCTGGATTGTAATCTTCAGGAGATATCAATAGACCCTGTGCTCGCGTGAATTGATTACCTTCACTTGCATTCACATAGACAGGGAGCTCGTCATACTTAATTGGGCCAGAAATTGTCGCATTTGGAATTTCAATCAACATACCTTCAAGACTCTCATAAAAATCAAGTCCGTCTGTTTGCGGGTCAAACGTTGTCATGTTGTCATCTTCAATGTTTTCAGTTGGAGGCGTGCGATCGTCTCCTATCACCATGGGAGCTGGAACTGTGTTTCCAGACGAAGTGATCGCAACGTTTGTTGCTGTGATTTGTGTTGTAAGAAGATCTGCTGCATCATCGTAGCCTTCTTCTCTCCACTCTTTCACCTGGCCATCTACTTCTACTTTGTCGCCAACCTCTACACCAGCGCCACCGCTTTTGTAAACGTAAATACCTTCAGATGTTGCGATATTGTCGTCAGGCTGTGGCTCCTGCATGTAAAAACCGTTAGAGCCGTCTTTTGCTGTGACGATACCAGCGATTTTAGTGACAGCCATTCCTTCATATGGAGAGGCATGATTGGCTCCTTGAATATCATGGATGCTAATTCCATTTGCAGATTTTAAAACGTCATATTCAAATGTAGAAATGTCGCTTGTTTTACCGTCTTTTGCTGCAACGGCTTTAATTGTAGTGACTTCTGTTAACTCAATTTGAGCTATGTACTCTGTACTATCAGCAGTTGGCTCGCTGCCATCTACTGTGTAATGAATGGTTGCTCCTTCTTCAGCTGTTGCAAGTGTAATCATCGTTCCTTCGAGTACAGATCCCGCTTTAGGGCTAGCTGTAACGGAGAACGCCTTTTCGATAACATCTGCAGCATTACGTGGAACAAGCTTGTATTCATTAAAGTTGTAGTCAATAACACCTTTTAGAATTTCATATGTTTTTCCAACTTCAAGGAGGGATTTCTCGTTTGGCTTAATGACAAATTCACCTGAACCATCTTCAGCAGTAAAGTTTCCATTGCTATCGACTGAATTAACAGTCACAGAAGTGAACTGAGTGAATTCGCCTTCGTGCTGTTCACCATTTTCTGCTGAGAGATCTGTTGAAGTGAGTGATTGAGGGGACGGGATGCCTTTGTCTTTAGTTGTTATAACAACATTAGTAGAGCTCGTCATGATTTGCTGCATTCCATAATAATCAGACATAGATCCTGTTACAGTCACTTCATCACCAGGCTGAGCAGTAATTCCGGCTGCGCGAACAATAATTCCAGCTGTGTCATCTTGGATAAAAAGATTTGTTTGACCACCAGTTTCAAATGAAGCTGTGGCAATTCCTTTTACTTTTACTTGTGTGCCTTTGGCTACTGATCTAGCATCAGCGATTGTTGAAAGTTCGATTGGTTCCGGATCTGGTGTAGTGTCGTCAGAAAGGTGTGCGCCGAGGAATGTGAAAGTGTCTTTTGCATGACTTGTCCATTCAGTCGTGAAGTCAAATGCGTCAGTTGCATCTGAGTCACCTGTTGTTACTGAGTCATTACGGACAAGTGTTACGTCTTTGGCGAAATCAGAGTCTGAACCAATTTGACCAAGTGAATCGATAATATCATCATTCTTTTTGAGCGTAACAACATCATTACCATTGAAATTAACGACAGTTTGATTCGTTACATCAGCTTGATCTAACATAGTCTGGACTGCTTGATCATGAGCAAGTACAAAAACTTCCCCATCTGCAAGTGTTCCTTCTAATGTTAAGGAATACTTTGGTTCTGTCTCTCCATTAGAATAGAGTTCAAGGGTATAATCAGCTAGATTAATTGAATTCCCTGTTCCATTGTAAAGTTCGAGAGCTTTGTTGTAGCTTCCACCTTCAATGTACTCTGAAATGATAAGATCTTGAAACGTTTCTTCAGCTGCAGAAGCATACTGTGAAACTGGTAACGCGAAAAAGCTAAGGACCATTGAGAAAATCAGCGCAAAGCTGATCAAACGACCTTTTGACCTTCGTTTCAAATTCCATCCCCCCGGATATGTAGTCGAATTTTGGTGACACTGCCATCAATTGTCAGTATACAACAACAATTGTCCTATATGTGTAAAAATTGAGTAAATTGTTTAAATTTTGTTTGCGCTTTCATTTTGGGGCCAGACCCCTGTCTGACCCCAAATATATAAATTAATTACTATATAAAAGTAGTTTTACTTTTTATTGACTATTCTTGGTTTAAACACACATAGGTAGATATACTTATAAAAGAAGAATGAAATTCACATAGAAAAACCACCCTTTCGATGGCTCGATTGGGTGGTTCCGAGGCAGGTTTATCTTCTTTTCTCTTTCATCTTTTCCCTGATGGTTGGAAGCCATCATGCTCTAGATAGGGAGAGATGATATTGAAGATCCTTGAGGGATCAAATCGAAGAGTTCATTCGTTGAATATTCGGTGGTTTTGATAACTTTTAAGAATCTGGGAATGGATTCTTTTAACGTGTCGTGGGTAAATTCAGTTCATTTAAAAAGAAATCTACGCCGGTGTAAGGGGTTACACCTTTCTCGGTTAGACAGTTTGTCCCCTGTCCTTTTCGAAGGTCTTCGCTTTTCATGGCAAAGACCTTTCTTGCTTGCCTCTCTGCAAAGCGTGCGGTCGTCATTGCACCACTTTTAACATCGGCTTCCATAATCACGACATGACTTGACCATGTGCTGATGAAGGGTGAGGGGGGTCAGACACGTGTCTGCCCCTCCCTCCTCTTTCATCGCAAAAAAAGTGTCCGCCGGAGGCGGACACTTCATGGGGTCAGAGAGGGGTCTGACCCCGTTTACACTCCATTACACCGTTCTAATTCAGCCCCTCAACCACCTCATCACTTACCGCACTCGTCCCACCGAGTATTATAAATGTATCAGCTTCTAGCTTCTTCAGTGCTTCTGCCGTTTCGTCCGGCATTGCCTCTGGTTTAACAAGGAGCATAGCTGCATCCTGTTTTGCTGCAAGTACTGAGCCTGTTAGGGCATCAGCGAAATCCATGCCTGTTGCGATAAAGACCTGCTTCGATGCATTAAGTTCCGTTGCAATAGCTGCCGCTGTTCCAAAGCGGTTTTCACCTGCAAATCGCTCTGGAGCTGGTAGATCGCCAAGCAATTGTTCACTGATAACAGCTTCTCCACCAGCAACAATGGATCCGTCTACGCTGCGCAATGCTCGCAACGTTGTTTTCGGAACGCTATCTTTTTTCGTGAAAAGAATTGGATACCCTTTTTCTGCTGCATAGGATGCTGCAGCGAGTGCATCAGGAAAGTCCATACCGTTTGCTACGATCGCTTTATCAGGGTTACCACCAAGGCTTGCCTGAATATTAGCGGCTGTTTCAAAACGGTCGTCTCCGTAAATTCGTTTTACTTTCAAGTCCAGTCCTTCAAGCTGATAGGAGATAAACTTTGGCACAGCTTTGGTACCACCTAAGATAATCACGTTTTTAGCTCCAAGTCGCTTGATTTCATCTTTTACTGACTTCTCAAGTCCCTTTTCTTTCGCTAGAAGAATTGGAGCATCAAGTTTATATGCCAGTGGAGCACCAGCTAACGCATCGGCAAAGTTATCTCCTCTTGCAATCACCACTGTATCCGCTTTATCCCAGCCCTGTTTCGAAATTTCGACCGAAGTCGCATAACGATCATCCCCGAATAAACGTACAGGTTCCTTCGGCTCAGGATCGCCCGCTTGGGACGTTACTTTCCATGTATATTCCTTCGTGTTCTTACCAATTGCTCCGCCATCATTGTTAAAGATTTCGTATTTGTTTTCTTCTGAAGGTGAAATCGAAATTGGAATCTCATTTTCACCATTCTCGAGCTTTACTTCATGTGAGAATGACATATCGTCGTTCACAATTACTTTTTCACCATTAATTGTGAGGTCGCCTTCTTTAATCGCATTCCCTTTGAATGTCACCGTATCTCCTTCAACAATTGCTCCTGTTTCAGGGGAAGTGACAACAACAGGCATGTCAATCCAGCGAAGAATTTCATCTTCTACTACCATTTTATTGCTACCCTGATTTGTTACCGTTATTTTCAGATCTGTACCTTCTGCACCGTAACCGTAATAACTCACATCGTCATCTGACTTGTCGTTACGTGTGTGATCGGCAAGGCCTTCCTGATCCCACGACTCACCTTTTACATACTTGTACGTTAAAACAGTTCCTTCCGGGAATGACTTTTGCAGCTCCCAGTCCGGTGATACAGCACCATTACGCGACATTTCCCATGCACTTGTACTCCAGCCGTTTTGACTGCCAGGCATGGTGACTTTCGCGCTAAGTGGTGTATAATCCGGCGCGTGAACTTTAAACGTTACATCAACCATCACAATATCCGGTGTAATGGAAACTTCGTTTGATGCTGTCTGATTTCCAGCCTGATCGTAAGCTACCACTTTATACGTATAGGTTTTACCATTCTGAACAGCAAAATCGGTATAGCTGACAGCCTCGACATTTTCTAAAAGTTCAATCGTCTCAGCATCCCGCTCAATCGCTAGAAGGTAGGGCTCATCAGGACCTTCAAGTGTCCAATTTAATGTAACTTGTCCGGATTCCTTCAGTGGCTCATCAAGCTTAACGGCCTCAGCAGGCGCTTTCGTATCATCTTGATTTTGAGAAAAGACAACTTCCTCTGTATTCGTTGTTTTCCATGTTGCACCACGGTCTGTTGAGAATGAAAAGCGGTATGAATACGTGCCTTTCTCAATTGGACGGAAATCAGCTTTGAACGCATTTGCATCATTATCTCCGCCCTGGCCTGTGTAAGATGCTTTCGTTTCAGTCCAGTCACGGTCTCCATGCTTCATCTGAAGCTTCCCAATTAAACCTTCTGCAAGACCTGTCTCTGTTGCTCCTGCAATCTTTACAGTCGCTTCAACCGTGAACGTTTTCGATAGATCAAGTACTTGATCTTCCACAGCTGTAACAGAACTAATCTCATATTCTCCATCTTTCCATTCAAAATGAGGCACAGCTGCACTTGTCGTTTCTACTTTAACCGACTCGTTGCCATCCCGATCCAAAGCGGTTACGGCAAAGTAGTACGCTTGCCCATTCGTCAGGTTATCGACTGTAACAGATGTTTGATCTGTCACTGCCACTTCTTCATACATCGCTCCTTGAAGCGTTGATTTGTAGACTTTATACTGTGCTGCATCACCTGTCCAGGAGAGCGTTGCACTTCCTTCTCCTGCTGCAGCTTTCAGCTCACTGACTGCATTTGGAAGTTCGAAGTTCTGGTCCTGATCAGCAATCAGCATCCGTCCTGTCATCGCAGGAATCGTCACGCTTACCTTGCCATCCTTCACTGTTACTTTATAATCCTTTGCTAGTCCGTCGGTGAACGCAATGTTATTTTTCAAAACATCTTTCACATCAAACTCAAGTGTTTGCGCGTTGTTGCCACGGTTCACTGCAATGACAGCTGCACCGTCTTTACTGGTGCGAGCAAACGCATACACATCGCCTTCTGCGTACAATGTTGTCAGTTCGCCGTATGCGAGAAGATCAGCGTTTGCCGTTCGAACTGCACCTGCATCCTGATAATGCTTCAATAACTCTTCATTTACATCGCCCCATGGATATGTGCGGCGATCATCCGGGTCCTTAGAACCTGTAACTCCCGCTTCATCACCATAATAAATCGTTGGTGCGCCAGGGTATCCCATTTGTAAAATTGCCGCTAGTTTCAGACGCTGCACGCCGAGTTCATGATCATAATTCGGATCAAATTCCGCACGCTCATACGTGTCTGTTCCCCCGCCAAGAACGTAGACGGCACGTGGTGTATCGTGCGAGCCCATCAAGTTCATAAGCGCATGGAAGGCTTCCTTAGGATAGTCTTCTTGGACGGCCATCAATTGTTCATCCGCACTTGCTGCATTTCCGCTCTTCAGGAAGTTCAGAATCGCGCCTTCGAAACGGTAGTTCATAACTGAATCATATTGATCTCCAAGGAAGTATTTCGAAGCATCATCCCAGATCTCTCCGAGAATGAGCGGTTCCTCCCCTTCTTTAAGTGTGGCACCAGTGCCAGCCATTTCCTCAGACTTTAATTCGTCGCGGAACTCGCGCCAGAACTCCATATCCACTTCATTGGCTACATCAAGGCGCCATCCAGATGCACCGTTTGTTAACCATGATTTCGAAGCAGAGTCTTCGTCATACATAATGTAATCAGAGAATTTCTGATTGTTCAATTCACTTGCGTAATCAACAGCTTCCCCTTCAACACTCTTGATTTCAGGGAGTGAATCATAACCCCACCACGCCTGATAATCGTAGCGTTCGTTGCCGTTTTCATCGACCACTTTTTCATTTTTAATATTGAACCAGTTATGGAAGCCATACTCATCATTAAACGTCTGGCCCTCTTTTTCTAGTTGCTTTCGCGCTTCTGTCTTTGCATCTTCTTCACTCATGCCATCATTCATCAAGTCATAAATGAGAGACCAATATTCATAAGCACCAACTACGTCATATTTACCATAACGATCAAAATAAATGGAATCATCACCAACATGGTTGAATACCCCATCCATGATCAAATGCATATTTCGCTTTTCAAGTTCATCTGTAAAAGCCTTGAACTCTTCTGGTGTCCCAAACATTGGGTCAATCGATTTCCAATCCGCTGCATCATACTTGTGGTTTGACGCTGCTTCAGCAATTGGATTCAGATAAAGAGTGTTAACACCGAGCGACTGAATGTAGTCGAGCTTTTCTTGAATCCCTTTTAAATCACCACCAAAGAAATCGTTGCTCCAGATTTCATCTCCTTCATACCCTGTACTGTCAGCAAGTCTCGGATTGTCTGGAAGCTCTCCCCAATTCTGATGTTCAATCGGCTCATTCCCTCTTGCGTTTACTTTCGCATCATCGTTATCCGGATTTCCATTGTTAAATCGATCCGGGAAAATTTGATACACAACCGCTTCTTTCATCCAATCTGGTGTTTCATAACCTGGATCAAATACCGTTAATTGATACAGCTCAGCATTCGCATCAATTGCTTTTCCTAATGCGCCCTGCTTCGTATCTTCCCCGTATTCTGCCTTCGCAGAGCCGTCTCTGACAATAAACTTGTAGCCATACAGGCCTTTTTCTTCAGGCGTTACATCTGCCTCCCAGAAATCAAGACCATCAGCTGTTGTGGCCTTTTCCATTGCAACGAGTTTGCTAGTTCCTGTATTTTGATTCTTAATATACAGGTCCGCTCCCGTGAGGTCATCTTTCTTTGCTGAAAGACGGAGAGTCACGGTTTTGCTTTTTTGTATGGCACCGAATGGAGCCCGGTAAGCTTCTTCCCATGAGTTATGTAGAAGACTCGCTTTTGAGATCGCCCCGTCAGACCCTTCTGCACTGTAATCTGTGCTTACATCTTTTGTTTCAGAGTTAAAGAAGAACGTAACGTTAGCATCTGTAAGGACATTTAGCTTCGCATTTTCTGCAGGATAATCTTCACCCCAGGTATTGCCAAGGACCACTTTATATTCATAGTTTCCTTTAGGAACCATTTCCGTAAAAGTGTAAACATTATCATAGTCATCATCTGTTAGAAGAGCTGTAGATTGCTCTGGACTCCATTCTGCTCCTGCATCAATCGCAGGTTGAATAGACCCGGCAAGCCTCGGCTGCTTTTCCTTAGCTATTGGTGTGTAATTAGTAGAGTTCGCTACTGCATGCGTCCCATCATGATAGTAAAATGTGACAGTAGTGGCCTCAGAGAGTGTGAGCTTTAAATTTCCTGTTCCATCTCCATAGCTTTCACCCCACGATTGGTTGATTGCTACTTTGTATTCATATGTTCCTGCTGGTAGTTCTGCTGTAAGTTCATAAAAGCCATTTCCCTTCGCTTCCATTATCGTTTCTTCTGCAGCAGGATCCCATTCCTTTGCAGCACCAAGCTCGTCCTGCAAATCACCAACAAGCGTAACAATTCGATCATTGGTCGGTTCACCAATCGTAAACGTACTGTTGTCATTTCCGTTTGGATTCATAGGATCTTTCATCCATTCTCCATTGACGATCAACTTGTACTGGTGTTGTCCGTCGGATAAATTATCAATCTTTAAACTCCAGACATTATCTTCACCTTTTTCAAGTGGAAGTGCACCATCCTGCCAGTTTGTAAAATCCCCTGCAACAAGAACGGTTTCTTCGCTCCCATCCCCTTCATACATGAACTTTGCGCTCGATCCATCAATAATTGGACTTCCTTCTGCCGCCTGAACCCCCGGTATCGCACCTGCTAGCAGTTGCAATACAAGCACAATAGCAAGCCACAGTGAAAGACCTTTTCGATTACGCCGTTTCATTCTTTTCCCCCTTAAGCCACATAGTTGCGAAACCGTTTGCGCATTTCCGTAAAAATAAGGAAATCGTTTGCATTTTTAAAAAATAAAAAAATAAGCGATTCTAGTTCCAAGAATAAGCAAACGCTTTCACGTCTTATTTTGCCACATCTTCTGGAAGGAATCAACTTATTTTTGTTAAATTATTCTACTTTTCATACAATTCAATCGGTAGTCCATCCGGGTCAGCAAAAAAGGTAAAGCGCTTATTCGTTAGTTCATCATACCGAATGTCTTCCATTGATTGAATTCCTTTTGAAGTCAGATATTGAACAGCTTCGTCCAGATCTTCCACTTCAAACGCAAGATGGCGTAGCCCTCTTGCTTCAGGATAACTCGGCCTCTCCGGCGCATCTGGGAAGGAAAACAATTCGATGCGCGTGTGCTCTCCCACAGCAAGATCCAGTTTATAAGATTGACGGTCTTCCCGATACGTTTCTTCAATAATAGCTAGCTCTAACATATCAACATAAAAAGCTTTAGAACGTTTATAATCGGAACATATAATCGCTACATGGTGTAATTTTGTAAACATTTCCATCACCTCTTTTTTAACAATACGGAGGACCAATACAATCGTCAACAAAAATCCCCGGGTTATCCCGAGGATTTGTCTAACATAGATTATAAAAGTGATTCTGCACCATCCACGTACATCGCTGTGCCTGTCACATGGCTTGAAGCATCGGAGGCAAGAAAATAAACAACATCAGCTACTTGATCAGCACTACCTGATTTCTGCTCAAGTGGATGGGCTCCCTCTGGATACTCGACCGGAATTTCGATTTTTTCAACGCTTTCCTTTCTATCAGTGTTTTGTTCAATGTTTGTATCAATCGCTCCAGGGCAAATTGCATTTACACGAATGTGATACTGTGCAAGCTCAAGTGCAGCCATCTTCATGAACGCAACCTGACCTGCTTTTGACGTACTATACGCGGACATTCCAAAATTAGAGAACGTTCGGTTTCCGTTGATGGAACTCGTAATGATCATACTTCCACCGTTTTTCTTCATATAAGGTATGGTGTGTTTCATCATTAGAAATGTACTCTTCAAATTGGTGTGAATGGTTTCATCCCATTCCTCTGCTTTCATTTCTTCAATTGAATTTAACGTACCGTTAATTCCTGCATTGTTAAAGAGGATATCAATCTGTCCCCACTCTTTCACTACCTGTTCAAGTCCATATGTAACGCGTTCTTCATCGGAAACGTCGATATCGAGTACAAACGCATCCCCACCCTCTCGAATAATCTCATCTTTCACATTTTCTGCACGGCTTTCCTTTAAATCAAACAAACAGACGCGAATGCCTTCTTTCGCAAAGCGCTTTGCGGTATCTGCTCCGATTCCAGAGCCACCACCTGTTATAACGGCCACTTTTTTCATTGATAACCCTCCTTTTTTCTTTCTATACCCGATGACTTAACTAGTTAGACAATTTTACCAAAAAAAAGAAAAGACCTGCTGTGAGGTCTTTATTTGTCACATTCACAAAATTCACTTTATTGCTCCTCTGTTTCGTCATTCGGCTGCTCTTCTGTACCATCCATATCTCCTTCATCCTTGTTCCCATCTTCATCCTGATCGCCTTCTTTAGTTCCATCTTCATTCATATTATCATCGTCTTCTTGGTCAATTGTACCATCATCTTCGTTAACATTTTCGGCATCTTCTGGCGCACCTTCTTGCATTTCAGGATCTTCTACGGGTCCTTCTTCTTCATTTGCATTCGAACATCCTGTTGCAAGTCCGATCGCAAGAGTAAAGGTTAATAGAGTCATTAGCCATTTTTTCATACTTTTCCTCCTTGTTCGTTATACTCGTATTGTTTCCAATACGTATGCAACTATTCAAGAGCAATAAATGATTCAAATCGGATAATTGACAAAAAAAGTCAAATAAAAATGAGTTTTCCCTACAAAAAACAACACCTTTTTTAGGTTTAACGAACTATGATAATAGTATCAATTTATGCAGTCGTTGCATTACAAGAAGGTATCCTCCAGAAAAAGGAAACCATTTTTGAAAAATATGGACGCAAAGTAACAGATCTAAGGGAGCGAGCAAACAGCTCCTATGATGGTTGTATTACCTGGATCCATTACAAGGAGGGTTGACATGAGTGTACATACGGAGGATAAGCTTGATCAAGAATGGATTGAACTCATCAAGGAGGCAAAGGAGCTAGGGTTAAAAATCGAAGAAATTCAATGCTTTCTTCGACAACAGAAGTATTCATAGGAACGTAAACGAAAGCGACATTATAAAATGTCGCTTTCGTTCTATTTACGGAACAATTGCACACTGCTATAATAAATAACAACGGAGAATTTTGTCGAAGTACAGGAGGGGTAACAAAACATGATAGGTGAAGAAGTAAAAAAATACCGTTTACGTAAAGGACTATCACTTTCGGAATTAGCAGAACGCGCAAATGTTGCCAAATCGTATTTAAGCTCAATTGAACGAAATATACAATCTAACCCCTCTATTCAATTTCTTGATAAAATATCGAATGTCCTGGATGTTTCAGTTGAGACGCTCTTACAAGGTGATGATCCCATTCACCAAAATGAGCTAGATTCAGAGTGGAAGAGACTTGTGAAAGAAGCGATGAATTCAGGCGTAAGTAAAGATCAATTCAAAGAATTCCTGGAATTTAACAAATGGCGTGCAAACCAGGGATCAGATAACTAATGTACGGACTAGGAGCCATCATATATGAAGGCTCTTATTGTTTAAACACAAGTATAACTAGCCAGTATCCATTTAAAGTTAAATGAAGTGTATAAATTATAGAAGCAAAACCCCAAAAGAACCCGGATAAAGCCGGATTTAATGTACGGTTTGATTACTAAAGTATACCTGATGATGTGGGGGTGGTATGGGTTACACTCAAATTAGGGCACAATCTTATTCCGTCGTGTTTCATATTTAGTCTTATATTCATAAAGTATGCCTATTCTCATTCCATTTGGGTAGGAATTTGCTTACTTCTAATAATCTCATTTAGTTCTGCATAGAGCTCTTTCTCATCCTTCATCAACCCCCTTATGTCCTGCTCATTGTTCTCAAGAGAGTTGACCTTTGTGAGAATAAATGCTAAATCACATTTCCCCTTGTATTCATCATTAATGTAAAGCCTGCATATCTCGTTATCTAGAGAGATGATTTTAATTCTCTTTCCAAGAATATAAGATACAAATGTCCCTTCACCCAATTTTATCATCTGCATTCCTCCTTACTTTTTTGAGGAATTGACAAGAAATCGCTTTACTTCTTCCTTCGATAGACCAATTTTTATTGCAATTGAAATAAGATCTACCCACTCCTGATCCAATTTTTCGTCAGTATGCGTCCTCATTCCCATCCCCCTTATTAAATTCTCCAATAACCGACACCAATAAAGAACGTTTTGTTCTTTATTTAGAATACACATCTAATATAGTCTTATTTTGGAAGTTTAAAAAGACTGAAAATTCCTTATTTAAGGCTTTTAACACCTATTAAACTTCTCATCTTTTCTAGTTACTTCCATTCTCTTATTTTTTTAAAAATTTTAGTAATTATATCCAACAATTGATCTAAAAACCATGACAATTGTTCTGTTTACAGAACAATGCGTTCTTGATAAAATTAAGTTATTAAATAATGATAAAGTAGAGGTATGGGAATGATAGGGGAAAAAATTAAACTTTATCGTAATCGAATGGGTTTATCCTTAACCGAATTAGCAAAGCGGGCCGGGGTCGCAAAATCCTATCTTAGTTCTATTGAGCGAAATCAACAGGCTAACCCATCTATTCAATTCCTTGAGAAAATAGCTGCAGAACTTAAAGTCCCGATGGAAGTTTTTATTCTCGAAGAAGAGAATGATGAGCCGGCGCTGGATACAGAATGGAAAGAATTAATTGAAGAAGCCATGCGGTCTGGCATTACAAAAGAGGACTTTGCGGATTATTTAGAGTTTAAGAAGTGGCAGCTGAATAGCAAAAACGATTGAAGCAGGCCGCGATCTGCTTCATTTATTTTTCTGGGCATTAAAAACTCCCGTCCAGAAAGGACAGGAGATCATCGTTTATTCAGCAGAGTTCTCGGATTTTTCGTTTGTAGCAGGCTCTTCCGTGTTGCTTCCGTTGTTCATTGAGTTGTTTTCTTCTTCTCCACCACCATTGTTACAGGCTGTGATCAACATAACAGCTACTAACGAAGTTGCAATTTTGAGCATGAAGTTCTTGTTATTCATTTCCAAAATTCCTCCCTGAACTCAATAGTTTTGACCGCTAAGTAACGGTTGAGTAAATCATATCAGGTCAAAAAGGGAAAATGTTGAAATTTACATAGTCTCTATAAGCGTTTTACATAGTAAGTACTTGTGTAATAAATTCAACATAAAATGAACATTTAGGAGAGTAACCTGTTAGCAGGACTTAGTGGGTTGCGGAGCTGATCCTGAAGGTTAAATAACTGTCGGCATATGAAATGAAATAATACAAAAAAGCCATTGTTAAACACTAAGGCGCTTAACAATGGCGTAATGAATTCAAAACAGTTGTTTGTTGAACTATTTTTACTTTAGCGCAAACATAATTTCTGCTTCTGCTGCTATTTCTCCGTCGACTGTGGCTGTTGCTTTTCCTTTGCCGATTGGTCCTTTGATTCGAATAATTTCGACTTCAAGGCGAAGCTGGTCTCCTGGCTTCACCTGTTTTTTGAATCGGCACTTGTCGATTCCGGTAAAGAAGGCGAGCTTTCCTTGATTTTCTTCTTTCTTCAACATTGCGACAGCCCCTACTTGTGCAAGAGCTTCCACGATGAGGACACCCGGCATTACCGGATAATCAGGAAAATGACCATTAAAGAATTCTTCGTTTGCTGTAACGTTCTTTATACCGACCGCTCTGACTTCTTCTTCCACTTCTAAAATACGATCTACTAGTAAAAAAGGGTAGCGATGCGGGATAATTGATTTAATTTCTTCACTATTTAACATAAATGAGTCACCCTTCCTTTATTTCTTTTCTTTCTTCACGATATCGGTTATTTTTACCCAGGTTTCTTTCTTAAACACATCGCCTGGGCTTCCATCACCAATCACACCGTAGCCGATCATCGCTCCTGCTACAAGTGAAGCAACGAGCAAGAGAACCACGAGAAGTAGGCGCAACCAGATCGGGATGAACCGATTTCTTGGTCTGCGCTCTACTTCTTCCACTTTATTATTCGTTTGTTTGGCCTCTTCATTACTAAATTCGCTCCGTTCAGAGGTCTGGTTCACCTTTTCATGGTTGTTCGCCATTATGATTACACCCTTACGAATAGTTTCCATTTCTTGTTGTATACGTTAGTTAAATAAACTTCTTCTTAGCAATTTTGTCAATATGCTCAAGCATAAGGCCTGTCCCTCTTGCAACACAGCTCATTGGCTCTTCTGCAACAAGTACTGGAACCATCAGCTCTTCAGCAAATAGCTGATCAATACCATGAAGCAAAGCGCCACCGCCTGTCATAATGACACCGCGGTCAATGATATCTGCTGAAAGTTCAGGAGGCGTTCGTTCAAGTACGCTCTTCGCTGCCATTACCATGTGCGAGATCGGCTCCTGAAGTGCCTGCTGGATTTCATCAGACTTCACTGTAATGGTACGCGGAAGTCCTGACACCATGTCACGTCCGCGAATATCAAGCTCTTCGTTCCGGCCGCCTGGAAATACCGTTGCAACGTTAATCTTGATTTGTTCTGCAGTTCGTTCTCCAATTAAAAGCTTATACGTTTTTTTAATGTAATCAAGAATCTCGTAATCGAACTTGTCCCCAGCCATTTTAATGGAAGAGGCGGTGACGATATCGCCCATTGAGAGAACTGCGATATCTGTCGTTCCACCGCCAATGTCCACTACCATATTACCGCTTGGCTGAAAAATATCCATTCCTGCTCCAATTGCTGCCACTTTAGGTTCTTCTTCAAGAAAAATTTGTTTTCCACCGCTTTTTTCTGCAGCTTCTTTGATTGCCTTTTTCTCTACTGATGTAATATTGGTTGGTGTGCAAATCAGAATACGCGGCTTTGATAGAAAGCTTTTTACATTAATTTTGTTCAAGAAATGTCTAAGCATCACTTCTGTTATATCGAAGTCTGCAATAACGCCGTCTTTTAAAGGACGTGTGGCAACGATGTTTCCAGGAGTCCGGCCGACCATTTGTCTTGCTTCTTCACCAACAGCAAGTGCTCTTCCAGTTTCAGTGTTAATGGCTACTACTGAAGGCTCATCAAGAACAATGCCTCTGCCCTTCACATAAATCAGTACATTCGCTGTACCTAAATCAATCCCTATATCACGTGAAAACATGACTTATCCTCCCTGTGTTCTATAACTCATCTATTGTTCCAGTCCTAGTATGTTTAAATAGCCTATCCATTAGTATATTGTATCACAAAAGTAGAACAGGGAAGAAACGATTTAGAAAAAAATGTCGTTTTCAGGGTATTATTTGACAGCTTCTTCTTTTTCCGTATCCTTTCTATATTTTATTCTAGTCGCTTCGCCGCCGCGGAGATGGCGTATCGATTTATGATACTCGAGAATGCCCTTCACCTCATTGGCAAGGTCTGGATTGATTTCTGGCAGACGTTCAGTTAAATCCTTATGAACGGTGCTCTTTGACACTCCAAATTCTTTGGCGATCACCCTCACCGTTTTCTTCGTCTCCACGATGTAAT
Organism: Pseudalkalibacillus hwajinpoensis; assembly: GCF_039851965.1. NCBI lineage: Bacteria > Bacillati > Bacillota > Bacilli > Caryophanales > Guptibacillaceae > Guptibacillus > Guptibacillus hwajinpoensis. Next base: position 2,453,977 of record NZ_CP156674.1, on the reverse strand, counting down.
TTCCAATCTTGATGGTTCGCTCTTTGATGTAATCGTGCACACCACTCGCCTCCCTAAATTGGATGTGAGAGATGCGAAATGAGACTGATAAAGTGATCATGCTACGAAGCTCTAGTCATCAGGTCGACCTACATGATGTCAGGAGTATTGCATGCAAGAATACTTCGAAGCCTTACCACAACTTCTCACCTCTGCCCCTCATTTACTAAGTTTTGTAACATTTTATTAGGGAACAGGTGGTTATATTCCAAAAAGTCAAGAGGGACAAGGGTTTTATTTAAATTTTCTTTTATTTCCATTACTTTTATGTATATTTACCTTTCCAAAAAAACCTCCGTGCGTTCTGCACAGAGGAATTGTTTATCCATTCTTAAGGGGGATAAAGTGAAACTTCCATCCGAGGGGGTTTGTTTCATCCCCCTCGGATGGTTAGTTGAACCAATCGGACCTTTAGGGGCAGTTGACCCCCACCTAAACGTCTCGATTAAGTAACTTTATGAGGTGGGGGTTTACTGCCCCTTAAGGGTGGGATAAAACGATTGGTTTAACTAACATGATCATCCTTCCACACTTCCCCATCTTTATATGTGAGCTGTTCAGGATAACGTAGGTCCATTACTTCATCCTGTAGCTTTTGAGATGGCGGCTTTGTGCTTAGTGAGACAATAATATTCGTTAGAATCGCAGCAGAAGCTCCAAATACACCAGCCCCCGTGTCAATAATACCAAGAATCGTGAAACCGCCAAATTTAGCAAGGAAAATGTAAGTTAGCGTGACAAGTAAGCCGACTACCATTCCAGCTATGACGCCAGGTGCGTTTGCTCGCTTCCACCAGACACCGAGAATAAGTGCTGGGAAGAATGTACCTGAGGCAAGCGCAAACGCCCATGCGACAATCTGTGTGATCACGCCGGGAGGATTGAGAGCAACCAGTCCTGCAACAACTGTGGCAATTAAAATGGACCATCGCGCCACGGCCATCCGCTTTCGCTCGGTTGCCTTTGGATTGATAATTCGGAAGTAAATGTCATGTGAAAAAGAAGAAGAGATTGCAATTAATAGTCCTCCAGCTGTTGATAAGGCGGCGGCCATTGCTCCTGCCGCTACGAGGCCGATAACGAAAATGCCAAGATCAGCTATTTCAGGCGTAGCCATTACCACTATATCATTACTGATAGCGATCTCCTGCCATTGAAGAATGCCATCCCCGCTCGTATCAGCCATTGTGAGCAAGCCGGTATTTACCCACTTTTCGGTCCATGCTGGCAAGCTCTCGATAGGACTACCAGCAACCTCTTTCATCAAAATGAAGCGTGAAAACGCCGCGTACGCAGGGGCTGATAAATAGAGAAGCCCAATAAATAATAGAGCCCACGCTCCGCTCCACCTCGCTGCTTTCATCGTTGATACCGTATAGAAACGAACAATAACGTGGGGGAGACCTGCTGTACCGGCCATTAAGCTAAACATCAGGGCCATAAACTGCCATTTCGATGCGTTTTCAAACGGCGCAAAGTACTCGGATAACCCGAGTTCTCGATCAAGTTCCCCTAGTTCGGAAACGACATTTCCGTAGCTAAGCCATGGAATAGGGTTATTCGTGATTTGAAGAGACATAAAGATGACCGGAATCAGGTAGGCGAGAATTAGAATAATGTACTGAGCCACCTGTGTCCAGGTAATCCCTTTCATCCCGCCAAATGTGGCATAGATGGCAATAATGACCACACCAATCATAACACCAACTCTAGCATCCACTTCAAATAATCTCCCGATGACGACACCGGATCCAGCAAGTTGCCCGATCGAGTAGGTAAAACTGATAATAATGGTAGCAATGGCTGCAATGACGAGGGCTGTTTTACTTTGGAAGCGGTCACCAATGAATTCAGGCACCGTATAACGGCCATATTTTCGAAGCTGTGGTGCTAGTAAAAAGGTAAGCAGTAAATATCCGCCTGTCCACCCCATAATATAAGCGAGCCCATCATATCCGAGCACCATGACAGTTCCAGCTAATCCAATGAAGGAAGCCGCACTCATCCAGTCTGCGCCAATCGCCATCCCATTATAAATTGCCGGCACTCCGCGTCCGGCTACAAAAAACTCCGACGTCTGCTTCGCCCGGTTATAAACAGCAATTCCGATATAAAGACCAAACGACGCAACAATAAGTAATAATGATACTAGAAATTGCGAATCCATCCTTTACCCCCCTTATGATTGTAAGGTCTGCCCTTTAGATGCTTTTGCTTTTTTCTCTACTAAATTGTATTTCTGATCAATTCTATCTGTTATGTAAGCGTTAACAAATAATAAAAGAATAAAAACGAGAATAGATCCTTGAGCCCCCATAAAATAATGAAGAGGAAATCCATTAAACGTATACTTCGCTAACGTTTCAGCAAATAAAACCACACCAAACGAAACGCCAAACCAGATTACGAGCAGGATCGCAATTAAGCGAACACGAGATTTAAAGTAAGCATCCGCCTTCTTCTTATCGATTTTTCTCATCACATTACCTCCTCATTACTATTATTTTAAATTAAAAATAAGCTCCACAGTTTCTACAAAACCAAGTGGCACACGTGCAATTTCCACTATGAAATAAACGCCCATTATGCCTACTGGTAACAGTAAATACAGTGGCTTCCGTTTTCTAATTGTCATTGCTAGACTTAATACAGCCACAGCTAGTAATACGTATAAAATGATAGAGCCTCCTTCCGAAAAGTAGTCTGAATTTTCTATACTCTTCATTATCTTTCTATAGGAAATAGATGTCAATGCGACTATTTTCCCAGTAACTGTATTTAAGAGCTATCATTAGATCTACCCTTAAAAATACAAAAACTGCTCAACGTTTGAGAGGTCACCTAATAAGCTCGCTATTTCCCGGGAAAGGTCGAATGGTGTCATCCTTGTTTTCCAAACAACAAAAAACCCCGATTTCTCGGGGTGATAGGCTTATTGAGAATCCTTTGAATCTGATTTCTCTTGATCTGATTTTTGATCGTCAGATTTTTCTTCAGCTTTCTTGGCATCTTCTTCAGCTTTGTCCTCAGCATCTATTTCTGACTCTGTACCTTTATCTTCTACCTCAGTACCTTCTGAAGCTGATGGATTTGATACAGCATCTCCTGTTTGTTCTTGCTCAGGTCCTTCAACTGCGGATGAAGGCTGGTTAAAGACATCAAGCGGGTTAACAGGGACTCCGTCTTTACGAACTTCAAAATGTACGTGAACGCCTGCATCAGTATCGAACGTGTTTGTTCCTGCTGTACCAAGCTTATCGCCCTGGGTTACTTTATCACCCTCAGCAACTTCTAGCCCGTCAAGAGATTCATAAACAGTGACAACGCCATTTTCATGTTCAAGATGAACGACATTTCCAAGTAGCTGATCGTCTGTTGCTTTTACAACTTTACCACTCATAGCCGCCTTTACATCAAAGCTCGCTCCATCTTCTTTAGCGTAATCAATTCCTGCATTCTGGTAGTAGGTATTATTATAGAAAACGAGAGCTGCTTGTTGTTCTTCTGTGCTTGCTGCTGTATCGTAGAATTGTTTTTGCACAAATACACCACTATCTTCTGATGCAGGAACTTTAAAGACTTCTGAATCACCTAGAACTGGGACCGACTCGTCTTTTGCGTCAAAGGCACTTCTTTCTTCATCAATTCCACTTAAATCACGTGGTTCTGCATTTTCCTGTCCACCTTGCATCCAGAGAACAGCTGCCAGAACGATTGCTGCGAAACCAAGGTACACTGCTGGATAGATCCAGCGTTTTCTTGCTAGCTGCTTCCATTTAGAAGCGCTTTTTTCAATAGGATGAGATCTTTGTTTTTCATCTCCCATTTGTTCATCACCTCAGCAACATTGTGGTCAGGTTGCGAGGTTTATATACACATTGTTAAAAAAATATCTATTTATTTTTCGACAAAGGGATTTATTTTATGCATCAATCGGTTTATCTTTTCAATTTCTACCCCGTTATAGAGGTATATTGGGAATACCGCATATCCCTGAAACCCTTTTCCTAATGCCATTTCATTGTACTTAATCAATAAAAGCCGCGTATGCGGCCTTTTCTGTATTACTTATCTCTGTGCCGTTAAATTACTAACATACCGATCCATTTCGCTAATCGTTACGCCCTGATAATAATGCTTTACGATATCTTCATACGGTTTCCCTTCCTCAGCCATCCCATTCGCGCCATACTGACTCATGCCAACGCCGTGCCCATAACCTTTCGTCGTTACGATAATTTCATTACCACTTCTTTCCCAGTTAAAATCAGATGAACGCAAACCGAGAAGATCACGAATTTCTCGACCTGAATACGGTTGACCATTTACAGTAGCTTCGGCAACACGTTTCCCTTCTGTAAGGGTTTTGATCGTCCCAATTGATCCATCAGAAGGAAGAGCCACACCTAGCTTTTGCTCAAATTCACTAACCGTGAAGGTGACCGCATCCTCATATTTAGGCGATTTAAGATCCCATGGACTTTCAACGCTCCGTAAATAAGGGGCGGCATTTTCCCAGTAGTCCTCTGAATTCTCGGTATAACCATTACTTGTTGAGAAAAAAGAAGCATAAATCGGGTTCCCATCGTACGTTAAAATTTGACCTTCTGTTTCATTGACCGCTTCTTCAATTTTAGTATATTTTTGTTCAAAGTCTTCTCCCCAGGCTTTCTTCAGTTGCTCCATATCTTTGTACACCTGATCTTGAACGGTATCTGTTACGACCGCGCTCCCTGGAAGATCTCCCGGTGGATTGGTCAGCTTAGCGACGACAAAGGTTCTCGCCGTAAGCGCCTGAGCTTTAAGAGCCTCTAGATTAAATTCCGCCGGCATTTCAGCTGCTACAACACCTTTCACATATTCCTCAATCGGTACACTCATCGTTTCTGACTTTTGTGATCGATACACGGGGACAGCTACTGTTTCTTTCTCTGAAACCTTCTCCTTCGTTATCTCGCTAGCCGGAGCTCTCTCATTTGAACCGTAGGGTAAAACGAGAAGCGATGGCAGCAGGACAATGATCGCTGCAAATAGAACAAGCGTGACAAAAGTCTGTTTCATTCGCATGCCTCCCTCTAGATTGTTACCCCTATCATCGTATGGAGGTGGACAACCATTTAGAACAGAAATCAGGACTGACGAAACGAGAATAAGCCGGAAAGAAGGCTATACTTCCATTTATTTTTATAGGAACTTTTCAGCATAAAAAAAACCGCAGCCACAGCTACGGTTCTCATTCATTATGCAAATTTAGGTTTCATATTAACAGCTTGCTCATCAGAAGCTTCTGTAGCAGCTTTCTCGTTCTCATCAATACGAACGCGTTCAACATCTGCTCCAAGGCTTGCTAGCTTCTCAGCGAATTCTACATAGCCACGATCGAGGTGCTTAAGCTCATCAACACGGGTATAGCCATCGGCTACAAGGCCAGCGAGAATGAGGGCAGCTCCAGCGCGTAGATCAGTTGCTGAAACTTCTGCACCCTGAAGTGTAGAAGGTCCTTCAATGATTGCTGCGCGACCTTCAATCTTAATATTACCATTCATGCGGCGGAATTCTTCCACGTGCATGAAACGATTTTCAAATACAGTTTCTGTAATGACACTTGTACCCTTCGCTTGAAGCATCAGTGCCATCATCTGTGATTGCATATCCGTCGGGAATCCGGGATGAGGCATTGTTTTCAGGTCAACAGGCTTAAGTGTTTCTGGTCCTACAACACGAAGGCCAAGCCCTTCTTCCGTAATTTTAACGCCCATTTCTTCCATCTTCGCAATAAGTGGGCGAAGGTGTTCTGAAACTGCGTTCTCGATAAGTACATTTCCACCTGTGATCGCTGCCGCAACCATAAATGTACCTGCTTCAATACGGTCAGGAATAACAGCATGCTCAGCTCCAACAAGCTTTTCAACGCCTTCGATACGAATTGTACCTGTTCCAGCGCCACGTACTTTTGCTCCCATTGCGTTCAAGTAGTTCGCTAGACAAACGATCTCAGGTTCTTGAGCGACGTTTTCCATCACTGTTGTACCTTCTGCAAGAACGGCAGCCATCATAATATTTTCTGTTGCTCCTACGCTTGGGAAATCAAGATAAATTTTTGCACCTTGAAGTCTCCCTTTAATAGAAGCTTCAATAAATCCGTTACCGATTGTTACCTCTGCACCCATCGCTTCAAATCCTTTAAGGTGCTGATCGATCGGTCTTGAACCAATCGCACAGCCGCCGGGAAGTGCAATGCGGGCATGACCCACGCGGGCCAAAAGAGGTCCCATCACAAGAAACGAAGCTCGCATTTTACGAACTGCTTCAAATGGTGCTTCTGTTACCAATGTTTTAGTTGCGTCTACTTTTATCGTATTACCATCTATTTTCGTGTCAACATTCAGATAGCTTAATACTTCACTAATCGTGTGTACATCTGAAAGGGCAGGCACATCATTTAAAGTGCTTTTGCCTTCACCTGCCAAAATAGATGCTGTGATGACGGGCAAGACTGCATTCTTAGCTCCTTCTACCTTGACAGAGCCAGACAATCTTCTGCCACCTCGGACGATGATTTTTTCCAACGTATTCCCCTCCGCGTCCTATTTGTATATTAATATTCAGTCGTAATTATCGGTGTGCCAATTGTAGCGGTAATTCCGCCGCCTATTCCTGTATTGCGTAATGCTATTTGTATGTTCATTCTCTGGTTGTTCGTTACAAGATCTGCTTCCCACTCTTTATGGTATGCGGAAAGAGATACAAACGTCTCTTCATTGACTTCTTCGACCTTTGAAGCGGAGAAAGCTCCTAACAGCTTGTCTGCTTCATTATACAAAACAATGTCCATTGTAGCATTTTTGCTGCCCTGAAAACAAGTGAAAACAGGGGCTTCTTCCGTGACTAATTGTGTCATTTGCGCCTTAAAACGTTCGTACGTTGTTCGCCATTCCTCCTGGTGAAACCCGGAAATTTCCATGTGATAAATAAGATAAGTGCTCATGCGATTGTTTTCCGGATAGGAAATGAGTGTAACTGTTTCTTTTGTACCCTTTTCAGCGTCCACTTTTGTCCCAATCAATTTCAATTTTTCGTCACTCTTTGTAGGGGCACCCCATTTAAAGCCCTGTGCTCTCTCAGAAAGCGTTGACGTAATACTTTTGTACCCTAACGAATCCGGCATGAAACGCACTTTTTCCCTCGTGTAAAATGACCAACGATCAATTGTGTAATCGTGAGTCAGTAAAACGTTCGCCATTTCGGCTGCTTTTACTTCCGTATCGTCTTCGAATGAGACAGATGTCCCAGTTGAAAAACTTCCCAGAAGCATAATGGATAGTAGTCCGATTAGAAGCTTCATCATTACCCTCTCCCCGTTCAGGTCTCTTATCTTTCAGTGTGACCACAGGGAGAAGCGGCATACATGGAAGTTGTAGTCAGTTCCCGACAAATTCCGTGCGAAACTTCTGAAGTATATATGTTTGAGTAGTGTGTACAAAATGAGATAAACGACCGCTTGCGCTTTTCTTGTCTAAAAAAAATACTGAAGACGGATTGACCAGTTGTAATAATCAAGGAAGAAATTGCTTGCGAGGGAACCAATGCTAAGGGTCAGCAGGATCATGAGGACTTTGGCTTGTGGACTGTTTGGCTTTTTAAAGAAAATATCGAACCGAAAAGTCTGGAGCGCCCACCAGGTAATAAGTAAAAAAACCAGGTTAATCACAATCGAAAAGATCGATTGCTGCGCTAGTGCTTCTGTCATCGCTTTACCTCCCCTCTGCAAATGCCCCTTCGACAAAAGCATTTTCCCATCTAAAAGCCTATTATAAAAGATTTCATCTACTATAGATATCCTACTTTACCCCTATTAATAAAGGTTTTTTTGTGAAAAATAAGTATTTATAGACATAATATGTATTTCACCTCCGAAACAAACAAAAAACAGCAGGTCTACCTGCTGTTCTACCGATTAAAAATCTCTAGAAACTGAAAATGATCATGGATAAAGGTTAACGCAATGGATGGAAAGATACCAAGTAAGACAGTTCCTGCAGCCGTAATGGCTAGGACAGCAGTTATACCATTAGAAGTGTTGATTGGTAACTTCTTTTCGGATGGCCTGAAATACATTTGAACTAAAAACCCAAAATAATAAATGTAGGAAAGAACCGTACCAAACAGCATGGCAATCGATAAAATATATCGCTTCGGCTCCGTACCGAGCGCACTCATGAAGATTTCGAATTTCCCGATAAACCCCGCAGTCAACGGAATACCTGCCAGTGAAAGAAGATAGATCGTCATCGCTATGGTCAAATAAGGCGATCGTTTAAATAAACCTGCAAAGGAAGCCAGTGTAACCTCTTCCTTTTCTTCAGAAAGCGCATGAATAACAGCAAAGGCACCCAGGTTCATTAATAAATAGGCGACGAGATAGAACCAGACTGCGTCAAAGACTAGCTCTGAGAGCGCAGCAAATGGAACAAGAAGGTAGCCAGCATGCGCAATGCTTGAGTAGGCAAAGAGTCGCTTCGCATTTAGCTGCCTTAGCGCAATCACATTTCCAATCAAAATCGTAAGGACCACAACGAGAACGAGATACGGTCTTACTGAGACAAGAAGAGTTTCATAACTAATTCCCTCTGGCGTAATGATCTTTCCTGTTCCCGGAGCAAAAACAAATGGCACCATTAAGATCCGAAGCATAATCGCGAAACCTGCCATTTTTGATACAACACTGAGAAACGCGGTTATGGGCGTTTCAGCACCCTGATAAACGTCTGGCGCCCACATATGAAATGGAGCAGCGGTTATTTTAAATGCAAGACCAAAGAAAATCATGAGAAAGGAAAATACAGCCAGATAGCGGTTTTCAGTAACAACGTCACTTGCCATCAACCCTTGAATTTCATAAATATTTGTCTCACCAGTTAATCCGTACAGGTAGCTCATTCCGAACAGTGTAATGGCAGTAGCAATACCGCCATTTACGACATATTTAAATGCGGCTTCGTTCGCAAATGCATTTGTTTTTCGAATTCCAACCAGGATGTAAGAAGAAAGACTTAACAACTCAAGTCCGACAAAGAGCGTAATCAGATCTGCACTCGATGCCATCATCATACCGCCAAGTAATGCGGTTAACAGGAGATAATAATACTCCCCTCTTACTTCAACGAGATCATCAGCCGATGGTAATCCGAGCAGGAGAACAAAGCCAGTTCCAATTAGCATTAATAATTTGAACGCTTTTGCGAACGAGTCGAGACGATAGGTTTCATTAAGGATGGAAACGACGCCATTATCGAACTGAAGAACGAGACAGACAATCGCCGTACCAATTCCTGCGAGCGAGAGCCAGGCAAGAAGTGTACGGTCTCTCTCTCTTTTCATAAAAAGGTCAAGTAGTGATAGTGCGATGGCTGTTAGGAGAATAGTAAATTCCGGCATCATGCTGCCCCATTGATACTGCAGCAACGTATCCATGTTCATACCTTAACCCCCTATCCCGAGTGTACGAGCGATTTGTAGTGTATTGGAAAGCAATGCAGGGTACACGCCGATCCAGATAATCATACTGAGAAGAATGGCTGCTGGGACTAATTCGACCGGTGTTAAGTCTCTTTTCTGATCAAAATGAGGCTGTCGTTTCCCGTATGTAATCCCGAGCACCGCTCTCAGCATGTAAACGGCCGTCAGGATTAATCCGAGTAAACCGATACCACCAATCACCGGCATCGCTTCAAAAAGCCCAAGGAACGCCAGAAATTCACTTATAAAACCGCTCATTCCAGGAAGCCCGAGAGAAGCTAGACCTGCTGCAAGCAGAAATCCTCCAAATAACGGTGTCTGACTCGCTATCCCTCCCAACTCTTCAAGCTTTGTCGTCCCGAAACGGTCAATTAAGACACCAACTAGTAGGAAGAGAAGCGCAGCAATTAATCCGTGTGAAATAGTCTGAAAAACGGCTCCTTGTAGTCCAGCTGTATTAAATGCCGCAACGCCAAGGACGACAATGCCCATGTGCGAGATCGAAGCATAGGCAAGTACTGCACGGAGCTCTGTTTGGACAAGCGCAATAAAGGCACCGTAAAGGAGATTAATCACTCCTAGAATTGCAAGGATGACAGCCATTTCTCGTAGCTGCTCTGGGAAGAATCCCGCTCCGAAACGGATTAATCCATACGCCCCTATTTTTAGAAGAACCCCAGCATGAATCATGACGACAGCGATTGGTGCTTCAACGTGAACCCGTACCATCCATGTATGAAGCGGAACGATGGGAAGCTTCGTGCCAAAGGCGAGAAGCAGAAGAATAAACAACCACATTCTCGTGCCTCTGGATAGGAATTCAAGTGAGTCCGTTTCCTGCAGCAGCATTGTGAGCTCACTAATATTCGTCGTTCTCATTTCAACAAATAACACGATAATCACAATTAAGAGAAGAACCGATCCAAGTCCGTTATAGATCAAAAAGGAAAAAGCAGCCTTTTCCCGAGCAAACCCTCCCCACTTTCCAACAAGAAAAAACATCGACACAAGCGTGATTTCAAAAAACAAGAAAAAGAGGAACAGGTTTTCACTTGAGAAAACACCCAGTATTCCAAACTCCACCGTTAGAAAAAGGATGTAGAAGCTCTTCACGCTTTCCTGTATACGCAGGGCCGCGAATGAAGCAAGAAAAGTAATGAGCGCAGCAAGCATGAGAAACAGAACAGAAATACCGGTAACACCAAGATTATACGTAATCGGATATGGCTCATTCGGGCTAACCGACGTCATCAGTTCGAACCAGCTATGATACTCACCGAACTGGACTTCTGCTGTACTCCGATCAAACAGCCCGAAGACGAGAAGTGTCAGCGAAAGTGGAAGGGCTGTTCCAAGTACCCCAATCATTCTAACGAAGCGATGATTAGCAGGCATCACGCTTAGTAGGACAATTCCAAGGAGAGGTGAGAAAATGAGTATTGTCAGTAAATAGGACTCTGTCATTGGAAATAACCCCCTAAGGCTGCGATTAACACAAGGACGATCACGATCCCAGAGAACGCAATCGTTCCATACGTCTGCACCTGACCTGATTGAATGTTAACCCCAGCTTTGCCGAGACGCTGCACCATTCCTGTCAGTGCAGCCGCCCCTCCTTCGATAATAAACCTGTCAACGTACATCCAAAAATACCCGAATACCCGCGTTCCTCTAACAAAAACAACCTGATACAATTCATCGATGTAGTACTTCTTTTCAAGAAGCCGGTGGACACCTTTTGCATGGAGCCAGTCTCTAGAGAGCGTTTGTCTAGCATACATGAGCCACGCAAGTCCTATGCCGCTTATAGCAAGAAGACTTGCGATAACCGGGATCCACACAGGTGAATCATTGTGCATAAACGTGACTGCATATGGTGTGGTCTCAAGCCAATCACCAAGAAAGGTGCCAAACCAGTGCGTCTGGATGTATCCTCCGAGGACAGCAAGGCCGCCGAGAACCACCATTGGAATCATCATGACACGTGGTGATTCTTTCGCATCACGTGACCCCTCGCCAGAGAAAACAAGGAAATAAAGTCGGAACATATAAAAGGCGGTAAGAAAGGCCGTCAGAAGAGCAATCGCAAACAGGATATAGCGTCCATCCGCGTATGTGGCTGCGAGAATTTCATCTTTACTAAAAAATCCGGATAGAAGCGGAAAGCCTGAGATAGACAAACTCCCGATTAAAAACAGGCCAGCGGTTTTCGGTAGCTTTTTGCCGAGCCCGCCCATCTTGTGAATGTTTTGCTCGTGAACAGCATGAATGACACTTCCGGCTGCCAAAAAGAGTAGCGCTTTAAAAAAGGCATGTGTTGTCAAATGGAAAATGCCTGCCGTGTATCCCGCTGCGCCTAGTGCAAGCATCATATAACCGAGCTGGCTAATCGTCGAATAAGCAAGGACTCGTTTAATATCCTGCTGCACGAGCGCGATCGTGGCAGCGAATATTGCGGTTACACCGCCCGTCACCGCCACCGTCGTCATCGCTGCTTCAGAAACAGAAAAGAGCGGATACATCACGGCCACAAGGTACACTCCTGCTGCAACCATTGTCGCTGCATGGATCAGAGCGGAAACCGGTGTTGGCCCCTCCATAGCATCAGGAAGCCAGGTATGGAGTGGGAATTGACCGGATTTCCCGGCTGCACCAATAAAGATTAGAATCGCTGTCAGCGTGATCATGGAAGGGGCGATGTCACCACTTTGAGCTGAGTTGAAAATCTCATCAAGCTCGAGGCTTCCTGTTTGCCAGAACAAAAGAAAGATCGCTGCAAGAAGACCGATGTCTCCAATCCTTGTTACGATAAACGCTTTTTTCGCAGCGGCTTTCGCTTCAGGTTTATAAAAGTAAAAGCCAACAAGGAGAAAGGAACAAACGCCTACTAGCTCCCAAAAAATGTAGAGCTGAAGCAGGTTTGGCGATAGTACAAGCCCCGTCATTGAAAACGTGAAGAGCCCGAGATACCCGAAGAATGTCGCATAGCGCTCATCATTCGCCATATAGCCGATAGAATACATATGTACGAGAAAGCTGACGAGCGTCACAATCACGAGCATGAGGGCATTGAGCGGGTTAACTTCAAGGCCAACAGTTAGCATGACCGTATCGATTGAAAGCCAATTTGCTTCGATTAACTGGTTTCCGTTCCTCAGATGACTGAACAGGACCATGATTGATAAAAGGAATGCAGCACCTGTCAGGATCGTGCCAACTGTTCCTGCTTTTTTGTAGATCATTGGCCTAGTGAATAAAATGATGAGAAACGATAGAAGTGGCAACATGGGAATTAGCCAGACATAATCCACTTTTATGCCCCCTTCTCTACTTTTTGAGTGTGTTCATTTCATCAACGTTAACAGTTGCTCTGTTGCGATAGAGCGAAATCAGTATTGCCAGGCCTACAGCTGCCTCCGCTGCAGCCACCGTTATCGTAAAAAGTGAAAACACCTGTCCACGAATCGAGGCGCCAACACCGTATTTCGCAAAAGCGACAAGATTCAGGTTGACTGCATTTAGCATCAGCTCGATTGAAATGAGGACAATGACAGCATTTCGCTTCGTTAATGCGCCATATAGCCCCATACAAAAAAGAAGCAGAGCCGTAACGAGAAAGGCCGATAGCGGGATCGAACTCATAGCTCCTCACCTTCTTTTTCCTTGCCATCTTTTTTCGCAAGAATGACGGCTCCGACGAGGGAAACGAGTAGCACAACGGAGACAAGCTCAAACGGAATCACATAATCAGTAAAGAGCATGATCCCGATCTGTTCGGTATTTTTTTCATGAAGATTTTCTGCCTGTGGTCCAAGCGATAGGTTTCGTATTCCGAAGAAGATCACGAAAAAGAAGATCGCAATGCCTGTAAATACAAACCCTTTCTTCGCCCATCCCGTTTTTGGCTCTTCTTCCGAATGTTTAGTTAGCATAATTCCAAACAGCATAATAATCGTAATCGCCCCTGAATAGATCAAAACTTGAACAACAGCTACGAATTCTGCTGATAACAGAATAAATAAACCGGCGATTCCGAGAAACGTCAGGACAAGGGCCATCACCATGTGGATGACTTTCGTAAGATTAATCATTAGCAACCCACCGGTGATGGTCACAAGGAAAAGGAAGATAAAGATCAGCAGCTCACCAGTCATACTTTATTTTCCCTTCTGAGATTTGTATCGTTCTCATCGAGCCACTCGAGGTTTTTAAAAAGGTCATCCCGGCTGTATTCTGCTAACTCGAAATTGTTCGTCATAATGATTGCTTCCGTTGGACAAACCTCTGTGCACAAATCACAGAGAATACAAATCTCAAAATTAATGTCATAGGTTTCAATAATTTTTCCTTTTTTATTCGGATCCGGGTGAGGCTTTCCGGTTAATGAAATGCAGTCAGTCGGACAGATGGCGACGCACTGATTGCAAACGATGCATTTCTCAGGATAAAATTTCTGAATGCCTCGAAACCGATCTGGCATTTGAAGCGGTTGATCCGGGTAGGAATAGGTCACTTTCTCTTTCGTTAGATTGTTGAGTGTGTAAGCCAGGCCCTTCGCAAGTCCGCGCATGTTGTAATTCCTCCCTTATCTAGAATGAGCGAAAAATTTCAAATAGGATCGTTGTGAGAAAAATATTAAGCAGCGCAAGCGGTAACAGCACCTTCCAGCCAAACGACATAAGCTGATCGGCTCGAAGTCGTGGGAAGGTTGCTCGTATCCAGATCATTACGAAGATGATCAAGATGAACTTCAGTGCAAACCACACAGCACCAGGGATAAATGTTAAATAAGGAATCGCCTGCCAGCCACCTAGGAAAAGGATTGTTGTTAAAGATGCCATTGCGAACAGATAAACGTATTCTGCTAGCATGAAAAATGCAAAGCGAAATCCTGAGTACTCCACATGATAACCCGCGACAAGCTCGGATTCCGCCTCAGGTAAATCGAATGGTGTCCGGTTTAGTTCAGCAACAGAAGCAATGAGAAAGATGAAAAAAGCGAGCGGCTGTTTAAATAGAAACGCAACGGATTCCTGCTGTGCAATAATGTCATTTAAATTGAGCGAACCCGTTAGAAGAACGATGCCGATCACGCTCATCACAAGCGGAATTTCATATGAAATCATCTGCGCTGCTGAGCGCATGCTACCAAGGAGAGCGTATTTATTATTAGAGGCCCACCCTCCAGCTAGAATCCCGATGGTCGAAATTCCGGATATTGCAATATAGTAAAGCAGCCCAACCCCGATGTTCGCAAAAGAAATTTTCTCGGTCAGTGGCAGAGCGGCAATGACGATAAATGCCGGTGCAAATGCGATAACCGGTGCGATAATAAACAGCGGTCGATCCGCATCACGCGGAATCGTGTCTTCCTTCAAAAGGAGCTTTAACACATCTGCAACCGTTTGAAGAAGGCCAAACCGCCCACCTACTCTGTTCGGTCCATGGCGGAGCTGCATAAAACCAAGCACTTTTCGTTCCGCTAAAATCGCATAGGTGACGAAGCCAAGGACAACCATCAGCATTGCTGCTCCTATTGCAAAAAATCCGATTGTTTGCCAGTAACCAGGTGTGGATACAAGCATGTCATTGATCACTAGCCATCCACCTCCCCGAGGACAATATCAATACCGCCAAGAATGGCAATCAGATTCGAAATATTTTCCCCCTCCAGCAGCTCGGGTAAAATCTGTAGATTATAAAACGACGGGCGTCGGAACTTTAAACGGTACGGCTCCTTCTTTCCTTTCGATGCGATGTAGCAGCCAATTTCTCCACGCGGGGATTCAATTCTGACATACGTCTCACCCGCTGGTGGCTTAATGATTCTCGGAACCTTCGCCATGAACGCGCCATCGACAATCTGCTCAACTGCCTGCTCCACAATATTTAACGCTTCTTTGATTTCAGCCATCCGACAGTTATAGCGGGCCATCGCATCGCCTTCATGAAAAACGGGTACATCAAACGTAAAGCGATCATAAATGGAATAAGGTTCATTCTTCCGAAGATCCCAGTTTACCCCTGTACACCTTAGATTGGCTCCACTCAAAGAATATGAGAGGGCTTTTTCTCTGGAATAGGTGCCAACGCCTTTTATCCTCGCCATGAAAATCTCATTGCCTGTTACAAGATCGTGATAGCCTGCAAGCTGTTCCCTCATATACGGTACGAACTCCCGCACCTTTTCAAGCCACCCTTCAGGCGCATCCCATTTCACACCGCCAACGCGCATATAGTTAAACGTTAATCTCCCTCCTGATATTTCTGTTAGCAGATTAATAATAAGCTCGCGCTCACGAAACGCATAAAGAAATGGACTCATTGCACCGATGTCGAGAAGATACGTCCCAAACCAGACAAGATGGCTCGCTACCCTGCCAAGCTCCATCACTATGACGCGCAGGTAATCTGCTCGTTCAGGGAGTTCCAAACCCATCATCGTTTCAACTGCATGACAGAGGATGTAGTTGTTTGTCATCGCAGCAAGATAATCCATTCGGTCCGTGTAGGGAATGATTTGTGTATATTGAAGGTTTTCCGCTATCTTCTCCGTTCCTCTGTGTAGATACCCGATGACAGGTGTTGCTTCCTTAATGATCTCTCCATCAATTTTCAGGACGAGGCGAAACACGCCATGAGTACTGGGGTGCTGCGGACCTACATTCAAAAGCATTTCCTCAGTACGAATCATCGCTACACCTCCACATCGTAAGGTTCATAGTCTTTTCTGAGCGGATGCCCAACCCAGTCATCTGGCATCATAATTCTTGTTAAATTCGGATGGCCTTTAAAAATAATCCCTAGCAAATCGTAGCCCTCTCGCTCCGGCCAGTTTGCCCCTGCAAAGAGAGGTGTAAGGGAGTCGATTACTGGTTTTTCTCGATCGATCTTTACTTTCAATGCAACGCTTTGAGTGTTTTGATAGGAGTATAAGTGCGTGTAGATCTCCATATGTGTCTCAAAGTCTGTGCCATGTGTTTCTGAAAGGTAATCAAATGCAAGAAGCTCATTGTATTTCAGGAACTGAGCGAGCTTCAGGTATCCTTCTTTTTTCACAACTAGCGTTGGCACATCTTTGGCGAGACGATTTATATAGGCATCTTCTAAAGGATCTTCCTCAAGGTTCTCGCGGATAACCTGCAGGTACCGATCAAGAACGGGCTGATTTTGTGAAGGTTTTTCCTCTTCAACCTGCCCTTCTGGTTTAGCTGTTTTTGTTTTTGCTTTTGCAGCAGCTGCAGCTTTTGCTTTTGCCGCTGCGATCGCCTTCGCTTTTTCATCGTCGGAGCCTGAACTCTCCTCACGTTTCCTTAACGCGGCAGCCTTCGCCGCAGCGGCGGCTTTTGCTTTATCATCAGTAACGCCTGATTCTCTCTGTTTCCTGAGTGCAGCCGCTTTCGCCTTGGCAGCGGCAACCGCCTTCTTTTTGGCTAGTTCCACATCCTCTTCGCTAGATGTGGACTTCTCATCCGCTTCTATTGATTCGTTTTTTTTCATTTCTCTCTGTTTCCTGAGTGCAGCCGCTTTCGCCTTGGCAGCAGCAACCGCCTTCTTTTTGGCTAGTTCCACATCCTCTTCGCTAGATGTGGACTTCTCATCCGCTTCCGTGGATTCGTTTTTTTTCATTTCTCTCTTTTTCCTGAGTATAGCCGCTTTCGCCTTGGCAGCAGCAACCGCCTTCTTTTTGGCTAGTTCCACATCCTCTTCGCTAGATGTGGACTTCTCATCCGCTTCCGTGGATTCGTTTTTTTCCATTTCTCTCTTTTTACGTAGCGCTGCCGCTTTTCGCTTCGCTTCTTCGACAGCTTTTCGTTTTTCTTCAGCTAACTCTTCAGGAGTTTTGCCATCATTCATCGATTTGTCACCCGCTTCCCGGTTCTAGCTTCGTATCGAATTTTCTCCTGCAATTTATTAATGCCATAAATGAGTGCAGCTGGATTTGGAGGACAGCCGGGAATATAGACATCAACTGGAACGATCTGATCGACTCCTTTCACAACGGCATAAGAATTAATATATGGGCCCCCAGCTGTTGCACATGATCCCATCGCGATCACCCACTTTGGCTCGGGCATTTGGTCATATAAGCGCTTTAGCACTGGTGCCATTTTTTTCGTAACGGTTCCAGATACAATCATCACATCAGATTGACGTGGCGATGTTCGAAAAAAGGTACCAAATCGATCCAGATCATAATGTGAAGCACCTGAACCCATCATTTCAATGGCGCAGCACGCAAGCCCGAATGTCAGGGGCCAGAGTGAATTGCTTCTTGCCCAGGATTTAACGTTTTCAAGCGTTGCGAGGAATACATTCTGTTTCATTTCCTCGTATTCTTCGGGTGTGATGTTTTCTAAATTCAGATCCATTTCAACACCTTCTTCTTCCATGCGTATAGTAAGCCAATCAGGAGCATGATGATGAAGATCATCATTTCAATAAACGCAAAGAAACCGAGTTTCTGATAGGCGACAGCCCATGGATACAAGAAAACGGTTTCGACATCGAAAATAACAAATAGCAATCCGAATAAATAATATCGGACGTTATACTGAATCCAGCTTTGATGGAACGGCTCAATGCCGCTTTCATAGGTTGTTTGTTTCTCTTGGGTGGGCTTAGAAGGTCTGAGGAATCTTCCGGCTGTTAATGCGACAGCAGGAAGAAGAAGTCCAAGTAAAAGGAACATGATGACAAAGAGGTAACTATTTTGATACACGTTAAGTGATTCACCCATAAAGGTCTCTCCTCTCATCGTGCTGCAGAAATTGCTAGTCCTGTATACTAATTCAACATCTCTTACCTTAATCTTGCTTTTCTTGGTAAGTTTTTTAAAATTTTCGAATAGAGGGGCTGACATGATAGATAAACGGTTAAGAACTTTTACTGAAAAGCTATGGGCTAGAAATAAATACAGTGTGATGGCAAAGGGGGCTATGAGCACTACAAAAACGTCAGTTCTTCCATAAAAAAAGCTGACAAAACTGGAGAGCTTTTTTGAAATTAATAAAATGATCAAGGATTCTCTGAACTTATACTAAAAAAGGTATGCGGACAACACTGTAGCATATGTGGGGATATTTTAAAAAACAAGCAACGTAAGAGGAAAAAGAGGTTTTATCATTAAAATGGATAACTTAATGAATTGAGTCAACTCTCTTTTTTAACGTTTTTCCGAAAGAAGTCTCCCTCTTCAAGCCTGTGAAGGGCGAAGCCCAACGGTAAGGGGGAGATGAATTTCGGTTGAGCGTTAGCCCAAAGGCATTTTGCTTTTTATCCTAATATGGTATATTCAGTCTTATAAAGTGTAAGGACTGGTATACAATGAAATTAGATAGTAATAACCATTCAGTGTTCTTGATGTATTACCATCTTGTATTGGTTGTAAAATATCGAAGGAACGTTATTGATGACACGATTTCAGACTATGCAAAAGAAAAATTTGTATCCTTGAGTGAAAAATACAATATTACATTGGTCGAGTGGAACCATGACATTGACCATGTTCATATTTTGTTCAAAGCACAACCTAATAGTGAATTATCAAAATTCATCAATGCATACAAAAGTGCGAGTTCGAGACTTATCAAAAAAGAGTTTCCTCTCGTTCGAAAAAAGCTATGGAAAGAAATGTTTTGGTCACGAAGTTTTTGCTTGTTGACCACAGGCGGTTCACCGATTGAAGTCGTAAAAAAATATATCGAAAATCAAGGGATGAAGTGAGGTGATTTGATATGGCTAAACAAAATAAAGCGTATAAGTTCAGAATGTATCCAACAGATGAACAGACATTAGTAATTCGTAAAACCTTCGGTTGTGTTCGTTTTGTCTATAACAGGATGTTGGCAGAACGAAAAGAAACGTATGAAAATCTGAAAGAGGACAAGGAAGCGTTAAAAAAGGCGAAACATCCTACTCCGGCCAAATACAAAAAAGAGTTCGAGTGGCTAAAAGAAGTGGACTCTTTGGCGTTGGCAAACGCACAATTAAACTTAGATAAGGCATATAAAGCCTTCTTCAAAGGGAATGCCAAGTTTCCAAAGTTCAAAAACAAGCGTCACAAACAAAGCTATACAACGAATGTTGTGAACAGAAATATTCAGATATTGGGTGGTCATATCAAATTGCCTAAACTGAAAATGGTGAAACTCAAACAGCATAGAGAAATTCCATCTGAGCATATTATTAAGTCTTGCACGATTTCGATGTCTTCATCAGGGAAATATTACATTTCGATTCTGACAGAATATGAAAAAGAAATTGAAATCAAAAATATTCAAAATGTTGTCGGGCTAGATTTTGCAATGAATGGGTTATTTGTCGATAGTGAGGGTAAGAAAGCCAATTATCCTAAATTTTTTCGTCAAATGCTTGATAAATTAGCAATCGAACAACGTAGATTGTCTCGCAAAAATAAAGGTTCTTCAAATTGGAACAAGCAACGCATTCGGGTGGCAAAACTGCAAGAAAAAGTAGCAAACCAACGTAAGAATTTCCTCCATCACAAATCAAAAGAATTAGTAACTGAGTTTGACGCTGTTGTGATTGAAGATTTAGACATGAAGGGCATGTCACAAGCACTCAAGTTCGGAAAAAGTGTCGCTGATAACGGGTGGGGTATGTTCACTTCTTTCTTACACTACAAGCTAAAAGAACAAGGGAAACAACTTATCAAAATAGATAAATGGTTTCCATCTACTAAGACTTGTTCGAATTGTGGTTCTGCAAAAGAAATCAAATTATCCGAACGCACCTATCAATGCACCTGCGGGCTAAGTCTCGATAGAGATGTCAACTCCGCACTCAATATCAAAAAAGAAGGCATTCGCTGGTTAGCAACTGCCTAACCTAGTGTAAATATAAACTCTTGGAACAAGAGGGTTAGCTTGGTCCATTTCGTCAGCTAGTAAAAGTGGCGATTACCCAAGAAGCCCCCACTTCAACCAACCCGTAAGGGTGGTAAGTGGCGGGTAGTTCACAGAAAAGGTTTTAATCGAGCAAATTGAAGAACAAATTAAAGAAACGTTCGGCTTAACAGTACCCGTTATCTTGAGAACTTCTAATGAGTTAAAGCAAATTAAGGAACACTGTCCATTTAATAAAGAAGAAATTTCCAATGCAGAAGCATCGTCTGTTGGAGAAAGTCTGTACGTCTCGCTTTTATCTGAGCGACCATCAGAGGAGGCAGTCAAACAGTTACCTTCCTATTCTTTTGAAAATGAAGCCTATCAAATCAATGGAAGGGAGATCTATCTTCTCTCCCATGACAGTATCCGTAATTCCAAATTAACGATTAAGCTGAATAAGCTCAGACCTACCGCGACCGTACGCAATTGGAAAACAATCAACAAACTTCTTGATATGGTGACATCAATAAAACAGGCTTAAAAAATGAAAAAAAGCATCTGAGGATACACCTCGGATGCTTTTCATCTTACTTACCTGCCAAATCCAGGCGGTTGATTGCACGCTTAAGCGCTAGCTCAGCACGTCTGAAATCAACATTGTCCTGCTTCGCTTGATTCAAGCGTTGTTCTGCTCGTTCCTTTGCAGCACGTGCGCGTTCCACGTCAATAGCAGAAGGAAGCTCAGCAGACTCAGCAAGGATTGTTACCTGCTTTGGTCTTACCTCAACAAACCCACCGCTAACGGCCAGTACATGCGTGTCAGCTCCATTTTTGAAGCGAACTGCATTGATTGTAAGAGGGGCAACAAGCGGAATGTGTCCAGGTAAAATACCGAGCTCACCGCTCTTTGCTTTTACGCTGACCAATTCAGCTTCCCCTTCGTATACCGGGCCGTCAGGGGTGACTACACTGATTTCCAATGTATTCATCGTACCCCTCCCTGGGTGTGATCGTAATTAGAAAAGCGTAAGCGCCTTGGTCACCCCCGACAAGCTTAAGGTGAGCATCAATGTGGCGCTCTTTGCCACAATGATGCTTGACTTAATTAAGACCTCGAGGGGGTAGGCGCTGGAGCTAGACATCGTGAGCGTAAGCAGTCGCCTCCGCTTTTATTGTCTAGCTGCATGGGCCAAATCCTCCGGCTGTTTCACCCATTCGATTGAGACAAAAATCGTCTCATTCTCGTGGGCTCCAACATCCTGCGGATTTAAGCAGGCCCATTCCGCTTTTCATTATGCCATTTGCTTCGCTTTCTCTACTACTTCTTCAATGGTACCTACAAGACGGAATGCGTCTTCTGGGATGTCATCGTGTTTGCCATCAAGGATTTCTTTGAATCCTTTGATGGTTTCTTTAACTGGTACGTATGATCCAGGCTGGCCAGTGAACTGTTCAGCTACGTGGAAGTTCTGAGAAAGGAAGAACTGAATTCGGCGAGCGCGTGAAACAGTTAGCTTATCTTCGTCAGAAAGCTCATCCATACCAAGGATAGCAATGATATCTTGAAGCTCTTTGTAGCGCTGAAGCGTTTGTTGTACTTCACGCGCAATGTTGTAATGCTCTTCACCAACGATTTCCGGAGAAAGCGCACGGGAAGTTGATGCAAGTGGATCCACCGCTGGGTAGATACCTTGCTCAGATAGTTTACGTTCAAGGTTAGTTGTTGCATCAAGGTGAGCAAACGTTGTAGCCGGAGCCGGGTCAGTGTAGTCATCGGCTGGTACGTAGATTGCCTGGATTGAAGTAACAGAACCTTTGTTAGTTGACGTGATACGTTCTTGAAGCTGACCCATCTCAGTAGCAAGTGTAGGCTGGTAACCTACCGCTGATGGCATACGTCCAAGCAATGCGGATACCTCAGAACCAGCTTGTGTAAAGCGGTAGATGTTATCGATGAAGAGAAGAACGTCCTGTCCTTGCTCATCACGGAAGTATTCTGCCATAGTAAGACCAGTCAGAGCAACACGCATACGTGCACCTGGTGGTTCGTTCATCTGACCAAATACCATTGCTGTTTTCGTAATAACGCCAGAATCTTTCATCTCGTAGTAAAGGTCATTACCTTCACGCGTACGTTCACCAACACCAGCGAATACAGAGATACCGCCGTGCTCCTGTGCGATGTTGTTGATCAATTCCTGGATAAGTACAGTTTTACCTACACCTGCACCACCAAAGAGACCGATCTTACCACCTTTAACGTATGGTGCAAGTAGATCTACTACTTTGATTCCTGTTTCAAGGATATCAGTTGTTGTTGCAAGGTTCTCAAATACTGGTGCTAGACGGTGAATCGGATCGCGGCGAACTTCGCCAAGCTCTTCATCAAGGTCAATTTTTTCACCAAGAACGTTGAATACGCGTCCTAGTGTGATATCCCCAACTGGAACGGAGATCGGTGCACCTGCATCAAGAGCTGCAACTCCACGTACTAGACCGTCTGTTGAACCCATTGCTACGGTACGAACAGAGTTATCGCCTAGATGAAGTGCGACTTCAAGCGTCAATTCGATACTTTCCTCGGCACCAGTCTGCGCTATATAGTTAACTTTAAGGGCGTTGTAGATTTCAGGGAGCTTGCCGCTCTCAAACTTAACGTCTACAACCGGACCCATAACCTGGGTAATGTATCCCTTGTTCATCCTGTTCCCTCCTAACTTGCTTTAAGCTGCATTTGAAAGTAAGTCTTTCAAATAGCATTTATGTTTTGTACTAGTATTGTCTAGTTACACGAGCCAAATCCTTCGGCTGTTTCACCCATTCGATTGTGACAAAAAACGTCTCATTCTCATGGCCTCCAACATCCTGCGGATTTAACCGGGCTCGTTCCGCTATTCGTTTGTCTAGCTACGGCTCCTGACCCCTCGATCGCTTCACCTTTCCGATTGAATACAAAGAACATATTCATTCGAAAAGCCTCCAGCGCTTGTCGGGCCTAAGCGGCCACTTCCGCTATTCTAATGCCGTTGCACCAGATACTATCTCAGTAAGTTCCTGAGTGATTGCTGCCTGACGGGCACGGTTGTAAGAAAGTGTAAGATTGCCGATAAGGTCATCTGCATTGTCAGTCGCACTTCTCATCGCTGTCATACGGGATGCGTGCTCTGCTGCTTTCGCATCGAGAAGCGCTCCGTAGATTAAGCTCTCAGCATATTGAGGAAGCAGGACTTCAAGAATTTCTTCTTCTGATGGCTCATACTCATAGCTGCTGAGTGATTTGCCTCCACCTGTCTCAATATCAGTTAACGGAAGAAGCTTCTTCTCCGTTAGATCCTGCTGAATGGCACTTACATAGTGGTTGTAATAAAGATAAAGCTCATCAAAAGCTCCATCTTCAAACATGCCAACTGTTCTAGAGGCAATATCTTTAATGTCTGCAAATGCAGGCTGGTCAGAAAGACCAACGATGCTTTCAACTACAGGCATTCCGCGCTTTTTAAAGAAGGAGAGTCCAACTTTACCAGCAACGATGATTGCGTACTCATCAGTTGAGTTATGACGTTCGTTAATTGTTCGATATACATGACGTAGTACCGAGCTATTGTAAGCCCCTGCAAGTCCACGGTCAGACGTGATAACCACGTAACCCGTTTTCTTTACTTCACGGCTTTCTAGCATCGGATGACGTACGCCGCTTGATCCATTAGCAATGCTTCCTACAACCTCTTGAATTTTATCCATGTATGGAACGAATGACTTTGCATTCATTTCAGCACGGTTCAATTTCGCAGCTGATACCATCTGCATCGCTTTTGTAATCTGCTTTGTTTTCTTAGTCGACGTAATTCTCGACTTAATATCGCGTAAAGATGCCACTCATTTCACCACCTTTTAAGCTGGCCGCGGCGTTTCCGCCGCATCCCTCTTATTCAGATACTGCGAAGCTCTTCTTGAATTCTTCGATTGCACCGTTGAATTCTTTTTCGTCAGGAAGAGCTTTTGTTTCACGAATTGTATTGAAGATTTCTTTCTTATTATGTTCGATCCATGTCATCATTTCAGATTCAAAACGCTGAATATCGCCAACTGGGATATCATCAAGGAATCCACGAGTTAGTGCGTAAAGAATGGCAACCTGCTTCTCAACAGCAAGCGGCTTGTTAAGTCCCTGCTTAAGTACCTCAACCGTACGAGCACCACGGTTCAGCTTTGCTTGAGTTGCTTTATCAAGGTCAGATCCGAACTGAGCAAATGCTTCTAGCTCACGGTATGATGCAAGGTCAAGACGTAGTGTACCCGCAACCTTCTTCATCGCTTTAATCTGAGCAGAACCACCTACACGGGATACCGAAAGACCTGCGTTAACCGCCGGACGTACACCCGAGAAGAAGAGATCAGATTGAAGGAAGATCTGTCCATCAGTGATGGAGATAACGTTAGTTGGGATATAAGCTGATACGTCACCAGCTTGAGTTTCGATAAACGGAAGGGCAGTTAGTGAACCTGCTCCTTTTGCATCACTAAGCTTCGCTGCACGCTCAAGTAAGCGAGAGTGAAGATAGAATACATCCCCTGGATATGCTTCACGACCTGGAGGACGACGAAGTAGTAGGGAAAGTTCACGGTATGCAGAAGCCTGCTTTGTTAAGTCATCGTATACAACAAGAACGTGCTTGCCATTATACATGAATTCTTCACCCATTGTTACACCAGCATATGGTGCAAGGAATAAAAGTGGAGAAGGCTGAGATGCGCCTGCAGTTACAACGATTGTGTAGTCAAGGGCACCCTGCTTACGAAGCGTTTCAACAACGCCACGTACCGTAGATTCTTTCTGACCAATTGCAACGTAGATACAGATCATATCTTCGTCTTTTTGGTTAAGGATTGTATCGATCGCAATCGATGTCTTACCAGTCTGACGGTCACCGATGATTAGCTCACGCTGTCCGCGTCCGATTGGAATAAGAGAGTCGATCGCTTTGATTCCTGTTTGAAGTGGCTCATGTACTGATTTACGATCCATAACCCCTGGAGCCGGGCTTTCGATCGGACGAGTTTTTGTTGTGCCAAGTGGACCCTGTCCATCAACAGGTTGTCCCAGTGGGTTAACAACACGGCCAAGAAGCTCTTCACCGACTGGAACCTCCATGATGCGTCCAGTACGACGAACTTCATCGCCTTCACGAATTTCAGTGTATGGTCCAAGGATAATAATACCTACGTTGCTCTCCTCTAGGTTCTGAGCCATACCCATAACACCGTTTGAAAATTCAACAAGTTCTCCTGCCATCACGTTATCGAGACCGTGGGCACGAGCAATACCATCACCAATCTGGATAACGGTACCAACATCATCAACTTTAATATCAGTTTGATAATTTGCGATTTGCTGCTTGATCAGCGCACTGATTTCTTCAGCATTGATGCTCATGCATATTCACCCCTATCTTCTAGCTCTTCGCTGAAACTAATTCACGTTCCATGCGTTTAAGTTTACCGCTAATGCTTCCATCAAAAATGCGATTGCCGATACGTACTTTAATACCACCGATTAAAGTAGGATCGATCACATTCTCGATTCGAAGCGTTGTTTTGCCTACTCTTTTCGCAAATACTGCAGAGACTTTCATCTGCTCCTCTTCTGTTAGAGGCTTCACAGAATATACCTTCGCTGCCGCTGTTTGCTGCTGTTCATAAGCGAATCTTTCAAATTGATTGACAAGATCGAATACGATTGCCATACGCTTTCGTTCGATCAGTGTAAGAAGCGTATTCATCACGTGAGTGGAAAGAGACGATCCAAAGCTAGTTTGGATAATGTTCTTCTTCTCTGCTGTTGTGAATTTCGGATGCTCGAACACATTCATTAAGTCCGGCGTTTGATGAAAAACATCTTTTACAACCATTAGCTCATTCTTGATTTGCTCGACGTTATCGTTCTCACGAGCGATGTCAAAAAGAGCACCGGCATAACGTTTTGCGATTACTTCAAGATCTCTACTCATTTCTGATCGCCTGCCTGATCAAGGTACTCATCGATCAGCTGCTTTTGAGCACGCTCATCAAGTTCCTTTTCAACAACTTTTGAAGCGATCATCACAGATAGGGATGCTACCTGTTCGCGTAGAGATGCTACTGCACTTTCACGTTCACGCTTGATTTCAGCTGTAGCAGCTTCCTTCAGGCGCTCAGATTCAAGACGAGCAGCTTCGATCAATTCCTGACCTTTTTGGTCAGCCATTTGTTTCTGGTTCTCAAGCATAGCTTTCGCTTCCTGACGAACACGCTTCATTTCTTCGCGCTGCTCATTCAAAAATGCTTCAGATTCTTTACGGTTCTTTTCAGCCGCGTCAATTTCGTTAGCAATGTGCTGCTCACGATCTTTCATGATGCCCATGAGCGGGCCCCAGGCAAACTTCTTTAATAGTGCAAGAAGTACGATAAAAGCAACAAGCTGGAAAAGGATATCTCCTGCAGCAAATCCTGCTCCTAGAATTAAACTATTGAACACCGTGTTCACTCCCTTCAGAGGTCATACAAAACGAATGGCGAAGGTTTCATTTCGAAACTTTCTCCGCCATCATGAAACGATCCAAACTCACTATAAAGTTCTGTTACTTATTGACCCAATACGATGAAGGCAATAACAACACCGATGATCGGCAATGCCTCAACTAGTGCGATACCGATGAACATTGTTGTTTGAAGTGTACCGCGAAGTTCTGGTTGACGAGCGATTCCCTCTACTGTACGTCCTACGATAAGACCGTTACCAATACCGGCACCTACTGCCGCTAAACCTACTGCAATTGCAGCTGCGATTAAACCCATGCTAAACTTCCTCCTTATAATTCATATAATAGTTTTATATAATGACAAGCTCATTAACACTGTTGATTAATGGTCGTCTGCCACTTTGTGCGCCATGTAAACCATTGTAAGCATTGTGAAGATAAACGCCTGAATTGTTCCGACAAAGATACTGAATCCCTGCCATGCGAGCATAGGAAGAAAGGCTCCAAGCGCTCCAGCAAATCCTGCGCCACCAAGTCCTGCTAGAAGTCCAAGCAGAATTTCACCGGCGTAAATGTTTCCGTAAAGACGTAGACCAAGTGTTAATGTATTGGAGAATTCCTCAATTAACTTAAACGGGAATAGAAATTTAAGTGGACTAAAAAATCCTTTTCCATATTCCTTAGGTCCTTTCATTTTCACACCGTAATAGTGTGTAAGCACCACGACCATCGTTGCTAGTGTTAGCGTGATTGTCGGGTCTGCAGTTGGAGACTTCCACCAGAGTTCTGAATCAATTGCAATGGCGAATGGAAGACCAAGCATGTTTGATACAAAGATGTACATTAGTAGCGTCATCCCTAGAAACAGGAAGCGCCCACCGGTTTTCCAGTCCATCGTACTTCCAATAAGACCTTTTACAAAGTCCATCACCCACTCAATGAAGTTCTGCAATCCAGTAGGACGCATTGCTAATGAGCGAGTTGCTACAACCGCTAGTACGAAAACAATAACCGAAGCAATTGTAATCATGAGTACATTGGAAAGATTGAAAGTAAGTCCTAAAAAATCAGTTGTAGGTGCATGATGTTCCAACAGCTTTTCACCTCTCTTCCTACTTAAAGCGTATTTTAGATATTGAATCTATGAGAATGATAATGTAGGTGATCATTAACCCAATTACCACACCTAGCAAACTGAAGTGTTCCGGATATCTCGTTGCGATGGCAACTGCCAATCCCGCAACGGCCAATCTCGTTAGAAAACCGAGCGATTTAGCCTTCTTACCCTCTGCAGCGGCCTCTCCAAGACGATTGATTTTTCGGAACATGTTGAATAGGTTGTAAATGCTGAATACTGTACCAAGAATTAACCCGAGGAATAGTGCTTTATATGAGGTAATTCCCCAACCCATTACGAAAATGGCGAGCAAATACAGGGTAAGTTGCATGTAGCGGCGGAAACTTTGAGTATATTCTGTCATTTAATCTTCCCCTGTAAACTTATGTAGAAGACGAACCAATCCGTAGATTCCCCCTCCAAGTCCTAGAAGGAGACCAATAACAAGAAAAAGTGGAAAGGTGTCGAAAAGGCTGTCCATCCATTTGCCTAGAAAAATCCCAGTAAGAATTGATCCGACAAGATAAGATAGAATCGTTGTATAGAGTGCCATCGCCTTCAAATCGAGCGCCCCTTTGCTAAAAAGGTGTGTCACTTAAAAAGGTTATTTAGCAAATGAAAACCTTATCACTATACCCTTTGTAAGTCTACAATAGGGTGCCTATCATGTCAACGTGTTTAGGGGAAATGGTGTGATCAATTTCACAAATAACTTTTCTTTGAAAAAAGGCAGCAATAATAAGGATGATAACGATTTCAAGAGCTGAATGGATTTACTGACAGGATTCAGGTAAAGATTCCCTGTTAATTACTGCGAATTTTGTCACTGTTTTTTCACATTTACTGTCATCCTAACCGTTATCTTTAATCAAAAGCCAAAATAAAGAACCTCTCCGATTCGGAAGAGGTTCTAAGATCCTTACTTCGTCCCGTACAGGCGGTCACCAGCATCACCGAGGCCAGGAACAATGTATCCTTTTTCATTTAGCTTTTCATCAAGACCTGCGATGTAAATGTCCACGTCAGGATGTGCTTCGTGCAGCAGCTCCACGCCTTCTGGTGCTGCGATAAGACACATCATCTTAATGTTCTTTGCTCCGCGCTTCTTAAGAGAGTTGATCGCCTCAACAGCAGATCCACCTGTCGCAAGCATCGGATCAATAACGATAAATTCACGCTCTTCAATATCTGCAGGGAGTTTGACGTAATATTCGACCGGCTGGAGTGTTTCCGGATCGCGGTAAAGGCCAACGTGCCCTACTTTTGCCGCAGGAATAAGCTTAAGGATGCCGTCTGTCATTCCAAGTCCTGCTCGAAGAATTGGCACAAGACCAAGCTTCTTACCAGAAAGAACTTTTGATTTCGCTTCAGTTACCGGTGTCTTTACGATCACTTCTTCAGTCGGAAGCTCTCTAGTAATTTCATAAGCCATCAGTGCAGCTACTTCGTCAACAAGTTCACGGAATTCCTTTGTACCTGTTTTTTCGTCTCGAATGTATGTAAGCTTATGTTGAATTAATGGATGATCGAACACGTATACTTTACCCATCGGATGCTCTCCCCTTTTCAATTTGGTTTCGTTCAGAAATCTTCTTCGCAATTTTACAGAAAAACACACTCTGATTCAAGCTTTTAGAAGATGATGAAATATTCACTTACTTAGAGCTTGTCGTCTATTTATCCCTATAAAAAAGCCGGAAGAATTTCCTCCGGCTTTTACTGCTACTTAATAAGAAAGATTTTTGTACATCGGAAACTTATCCGTTAATGCGTGTACGCGCTCTTCTGCTTTCTTTAGAACCTCTTCATTTTCAAGCTGTTTTAGAACGTCGCCAATAATGCTTGCGATTTCTTCCATTTCAGCTTCTCCAAATCCACGAGAAGTGACGGCAGCTGTTCCGATTCGAAGACCACTTGTCACGAATGGACTTTGTGGATCAAAAGGAATCGTGTTTTTGTTTGTTGTAATGCCAATGTCATCCAGCGCTTTTTCTGCTACTTTACCTGTGATGTCAAGGCTCTGAAGATCAAGTAAAACAAGGTGATTATCCGTTCCATTAGAAACGAGATTAATGCCTTCTTTTTCAAGTGAAGATGCTAGCTTTCTAGCATTAGAGATCACTTTTTCTGAATAAGCTTTGAACTCATCAGAAAGCGCTTCGCCGAATGCCACTGCTTTCGCTGCGATGACGTGCATAAGGGGACCGCCCTGAATACCAGGGAAGATCGACTTGTCAATTTTCTTCGCAAATTCTTCATTACAAAGAATCATACCACCACGAGGGCCCCGAAGGGTTTTGTGTGTTGTTGTTGTTACGAAATGTGCGTAAGGAACAGGATTTGGATGATGACCTGTCGCCACAAGACCTGCAATGTGCGCCATATCAACCATCAAGTATGCATCTACTTCGTCTGCAATCTCACGGAAACGTTTAAAATCAATTTCGCGTGGATACGCGCTTGCACCAGCAACAATCAATTTTGGACGATGCGTCTTGGCTTTTTCAAGAACATCATCATAATTAATACGATGGGATTCTTTGTCAACTCCGTACTCAACGAAGTTGTACTGCACTCCACTAAAGTTAACCGGACTTCCGTGTGTGAGATGTCCACCGTGAGAAAGGTTCATTCCAAGAACCGTATCTCCCTGCTCAAGGATTGTGAAATAAACAGCCATATTTGCCTGTGCGCCTGAATGCGGCTGGACGTTTACATGGTCCGCACCGAATAATTGCTTCGCACGGTCTCTTGCGATATTTTCAGCGACATCGACATATTCACAGCCACCATAATAACGACGGCCAGGATAACCTTCCGCGTACTTATTTGTTAAAACTGACCCTTGAGCCTCCATAACAGCTTGTGATACAAAGTTCTCTGATGCAATTAGTTCAATCTTGCTGCGCTGTCTACCAAGTTCTTCTTTCATTGCCTGTAAAAGTTCTTGATCCTGCTTTGCCAGGTTTTGCATTGATATCCCCTTTCCATCCCACACAAATTTCCATTCGTTTACACGAACAGGAGTGATTCAATCTAGTTTGCATTGTACCACATAAGATCGAATCCGTACATTAGATAAATTAACTATATTATCGTTCGGTTTTCAACTTAAAAGCAGTGCTCATTTCTACCTGGATAAGACGCACGTTCTCCACCAATGAGTTTCGGGCGTGAGCGAGCCATCGTTAAGTGGGCATGACCAATCGATTTATGCATGCTTCGAACAGGAACAGCAACATGTCTAATGTGCATGCCAATAAACGTATCACCAATATCAATTCCCGCATCAGCGGAAATGAACTCCACAAGAACCGGATCACTCATTTGACTAAAGGCATATGTAGCCATTGATCCGCCTGCTTTCGCTGTTGGAACGGCAGCAACAATGTCATACCTTTTCGCGTACGCTGTTTCACGTTCCACAACGAGGGCACGGTTTAAATGTTCGCAGCATTGAAATGCAAGTTGAACACCTGTTTTCCTCTGGAAGGAACGAACGCTTTCAAAGATCGCTTCCGCAGCCGTGGTAGTACCAGAAGTCCCAATTCTCTTACCTATTACCTCGCTAGAACTCATCCCTATCACAAGCAAATGACGCTCTGTGAGGCGAGCATCAATCTGTAAATCCTGAAGCGCTTCTGATGTATGCTGTGTCAGCTGATTTACTGTCTGTTCATCCAAAGGTAACGCCCCCCTTATGCTTTCGCTTCGTACTCCGTGATTTTTCCAACTCTTCTCGCATGGCGCCCTGCTTCGTATTCTGTTTCAAGCCACACTCTGGCAATCTCAACAGCGAGACCCGGGCCAATGACCCGCTCTCCCATTGCAAGGACATTCGTATCATTATGCTGTCTGGTTGCTTTTGCGCTGAAAAGATCGTGGACAAGCGCACAGCGGATGCCATTCACCTTGTTAGCAGCAATCGACATGCCAATGCCTGTGCCACAAATAAGAATTCCACGGTCAGCTTCACCAGTCGCTACTTTTTCTGCTACAGGAATGGCGTAATCGGGGTAATCAACCGAATCATTACAATCGCAGCCAAGATCAATTACTTCCATCCCGAGTTCCTTGATTACATTGATGATGTCCCCTTTAATGTTTACCCCAGCATGATCTGCTCCAATTGCTACTTTCATTTCTATCCCTCCAGGCCGTTTTCTCTATTCATCCGTTCCAACATTCGGTCTACCGCTGCTTCAATTTCATGATAGGTTTCCCGATACTGCTCAATTGTACCACCAAAGGGATCAGAAATATCCATTGAAGGCAATTGATCCTCAAGCTCTCTCAATTCATCAAGATCCCTGGTCAGAGCTGCTTCAAACTCATTTCTCTTCACGCGTTCTTCTTCTCCTTCAAAGCTCGTTACATCATGTGAAAAAGCCGCTCGCTTCATTTCGATCTCAGCTGCTTTTTGCTGATACTCATCATACTTTTCCTCATCCACCGCGTACTCTTTCAATGTATAGACTTTGTCAGCAAGATCTGGAAAATCTCGCAGAACAAGTGCCTTATGGCTACTCGTCATCGTGAGAAGAATGTCTCCCCATTCTGCAAGCTGTCGATCAAGCATTTGAGCGCGATGTGTGAAAGCTAGCTTCTTCTCTGTTAAAAGAGTTTCCACCTGATGGCTGGCCGGAGCCCCGTTCGCCGCAAACACACCTGCTGACTTCACTTCAATGTTCTCGCTTCTATTTTTTAATATCACTTCCGCCATTGGACTGCGGCATGTGTTTCCTGTGCATATAAATACAACTCTCACCATGTCCACTTCCCTTCCTTCCTTATTATGAAAGATGCAGGGGGATAAATCCACCCTCTAATCCAACAGAACAAATGTGAAAAAATATGAAATTCTTGAAACCTTTTTGTCATCTGCACGTAATACTCGTTAGAAGAAAATCAAGGGGGGAAGTCACATGTCGCAAAGAAAAATCGCAGTTATTGCAGGGGCCGTTGTACTATTTCTACTCCTAGGAGTTATTCTCGTTACAAGCTGGTACACCGTTGATGAGTCAGAGCAGGCGGTGATCATGACATTTGGGAAAGTAGATGAAGAGATTAGCGATGCCGGCCTCCACTTCAAACTCCCATGGCCAATTCAGCAGGTAGATGTTTTACCGAGAGAAACATTCAGTTTGACGTTTGGCTATGATGAAGAAGATGGCAAAATCGTTGATTATCCAGAGGAAACGAAAATGGTTACTGGAGATGAGAACATTGTTCTCGCGGACCTTGTAGTTCAATGGAGAATTACGAATCCGAAGCAGTATCTCTACTATTCAGATGAACCAAAAGAAATTCTATATAATGCCACCTCCGCTTCCTTAAGAGGTGTCATCGGAAGCTCAGAAATAGATGAAGCGCTCACATCCGGGAAGGCTGAAATCGAAGGAAACGTCCGTGATCTGCTGACAGATTTAATCGACCGCTACGAAATTGGCATCTCCATACTTGATGTGAAACTACAGGATGTTGAACTTCCGAATGATGAGGTTCGTAAAGCATTTACAAACGTAGTTGACGCACGTGAACAGAAGGAAACGACGATCTATGGGGCAAGGAAATACAAAAACCAGGAATTAAACGTTGTTGAAGGACAAAAGGATGCGCGTATTTCAAAAGCAAAAGGTGACAAAGCACAGCGAATTGAGCAGGCCCGCGGGGATGTCGCGACGTTCAACGCCCTTTATAACGAATACAAGAACAATCCAGATATCACCAAACAAAGACTAATTTTGGAAACACTTGAAGAGGTCCTGCCTGATACGAAGATTTACATTATGGACGAAGGCGGCGACACAGTAAAGTATTTGCCGATTCAGCCAGCGGAGAAAAAAACCGAGAATGAAAAGCCGAAGGGAAGTGAAACGAATGAGTGATCAAAACGTTTTTAATATGGATGAACATAGGCGCAAAATGAATCCAGGTAAAGTTGTTAAAACTGGATTGCTCATCGTCCTCCTTCTCATCATCATCGGTGGCATTTTTAGTACCGTTTTCATTGTAAAAGAAGGAGAATACAAGGTAATTCGTCAATTTGGTGACGTTGTGAAAATTGAAACAAAGCCAGGATTGAAATTTAAGATTCCATTTATTCAGTCGATTACAACGCTTCCGAAATACCAAATGCTTTATGATGTGAATCCAGAAGAGATTACTACTAAAGATAAAAAGCGAATGACCGTCGATAACTATGCCGTCTGGTCGGTTAGTGATCCCCAGGATATGATTAGTAATGCAAGAACGATTGAAAATGCTGAGGCGAAAATGGGAGAATTCATTTTTTCTGTGATTCGTTCAGAGCTTGGTCAATTAGAGTATGACGAAATTATTAATGAGGAAAAGTCTAATCGGGGAAATTTTAATGACCGTGTTCGCGAACGGGTGAATAAACTGTTAGAACGTGATGCTTACGGAATCCAGGTGACCGATGTTCGCATGAAACGGACCGACCTTCCAGATGCGAACGAGCAATCTGTCTTCCAACGGATGATATCTGAACGGGAATCGAAAGCACAGGAATACCTTTCACAGGGTGACGCTGACTCTGATCGTATTAAAGCGGAAACAGATAAAGAAGTAGATACGATTCTTGCTAAAGCCGACGCAGATGCTCAGGAAATTCGAGCTGAAGGTGAATCAAAAGCTGCGAAAATTTACAACAACGCATTCAGTCAGGATCCGGAGTTTTATGAGCTATATCGTACGCTTGAGTCTTATAAAACAACACTGAACGATGAAACGGTGATTATGCTTCCTGCTGATTCGCCATATGCGAGGTTATTACAAGGGGTTACTGAGTAGGAAGCTAAGGCTGCTGGGACCTTCATGTGCTCTAGCAGCCCTTACTTTGCTCTAAATGAGACGTATATCCGCGATTTCGTAATAAAACCTCCCTCTCATCTAGATGATCAGGAGTTTCAGTCCAAAACCAAAGAGAATGCAGCCGCCAAGAAGCTCACTGTAGGAGCCGACCCAGTTACGGAACTTTCTCCCCATCATTAACCCGGCCCACGTTAGGAACATGCTGATCAGTCCAAATAAAAGAATGGTAACCACTACTCTTGCGCCATAAATGCCGAGACTCAAGCCAACCGAGAAGCTGTCGAGGCTAACGCTTACCGAAAATAATAAGAGACCAATACCGATTGGTGTCACAAATGGTTTATCATTCGAAGAGAGTGAAGATGCGGCCATCTGTAATCCAAGCATAAGCAATAGTCCTCCACCAATCATAGTAGCGATTGTGCCGAAATGTACGGATAAAAGGCGTCCAATCATCATTCCGCCAAGTGGCATTCCCATATGGAACAGGCCGATCACAGCTCCTATTTTTGCGATTTGACGAAGACGAAGTGGGATCATTCCCATACCGAGTCCAACAGAAAAAGCATCCATACCGAGAGCAAAAGCCATTAAGCTTAATGTCGCAAGCTCTCCAATTAATGCACTGGAAATCATTTCATCTCCCCCTCGGGACGTGCTATTCAACTTTTATGCACGTTCTCTTGAAAATAGAAGAGAAAGAATGAATAATAGATTACGAAAGGCTCCTTAAGGGTAGTTATTAAGAAACGAGCCACATTGGAGGAAACCATAATATGAGCGTTCACAAAGGGATTTCACAACAGCTTCGCCAAAAAAACCGGCAAATTAACTTATTTGTTCAACTAGATAAGGAACGAGAAGCAGCCATTACACGTGCGGTCGAACTTTGTCAGGCAGGCAAACCTTTTACAACTGACCGAATTAACGAACTTTCTGCTCAGATCAACGAGCTAGCGAAGCAAGGCAGCATTCCGACACGTATGTTTGTAACGAATGCAATGGTTGAGGAATTTGTTCAAAAGAAACATTGTTAGATGAATTAGAAAACCCGCTCAAGATTCCTTGAGCGGGTTTTTGCTTTATTCTTTGATTACACGATTGCTAGCAGCTTTGGTTAAACGGTTCATCACCGCCGCTCCTACCCCTTCATGTGTAAACACTTCACTATAAATTTCATCTACATCTGATTCATCAAACTTCCTTAGAACATCATATAAACGGTTTGCAACTGAAACGAGGTCATTTCTTGTTCCACAGGGGATCACAAGATCGGCATGATAAAATGCTTTCGACTCTTCTGTTGCAATAATCCCTACTTTAAATCCTTCTTCTCTCTGTTTATCCACAATGCTTTGCAGATAGGGTTTTGAACCATCCACAAGCGTTACTGGAGCAGATGGTGCATAGTGCTTATATTTCACACCCGGCGATTTCGGTTGATGACCGTCATCACTCAGAGCTGGATCAATGTTCACTTTGCCAACAACCTCTTCAAGCTGTTCTTTTGTCACGCCCCCGGGTCTAAGAATCGTAACTACATCGCCTGAACAGTCAACGACAGTAGACTCAAGCCCAACACCGGTTGAGCCTCCGTCAACAACCCCTGCAATGCGACCACTTAAATCATGAATCACGTGCTGAGCTGTTGTTGGACTTGGCTTTCCAGATAAGTTTGCGCTTGGAGCAGCAAGTGGCAAATTCGCCGCTTTTAATAGAGCAAGCGCGACTGGATGATCAGGCATTCTAATTGCGACCGTCTCGAGTCCAGCTGTCACATTTGAAGCAACGCTCTGCCCTCCCGGTAAAACAATCGTTAATGGTCCTGGCCAGAAAGCTTTCATCAGTTCATCGGCTTGCTTCGGAATCATAGTAACTAACTTTTCCACATGTGGACGAGAAGCAACGTGCACGATCAGCGGATTATCAGCCGGACGACCTTTTGCCTCAAAAATTTTGGCCACTGCCCGGTCAGATAATGCATTCCCGCCAAGTCCATAGACCGTTTCCGTTGGGAAAGCAACGACCTCATCTCGCTTCAAACATTCTGCTGCTTCCACAATCTGTGGATAATATTTTTCTATATCCACATTTTCATCCACATACCAAACATTTGTGTGGATACCTTCCACATTATTCACCCTCTTACGCGTTAATAGCTTATAAACCCGCTTATTTCGGGATAATAAGAGGTTATTCCACAGAATTCTACACAATTCTTAAAAACGCTTTCGCGCCTTCAACTATTATCCATCCACATAATGTGGATAACATACGTTCGATCTGTGTATAACAATGTTGATGATTTGCCCTATTGAAGCTGCTTTCGCATAATCACCCGCTCATTTGCTTGATCTGTGAATAACCTGTTGTTCTTCATATGAATCGGAAGTTCCTCATGGGTAATTGTCGAAAAACCAAAAACTTGAAAGAACAACGATTCTTCGTTTGATGTGAGATACAACTCGTCCAATTGGCATTTCTTAGAGAATTGAATCACCTGTTCAAAGAAACGAAGCAACCGTTCTGAGGTTGACTCGGAACGGTTTAACACCAGTGCCCGAAGAAGTCCTGAAGCTTCAAACGTTTCAAGACCAATGACACCAAACAGCTCTTTTGTTTCCGTTTCAGCAATAAGAAACGATTCAATATCAGGAAGCCCGTCCACTTCAAGGCCAGACTGTTTTACAATATTAAAAACCGCTGTTTCATCTGCAGCTGTTGCTTTTCTTACAAGGAACAAATCAATCATCCTCCTCCGCCTTTTTATAAGCATAAACTCGTTCTACTAACGACTTATGCGTGAAAGGAGGATGATAGACCAATTAATTGAAAAGGCCTTTGAACCAATCTGTGATCGCATCAATGATTTTCACAAGAAAGAAGTCCACTTCAACTTCTTCAGAAGGCTCAGCAGGAGCTGTTTCTTCCTCAGCCTGTACCGCATCACCATTCGAGAAATCAAGGAAACAAAGAGGTGGGAATAACACACACCACCAATTATCCCCAAGACCTTCTCCAATCTTAATTAGCACAGCCTCATAGTCACCCGCCGGATAAACAAATTCGCCATACAGCTTTGTTGGGAATGCGACTTCTCCGAACGTTACACGAAATGAATCATTGCTTCCGATTCCTTTAAGCTCTGTTTCTACGATTTTGTTAATTTCATCTAAATGATTTTTAATAACAGTTCTTGACGCTTCAATCGAAGTTAAATCGGCAACCCATTCGTTGATTGATTCATTCACCTGATCACGAATGCGACGCTTCACCATCTGATCTTCCTCACTATTGCTGTTTGCTAAAATGCGAAGACGAATCGCTTCGTCTGGAATTACCTGCTGGTTTGCTAAAGCAGCTTCCGAACTGTGGAGACTTGAAGCAAGAATAAAAATGGAGATTAATAGATTTATAAGTCCTTTTTGATTCATCTTGTATCCCGTCCCTTCTAGCTCTCATTCTGGCCAGAATACAACGTTCTAAACGTAGAACTCTTCATCAGAATGCGAGCTATTTCGACGGGACTAGTTTACGATACCAAAAACCATTCGCTCCTTGCCGCTGATGTCCTTCACAACTTCGACCTGAATGCGATCTACAAAGGACACTTCGAGCATCCGGGCAACCGTTCTCGCCTGCTTTTCTCCTACTTCAAAACCAATTAATCCTGGACTCGCCATAACGGCTGGAAGATCGGCTGCTAGACGACGATACAAGTCATAGCCATCTTCGCCTCCAACAAGTGCCTGCATCGGTTCATGGTCACGTACCAGGGGATCCAGCGCCTGATAATCTTTTTCTGAGATGTAAGGTGGGTTAGATACCACAATATCCAGCTTGCGGCCTGCTAATGGCGCAAGCAAGTCACCATGCAAAAACGCCACTGGCGCTCGAAGAAACCCGGCATTTTCTTTCGCTACTTGGAGCGCTTGTTCAGAAAGGTCAACAGCCGTGACATCGCTATTGTTTAATTCAAGAGCAAGGCTGATTGCAATCGCCCCGCTACCTGTTCCAATATCTGCGATCGATACACCTGCTGGATCAGGGTATAGTTTTCGCACACGGGAAAGAATACCTTCCACTAGCTCTTCTGTTTCAGGACGGGGCACAAGCACGTGATGATTAACGCGAAACATTCTGCCGTAAAACTCTTCTTTTTCCACAATATGCTGAACAGGAATACCACCTGCATGCTTACGTATTTTATCCTGAAATATCTCATAGTCAGGCATGTCGTCTCTCAGCATGAGCAATAGCTCTGTACGGGATACATCAAGCTCATGCTTCATAAGCCATTCTGCTGCAGATGCTTCTCTGCCATGGGATTCTAAAAAAGAAGAAGCCCAGTTAAGGGCTTCGAATACAGTCGTCATAAGGTCACTCTCCAGCTTCCGCCATCAATCGTGTTTGTTCTTCCGTAATAAGCGCATCGATAAATTCATCCATCTTCCCTTGAAGAATTTGATCGAGCTTTTGAATCGTGAGGTTAATACGGTGATCTGTTACACGATTTTGTGGGAAGTTGTACGTACGGATTCGCTCTGAGCGGTCCCCTGTACCAACGGCTGATTTACGGTTATCATCGTACTCTTTCTGTGCTTCCTGCTGGAACTTATCGTAAACACGAGCACGAAGAACCTTCATCGCTTTTTCTTTGTTCTTAATTTGTGACTTTTCATCCTGACAGGAAACAACCACACCTGTTGGTAAATGTGTTAAACGAACAGCTGACATCGTGGTGTTAACACTCTGTCCGCCAGGTCCGCTTGAAGTAAAGGTATCAACACGAACATCTTTGTCGTGAATTTCAACTTCCACTTCTTCTGCTTCAGGGAGAACAGCAAC
The DNA here is from genome assembly GCF_039851965.1 of Pseudalkalibacillus hwajinpoensis. Taxonomy (NCBI): domain Bacteria; kingdom Bacillati; phylum Bacillota; class Bacilli; order Caryophanales; family Guptibacillaceae; genus Guptibacillus; species Guptibacillus hwajinpoensis. The sequence goes on along the minus strand of NZ_CP156674.1, from coordinate 2,414,252 downwards.
TGTTGCTGTTGAAGTATGAATTCGGCCACCTGATTCCGTTGATGGAACACGCTGAACACGGTGCGCGCCGTTTTCATATTTCATTTTGGAGTAAGCTCCGTCTCCATTAATCATGAAGATAATTTCCTTAAAACCGCCTAGCTCAGTTGAGCTGGACTCAATGACTTCAGACTTCCAACCCTGCATTTCAGCAAAACGGCTGTACATTTTATAAAGATCGCCAGCAAATAGGGCCGCCTCGTCTCCACCAGCAGCTCCACGAACTTCAATAATAACGTTCTTATCATCGTTCGGATCTTTCGGAAGGAGAAGGACTCTTAGACGCTCAGCATACTCTTCTTCTTGAGGAGTAAGCTCAGAAAGCTCTGCTTTTACCATTTCACGCATTTCTGCATCTTTTTCTTCTTCTAGCATCGCTTTCGCATCTTTAATACCTTGAAGGATTTCCTTATATTCACGATAAACTTGCACGGTTTCCTCAAGGCTTGACTGCTCCTTGGAATATTCGCGGAGTTTAGTTGTGTCATTAATGACTTCAGGATCACTTAACAACTGATTTAACTTATCATAACGTTCTTCTACAATTTCTAAACGGTCTAACAAGATCTTTCACCTCGTTTTCGTTGCATAACATTCTAATTATAGTATAGGATATTTACCCCGTCAAAAGCAAAAACTGCTTGAACTTCTTTTAATAAGGGTAAACTTTATAGAAGAAACGATTGTTGAAAGGTGCTGTTGGCATATGAAAATTGTGATTATTGGCGGTGACGCTGCAGGAATGAGCGCAGCAATGCAAATTATTCGGAATGATGAGGAAGCAGAGGTCGTCACACTTGAAAAAGGAAATATTTACTCTTATGGTCAGTGTGGGCTTCCGTACGTGATTAGCGGAAAGATCGAATCCTCCGATAAGTTAATTGCAAGATCAGTTGAAACGTTCCGTGATAAATATGGAATTGATGCGAGGGTCTATCACGAGGTCACTAGCGTTGATGCTGAGAAGAAAATCGTAACCGGGAAGAATCTTCAAACAGGTAAAGCCTTTTCGGAAAACTACGATAAGCTTTTAATTGCGACAGGCGTCAGTCCAGTTAAACCGGACTGGGATGGAATTGAGCTTGAGGGAATACATACATTAAAAACCATACCCGATGCTGAAAAAGTCATTTCAGATCTCGATGAATCAGTCAAAAACGTAGCTGTCATTGGTGGCGGTTATATCGGTCTTGAAATGGCTGAAACGTTCAGAGAGCTCGGTAAAAATGTACGGATTATTGAACTAGGGGCACATCTTGCAAGTATTTTCGATGAGGATATGGCTGAATTAATCCATGAGGAGGCAGAGCGGAACGAGGTTTCAGTGCATACCAACGAAGGTGTTCAATCCTTTAAAGGAGACACCCGCGTGAAAAAAATTGTAACGGACAAAGGCGAATATGACGCCGATCTTGTATTAGTCTCAGTCGGTGTAAAACCAAATACTGATTTTCTAAAAGAATGTGCTCTTCATACAAGGCAAAATGGCGCGATTCAGGTTAACCGCTATATGCAAACAAGCAAAGAGGACATCTACGCAGCCGGGGACTGTGCCACGCACTTCCACCGTGTAAAGGAACGAGATGACTTCGTTCCGCTCGGTACTACGGCCAATAAGCAAGGGCGTATTGCCGGCCTGAACATCATTGGACAGCCTAATACGTTTAAAGGCATTGTCGGTACATCCGTTATCAAGTTCTTCGGTTTAACGCTTGGACGTACCGGCCTCTCAACGAAAGAAGCAGAGGAATTAAACCTGCCGTTCAAGAGCTGTGCAACAGATGCAACGGACATTGCAGGATACTATCCGGAGGCAAGGGAACTTCGTGTAAAGATTATTTTCCGTGATGATAACGAACGCATTCTCGGTGGTCAATTCATCGGAAAATATGGCGTCGATAAACGGGTTGACGTGCTCGCAACAGCGCTTTACCATCAGATGACGCTTCATGACATTGAAGATCTTGATCTTGCCTATGCTCCACCTTATAACAGCGTATGGGATCCATTGCAACAGGCCGCGCGACGCGCCCAGCATTAAACTTGAGACATTAAAACCCTCTCCAGCGGAGAGGGTTTTATCGTGCTCGAACATGAATTTTATAACGTGGAACCGCATTATAAATTTTTGTGGCCAGGATTTTCTTTTGCTCACTCACATTCTTGTCATTTTTAAATTTCACATTCACCCAGGCATGATTCCCCGTAATTGAAACTGCTCCGGCATTAAATCCTTCTGCCTCAACCACTTCTCGAATTTTATCCTGATCATCACTAATTGTCGGCTTCTCTACTGCCATATTCCGATAGGATTGAGGATTCAGATTAATATCCGAATTCAACTCCTGTCCCTCTCCCCCCTGGCCATTCGCTTCAGGCGGCTTAAGTGGCGAACAGGCAGACGCAACGAGAACAAACACCATCATCATACAAGAAAAAACTTTCATACATCAGTCACCTCCTGACCTTAAGGTGTCCAATTGCTTCAACTATAAAGCAGTTAAAATATAGAAAAGCGGAAGTGACGGTTTAGGTCCGACAAGCGCTAGAGCCTCACAAATTGAACACGTTCATTGTGTTCGATTTGTGAGGTGAAGCGATCGAGGACCTGGTCACTGCAGCTAGATCATAGATCATAAAACATGGAGATGCTATTCTTAAAGTATAAAAAAAGAAGCCCGACTCATCGGACTTCATTAGATATTCCTTCTTGCTGTTTATCTCTTGCAGTTGGTTTACCAGGTACTTTATGGCAATGACGGCAGCGTGGTTCATATGATTCTGATGCCCCTACAAGGATAATGGGATCTTCGAAGTGAGCAGGTTTGCCATCAATCAAACGCTGTGTCCTGCTTGCTGGAGACCCACATACAACACAGATCGCCTGTAGCTTCGTTACAGATTCCGCAATCGTTAGAAGCTCGGGGACCTGTCCAAATGCCTGCCCACGGAAATCCTGGTCAAGGCCAGCCACGATCACACGTACACCTTCATCAGCAAGCTGCTGGGCAACCTCTACAATTCCATTATCAAAAAACTGAACCTCATCAATCGCCACCATATCCGTATCTTCTGAGACGCGGTCAAGGATCGCTATTGAATGATCAACCGGAACAGCAATGACTGACATTCCGTTATGAGACACAACAGATTCTTCACTGTATCTGTTATCAATTTTGGGTTTGAACACCTGGACTTTTTGTTTTGCGTAAGTCGCTCTTTTCACTCGTCGGATTAACTCTTCTGACTTCCCGGAGAACATACTCCCGCAAATAACCTCAATCCAGCCGTTGTGTTTCATCACATGCATGCAACCGCTTCTCCTTTCTCCAGCATAGGCATTAAAAATCACTAATGCCCTCTCTGTGGCAACAGCCTTTATCTTTGTTTATTGCTTATACTTTCATTCATTTTCTAATTAACGATTCTAAATGTATAGAGGAATTATTATTCGCTATCACGATTTTTGGCTCATTAGACGTTTGGAGAAGAAACGAGTGAGCAAATTCATTTGCTCTAATCGTTTCTTCCTCGAACGGTGGAAATGAGCCAAACTTATAGTGTTAAAAAAACAGGCAAGAAAGTAACACTTGCCTGTTTTTATTATTAACCTTTAAGGTTGTATTTTCTTCTAAACTTATCTACACGTCCACCAGCGTCATTAAACTTCTGACGTCCAGTATAGAACGGGTGACACTCAGAGCAGACCTCTACGCTGACGCCGTCCTGTTTTGTAGAACCAGTTTCGAATTCGTTACCGCAAGCACACTTAACAGTGATTGTTTCATAACCAGGATGAATTGCTTGTTTCATGAATTTCATCTCCTTCCGCCCTGATCCCTGAGGAACCAGAGTTATCTGAAGCTAGAAAGCCCGAAAGCCTTCTAGCTTCTGCACACATAGAAGTATTATAGCAGGGAGATTCATACAATGCAATTGGCCATGAACAGACTTATTCAGTTAAATGATTAGCGGGAAGAACCGCTTTTTTCCTTCTCAAACAGATCGAAAAACTCACTATTTGCCTTCGTTTTCTTAAGTCGTTTCAAGAAATTGTCAACAAATTCATACGAATCATCCATGCTCTTACGAATCGTCCAGAGCATTTCAAGCTGTTCTTTTGGAAGAAGTAATTCCTCTTTACGAGTACCAGAACGACGAATGTCAATTGCTGGAAAGACGCGACGTTCAGCAAGACGGCGATCAAGATGGAGCTCCATGTTGCCTGTTCCTTTAAATTCTTCATAAATAACATCATCCATACGTGAACCTGTTTCGACTAGCGCCGTAGCAAGAATCGTTAAACTTCCGCCTTCTTCAATGTTACGAGCAGCACCAAAGAATCGTTTAGGACGATGGAAGGCTGCCGGGTCAATACCACCTGAAAGCGTACGTCCACTTGGCGGGATAACAAGGTTATAGGCTCTTGCGAGACGTGTAATACTATCCAGAAGAATGACAACGTCTTTCTTATGCTCAACAAGGCGCATTGCACGTTCAAGGACAAGCTCAGCTACTTTGATGTGGTTATCTGGCGTTTCATCAAACGTTGAATGCACAACATCGCCATCTACAGAACGTTCAATATCCGTCACTTCCTCAGGACGCTCATCAATGAGAAGAACAATGAGCTCTGTTTCAGGATGATTCGTTGTTATACTGTTCGCAATTTCTTTTAGCAACATTGTTTTACCAGCTTTTGGAGGAGCGACAATTAATCCACGTTGTCCAAAGCCAACCGGTGCAATCATATCAATAATACGTGTTGAAAGACTTCCCGATTTGTTTTCAAAATTCATTCGTCTCTCAGGATAGAGCGGTGTAAGCGCAGGGAAATGGACGCGTTCCTTCGAGGAATCAGGGTCTTCTCCGTTTACGGCAGCAACGTGTAAGAGTCCATAATAGCGCTCATTCTCTTTTGGTGGACGTACTTTTCCTGAAACGCGGTCTCCGTTACGTAAATCAAACCTGCGAATCTGAGATGCAGAAATGTAAATATCCTCTGCACTTGATGAGTAATTGATTGGCCTTAGAAAGCCAAATCCTTCTGATGAAATGATTTCGAGTATTCCTTCCATGAAAAGAAGACCGCTCTGTTCTGCTTGAGCTTTTAAGATGGCAAAAACAAGCTCTCTCTTGTTCAACTTGCTATAATAAGAGACTTTATAAAGCCTTGCCTGCTCATACAGTTCTTTTAATGTCATTTGTTCTAATTCTGATAAATTTACTGCCATGTTGACACCACACTTTTTATATAATAATAGGTTTTACCCCGGTGAATACATAAGAAAACAAGAGCAAAAAGGTGAATTTAACCAATTTTACTTGTGAATAGTAAGAAAGAGAGAAAGAGTTGTTGAGATCCTGTGAGAGGCTAGTATGTGATCCATTCAGGCATCTCTTAAGTGAGAGTAGAGGAAGTGCACAACGAAGGTGTTGCTTAGCAATCGTTACTCTGAATTCCTAGGTTTGTTCATGTGCCTTGTTGATTTCCAGCCCATTTCCGCACTGTGAAGACGAAACGCAGGGCGAATGAGCCAAAAATCATACTTTCAATATATTTATTAACAACTTTGATTTCTTTGTTAAGTTTAGCTGAAATAATACAGCACCTTATAGTTTTACCAGATTCTCTACGAATATTCAACTTGAAAAGAGAGATCCGTGTTCACTTAGCGTTGATTTAAGGTCTAATGACGAGGTCTGGTTTCTTTTTCAAACTATGCTTTCCGTCAATAAAACGAACTGTTCCTGACTTTGCACGCATAACAACAGATTGTGTTGTTCCTGCTGTTCCCTTGAATCTTACACCCTTTAATAATTCGCCATCTGTTACGCCCGTAGCGGCAAAAATAGCATCGTCGCCTTTAACGAGATCCTCCATATAAAGCACTCGCGAAATGTCATCAATGCCCATTTCCTTACATCTGTGCAACTCTTCATCATTCTGTGGAAGTAACTTTCCTTGAATTTCACCGCCGAGGCATTTTAAAGCTACAGCAGCAAGGACACCCTCAGGGGCGCCACCGGATCCAAATAAAATATCAACACCGGTGTCTTCGAACGCTGTGTTAATAGCAGCAGCAACGTCACCGTCTGAGATCAATTTGATTCTAGCTCCTGCAAAGCGAACTTCTTCTATAATCTTTTCGTGGCGCTTACGGTCTAATATGACCGCCACACAGTCTTCAATGTCTTTTCCTTTTGCTTTTGCAACTGCTTTCAGGTTATCGAGCACGGAAGCGTTAATATCGATTTTGCCAACTGCTTCTGGTCCAACTGCGATTTTATCCATGTACATATCTGGAGCATGCAACAGGTTACCGTGATCAGCCACTGCTAGTACAGCGAGGGCATTCCATGTTCCGGCAGCAACAATGTTCGTTCCTTCAAGAGGGTCTACAGCCACATCTACGCGAGGACCATAACCTGTGCCTAGCTTCTCGCCGATATAAAGCATTGGCGCTTCGTCCATTTCGCCTTCCCCAATAACGACTGTTCCTTTCATTGGCACTGTATCAAACACGTCTCTCATAGCTGTTGTCGCAGCGTCGTCTGCTTCTTCTTTCTTACCTCTCCCCATCCAACGGGCTGAAGCAAGTGCGGCAGCTTCTGTAACCCTGACCAGTTCCATCGATAAACTTCTTTCCATAATGCTCTCCCCCAATTCGCACAATCTCTTTATTTAAACGCTTACACGAAAAGATGACAGAAGGGCGGTTTACACCGCCTAATGTCTGTTATATTAAGAACTTTCTACTTCTTTCAACTCTTCCTGATCCAACTTCTCACGCCAAACTCTCGCACCGAGATTGCTTAGTTTTTCGACAAGTCGCTCATAGCCGCGATCAATGTGCTCAAGTCCAGATACTTCTGTAATCCCTTCAGCCATCAGTCCAGCAACAACTAGTGCTGCTCCTGCCCGTAGATCTGAGGCACGAACTTTGGCACCCTGGAGTTTTACTGCCCCATTAATAATGGCAGAACGGCCTTCCACCTTCACATTTGCACCCATTCTACGAAGCTCGTCAATATGCTTAAATCTTGCACCATAGATCGTATCTGTTACGATGCTACTGCCATCTGCATTGGTTAGGAGCGAAGTAAAAGGCTGTTGTAAATCGGTCGGGAAGCCCGGGTATACAAGAGTTTTTAAATCTACGCCTGTCCATCCTTCACGCGGTGAGCGAATGTACACTTGATCTTCATTTGTCTCCACTTTCACACCCATTTCACGAAGCTTTGCTATAAGTGATTCAAGGTGCTGGGATATGACATTATCAATCACAACTTCGTCACCCATCGCAGCTGCCATGATCATATATGTACCCGCCTCGATCCGGTCGGGAATGATCGAATGATAGCAGCCGCTGAGCTCGTCCACACCATCAATTCGAATAACGTCTGTTCCAGCTCCTTTTATTTTCGCACCCATGCTTGAAAGGAGCGTAGCAACGTCAATAATCTCGGGCTCTTTTGCTGCATTTTCAATAACTGTCCGCCCTTTTGCACGTACTGCTGCAAGCATAATGTTTATAGTTGCCCCAACACTCACAACGTCAAGGTATATGCGCGCACCTTTTAACTCATCAGCACGGAGATAAATGGCACCCTGCTCATTGGTTACTTTTGCACCGAGCGCCTCAAAGCCTTTAATATGCTGGTCAATCGGGCGTGGGCCAAGATTACATCCGCCCGGTAGGCCGATAACTGCTTTCTTAAAACGACCGAGCATCGCCCCCATTAAGTAATAAGAGGCACGAAGCCTTTTCACTTTTCCATTCGGTAGTGGCATCGCAATCATGTCCTGTGGATTCACAGTTAATGTATTTCCGTTCAGTTCAGCCTGGCCTCCGATTTCTTCAAGAAGATCCCGGAGAATTCCCACATCAGAAATGTTCGGTAAATGATCAATCGTGACGGTGGAGTCTGCTAAAATAGCCGCCGGGATTAATGCAACCGCGCTATTCTTGGCACCACTCACTTGAACGGTTCCACTCAGGCGGTGACCTCCAGCGATCATTAACTTTTCCATAATGGTCTCCCTTCTTCGTCCGTATCTTATTTCTATGGCGATGTCGAAATTTGATACTTCTTAAGAATAGTATGGGCAAAAACAGGAAGTTCATGCCAATTTGTTCTTGTTATTCCATCTCTTTTTTTGCTTCTTCCCAATCGGAGAGAAACTGATCAATTCCTTTATCAGTCAGCGGATGTTCTAGCATTTGTAGAACAACTTTTAACGGCATTGTACCGATATCAGCGCCACGAAGAGCAGCTTCCGTTACATGCATTGGATGACGAATCGATGCAGCAATGATTTCAGTCTCAATCCCATGTACTGCGAATAGCTCAGAGATTTCAGAGATAAGATCTAGGCCATTTTGACCAATATCATCAAGACGTCCAAGGAATGGTGAAACGTAAGAAGCACCAGCACGAGCGGCAAGCAATGCTTGATTCGCAGAGAACACAAGCGTTACGTTTGTTTTAATGCCCGCTTCAGAGAATGCTTTAACTGCCTTCATCCCTTCACGATTCATTGGCACCTTCACTGTAATGTTCGGAGCGATTTCAGCAAGCTGTTTGCCTTCTTCAATCATTTCCTCAGCCGTCATCGATACGACTTCAGCACTGACAGATCCAGATACGAGGCTTGTAATTTCTCTTAGACGATCATGGAAGTTTACTTTTTCCTTCATCACAAGCGATGGATTTGTCGTAACTCCAGCAACAACACCCATATCGTGAGCTTCTTTAATATCATTCAGATTGGCAGAATCTATGAAAATTTTCATTGTGTTCGTCCTCCTTTAATTTAGAAAGCGTTTACGAGAAAAATTTTAACATATTTTGTTTTGCGTGAGCTGATTTGATTTTAAATTAAATGAAAAATAGTCTAAATGTAGTTGGTAGGGGGAAATAAAAACGGAAATCAGAAACCGCTCGGGATCGAGCGGTTTTGATAATCCGATTTAAGAAGTTTATGCTTTGTTTGAAGAACCGAACTCACGCATTTTACCGATAACTGTTTCTTTAATCGCGTCGCGTGCTGGTCCCATATATTTACGTGGATCGTAAAGGTCTGGTTTCTCTTCAAGAACAGAACGAACTGCTCTAGCAGAAGAAAGTTGACTCTCAGTGTTCACGTTGATTTTAGCATGTCCAAAAGTGATTGCTTTTTTCACGTCGTTTGTTGGAATACCAGTACCACCGTGAAGTACGAGAGGAACACCAGTCATTTTACTGATTGTTTCCATACGGTCGAAGCCAAGGTTAGGTTCACCTTTGTAAGGGCCGTGTACAGAACCAAGTGCAGGTGCGAAGCAATCTACACCAGTTTCGTTAATTAGGCGCTCGCATTCTTCTGGAATTGCGTAAGCAGCTTCAGCATCGTCAACGATTAAGTCATCTTCTTGTCCGCCAATGCGTCCAAGCTCAGCTTCAACAGAAACACCAACTGCATGTGCAGCTTCAACAACTTTAGAAGTAAGAGCGATGTTTTCGTCTAGAGGGAAGTGAGAACCATCAATCATAACAGAAGTAAAGCCAGCGTTGATCGCTTGCATACACTTCTCGAAGCTAGAACCATGGTCAAGGTGAATCGCAACTGGAACTGTAACCTTGTACTCTTCCATAAGAGCTTCAACCAATTTCACAACTGTTTTGAATCCGCCCATGTAACGAGCAGCACCTTCAGAAACACCAAGAATAACTGGTGACTTCTCTTCTTGTGCAGCTTGCAGGATCGCTTGAGTGAACTCAAGGTTGTTAAGGTTAAATTGGCCAACTGCGTAGCCTTCTGCTTTACCTTTGTCGAGCATTTCTTTCATAGAAACTAAAGGCATAATAAATCCTCCTCAATATAATTTAAAATCTCCAGATTGTTACCTGGAACATCTTAATAACAAATACCTGTCAATGGAGCATGCAGATACATCCAGAAAAAACTTTCTTCTTCAAGATGGCACAAACAACGTTATTTTATGTATGTCCCGCTTTAAGAATTTGAGGTTAATCTGAATCCAATTAATCTCTTCTACAAACTATCCAAAAACACGGTTCTATTATAGCATATCACTTTTATAAAAGAAGGGAAAAAGCCTGATTTAACGGGATTTGTTTATGTAAGCGCTATCCAAGCTTAAGAATGTTCAGCAAGTTCTTTTTTGACAGCCGCTTTAATCTCGTCAATATCAAACGGCTTTGCAAAATGGGTAATCGCGCCAAGATCCATCGCTTCATGGATCATATCCAATTCTCCATAAGCCGTCATGATTATAACGAGTGCTCGGGCTTCCATCTTCTTAATGCGCTTTAGGATCTCAAGCCCGTCCATGCCCGGAATCTTCATGTCGAGGATAACTAAGTCAGGATCCTCACTTTTAACAATCGATAAGGCTTGAACACCATTTGCAGCCTGGTAGGTCTGATAGCCATCTTTTTGAAAGATTTCATTAAGAAGGATACGTATTCCGTATTGATCATCTACTATTAGAATTTTCTTGTCCATCTGTGAGCACCTACTTTTTGGTTAGTCTTATAAGATTAGTTCGCTTTAAATTAGTGAATCCCTTCCTGATTATACCTTTCAGGCTGTAATTCGCAAGGAATACTTGTACGCGTTATAATAAGTACCGCGAACGTACCAATTCGAAAACTATTTCAGAATTATTTCATTATCTAAAGAAAGGCAGTGTCTTATGCTTAAAATATTTACTACTCAGTTGATGGGTAAGTTTAAAGGGATTCAAGACAATCATGAGATGGTCATTGAAGATATTTCGAGACTGTTTGCTCAAACGATAACTGGAGGTGGGACCGTTTATTTCTATGGAGAGCATGAACTTCAGGGAGCGGCTCTTGAAGCAGTTTATGGTACTGAGAAGCTACCTTCGAGTGCTATTTTACATGATCCATCGGTTTTGACTGATAAGGATTGTGTTATCTTATTCACGCGATTTAATGATGATCAGACAACAGCCGATCGAGCGAATCAGTATAAAGAAATGGGAGCTACGGTCGTTGGTATTTCCGCTACTCGTAAGGATGCTGATCCGCTTCTTGAACAAAGCGTGAACTTCTATATCAACACAGGCTTAACAGCAGGACTTGTTCCGAATGATGACGGCGAACGGATCGGGTATCCCTCTTTACTAACTTCTCTATACGTTTACCATGCCCTTCACTTAACAACGAGGGAAATATTGGAAGAACATGACTTTGATTTTTAATGACTAGTTCGAAAAGCTGATCGCCAGGTCCATTATGGAATAAGTCCTAGTTTTGTGATACTTTAATCAAATACAAAAATAAATATTTTCCTAAAATAAAATAAAGCATCTCCTTCGCATGAAGGAGATGCTTTTCTTCGCTACTGTTTATCTATTGTTAGCAATAGATGCGCCAATAAATTCTTTAAACAGCGGCTGTGGACGTGTTGGGCGAGAAGTAAATTCCGGGTGGAATTGAGAAGCAACAAACCACGGGTGGTCCTGCACTTCGATCACTTCTACAAGACGTCCATCAGGGCTTGTTCCTGAGAAGACGAATCCTGCTTCTTCCATTTGAACACGATACTGATTGCTAAACTCATAGCGGTGACGATGACGCTCATACACCACTTCATCATTATAAGCTGTGTAAGCTTTTGTGCCTTCAATCAGCTTACATGGGTATAATCCTAGACGAAGGGTACCACCAAGGTCTTCCACATCTTTTTGCTCTGGAAGAAGATCAATGATCGGATACTTCGTCGTTGGCTTAATTTCAGCTGAATGAGCGCCTTCAAGGTTTAATACGTTACGCGCAAATTCAACAGAAGCAAGCTGCATACCAAGACAGATTCCTAAGAAAGGAACTTTGTTTTCACGCGCATATTGAATCGCTGTGATTTTCCCTTCGATGCCGCGATCTCCAAATCCCCCAGGAACGAGGATTCCATCAACGTCAGAAAGAAGTTCATGTGCGTTCTCATGTGTTACTGTCTCAGAGTTCACCCATTTAATGTCGATATCCGCATCAAATGCATAACCTGCATGCTTTAAGGATTCAACTACTGAAATATACGCATCTTGAAGAGCAACATACTTACCAACAAGAGCAATCTTAGTTTTAGCTGAAAGGTTCTGAACCTTATTCACAAGCTCTTTCCACTCATCCATGTCAGCTTCCTGACAGTTTAACTTCAGGTGGCTGCATGTGATTTCATCAAGCTTTTGAGCTTGAAGTTCAAGAGGTACTTTGTAAAGCGTGTCTTCATCCTGTGCTTCGATAACGGCGTGCTCATCAATGTCACAGAACAGGGCAATCTTGTCTTTCATTTCTTGAGGAACAGGCTGTTCAGCTCGCACTACAATTACATTTGGCTGAATACCAAGACTGCGAAGCTCTTTTACACTGTGCTGAGTCGGCTTCGTTTTTATTTCACCAGCTGCTCTCAAGTAAGGAAGAAGCGTACAGTGAATGTACATTACGTTTTCTTTACCAATGTCGCTTTTGATCTGACGAATCGCCTCAAGGAATGGAAGACTTTCGATGTCTCCTACCGTTCCACCGATTTCTGTAATAACAACGTCCGCATTCGTTTCGTTTCCAGCTCGGAAAATACGCTCTTTAATTTCGTTTGTAATGTGGGGAATAACCTGAACTGTTCCACCAAGATAGTCACCGCGGCGCTCTTTACGAAGAACAGCCGAGTAAACTTTACCTGTGGTTACGTTTGAGTACTTGGACAGATTGATGTCGATAAAGCGCTCATAGTGTCCAAGATCAAGGTCAGTCTCAGCACCATCATCCGTAACAAATACTTCTCCATGCTGATACGGGCTCATTGTCCCTGGATCGACGTTAATGTATGGATCAAACTTCTGAATCGTTACGCTCACGCCTCGGTTTTTTAAAAGACGTCCAAGTGATGCTGCTGTTATTCCTTTACCTAGCGAAGAAACAACGCCGCCTGTTACGAAAATATACTTCTTCTGTTTACCTGTGGTCATATTTCTGCCCCCTCATGGTTTGTATTCTGCCCTTCTAGAAAGGAAGAGGATTCATCTGAAACGACTGATTTTATATTTTTAAATAAAATCAATGCTGATTGTTACAATTAGATCAACTTAACGGAAGGTTCACTTATTCTGATTACGCAGCGACTCATGTAAAGAGTTACACTGATCACTATATAAAAACAAAAAAACAAAAGTGGCACCTGTCCCAAAAATGGGGGGCACTTTTGTTTTTATATCGTATCTATAATTATATTAGTTTATTGGTGAAGCCCAAAAATGATTCTACCGATTTCGTTACTGAAAGTCAAGAAGCGACAAAAATTATTTCTTTTCTTTTGTCTCGTCCTCATCATCGTCATCATCAATATCATCATCGTCGTCTAAGTCTTCTGTATCGTCATCAAAATCGTCGTCGTCGAAATCATCTAGATCATCTACTTCAAGATCTTCAAGATCATCTTCAGCGTCTTCGTCAAATCCAAGTTCGTCCTCAGACTTCTTACGTTTCTTTGGTTTAATTGTTGTTGCAAGCTCTTCCTGTGATTGCTCAACAGGATACCAGCCTTTTAAACCCCACTGGTTGTCTCCAAGTGTAACAAATCGACCGTCAGTGTTCAGGTTTGTATAAACTTCAGCGAGTCTTTCTTGAAGTTCAGCAGAATTATACCCTTTCATTTTCCCGATTTGATCCATTAGTGTATAGAAAGAAACTGGTTTCTTTTGATCCTGCAGGATATAAAACATAATGTCAATCATGGATGTTTCTTGAATGTCATCAGCTGATAGTTGCTTTAAACTACTCATGATATCGGCACTCCCTTTCAATTGAATACACGCTTCTTTAATCAAGGATCTGTTGTTTGACATTTTGATTTTGGCTCTTTTTCTAATGTTACACTCGAATGAGCAAAAATCGTTCTAACGACTAAAAAAACTAGCTAATCGTTTTTGTTTTAATAACAACATTCATTGAATATAAAACAGTAAATCATATTATATCAAAATCATACCACTCATTATAAACAAATTTACTCAATCTATGCTACGATTTTCAAACAAATCTATTGAAACTAAAGGTTTCTTCTCCAAAACACCTAAAAAAAGGAGGAGGGTAGTCCCTTCCTCCTACAATAATATGAACAGTTGCGTTTGACAAGTTGTTAAACGTCTACATATTTCGACGGTATTTGCCTCCTACTTCATAGA